>JBPFEE010000028.1:0-112597 GCA_051061095.1 Methylomicrobium sp. | reverse complement strand
GAAATACGTGTATTGCGTTTGCGTCTGGTTCGGATAGAGCAGTTGCGAAAGGCGCGGGGAGTCGTGGTCGTAACTATACTGGAACGGACCGAGTTCGGTCACATTCTGCACGCGTCGGTTTAATTCGTCATAGCTCAAGGCGCTCGGATGCGACTGATTGTTGAGGTCGACGACGTCAGTGCCCTGCAGGCGGCCGAGCGCATCGTAACTTCTATCGATACGGTAGCCGTCCGGTGTCGCTTCTTCGGCCAATTTGCCGGCACCGGGCTGGCCGGCAGGGATATAGCTCAAATCCGTCCGGCCTTGGCCGTTATCGAACGCCATCATCCGCGGATAGACGCTGTCGTAAACGAAATGCCGGTCGGCGGTCGGATTTTGGCTGTTGTTGTAGAGAATCTCGGTGATTGCGTCGTCTTTCGCGTAGCGGTACTGCGTGCTTTGGCCTTGCGCGTCGATGCGGGTTTTCAGGCGGCTGGTAGTGTTTTCGTAAGTGTAATCGACGCCCTTATTGTCGGCGTAGCGCTTATGGGTCAATCGGCCTTGGACATCGTGCGTAAAGGTTGTGACATTATCCAACGCATCGGTGAGCGATTCCAGACTGCCGCAGCCGCACCAGGCGTATTGCGTGACCTGGTTCAAGGCGTCGGTGACTTGCGTCAGTTGCCGCAAGGCATTGTGTTTGTAATAGGTCGTGCGGCTTAAGCGGTCGGTCTCATGCTCCAGATCGAGTTTGTCATAGGTGAGCGTGTGCGTGGTCGTGTCGGGGTAAGTGATTTTCGTGACCCGGTCGATGTCGTCGTAGGTGTAAGCCAGTGTATAACCGCTGTCGTCGGTAGTCGTGGCGATGCGTCCGACCGGATCGTAAGTAAAGCTGGCCTGGGTGCGCGACGAAGGATTGACGATGCGCTGCAAGTAGCCTTGCGCGTCGTATTCGTAGCCTATGGTATGGTTTAACGCGTCGGTGACCGAGAGCAGTTGCCCGGCGGTGTTCCAGGTGAATTGCGTGATCACGCCGCCGGCGTCTTTGTAAGTCAGCGGGCGGTGCCGGCTATTGTAGGTGAATTCGGCTAAGACGTCGTAACCGGCACCGTTTTTGCGCTTGACGCGCAGCAGGTCGATGTTGTTCGTATCGTATTCGTAAGCGACTTCGCGGCCCAACGGATCGAGGGCTTGCTTGATTTTGCCGAACGCATTGTATTCGTATTGATACCGCTGCGTCGTGCCGTCATCCAGCACTCGGGCGCTTTGCCTGGGCTTCTCGAGCATGCCGGGATTGACGCCGGCGCCCCAGGTTTGTCCCGGATAGCTGTACCAAACGCGCCTTTCCAACGGTGCTTTTTCGCTCTCCTTGACACCAGCCGATACCGAAGTGTTGACATCGTGCAGCCAATGCGTCAGGCGGGCCTTGCTGTAGAAGGCGGCATCTTGCGGCTGCCCCTGCAACAGTTTCATCGCGTGTTTGTCCCAGTAGAAGCTGTTGCGGTAATTGATATAAGCGTTAAATACCGGCGACAGCCCTTGGGGAACAATGGATTCGCTGAACGGAACCCCGGGTGCTGCATGGCGGTACTCGAGGCGTTCTTTGTCGCCATAAGGATCGGTCGCCTCCAGCCAGCGGTAGGTCCCGCTTTCGCCATAAGCAAAGTTGGTCGCCCCGTACGGCGTGGTCAGCGTCTTGATGAATTGATTGTTGCCGTAAGTCAACTGCGACTGGATGCCGACCGGATCGGTGATTGACTCCAACAGGCCCGCGTTATAGGTCAATACTGCCGAGCGTCCGAACGGATCGGTCACTTGCGTGATTTTGTAGATGTCGTTGGGGTCCTCATAGGACAGCATCGTCGCTTGCCCGAGCGCATCGGTCAGTTGCGTGATGCGCAGGTTGGCGTCGTAGCTTAAGGTAATGGCATTACCTTGCGGGTCGCGTTTCTCGGTCAAAAACACCTTGCGCGGATAAACGCTGCTGCCGTTCGGCTGGGAAAACACGTCGATGCTGCCGTCCGGCCAGCGCAACTCGTAGCGGATCGGGTCACTCGAGGTACGCACCAGGATCGTCTGCGACGAGCCCTGCAGTGCAAAGCTTTGCGTCGCGGCGTTATAGCCGGTATGGGTTTCGGCGCCGCCGCCGGCGACGAAACGTTTGATATCCCTAGCGGCGTAACCGGGATCGTCTTCCAAATAAGTGAGCCAGTTGAACGTCCATTTCGGGCCGAGATTCGAATAAGTAAAGTTCGCCGGCTGGTTAGCTTCACGCTGATTGTAGGTGGCGATGAATTTGACCGCAGGGCCAATAGGCGGCTGGTAGTTGATCGGCGTATCGCTGATGTTGAGGCTCGCCAGCATCGTATGGAAACGGTAACTGCACATCGGCGTTGCTCCGCCGGAGCAGGTTTGGTCGTCGTTGGGTTTAGTATTAGCCGGGTTTGACTGCGAGGTTTCACCACGTCCATAGACCTTACCGGCTTCAGCCAAGGTCACCGAGGCATAACCTTGCGGCAATTTGCCTTCGGGAATCAGCATGTAACCGGAGGCTTCCTGCTCCAGGGAGTCTCGGGTTACCCACAAATCGCCGCCGAAGGTCGGGTCTTTGATGTGGATCCGGCCATCCTGTTCTTCGAGCAGCGCCGCATAGTGGCTGGATTTCCAGTGGACTACCGACGGCATAACCAGCTGTGCGCCCGGCCGGCGTTTGGCCATGCGGTAGGACAACTTAGCCTGTTGAGCGAGCGCTTCGACTTGTTTTAATGAATAACCTTTTGGACCGGAACGGGCGGCATCGACGACGCTGCGTTTGGTGCCTTGCGGCTGGAAGTAGTCGATAATGCTTTCCAACGCTTTGGGGCCACAGAGATAGGCAAAGCCAGGCTCGTTATCCATAATCCACAAGCCTTCCCGAGCGCCGGCGACATATTCGGTTGCCATGCCGGTCAACGGGCGATCCTTGATCTCGGCCAGCAAACGGCGGATGTCCTCTTTATGGCCGATGCGCGCGTGCATGCGGATCAACTCACCCAGTGCACGATCAACCAGGGCTTTATCGGGACCGTTGCCGGTCACGTGTTTGCCTTCCTGCCAGGCGGCATCGAAGGTGGCAAGAGCCTGGCTGAACCGCGAAGCGTCGTAATGGATCAGGCCCAGATTAGTCAGTACCGCCACCCGCCAGGGGCTGTGCGGATGGGCTGCAAGATAATTGATCAAAGCCCGGACATCTTCTTGATCCACTCGCTCCGAGAACTGTTGCAAGGCCGCTGCGAAGGCCCGGTTCTCCTCGGGGCTTGGCGCATGTCCAACTGGCACCGGCGCTTCCGGAAGTCCGGAATGGGCGTAGAGTCCCGCGCTGAGCGATGTTTCTTTCGACCCTGCCTGAGGACTCAGCTTTGGAGCGGCCGCATACGCGAAGTTGGTAACCGCACAGAGGGTGATGAAGACGATTACCCCCAAAGGCTTCGAGATTAGGGAGGAGACAATATATAAGTGTCTACGGAAAAGGTAATTCGACTTCATGAGAATTAATGCCTTTATTAAATTAATAATGGCTCAGAATGTTAGATTAACATCAAAAGTAAGTCAACATTTTAAGTAAGTAGCCATTGCGCACCACCGTCTTGCGGTCCTGTAATGCCGTTTGCCGCAAGTTGCCGCCCCTGTGCGGCGTAATGTTGTGCTTCCCGCCGCTAAAAATTTGCCAGCACGCGGCAGCGCATGGAAAAAAGTGATTTTCCCGTCCGTGTCAATAGACGAATCCCCCTGATTTTTGGTATAGTGAGCGGATTTAGGGTTAGTTTATAACCCTCCATGTTAGTTGGTTTTTCATACTCATCACTCTGGAGAGATTCAATGGCAATTAAAGTTGCAATCAATGGTTATGGCCGGATCGGCCGCAATGTGATCCGCGCGCTCTACGAATCAGGCCGCACCAATGAAATTCAAGTCGTCGCAATCAACGACCTGGGCGATAGCAACACTAATGCCCATTTGACCAAATACGACTCGGTGCACGGCAAATTTCCTTTCGAAGTCAGCGTCGATGGCGACTACATGGTGATCAACGGCGACAGAATCCGAGTCCTCTCCGAACGCGATCCATCCAAACTGCCTTGGGGCGAACTGGGCATCGACGTCGTCCACGAATGCACCGGTTTGTTCACCAGCAAAGCCAAAGCATCGGCGCACATCACTGCCGGCGCGAAAAAAGTGATCATTTCCGCTCCGGGCGGCAACGATGTCGATGCGACGATCGTATTCGGCGTCAACCACAATACATTGAAAGCGTCCGACACGGTCATTTCGAACGCGTCCTGCACCACCAACTGTCTGGCGCCTTTGGTCAAGCCTTTGCATGATGCGATCGGTATCGAGCACGGCCTGATGACCACGATCCACTCCTACACGAATGACCAGGTTCTGACCGACGTTTATCATAGCGACCTGCGCCGCGCGCGTTCTGCGACCCAATCGATGATTCCGACCAAAACCGGAGCGGCCGCGGCGGTAGGTCTGGTATTGCCGGAACTGAAAGGCAAGCTGGACGGTTTCGCGATGCGGGTACCGACCATCAACGTGTCTGTCGTCGACCTGGTGTTCAAAGCCAAGAGACCGACCAGCAAGGAAGAAATCACTGCTGTTCTGACCGCCGCATCCGAAGGTCCATTGAAAGGCATTCTGACGATCAACAACCTGCCGCTGGTATCAACCGATTTCAACCACAATCCGGCTTCCTCGATTTTCGAAGCACCGTCCACTTATGTGGTAGACGGCGATTTCGTCAAGGTACTGTCATGGTACGACAACGAATGGGGCTTCTCGAACCGGATGCTGGATACCACCGTTGCCTTAGTCAACGCTAAATAAGCCATTTATCATCGAATGTTAAGAAGAACCAAAATTTTAGCGACTCTCGGACCGGCCACCGATAAACCCGGCGTGCTGGAGGGGTTATTTGAAGCCGGCATCGACGTGGTGCGGATGAATTTCTCGCACGGTTCCGCCGAAGATCATATCAAGCGCGCGGAGCGGGTCAGGGAACTGAGCAGGAAAACCGGCCGCCGCGTCGGCATTCTGGGTGATCTCCAAGGCCCCAAGATTCGTATCGAACGCTTCAAAGACACCAAAGTCGTTCTGAACGAAGGCCAGGACTTCGCGCTGGACATCAATCTCGGCAAGCTGGACGGCGACGAAACCCAGGTCGGCATCAGCTACGAACCATTGGCGAAGGAAGTCAAACCCGGCAGCCGCCTGCTGCTGGATGACGGCCGTATCGTGCTGGACGTGGTCAATGTCGGAGAAAACCTGCGCGTGAACTGCAAGGTCGTCGTCGGCGGTTACCTGTCCAACAACAAAGGCATCAACCTGCAAGGCGGCGGTCTGTCGGCGGCGGCCTTGACCGAGAAGGACAAGGAAGACATCAAGACGATCGCGAAAATCCAGTGCGATTTCGTCGCGGTATCGTTCCCGCGCTGCGGGGAAGACCTGAATGAAGCGCGCCGCCTGCTCGAAGCCGAAGGCTGCTATGCCGGCATCGTCGCGAAGGTAGAACGCGCCGAAGCGCTGGACGTGATGGATGAGATCATCCTGGCATCCGACGTGATCATGGTCGCGCGCGGCGACCTCGGCGTCGAAATCGGCGATGCGAATCTGCCGGCGGTACAGAAAAAGCTGATCAAGCGCTCCCGCGAGTTGAACCGGGTCGTGATCACCGCGACGCAAATGATGGAATCGATGATCGACAATCCGATTCCGACCCGCGCGGAAGTCTTGGACGTCGCAAACGCGGTGTTCGACGGCACCGACGCGATCATGCTGTCCGCCGAAACCGCTTCCGGCAAATACCCGGTCAAGGCGGTCGAGGCGATGCACCGGATCTGCATCGAAGCGGAAAAGCAGCCGAGCATGCTAAGGTCGGAACACAACCCGAACGTAAATTTCGAGCGGGACGACGAAGCGATCGCGAGGTCCGCGATGTTCATGGCGAACCACACCAAGATCAAAGGCATCGTCGCCCTGACCGAATCGGGCGCGACACCACTGTGGATGTCGCGGATCAGTTCCGGCCTGCCGATCTTCGCGATGAGCCGGCTGGAAAAAACCCTGGGCAAGGTCACCTTGTACCGCGGCGTATTCCCGATCTATTTCCCGCTGGAGTTGAATCAGGATCATGCCGATGTGAATCGAAGCATCGTCGAGAAACTGCGCAAATGGAATCAAGCCAAAGACGGCGACAAGTTCATCATCACCAAAGGCGATTTGAATGGCGTCGAGGGCGGCACCAATACGCTGAAAGTGGTTGTGGTCGGCCAAGGACTGACTCCCTAAAGCTCCACTCTCTCGCCTCCGGCCTGCCGGGGGCGAGTCCTTCCTGATTTTCTTTATTCAGGCAAGACTTCCTGATCCGCGCAATTTCACTCATTCTCCCCATGGTTGAGATTACAGCTTGATGTTCAACGAATGCAGCTTGCGGTATAAATGCGTACGCTCCATCCCTACGATCGACGACAATTTGGCGACACTGCCGCCGCTTCTTTCGAAATGATATTCCAGATAAGCTTTTTCAAACTGATCGCGCGCATCCTTCAGCGGCAGATTGAAAAAATCCGGAACTGATGACGACACGATAACGTCGTTGCTCACGGTCCCTAACGCCGATTTGACCTCTTCCAGTTCGATATCTTCCCCAACGCCGAGAATCATCAAACGCTGCACCAGATTCTTTAACTCGCGCACATTACCGCGCCAGCTATAGTTGCGCAGAAAATTCTGCGCCGCCATCGAAAACTTGCGGAATGGGAGATTTTCATGCTTCACGAAATAATCGACATAATAACTCAACAGGCCCGGCACATCCTCGCTGTGTTCGCGCAGCGGCTGTATGTTCAGGGACACCTCGTTTAACAAATAATATAAATCCTGCCGGAAGCGGCCGGCTTTGACTTCCTCATCCAAAGGAATCCGCGTCGAAGCGATCACCTTTACATCGACGCGCACCGCTTCGCTGCCGCCGACGCGCAGGAACGAACTCGACTCCAGCGCGCTTAGCAGGCGCAACTGCGTTTCCTTGTCCATCCCGCCGATTTCGCCGAGAAACAGGGTGCCGCGATGTGCCCGCTCCAATAAACCCGGATTGACTTTGCCCGAGCTTTCCTTGCCAAAAAATTCGACCGCCGAATTTTCCGGCGAGATGCTGCCGACCGCTACATCGACAAACGGTCCGTCCCGGCGCGGGCTATTGTTATGCAGATAGCGGGCAAACAATTCCTTGCCGACGCCGGCCTCGCCGACCAGCAAAACCCGCGCTTCGTGCTGCGCAAGACGCTTGACCTGATCCTTGATCCGGGCGATCGCGGCGCTTTTGCCGATCGGCTCGATATCGGCGAACAATTGCTGCCGGAGTCCGGCATTTTCTTTTTGCAAATTGCTCGTTTCGAGCGCACGCCCGACGATCAGCAATAACTTGGCCAGCGACAACGGCTTCTCCAGAAAATCATAGGCGCCCAGACGCGTCGCCTCGACAGCCGTTTCCACCGAGCCGTGCCCGGACATCATCACGACCGGACACAACAGCGCCTCCTCGGCGACCCATTCCTTAAGCAGTGTGATGCCATCGGTATCCGGCATCCAGATATCGAGCAATATCAGACTCGGATTTTGAGTTTTTTTCAATTCCCTGGCCGCGGCAGCGTTATCCGCCATCGCGACTTCATAGCCTTCGTCCGCGAGAATTTCACCCACCAGGCTTCTGATTTCCGGTTCATCGTCAACGACGAGAATACGAGTTTTATCTACGTTCATATCGGTTTGTTTGAAAGTTAAATTGCAGGCAGATGAATGATGAAACCCGCGCCTTGTTTGCGCCGGGTATCGACCCAGATCGCGCCGCCATGTTCTTCGATGATTTTTTTGACGATTGCGAGCCCGAGTCCGGTGCCTCTGGCCTTAGTTGTAACATAGGGTTCGAAAATTTGCTCGATTTGTTCCTCCTTGATGCCCGGACCGTCGTCGAAAAACCCGAACTCGATGAAATCGCTGTTGTTTTTTTGCGCCCGGCGCATATCGATTTCGATACGGCCGTGGCCCTCGGTGGCTTCCAGGGCATTTTTGAGCAGATTATGCAGCACTTGCCGGATGCTGACGGGGTCGCCGTTAATGCAAAGCCGTTTTTTATCCTGTTCGGCCTGAACCACAACCCCTGATTTCAACGTATACAGCCCGAGCACTTCCTGGACGAGCGCGTATAAATCGATGTTGACCGTCTGCTTTTTTGAAGTCTTCGCGTATTCGGAAAAATCGTCGACCATTTCCTTCATCGCCTCGACCTGCTGCACGATTGTCCGCGTCGAGCGCTGCAGGATATCCGCATCGCCGTCGCCCAGCTTTGTGGACAGTTTAAGCTGCAAGCGTTCGGCTGACAATTGAATAGGCGTCAACGGATTTTTGATTTCATGCGCGAGACGTCTGGCGACCTCGCCCCAGGCAGCATTTTTTTGGGCTTGAATCAAATCGGTCACATCGTCGAACACCACGACCGCCCCGACGCGCGTCCCTTCGTGCGAATACATCGGCGTGCCCCGACAGAGCAGTTCCTGACGTCCGTTCGGACCCAAAAACGCAATTCGCTGCTGCCAGATATCATCCGCCTGTTCGAGCAGACGTTGAATCGACTTCAACGGTTCTGACAATTCGGTATGATCCTCGGCCAGCGATACTAACGACTGTCCGATGAATTGATTCACATGCACATGGAAAATCCGGAAGGCCGCCTGGTTCGCGGTGCGAATCTTATAATTCGAATCGAAGCTGATTACGCCGGCGGTCAGGTTAGCCAGGATCGTTTCGAGATAGGCGCGCTGGTTTTCGACCTCGACGCCGGCCCGGCGGATCTCGTCTCGCGCCCGCGCGATGCGCTGGGTCATGATGTTGAACGACTCGACCAGAAAGCCCAGATCGTCCTGTGCGGCGACCGGCAGTTGCTGATCGTAATGGCCTGACGCGACCGCCTGGGTGCCTTTGACGAGTTCCTTGACCGGCGCGACGATTTTGCGGATGCTGATAAAAGCGACCCAGATCGCCGCCAGTAAGCTCATCAGCAGGACCAGCGACAACGCCAGCGAAAACGTCAATTTCAGCGAATCCCTGAGGAAATTCATTTCCTGATAGCGCACGAAAGCGAATTCGACCGAATCAGCCAGATCGGCAATGCGCAACGGGACAGGAAACAATGTTTGAATATACCAGGTATCCAGACCTTTGACCGTCACGATCGAACGAATCATCAACTCATTCTCGCTGACCGGAGCCAGAGCGATATAATCGCCGCTCTGGCGCAGCTGCAGCCAGGTTTGCTCATCAGGAATACTCGGCAGAATCTCCACCGGATTGGCGCTGCTGGAGGCAATGATCCGCCCCTGCCGCGAAAACAGCGTCATTTCGGCCGCTCCGACTTGGGCGCGGTAATTCTCGATTTCGCGTGCAGTGAAACCTTCCGAACTGAGCTGAAGCTTCTCGGCCAGCTGCCGGGTCTGCATCAAATGCCAATGCATCCGTTGATCCAGCGAAGCCTGGCTCAATTCGAGCGCGTCCTCCATTGCCCGGTCGATTTCGACATTGAACCAGCTGTCGATGCCCTGATGCAGAAACTGCATCGAAAAATAGAATACAATTGCGGCGGGCGCCAATGCCTGCAGAACGAACACCGACAACATCCGCGTGGTCAGCCGCGAGCCGGCCTCGCGTTTTTTGAGCTGGCGCGCCAGCGCATAGATATTGGCGACGACGAGCGCGAGCAGAACCACCGACCCCAACGCATTGATCAGCAGCAGCCAGGAATACATCGCGCTGAGTTCCGAGGACTCCTGGGTCGCCGTACTCATCAGTTGCAGCGAGAACAGGATCAGTGCGAACAGGACCAGGATCGAGACGCTGACCGGCGGTTTTAGTTTTTCAGATTCCATAAGTACCAGTCACTGGATAAGTACCACTGCGGATTGATATAGGCGAAGGGGCGCAAGGGCAAAGGCAGCATTTCACGATCGAAGACCACACGCATACCCGCGATATATCGCTCGCCGGCGGCGAGCGCCGATTTTGACACTATCGGAACATAACGAATCGTGGACAGCGCATCCAGGGCAGAGGCCAGCGACGAAAAGCTGCCGCCTTCGCCGCTGTCCTCGTTACGGACCCGGTAGACATTCAATAAAGCCTGATACTGAATCTTGAAGCGCAGATTTTTTTCGGCGATCGTTTCGTTCCACCAAAAGTCGAGCTGGCGCTTTATCCTGATATTAACCGCCCAGAATAATGGTACACCGTTTTTTAAGGCATCTCTCGCTTTCGGACTGAGTCTATACTGAATCTCGGCAGATAATAAATACTCTCCATCCTGTAAGGTCAGTTCGGCATATTTGACGACCGCGGCATAAGGACCGGCCGACACGGGCGCCGGCGCCAGCCAGCCCCACAGCAGTAGACCTATCGCTGCCTTACGCTTTGCGAAGGAGAGCATAATAAAAACCGTCCATCGCCGAGTCGCCGGTCAGAATCTGCCGCCCCGCAACACCGGCGACGCCCCATTCGGCGGCGAGCGGCAATTCGGAAGCATCGGGATGATCGGCCAGAAAGTTCAACACCTGTTGCTCGTTTTCTTCCTTTAAAACCGAACAGGTCGCGTACAACAAGCAGCCGCGCGGCGCCAACATGCTCCAGGCCGCGTTCAGAATCGCGCCTTGCATCGCTCGGAGAGAATCGATATCTTCGGCTCGGCGCAGCAGTTTGATGTCGGGATGGCGGCGGATCACGCCGAGCGCCGAGCACGGCGCGTCGACCAGGATACGGTCGAAGGGTTGTCCGTCCCACCAGTCTTCCGGACGGGAAGCGTCCCCGATCATCGTTTGGGCTTGAAACCGCAGGCGATGTAGATTGTCCTGCACACGGCGCATCCGGTTCTCGTCGATATCGAGTGCGACCATTTCCTTCAGTTGCGGCTGCATTTCCAGAATATGCGCGGTCTTTCCGCCCGGCGCGGCGCACAGATCGAGCACCCGCTGGCCCGGCTGCACCGCGAGCAGACCGGCCGCCAGCTGAGCGGCGGTATCCTGGACCGACACCAAACCTTCGGCAAACCCCGGCAGCATCTCGACCGGCACAGGCTTATCGAGAATCATTGCGGAGCCGCAAAAGCCGACCGGTTCGGCAGTGAGGCCCTGCTCAGTCAACAAATCAAGATAAGCCTCCCTGGAAATCCGGGCCAAATTGACGCGTAACGCCAACGGCGGCGGCTGGTTGTTTGCCTCCAGGCAGCGGTCGGCCTCAATAGGCCAGTCATGGCGGATTTTGGCGATCAGCCATTCAGGATGACTCAAGCATGCCGCAGGATTCTCGTCAGCCGCTTTTTCCAATTGATCCCGTTCGCGGATGTACCTCCTCAACAGCGCATTGATCAGACCTTTCGCCCAGGGTTTACGTCCTGCCGCACTGACCGTTTCGGAGACCGCCGCATGGGTTTTGATCCGCATGAAGCCGAGCTGGTAAAGCCCCACGAGAATCAACAGCCGGATGTAAATATCTTTCAGCGGTTTGTCGAGGAGTTGCTCCAGAATGAAATCGAGCCGGTGATACTGCCGGCAAACGCCGTAGCACAAGGCTTGCATCATGGAGCGGTCCTGCGCCGACTCTATGGTTTGCAGAGCCTGTTCGAGCGCCGCGGTCAGGGATTGGCCGTCCACCACGACCCGGGTCAGCACTTTCGCTGCAATCAATCGTAAGTTCACTGCAAATTTAACCCAGTCTTAGGCCATGGATATCATGCGCATTCAGAAACGCCTGCGCCGTTATCCGTTTGCCGCCGGGCAATTGCACCTCGAGCAGTCGCAGCCAGCCGCTGCCCGTAGCCACATCCAGATGCTTGCGTGCACAGTTCACCCGTCCCGGTTCGTATCCCGTATTTTCAAGAATCGGCTGCGCGCGCCAGACTCGCAACGCTTCGCCGCGATACAGGGTTTGGGCGACCGGCCAGGGGTTCAGTCCGCGAACTTGCCGGTCAAGTGCGTCCGCCGGTTTCGTCCAGTCGAGCGCGGCTTCGCTTTTTTCGAGCTTGGGGGCATAAGTCACCAAGGCTTCGTCCTGCGGCTCGGCCCGCACCATGCCGGCCTCAACCTGCCGCAATACTTTTTCGAGACCGATAGGGCCCAAGGCGGCCAGTTTGTCATGCAGTTCGCCGGCCGTGTCTTCCGCGCCGATTGGAATGATTTCCTTTTGCAGCATGTCGCCGGCATCCAGCTTCAACGCGATGCGCATGATCGTCACCCCGGTTTCAGGATCTCCGGCCATCAAGGCGCGCTGAATCGGCGCGGCGCCGCGCCAGCGCGGCAAGAGTGAGGCATGTATGTTCAGACAGCCGTACTTCGGCACATCCAGCACCGCCTGCGGCAAAATCACCCCGTAAGCGACGACTACCATTAGATCGGGCTCGAATGCGGCAAGCACGCCGACCGCTTCGGCCGATTTCAACGAATCGGGCTGCAGTACCTGAATATCGGCGGCCAATGCCGTTTCCTTGACCGGGCTCAGCTGAATTTTACGCCCGCGCCCTGCGGGCCGGTCGGGCTGCGTATAAACGGCACAAATATCATGCCCGGAAGCCAGCAGCATCTTCAGGGTCGGCACCGCGAATTCGGGGGTGCCGGCAAATATAATCCTCATGCTTTGCTGGTTTCCATCTTATGTATTTTTTCGAGTTTCTTCTTGATGCGCTGGCGTTTCAACGGCGACAGATAATCGACGAACAGTTTGCCGTCCAGGTGATCCATTTCATGCTGGATACAAACCGCCAGCAAATCTCTCGCTTCCAGTTCGAAAGGCTGGCCGTTGCGGTTCAAGGCCTTGACCCGGACATGTTCGGCACGCCGCACCTTCTCAAAAAAACCGGGCACGGACAGGCAGCCTTCTTCGGATTCCTCGACGCCGTCTTTCTCGACGATCTCGGGGTTGATCAGGCAAAGCGGATCATTTTTTTCTTCGCTGACATCCATCACGATCACCCGCCGGTGCACATTCACCTGCGTCGCGGCCAGCCCTACGCCGCGCGATTCATACATCGTCTCGAACATATCATCGACCAGTTGGCGAATCGAATCATCGACTGCTTGGACTTTTTCAGCTTTTTTGCGCAACCTCTCATCCGGAAATTCCAGAATGGTTAAAATACTCAACGAACTCTCCACACTTGATAACTATTCAATACTGGAATTCTATCTGAATTCATCTAAACTTTAAAACTCAGACAGTTTAAAACACACGGCAGGTTTTTTATGGCTTTTCGAACAATTCTCGGCTTCATAGTTCCATTGTTGTGTTGCTCTACCTTACTGGCTGAAGAAATCAAATTAAACCCGTCCCATCCCGAACGCTATACAGTCGTTGAAGGGGATACGCTATGGGACATATCCGGAAAGTTTTTAAAGAACCCGGGGCAATGGCCGAAATTGTGGAGCTATAACAATCAGATCAAAAATCCCCACCGGATTTATCCCGGCGACACGGTCTATTTTTCGCTGGTGAACGGCCAACCGCAGTTGAGTTTTTCTCCGACCGAAGCCACTGCCGTTTCCCCCTCCGCCGGACCTTGCGTACTCAATGAAGCGGACATCAAGAATGGACGCACCAGTTTTGCGATTTCCACTGAAGGCAAGCTGCAACCCTGCATTCGCGAATCCGTCTCTGCGAAGGCCGTGCAGTTGATTCCGGCCGAAGCGATTCAGAAATTTCTGTCCCTGCCGCGGGTACTCGGCCAAAACGAATTGAGTGAAGCCCCTTACATAGTGGATCTGGTCGGGGAACATATGATTGCCGGCAAGGGAGACAAAGTCTATGTTCGCGCAATCGATCAGCCCGACAGTCTGACTTATGCCGTTTACCGTGAAGGCGACACCTTAATAAACCCGACCACCCAGGAAGTGCTGGGATTCGAAGCCAAATATATCGCCGATCTGACCCTGCAGCAGCCTGGAGACCCTGCAACGCTGACGATCACGCAGGCGAAAAGCGAAATCCGCATCGGCGACCGGGTTCTGCCGACCGGTGAAGAGGAAGTCGTGCTGAATTATTTTCCGGTTCCGCCCGAGGAAAGCATCAAAGGCAATATTATCGGCGTCCTCGATGGCGTTACGCAAGTCGGCCGGTATAATGTTGTCGTGATCGATAAAGGCATTTCCGACGGCCTTCAAACCGGTCACGAACTGGATATTTATCAGCGCGGCAAAATTGCGCGCGATCCTTATAGTGCGGTCAAAAACGACGAAGTGCAAATGCCTGACGAGTATGCCGGCAAGCTGATGGTCTTTCGACCGTTCGAGCGGGTCAGTTATGCGCTGGTCATGCAGGCGCAAAAAAATATTCATGTCCTCGACAAAGTTCAAACCCCGGAGTAACCCTACGCTAAACGCCGCTTGCGATCTTTCTTACTGGCTTGCGCTGTTGCGCGCGCCGGGAGTCGGCAGCAGAACTTTTTTTAATCTGTTGGAAACCCACTCTCCGGCGCAATTGTTTTCCGAATCCGCCGCCGCCCTGGCTTCACTGGGGCTAAAACCCGCCGCTGTCGAAGCGATCAGACATCCCGATTGGCAACTGGTCGAAACCGATCTGGCCTGGTCAAGAGAGCCCGATCAGTATATCATCACGCTTGACGATCCCGCTTATCCGGAGCCATTGAAGCAAATCGCCGATCCGCCGCCGGTGCTGTTCGTACGCGGCAATCCGGATTTGCTCTCCCGGCCCCAAATTGCAGTCGTCGGCAGCCGTAATCCTTCTACTTTAGGCAGGGAAACCGCCTTTCAATTCGCCAAGGCGCTGAGCGCACATGGATTCGTGATTTCCAGCGGTCTCGCCTTGGGCATCGATGCGGCCGGCCATGAGGGCGCACTGCAAGGACAAGGGCTGACCGTGGCGGTGGTCGGCACCGGTCCCGACCGCATTTATCCCGCGACGAATAAAAAGCTGGCCATGCAGATCGTCGAGCAAGGCGCCATCGTGACCGAACTGCCGCCGGGCACCCCCGCCAAGGCGCATCACTTCCCGCGCCGCAACCGGATCATCAGCGGCTTGAGCCGGGGTTTGCTGGTCGTCGAAGCGGCCAGGGAAAGCGGCTCGCTGATCACGGCCCGGCTGGCGCTGGAGCAAAACCGCGAGGTCTTCGCGATTCCCGGCTCCATTCATAATCCTTTGGCGCGGGGCTGTAATGCCCTGATCCGCGAAGGCGCCAAACTTGTCGAAACCGTGCAAGATATTCTTGAGGAATTAGGTCAATATTATCAAGAAGATACGAATTATGCCCCGACACCGCAACAATCAATGCTTGACCTGGAGCAGCAAACATTATTGAATCTTGTCATGTATGACCCCACATCGATCGATAATCTGGTCGAAAAAACCGGAAAATCGGTCGAAATGATCGCCTCAATGCTGCTGATCCTGGAACTGAACGGTCACATTTCAGCTGTCGCGGGTGGCTGTTATACCCGAATTAAATAATCTCTGGCGAGCGCTATGAAAGAAAATATATTTGATGTTCTGATGTACCTTTTTGAAAACTACATGGAGGGCGAAATTGAAATACTCCCTGACAGTGACGTCATCAGAACCGAATTGCTGGAAGCCGGCTTTGAACAAATCGAAGTCAGCAAGGCGTTTGACTGGCTGGAGTCGTTGAGCTTGCAGGGCGCGATTTCACCGACCGTCGCGCCGGCGTTCCGCATCTTCTGCACCGAGGAAAAAGCCAAACTGAGCATCGACTGTCTCGATCTGATCCTGTTTCTGGAACAGAAAGGCATCCTGAGCTCCGCCAATCGCGAAATCGTGATCGACCGGGCGATGGCGCTCGAAAATGAGGAAATTTCAGTCGAAAAACTCAAATGGATCGTGCTGATGGTGCTCTTGAGTCAACCCGATCAGGAAATCGCCTTCTCCCGCATGGAGGATTTCGTCTACGATCTGATCCCAACCTATCTGCATTGATAATTGAGGCTCAGGGTACAAGGTTCAAAGAAGCCTACCGTTTTGACTGAACCCTTGCAGCCTGCACCTTGGACCCTTATTAAGGATAAATGAGCAAAAATCTTGTTATCGTCGAGTCTCCCGCCAAAGCCAAGACCATCGAAAAATATCTGGGCAAGGATTTTCAGGTGTTGGCGTCCTATGGCCATGTCCGTGATTTAATTCCTAAAGAAGGCGCGGTCGATCCTGATCATCATTTCGCGATGAAATATGAGGTGATCGAGCGCAATCAGCGGCATGTGCAGGCAATCGGCAAGGCGCTTAAAGGCGCTGATGCGCTCTATCTCGCTACCGACCCCGACCGCGAGGGCGAAGCGATCTCGTGGCATCTCTATGAACTCTTAAACGAAAAAAAGGCGCTAAAAAACAAAACGGTGCATCGGGTGGTCTTTCACGAGATCACCAAAAAAGCGGTCACCGAAGCGATCGCACATCCGTCCGAACTGGCGACGAACCTGATCAACGCGCAGCAGGCTCGCCGTGCGCTCGATTATCTGGTCGGATTCAAGCTGTCGCCGCTGCTCTGGAAAAAGATCCGCCGCGGCTTGTCCGCCGGCCGCGTGCAGAGCCCCGCGCTGCGCATGATCGTCGAGCGCGAGATGGAAATCGAGGCGTTCAAAAGCCGGGAATACTGGACGATCGATGCGCTGCTGACCGCTGACGAACAAAGCTTCAAAGCCAAGCTGACCCATTTGGGCGGCGAAAAACTGAATCAGTTCAGCATCACCGATCAAAAAACCGCCGACCATGCCCGGCATACCTTATTAGAAGCGGCGGACGGCCGCCTGGTCGTCTCCAAGCTCGAAAAGAAGCAACAGAAACGCAACCCCGCCCCGCCGTTCACAACCTCGACCCTGCAGCAGGAAGCGGCGCGCAAGCTCGGCTTTACGACCAAGCGCACGATGATGGTCGCCCAGCAATTGTACGAAGGGATCGACATCGGCGGCGAGACGGCCGGCCTGATCACTTACATGCGTACCGACTCGGTCAATCTGTCGATTGATGCGGTCGCCGAAATGCGCGAAATGATCGCGGAAAATTACGGCCCCGAAAATGTGCCGAAAGAACCGCGCGTGTTCAAGACCAAGTCAAAAAACGCGCAGGAAGCGCATGAAGCGATTCGGCCGACTTACCCCCGCTACCACCCTAGCCAACTCAAAAATCATCTCAGCGCGGAACAATTCAAGCTTTACGACCTGATCTGGAAACGCACGATCGCCTGCCAGATGATCCAGGCGACGATCAACATGATCGCGGTCGATTTGACCTGCGGCGAAAAACAGGAGCACGTGTTCAGAGCCACCGGCTCGACGATCGCCGCGCCCGGCTTCATGGCGGTTTATCTGGAAGGCAAGGACGATTCCAGCGACAGCGACGACAAGGAAAGCTTTTTGCCGCCGCTAGAAGAGGGCCGGCCGGTGCCGCTGAACGATATCGTCAATGCGCAGCACTTCACCGAACCGCCGCCGCGCTACAGCGAAGCGAGCCTGGTCAAGGCGCTCGAAGAGCACGGCATCGGCCGGCCTTCGACTTATGCCTCGATCATTTCGACCTTGCAGAACCGGGATTATGCAACGCTCGAAAACAAGCGATTTTATCCGACCGATGTCGGACGCATCGTGAACAAGTTTTTGACCGAGCATTTCACGAAGTATGTCGATTACGATTTCACCGCGAAGCTCGAAGACGATCTCGACGCGGTGTCGCGCGGCGAAAAAGACTGGATTCCGTTGATGAGCGAGTTCTGGAACCCGTTCAACACGCTGATTCAGGAAAAGGACGAAAACGTGCAGCGCAAGGACGTAACCCAGGAAGCGCTCGATGAAAACTGCCCCGAGTGCGGCAGTCCGTTGTCGATTCGTCTGGGCCGCAACGGCCGTTTCATCGGCTGCACCAATTACCCCGGCTGTTCCTATACCCGCAATCTGAACGAGGATCAAAACGAAACCGCAGAGCCAGAAGTCGTCGAAGGGCGGGTCTGTCCAAAATGCTCGTCGCCCTTGGTGCTGAAGTCAGGACGCTACGGCAAATTCATCGGCTGCAGCGCCTATCCGAAATGCCGCCACATCGAACCGCTGGAAAAGCCGCTCGATACCGGCGTCGAATGCCCCAAGTGCAAGAAAGGCAGCATCCTGAAACGCAAATCGCGCAGCAACAAGATTTTTTATTCCTGCTCCGAATATCCGAAATGTGACTACGCGCTCTGGAACGCGCCGCTGAAGGAAAGCTGTCCGGAATGCAACTGGCCGGTATTGACCGTCAAGGAAACCAAGCGGCGCGGGGTCGAAAAAGTCTGCCCGCAGAAGGATTGCAGTTATGCAACGCCTTATGAGGGCGATCCTGCCGACGCGCAAGGGCCGAAGCAAGCAAGCGCCTGAACTATCGGGCCGATGCCCGAGTAAAGCTGCATCTATGCCGAACATCATCATCTATACGACCAAATTCTGCCCTTACTGCATCATGGCAAAGCGTTTGCTGGACAGAAAAGGCGTCAGCTATACCGAAATCAATGTCGACGCGGAACCCGGCTTGCGCGAAGAAATGATGATCAAAACGAGACGGCGCACCGTTCCGCAGATTTTTATCGGCGACCGCCATATCGGCGGTTTCGATGATTTGTATGCACTGGATCAGTTGAAGCAACTGGATCCATTATTGGAGCAATGAAGGTATCGCGTGCGGAAGGCTTGAGTTGAGGGGCGACTTTCATCGCCCCAGGAATGAATGGACCGAATTAAAATCCTAGTTCGGCTTCATCGAGATCATCGAACTGCTCCCTCAGGCGCTTTTTTTCCCAATAGATTTCAATTTTACGACGCGCGTCGCGTTTGATCGTATCGCCTTCGCTCGTATCGATAGCCGTAAATTCAACATCGTCGAAAACATCGTCCTCATGATCTATCTGACTCATCGGTTCGTCGGGTTTATTCACCAGCTTTGCGGAAGTTCTTGCCATAATTATACTCTTCAAAAACAGGGATACTTTCCGGCGGCTTTACCGGAAAGATCGGAAATAAATTCAATCTAAAGACTCGAAAAACCTTTAAAAGTTCTCTGTCTCCACTTTGGCGTTCAGACGGAGAAAAAGCCAAGTCAGAGGATGGGCTTAACGGTCGCTTCGCCCATCCAGTACCGAGCTTTGCGGAACAGGATTTACTGCTTTTCGAGCAAATAATCCAGCCACAGGTTCGACAGCTTTTCCTGCACCGTATTCTGCCGCAGGCGCGCATTCAGATGGGGGAAATCGACCTTGTCCAGATCCTGATCCTGGTTGTAGCAGGAATACACGAAATATTCCTTGCCGGATTCCGCATCGACATGCTTGCACAAGCATTGCGCGCAGATGCCTTTCATCATGCACTGCATCGGCGAGTTGATCGAACCGATCGCGTGCTGCACCTTGTTCAGATAAGGTTTCAACACATTGAAACGCGCATCCTTGACCGCGGCCATCATCCGGTCAGAGCCGATCACGATCAGATGATCGACATCGGAAAGCTGAATCGGCTGCTCGCCGAGTTCTCCCTTCGCGTACGCAACCATGCATTCGAGAATGTTGCCGACGAAGGTCTTGTCCTGCGGCCGCGTCGGCGGGAAGGCTTCCGCGCCCGGCGTATTATCGACCGACCAGATGATCACGTCGGATGCGGCTTCGATGTCTTCGACCTTGAAAATGTCCTGCCGGTATTTATAGCCGGCGAAATAGATCACCTTGTTGCCGGCGTTGCGCAGCGCCTTGCCGATCGAGAACAATACCGCATTGCCCAGGCCGCCGCCGATCAACAGCACTGTTTTCCCGGTCGGAATCTCGGTCGGCGTGCCGGTCACTCCCATCAGAATCAACGGGTCGCCGACCTTCCAGGTGGCGCAGAGACGCGAAGACGAGCCCATCTCCAGCGCGATCAGCGAAATGGTGCCGTTTTCCTTGTCGACTTCGGCGCCGGTGAGCGCCAAGCCTTCGGCGGCCAGCACGGTGCCTTCCTTTGCAGGCGCATGCGCTTCGAAGTTTTGCAGCCGGTAGAATTGGCCCGGCTCGAACTTTTCCGCGGCCAGAGGCGCCTTTACGACCACTTCTATGATCGTCGGAGTCAGGCGATTAATCGAAACGATCGTCGCGGTAAAGGCGTCGTCCAGCGAGGCGAATAATTGTTTCAACGCGGTATCCCGTTGCGTCTGCTTGGACGGATCGAGTCCCGCCAACTCCTGCTCGAATAGTTTCGCGATGTAGGGATAACCGTTCTTCGCGCTCGCCATCGCCTTGACCACGTTGCCGGCATAGACCGGATGGTTGTCGCCGTAGAAGCTGATGAATCTGCCCTCTTTTTTATAAGAGGTCAGCGGAGCCGGTAATCCGAGTTTCGGCGCGGCCTCGTCGTGCATCGGCACCAAATCGAGATTGCCGTCGTGCCATTCCGGCTGATAGCGCTGGAAGAACCATTTGTCCATTACGAACGTATCGGGATATTCGCTCTGATAAATCGTGTTCGGGGAGGTGCCCGCCGCGATGTACAAATTGCGCAACGGCACGGTCACCATCTGCTTCTTGCTGACCCAGCGGCCGTCCTCGAATTCCAGCTTTTCGAACTCGACTGCACGCAGATGGCCGTACTCGTCGGGAATCGCACTAACCGGGCTCATGCCTTCGGCAAGCGCGATGCCTTCTTCGAGCGCTTCGGAAATTTCTTCATGGTTTTGCCGGTAAGCCGGCGCATCTTTCATGCCTTTGCGGTAGAACAGCGTCACGCCGCCCCAGGCTTCGACCAGCGGCTGGAAGTTCGGCTTTTCGCCCGCGGCTTCGGCGCGCTCGCGTTCGGCGCGAATCGTCCGGCCGTGAGCCAAAAATTCCTCCAGAATGATCGTTTCTTCCTTGTCGTAGCGTTTGCGGACCGTTTCTTCGCCATAGACCGACACCAGCGTTTCGTAACGGCCGAGCAGCTTTTCGACCTGTACGGGATAATACGCCATCAATTCGGTCGCGGTATCGATCGCGGTCAATCCGCCGCCAATCACGCCGGCTGGCAGGCGCACCTGCAAATTGGCCAGCGACGATGTTTTCGCGGCGCCGGTCAATTGCAGCGCCATCAGGAAGTCGGACGCCTTGCGGATGCCGCGCAGCAGGTTATTTTTCAGGTCAATGATCGTCGGTTTGCCGGCGCCCGAGGCGATACAGATATGGTCGAAGCCCATCTTCCAGGCGTCCTCGATCGTGATCGTGCCGCCGAAACGCACGCCGCCGTAAGCGCGGAACGCATTCCGGCGCAGCAGGGTCAGATAAATGACCTTCAGAAAGTTTTTATCCCAGCGCACCGTGATTCCGTATTCGGCGACCCCGCCGAATCCGGCCAAAATGCGCTTGTCCAGATCTTCATAAAGCTCGCGGAAATCGGCGATCGGCGTAGGCAGCGTTTCGCCGTCGCCGGTCAATGCAGGAGGCAACGGCTCCAGCTTCAGGCCGTCGATGCCGGCCACGCCGAAACCTTCGTTGAGCAGGTAATGGCTCATCGTATAGCCGGCAGGGCCGAGGCCGACGACCAGTACGTTCTTGCCGTTGTATGGCCGCATGACCGGACGCTTCACGTTCAGCGGATTCCAGCGCGTCAACAGGCTGTAGATTTCGAAACCGTACGGCATGAACAGCACGTCGGTCAGCACGTTCGTTTCGATCTGCGGAATGTTGACCGGATCGGTCTTCTGATAGATGCAGCCTTTCATGCAGTCGTTGCAGATTCGGTGACCGGTGCCGGGGCACATCGGGTTGTCGACGATGATGATCGCCAAGGCGCCGATATTGTCGCCGCCGCGCTTGACCAGGTGCATCTCGGAAATCTTTTCTTCGAGCGGGCAGCCGGTCGTGGTCACGCCGAGCGGATCAACCTTATAGGTGTTGGTCTTCTTGTTGCGCATGCCTTTCGAGCAAGAATCGGTATCGCGATCATGGCAATAGATGCAGTGATCGACTTCGGATAATACCTGTCTTTCATTGAAACGCGGGTCGGTCAGCTTGAAACCGTCGCGGCGGCGGCGGTGAGCCAATTCGCCCATCCAGACCGAAAACTCGCCCTTATCGACGACGTCATGCTCGACCAGATTGTCGAAATCGCGCTTTGCGGGGAACTTGAAACTGAGCCAATGCTCGGCGATCTCGGGATCATGCTGGGCAATGAAGCTCCAGCGCTGGGCCAGATCCATCAAACCGTCGATAAAGCCCGCGGCATCGGCCGTCGCAATGATCCCGGCGAATAGCTTCGCGGCTTCGGGATGCGCGGCAAGCTGCGAACGGAGTTTTTCCGCGGCGCTGTCCGCATTCGGATAAGTTCCCTCCTTGCCTTTCGCCACCGCCTTGTAATGCGAAGACAACTGGCCGATCAGTCCGCCCGCGCGCGCGACCCGGCGCTCGGCGTCGCTGTCCTGGGCCATTTCGGGAAAAGCCGCCTGGATCAATATTTCGAAACGGTTTTTGATGTCGTCGACATTCCAGTCCGCGATAGCCTGGTCCTTGAAGACCAGGTTCAGTTTCGCGACGACCTCATTCTTGTAAGTGAATACGGTATCTAATTCTTCCCGAATTTTCGCCGCCTGCGCCTGATGTTCTTCTTCAACGCCGAACAGTTTCGCGACAAAACGCCCCACATAAGGCCCCATCCTGACCAGCAGATCCGATATCGCTTCGACCGCCATGCCTTCGCCCTGACATTGCCGGTAAGCGGCAAATTTTTCGAACAATTCGGGATCATGGCGTTTTACCGAAGCATCGAACGCTTCAAGCAAATCGTTCAGGCGCAGGGCATCGTACAAATCAGGATAAGTAAAGCCGGGAATTCCAAGCGTAAAGTCGTTTTGATCCATAGTCACTTAGGGTTGATTAGCTCAAGACAGTCCAAACGCTGCGAAAAATTCGCCCGCGTAAGTTCTTATGAGAATTGCAAAAGAGTCGATGTAACCGAGTATTATATAAATTTTTTATTGACTTTTCCACCAAATCTTGTCATTTCGTATCACTCATGCCGGAACAAGTCAGATATCGAGGTTGCAACCCAGCCATCCGGACGATTCTCGCAAAGAAAATCCGCCGAAGCTTCCGAAAAAGCCCAAATGCTTGATTACAAAAAGCTACCCTCTATTATCCACAGAACCTGTGGATAACTCTGTGGGCAAGCTGAAAATAACTCCCTGCACTTGGCGTTCGCCATCCCTTCGGGCCAGCTTGACCATAACTTAAACAGGCGCTTTATAATTAAAACTTTATAATTGAATATCAATAAGATATAAAAATATTACCTGGCGTATAAGAATGCCGGGGAAGACAGCGTAGCGACTGCTTGATGGCAGAAAAAAGCCCAAGCCGATCTATTCGCAAGCTGTGGAAAAATCGCCTACCAAAATCCGGCGCCATCGGTCAAGCTTCAGCTCAACAATGGCAAATCCGCAGAAAAATCGGTTTTTCCGAAACGCAAATCATTGAAACTTGAATGCGAATAATCCGATAGTGTTATACAATGGGAAGTTTTGAAACGATTCGCCGGATTATCGGCCGCAATTAAATAAATCAGCTATGCGATGTCCGTTTTGCGCAGCGCAGGATACGCGCGTTCTGGATTCCAGATTAACGAATGAAGGCGACCAGGTTCGCCGCCGCCGCGAGTGCACCGCCTGCAAGGAACGGTTCACGACTTTCGAAGTCGCCGAACTGACCCTGCCGCGCGTCGTCAAGCGCGACGGCAGCCGCGCACCGTTCGACGAAAAAAAGCTGCGCTCCGGCATGTTAAAAGCTTTGGAAAAACGACCGGTCAGCGGCGACGATATCGAAATGGCGCTGAACCGCATCAAAAAAGAATTGACGAGCTCCGGAGATAGAGAGATTACCGCCCAGCAGCTCGGCGAAAAAGTCATGCAGGAGCTGAGCCATCTCGATCATGTCGCTTATGTCCGCTTTGCGTCGGTTTACCGCAGCTTTCAGGATGTCAGCGAATTCACCGACATGATCAAGCATCTGCAAAAAAAATAGATGGATTCCGCAATCGGCCGGGATTTTCAATATATGGCCAGAGCGCTGCAACTGGCCCGCAACGGGGTATTTACCGCGCATCCGAATCCGCGCGTCGGCTGTGTGCTGGTTCGCGATGATCAAATCATCAGCGAAGGCTGGCATGTCAGGGCCGGCGGCGATCACGCAGAAATCGCGGCGCTCAAAAATGCGGACAATGCCCGAGGCGCTACCGCCTATGTCTCGCTGGAGCCGTGCAGCCACCACGGCAGAACCCCGCCCTGCGCCGATGCGTTGATCAAAGCCGGCATCAGCCGGGTTGTCGCCGCCATGCAGGACCCGAATCCGCTGGTGGCAGGCAAGGGCCTCGCCAGGCTGCGGGACGCAGGCATCCAGACCCTTTGCGGAGTATTGGAAGAAGATGCGCGCCGATTGAATCGCGGTTTCATCCAACGCATGACCGCGGGCCGCCCTTTCGTGCGCAGCAAGCTCGCGATGAGCCTGGACGGGCGCACCGCACTCGCCTCCGGCGAAAGCAAATGGATCACATCGAGCGTGGCCCGGCAGGACGTGCATCGGCTCCGGGCGCAAAGTTCGGCGATTTTGACCGGTATCGGCACCGTACTGGCCGACGATCCGGCACTGACCGCGCGAGTCGAGGAAGACGTTCTGCAACCGGTCAGAATCGTGCTGGATACGCAGCTCAGGATGCCGGCAAGCGCGCAGCTGGCGAAATTGCCGGGCCGCAGCCTGATTTTGACTTGCAGCGACGACCAGAGCAAAATTGCCCCCTTACGGAAAGCCGGTTTTGAGATTCATCGGATAGCCGAAAAAAACGGCCGGATCGACCTGAACGCCGTGATGACATTCCTGGCCGGGCAACATATCAACGAACTGTTGGTCGAAACGGGACCGGTATTGAACGGCGCCTTATTGGCCGAGAACCTGGTCGATGAATGGATTGTCTATATGGCACCTTGCGTATTGGGCGACCGGGGCCGCGGCCTGTTCACCCTGCCGGACATTGAAACGATGGCCGATAAACAAGTATTGAAGTTGGCCGACGTCCGGCAGGTTGGCCCGGATTTAAAATTAACCTATACCATGTAGGGTACGCTCGACTGCATGGGCAGAGATTTGCTCCTCTGCAACTGCTCCCTGCGTTGCCCTACCTCCTGCATCCTTGCAGTCGTGCAATCTCTGCATTCACGCCATCCATGGCGCTCATGCAGGAGGTACGACCCCATGGATGGGGGAGGTAGATCGCGTCGGGAACACGCGACCGAGAGCAATGCAGGAGCAATTGCCGACGACTGCAAGGATGCAGGAGGTAGAGCAATGCAGGAGCAATTGCCGAGTGCGTACCTTTCCGGAGTTGTCGGACTTCTCCCAACTTTAAATTAAGGTACGCGCAGCGTACCCTACATAGTTTTTAAATAAACACGCGCTTATTCCATGTTCACAGGCATCATTTTGGCAGTCGGAAAAATCACCGCGATCGAGCAGCAGGCCGGCGACTGCCGCCTGACCATCGATACCGGCAAGCTTTCGCTGAGAGAGGCGGCGCTCGGCGACAGCATCGCGGTGAACGGCGTCTGTCTGACCGCGGTCGCGCTGGGGCCGCATTCATTTTCCGCGGATGTGTCGAACGAAACTTTGTCCCGGACCAGCCTGAAAACCGCCGCGGTCGGCACGCCGGTCAACCTGGAACTGGCATTGACCCCGTCGACCCGTCTCGGCGGCCATATCGTCAGCGGCCATGTCGACGGCCTCGCGACCGTGATCGAGAAAAAACCGGATGCGCGCTCGATGCGCTTCAAATTTAAAGCGCCGGACCCTCTGGCCAAGTATATTGCCGAAAAAGGTTCGGTTTGCCTGGACGGGATCAGCCTGACCGTCAATGAAGTCGAGGGCAGCGTTTTCGGGGTGAACATCGTGCCGCACACGTTGAAGGAAACCACGCTCGGCTTTGCCGGTCCCGGCACCGTCGTAAATCTCGAAGTCGATCTGCTGGCCCGCTATCTCGAAAGGCTAATGCTCGGTCAAAAAGCCGAGCCGGAACAAAAAGTCACCCTCGACCTCTTGCAACGCAGCGGATTTTTAGGCTGACAGGATATTGAAGCTATGAATACGATCGAAGAAATCATCGAAGACTTACGCCAGGGCAAGATGGTCATCATCATGGACGACGAGGACCGCGAAAACGAAGGCGACCTGGTCATGGCGGCCGCGTTTACCCGCCCCGAGGACATCAATTTCATGGCGCGCTACGGCCGCGGCCTGATCTGCCTGACGCTGACCAGCGAACGCTGCCAGAAGCTGCGCCTGCCGTTGATGACCAACGAAAACAAGACCGCGCATTCGACCAACTTTACCGTCTCGATCGAAGCGGCGACCGGCGTCACGACCGGCATTTCGGCCGCCGATAGGGCGCGTACCGTGCAATGCGCGGTCGCGCCGGAGGCCAAGCCGGAAGACCTGATCCAGCCCGGCCACATCTTTCCGCTGATGGCAAAATCGGGCGGCGTGCTGAACCGGGCCGGCCATACCGAAGCCGGTTGCGATCTGGCGCGCCTGGCCGGCGTCGAGCCGGCGGCGGTGATCGTCGAAATCCTGAACGAAGACGGCACGATGGCCCGCCGTCCCGATCTCGAACGGTTCGCCGCCGAACACAATCTGAAGATCGGCACGATCTCCGACCTGATCCATTACCGCATCCAGCACGAAAACACACTCGAACGGATCAGTGAATGCTCGCTGCCGACCGAATTCGGCGATTTCAGGCTTTACGCGTATCAGGACCGCAACGACAACAACCTGCATCTGGCGCTGGTAATGGGACAGGTATCCGGCGACGAGCCGGTGCTGGTCAGGGTGCATGCGCGCAACCTGCTCGACGATCTGTTCGCTTCGAAACGCAACGCAAGCAGTATTTCGATACGCGCGGCGATGCAGAAAATCGCCGAAGCGGGCCGCGGGGTGCTGGTCGTGATCCGGCGCAGCGACGATACGAAGTCACTGGGCGAACTGATTCACCGCTATCAATTGCAGGACAACGGCATCAACAGCAACGACGAAGAATTCGATGCGCCGGACTGGCGCATGACCGGCACCGGGGCGCGAATCCTGGCCGACCTCGGCGTGCACAAGCTGAAAGTCCTGGGCGCGCAGAAAAAATATGTCGGACTGTCCGGCTTCGATCTGGAAGTGTCCGAGCATGTCGGCTCCGGCTCGACGGACAATCCAATCGTGTAGGGTGAGTTCGGCGCGCCATGCCCAAACCTTGCGAATTCGACAGCACGTTCCGCGCGCCTAACCCTTATTTCGCAGACACAACATTTCTTGAAACCTGAGCGAGCAGGGTATTATAAACAAGCGTATTCTCGCGGATGAGCGTACGCGCGCATGGCCTCTGTCTGCCGGCGTATTTCACTTTAACAGTGCGGATTTTCTATGAGCATTACCACGTTTGAAGGCAATTTCTCGACGGAGGGCGGCAAATTTTGCATTATCGCCTCCCGTTTCAACAGTTTTATCGTCGAGCAGCTCGAGGCCGGCGCGATCGATGCCCTGGTTCGCCATGGCGTAAAGCGCGCGGACATTCATCTCGTCAAGGCTCCGGGCGCCTTTGAATTGCCTTTGGTCGCGCAGCGTGTCGCCGCCTCGCAAAAATATCATGCGATTATCGCGGTCGGCGCGGTGATTCGCGGCGGCACGCCGCATTTCGAATATGTCGCGGGCGAATGCGTGAAAGGGCTTGCCGGCGTTTCGCTGCAATACAACGTACCGATCAGCTTCGGCGTATTGACCGTCGATACGATCGAACAGGCGATCGAACGCGCCGGCACCAAAGCCGGCAACAAAGGCGCCGAAGCGGCCTTGTCCGCGATCGAGATGGTCAGTCTGTTCAACCGGCTGGACAGCTGATGAGCCAGGCTCGCACCAATGCCCGCCAAGCCGCTGTCCAGGCTTTGTATCAATGGCAAATGAGCGGACACAATCTCGGCGAGATCGAACGCCAGTTTCTCGAAGACGGCCGCCTGAAAGATGCGCAGAAAAGTTATTTCAACGAGCTCTTGTTCGGCGTTCCGAAAAATCTGGAGACGATCGATCAGTTGCTGGCCGAATTTGTCGATCGTCCGATCGACAAAATCGATCCGGTCGAACGCGCGATCCTGCGGATCGGCGTTTACGAACTGGAGCACCGCCTGGACATGCCGTACCGGGTGATTCTGAACGAGGGCATCAATCTCGCCAAGTGTTTCGGCGCCGACGGCAGCCATAAATATGTGAACGGCATCCTCGATAAGGTCGCGCAGAAAAAACGCGCCGCGGAAGTCAAAAACAAAAAGAGCGCGGGAGCCAAAGCGCAGGGATCGGAGTAAAAGCTTCTTTTTCCTGCTGATTGGCTTCGTACCCATCCCCATTCTGCGTCGCTGAAAAAAGACTCGTAGGATGGGTAGAGCGCAGCGAAACCCATCCTACGGCATTTCCATCTGATGAATGAATGCTCTAAAACCATGCCTCTCTCCGAATTTTCCCTGATCCGGCGGTTTTTTACCGGGCAAGAAGTCAGCAATCCGAGCACCCGTCTCGGTATCGGCGACGACTGCGCCTTGCTCTCGATCCCCGAAGGCTACGAGCTCGCGGTAACCGCCGACACGATGGTCGAAAATGTGCATTTCTTTGCCGGCGCTGATCCGAAACAGCTGGGGCATAAATTGCTGGCGGTCAATCTCAGCGATTTGGCCGCAATGGGCGCTAAACCGTTGTCTGTTATGCTGGCGTTGACTCTGCCGAAAGTGGATGAAGCCTGGCTGGCCGATTTCGCGCAAGGCTTTCTGGACCTGGCCGCCCGCTATTCGATCGACCTGATCGGCGGCGATACGACTTCGGGACCTTTGACCCTGACCGTGCAGGCGATGGGCCTGGTGCCGAAAGGCCAAGCCTTACAGCGATCCGCCGCCAGGCCCGGCGACTGGATCTATGTTACCGGCAACCTCGGCGATGCCGGGCTCGGCCTGAAAATCTGCCAGGGCTATCCCTGCGCTCAACCGGCTACGGCCTTGAAGCGATTCCATCAACCCGAACCCAGATGTTCCGAGGGCCAGGCATTGCGGGGAATCGCCAATGCCTGCATCGACATTTCGGACGGCCTGGCCGGCGATCTCGGCCATATCCTCGAACTAAGCGGCGTCGGCGCTGCCATCGAATGGGATGCGTTGCCGCTGTCAAGGGAGGTAAAAACCTATATCGAAGCGACCGGCGACTGGCAATTGCCGCTGACAGCCGGAGACGATTACGAGCTGTGTTTTACCGTCAGTCCCAAAAAAACTTCAACATTGCCTTTCGATTGTCATAAAATCGGCATGATCGAGCCGGAGCCGGGACTGCGGCTGAACAAATCGGGAACGACACACTTTTTGAAGGCGCAAGGCTATGAACATTTTTCATAAAACGGGACTCGGTCAAAACCAATTGACCGCCAGACAGATCATGACCGATCCGGCGCTGTTTCTGGCATTCGGCTTCGGCTCCGGTCTCGCCAGAAAAGCGCCCGGCACGCTCGGCACGGCTGCCGCCATTCCGTTGTACTGGCTGCTCATTCAAACCGGACTGCCGATCTACAGCGTGTCGACCGTCGTAGCAACGCTGGCAGGCATCTGGATTTGCGGCATCGCCGCCGACAAACTCGGCGAGCACGATTTCAGCGGCATCGTCTGGGACGAAGTCGCCGGCTATCTGATCACGATGTGGCTGGTCCCCTTTTCCTGGAAAGCGTTGCTGCTCGGTTTCGTGCTGTTTCGGATTTTCGACATCCTCAAACCCTGGCCGATCAGCTGGATCGACCAAAAGGTGCAGGGCGGCCTCGGCATCATGCTCGACGACGTGGTGGCCGGGGTTTTTGCAGGCGCGCTGTTGTGGGCGGCCGTCCAGTACGGCTGGGTCTGAATTCTCGGGCCAATGATCATGCCTCAGAGCTCCGCGGTCCCCTTCCCAGCCCGCATCCTCAATATCGCCCATCGCGGCGCGCGCGCCTTTGCCCCCGAGAATACCCTGCAGGCCTTCGCGAAGGCACCACAGTTCGGCTGCGAGATGATCGAACTGGACGTGCATCTCTCCAGAGATAACCAGATCATCGTCCATCACGACGATAATTTACTTCGCTGCACCGATGCGGAAAATCAATTTCCGGGGCTTCCGAGTTATTTCATTTCCAATTTCGGTTACGAGGAAATCAACCGGCTCGACGCCGGCAGCTGGTTTACGCAGGAATTGGCGCTGCCCGCCGAGAAGCGGCAAGGTTTCCTGCAAAGTCTGACGCCTGCCGAATTCGCTCGCTACATCCCGGCCGAAGACCTTGCCTATTATGCCTCCGGAGCGGTTAAAGTACCCACGCTTAGACAGGCGCTCGAACTGGCGCGCAACCTCGGCTTGAAGGTCAACATCGAGCTCAAAATGCTGCCGCGCATGTATCCCGGATTGACCGACGCGGTGATCGATCTGGTCGAGGAGTTGGCGATGCAGATCGATGTCTTGATTTCATCATTCGATCACGAGCAATTGTGGCGGGTACGCCAGCGTTCGCCGATCATTGCCACGGCGGTTTTGACCAACGAACGCCTGGCGCTGCCGGGCGACTATCTCCAGCGCATCGGCGCGAACGCCCTGAATACCGGCACCGACCCCCTTGGGCTTAATTCCCTGACGCGGACTCTGGACGCCGAAGCAATCGCCGCTTTACGCAAGCTGGATATGAGTATCAATGTCTGGACCTGTAATGATAAACCCCATATGCGGCAATTGATCGCGGCGGGCGTAACCGGCTTGATTTCGGATTATCCCAACCGCGTTCGGGAGGTTCTCGACGAATCAACCGCTATAATGGATCAGGCCGATTCGGTTTCCTAGCGAAATCGCCTCGATAATATAAATCCGCTGCCTTCCGCCAGGAGAGGGATTCATGAAACTCGAATTTCACGGCGCCGATCAAAATGTCACGGGCTCCTGCCATCTCTTGGAGGCCGCCGGCAAGAAAATATTAATCGACTGCGGACTCTATCAGGGCGGCCGGGAGATGGATGAGGAGAACGCCGAGCCGTTCGGATTCGATCCCGCCGATATCGATTATCTTCTCTTAACCCACGCTCATCTGGACCATTGCGGACGCATCCCGTTGCTGGTCAAGCGCGGATTTGCCGGCGAAATCATCACCACCGCGGCAACCTGCGAATTGGCGCGCGTGGTGTTGCTGGACTGCGCCAAGTTACTGGAAGACGAAGCCAACTACAAGGCGAAAAAAACGGCCAGACACGGTAAGGAAGCCCGGATCGAACCGCTTTTTAATATGGTCGATGTGCTGAACTGCTTCGGTTTTTTCGGGCGCACGGCGGATTACGATCAGCCTTTAATTATCGATGAAGGGTTTAAGGCGACATTCATCGATGCGGGGCATATATTGGGTTCCGCCTCGATCGTTCTTGATATTGCGCACAAGGGAGGGCAACGCCGGATTCTGTTTTCCGGCGACCTGGGCTACAGCGGCCGGGCCATCATCCGGGATCCGGCAACGCCTGCGCCTGCCGATATCGTAGTGATGGAAGCCACCTATGGCGACCGCCTGCATAAAGCGCTGGAACCGACACTGGAAGAATTCTATGAGGCTATTCGCAAAACCCTGTCCCAAGGCGGCAATGTAATCATTCCGAGTTTCGCACTCGAACGTGCGCAGGAGCTGCTCTATTATCTGCGCGAGGGAATTGAACAGGGACGGCTGCCGTCTTATCTTCCGGTTTTTCTCGATTCGCCGATGGCGATTTCCGCTACCCAGATCTACCAACGCCATCCGGAGTGTTTCGACGAGGAAACCCGTGCGACCTTAACCTCGGGCCAGGATCCGTTCATGTTTCCCGGTCTGCGTTTTACTCGGGAAACGGCCGAGTCAATGGCGATCAACAATTTCGCCGGCGGGGCGGTCATTATTGCCGGGTCCGGCATGTGTACCGGCGGCCGGGTCAAGCACCATCTCAAACACAATCTTTGGGGGCGGAATAACGCGATCATTTTTGTGGGGTTTGCGGCCTACGGAACTTTAGCGCGTCAAATCGTGGACGGTGCCGAATCAGTCAAACTCTTCGGCGATGAAATTCCGGTCAATGCCAAAATTTATACCATTGGAGGCTTTTCCGCTCATGCGGATCAGGCCGAATTACTGGCCTGGCACAAACAGACGGGCCAACCGAAAATGACTTTTCTGGTGCACGGCGATAAAGAGGTGATCCCGATATTCGCGAACAAACTGTTGAACACGAGTGTGGAAATACCTGCCTTGCATCAGCGCTATGACCTGGAAGAGTGGCTTTGAGGATAAGCCAACCTGGCGAATTGTTGAATTAAATTTATCTTCTAGGTGACCCCAATGCATTCGAACCCAAGCCCCCAAGCAGACCCATTCCTGTTGGCAGCCATAGCCGAGGCGGAAGCCGGCCTCGCGGAAGGCGGAATCCCGATCGGTTCGGTCCTCGTCCATCAGGGCAAAATCATCGGCAGGGGCCATAACCGCCGGGTCCAGCAAGGCAGCGCAATCCTGCACGGCGAAATGGACGCGCTCGAAAATGCGGGACGGCTGCCTGCTTCCGTGTATACGCAGAGTATCCTGTACACGACGCTTTCTCCCTGCGCGATGTGTACCGGCGCGATTCTGCTTTACCGGATTCCTCACGTCGTCATCGGGGAAAACCTCACCTTCATGGGCGAGGAAGAACTGCTACGGAGCCGGGGAATAAAAGTCGATGTTCACCAGGATGGCCGCTGCATCGAGTTGATGAAACAGTTCATTCTGAACAACCCGACGCTCTGGAACGAGGATATCGGTGTGTAAGTTGCCCGCACAGTAGAGATGGCGCCGCTTTCAGCGCGCTGCAAAAGCCGCGGCAGCTTATGCTTTTTTCTACAACACATTCTGTAGCTGGTCAGCATAGACTAACATCTATTTTCGTGCTATTTTCCTCAATAATCCAGCCCTATAATTTTAATTCCGCTCGCCTTTAGTCCGCCTCACACTCAAAGAGCTTTTGCCGGGCTCTTCTTTAGTCGACCTGCGACCGCAGCCCGAACGGTTTCAAACATCATCGAGGCGGATCATTTCAATCGAAAACAATAAAGGCCATCCGAAGCCATTTTTTGAAACTGATACCAGGGGATTTAAACCATGACGACTCCGAACCCTAAAATTTTTCGAAGGGTTGCCGCGGCAGCATTGAGCTTTTCCGGCTTATCCGCTGCATTTGCTGAACCGATTTTTATGCCTTATACGGCGATGCCTACCGGATCGTGGCCCGAAGCGACCGCAATCGGTGACGTCAATGGCGACGGTTTAAAAGACGTGGTGATGACTACATCTTATTATTTCGATGCCGAGAATGATTACAAGCTGTTCGTTTTTCTGCAAGCTGCCAATGGCCAGCTTCAGACGCCGATCAAGTATGCCACTCAAGGGACATATCCCAGTCCTCCGCAATCTGTCGATATCGGCGATGTGAACGGGGACGGGAAAAACGATGTCGTGGTCGGGAATTCGCGTTTGAATATCCAAGTTTTTCTTCAGGATGCAAACGGTAATTTAGCCTCATCGTCAGTTCACCCTACGCAAAACTCCACGGTAGTCAAGATCGGCGATCTGAACGGCGACGGCCGGTCTGATGTCGCGGGCATCGGCCACGGCACATCGAACGCTTCAGTGCTTTATCAAAACCCGGACGGCGCCTTGGCGCCGCCGGTGTCTTTTAATGCCCCGCACGGCGGATTTGATGATCTGGACATCGGCGACATCAACGCCGATAACAGAAACGATCTGATCGTGATGAGCGGTCAGGGATATGCCTATAACAATCTGGCGATTCTGGCGCAGAACCTGAGTGGGAGCTTCGAGCCGGCTGTTTTTTACGATCTCGGATTCGATGTCAACACAAGCGGTCTGGGCGTCGGCGACGTGAACGGAGACCAGCTCAACGACGTAATCGTGAGCTACGGCGGCAACAAGCCGGCTTCAAAAATTGGCATTTTCCATCAGCAGTCCGGAGTCTTGATGCCTGCCGTCAGTCTCCCATCATACGATATTCCGGAACCCGTCGAGGTCAAAGACGTGACCGGAGACGGTTTGAGCGATGTCGTGGTGCTACATGGCGGCTGGAACAGCCTGGGCGTATATGTCCAAACAGCGGACGGCAGTTTGAGTCCGGAGCAACTGTTCCCGATTCCGTACGCAAGCGGCTATAACGTGCAAGGCCTTGCACTGGGCGATATCAACGACGATGGGCTTCCTGACGCGGCCATTGCCGACTACAATTACGGCCTGGTCGTTCTGTACCACGAACCGGGAGCGGAAACGCCAAACAATCCCCCGCTAGCGGACGCCGGCCCCGATCAAAACCTGCAATTGAGCACAAACCCATTGCAGGTCGTGCTTGACGGTGGCAACTCCAGCGATCCGGATAACGATCCATTAACTTATCATTGGACCTTGTCTGCCCCAAGCGGAAGCAATGCAGCCTTGAATGATCGCGCTTTAGTGAATCCGAATTTTACCGCCGACATCGCGGGCATATATACCGTTCAACTTCAAGTTTTCGACGGTAAGACTTACAGTCAGGCGGACACAGTGACCATTTCCGTCCTGCCCGCAAATTTGCCTCCCATTGCCAATGCCGGTGCCGATCAGACGGTACTGCAAGGCACGCAAGTAAGCCTCGACGGTTCCCAATCCAAAGACGGAGAGCCTGAGCCTAACGGCACCATCACGTCCTGGTCCTGGACCCAGATCGGCGGCCCTGCGGTCACTTTGCAAAACGCAACGAGCGCAACCGCAAGTTTTACCGCTCCAAGGCTCAAAGGCCAAAAAAATCTGCTTTTAACTTTCGAACTGACAGTAACCGATGATGATGGCGCGACTGCAAACGATCGTGTCCAGATAACCGTAGTTAAATAATATTGAGTCGAAACCAAAAGCAAAGCGCTTTGCAAAGTTCGCAGGATGCGGTGCCGTAAGAAACCGCATCCTGCGAACGCCTCCCGATAAGAACCCGAGCAAGAGGCAGTTCAGGTAGAGGGTGTTGGCGAAGCCTGTCGGGATACCAACTTAGAAGCTTTCGCCACGAAAGAAGCCGCTTAACCCTAAGTCTCCGAAACCGGGTCAAGATCGCAAGGAAACCGCGAAAAATCTTTCGCAAGCAATTCGGCGATTTCACCTGCGAGAAGGGGGCGGCTGAAATAAAAACCCTGCACCTCGTCGCAGCCCTCGCTTTTCAGGAAAGCCAATTGGGCGGCAGTTTCCACCCCCTCGGCGATGACGGAAAGCTGCAAGGTATGTCCCAGCAGGATAATCGCCCTGGCTATCGCCGCATCTTCCGGATTGTTCGCCAGATCGCGCACGAAGGATTGATCGATCTTGAGTTTATTGACGGCCAACCGCTTGAGATAGGACAGGCTAGAATAGCCGGTGCCAAAGTCGTCGATCGACAGCTTTATCCCCATTGCCTTCAATTCATCGATTGTTTTTATAGCGGTTTCCTGATCCTGCAACAGGATGGATTCGGTCAGTTCCAGTTCGAGCAAATCCGCTGGCAGCCTCGACTCTGCAAGCGCATTGGCGACGGTTTCCAATAGATTGCCGCGCTTGAATTGCAAGGCGGAAAGATTGACCGCCATGACCAGCGGATGGCCATCGTCCAGCCATGCCTTGGCTTGGCGGCAGGCCTCGTTAAGCACCCATTCGCCGATAGGGATGATCAGGCCGCTGCGCTCGGCGAGGGGGATAAATTTAGCGGGCGAGATCATGCCCCACTCTGGATGCCGCCAGCGCAACAGCGCTTCGACCCCAGCAATGCGCCCGCGGCCCAGGTCGAGTTGCGGCTGGAAATGCAGCAGCAACTCCCGGTTTTTCATGGCGCCGCGCAACTGGCCTTGCAGGCGCATCTGCTCCAGCCCATCGCTTTTCATTTGCTCGCTAAAGAATCGGTAGGTATTTCGGCCGCTGTCCTTCGCATAAAACATCGCCGTATCCGCCTTCTTGAACAAAGCGTCGAATTCGGTGCCGTCGTTCGGAAACACACTGATGCCGATGCTGAAGGAAGTATTGACCAGGTTGCCCGCGACATCGAAAGGTTCACCAAAAGCCTCGATTATGTTCTGCGCAATCGTGTCGATAATTCCCGATTCGTACACTTGCGTCATCATAACGACAAACTGATCGCCGCCGTTGCGGCTTAGCGTATCACTTTCGCGAATGCAATTGCGCAGCCTTTCTACGATCCTAACCAGTAGCTCGTCGCCTTGACTATGGCCCAATGTATCGTTGACTTGTTTGAAATTGTCGAGTCCGAGATAGAGTATGGCTACTCGGGAAGCATTACGATCGCCCAAGGATATTTCCTGATCGAAGCGGCTACGCAAAAGCCGGCGATTAGGCAATTGCGTCAAAGGATCATGGTAGGCCATGAAGGCCAGTTTTTCTTCGGCCAGCTTGTGCTCGGCGCGGGTGCGCAGCGTCTCGATCCCATAGGCAAGGTCGCCGGCAAGCTCTTCCAGCAGCTGCACTTCCTCCGGGCTAAAGGCGTAGGGATCCGGTGAATAGAGCGTGAGAGCGCCCAAAACGCCTTTGTTACCGATTAGCGGCAGGGCAATGCTCGACTGATAGCCGCGCTTCAATGCCGCCTCCTGCCAGGGAGCCATGCGTGGATCCTCCAGATAATTCTGATTGATATCCGTGCAGCCGGTTCTGATCGCGGTGCCGGTCGGGCCGCGTCCGCGTTCCGTATCGGCCCATGTAATTTTCGCGCTATCCAGATAGCCTTCTTCGAAACCTACTTGCGCTACCGGGCGGACGGTCTTGGCATCATCATGTTCCGCGAATCCCACCCAGGCCAATAGATAGCCGCCGCGCTCGACGATCAGCCGGCATATCTCGGACAGCAAGCTGTCTTCCTCTTCGGCTCGCACCAATGCCATATTGCAGTCGCTTAACAATTTGAGCGCCCGGTTAAGCCGACGGGTGCGAGATTCGCTCTCTCTCAAATCGCGGGTCATGTCCCTAGCGATCGCAAACGCGCGTTCGCGCCCCGTCACCAGTAACCACACGATGAGGCAGGAGAGTACGCTGCCAAGAATTCCCACGATAAGGATAAGTTGCGCATCGTGGCTTTTCAGCCTGGCCTCGAAATCGGGCAGCGAACAAACCTCAATGGTCCACAAGTGACCGCCGACATCGAAGGTTCTGACCGAGCGAAAAACTGAATCGTGATGGTCGGCTAAAACTCCGGTTTCCACGATGGAGTTGTACATCAAGGCTTCTTTTGAAGACCGGTCGCCATCGTAGATAGAGAAGGCGAGCATGTTGCCGATCTCGCCGAAGTGTTTTCCCAATATACCGTTCATCAGGTTATGCATGCGGAATGGGGCATATACCCAGCCGATCAGATTTTTCCGGCGTTCGGCAAGCGTATCATCGGGCAGGCCGTTGCGATAAACCGGGAGATACATCAGAAAACCGGGCTGCACATTTTTTTCGGTTTCTTGAACCAACTTCACCTTGCCGGAAACGATGGCCCGGTTTTCATCGCGCGCACGTTCCATGGCGGCACGGCGCACCGGCTCCGGATACATGTCGTAGCCGAAAGCTCGCCGGTTGCGCCAATCAAAGGGTTCCAGGTAAATAATGGAGGTATAAATGTCGCGATTCCCATCCGGCCGGATCGCATAACGGGGGAAGCCTTGCTTACGAATACGCTGGATATGGGCGGCTTTCTCACGAGACTTGATCAGCTGCGAGAATCCCACTCCCTGTATGCCGGGGTATTGTTGTTGCAACATGAGGCGGCTGACATATTCGTGGAACTCGTCGCGCTCCACGGACTCCGACGAAACAAACAGGGCTTTCGCGCCCAGCAATACCTGCTCGTAACCCCGCAGGCGAGTTTCGATATTGACTAAAATTTCGTTGGCACGAAAGTCGAAATGCTCTTGCACAACCTCCCGGTTATCCTTGGAAACGGCATACTCCAACGCATAAGTGAGGAGCAATACGGTGCTCAGAACCAACCATGGCAAAAGCGCTAGTCCGGGAAACCAGCTTGGGGAGGAGAAATGTTGAGTTTTTGTCTGCACTCGAAAAGAGTAGCACAGGAATGAGACTTTGCAGAGTACCCTCGCCTGTAATTAGCAATGACAAACAGCCCGCCATCAGCAGCCGCCCGCGGTAGATACCTGGTATCATCGGCCTAATTAAACGAATGCCTTATTTAATCTACTAGACAATCTGGTGCAATGGAGAGCGGCTTGTAAGCGATAATACGCTAATACATACGGAGCAGATTCTTGGTAAGAATTACGAAGCGTAATTAATTTTACAGATCGGAGCTATGATCGCTGACCAGTATCCTGGGCTCCAGCATTTCCTTTATCGTATATTTCGGCCCTTCCCGCCCCAGTCCCGAGTCTTTGATGCCGCCGTAAGGCATATGATCGGCGCGGAAACTCGGCGTTTCGTTCACCATAACCCCGCCGACATGCAGGTTCTGGAAAGCGTATTGGATTTTTCGGCTGTCGAATGTGAAGACACCGGCTTGCAAACCGAAGGCCGAGGCATTGACGGCATCGACAGCGGCTTTGAAATCGGTAAAGCGTTCGATCACCACGATCGGCGCGAAGGCTTCCTGCGCGCATACTTTCATGCTTTGGTTGGTGCCGGTCAGCACCGTCGGCGCATACAGCCTTCCTTGACGCGTTCCGCCCGTCAACAGCGTGGCTCCGCCGGCAACGGCCTCCCGCACCCAGGATTCAATGCGGAGCGCATGCTGTTCGGATATCATCGCCGAAAAATCGGTATCCGGGTGTTCCGGATCGCCGATCACCAATCTGACCATGGCTTCTAAAAAATGGCTGACGAACGGCTCAAAGATCGACTGTTCGACATGGATTCGCTGGGTATGGATGCACGACTGCCCGGCATAAGCGAAACCGCCGCCGACCGCTTTCGCGGCGGCCAGCTCAATGTCGGCGTCTTTATCAACTATTAATGCCGCGTTCCCGCCCAGTTCCAGCAGTACTTTCTTTTTGCCTGCCTGCTCTTTGATTTTCCAGCCGTTCTCCGCCGAACCGGTGAAACTAAGCAGACCGAAACGCGGATCGGTGACCAATCGATTGCCGCTGTCGCGGTCCATAGGCAATACCGACAAAGCGCCATTCGGCAGGCCGGCGTTATCGATGATTCTTGCCAGCGCCAGCGCCGTAATCGGGGTTTTCGAAGCGGGTTTTACGACGATAGGGCAGCCGGCAGCGAGCGCCGGGGCGATTTTATGCGCGACCAGATTCAACGGAAAATTGAACGGGGTAATGGCGGCCACAACGCCGACCGGAAAATATTTGACGACCGCGTCCTTGTGGATGCCGGAACGGTGCCAATCGATGCTGAGCACTTCGCCAGGCAAACGTTTGGCTTCTTCGGCGGCGGTCAGAAACGTCTGCGCCGCGCGCTCGATTTCGACGTACGCTGTCTTCAGCGGCTTGCCAGCCTCCCGGGCCATGATGACCGCCAGCTCGTCGCGATTTGCAAGAATGCCTTGAGAAATTTCGGCCAGAATCCGAAAGCGCTCGTAAATGGGCAGGTCATGCATGACCTGGCGCGCTGCGCAGGCGGCGGTCATGGCCGTTTCATAATCGTCCGAACCGGCGGTGAAGGTTTTATACACGCATTGATGCGAATACGGGCTGATCACATCCAGAAGATGCGCGGTGGTTTTAAATTCCCCCGCTAGGTAAATCGGATAAGGGAATTGCTGAATATCTGCCATGGGCTTTTGTCCTCATGAAAACTGTCTTGCAATTTTAGAGAAATCACCGCTTACCTTATAGCGACGTCAAGCCTCCCATCCCCTTGCAACCCTCGCTCATTACAATCCGGTTACCGGTAATTAAGCACTCCAGGTTCAAAGTATGCGGCACGAACTCTAATGGAATGATTCATGAGACTGAAAAAGCGAACGATTATATCCAGTAGGCGATGCATAATTCCTTCGATAGCAGAATCAGTAGCAAGAATCTGGGCAAGAAATGAATAACCGGTACCCGGTTCGGCATCCTTCATAATGTCCTGCAATTTGAAGTAGCCCGTATCCGGAGGATGATTGCGAAAACGCGTTCGAATATTTTTGGATAAAATGAGTTTATGTATATCCCTCATTCAATCTAAAAGATAAGATAGGGTGAACTGGCTTAGTGCCGAAACCAGAGTAATCTCATGAATACGCGTTTATTTTCCTTCATCGGCGGAACCGCAGGGCCGTGGCAGGTCGCCTCCATGCAGACTTTGACCGGAGAACCCCTGGCTTTGGTTGAAAGAATGGCCATCGCGGACGGGCTTTCGGTAAAGACGTACGCAACCGCTTCCTGGCAGCTCAACGGAATTACCAGCAATGAACGTTATGTGATCCGCGCCGAAAAACTGGCGCTAGTCGGCAAGCAGCAAGGTTTGGGACGTCCCGAAGCCCGTTGCGCGGCATTCATTCCTATCCGTAAAAATGCGGCATGGTGGAATATGACCCAGGACGAACGCAGGGAGATGCTGGAAGAACAATCCCGGCACATCAGGATCGGTATGAATTATTTGCCAGGCGTTGCACGCCGGCTGCATCACTGCCGCGATCTCGGCGAGAACGAGCCTTTCGATTTTTTGACCTGGTTCGAATTCGCGCCGGCGGATGCCGCCCTGTTCGACGATTTGACAGCCGAATTGCGCGCATCGCCCGAGTGGGCTTTCGTCGATAGAGAAGTCGAGATTCGCCTGATTTTGGCGGATTGAGAGTCGCATCTGCGCTACCGGAGCGACGGAAGCCGGCAACATAAGCGACAGATATGTGCAAGACGCATGGCGGGTTAATACCCCGCCATGCTTCAAGAGCAAAAATTAAGAATCGCCGCCGGCTTCGTAATGAACGCTTACCGCCGCAACAGGAGCCGATTCGGTTTCGGGACGGCGTTGACGCTCCGGTTTTGGCGCAGGCTCCTGCTGCGATTCGAAGCCCTGGCTAGGTGCAAAGTCGCTCTTATAAGACGAGGTTTCCGGCTGAGCGGCTGCTTCTCCGTTACCTTCTCCGCCGGCGGCATTCGCTTCCTGTCTTCTTTGACCGGAATGTCTTGAACGGCGGCGCGGACCGCGGCGCTTGCCGTTGAATGACTTCTTCTGCTCGCCGTTGGCGGCGGGCGTTTCAACCATTTGCGTCTCTGTTTCAAGTGCCGTAGCCTGGACGTCCACCGGCTGCACGGCTGCTTCCAATGGCGGCGCAGGCGGTTCGGACTTACGCTCGGCCGGCTTTTGCGGCTCGCGCGGCGGGCGTGGCGGGCGTGCTTCCTGTTGCCTTTCCGCTTGCTCCTTGCCCTGTCTCTTTTTGTTCCTGTCATGGCGTGGCGGTTTGCCCTTCTCCGCCTTTTGCGCCGGTTTCTCTTTCACAGGAGCTTCGTCCGGTTGCTTCGGCAGCCCGACCAGTTTGTGCCAGAAGCGTTTGATCAGGCTGGCGGCTTCGCTTCGGTTCTGCATGGGGGCGGGCGAATCGGGCATGAACTCCTTAATCGCCGCTTTTTCGCTACGCTGCCTCGCTTGTTGCGCAAATTCCGGAAGCGCGATCTCCTCGGCCTTGATCTGCTGGTAGCTGGACTTTTCTTCTGCCGCGTCCTTCTCCTTGATCCGCTCGATGTCGTAAGCGGGGGTTTCCAGATGCTTGCTGGGTAAAATAATAATGTCGACTTTCAGCCGGTTTTCGATCTGTTCGATATTGTTGCGTTTTTCATTCAACAGAAAGGTGGCGCAGTCGATAGGCAAATGCGCAATCACCTTTTCGGTGCCTTTCTTCATCGCTTCTTCTTCGATAATGCGCAGCACCGACAGCGCGACCGATTCGACATTCCGTATTGTGCCCTGGCCCTTGCAGCGCGGGCACGGCAATTGGGTAGAGTCGCCGAGCGAGGGCCGCATGCGCTGACGCGACATTTCGAGCAGACCGAAGCGCGAAATGCGGCCGGTTTGAATGCGTGCGCGGTCGATTTTCAGCGCATCGCGCAAACGGTTTTCGACCGCACGCTGGTTCTTGCTTGACATCATGTCGATGAAGTCGATCACGAACAGGCCGCCGGAATCGCGCAGGCGCAATTGGCGGGCGATTTCGTCGCAGGCTTCGAGATTGGTGTTCAGCGCGGTTTCTTCGATGTCGCTGCCTTTAGTGGCGCGCGCCGAGTTGATGTCGATCGAGGTCAACGCTTCAGTATGGTCGATTACCAGCGCGCCGCCGGACGGCAGCGGCACTTCACGTCCGTAAGCCAATTCGATCTGCGATTCGATCTGATAGCGGCTGAACAGCGGCACCGAATCCTGGTACAGCTTGGCCTTGGGCAGGAAATGCGGCATCACCTGTTTCAGGAAATTTTTGACCAGATGAAACGACTCTTCGTTATCGATCAAAATTTCGTCGATATTGCCGCGTAAATGGTCGCGCAACGCGCGGATGATCACATTGCTTTCCTGGAACACCAGGAAAGGCGCGGTCTGCTCGGTCGAAGAGCGCTCGATCGCTTCCCAGAGTTGCATCAGGTAGTTCAAATCCCACTGCAGTTCCTCGGCATTCTTGCCGCAACCGGCGGTGCGCACGATCAGGCCCATGCTGTCCGGAATTTCGAGCGCGGCCATCACCTCGCGCAGTTCGCTGCGGGTGTCGCCCTCGATGCGTCGGGAAATGCCGCCGGCCTTCGGATTGTTCGGCATCAGAACCAGATAGGTGCCGGCCAGGCTGATGTAGGTGGTCAGTGCGGCGCCCTTGTTGCCGCGTTCTTCTTTTTCGATCTGGACCAGGATTTCCTGGCCTTCCTTCAACTGATTCTTGATCGACTTACGGCCGCCTTCGCTTTCGCCTTCTTCATGGCTGTGACGATAGGAAGGCAAGATCTCCTTAAACGGTAAAAAACCGTGTTTTTCGGCGCCGTAGTTGACGAAAGCGGCTTCCAGGCTCGGCTCGACCCGGGTAATAATGCCTTTGTATATATTCGATTTTTTCTGTTCTTTTGAAGGAACCTCTATATCAAAATCATAAAGCTTTTGACCATCTACCAAAGCGACCCGCAATTCTTCCGCCTGCGTGGCATTGATAAGCATTCTTTTCATTTTGTATCCTTGTTTGTATCCTGCTCCTTGGTCAGACTTTACTCTTGTAGACTGATCGCTATCCTTTAGCTGGTCCGACTCGGAAAACGCATCGGATCCTGGGCGTTTGCAGCCTCCAGCGTGAGTGGCTTGGCATGGCGGGAACTTGCTCACGAGGGTCGATGATTTTGTATCTCGATCGGTTATTCCGGTAGCAAAAAGATTTGCCGGATTACTTGCGCCTCAAGCTAAGCAGTTGCCATGCTGTATTCTATCGTCTTGACGGTAAACTCTGTCTTCAACAGGTGTTATAAATCGTTCTATGTTAATCGTGGTTTTTATTCGCCGGGCTAAATGCCCGCAAATTCTTCGCCATCAATGATTTGCGCCCTAGGCTGACTTATCTGACGGCGGCTCGAGGCGGCTTTCCGGATGGAAATTCCGCCGGGAAAAGGGAAGTTCTTATACTATAGCCAGCCTAATATAACAACCTTATTGCTGGACATCAATTTAAACAATCAATCCGGCCGTGATGCTGGTATCATTTATGGCATGAAAACAGACTCCGAACCCGCATTACCTACCGTTCAATTGGTCGAAATCACCGAAGACAACAACGACCAGCGCCTAGACAATTTTTTGCTGACCCGCCTGAAAGGCGTCCCGAAAAGCCGCATTTACCGTATCGTCCGTAAAGGCGAGGTCCGGGTCAACAAAGGCCGCGTCGATGTGAATTACCGGCTGATGACGGGCGATATCGTCAGAATTCCTCCGGTCCGGGTCGCCGAAAAAACCGAACCGACGACATTCGTGCCGCAAACCTTGCGCGATGCGCTGCAACACGGGATTCTGTATGAAGATGAAGGCTTCATGGTGATCAACAAGCCGGCGGGTTATCCGGTGCATGGGGGCAGCGGCATCGATTCAGGCATCATCGAAGGCCTGCGGCGGCTCAGGCCCGAGGCGACGTTTCTGGAACTGGTGCATCGTCTCGACCGGGACACCTCCGGCTGTCTGATCATCGCGAAAAAACGCAGCGCTCTGCGCAGGCTGCACGAGTTGTTCCGCGACGATCATGTGCACAAAACCTATCTGGCGCTCTTAGCCGGGCAATGGGCGCGCAAGAAATTGATCGTGAATGCGCCGCTGTTAAAAAACGTCAACAAGGGCGGCGAACGGATCGTGGTCGTCAGCCAGGCCGGTAAGGAAGCTGAAACCCTGTTCCGACGTTTGAAGTTATTCAAAAACGCGACCCTGATCGAAGCCTCGCCGAAAACCGGCCGCACTCACCAAATCCGGGTACATGCGGCCTGGCTCGGGCATCCGATCGTCGGCGACGAGCGCTACGGACTGGCCGATGTGAACAAAACCTTTCACGGCAAAGGCTACAAACGGATGTTTCTACATGCGCGGGAGCTGGTATTTGAGCACCCGGTCACCGGCAAACCGATCAAATTCGAAGCGCCTTTGCCGCCGCAATTGCAGGCATTGCTGGATCATGAAGAACCGGTTTGAATTATTGATTTTCGACTGGGACGGCACGCTGATGGACTCGATCGGCTGGATCGTGCATTGTCTGCAGACCGCCGCCGACCGGGCCGGCTGCAAGGTTCCACCCCCCCAGGCCGCGAAGGATGTGATCGGTCTGAGCCTTATCCGCGCGATGGACACCTTGTTTCCCGAGGCCGACTCTGAACTCCGGGAACAATTGGTGTGCGCTTACAGTCAAGAGTATGCGTCCAGAGTCTTGGGTCCCGGCGATTTGTTCGCAGGGGTCCGGGAAATGCTGGAGGAGTTGAACGGGGCGGGCTACCGATTGGCGGTCGCGACCGGCAAAACGCGCGCCGGTCTGCAAAAAGCACTGCAGGCGACCGGCACCGAAGAGCTATTCTGCATCACCCGCGCCGCGGACGAAACCTCTTCCAAACCCGATCCTACCATGCTGCTGGAAATCATGAGTCATATGAAGGTAGCGCCCGAGCGGGCATTGATGATCGGCGATTCGATACACGACTTGCAAATGGCGCAAAATGCCCACATATCCGCGATCGGCGTTTCCTGCGGCGCGCATTCCGAAGAAATACTGCAACAATACCTACCGTTGCTATGCTTACAGCAACCGACGGAACTGCTGAATTTTATTTGAGGTAATCCATGTACGAAAATCACCAAGACAAATCGAGCGCGAATCCAGCCGGCGAGACGGGTTGGGAGCGGACCGTGATCGAAAAAGTTGCGTTGGCCGCGATCGAAGAGCAGGCCAAGGCGCGCCGCTGGGGCATCATCTTCAAGTCTGCGACACTTTTATACCTGATCGCGGTGCTCGCTATCGTCGCCCTGCCGGGACTGAAAAAAGACCTCGGCGGCGACGACGGTAAAGATCATACCGCAGTGATCGATGTCATCGGCATAATCGCGGAAGACAAAGCGGCGAACGCCGATTCGATCATCAAAAGCCTGCGCAAGGCGGTCAAGGACGAGCATACCAAAGGGGTGATTCTGCATGCGAATTCGCCCGGCGGCAGTCCGGTACAGTCGCATTATGTCTATGAAGAGATCCGTAAAATCAAGAAAGAATATCCGAAAACGCCTATCTATGCGGTGGTCGGCGATATCTGTGCCTCGGGCTGCTATTACATTGCTTCGGCCAGTGACAAGATTTTCGTGAGCCAGGCCAGCCTGGTCGGCTCGATCGGAGTGATCATGGACGGTTTCGGCTTTGTCGATACGATGGAAAAATTCGGCATCGAGCGACGGGTGCTGACCGCGGGCGCGCATAAAGCGATGCTCGACCCGTTCTCGCCGCGCAAGGATGATGAAACCCAATTCATGCAAAGACTGCTCGAACAAGTGCATCAGCAGTTCATCAAGGCCGTTAAAGACGGCCGCGGCGACCGTCTGAAGGATTCGCCGGACTTGTTTTCCGGGCTGGTCTGGACTGGCGAGGAAGGCATCAAGCTCGGCATCGCCGACGCCTACGGCAGTGACGATTCGGTCGCAAAAAACGTCATCGGCGCCAAAAAGCGGGTCGATTTTACTGAGCAGGAAAGCGTATTGGATCGAGTGGCCGGCAAATTGGGCTCTTCGTTCGGCCATGCGATCGGCAGTGTAATTAAAAACTGGGAACTGAAATAATCGGTTCATGGCTTATTCAGCCAGATTGGTTAATATTATCTTCATAAATTAATCGTTTTTTCAGTTCAATGCAGGCCGGTCCGAACTCAGGGAAAGACATGCAAGCGAACGTCGGTTCCGGATTATTATGAAACAATTACCCCTGTTGTTTGTGTTATGCGCAGCGTTGGCCGGTCATGCGGCAGCCGATGACTTCATGGTCAGAATCAGTCTCGACCAGGCGACGCGTCAGGTGATCGGCAGCGGCAACCACCGGGTGCTGGGTGCGCAGACGATTATGATCGACGGGCGGGAAGTGCATGTAATCAAGGTGCTGACGCCCGACGGGCGCATTCGTTATTTTCGGATCGATGCCGAAACCGGCGCGCTGCTGGGTTAAACGACGAAGCCAACGGAGCCATCATGCGTATTCTGGTAGTCGAAGACGAACAAAAATTATGCGAGCAGATTCAGCTTTTTCTGGCCGACAAAGGCTTCGCGGTCGATAAGGCGCACAACGGCCGGGACGGGTTCTTCATGGGCAAGGAATATCCGATCGATGCCGCAATCATCGACATTGGCCTGCCCGATTTCTCCGGCATCGAGCTGATCCAGCGCCTGCGCAAAAACAAGGTGAGCGTGCCGATCCTGATTTTGACCGCGCGCAGCCGCTGGCAGGAAAAAGTCGAGGGCCTCGAAGCCGGCGCGGACGATTACCTGGTCAAGCCGTTTCACTACGAGGAACTGCTGGCCCGGATCAACGCCCTGCTGAGACGCTCCGTCGGCCAGGCGCATCCGGTTTTGACCCACGGCAATATCGAGCTCGACACGGTCGCGCAGGAAGTCAGCGTCGACGGCGTCAAACTCGAACTGACCGCTTACGAATACAAGGTGCTCGAATATCTGATGTTCCGGAAGGGCGAGCTGATCTCTAAATCGGTGTTGACCCAGCATATCTACGACGAGGATTTCGACCGCGACAGCAATGTGATCGAGGTCTTCATCGGCCGCCTGCGCAAAAAGCTCGATCCCGACGGCACCCGCAAACCGATCGAGACACTGCGCGGGCGTGGCTACCGGATTCCGCTGGAGCCGTCCTGAACGACGTTTCCAATCCCCGTCCGTCTAGTTGATTAATCGCCGCATTTTGTAAACGTAGCACCGGTTCAAGCAGGGGTTTGTTATGAAAAATGCTATGCCAATAACATCCCTGATTGCGATCAGTTTGATAAGCCATAGCTTCGCGCATGCCTCTTCGGAAACGGGAGAACTATCAGTCAAGTTCAATGACGCCAAGGCTGTTTTTATCGGTAGAGCGATCGAGGGAACGGCGTTCGGCGAAACGGAAACATACCGGAAATATGCAAGTGAAATATTGTTCGAGGTTGATCGCGATAATATTTCCGCCGAGAAACGAAAAAAATGGCTTGATGAATCCCCTTCGTTTTTAATAGGCAAGGTGCGCTTTACGGTTGATGAGCTCTATAAAGGCGACTTACGCAGCGAATCCATGATCGACGTCGGTACCATTTCCTATTACAAGTCGTCCAACAGTTGCCTTTCGGCGATTGTCAAAGCCAATCAACGTTATCTCCTTTTTGCGGACAGCGATGACGATAACCTGTCAACCGATGGTTGCAGAATCCTACAAATCGACAGCGATGAGGGAAAACAAGCATTGGTCTTCTTGAAGAACCTGCCCCCGGTTGGCTCGGGTGGAACCATTCAGGGAAAAATCAAGTGGTGGAAAAACGATGATTACCAACCCTTAGCAAATGTCACAGTTCATATTTCAGGGAAAGACCAGTTGCCCGTTACCCTGAAAACAGGCCCTGACGGTGCATTCGAAATCAAACATCTTCTGCCCGGACACTACCGCGTCGAACCGGAACTACCCCGTTTCCCCGGCTATCATGTTGACGACGAAGAGGAGGTAAAAGAGGTCGATTTGGATGACAGAGGCGCCGCGGAAGTCCATTTCAAGCTCTCTCTGGCGGACGAATCATCGATGGAATCGGCTGCACCAGAGGTGCCTTGATATTACCGAATACCGCGCCCATGCCTATCGGTAAAGCCGACCTTCGTTTTATCCACTGCGTTTTCAATAGCATACCCGCTTTTCGCGATGAAACGAAATTCTCAAAAATTGGCTAACCGTTTCGAAAACTCCGCCGAATTCCGCTTCTATGAGGAACTGAACGATTTCCTGCGCCCGGAACAGCGCAAGCAAACGCTGGTTTATCGCTTCAATGGCAATCCCGGCATCAAGGACCCGATCGAAGTGCTCGGGGTGCCGCATACCGAGGTCGATCTGATCGTCGTGAACGGCGAATCGGTCGGCTTCGGTTATCGGCTCAAAAACGCGGACCGGGTCGCGGTTTATCCGGTATTCGAAAGCTTCGACATTACGCCCATCGTCAGGCTGCGCGAAGCGCCGCTGCGCGATACCGCCTTCATCGTCGATGTGAACCTGGGCAAACTGGCCAGATTGCTGCGGCTGTTCGGCTTCGATACGCTGTTTGCGAATTCGCTGGACGATAAGGAAATCGTGGCCGTTTCGGTCGAGCAGGAGCGCATCATTCTGACCCGCGACCGGCGACTGCTGTACGCGAAGGCCGTCACGCACGGCTATTGGGTGCGGGCGGTCAATCCGTTGGAGCAACTTGCCGAGGTGGTGAAACGCTTCGATCTGGCAGATCAACTGAAGCCGTTCAGCCGCTGCACGGCGTGCAACGCCCTGATCGAGCCGGTCGAAAAACAGGCAGTGCTGGATTTACTGGAGCCGAAGACACGGCTGTATTACGAACGCTTTTACCGTTGCCCGGCCTGCGGGAAAGTGTATTGGGAAGGATCGCATATCGACCACATGCGGCAGCGTTTTGGCGAATACCTCAAAAAAGATACGGCCGTTTAGTGCAGCTCGTGGAAACATCAGCGGAACTTTTAACCGTGCATTCAGACCTGCCAGGTTTTAAAAACCTGGCAGGTCTTCATAATTTAATGCAGTTCCCGGTGCCGGACGATCACGTTCAGAAACGGACTGCGGAAACGCTTGGCCAGTGAATCGATCAGGTAGACCGAACGGTGCTGCCCGCCGGTGCAGCCGACGGCGATAGTAAGATAGCTGCGGCCTTCGGCCTCGAAACGGGCCACCCAACGCTCGAGAAAGCCGACGATGTCCTGGAAAAACTCATTGACCAGAGGCTGACTTTTCAGAAACTCAATCACCGCCTCGTCCTTGCCGGTCAAGCCGCGCAATTCAGGCAGCCAGTAGGGATTGGGCAGGCTGCGCGCATCGAACACGAAATCCGCATCCAGCGGAATGCCGTGCTTGAACCCGAACGATTGGAATTGCAGCGAGATTTGACGGGTATCGCGCTCGCCGATCTGATTACGGATCAGTTCGCGCAGCTCATGATAGTGGGTTCTGCTGGTGTCGATCACGAAACTGGCATAACGCGCGACCGGTGTCAGCATTTCCTTTTCGATTCGCAGCGCTTCCTTGAGCGGCGTATTGAAGTCGGTCAAGGGATGCTTGCGCCGCGTTTCACTGTAACGCTTCAGCAGCACCGATTCTTCGGCCTGCATGAAAATCACTTCGCAATCGACTTTTTTCTTGCGAACGATGTTCATGCTCTCGGAAAAATTCAGCAGACTGTCCGAAGGGTTCCGCGAATCGATCCCGACTGCGGTCTTGGCGTAAGTCGCCTTGTCGGCCAGCATCACATGGGTGATGAAATCATCCAGTAACGAAACCGGCAGATTATCGATGCAATAATAACCGCAATCTTCCAGCGTATCGAGGGCGATGCTTTTGCCTGAGCCTGAAAGTCCGCTGACGATCAATAGTTTCATGGGAAAAGGTCCAAGGAACAGGGTTCAAAGGGAGAGGCCGGATGCGGCGGGCGCCCTAAGGCCCTTGCAACCTGAACCCTGTACCCGCTTTATCAATGCCCCAAATGTTTTTCTTTATGTTTGATGATTTGACGGTCCAGCTTGTCGACCATGTTGTCGATCGCGACATACATATCGTCCTGATGGTCTTCGGCGAATAACTTCGCGCCGCTGATTTGCAGGGTCGCTTCGGCTTTATGAATCAGCTTTTCGACGGCCAGAATGACGTGAACGTCGGTGACGTTGTCAAAATGGCGAGCCAGCTTTTCAAATTTCGAATCCACGTGCGCTTTCAGCGAGTCGGTGATGTCGAGATGATGGCCGGTTACGATAACGTGCATATTAAACTCCTCTATTGTTAAATGATTGTGATGCGGAGACCTACATAATGCGTTTTCTTTCGCTTGATGAGGCAATCAGCATGGCTTCGCGATATTTCGCAATGGTTCTGCGGGCAACTTGAATGCCCTTTTCTTGCAGCAGTTCGGCTATTTTACTATCACTTAGCGGTTTTGCCGGATTTTCGTTACCGATGAGTTCCTTGATGAAGGCGCGGATCGCGGTGGACGAGCATTCGCCGCCGCCTTCGGTGGAGACGTGGCTGGAAAAAAAATATTTGAATTCGAAGATACCGCGCGGGGTGTGCATGTATTTCTGGGTGGTGACCCGCGAGATCGTCGACTCGTGCAGTTCGAGCTCCTCGGCGATTTCCTTCAACACCATCGGCTTCATGGCGATCGAGCCATGTTCGAGAAAGCCGGTCTGCTTCTCGACGATGCTGCGCGCAACCCGGAGCAACGTATCGTTGCGGCTGTTCAGGCTCTTGATGAACCAGCGCGCTTCCTGCAGATGATCCTTCATGCAGACATTGTCCTTGCTGTCGTCGGCGCGTTTGATCATCGACGAATAGTACGGGTTGATGCGCAGTTTCGGCGCGATGTCGGGATTCAGATTGACCTGCCAGCGTCCGTTTCTTTTGATGACATAGACATCGGGAATCACGTAGCTCGATTCGGCTTCCTGGATTTTAGCGCCGGGTTTCGGGTCGAGCGATCTAATCAGGGCGACCGCGGCGGCAAGCTGATGTTCGCCGAGATTCAATTTTCGCATCAGTTTGTTGCGCTCCTGCGTGGCCAACAGATCCAGATGCTGGATCACGATGCGCAAGGCTTCATTGCGAAACGGCGTATCCGAAGGCAACTGTTCCAGTTGCAGACGCAGACTGTCGGCCAGATCGGCCGCCGCAATACCGGGAGGATCGAAATGCTGGATCCGGTGCAATACCGCCTTCACTTCGTCGAAATCGAGATCGTCGATCTGGCTTTGCAGGCCTTCGAAAATATCTTCGATGCCGGAAGTCAGGTAGCCTTCTTCATTGATCGAATCGATGATCGCAAGCGCAATCGCATGGTCGCGTTCGGTGAAGTTGGTCAGATCGACCTGCCACAGCAGATGGTCGTATAGCGTCGACGATTTGCTGCGCTGGGATTCAAAATCCTGGTCGTCGGAACTGTCATTGTTGTTCCATTCAGGCGTGGCGTCAAAGATGTCTTCCCAGGAAGAATCGAGAGGCAATTCATCCGGAATATCGGTTTGCGAGCCTTCGCTGGTGACCGTGTCGGAGGTATCGATCTTTTTTTCCGGCATCGGTTCGAGCGTCTGCGCGCTAGGCTCATCTTCGCCGAGTTCCAGCATCATGTTCGATTCGAGCGCCTGTTCGATCTCCTGCTGCAAATCGAGCGTCGACATCTGCAATAGACGGATCGCCTGCTGCAATTGCGGCGTCATCGTCATTTGCTGGCCGAGTTTGAAATGGAGCGACTGTTTCATGGCAGTAGGTTTGGTAAGCGTTCGGATTTAAAGACTAAACTTATCGCCCAAATACACTTTGCGCACTTCTTCGTTGGCGACAATCGCATCGGCCCCGCCTTCGGCGATGACCTTGCCATCGTTAAGTATATACGCCCTGTCGCAAATACCCAGCGTTTCCCGAACATTATGCTCGGTGATCAGAATGCCGATACCGCGCGCTTTCAGATGGATGATGATATTTTTAATGTCTTCGACCGAAATCGGATCGACGCCGGCGAAGGGTTCGTCGAGCAGGATGAAGCGGGGATTACTGGCCAGAGCCCTGGCGATTTCGAGCCGCCGCCGTTCGCCGCCCGACAGGCTCATCGCCATCTGTTTGCGAAGATGCGGAATATGCAGCTCCTCCAACAGTTCCTCGATGGCCAGACGGATTTCTCCGCGGCTCAGATCGCCGCGCAGTTCCAGCACGGCGCGAATGTTGTCCGCGACGCTGAGTTTACGGAAAATAGACGGCTCCTGCGGCAGATAACCGATGCCCAATCGGGCGCGCAAATACATCGGATGGTGGGTGATGTCGAGCGAATCCAGCGTAATCTCGCCTCCATCGGCCTTGACCAGGCCGACCATCATGTAAAAGCTGGTCGTCTTGCCGGCGCCGTTTGGCCCCAACAGGCCGACGACCTCGCCGGTATTCACCTCGAGCGAGACGCCCTTCACGACATGGCGTTGATTGTAATTCTTGATCAGTTGAGTAGCGGCGAGTCGGGTCATCGCAGTTTATTTTTTCGCTTTCGGTTGCAAAGTCACGCGCACGCGCTTGGAGTCGGTCGATTTGTCGCCGGCCTTGACCAGCGAGGTATTGATATCGTATTCGATATAATCGCTTTTGTAAGTGCCGTTGCCTTGTTTCACCGTCGCTTTATCTTTCAGGATCAACAGGTTTTTTTTCGGATAATACTCGCCGATCAAGGCATCGCCGATGATGTCTTCCTTGCCGGGGCTCGGCGTTTGCTTAAACCGGGCCGGATTGCCGGTAAACACCAGTTTTTCCGCATCGCCATCGACAAAGTATACGACCAGTTTGTCCGAATTGACCTTGATGCTGCCCTGAATCGAAATTACATCGCCGGTATAAATGCTGATCGCGGTCTTGTCGTCATAGGTTGCGGTATTCGAGTCGATCGTGATCGGCTGTTCGGAGTCGGTCGCCAACGCAAGGGCGGCAGTGCTGTAAAAGCCGGACAGTATCAGACAAATGCTTAAATAGGTATAAAGTTTATTTGGTTTCATATTTTCCCTGCACTTTCGACAGCAATTGCAGATGCACCGGTTGTTCAAATACCAGTTTCATGCCGACGCCGGTGGTGCGGTTTGGCGGGCTGATCAATTCGGCCCAGGCATCGGTCTCGGCATAATGGGTTTCGGGTTTGACTCTGGCATTCGAGGTATTGATGATCAACGGTTTCACGCCCTGGCCTTCCGCCCGTTCCACCTTGACTTTGCCGTTTAATTGCAAGTTTTTGCCGTCGGCGGACAAAATACCCGCTTCCGCATTGATCACCCAGGGCGGCGCCGCCTCATTATGGAAAATCATCAGCGGTTTGTCCAAATGCATGGTGCCGTCATCGCTATAATGCGTCATCCGGTCGGCGGTCAATTCAGTTTTCAGCAGGCCGTTCTCACCCATTTCCCATTTGCGGTAGCCGGTGCTGAAATAATCCGGGCTGTGCGGCGGAACTGCCATCAGCCCTTCCTCATCGGTAACGGTCAGCTCGACCAGTCCCCAGCTTAACAGGGCGAGCACGCCCAGATAGAGATGTATGCGTAAATGGCGCAGCCTCATTGCAAATAACTGTTCAAGATCGCTTCGTAATTGCCCTGCGCCTGCATGATCAGATCGCAGACTTCCCGGACCGCGCCGCGTCCGCCGGGCAGCGCCGTGCTCCAATGCGCCCGGGCTTTTACATCCGGATGCGCGTCATTCACCGCGACCGCGAGGCCGGCCCTGATCATTAGCGGTAAATCCAGCAAATCGTCGCCGACATAGGCGGTCTGTTCGTGCGTGTGGCCGGTTTTGCCGAGCAGTTCTTCGAACGCCTGGCGTTTGTTTTCGTGGCCCTGGTAAACATATTCGATACCGAGCATCTTCATCCTGAGCGCCACCGATTTGGATTTGCGCCCGGAAATGATCGCGATGTCCACGCCGGTGCGTTTGAGCAGCTTGATGCCGTGGCCGTCGCGGGCATGAAAAAACTTGTATTCATTGCCGAAAAAATCGAATAACAATCGGCCGTCGGTCAGTACGCCGTCGACATCGAGCACCAATAATTTGATCTTTCTGGCTTTTTCAATCACTGTTTGCATGAGTATCCCTAGACGATGCCGGCCCGGATCAGGTCGTGCATGTTCAAAGCGCCGACCGCACGACGTTCCGCGTCGATCACGATCAGCGCATTGATGCGTTTTTGTTCCATGATCTGCATCGCTTCGGCCGCCATCGTGTCGCTGCCGATCGTCGTGCAATGGGGGGTCATTACTTCGGCGATCCGGGTTTTATGAATATCCGGGTTCCTGCCGAGCATGCGCCGTAAATCGCCGTCGGTGAAAATGCCCGCTACCTTGGCGTCGGCGTCGACGATCGCGGTCATCCCCAGTTTTTTTTCGGTCATTTCGAGCAGCGCCTCGCTGATCAAGGCGGTTTCGCGCACCGCCGGCATTTCGACGCCGGTATGCATGATGTCGCTGACCCGGAGCAGCAAGCGTTTGCCTAGGCTGCCGCCCGGATGCGACAGCGCGAAATCGTCGCGGGTAAAGCCGCGCGCCTCCAGCAGCGAAACCGCGAGCGCATCGCCCATCGCCAGCGCGGCGGTTGTGCTCGACGTCGGCGCCAGACCGAGCGGGCAGGCTTCCTGGGCGACGCCGACATGGATATGCACGGTCGCCAGCGTCCCCAAGGTTGAGTCCGGATTCCCGGTCATCGCGATCAACGGCACACCGAGGCGCTTGATGATCGGCAGGATCGTCAACACTTCCTCGGTTTCGCCGGAGTTGGATAGCACCAGCACGACGTCCTGCTTGGTGATCATCCCAAGATCACCGTGGCTGGCTTCGCCCGGATGCACGAAAAACGCCGGCGTGCCGGTACTCGCCAGCGTTGCGGCAATTTTACCGGCGATATGCCCGGATTTTCCCATGCCGGTTACGACCACGCGGCCGGTGCAGGCAAACATCAGCCGGCAGGCCGCCGTGAAATGTTCGTCGATGCGTTCGGCCAGCGCCGCAACGGCCTGCGCCTCCACCTGAATCACCGCCAGCGCCAAAGCGCGCAGTTCTTGATCATGCAGCATCATCTGCGGGGAAGGCGGCCGGGCCGCAACATTACACTCATTAACAAACGTCGATTAAATATTAAAAAACGCACATTATGCCATGACTAGACCAGTAATGGTCTATAGGTGAACGGTTAAAATTGACGAGCAGCGGCTGGCATGTGCTTGATTATGATACCCGAGACGATGCAGACAAACCGTCATGTTGGGCAATATCGTCGAGGCGCCGCTAAATGCATGATAATCTATTGACTTTATAGGGATTATTCAGTGACAATAAAAGGTTCGTATCATAGTTCCCAATCCGAAGCCGTGCATGGAAAACAGCGTAAAACAACAAGACAATCTGGTCAGTGTGCGCAATCTGTCGTTCTCGCGCGGCGACAAAAAAATATTTGACGATATTACGCTGTCAATCGAACGAGGCAAAGTCACCGCGATCATGGGACCCAGCGGCACCGGCAAGACGACCCTGTTGAAACTGATCGGCGGCCAATTGACGCCGGCAGCTGGTTCGATTCATGTCGACGGCCGGAATGTGCATCAACTGCGCCGGGCGGAATTGTACAATCTCAGGAAACGCATGGGCATGCTGTTTCAAAGCGGCGCCTTGCTGACCGACATGAGCGTTTACGACAACGTCGCGTTTCCGTTGCGCGAACATACGCATCTGCCCGAGTCGATGATCCGCACGCTGGTGCTGATGAAGCTGCACGCGGTCGGACTGCGCGGCGCGCGCGATCTGATGCCGAACGAACTGTCCGGGGGGATGGCCCGGCGCATCGCGCTGGCGCGGGCAATCGCGCTCGATCCGATGATGATCATGTACGACGAACCGTTCACCGGCCAGGACCCGATCTCGATGGGAGCCTTGGTGCATCTGATCAAATCGCTGAACACGACCCTCGGCCTGACCAGCATCATCGTCTCCCACGACGTGCACGAAACGCTGGCAATCGCCGACACCATCTATCTGATTTCGGACGGCAAAATTGCCGGCTACGGCACGCCGGAACAAATCCGGCAATCTCCGTCCGAGTGGGTGCAGCAGTTCATGACCGGCGCGGCGGACGGCCCGGTGCATTTTCACTATCCAGCAAAAGATTATTTCGACGACCTGATTTCGACAGGGCGGCGGTACTGATTCGCGGACGATGATTAAATTTCTGAATTTTTTGGGCAGGTCGACCACGACCAGTTTCACCAAGCTGGGACGCGGCTCCTATTTTCTGCTGGAAACCTTGACCGGCCTGGTGGAGGTGCTTCCGCGCCCGCGCCTGGTGATCAACCAGATCTATTTCGTCGGCGTATTGTCGTTCCTGATCATCGTGATCTCGGGACTGTTCGTCGGCATGGTTTTAGGCCTGCAAGGCTATTACATTCTCTCCGATTTCGGCGCGGAAGAAACTTTAGGCCTGATGGTCGCCGCCTCGCTGGTCAGAGAGCTCGGACCGGTGGTGACCGCCTTGTTGTTCGCAGGCCGCGCAGGTTCCGCCTTGACCGCCGAGATCGGCCTGATGAAGGCGACCGAGCAGCTTTCCGGCATGGAAATGATGGCGGTCGATCCGATCAAGCGGATCATCACGCCGCGCTTTCTCGCCGGCTTCATCGCGATGCCGCTTTTGGCCGCGCTGTTCAGCGCGGTCGGCGTCATCGGCGGACAATTGGTGGGCACCGGCCTTCTCGGCGTCGATGACGGCGCTTATTGGTCGCAAATGCAGGCCAATATCGATTTCGAGGACGACATCGTGAACGGCTTCATTAAAAGCGTCGTCTTCGGCTTCGTGACCACCTGGATCGCCTTGTTCGAAGGCTACGACACGGTGCCGACTTCCGAAGGCGTCAGCCGCGCGACCACCCGCACCGTCGTCAACTCGGCTTTCAGTATTTTGGGCCTCGATTTTATTCTGACCGCACTCATGTTTGGAGACGATTAACATGCAGCACAGCAACACCCAGGATACCCTGGTTGGGCTTTTTGTCGCCGCCGGCATCGCCGGATTGTTTTTTCTGGCTATGCAAGTCAGCAATTTAAGCACTTTCGTCGAGGAAGACACCTACACGTTGACCGCGAATTTCGAGAATTCGGGCGGCCTGAAAGCCAAGTCGCCGGTATCGGCCGCGGGCGTCAAGATCGGCCAGGTCAAATCGATCAGTTTCGATCCGAAGACTTATCAATCGGTCGTCGAAATGGCGATCTATTCGCAATACAAGACATTGCCTTCCGATACCACCGCCAGCGTGTTTACGGCAGGGCTTTTGGGCGAGCAATACGTAAACCTGGAGCCGGGCGGCTCAGAGGAATATTTGGAAGACGGCGGCAAAATCGAAATCACCCAATCCGCTATCATTCTCGAAAAAGCGATCGGCCAATTCCTGTTTAAATCGGCCGAAGAAAAGGCCAAGAAATGAACGGACTCAACATCGTTGACCAGGGAGCCGGCCATTATCTGGTCGATGGCGATCTGACTTTCGCGACGATCGACAAACGCACGGTCAAAGCGCTGGCTTTTTTGACCACACACAAAGAGATCACGATCGATCTTGCCCGGGTCGGGAATACCGACAGCGCCGGACTGGCGCTAATGATAGAATGGATCAAATATTGCCGCGCCAAACGGACCCTGATCCGTTTCAGCAATGTGCCGAAACAATTGCTGAGCCTGGCTAGATTGAGCGGTTTCGACCAGGACGCGCATTTCGCGGTCCATCTCGGATGAAATCGGCGGCAACTTCTTTCTCATCGAATTAATCACTTAGATACCTGCTATGGATAAACTGATCATCACCGGCGGCAAACCCCTGGCCGGCGAATTGCGTATTTCCGGCGCCAAAAATGCCGCGCTGCCGATTCTCGCCGCCACCCTGCTTGCGGAAGCACCGGTCACCATCGGCAATATCCCGCACCTGCACGACATCACGACCACGATGGAACTGCTGGGCCGGATGGGCGTGCGCCTGCTCGTCGATGAAAAAATGAACATCGAAGTCGACAGCCGCTTCATCAACAGCTACGAAGCGCCGTACGAGCTGGTGCGGACGATGCGCGCGTCGATTCTGGTGCTGGGCCCCTTGCTCGCACGCTTCGGCGAAGCGCACGTGTCGCTTCCCGGCGGCTGCGCGATCGGCACCCGCCCGGTTGATATCCACTTGAACGGCCTGATCAAGATGGGCGCGGAAATCAAAGTCGAAGGCGGCTATATCCGGGCGCACGCTGAACGGCTGAAAGGCTGCCGCCTGGTACTCGAACAAGTCACCGTGACCGGCACCGAAAATCTGATGATGGCGGCCTGCCTCGCGGAAGGCACCACGATCATGGAAAACGTCGCGAAAGAACCGGAAGTGACCGACCTCGCGCATTTTTTGAATGCGCTGGGTGCGAAAATTTCCGGCATCGGCACTGACGTGCTGGTCATCGAAGGCGTCGAAAAACTTGGCGTCGAAAACGTGCGCTACAACATCATGCCGGACCGGATCGAAACCGGAACCTATCTGGTAGCGGCCGCGATCACGCGCGGCTCGGTCAAACTGAAAAACACCCGCCCCGACATTCTCGACGCGGTGCTCGAAAAACTGGCCGAGGCCGGAGCCGAAGTCACCTCCGGCGAAGACTGGATCAAGCTCGACATGCACGGCAGACGGCCGAAAGCGGTGTCGGTGCGCACCGCGCCGTATCCCGCGTTCCCGACCGACATGCAGGCGCAGTTCATCGCGCTCAATTCGATCGCGGAAGGCGTCGGCATCATCACCGAAACGGTGTTCGAAAACCGCTTCATGCATGTGCAGGAATTACAGCGGATGGGCTCCGATATCAGGCTGGAATCGAATACCGCGATCTGCACCGGCGTCGACAAGATTACCGCCGCGCCGGTCATGGCGACCGATCTGCGCGCCTCGGCGAGCCTGGTGATTGCGGCGCTGGCCGCCGAAGGCAATACCATCGTCGACCGGATTTACCATATCGACCGGGGTTACGACCATATCGAAGAAAAATTGCAGCAGCTTGGCGCCACGATCCGCCGCGTTCCGAATTGAGGTAGCCCCATGCTGACGATAGCCGTCTCCAAAGGCCGGATTTTCGAGGAAGCGCTGCCGTTTCTCGAAGCCGCCGGCATTACCCCGATCGACGACCCGAAAACCTGCCGCAAGCTGATTCTGCGCACGACGCGCGAAGACGTGCAGCTGGTGATCATCCGCGCAACCGACGTACCGACCTTCGTCGAATATGGGGCGGCCGACCTCGGCATCGCCGGCAAGGACGTGCTCCTAGAACACGGCGCGGAAAGTCTGTATGAACCGCTCGACCTGAACATCGCGCGCTGCCGGCTGATGACTGCCGCGCACAAGGATGCGCCGCCCTTGTCCGGCCGAATTCGCGTCGCGACCAAATACGTCAAGATCGCCCAGCGCTATTTCGCGAATCAAGGCATTCAAGCCGAGATCATTAAGCTGTACGGCTCGATGGAGCTGGCGCCCTTGGTCGGTTTGGCCGACTGCATCGTCGACCTGGTCGAAACCGGCAATACGCTGAAAGCCAACGATCTGGAGCCGCGCGAGCTGATCATGCACATCAGTTCGCGCCTGGTCGTCAACAAGGCGGCGATGAAAATGAAAAACCGCGCGATCGTTGATCTCCTGAATCAATTCGAAGCAACCCTTGCCAATAAAGCCTAACGCCATGTCCAAGATAGTCCTGACCCGCCTCGATGCGGCATCGCCCGACTTTGCCGGCCGACTGGACCGGCTTCTCGCCTGGAACGAAAGCGACGACCTGTCGATCCACCAACGGGTGCTTGAGATCATCGCCGACATACGGACACGGGGCGATCAGGCGCTGATCGACTACACCAACCGTTTCGACCAGCGCGCATTGACCGATGCGGCCGAACTGGAACTGGACAAGGCGCAGCTAAAAACCGCTTTCGATGCGGTATCCGAAGATCAGTCCATAGCGCTGCAAACCGCCGCAAGCCGAATCCGCGCCTACGCAGAGCACCAAAAAATGGCATCCTGGAGCTATACCGAAGCGGACGGCACCGTGCTCGGCCAGAAGATCACTCCGCTCGACCGGGTCGGCCTGTATGTGCCCGGCGGCAAGGCCGCTTATCCGTCATCGGTGCTGATGAACGCGATTCCGGCCAAGGTCGCCGGCGTCCCCGAACTGATCATGGTCGTGCCGGCCCCGAAAGGCGAATTGAATCGGCTGGTGCTGGCCGCGGCTTATATCGCCGGCGTCGATCGCGTGTTCACGATCGGCGGCGCGCAAGCGATCGCCGCGCTCGCTTACGGCACCGAGACCGTGCCGCCCGTCGCGAAGATCGTCGGTCCCGGCAACATTTATGTCGCGACCGCGAAGAAGCTCGTTTTCGGCCAGGTCGGCATCGACATGATCGCGGGCCCTTCCGAGATTCTGGTGATTTGCGACGGCCAGACCGATCCCGACTGGATCGCGATGGATCTGTTCTCGCAGGCCGAGCACGACGAAAACGCGCAGGCGATCCTGATCAGCGACGATCAGGCGTTTCTGGATGCGGTCGAACACAGCATCAACAAACTGCTGCCGGAGATGGAGCGCGCCGAGATCATCACGGCATCCTTGACCGGGCGCGGCGCCTTGATTAAAGTCGAAAACCTGCGGCAGGCGGCCGAGGTCGCGAACCGGATCGCTCCCGAGCACCTCGAGCTCTCGGTCGCCGACCCCGAAGCGTTATGCGACCAGATCCGCCACGCCGGCGCGATCTTTCTCGGCCGCCACACCGCCGAAGCGCTGGGCGACTACTGCGCCGGCCCGAACCACGTGCTGCCGACCTCGAGCACCGCGCGCTTTTCCTCGCCGCTCGGGGTCTATGACTTCCAGAAACGCACCAGCCTGATCAACTGCTCGCCGCAAGGCTCCAGCGAACTCGGCAAGACCGCGTCGATTCTGGCGCGGGGCGAAAGCCTGACCGCGCATGCGCGTTCTGCGGAATACCGGATTAAGACCGGCTAAAAGAAAGCACTTATAAATATTGCATAATTGCCACGCTCCGGCGGTGCATGATTCTGGAGGTCCGCTCAGTCCGCGCTTGCAAAACCGCCTGTTTTACTTTATTTTAGCGAAATCCGTATAGGCTAGGGGTGCTTGCCGTGTTTCGGCAGGCTGAGAGAAACCCTTTGAACCTGATTCCGGTTAATACCGGCGTAGGAAAGCCCTAACTTCCTTGCGCCTTGTCTGTTTTTTGTTGTTGGAGAACCGCAATGAGCGCCGTCCTCAAAGATTTGACCGCGGACGCGGTCAGCCAAGTCAAAATCGATCCTTATCCCGCATCGGAAAAAATTTATGTGCAGGGCAGCCGCCCGGACATCCAGGTCCCGATGCGCAAAATTACCCTGTCCGATACGCCCGCGCATTTCGGCGCCGAAAAGAATCCGCCGCTGTATGTGTACGATACCTCCGGCGTATATACCGACCCGAATATCGCGGTCGACCTGAAAAAAGGCCTGCCTTTGGTGCGCGCGAACTGGATTCTGGAGCGGGGCGACACTGAAGAATTGGAAGGCCCGACCTCGGTCTTCGGCCATCAACGCCTGCACGATCCTGCCACCGCGCACCTGCGCTTCGAGCATATCCGCAAACCGCGCCGCGCGACGACCGGGATGAATGTCTCGCAGATGCACTATGCGAAAAAAGGCATCATCACGCCGGAAATGGAGTTCATCGCGATCCGCGAAAACCAGAAGATGGACGAAATGCGCGAGCTGTGGAAGGACCAGCATCCGGGCCAATCGTTCGGCGCCTCGATTCCTGACGTGATCACGCCCGAATTCGTGCGCAGCGAAGTCGCCCGCGGCCGCGCGATCATTCCGGCCAATATCAACCATCCCGAACTCGAACCGATGATCATCGGCCGCAACTTCCTGGTCAAGATCAACGGCAACCTCGGCAATTCGGCGGTCACATCGTCGATCGAGGAAGAAGTCGAAAAAATGCTCTGGGGCATCCGCTGGGGCGGCGATACCATCATGGATCTGTCGACCGGCAAAAACATCCACGAAACCCGCGAATGGATCCTGCGCAATTCGCCGGTGCCGATCGGCACGGTGCCGATCTATCAGGCGCTCGAAAAGGTCAACGGCAAGGCCGAGGAACTGACCTGGGAAATCTTCCGAGACACCTTGATCGAACAGGCCGAGCAGGGCGTCGATTATTTTACGATTCATGCGGGCGTCCGGCTCAAATATGTGCCGCTGACCGCGAAACGGATGACCGGCATCGTCTCGCGCGGCGGCTCGATCATGGCGAAGTGGTGCCTTGCGCATCATACCGAAAGCTTTCTGTACACGCATTTCGAAGAGATCTGCGAGATCATGAAGGCCTACGATGTGTCGTTCTCTCTGGGCGACGGCCTGCGCCCTGGTTCGATCTATGACGCGAACGACGCGGCGCAATTCGGCGAACTCGAAACGCTGGGCGAACTGACCCAGATTGCCTGGAAACATGATGTCCAAACGATGATCGAAGGCCCCGGCCACGTGCCCTTGCACATGATCAAGGTGAACATGGAAAAACAGCTCGAGGAATGCGGCGAAGCTCCTTTCTATACCTTGGGACCTTTAACTACCGACATCGCGCCGGGCTACGACCATATCACCTCCGCGATCGGCGCGGCGAACATCGGCTGGTACGGCTGCGCAATGCTGTGCTATGTAACGCAGAAAGAACACCTGGGCCTGCCGAATAAGCAGGACGTCCGCGAAGGCATCGTGACCTACAAGATCGCCGCGCATGCCGCCGATCTGGCGAAAGGCCATCCCGGCGCGCAGGCGCGCGACAACGCCATGTCGAAGGCGCGTTTCGAGTTCCGCTGGGAAGACCAGTTCAACATCGGCCTCGACCCCGAAAAAGCGCGCACATTCCATGACGAAACGCTGCCGAAGGAATCGGCGAAGATCGCACATTTCTGCTCGATGTGCGGTCCGCATTTCTGCTCGATGAAGATCAGCCAGGACGTGCGCGATTATGCGGCCGAGAAAGGCCTGAACGAAGAGGAAGCGTTGCTGAAAGGCATGGATGAAAAATCCAGGCAGTTTCTCGAAGAAGGCGCGGATATTTACCACAAGGTGTAATTGACATTTCCCGTCACCGCATCTTCGGCTTGAGCGGACGGAATATCGATTTCGTCCGCAATTCCTCATCATTTATCAATATCAGATTTAGCTGCGCTTGCAATTGTATCCCTAAATAGAAAATCTCTTACACACCCACCATGGGATGCGACAAACAAAACTTGATCAATTCGCGCTGATTTTTGGTGTGCGTTTTGGCAAATAAGGCGCTAAGTTGAGTGCGTAATGTCGTCATGCTTATATGCAACGTTTCCGCAATTTCCCGAGTACTTTGCTGTTGCAGTAGGTGTTTTAAAACGCGAGCTTCCGCCGGAGTAAGTCTGTAGAGTTTGGCGAAAGCACCAAGGTCGCCGGAAGCGGCATACTTGACCGGTTCGGTAATCATTACCATGATGCGTGCTGGTATCCTTAAATGTTCTGCTCTCGTTGCGGCAACCGGAGAAAATGTGGCCACGCACGACTCTAAAGGTGCCCTATTATTCAGCCGCAGTGTTATACCGATACCTTGTTCAGCTTGGCGCAAGGCATGTTTAATAGCATTGTTCTCATAATTATCGACTCCACAAAAACGGCCCTGCATTACGGTAGGGTTGCCCTTTTGGCTTAATACAGCTTCAGCTTTTCGATTGGCGAATAATACCTTGCCCGTGACATCCAACAGCAATACTGCTGTGTTGATATGATCCAAAGCCATCTCCCGTAACTGACACATCTGTCGCTCTTCGACCATTTTCCAGCGGATACGCAGAGCTCGCTGAAAATGCGGCAATAATTGCCGAATAAGATGTTCGTCCTGAGGCGAAAACGCTTCGGCGAAAGACGGCTTATAGAAAGTGAGGACCATAGGGAGCGATGCTTCGGGTACAGAACCATCGGATATCACCGCACAAAGGTTGATTCCCATGCCTTCATGCATGGGTTTAAGAAAATCGTTATACATTTCAGATTGCCGGAACGCACTGCGCTCAACAATTTTGTCGCTATGAATAACAGCTCCGGACTTATCAAAGCCATGCTTTCTGTACTCCTTCGACCAGATATCGTGCCGCCAGAAATAGGATGAATAAGCCTCCCAAGCATCGTTATCGGCATGTTCGTAGAGAGACAATATCAGTTGCTCATTATTTTCAGTGATGATCGGACTGAACAACAGGCTATCAGCAGCCTGCATTAAACTGGAAACTTCGCGAACTAGCGAAGGCCATAACGCATCTTCCAGAGCCGCATCGTAGAGCATCATAATCAACGCGTTGATTTTGTCCTCATCGACCATCATGTTCCTCGCACTATTTCGTTGTTAACTGTACAAAAAGCTAAATAATTCAAGGTGAACTGCTATAACCCGGCGATTATTGGCGGCTTTAATTCCCCTGCTGATGGTCATGTGCCGGGCGAATGCTTTCCCATTTTATTTTTATTAATCCGACAGTTTCTGCTTGTCACTTCATTTTATGTCGATAGCGCCGAGTAAATACGGTGATTCAAGTAAACATCCTTCAAATGAAGGATGTCCCGATTTAATTTTAAGAATAACTTATTCCTTACTTAATACACAAATGCGCGGAAATATAGCGAAGGGATGACGCAACATCATTGCCGTCCATACCCGCTAGGAGCCCGTATTATTGTTGACATAACGGCAGAAACTTATGAAAAAACAAGTGCGATGTTTTATGTGGAATTCGGGTTGGTTTGGAATGACCGGAACTCTCGCTTTATCTATGACACTTACCGGCTGCGCCGGACAGACAGCGCAAATCGCCAGTTACCACAATCAGGGCGATCAAGCTCCGATGGCTTATTCAGGCCAGCTCCTGGCCGAAGATTTTAAAAACCTTACCGACGGCGAAACCATTGCGCTAGCGACCGGCAGCGATAAAGTAATAGCCCGGCCCAATCTGACCGAAATCAACGTTTATAAAAAAATCAAAAGCGCCTCGGCCTCAGCATCGGGCATTGACCTGGACGTGAAGCGTTGCGATCCGGACGGCGACGGCATTCTCGATCTGTTCTGTCCGGCCAAGAAACAGCGCAGCGACGCCGAAGGCAGCCATTATTTCGATTTGACCGCGATCAAGTTTGTCCGCGACCCGGACGGCAACTGGCTGCAAACGGCCTCTATCGACCGGGACACAGTCAGAGGCAGCGTTTATGCCGGCCAATACCGGATCATCCTACTCAATACCGGCACGAAGGATTACTCGGGCCCCTTGATCGTCTACGACAAGCTCGAACCGGCAATGGCCTATGCGGGCCTGAGATCGGTCAGTAAAGTCGTGGACAGACGCGATCTGAAAGCCACGCTTTCGGTCATCCCCTATGTCGGATTTGCCGCGCTGGCAATGGATGATTTTTCAACAACATCCGGCCATATCACGGTAACCGACAAACTCACTAACGGCATCGTCAAGTTTGAGAGCCCATCGGTTACGCTCAGCCCCGGCGAAGGAGTGCAAATTGATTTTGGGGTTAATTTGACGTTGCCTTAATTTTTAAAACAAACTACTAGGAAAGAAAATTATGAAACGAAGAGTTTTCGGGATTAGCGCCTCTATATTGATTGCCGGCTGCGCCACTAGCGATTTAAATTCAGGATTGGATGTTGCAACGGCTTTGGTCGGAGGGTTTTCTCAAGCGGCACTCACTTCGGGAAGCGACTCCGCAAGAGTAGGCGCCGGACTAATGGCCTTATCCCAAAATATGCTGAATATGAATTCCAATGCCGGGAACTACAACAGTTCCTCTTCTTATAGTGACTCTTCAACTTATGCATCAAATTCATACAATACCTCTGCAGACGACTCCCTAGGCGCCGCCATGACGGCGGGCGAAAGTGGCGTTACCTATTGTCATGGACGGCCGTTACCTGCTGGACAAACCTGTGATTATGGGAATTCTTCAGGAGCAGCAGCCAATACATACTCGCAATTAAAACCTGGCTGTCCACTTGATTTCAAGCATTTATCGCCGAACATGCCACCCTTTGAAGACCCGATGCTAAGCAATATCCGGCAGTCGATATTCGACACTTCCATGGCGCAAATTGTCTCCGGTGCGAAACAGCAAGGTATGTCGAAAGACCAAACGATCAGCATGGCCATGCGCCAGGCGGATGAGTTCGAAAACACCGCCCGGCAAAACGCTAATGCAGCAGCGGAGGTCTCGACTTATTTAACGCCGCGCGCGATCGTCACTGGCGTCAACCGCGGCAGCCTGTCGTTGTCGCTGCCATGCAGCGGTTCGCCGTCGATGGTTGAGGCCGCCGAATGCGCGGTCATCCAGCAGGTGTGGGGGGCGATGGCGAACCGGGAGATCGCCAAGCAGCTTGCTCCTTGCTGGTAGAACACAGACGATCGCGTAAATTGCATTTCTTTCCTTGATAGTTGACATCGACAGTATCGGAATGAGTTTGAATGAGCAACCGGTGAAACAAATGAAAAAATGGCTCTTATTCGCTGCAATATCTATTCTTTGGGGATGTTCTAGTGGGCCATCCCGATATAGTAGCTATGCCTTATGTAATCATGACGGAACTTGCGCAGTTACCGATCTTGCGACGGGTAAAAATGTAACTATGACTAAAAATGAATTTTATAGCGCAAATAACTCGCCCGAAATATCGACAGTCGCTACTGCCTTGCTCAGCGGAGCCGCACAAGCAGCTCTTACTCCTGGAAACAGTACCTCTAAAGTAGGCGCTGGGTTGATGGGTGCGTCGAAAAGCATGTTGGATTCGACTGCGAACTTTCAATCCGACAATTCTGGAATTGGCAATTACGTTAGTTCGACTTCTTCAGGTAGTCAGACGACAGCGTATTCATCTGGGAATTCAAGCAACGGGAGCTCATACTCTGGGAATTCCACCTGTTCGGTCAATTTCAACCATCTATCGGCCAGCATGCCGGCGTTTAGCGACCCGATGCTCCACACTACACGGGAGTTCATTCTGAATTACACGATGGTCACTGTTGTTTCCGATGCGAAAAATCGAGGATGGTCAAGGAAGCAGGCAGTCGAGATGGCTATGCGCCAAGCTGACAAGTTTGAAGAAGCTGCCCAGCAAAATGCCAGAGCCGCATCCGGTGTATCTACATATTTGAGACCGAAAGGGATTGTCATGGGCGTAAACAGCGGTCAAATATCACTGTCCTTGCCTTGTAGCGGTTCAACATCCATGGTAGAAGCGGCGGAGTGCGAAGTCATTCGAGATGTGTGGCAGGCCATGCTGTTTCGGGAGATTGCAAGACAGCTTCCGTTTTGTTGGTAACGATGTAGAAGTTATCTTTATTAGATAGGGTTATTTATGTTTACTCGCTATCTCTTGAGTTTTTTGCTGCTAATGATGTGGTTCACTATGGCCGATACATTGGCCTCAGAGCAGATCTGTCTTAATAAAGAAACTGGGCAGGAATGTGTTAATTGCCGGATTGAGGAAAATTTAAACAGTGTCCAGTGGGGCTTGATGTGCAACAATTCTTGCGACAATAACGTACCGGTTATGGTCTGCAAAGGAAATGACTGCAATACTGTTAGCGTTCCTCGCAAAAGAACGAATTTCATGAGGACGAATGGATATAAAACTGATTCGAAATGGTGGAAGGCCGATCTGCGCCCTACCTGGAAAGCAATTTGCGATGCCGGTACCAAAGCCCCCAGCGCCTTTACCTCCAGCGGTTTAGCTACCGGCGGGCCGGTGGCTTTGCCGACAACAGCGCCGCAGCCAAGTACGTCTCCTCAGCCAATGCCTGTCCCATCTTCCAATCCCGAAGCGGCTTCCGTTTTACACAATGATCCTCCTTACCAGCCTTTGATTGCAGGACCGAAAGAGGGCAGTCATGAATACGACATGCTGCGCTGTAGAAAATTGGATGATAATAAATCCGAATGTATTGACGCAGTCCTCAAAAAAGAACGCGAAGCATACAGCTGTGAGGATGCTAGATACCGTAGGCAAGGAGTGACTGTCGACCAATGCCGGAAGCAGGTGATTGAAAAATACGACACCAAGATCGGCTGGATGGAGGTCGATCAGGACAAAGTCGCTTGCTCGCGGTTGAGCGATCAGATTCAGCGTTACCGCTGCGTCAAAGCGATTGAAAGGGATAAGCAGCATGCGTTGGAATCCACTCAAATGTGGATTGACAGCAACAAGGACCGTGAACCTGTGCCGCCGGCAAAAGCGGGTATCGACAAAATGATCTGGGATAACTTGGCCAAAAAAGCGCCGCCGCAAGGCAAACCAACCCCTTCAGCCGTACCCCAAAACAGCCCGGGCGGCGACGCCAATCAGCAATGCTATCTGCAAAAATCGTCTTGCGAGCAGAAAAATTGTGGCGGTTCCGCTTGTCAGCAATGCGAAGAACAATGGTACGACTGCCGCTGGCAAGATTGAATTTGCCCTTATAACAATTACGCCGCCTAAGCTGGCAGAGATTTGATTTATTACATTCCGCGGAGGAGTTGCCGTATAAAAAACGCTATGGTGCTATTTGTATTGTTAGAAGTTTGTTTTATGCCAGCTGTTAACGCTGGACCAACGGTAACTCCGGGATGTTTCGCTTCGGCAACTGCGGCGGCGTTTAAGGAAATTGCATGGCTGGCGTCGAACGAGAAAAAGTCTTAGCTTTATCATAAGCTCCATACCACACCGCCGTAAACAGTCGCACCGGCATGGTCAAAGCTGAACGCATCCGGCGTTTTATCATTAGTAAGATTTTCCCCGCGCACGTAGAGGCCGAACTTAGGCGTTACCTGATAACTGGCGTGAAGGTTCAGACGAAAGGCGTCGTCCACATCGAGCGTGTTGCCGAGATCGTTTTGAGCCAAACTCCGGTAGATGCCTTCGGCCCATAAGGTGAGCGGCAGATTCGGCACACGCCATTCGCCCCAAACGCGCGCGACATCCGTGGCCTGGAATGGTATCCGACGACCGTTGTCGAGATTGCGGCTGTCGTTGTAAGTATATGAGACGCCGCCGCGCCATTGTTCGCTGAAAGCGAGCTCGCCGCCCGCTTCCATACCGGCGATACTTGCGTTGGCAACATTGCTGATGCATTGGCCGATACAAGGAAGCTGGGCGGTGGGCTGCGGCTCCCAACTGACGACTATCAAATTGTCATAACGCGTATAGAATCCGGTCAGGTTAAGTTTGAGATTGGACAACGCCTGCCACTCCAGGCCCAGATCACCGCCCGCGCCGCGTTCGGGCTTAAGCTGAGGATTCCCAAGCAGCGGAAACAATCTTTCGGCATAACTCGGAATCCGGAAGCCGTTGCCGCCGTTGGCGCGCAATTTCAACGTGTCCAACACCTGCCAAGCTAGAGCGGCATGCACGAGCGCATGGTTTTGGAAACGGTCGTAGCTTTCGTAGCGGACGCCCATGTCGCCGCTGAGTTTCCCATAGGCGAAACGTGTTTCCACAAAACCGGCCTGCTGACTGCGGCTTTCCTCAAACGGCGCGCCGGGTGCTAGGATAGGCGGCGGGCTGAAAGTGGGCGCTTCGGCCCATTCATGGCGGCCTTCCGCGCCCCAGACCAGATAAAGGGCATCGCCGCCTTGACCGTGCCATAAACGCTGGTTATTTTCCCAACGGACGAGGTAAAGGTCGGTGGTATAACCCGGAGTTATTCCCAGGACTTTGGCATGATTGTCGGTATGGGTATAACCCAACTGCAAACGCGTGTCCCAATCCGCATTGATGTAAGCTTTTAGGGTGTTTTGCGCCATCCAGCTTTCTTCGGCAAAAAAAGAACCCTTCTCGTCCGCCATCGCAAACATGCCGTTGCGAATGCCATACCCATCAAACGCATTCCATGAATCGCGATACAGCAGGGAACCTTCCCAGACCACTGCATCACTCAGGTCCAGACCTGCTTTCATGAGAACTTGATTGGCGTGGTAAGGATCGCGCTCCGGATTATTGTTAGACTTTTGCGCGTGATAGGCGCCGTCGAACGCATCGGTGCGGTTGACCGTGACGGCGAGGCGCGCTCTTTCTCCTGCGAGATTGCCGCGCAAGGTTTCCTTGAGAAAACCGAACGTTCCGCCTTCCACGCGCAGGTCGGCACTGTCGTCCCTAGCGTTGCGAGACGTCAGATCAATCGAACCGCCCAGCGCGCTGAATGCTCTTGACGCTGGACCGAAACCCCGGTTTATCCGAATGCTCTCCTGAGCCTCCGGAAGCAAGGCGTTCAGGTTGATAACGCCGGGCAAGGTGTCCGGCACCGGCATGCCGTCCAGAAAAACCAAGCCTTGTCCGCCGACGCCGCGCACCTGAAGCAAACCGATCCCGGCAGCTCCGCCTTTCGTCACGCCGATGCCCCGCTCGCCACGAAGCACTTCGTCGACGGTGCGTTCATGAGCAATTGCCAAATCCTGCTCCGCTAAATAGTCTGTGCTTGGCAGCTCCCCATATTCGAAATAACTGTCGCCGTATTCTTGGCCCGCGCCGCGCGGCGACACACTGACCACAACTTCCGGCAAGATGGCTTCCGTCGTTTCTACGGCATCGGCACGAATGGCGTAGAAAACACTCAGAAACATCAATATTTGCAACGAAGCATTTATGTTTTGTGGAGCAAAAGCTAAATGTGTTTTCTTTAAATTGCATTTATGCATCGAATGCTCTATTGCATGTGTTGTTATTTTTATTAATCGTCAGGACTGAATGCAGTTACTCCAAGCGATTTGGGCGAAAAAGTTGCGAAGGCCACGCTTGCCGACGCCGTTAAGTTTAGCAATTATTAAACATATTGCTTCGAATCCGCACCGGCAATCTCTTTGACCAGTTTCGGCACCAGATACCCGGGCAACTCGGCCTGCATTTGCCGGACCAGTTCCAAGGCTTCGCTCTCCCCAACTTCAAAATGTCCCGCGCCGCTGACTTTATCCAGCAAGTGCAGGTAATAAGGCATCACGCCGTTCTCGAATAACCGTTCGCTCAATGCAATCAAATCGGCCGTCCTATCGTTGACGCCGCGCAACAGCACCGATTGATTCAGCAAGGCAATTCCGCTTCGATTCAGCGACCGGCAAACTTCGGCTACCCGTCCGGTGATCTCGTTCGGATGATTGCAATGTATGACCAGCACGACCGGTTTGGCGTTTTGCCCCAGCACATCGAGCAAACCTTGGGTGATCCGGGCAGGCAAAACGATCGGCAGGCGGCTGTGGATCCGGATCCGCTTCACGTGCGCGATGCCGGCAATATGCCGGAACAGCCGCTGCAAGCGGTCGTCGCTCAATAATAAAGGATCGCCGCCGCTCAGGATCACTTCGGAAATGTCCGGGTTTTCCCGGATGTAACGCAGCGCGGCGATTTCCTTTTCCTTGCCGAGTTGCAGGTCCGCGTAGGGAAAGCTGCGGCGAAAGCAATAGCGGCAATTGATCGCACAGCTGCCGGTGTTGATCAGCAACACGCGACCATGGTATTTGTGCAGTACGCCGGCTTCGTTCGCCGCTTCGAGATCGCCGACCGGATTGTCGCTGTAGCCCGGATAAACCTGCATTTCATCCCGAATCGGCAGCACTTGCCTGAGCAGCGGATCGTGCGGGTTGCCTTTTTCGATCGCCTCGGCAAAGCTTCGGGGCACCTTCAGCGCAAAGATTTTGGCGGCGTCTTTCGTTACCGGCAATTGCTCGATGGAGAGATTCAGGTAGGCACAGAGCTCCTCGATGTCGGTAAAGGCTTCGGCCAGCTGGTGCTGCCAGTTTTTCGCAAAATGATCGGTCTGTTCGTTAAGTTCCGGCATGAAAGGGAGTTTTTGAGGTTTCTATTGGCAAAGGCCTCTATTATAATGTTTAGATTTTACATTGCTTTAGGTTTGAGGAAATAATGGCCACATACAGCACCAACGAATTTAGAGGCGGACTCAAAGTCATGCTGGATAATGATCCTTGCGCGATCATCGAAAATGAATTTGTAAAACCGGGCAAGGGACAGGCGTTCAACCGGGTCAAAATCCGCAATCTGAAAACCGGGCGCGTGATCGAAAGAACGTTCAAGTCCGGCGAGACATTGGAAGGCGCGGATGTGGTCGATGTCGAAATGCAATACCTGTACAACGACGGCGAGTTCCGCCATTTCATGAAGCCTGACACGTTCGAACAATACCAGGCCGATGAAAAAGCGGTCGGCGAGGCGAAGCAATGGCTGAAAGACCAGGATAACTGCACCGTAACCCTGTGGAATGACGCACCGTTGGCAGTCACGCCTGCCAACTTTGTCGAACTCGTGATCGTCGAAACTGATCCGGGTGTGCGCGGCGATACCTCGGGCGGCGGAGGCAAGCCGGCGAAACTGGAAACCGGCGCAGTCGTGCGCGTGCCTTTGTTCGTGCAAACCGGCGAGATAATCAAGGTCGATACCCGGACCGGCGAATATATTTCCCGCGTGAAGGAATAAACGGCAACCGCATCCTCCATTAGGACCTTTCAGCCGGGTGGGTCTTTATCGCCGCCCGGCGGTATCCGGGCAGGATAAACCGCGCGCCTCGATAGCTAGCGCATTCCGCAACACTAGCGGCAAGGTACGCGCAGCGTACCCTACGACTTCATCTGATGACCCATCCAGGCAATCTTTCCGCCGCCGACTGGCGGCCCAGCTGTTCGATCGAGTTTTTGCGGCAAAGAGCGGAGCTGCTCCGGCAGATCCGCGAGTTCTTCCGGGCGCGGGGCGTGCTCGAAGTCGAAACGCCGCTGCTTAGCCTGGCCATCGGCACCGATCCGCAACTGGCCTATTTCCACACCGAGTTCGATTTTCATCCCGTACCGCAAACGCTGTATTTGCAGACATCGCCGGAGTTTGCGATGAAGCGTCTGTTGGCCGCAGGCTCCGGTTCGATCTATCAAATCTGCAAGGCATTCCGGAACGGCGAAGCCGGGCGCTTTCATAATCCCGAATTCACCATGCTCGAATGGTACCGGGTCGGATTTCGTCTGGCGGACTTGATGGACGAATGCGAGGCGCTGATCGGGAATCTGTTTGCCGGCCACAGAGTGCTTGAACCGGCACAGCGATTCAGTTATTGTTCACTCTTTGCCGACCATACCGGCCTGAACGCCGCCGAATTTTCGCATCCCGATTATTGTGCTTATGCCGAAGCCTCCGGACTAGCGGAAGCGATTACAATTTGCGGCGACGATCATGCCATCTGGCTCGACTTTTTATTCAGCCATCAGATTCAGCCCCATCTGGGAAACGACCGCTTGTGCATGGTTCATGGTTACCCCGCCTGTCAATCCTCATTGGCAAGATTGAATGAGCTGAATCCGAAAATCACCGACCGTGTCGAATTATTCATCGATGGCGTCGAACTGGGCAACGGCTTTTTCGAATTAGCCGATGCGGAGGAGCAAAACGGGCGTTTCGATCGGGAAATCGCGGTCCGCAAGCAACATAACCTGCCCCCTGTAATAAAAGACGAACGCCTGATTGCGGCATTGAAGGCGGGACTGCCCGAATGCTCGGGCATTGCGATCGGGCTTGACCGATTGCTGATGGTGTTATTCGGCAAATCTTCCCTCCAGGATGTACTCTGTTTTCCAATAAACCGAGCATAAGCTGTGCAAACAAATTCTTATGTTATAATCCGAACGAGCTTCCTATAAATCAGAGATTGCCGTTCTCTTTCACCTGCCGAATGATGTCAAAACCGATCGCCCGCCTTTTCTTGCTGTGCCTGCTGTTGTCCCAGTCAGTTGCAGCAGATGAGGAATTCATCGTTACCGATATCAAAGTGAAAGGGCTACAACGGATCTCCCAAGGCACCGTTTACAATTATCTTCCCGTCAACGTCGGCGAAAAGTTTTCGCTGGATAATGCCGGCCCCGCAATCAAGTCGCTGTTCCAAACCGGTTTCTTCAAAGACGTTTCCCTGGAACGGGACGGATCGACCTTGATCGTGAATGTCGTCGAACGCCCTTCCATCGCCAAAATCATCATCGAGGGCAACAAGGATCTCAGTAAGGAAGATTTAACCAAGGCGCTGGACTCGATCGGGATGTCGGAAGGCAAGGTGTTCAACAAACAGGTACTCGACAAGGTCGAGCAGGAGTTGAACCGGCAGTATCTGAGCCACGGCAAATATGCGTTAAAGATCAAAACCGAAGTCAGCAACCTGACCCGCAACCGGGTCGGCATCCATATCAAGATCTCCGAAGGCCGGGTCACCAAGATCAAACAGATCAACATCGTCGGCAACAAGGCTTTTGATGACGAAACCCTGCTTAAGCAGCTGGAATTGAGCACGACGAACCTGTTGTCCTTCTATACCAAGAACGACCAGTATTCCAAGCAAAAACTGTCAGCCGATCTGGAAACCTTGCGCTCGTATTATCTGGACCGAGGTTATATCAATTTTTCGATCGAATCGACTCAGGTTGCGATTACGCCCGATAAAAAAGACATTTATGTCACCATCAACGTGAAGGAAGGGGACGTTTATACGCTGGACAAAGTCAAACTGGCCGGTAATCTGATCGTTCCGCCCGAGCAGCTGATTAAACTGGTCAGTATCGGTCCGGGCGAAATTTTTTCCAGAAAACAATCGACCGAAACTTCAAAAGCGATTTCGGACCGCCTGGGCGATGAAGGTTATACCTTTGCCAACGTGAACATGGTGCCGGAAATCAACGAAAAGAACAAAACGGTTGTGATGACTTTTTTTGTCGATCCGGGCAAGCGGGCCTATGTGCGCCATATCAATTTTGCCGGCAACACAAAGACGCGCGACGAAGTGTTGCGCCGGGAAATGCGGCAAATGGAATCGAGCTGGGCATCCGGCTCGAAAATCGAACGCTCGAAAACGCGTCTTGAACGTCTGGGATACTTTGAAGACGTCAATGTCGAAACCCCGCAGGTCGTCGGCGCCGCCGACCAGATCGACGTGAACTACAAAGTGACCGAAAAAGCCTCGGGCAACTTGTCGGCCGGTATCGGCTTTTCCCAGGTGCAGGGCGTCGTGCTGAATGCGAACATTTCCCAGGACAACGTCTTCGGTTCGGGCAAGCGGGTCAATCTAGCCTTCAATAACAGCGACTACATTACCAGCTATCAGTTCGGCTTTTTTAACCCGTATTTTACTGTGGACGGCGTCAGCCAGGGCTATAACCTGGGTTATACCAGCCGCGACGCCGGCACGATCAATATTGCCCGGTATTCGACCGACGTTGCCAATGCCGGCATCAACTTCGGCATTCCTTTAAACGAGTACGACAGTTTACGCTTCGACGCCGATATCAAGCATACCTCATTGAGTGAAACCGATTTTTCATCAATTGAAATCAGGGATTTTATCCGTCAGGAAGGCGACAGTTTTCTGACGCTGTCGCCGGCAATCAGTTGGTCGCATGATACCCTGAACAAGGCGATATTCCCTACCAAAGGAGGACAACAGCGATTTTCCGCGCTCGCCACCATTCCCGGCAGCGATCTCGAATATTTTAAAGTCAGCTATAAGCATCAGATTTATATTCCCATAGCACAGGATTTAACTTTCCGGCTGCATGGCGAAGTCGCCTATGGAGATGGCTACGGTGATACCGATGATCTGCCGTTCTTTGAAAATTATTTCGCCGGCGGCACGGGTTCGGTGCGCGGCTACAAAAATAACACGCTTGGCCCCAAAGACCATATTTGCCCTAATGGAGGAACAACGTGTTCACCCAATCAGCAGATAGCCAACAATCCTTTCGGCGGTTCCACCAAAATGATCGGCAATGCCGAATTGTTTTTTCCGGTGCCGTTTTTATCCGATGTCAAATCGGTCAGGTTGGGGACTTTCTTCGATGCGGGCACGGTCGACGACGGTTTTAATTTTAGCGAGTTAAGATATTCCGCCGGCGTCTCCGGCGAATGGCTATCCCCGTTTGGCGCCTTATCGGTCAGCGCCGCTTTACCTTTAAACCCTCAATCGGGAACCGCAACCGATCCCGGCGATCAAGAACAGATATTTCAATTCAACTTCGGACAAAATTTCTGAAGCAAGTTGTTTTGGCTTAAATCCACTTATCCCCTATAATCTACAAAATTTATCTACGATTCGTACATTTTTCAATTCTCTGGAGAACTGAGCCACAATGAAAACCAAAATTGCATTATTCCTGGGCTTACTGCTCGCTTCAAATATCTGTTTCGCCGAGCTCAAGGTAGGCATCGTCTATATGAATACCGTGCTCAAGGAATCTCCGGAATTGAAGCGTCTAGAACAGGAATTTTCCTCACGCGTCAAACAAATCAAAGCGCTGGAGACTGAACTCAAATCTCTGGAAGATAAATTGAACCGGGACGGCGCGGTCATGAGCGAAAGCGAACGCACCAGTCTGGAAAAAAAACTTCGCGACAAATCGCTCGATTATAAACGGGTCAGCGAAGAAACCGGCTACGATTTGAACACCCGCAAAAACCAGGAACTCGGGAAACTGCAGCGCCGTATCGTTGAAGCCGTTCAGGCCATTGCCAAAGAACAAAGCTTCGATTTGGTATTGTACGACGGTGTGCTCTTCGCCAACGACAAACTCGATATTACCTCCCAGGTTCAGAAAAAACTGGCATCAGCGCAATAATCCTGCCAGCTCTTCTTCACGCCTTTATTTAAATCGATTACGAATGGCAGCGGCCTTGCCTCTGAACGGCTATAAATGTCGAGGCCATTCGTAATTTGAATGACGGGTATCATATCCTCATCATCAAAGCGATCTGCACCATGTCCATTAAGTTAGATATTTTACAAATACAAAACTTTTTACCACATCGCTATCCTTTTCTACTGGTCGACAAGGTCATCGAATGTGAACCTGGGGTCCGCTTACTCGGGGTAAAAAATGTTACCTATAATGAGCCTTTTTTTCAGGGTCATTTTCCGCAAAAACCGATCATGCCGGGTGTACTGATCATCGAAGCGATGGCGCAAACGACCGGGCTTCTAGCATCGGAAACCGCTCGCGATGAACTTGCCGGGATGATCTATTATCTGGTCAGCGTGGATAAGGCCAAATTCAAACGCCCTGTCGTTCCGGGCGACCAATTGATGCTGGAAGCCAAATTTTTAAAAAGCAAGCGCAATATCTGGGCATTTGATTGCTCTGCCGAAGTCGATGGCGAATTCGTCGCCAGCGCCGAAATCCGCTGTGCAGCCGTGGTAAATTAATTTTGATTGATTCAACCTCAATTATCGATAAACGCGCTGAATTGGCCAGCGACGTTTCTGTCGGCCCTTATACGGTGATCGGCCCCGATGTGAAGATCGATTCCGGCACCATCATCGGCTCACACGTGGTGATCAAAGGACCGACTTCCATTGGTAAAGACAATCACATCTTTCAATTTTCTTCGATCGGGGAAGACCCTCAAGACAAAAAATATGCCGCCGAGCGTACGCGGCTCGAAATCGGCGATCGCAACACGATCCGGGAATTCGCGACGATGCACCGAGGCACACAGCAGGATCAAGGCATCACCAAAATCGGCAATGACAATTTATTCATGGCTTATACGCATGTCGCGCATGATTGCGTGATTGGCGATCATGTCGTAATGGCCAATGGCGCCTCTTTGGCCGGGCATGTCTGCTTGAACAGCCATGCGATTTTAGGCGGTTTCACGTTGGTTCATCAATTTACCAAAATCGGTCAATACAGTTTTGCGGCGATGGGCAGCGCGATCACTCAGGATGTGCCGCCGTTCGTGATGGTCGGCGGCAAGCCCACCCGACCTCATGGGATCAATGCGGTCGGAATGGAGCGCAACGGATTTTCGCCGGATGACATTCGACTGATCAGAAAAGCGTATAAAATCGTTTATAAGATGAATCTTCGCCTCGAGGATGCAATCGAGGAGTTGCTGAACCTTGAGGGCAATAATACCCACGTTGGAGAATTGGCTGATTTTTTGCGCCATGTCAGCCGCGGCATTTTGCGCTAGCCGCTCACCCCCCAAGCCTTTTTCACTATGGTGTTTGTTTCTATTCCGGAAACCGGCCTGATTGCCGGCGTCGATGAAGCCGGTCGCGGCCCTTTGGCGGGCCCGGTAGTGGCGGCGGCCGTCATCCTCGACCCGGAAAAAGCGATAGACGGTTTGGCCGATTCTAAAACCTTGAGTGAAAAAAAACGGCTGGCGCTTTATCAGACCATTCAGGAAAAGGCGCTTGCCTGGTCTGTGGCTGAAGCCAATGTCGCAGAGATCAATCAGCTGAATATTCTGCAGGCCACCCTTCTGGCCATGCAGAGGGCGATCAGTCAGCTGTCGGTCCAACCGGACCATGTATTAGTCGACGGTAATAAGCTGCCGGTTATAGCGATTTCGGCGCAGGCGATCGTGCAGGGCGACCGGATTATTCCGGCCATCAGCGCTGCCTCTATCATGGCCAAAGTTCACCGCGATCTGATGATGCAAGAGTATGCGAGAGAATTTCCCGGCTTTGCGTTTGATCTGCATAAAGGTTACGGCACGCGGCAGCATCTGTCCGAGCTCGCGCAGTTCGGGCCTTTGAGCATCCATCGTCGTTCATTTAAGCCGGTAAAAGATCTGCTTCCTGAAAACTGAGGCAATACTGGAAATGCTTTAAAGAGACTGAATAAATTGATGCTCATGGTCTTATTTACCATGAGCTAACTTCTGTCCTTATCCAACCTATGGCGTAGTAGCGCTACAATTGGCGAAAAAAGGCGCTTTATACTGATAGCTCTAGCGTGCAGTTAGAAGTTTCCACTACATAACGGCCGGATTCGTAGGCCCAATCCAGATTACCGCGCATCCAGGAACGCAATATTGCCACATAGCGATATACATCCTTATCGATGTCCGATGAGAATGAAGGGATTTGCTTTTCCATCTCAACAAATGCATCGATTTCAGCATGGGTCATCTCGGTTGCCAAATCGATTGCCCTTTGCAACGACGGCAACGAGGGTAGCAACGTGGCAACCAGATTATGAACGTCATCATGTTTCGACTCTTTGGCGTAAGAAATAATATCATTGGACCAACAGACGACATTATTGGCCATTAATGTCAAATTCTGAATGACTTGATTTTTGCGTACATACAGAGGCAGATAAATGTCTTCCGTAATATCGATCAATTCTATATCGGTGTATAACCCGCCGGTATAAGGGCGCATCAGAATATAGGTTTCGGTATCGGGAATTTTTCCATTCACTCGGTTGATTGCTTCCCACACTGATGATTCGAAATATTCGATTACGCTATAAATAAAGCGGCACATCCAGGCCGAATTCGCTTTCCTGAGCAGACGACATCGAATATCGTATAGCGCATGTGAAAGGGCGGAATCATATTTTTCAGGCGTGTGTCCTTGCAGGATTTCAAGAAATTCAGCGTGCAAAGCTGAAAGTCTGATTGGATCCTTGCCTAAACCTGATTCATCGCATTGATCGTCACGAATAAACAACCATGTATTCCAATCCGAAACAATCTTGAGCTCTTCCAGGGGTGCATTTGGATAAGCGCGGGCGGCCAACCGTCCGAATTTGGATTTTTGTAAACGCAGAAAATTTTCTTCCTCAGGAACCAAATCAAATTTGTTTACCCATTCCAACGTATGGATATTGACGGCATCGGCATGCTGATTAATCGCGCTTGGGAATGGGCAATTTAGTGTGGGAAAGTTGATCATATTTGCGGCGCCCATGATTAAATGAAAAAAATATTATTGCCAGTCGGTAAAACCCCATCCACAGATGGGCATTGTTGAAATATGATGTCCGGGGTATTACCCGCGGACCGGCTTCTCATTTGCCCGTACCGTCTTTCCTTCCTGTATCTATTTTGAGGAAGTAAATCTTTTTTCTCTAGCGTAAACATACCCATCCTTTTTCCATGAGGTTATATCTTTGTTATTGAGACAGTAGTCACCGTGTTAACGAATCTTCACGATGATTTTTGCTTAATAGAGATTCCCGTCCGGGAGAATATAAACACCACCGCCCTTTACCGGTCTTTTTCGCTTCGTACATTGCCATATCGACATTTACCATCAACTCCTCGACATTCTTGCCATGCTGCGGAAGCAAAGCGATACCGATGCTCGCCGAGATACGATATTCTTTATTACCGAACTGAAACTGGCGTTCCATTAGCCGCTCATTCAATGAAGTGGCGAATGCTTCGGCGCCCATCCGGCCTGTTGTCGGCATAAGCACCGCGAATTCGTCACCGCCCAACCGGGCGATCAGGTCGGATTTGCGTGCGCGTGCGCGGAGTTCATTGGCAAGAATGACCAATAACGCGTCCCCGGCTGCATGACCGCTGGTATCGTTGATCGTCTTGAAATAATCCAAATCGAGTAACAGCAACGCACTTGAATTTCCGCTGCGTACCGAATCGGCAAAACTTCTCTCGAGTTCTTCATGAAACCGCAGCCGATTCGCTAACCCGGTCAATGGATCGTGGTGGGCTAACCATCGGCTGCGATTTTCTGCCACAATCCGGTCGGTCGCATCCATGCCGACAGACAACACTACAGCGTCGTCCTGATACATGGAACCCAGAAAAGTGTGAATCCAAATGATATGACGCAGTTCACCGTTGGCATCGATTATCGACCCCTCGTGTTCGAGGCGATGCAGGGAAGACGAGAATAGATTGATTTGGTTGCTCTGATATTGCTCCTTACCTTCATCACCTTCGAGCAAATCGATGAACAAATTTTTCTTGAGGTGTTCGGGCGAATGCCCCAGCATTTCCGCCATGTACCGGTTTACCATATGCAGCTTGCCGTCGCGGGTCTGCGTTAAAATCATCACCTGCACACTGTCCAGGATTCCCTGAATGAAGTCTCTATCGGCAGCCAAGGCAAGCTGGCTTTCCTCGATTTGATGCGTCAAATCGATGGAAGTCTCATAAAGCAGGTCGATTTCATCCTGTTTTTTGGGAAACCGCCCCAGCGAATCGAACGCCTGATAAGCCTGGGGATACCAACCCCGCGCTACCAATGGCAAGGTTTGCGCCAAATGACTCAAACGCTGCAATGGCTTACGCAACAGCAAAAACAAAAATACTTCAGCCAATAACAGCGATCCCAGTATTAGCAGCAAACTGTTGCGATTGGCCTTTTTTAACGCGGCCGTGTCCCCGGTGACATCGGATATGAAAATCAAATAACCACTGGCGCCGGAAATGATGTGCTTAAGGGGGATAACATTGAATACATAGAAGCTGTCCTTCCACCGCAGCCAGACGTCGGCAGGAATATCCTCGGGCGATGTGAAATGTTCCGACAGAACCTCAATGAAAGGCTTTAGCGCCGAAGCATGAGTCAAGGCCGCCGTGTATAAACCCCATCCTGGAAAAGCCTGGTCCGTTTTTTCGACACTTGCCGGCACCAGAATGCCGATATCCACGCCGGTTGCGGTCGAAAACTCCATGACCAGATCGGTAATTCGTTGACTCATGCCGATGAATCCGACATGTTCGCCATCCGCCAGCAAGGGCATCACTGTATTCAATCCGCATTGCGACCGGCAATCCAAAGCGGCTTCCGGCTGTTCATTTAGTTTCGCATGATCGATTGCCTCCATCATAGATTCCATCGAAACGGCACTGCTGCTGTCCGGCGACCAGTTCCAGCGGATCGTTCCGAGTTTATCGAAGATGACGATTCTTTCTACATCCAATTCGTAACGTACACTGGCAAATTTCTTTTCCAGTTCAGCGGATTGAATCGTGACGTCGCGCGATTTCAGTCGGTCCGACAAATTGCCTAACGAAGCGATCACGATGCTGAACCGTTGCAGGCGGTCAACCGAATGATTGATGAGTCCTTTCAGTTCCGCGCTCCAGGCCGCCTGCCTTTGCGCGTGCTGGGTTTTTACTTGAACCTCGAGGTACCAATAATTCAGGGCTCCGAATGCGACGCCCAGGGAAAGCAGCAATAAACTCAGCGATGCCAGCCACTTGCGGTGTAGACTGGCGAAACGCGGCTTACTTCTGACTTTACGGAAATCATCAGCCATTCAACGACTCAAAACCGAAATGACAGCATTGTCGTAAAAAGACTGAAATGCGAGGAGGTTTCTGGACTTGTGAGATTGGGATTATCCGTTTCATTCAACCAGGCAGTGCCATTCACATAATGATAATCCGCCGCGAGCAGAAAGTTGCGCGCGAACGACCAACGTACGCCTGCAGTCAGGTCTCTCGCGTAGAAACGATGAGGAGGCGCCACCCCGCCGGACAATCTCGACAGCTCTCTTCCATCCCGGTCGTCTCGGCTGAGATGAAATACATCATAGCGCAGCACAGCCGAAAAATCCGGCGTAAACCGGTATTCCCCCTGTACATAAAAGTTCTCGGACGTATTATTCTTCCAAGTGGGCAGTCCTTGTATAAATGCGGTGTTTGCGGTGGTAAATCCGGTACGTTCACTGCTTATCCAGCCATATTCGGCTGTCAGCGACCATTTTTCGGCGTTGTACTGCGCCGAAAACAACGGATACGATACCTTAATGTTGCCGTTTTGATAAAACGCAGACAACGCAGGTGACGCTTGAAAATCCCGATCGAGATCAACGATCGAAAACATCAGCTTTCCGCGCCCGCCCATCCATTCATAAAATGCCCTTCCGATCAACATCGGTCGCCCGCCCAAACTTCCTTCCGCCTTGGGAAGCCCAGGCAAATTAGGAAGTCCCGTGAGAAAGCCTGTCGCCCCACCGGTGCTGTCCTGCGGTTCGGCGGTGAGAAACTCCCATCCGAACCGGTGTTCGCCGTAGGTATACCGGCCGTAGAGTATGCCGCCGTCAGCCGCGATCATCGCCTGCCGCAAGGCCAACGTATCGAAATAAATCGATTGCGGCAATAATACGGAAGGTCGTGTCCACAGTACGTCCCGAGTATCGTTGTATAAACCGAACGGAATTTTGACTCTTCCCCCGCGAATCCCCAACACCAGGGAAGAATCCAGCAGCGGGACGCTATAATCTGCCTGAGCGAAATCGAGCCGAATACCTTGCCTATCGGAGGCGCCGGCATCGCGGTACAAACCTTGTGCGGAGATCAACAAATTGGGCAGCAGCTTCACGGAAGTATTAACGCCCATTTCTCTGAAATCCAGGCTGACATCGCGGCTAGTACCAAAAACCTGATTATGATCAGTATAAGTCGCACCCTGACCGGCAAATCCATGCACCTGAACCTTCCCGTCCAACCACTCTAATGCCGAGGCTTTCATAGGCATCAATAGTGTCAATACGGAACAAAGGATCATCGGACCGGATCTGCCGAAACCAAGCCTACGGTTAACTGATCTCATTAACGATCTCCTTATTTATCATCTGTATAGCCAATAGAACCTGGCGTAGATTTAATACGCTCGAGCATTTCTTCTTCCGATTCTACGGTGGTGGGTGAGACGCCGGTGCCGGAAAATACCAATCGGTCCCAGGCCGAACGCAGCTGAAACGGATAAACCCCCAAAATTTCTTTCGCAAAACGAATATGCAAAGGGTGATTATCGGGAAGCACAAACACATGGATAGGGGAACCGTCAGGCCAGGAACTCAGCCGCATGAAGAAAATTTCCCGTACCATTTCTGTCGTCAGATGTTTTACATTTTTGCTGGAATCCAATAAGCGGACTTTCGAATCATCCGCCTGCAGAGTCATATTCGGTAATAACATGATCACGGATAATACGGCGGCTCTGCGCAACCCGTGTAAGACAAGAAAAATCGCCAGGCTGGATTCGGCAATCATACGGGCCACGGCGGCGTTTTCTATAAACCGCCAGAAGTTAGGCCGCTGCATGGGAATTCCATAAAGGACAAGAAGATTCGGACATTGCGGCCGGATCCATGCACAAAGCGTCGAGGTAAGACAGCGGCGGCAGCGTTCGACCGTATAACTTTTGCCCTTGAAATCCCGTTATTGGAAATATTGAAAGTCGATCGCCCCGAATACAGCAATCCCTAATCCCATGAATTATTGAAATGATACGTGTTCCAAAGCCATACACATAACTGTGCCCTAAGGAACGCCTCAATTCATCATCGAAAAGTGAATAGCTGTATTTCATCATTAAAATATAGCACAGCCTTTCATTTGTAAAAGTTTATGCGGCCTATCTCACATTTTCTGCTCGACGGAATTTTTTTGTAATGCAATTTTCGCCCATCGTTTTGTAAATTAATTCAAGGCAGGATTTGAAAAAGTTCATTTCCGAACTCATTCAACCGATATTTATAATAAGGAAGAATTTCCTTCGTCAACTGAAAATTCCGCGAACGATAGAGGAAGGGAGCTTTCGTCTGCCGGCGGCAAACGAAAGCAAGTCGAGAAGGGAACCTTATTTGATTTGCCCGATGATGCCATCGAGCTCTTCCAGGCTGGAATACGCGATGATCAGCTTACCCGCGCCATTTTTTTTATGATCGATCGAAACCTTGGCGCCTAAACGGGAAGTCAGGTCCTCCTGCAGGCGTAGCGTATCCCGGTCGATGATCTTGTTTTTTTCCGGCTTGACTGTCGGGGATTGAAGTTCGCGGACCAGCCGTTCGGCGGCTCTGACCGTCAAGCCTTCCTTGTCGATTTTATACGCGGCGACGACCTGTTTCTGCCCTTCCAGGCCGAGCAAGGCGCGCGCATGGCCCATTTCGATATGTTTGTTCAGCAGCAGTTTTTTGACTTCCGGGTGCAAATCCAAAAGCCGCAACAAATTGGTCACGGTCACGCGCGATTTACCTACCGCATCGGCAATCTGCTGATGCGTCATGTCAAATTCGTCGAGCAAGCGCGCCAAAGCCTCCGCTTCTTCGAGCGGATTCAAATCCTCGCGCTGAATATTCTCGATTAACGCGACCGCCATCGCGGTGCGGTCGTCGATCTCCTTCACTACTACCGGCACTTCCTGCAATCCGGCCAGTTGTGCCGCTCGCCAACGCCGCTCGCCGGCCACGATCTCGTATTTTTCGTTCTCGAGCTGCCGCACCACGACCGGCTGAATCACGCCCTGAGCCTTGATCGAATCGGCAAGCTCCTGTAATTTTTCCGGATTGATATCCTTGCGTGGCTGGTATTTGCCGCGCTGCAGAAACTCAATCGGCAAGGTTTGCAGCGCGTGCGAAGGAGACGAAGACGGCTTTGCTTCCGACTTGGTGATTGAAACGTCGCCGAGCAACGCATCGAGGCCGCGACTTAATCCACGTTTTTTTACCGACATGCGTTACCGTTTTTCCTTTCTCAACATTTCACCGGCCAGCGCGAGATATGCCAGCGCGCCGCGCGAGGTTCTGTCATAACTCAAGATGGGTAAACCGTGACTCGGCGCTTCGGCGAGCCTGATATTTCTCGGCACGCAGGTTCGGAATACTTTATCGCCGAAATATTCCAGCAATTGTTCGGAAACGTCCTTGGTCAGGCGGCTGCGGTCGTCAAACATGGTCCGTAAAATGCCTTCCAGATGCAGTTCGGGATTGACTGTGTCCTGAATGCTTTTGATCGTGCTCATCAGCGCGGACAAACCTTCCAGCGCGTAATATTCGCACTGCATCGGAATCAGCACACTGTTCGCCGCGACCAGGGCATTCAGGGTCAGCATGTTCAAGGACGGCGGACAATCGATAAGAATATAATCATACTGCGCCTTGATCGGCATCAGCACCTCGGCCAGCCGCCGTTCCCGGCGTTCGGCTTCCATCAATGCAACTTCGGCCGCCGTCAGATCGCCGTTGCCCGCGATCACCGAAAAGCCCAGTTCCGGCAGTTTGATTACCGTTTGTTCGGCCGGCACTTCTTCCAGCAATAAATGACAGCTTGAATAAGGGACTTTCTCTTTATCGACGCCGCAGCCCATCGCCGCATTGCCCTGCGGATCAAGATCCACGAGCAGCACGCGGCGCTTGGCCGCCGCCAATGACGCCGCCAGATTGACGCTGGTCGTCGTCTTGCCGACGCCGCCTTTTTGATTGGTTACCGCAATAACTTTTGTCACACTTTATCCTACAGGAATGGCTTCTTTTTGAATGATCACCAGGCACCGCTCCGCTTCGATGCCGGGCGTTTCGAGCGGAATGAGGGACGATTTTACCTTAACTTCCGCCAGTTCATCCCGTGGATTTTGACCCTTCATCGCCAACAGTACGCCCTGCTCGTTCAGTAAATGCGCCGTCGACTGTAAGATGGCCGGCAAAGCGGCAAAGGCGCGGGTAATCACCGTATCGTATTGTTGCTCCGGCTGAAAGGCTTCGACCCGGCTATGGCAAGCCTCGACATTGCCGAGTTTCAATTCCAGCGCCGCCTGCTGCACGAAGCGGGTTTTTTTCGCATTGCTGTCGAGCAGGGTAAATTGTGTGTCGGGCAGGAAAATTGCCAGCGGTATGCCCGGCAACCCCGCGCCGGTGCCGATGTCGATCACCCGCCCGCCTTTGATATATGGCAATACGGCCAGGCTATCCAGAAGATGCAGCCGTGCCATGTCCTCGCGATGCCGAATGGCGGTCAGGTTAAAAGCCTTGTTCCATTTTTCGATCAGCTTCAGAAAAGCAATCAACCGCCCGATTTGCTCGTCGCTCCAGCTGATTTGCAGCGTATCAAGGCCGGTTTCCAGAATATGTCGGCATGACTCCATCAGGCGCTTTTCTTTTTCAGATAGATCAGCAGCAGCGAGATAGCCGCCGGCGTAATGCCGGGAATCCGCGAGGCCTGCCCCAAAGTTTCCGGCCGCTGTTTGCGCAGTTTCTCGCTGACTTCGTTGGAAAGTCCCGGCACCCCGGTATAATCCAGCGTTTCCGGCAGGCGCAGGTGATCGTAGCGCAGCGTCCGGTCGATCTCGCTCTGCTGACGGACGATATAGCCCGCATATTTGGCCTGGATCTCGACCTGTTCGCCGACCTGTTCCGTCACCTCGGCGCCCTTGTCATAGAACGACAACAGCCGGGCGACATCGACTTCCGGCCGGCGCAGCATTTCCAGCAAATTCACTTCTTTCTGGATCGGCTTGCCCCAGTAGGCTTCGGCGGCGGCCGCCCCTTCGGTTTCCGGCCGTATCCATTGCTTTTTGAGGCCTTCCTGCAACTCCCCAATAGCGTTTTGCTTTTCTTCGAATGCGCGCCAACGCTCGTCATCGACCAGGCCCAGCTTGCGGCCCTGCTCGGTCAGCCGCAAATCGGCATTGTCCTCGCGCAATTGCAGACGGTATTCGGCGCGGCTGGTGAACATCCGGTACGGTTCCTGGGTTCCGCGCGTGATCAGGTCGTCGATCATTACACCAATATAGGCTTCGTCGCGGCGCGGGCACCAGCTTTCTTTTTCCTGCACCAAAAGCGCTGCATTCAGACCGGCGATCAGGCCTTGCGCGGCCGCTTCTTCGTAGCCGGTGGTGCCGTTGATCTGGCCGGCGAAAAACAGGCCGTTCATATGTTTGGTTTCAAGCGAGGTTTTCAGATCGCGCGGGTCGAAGAAGTCGTATTCGATCGCATAACCGGGGCGCACGATTTCGGCATTTTCGAAACCGTGCATCGAACGCACGAATTCATACTGCACATCGAACGGCAGACTGGTCGAAATGCCGTTCGGATAAATCTCGTGCGTATCGAGGCCTTCCGGCTCGACGAAAATCTGGTGCGTGTCGCGATCGGCAAAACGCACGATCTTGTCCTCGATCGACGGACAGTAGCGCGGTCCAATCCCTTCGATGATGCCCGAGTACAACGGCGAGCGATCCAGCCCGGAACGGATGATGTCATGCGTTCTGGTGTTCGTGCGCGTAATATAGCAGGGAATCTGACGCGGATGCTGTTCGCGCTTGCCGAGGAACGAAAACACCGGTACCGGATCGTCACCGTGCTGCTCCTCCAGCTTGCTGAAATCGATCGTGCGGCCGTCGATGCGCGGCGGCGTGCCGGTTTTCAGGCGGTCGACCCGGAACGGCAATTCACGCAGGCGCCTTGCCAAGGCGATCGACGCCGCATCGCCGGCGCGGCCGCCGCTATAGTTTTCCAGGCCGATATGAATCTTGCCGCCCAAAAACGTGCCGGTCGTCAATACGACCGCGCGCGCCATGAAACTCAGGCCCATTTCGGTTTTCACGCCGACGACCTGATCGCCGATCACGATCAGATCGGCGACCGTTTGCTGGAACAGCGCCAGATTCGGCTGGTTTTCGAGCATATGGCGTACGGCCTGCTTATAGAGCCTGCGGTCGGCCTGCGCGCGCGTGGCCCGGACCGCCGGCCCTTTGCTTGCGTTCAGGATCCGGAACTGGATGCCGCCCAGATCGATCGCCCGCGCCATGCAGCCGCCCAGGGCGTCGATCTCTTTGACCAGATGACCCTTGCCGATCCCGCCGATCGCGGGGTTGCAGCTCATCTGGCCGAGCGTTTCGATATTCTGCGTCAGCAACAGCGTTTTCACGCCAGAGCGAGCGGCCGCCAACGCGGCTTCGGTGCCGGCATGGCCGCCGCCGACCACGATCACATCAAAATCTTTTTTGAATTTCACAACTGTATTCTTATCAAACGGGCTGTTATAGTAAAGCGGCCTTCCGAATCCGGAAGGCAATACACTATTATAAGAGGTAAACGATGAAAAAACGTAGAAATTTGAATGAAATAGAAAATATTCAGCGTTTGAATCCGGTCGCCAAGCATGCGCACCGGTTTAACAAGGCGAAGGTCTTTGACGACAAAAGCCAATACCGCCGTAAAGCCAAACACCCCAAGCAGGAGGCTTTTCCAAAGGTTCTCGTACGAATTTTTGGCAAAGCCTCTTGGTTGGCGAAAGCAGCCTGAGGCGTCTCGCTTTCCCGCTCAGTAGTTGCCGATAAAGTCCATTTTCCCGATCGCCAGGCCGTTATGCCGGAGGATTGCATAAGCTGTCGTGACGTGGAAATAAAAATTGGGCAGTACGAAATGCAGAAGATAAGGCTGTCCCGTAAAGCTGACTTCCCTGCTACGCAATTTCAACGTGATATGCCGCTCCTCGCTGCCGTCGATCTGGTCGGCACTGACGCTTTGGATAAACGCGAGCGTTTTCGCGATCCGCTCCTGCAATTCCGGAAAAGTCGTCTCATTATCCTCATAGACGGGAACCTCCATACCGGCCAAACGCGCCGCGCAGCCTTTCGCCATGTCCGTGGCGATTTGCACTTGCCGCGAGAGCGGATACATGTCAGGCGCCAGCCGGGCATTGATCAGCACAGACGGATCGATTTTCTTTTCTTCGGCATACTGCACGGCCAGATCGAGTATTTTCGATAAATTGTCGAGCATCCGCACAAAAACAGGGACTGAGGCTTGGTATATGGAAAGAGACATAATCAGGGCTCCTGGGGACGGGTACGAGGGTCAGTTTGGAATTATTGCCTAGTTACGACAGCGGGGCGCAGAGAAGAATTCCATCACCAGCTAATTGCATACACAGTTCCGAAGGTTAGAGTCTCTTCTGATGTACCGTAACAAAAACCCTAGAGTGGGTTAAAACTGGCCGTATTCGTTTTAACAGGGCAGTTTTTGAGGCTGGTTACCGCTCATGTGCTTCTTATGACGCCAGTCCTCTGAAAAACGCCTGGAATTCTCCAAAAATTTCCTGATACCGATTCACCTAACCGCCAGTCCAATCCACCCAGCCCATCTGCGCCGACAGCAGCACCAATACGCCGAAGGCGATACGGTAATAGGCGAACACCGAAAAATCATGCCGGCTGATAAAGCGCAACAAACCGCGCACCGCCAGAAAGGCACTGATGAATGACACCACGCCGCCGACCGCGAACAAATCGAGGTCGCTGGCGCTGAACAAGTCGCGGTGCTTATAGACATCGTAGAAGGTCGCCGCGAACATGGTCGGAATGGCCAGGAAAAACGAAAACTCGGTCGCCGCGCGACGGGACAGTCCGAAAAACAGGCCGCCGATGATCGTGGCGCCGGAACGCGAAGTGCCGGGAATCATCGCGACCGCTTGTGCGAAGCCGACTTTCAATGCGTCGCGCCAGGTCATGTCATCGATCGTCTCGGCGTGCACCCGATGCTCGCGGCGTTCGGCCCAGAGAATCAGGAAACCGCCGATGATGAAGGCCGAGGCGACCACGGTCGGATTGAACAGATAGGCCTTGATCTGTTTCAGGAACAAAAAGCCGAGGATCGCGGCCGGTAAAAACGCCACGATCATGTTGATGGCGAGACGCTGCGATACCGTTTCGGACTTGATGCTGACCAGCGTGTGCCAAAGCCTTTGGCGGTATTCCCAGACCACCGCCAGAATCGCCGCAAACTGGATCGCGATTTCAAAGACCTTGCCTTTTTCATCATTGAATCCCAATAGCTGGCCGGCCAGAATCAGGTGTCCGGTCGAAGACACCGGCAAAAATTCGGTCAAGCCTTCGATGATGCCCAGAATCAGGGCATCCAGTAAGACATGAAGATCGGTCATAGCTGCACTCGGGTAGGCCGGAGAAGTTTGTTTTTAACGCTTCATCGACTCAAAAAATTCGGCGTTGGTCTTGAAGTCTTTCAGTTTGCCGATCAGGAATTCGGATGCCGCGGTTTCGTCCATGGGTTGCAGGATTTTGCGCAGGATCCAGGTTTTTTGCAGCGTGTCGGGGTCGACCAGATATTCTTCGCGGCGGGTGCCGGAACGGTTGATATTGATCGCAGGGTAAATTCGCTTTTCGGCAATCTTGCGGTCGAGGTGCAATTCCATATTGCCGGTGCCTTTGAATTCTTCGTAGATCACCTCGTCCATCCGGGAGCCGGTATCGATCAGCGCGGTCGCTATGATCGTCAAACTGCCGCCTTCCTCGATATTGCGCGCCGCGCCGAAGAAACGTTTCGGTTTTTCGAGCGCATTCGCGTCGACGCCGCCGGTCAGAATCTTGCCGGAAGACGGCACGACCGTGTTGTAGGCGCGGGCCAGACGGGTAATCGAATCTAACAGAATAACTACATCGTGCTTATGCTCGACCAAACGGCGCGCTTTTTCGATCACCATTTCGGCGACCTGGACATGACGAGTCGGCGGTTCGTCGAAGGTGCTCGAAATTACCTCGCCGCGCACGCAACGCTCCATTTCGGTCACTTCCTCCGGGCGTTCATCGATCAGCAGCACGATCAGATAGCATTCGGGATTCTTCTCCGCGATCGCCTGCGCCAGGGCTTGCAGGATCATCGTCTTGCCGGCTTTAGGGGGCGATACGATCAGGCCGCGCTGGCCTTTGCCGATCGGTGCGACCAGATCAATGATGCGACCGGTGATGTCTTCGGTAGCGCCATTGCCTTGTTCGAGCGTGAAGCGTTCTTTCGCGAACAGCGGCGTCAGGTTGGAGAAGTGGATTTTATTCTTGGTGTTTTCGGGCGGCTCGAAGTTGATCTGTTCGACCTTGAGCATCGCGAAGTAACGTTCATTGTCTTTCGGCGGCCGAATCTTGCCGCTGATCGTATCGCCGGTCTTTAACGAGAAGCGCCGAATCTGGCTTGGCGAGACATAAATGTCATCGGGGCCGGCCAGGTATGAACAACCGGGAGTGCGTAAAAAACCAAAACCGTCCTGCAAAATTTCGAGCACGCCGTCGCCGTAAATATCGTCGCCGGCCTTGGCCTGCTTTTTCAGGATGGCAAAAATCAGATCCTGTTTGCGCGATCTGGCGACATTTTCAAGGCCAAGCGATTCGGCGATTTCGATAACTTCACTGATTTGTTTTAGTTTTAACTCGGTAAGATTCATAAAAGGATGGCTCGACAAAGCGACTACGGCTCAACGCCGCAAGTGCTCATAATAGGATTAGAATTCAGGGATGCAGATAATCGGACGATGAATGAAGCGCGCTGGAATCAGCGCACTCCATAAGTATAACTCAATAAAGCGAAGCCGTCCAGTGGGGAGACGGGGCGGATCAGGGGACCGCGTTAAATATTGCTGTTGAGGAAAGCAGCCAGCTGCGACTTTGTCAGGGCGCCGACTTTGGTCGCCTCGACTTCGCCGTCCTTGAACAGCATCAGGGTCGGGATGCCGCGCACGCCATAATGTTGAGGAGTTTTCGGGTTTTCGTCGATATTAATCTTCACCACAGTCAATTTGCCAGCGAAGTCCACCGCGATTTCATCGAGAACCGGCGCAATCATCTTACAAGGTCCGCACCATTCAGCCCAGTAATCCACCAATACAGGCCCTTTAGCTTTGATAACCTTTTCGTTAAATTCGCTATCGCTTACATGAAGGACTGAGTCGCTCACGCTATTTCTCCAACAATTAAAAATTTTAACTATAGGGGGGAAGACCTCTTGAGTCAATCAATTTCTGGCTCCGGGTTCAGCCGATTCGATTTTTACGTTATCCTATTAGCCTATGAGTACGACACATTTAAGCGAAACCCGATTTTCCAACCTCGAATTATCCGATTCGATCCTGCACAGCCTGGATAGCGCAGGTTTTAAATTCTGTACGCCGATTCAAGACCGGGCGTTGCCGCTTTTGCTCAGGGACCGCGATATTGCGGGACAGGCGCAAACCGGCACCGGCAAGACCGCGACGTTTTTGCTTGCAACTTTCCAGCGCCTGCTGAATGATAATGAAGCCAAGGAAGCGGCGAATCAGCCGATCAAGAACCCGCGCGCGGTGATTCTGGCGCCGACACGGGAGCTCGCGATCCAGATTCACAAGGATGCGCTGCTCTTAAGCAAACATCTCAACCTGAAATTCGCCCTGATCTACGGGGGCACCGACTATCAAAAGCAGCTCGACAAGATCAAATCGAATGTCGATGTGATCATCGGCACGCCGGGCCGTATCATCGATTTTTACAAACAACAGGCGTTCAGCCTCGAACATGTCCAGGTCAGCGTGCTCGACGAAGCCGACCGGATGTTCGATCTCGGTTTCATCAAGGACATCCGCTATCTGCTCCGGCGCATGCCGCCGCACGACCAGCGCCTGAACATGCTGTTCTCGGCGACCCTGTCCTACAAGGTAACCGAACTGGCCTATGAGCACATGAACAATCCGGTGCTGATCAAAATCGAGACCGAAACGGTTACCTCGAAATCGATCAAGCAGACCGCGTTCTGTCCTTCGAACGAGCAAAAGATTCCGCTCCTGATCGGCATCCTGAGGCAATACCAGCCGCAGCGCAGCATCATCTTCGTAAACACCAAACGCTGCGCGGAGCTGCTGGACGACACCCTGACCGCGAACGGCTTCAAAACGGCGGCCTTGAGCGGGGACGTGCCGCAGGAAAAACGCCAGCGGCTCTTAAACGATTTCCAGGAAAACAACGTCAGCCTGTTGATCGCGACCGATGTCGCCGCGCGCGGCCTGCATATCGCGGATGTCTCGCATGTGATCAATTATGACCTGCCGCAGGATGTCGAGGACTATGTGCACCGGATCGGCCGCACCGCCCGTTTCGGCGCCTCAGGCGAGGCGATCAGCTTCATCTGCGAGGAATATGCGTATTCGATGCCGGACATCGAGTCCTTCATCGGCGAGAAAGTTCCGGTGCAGCCAGTCACGCTGGATTTGTTGGCTCAGAACCTGGTTCGCCCGGAAAGAAAACCGCGTCCGCCGCGCGATGACAAGCCGCATCGACGCCCGAAAAGCGGCAATAGCCGGCCGCCTAGAGCCCGGTCATCAGCTCCCGAAAATCCTCAATAGCCGGATAATCGATAATCATCTTTTTCGGCTGCCGCGAATCCGGCCGGCTGACCGAGAGCAGATTTTCGATCCCGAATGCTCTGGCCGCATTCAATACGGCCGGACTATCGTCGATCAGCAGCGTTCTGCTTTTATCGAAAGGATGGCATTGATTCAGCCAATGCCAGAACTCGGGATGCTCTTTCGGTTTGCCGCAATCGTGCGAGCTGATGATTTCGTCGAAAAAGGTATGCAGGCAAGTCTTTTCCATCTTGAGTCCGAGACTGCCCGGATGCGCATTGGTGACCAGCAGCACTTTCCGCGGCGTCCGCCTGACCGCTTCGAGAAACTCGACCACATGCGGCAATACGCCGATTAGCTCTGCAATCTCGGCTTTCAGACCCACGATGTCAAGTTCAAGCGCTTGGCTCCAGTAATCCAGGCAATACCATTCGAGCCTGCCTTCCATGCTTTTGAACAGCGGCATCAGCTCGTCCTTGGCTTCCGCGAGCGTCACTCCTTTTTTTCGCGCGTAGTTCAGCGGCACGAATTCCCTCCAGAAATGATTATCGAAATTCAAATCCAGCAGGGTGCCGTCCATGTCCAGTAACACGCTGTCAATTTTGTTCCAATCGATCATAATAGTGAGGTATATTGAAAACGTATTTTTAACATCATAGCACCGTGGCCGACAAACCAACCATCCTGAACAAAACCACCATCGCCAAAAGCCGTCTGTTTCATATCGAAGCACTCGAGATTGAATTCAGCAACGGCGTGCAGCGCAATTTCGAGCGGCTGACCCGAGGCAGGCCCGGCGGCGCGGTATTGATCGTGCCGATGCTCGATGACGACACCGTGCTGCTGGTCAGGGAATATTCGGCCGGCGTGCACCGCTACGAACTGGGCCTGCCGAAAGGCAAAACCGATCCCGGTGAGACGTTTCTCGAAGCCGCTAACCGGGAACTGAAGGAAGAAGTCGGTTTCGGCGCGAACAAACTGCATCATCTGAGCTCTTTTTCGCTCGCGCCTTCCTATCTCGAACACATGACCGAGATCATTCTGGCCGAGGATCTGTATGAAGAAAAACTGCCCGGCGACGAGCCCGAAGAACTGGAAGTGGTACCCTGGAAACTCGCCGAAATCAACGCCCTGATCGCAACCGGCGAATGCACCGAGGCGCGTTCGATCGCGGCGTTGTTCATGGCGTTCGAATATTTGAAGGCGCGCTGAAGCGCTAATTCTTTTATATGCGGAATAACGGCTCCAGGGCATCATCCTGAGTCTTTGTCCATTGTTCCCGCGCCTTGTTTTCGGTAAAAGCCTGATACAGTTTTTTGCCTTGCCAATGTTCAGCTTTATTGCTGTACAACGCTTTATTCAACGCCAGAATTTCATCCCTGAGCCTCGCGTCGCTGAATGCCGCGACTCCGCTCAGGCTGTTCACATTGAATTTCTGCCGTCCCCACTCCAAAAGCGCATTTTTCGCAGCCGAAGGATCGTTATCCGCGCAGGCTTTTTTGAGGTTTCGGCGATACTCGCTTGAGCCCTGGGCGACTTGTCGTTCCTCCTGCTCCGGTTCGCGCCGAGGGCGCCGCATCAGGAAAAAGCCCAGCGTCGCCAGCCAGCCCGTTGCCAGTCCGGCAGAAATCCATATCCAGATATTTTTTTGCCCAGTAGCGGGTTTTTCGATGACCAAGGACGGCTGGTTGGCCTCAGGATTGACCGGCAACGGTCTGGCGTTCTCTGCCGTTTTAGCGGAACCGGAAGAAGCGACTGCAATCGTCGTTTCCGGAATCCGGGCCACTTCCATTTGCTGGGTACGGGTATTGAACCAGGGGATTTCGATCGCCGGCAGTTTAAACGATCCCCCCTTTGACGGGATCAACGCAATTTTTTCCTGGCGCTTGGCCACCAGGCCGGTGGCGTTTTTTTGTTCCTGCAGCACCGGCTGATCCGGATAGAATTTGACCGATTCTTCCGAGGAGGCATTGTGCAATTCCGGCAATTGTCCTACCGTGCTGCCCTTGGCCTGAACAGTCAGCGTGCGGGTAACCGGCTCGCCGACTTTGATGTTCTGCAAATCACCGGACCACTCTTCCTTCAGCTCCAGTTGCTCGGCCGCCAGCCACTGTTTACCGGTAAAGGACGCCGGCGCCGGTTTGACCATCAGACTGATGGCTTTCGAGGAAACGCGTTTGGTCCGGGTCACGTTCGAACCGAAAAAACCATTGAAACTCGACCGCGGCGAGTCGGTAATCACTTCCGCGGTCAACACCAGCGGGCCGATCGTGACCATGCCGCTTTTTTGCGGAAAAATCGCATAGCGGCGTTCGGTGACCATATAGTCGATGCCTTTGACCTGCGTTTGAAAATTCTTGTCTTCGCCGAGCTTCTCGATTATCGCATCGGCCTGCTCCGGCTCGTCGATTGTCGCCCGCGCGATTTCGACCCGGGTATATATCCGCACGGTGTATAAAATCTGCGCCTGGATGTACGGATTTTCGGGTGCCGCTTCGACCTCGATAAAAATATCCTCTTCATTGTTTAAATCATCATTAGCGGCATGTTCGCTCACCCGCAAGGGAGCCACCTCGCTTCTATCCTTGCCGAAACTAATGGGCGGCACTTCCAGATTGCCCGCATGCTTGGCCATTGCGATCAAGGTCCAGCGTATGCTGCGAGTCATCTTGCCATTGACTAAAGAGATACTATTGCTGCTGCTTTGCGAAAGCACATCGAAATCTTCATCGAGCGGACTGAAATCGGGCTCGCCATCGGGCGTAGCATCCGCACTGAAGATGATCTGAAATGAATCATTGAGATTTACCGGATTGCGGTCGATGCTGACCTGGATATTGGCCGCGCCGGCTGTCTCCATGGTTAGCGCCTGGCATAACAGGAGCAACAGGACTGCACAGCTTCGATTGATCTTTCTAACCATGGCCGAAATTCCTATAGAACTGATTAAACTCATCGCCATTACCTGTTTGGCGGGTTATTGATTGCCGGAGCGCTGCCGGCGCTGACCGTACTGATACTTGAATTTGCGTTTCAACAAACCGCCAGGATCGTCGGGAATCCGGTTCAGCCATTGTTCGTTGGCCTGCATGGTCTCGTCGGTGGGCTGCACCGCTTGAGCCGGCGCTTCGTTTTGCTTCGAAGGATCCGGTTTCTTCCCGTTTTCCTTCTGTACTGAAGATTCCTGAGCCTGTGGTTCTTCAGCCTGCTTTTTCGGCTCGTCGGCTTTCTCTGACTCTTTTTGTTCGCCGGTTTCGGAGTTTTCCGGTTTGCTATCGCCGTTATTTTGTGCGGAATTCTCGTCTTTTTGCTCGGGCTTCTGCCCGGAGCCGGACTGATCCTGCTGCGGATTCTGTTCGCCCTGCTTTTGATCGTTTTCCGCGTCCTGCTGTTTGCCGCTCTCTTGCTGTTGCTGTTGCTGGTTCAGCGCCTCTTCAACCAGCTTTTTATTGTATTTTGCATCTTCATTATTGGGGTCGATCGCCAACGATTTGTCGTAGGCGGCGATTGCTTCCTGAAAGCGGCCTGATTTGGCGAGCACGTTGCCCTGGTTATAAAAACCGGTCGCGGTCTTCGGCATTGGCAATTCATCGGGCTGCGGCTTGGCCGAGCGGTATTGCGCGGCCGCCTTCCAGTCCGGATGCTCGAATAATTCGGCCGCCTGGTCGTATTGCTGCTGCGCAAAAGCCTGCGCGGCCTGTTGATCCTTGGTCTGCCACAAATCCCGCCAGTCCAGCGCATAGCTGTTCTCAGGCAAGGGCAATAACAGCATGAATGTAGCGCACAACAGGCCTCTGCGGAACGAGAACGCGGCCAGCGGCAGCAGGGCAAGCACAATCCAGGGGCCGAGATCGTCCCACAGGTCGATCAATAATTGGTTTTCGCTATGGCCCTTGGCATCAGGAACGGCCGTATTCAGATTCGCCAACACCTTTTCAATATCGCTGTCGTCCGCGGTCAGCGTTTGATAAACACCGCCGCCCTTGCCGGCCAGTGCGCCAAGTTGCTCTTGATTCAGTTTCGGCACCACGATGGCGCCGTGTTCGTCCTTCAAAAAACCGCCGTTCGGCTGCGCTATCGGCGCGCCTTCGGCAGTGCCCACGCCAAGCACCGACAAACTGTAGTCGTTCAGCCTTTTGGCAGCCGCAAGCGCGGCATCCGTCTCGACGCCGTCGGTAATCAACAGAATTTCGCCTTTGGGCAGACCCGCCTGCTGCAACAGTTTTACGGCCAGATTCAGCGCAGCCTCCGCCTGATTGCCCTGCGCCGGCATGATGTCGGTCGTCAATGCCTCCAGTTGGCTCGCGATCGTTTCGGTATCGTCGGTTAGCGGCGTGACCGTAAACGCATCGTCCGCGAATACCAGCAGCGCGGTCTGACCGTCCTTACGCCGCTGCAACAGATCGGCGATTTTGTAGCGAGCCCGGATCAGACGGCTCGGTTTGATGTCTTCCGCATCCATCGAGCGCGACAAGTCCAGCGCAATCACCAAGGCCGAATCGTTTCTGAACACCGGTGACGGCAGACGTTGCAAGGTCGGGCCTGCCAGCGCGAGGATCGCCAAAAACGCCATGATGGCGCCGAGCATCAGAGACTTTCGGCTCGTGTTGGCCGCCTTCTCCTGCAACAGATAGGGCAACAGCGCGGTATCGCAGACTGCCGCCCAATTGCCTCGGCTGAGCTTGTTGCGCAGCAGCAAGACCAATACCGCCGCTGCCGGCATCAACGCCAACAGCCAATACGGACGGATAAAATGAAATTCGCTCAAACTCATGACCATCTTAATCGCGACAAACAGATTACTCCTGCCAGAACGAGCGCCAGGCCCAAAGGCCAGAAAAACAGTTCGCGCCGCGGGCGGAAAAATTGGCTGTCCTTATTGACAGGCTCCAGCTTATCCAGCAATAAATAAATATTGTCCAGCTCTCGGGTGTTGCGGGCGCGGAAATAGCGGCCGCCGGTTTTTTGCGCGATATCGAGCAAAGCCTTCTCGTCAAGGTCGCGCGACGGATTGACCTTCTGAGCGCCGAACAGACTGCGCACGAGCATTTCATCGGCGCCGATCCCTATCGTGTAGATTTTCAAATGATTGTCTGCCGCCAGTTCCGCCGCCTTTAAAGGCGAGACCTCGCCTGCGGTATTCGCGCCGTCGGTCATCAGGATCAATACCCGGCTGTCGGCAGGATGATTCTTCAGACGCTTGATCGCCAGACCGATCGCATCGCCGATCGCGGTATTTTCACCCGCCATATTGATAAAGGCTTCATCCAGCAAGGTCTTGACGGTCTTGCGGTCGAAGGTCAGCGGTGTTTGCAGATAAGCCTGTGTGCCGAACAGGATCAGGCCCATGCGGTCGCCGACCCGGCGATCGATAAAATCGCCGGCAACCCATTTGGCGGCGGTCAGCCGGTCCACCTGCCGCTTATTGATTACAAAATCTTCAACTTCCATGCTGCCCGACAGATCGATAGCCAGCATCAGGTCGCGTCCGCTGATCGTCTGTTCGATCGGCTCGCCGAGCCATTGCGGACGCACGCCCGCAATCACCAATAACAGCCAGGCCAACATCGCCAGACGCAGCGGCCATTTTTGGGGCTGCGAAACGGCCCTCGTACCGCCCGCAGAAAAATCATCCAGAAACGGCACTTTCATCGCTGCCTGTTCGGCCGGCAGCAACGGCGGCAACAGGCGGCGGATCAGCCAGGGCAGCGGCAACACGAGGATAAGCCAGGGCCAGACAAGTTGAATCATTTTTTAAGTTTGCTTTGCGCTTTGAGCCAGTCTTCACAGAGTTGGAACACGTCCTGAACCGCCAGTTCAGTCGAAGCGGATTTTTGATAATGGGCGTCGAGGAATACGCGGCCGGGGCCTTCGCTGAACGGCGCGCCTTTGACGGCGCCGTCCAGATAGCGCAGCCAGTTTTGACCGGTCAAACCGGCAACCCGCGAGCGCGTGTCGATGCTGATCGCGACCCGGCGCAGCAACGCGGACAGCTCGGCAATTTTTGCCCGATCGTCGAGCGCCGGATCGTTTTTCAGCGCCTTGAACAGCTTGCAGGCGGTTTTGAGCGCAGTTTTCCGGGTCAGCCGTTTATACAGCAAATACAGAAAACCCAGAAGCAAGGGCGTCAGGACAGCAAGCAGCCACCAGCCGGTAGCCGGCGGCCACCAGCTGATCGCTTCCGGAATGTGGATGTCGCGCAACGGTAATTCGGCACCCGGCATTTATCGGCCCTGCATCAGATATTTCAGACGTTGCGCCGGATCGTCCGCGGTGCCGCACAAAATCAGTTGCATATGTTCCTTGCGGGCGAGTATTTGCAGGCGCTGCAAGCGTTCCGCAAAACGCTGTTGATAATCGGCTAAACGCCGCGCATCGGCACTGTCCATCACGACATCGCGGTCGCCGTCGGTAAAACGGTAACGGCCTTTGGCGGGAAGATTTTGCTCGAGCGCATCGAATACAAAGAACAAGACCATATCGCAATGTTCGGATAGCCGCGCCAGATGTCTCTCCGCCGCTTCGTTGAGGCCGCGAAAATCGCTGATGAGATAAACCCGGCTGCCGGGACGTACATGCTTGACCAGTCTGGCCAGGATTTGCTCGAAGGTGTAACCGCCCTGCTGATTCGGAACGGAACGGTCGGCCAGCGCATGCAAAAAATGCAGTACCGCCTGTCTGCCGTTTTGCGGCTTCAGCTCCCGGCAGTCCTGTTCGGAAAAAATCTGGCCGCCGATTCGATCGCCCTGATGTTCGGCGGTCCACGCCAACAGCGCCGCCAGTTTTGCGGCCAGCACCGATTTGAATACGCCGCGGGTCGCGAAATGCATCGCCTGGCGGTCATCGACTGAAATGAACACCGGCCGCTCGCGTTCTTCGCGAAAAATCTTCGTATGCGGTTTGCAGGTGCGCGCCGTGACTTTCCAGTCGATCGTGCGCAGATCATCGCCGGCCTGATAAAGCCGCGTTTCATCGAATTCCATGCCGCGGCCCTTGAAGCGGGACAGATAGCCGCCGCTTTGAACCGCACGGATCGTGCTTTTCGGATGGGTCAGCCCGGCTGCCGATCGGGCAAGATCGATCAGCGATTTGAGACTGACTGTTATCAGCTCATCGGGCGTAACGTCATGACGGCGCATGGCCTTTTGTTTGGTAAATACCATTTACGGGACGGCAATTCGAGCAATCAATTCCCTGATCACATGATCGGCGTTGATGCCTTCCGCCTCGGCTTCATAAGACAGAATCAGGCGATGGCGCAGGACGTCAAAAGCCATATCCTGAATGTCTTCGGGGCCGACGAAATCGCGTTCGGCCAGCCAGGCCTTGGCGCGGGCGCAACGGTCGAGCGCGATGCTGGCCCTCGGGCTCGCGCCATATTGCAGCCATGCCGCCAAATCGCGGCCATACGCCTCGGGATTCCGCGTTGCCAGAATGATTTGCAGCAAATAGTCTTCAAGCGACTCGGCCATGTACACATCGAGCACCTCATTGCGTGCGGCGAATAAGGTTTGCTGCGAAATCGATTCGAAACGCTCGGCTTTGGCGATGAATTCCGAACGCGCTTCCTTGCGGGCCAGATGCAGAATGTCCTTTTCATGCTTGGGATTGGGATAATCGACCTTCACATGCAACAAGAACCGGTCGAGCTGCGCTTCGGGCAACGGATAAGTGCCTTCCTGTTCGATCGGATTTTGCGTCGCCATCACCATGAATAAATCCGGCAGCGGATAGGTGGCCTGACCCACTGTAATCTGCCGCTCGGCCATCGCTTCGAGCAATGCCGCCTGCACTTTAGCCGGTGACCGGTTGATCTCGTCGGCCAGAATCAGGTTATGAAACAGCGGGCCTTTTTGAAATTCGAATGTGCCTTGCTGCGGACGGTAAATTTCAGTCCCGGTCAAATCGGCGGGCAACAGGTCCGGAGTGAACTGCACCCGGTGAAAATCGCCTTGAACGCCTTTGCTCAACACATTGATCGCGCGCGTTTTGGCCAAACCCGGCGCGCCTTCGACCAAAATATGACCGTCGGCCAGCAAACCGATCAGCATTCTTTCGACCAGCACTTCCTGGCCGATGATTTCCCTGTTGATGTAATTTTTGAGCTTGATCAGCGCCTGTTGCGTGATGTTCTGACTGGTAATGGTTTCCGACATGTCTGTCTCGTTGAATCCTGAGTAACTACAACTTGAGCAAAAGTTTGCCGTAAGAACGCATTTTTCGGCAATGGTTCAATATTTTATCCCGATTCAGGCCGGCAATCATAGAGAGTAACTCTGTGGGAAAAAGCTGTATTTGTTGTGGATAGACCCCTGTAAAAAATTGCGCCTAAACTTATCCACAATCGATCAACAAATTGGCGGCCGCTTTAGCGACAGCTTGCACTATAAAATAAATTATTGATAGTTAATAATTATTTTGTCTTAGTCACAAAATTTTTCAGGCTAATAATAATAAACAGGTTTTAAATTTATTCATTTTATTATGATTACGACGCAAGCCAGTTTTTGGTGAAAATATGAATTTTTATAAAAATCAAAAAGATATAAATACCAAGATACCGCCAGGCATCCCTTACATCATCGGAAACGAAGCTGCAGAACGCTTCAGTTACTACGGCATGCGCGCGATTCTGGTTATTTTCATGACCCAGTATCTGATGAGCGCCTCAGGACGACCGGATTTGATGACGGAGCAGGAAGCGCAGGGTTATTTCCATTTGTTTGTCGCCGCCGTATATTTGATGCCGGCGCTCGGCGCCTTGCTGGCCGACTTTTTTTGGGGCAAATACCTGACGATCATTTTGTTGTCCCTGATTTATTGCCTGGGCCATTTGAGTCTGGCCGTCGACGATACCCGTTTGGGACTGGCGCTCGGTTTGAGTCTGATTGCCATCGGCGCTGGCGGGATCAAGCCTTGCGTGTCCGCGCATGTCGGCGATCAATTCGGCAGCGGTAATTTGCATCTGCTCGGCAAAGTCTTCGGCTGGTTTTATTTTGCGATCAATCTTGGCGCATTTCTGGCGATGCTGGTTGTGCCCTGGCTGCTCGATCATGCCGGCGCATCGGCCGCATTTGCCGCCCCGGGCCTGTTGATGGCATTGGCGACGTGGGTTTTTTGGTCAGGCCGGCATCGCTTCGTAAGAATTCCGGCGGCGGGTATGCAACTGATCAGGGATTTATCGGACCGCTCCATCTGGCGGTTGCTGGGCAGATTGGCCGCGATTTATATGCTGATTGCGGTGTTTTGGGCGCTGTTCGAGCAAATCGGCTCGTCCTGGGTATTGCAGGCCGAGAAAATGGATCGGTCCGTCGGCAATGTCGAGCTCTTGTCTTCTCAGATCCAGGCGCTGAATCCGTTGTTGATCATGTTGCTGACACCGTGTTTTTCGTATGGTATTTATCCGTTTCTGAACCGCCATATCGAGTTGACCGCTTTAAAGAAAATTTCGATCGGTTTATTTTTGACCGTATTGGCGTTTGCGATTCCGTCCGTCATTCAGATGCAGCTGGATCAGGGTATTCAGGTGCATGTGATTTGGCAATTGCCCGCCTATGTGCTGATGACCGCGGCCGAAGTGATGGTGTCGATCACCTGTCTCGAATACTCCTATACCGAAGCGCCGAAATCGGCCAAATCGATGGTAATGGCGGTCTATTTTTTATCGGTATCGCTGGGTAATTTGTTTACCAGCGCAATCAACTTTTTGATTCAGCATGCAGATGGCGGCTCTACCTTGTCCGGAGCCGGATATTTCTGGTTTTTTACCGGCTTGATGCTGGCGACTGCACTGCTGTTTATGCGGCTGTCGCGAATGCTTGAAAAGAAAGATCCGGCGCACATCGCTCGCCGGTGAATTCACTTATAATCAATGTCTATTTCATTACCGGATAGGCGGAAAAATTATGAAACTCATCGTTATTTTATTCGGCGGCCTGTTTTCGCTCACGGCGACAGCGGGCGTTTATAAATGCACCGACGAGACCGGCAAAATTATTTATAAAGCGAATGCCTGCTCGGCGGGGCAGCGCAACGTAGAGATCGACATCAAAACCGGCATTGCGAGGGATCTGGATCAGGAAAAAAAGGAACAGCAGTTAAAAGAAGAACAAGAACAGGCTAAACTGGCCGTCCAGGAGCAGGAAGAAAAAAAACTGGCCGAGAAGCAGGTCAAGCTGAGACAGGAAGCGAAGGACGAAAGCGCAAAAAATCAGTTTCTGATCAAGAATAACCCGGTACAATATTCATCCTTTGCAATACCGCCTTACCATCCGGAGCAATTGCCTTCCCTGGTCCAAAATTTTGCCGCACGGCTGCCCGAGATTGAACGCTTACGGCGCTTTGCGGCCGAAAAAGCCCTGGCAAGCAATCAATGCGGCCGGGTCGAAGCGGTCGAACTGAACGCTAAAAGCACGCAAGACGCGCTGGTGTTTCTGGTCGATTGCAGCACCGGCAACAAGTATTATTTATCCGAGCAGGAACTCAAGCTTCAATAACCCGATGAATGCAGCGAAAACCATCCTGATTACCGGCTGTTCGACCGGTATCGGCTATACGACCGCGCTTATGCTCAAAAATCGCGGCCATACGGTCATAGCCACCGCACGCAAGACCGACGATGTAATGCGCTTGCAGGCCGAAGGCTTCACCGCGCTGCGGCTCGATCTGGCGGATAGCGACAGCATCAGGCAGGCGGTCGAACAAACGCTCGAACTGACCGGCGGCAAACTGGATGCATTATTCAATAACGGCGCCTTCGGACAGCCCGGCGCGGTCGAGGACTTGAGCCGCGAGGTGCTGCGTTTCCAGTTTGAAACCAATCTGTTCGGCACGCACGAGCTGACCAATCGGATCATTCCGGTGATGCGCAAACAAGGCCACGGCCGGATCATCTATAACAGCTCGGTTCTGGGTTTGGTCGCGCTGACATACCGGGGCGCTTACAACGCGAGCAAGTTCGCGCTCGAAGGACTGGCCGACACGCTGCGCCTGGAGCTTCGCGGCACCGGCATCGACATTTCGCTGATCGAGCCGGGTCCGATTCTGAGTAATTTTCGGCAGAATTCGTTCGCACTGTACAAACGGAACATCGACGCCCAACGCAGCGTGCATCGGGACAAATACGAGGCGATGGAAGCCCGTCTGCAAAAAGAAGGCGCGGCTGTGCCTTTTACCTTGCCGGCCGAGGCGGTCGCTGAAAAAGTCGTGCATGCGCTCGAAGCGAAACGGCCGAAGATCCGTTATTTTGTGACCTTTCCGACGTATCTGTTCGGGACGCTGAAACGGCTGCTGCCTCATTCATTGCTCGACAAACTCTTGATCAAGGTGTGACGTGCAGGACCCCGACGAGATCGTAATCGATTGCCCTTATTGCGGCGAACCGCTCGACGTGCTGGTCGATACCTCGTCCGGTCCGCAGCGTTATTACGAGGACTGCTCGGTCTGTTGCCGGCCGATTTTATTCATTCTGACCGAGGATGCGGCGGGGGAGCTGTTTCTGGACATCAAGCGCGAGGATGAGTGAGCGCTGGCTTCGGCTCCGCTTAGCCATCGCCTACCGCCGGACAGTCTCGCCGAATAGAGCGAATTCGTTCGCTGAGCGGAGCCGAAGCGTATTTATCTGAAATTGTCCGGGTGCAGGAAACCGCCGAGAAAATCGTCAAAATCGTCCGCCGGCCGTTGTTTCGGAATTTTGTAGGATTTCAAAAATGCCTTCAAGGAAGATGAGTTTTGAAATATTTTGATGTCGTTTTTTAGATTGACGATGTCATGGCGGAGCGAGCGAATATCCATCTCCAGAGACATCATCATCGTCTTCGGACTCAGCCGCGTATAGAACGGCCGCTGCATTCGACTATTGAATTCCTGCTCGTAAACAGCGACTTCCTGTTCCAGTTCGAACAATTGTTCCTTCAATATTTTGATGAAATATTTCAGGCGGTCTTCGGCGATATTGTTCAGATGTTCCTGATCGATCTGCTCGGCATCGAGCTGAAGTTCCAGCAGCTGCAATAGATTCTTTTTTTCGTAAGCGGCATTGACGCGCTGCATCAGTTTGGTCTTGCGCTCGCGTTCCTGTTCGTCCGGTTCGCGGTCGGGGTGCAAGGCGGCTGCCAGTTTGCGGTACACTTCGCGAATCGATTGGCTGATGTTTTGCTCTTCCTGCTGCTTTTTAGCTTCTTTTTCGAGCTGTTTCTTCGTTTTTTTGCGCTGGGCGCGTTTTTCCTCGGCCTGCTGCTGTTGAGCTTCTGCCTCCTGCATTTTTTCATGCAGGAATGCCTGCATCTTTTCGGGGGAACCGAGATCCACATCGTCGCCGACCTCGATGCCGAACATGCTGCCCATCATCGATTTCATCAGCTCCGCCGCCATCGCATCGGCTTCCTCTTGAGCCGCATCGATGTCGTCCCCGCTGTGTTTATTGTAAAGATCCTTCAGTTCGTCCTTACCGTGATCGACGATCAGCTGCTCGGCCAATTCGGTCAGAATGTGTTTGATTTTGGCTCTGTCGCTTTTGGTGAACCCCTTGTCGTCATAAGCGCGATCCAGAATATAAACCATATCGACCCGATGCTGGTTGTAGGTATCCCAAAGCGCCTGATATTCGCCGGTTATTTTTTGATTGTAGAGCGGCAGGGTTTCCTGCCATTCGAGCAGCGCCTGTTTTTGCGCCTCGATTTTTTTGATCAGATTGTTGAACTGTTTCTGGGTTCTGGACAGTTCTTTGGCGGCTGATGTTTGAGCAATACTGATGATTTTATGACCGCTGGAAGACATGATAACGAGGGGAAGATCGGAAAAAGGATCGTCTATTCTATCAAATCGGGATCAATAATGAGGCGGAGAGCTGCGCGATGGATTTGAATTACGGCCCGGATTTGGAAGGAAGAAACCGCAGCACGGAATTGACCAGCTAGGAGGAAACTGTTGACCGGGCTGCGGTAATTGGCAGCATGCCAAAGGAAGACGAAATTACAAGCTTACATCAAGGACATTTCATATTCGTCCAGTTCACTGCGGTTCACTGCTCTTTTGCGAGCCTGAACATTTCCGTTTTGTAGATGGAACCACCCAATCACTTCCGGGCTCAGCGCCAAATCAAAACTTTCACTGATTTCATCGAAATCCCGCCATACCGAGTTGGGAGAAATATTGGTCTTTTTTGCGGTCAATTTCTGCATCATGACGCACCTTTATCGATTAATAATGAATGATAATGCAAGTATAGGTTAACTTTATGACACGGTTATGACATGGAATGTTCCTTGCTTCCAGGAAGCTTGAATTACCAAGGCAAAGTCGAACCATCGTATTTCAAAAAACTGCCGCTCTGCCGAAGCGTCGAGTCTGCGATCACGCGGCGCATTCCGGTCACGCTTTTTTCTGCACCCATCAATGCGTTGGGTCCGCCCATGTCGGTCTTGACCCAGCCCGGATGCAGAATGAACACGCCGATCCCGAGATCTTTCAAATCGATCGAAAGACTCTTCATGGCCGCATTCAGCGCGGCCTTGCTGGTCCGGTATAAAATGCTGCCGCCGCTGCCGTTATCGGCGATGCTGCCCATCTGGCTGCTGATCGATACGAGCCTTTTCATTCTGCCGCGCTGTAGATGCGGCAGGAAGGCTTCGGCCATCTTGACCGGCGCCTGCGCATTGATCAACAAGGTTCTTGTCCATGCCCCATAATCCAGTTGCCCGAAGCCCTGGCCCGGGGCGTCGCCGAATATGCCCGCATTATTGATCAGCACATCGATCGAGGTATCCTTGATTGCCTGTGCCAACCGGTCGATCTGTGCAAAATCGGTCACATCCAGGGGCAGTAACCGCACATTTTTAATGCCGGCCAATTTTTCGGCCCTTTCCGGATGCCGGCAACAGGCTAGCACCTCCCAACCTTCCGCGGCGTATTGCTTACAAAATTCAAATCCCAGACCGCGGCTGGCGCCGGTTACCAATACTGTAGTCATTTGTTGTTTGCCTTCTGTATATTTATTATTGATGGAAACTACACTATTATAAAAAAGCTCCGCAAGAATGTAATTTTAGTCCAGATTTTCTTGAATTACGTTCATTGACCGCTGGAAGGGCCGGATTGCTAGGCGATCGGCGCAAGACTGGCAAAGGATAGCTCGCTTCGAGTTTCTGCTAGACTGATTTCGACCGCCAGAATATGATTTATCCGGACAATATTTTCGGGGCTTTGAGCCGATTTTATTTCAATCGTTGAATTTGCCGAATTCGATAATGATAAGGGTCATTCCATGACAATACTGCATGCTTACAAAATGATAAGACAACTCAGGATAATCGTTATCCTATCGGTTTTCATTGCCCCTATAGGCCTAAACGCCGTCGCGGCGGATGCAACGGTCTATTCTGACATCCTGGAGCCCGGATGGGATAACTGGTCCTGGAATACGACACTGAACTTTTCGAACACGTCGCCTGTGCAGGCGGGGTCGCGATCGCTATCAGTCAAATACGACGCCGGCTGGGCCGGGCTCTACCTGCATACCGACACCGGCTTCGATACCAGCCTTTACGATCGGCTGAGCTTTTGGGTACATGGCGGCAGCGCCGGCAATCAGCGCCTAGTCATCGTCGCCAACGGCAACACCGCCAACAGCTATCAGATCACCGCTCAGGCGAATGCCTGGACGCAGGTGATCGTGCCGATGTCCGCGCTGGGAAGCCCAGCCGTGCTGGCCGATCTTTATTGGCAGGATGCGACCGGCGGCGCACAGCCGGTCTTCTATCTCGACGACATCATTCTGCTGGGGAGCAGTGCGCCGCCTCCGCCGCCTTTATCGTTGCAAGTCGATGCCGGCGCGGAACGCCACTTGATCAGCGAGGACATTTACGGGATGAATTTCGCGGACGAGGCGCTGGCGGCGGAATTGCGGCTGCCGGTGCGGCGCTGGGGGGGCAATTCCACGACCCGATACAACTGGCAGACCAGCATGACGAACACCGCCAGCGACTGGTATTTCGAAAATCTGCCCGAAGGCTCGGTCGATGTCGCCAATCTGCCCGACGGTTCGGCTTCCGATCAGTTCGTGGAGCAGGATCGCCGCACCGGAACCAAATCGATCCTGACCGTGCCGATGATCGGCTGGACGGTAAAATCGACCAGCCCGCGCAACCATCCCTACGACTGCGGCTTCAAGGTGTCGAAATACGGCAGCCAGCAATCCGTGGACTCATGGGATAGCGATTGCGGCAACGGCATACGCAGCGGCGGCGGCAATATCACTGACAATAATCCTACCGATACCAGCGATCCGATCGACTCTACATTCGTATCGGCCTGGATCGCCCATCTCACCGGCAAGTACGGTACCGCGGCCGACAACGGCGTCGCCTATTACAATCTCGACAACGAACCGATGCTATGGAACAGCACGCACCGGGATGTGCATCCTCAGCCTGTTTCTTACGACGAGATGCGCGACCGCACCCTGCAATATGCCGCTGCGGTAAAAACCGCCGATCCTTCGGCGAAAACCTTGGGGCCGGTGCTCTGGGGCTGGTGCGCTTATTTTTACTCCGCGTTGGACGGCTGCGGCATCGGCCCTGACTACCAAAGCCACGGCAACCTGCCTTTCGTCCCCTGGTATCTGAGCCAGCTGCGCGATTACGAGCAGCAGCACGGCCAGCGCCTTCTCGATTTCCTGGATCTGCATTATTACCCGCAGGCCAGCGGCGTTGCCTTGTCCACGGCCGGCAGTACGGCTACGCAGGCGCTGCGGCTGCGTTCGACTCGCTCGTTATGGGACCCCAACTATACCGACGAGAGCTGGATATCCGACACCCAGTCGGGCGGCGTGAAAGTGCAGTTGATCGGGCGCATGCGCGCTTGGGTGGACACCTATTATCCGGGCACCCGCCTCGCGCTCACCGAATACAACTGGGGCGGCCTGGAGAGCCTCAACGGCGCGCTGGCCCAGGCCGAGGTGCTCGGCATCTTCGGCCGCGAAGGGCTGGATCTCGCGACCCTGTGGTCACCGCCTTTGGCAAACCAGCCGGGCGCGTATGCATTCCGAATGTTCCGCAACTACGACGGCTTGGGGCATGGCTTCGGCGATACCGGCTTGCAGGCCGTCAGCAACAACCCGGGCGAACTCTCGATCTACGCGGCGCAGCGCAGCAGCGACAATGCGTTGACCGTGATGGTGATCAACAAAACGGCCAGCGATCTGACGGGTCCGATCGGCGTCGCCGGGCTGGCCTTGCCTCCGACCGCAGCGGTGTATCGATACAGCACGGTCGATTTGAACGCGATCGTGCACCTGCAGGATCAGGCCGTGAGCGAAAGCGGCTTCAACGCCACGTATCCGGCCAAGTCGATTACGCTTTTCGTGCTGGCTGCGAGCGGCGCCAATAACGCGACTTTGACCGTCACGAAGGCGGGCACGGGCAGCGGCAGCATCGCTTCCGATAGCGGTACGCTCGCCTGGAACGGCAATACCGGCACGGCGGCTTACAGTTCAGGAATGCCGGTCACCTTGATCGCAACCGCAGGCGCGGGCTCCGTTTTCGGCGGCTGGGCAGGCTGTGACAGCAGCAGCGGAACCAGTTGTAGCGTTACGATGACATCAGCCAAAGCGGTGACCGCAACTTTCACCCTGAATCAATACCTGCTGACCGTAAATGCCTCCGGTAGCGGCACTGGAAGCGTCACTTCCGGCGTCGGCGGCATCAATTACACCTATCAGACAACCCAGACTGCATCGGCATTGCTCGATCACGGCAGCATGGTGCAGATCACAGCCGCGGGAAGCAACGGCTCGACCGTCGTCTGGTCGAATGGGGCCTGCGATTCGGTTTCCGGAACCGCCGATAATTCGGTCTGTACGATCAACAGTATGAATGCGGCAACAACGCTTTCGGCGACGTTCACGGCGGGTACCTGCACCTTCAGTATCTCGCCGACATCGAAAACGTTCACCAAGAACGGCGGCAGCGGCAGCATCAATACGACGGCTTCTTCGAGCGGTTGCAGCTGGTCGGCGGTCAGCGACGTTCCCTGGGCCACGGTGAGCGGTTCCAGCTTCACCGGCAATGCCACGGTGAATTATTCGGTGTCCAGAAACCGAACCGGCAGCAGCCGGACCGGTACATTTACGATCGCCGGAAAAACTTTTACGATCATTCAATCGAAATAATCCGGCACTTGAAAGTCACGGCGCATTGAACCGCTCCTTCTTCTTGCAGGAGGGAGGTGATTTATCAGCCATGCAGTTTTATGTAGCCCGGATGCAGGGCAGCGAAATCCGGTACGATCTGGATGCAGCAGATCGTCGCGCAGTTGGTTTTCAACGGCGATTCGTATATGCAGGCGGCGGAGATGTCGCCCTGGCTGGACCTGCGCGTACCGGCGAAGGAAGTTAAATTGTCCGCGCTCGCGGCGCAGACCCACCGCCGGCTCATCAAGACGCATCTGGCGCGACTGGATGGACCGGGACGGCCATCCGTTCTTAATAACCTGAAGTATAAGATGCCTGCCGAGATGCACCGGATCGCTCGCTTTCTCGACATTCCGATCGACGAGTCGCGTTGGGATGCGATCGTCGAATACTGTTCGTTTGACCAGATGAAAAAGAACGCGACGCAGAGCGTTACCCTAGGCGGTGCCTTCTGGGACGGCGGCGCCGAGGTGTTCATTCACAAGGGTGTGAACGAGCGCTGGAAAGAGGTATTGAGCGCGGCTGAATCGGCCGAGTATGAAGCACCCACCATTCAGGAACTGGGGCAAGAATACGCGCACTGGCTGGCGACCGGGCAAGTTTATGAGTCAATGCCGATTTGGTTTACGGTGAAATTATATGGGCAACTTAAAAAAGTTGGAAAAAACTCGAAGCCGTTTTTACACTCTTGAGCCCTATGCTATCCTATCGGCATGACCAAGAAACAAATTTACATAAAGAGAATCCCCAAATCGCCTCCAGCAAGCAACTGGAGAAATCGAAGCGCCCGGTGGAGAATTGACATTCAAAAAGGCTGATAGCCAGCAATGTGGCTAGAAAGCAGGAAGCACGCGAGTTTAAAAGCTCAAGCTTGAAGAAAGGAACGCTCAGAAATTGTTAAGAAGACGGCTAAGGCTCGTTGAGAAAAGTGCATGAACTTACACATGGATTTAAAGCCTAATTTTTAATTAGGAGGTCAACAGTAAACGGTCGATAGATATTCCATTTGATTCGCCGCATGATGACCAGATGATGTTACTTTTCCATTGTTTCGTTAGCTGTAGAATAAATAAATTCTAAAAAGTCTATGGCAACTGATCAGTCGGTGCGGCTTTACCACATGATGAAAAACATTCTACCAATAAATAGTTGGAGTGAATGAATGCGGTGTTTGATAGAGGTACCTTCAATTAGAGATGATCAGAATGGATATAAGTAATCACGCAAAACGGATTTTATAAGTTGAGCCGATGCTGGCCATGAGGTTTTGTACTTCCTCGAGCAACTGTTCTTTTGTCCAGGTAGCAAACCGGCGCCAGTGGTATTTGGCTTGCTTCCACACGATTTCGAT
>JBPFEE010000027.1:0-14628 GCA_051061095.1 Methylomicrobium sp. | reverse complement strand
TGGCCAATCCGATGGAAGCGCATGTGGGCTACGACCGGGATGACCGGGTGGTTGCGTTGATCGCCAACGGCATTGGCCATGAAAAAACCTTACCTATGGTGAAGAAGCGTTGTGAATTTACCAAAACGGTGAAGTGAGGGGCAGCACCTTGTCAAAGAATGATGATGCTTTGCTTGCGCGAAACCGCGACCCTTAATCCCTGGCCCAATATGAAATTCCATCGGTGTTCGGCAAGCGATTAAAATTTCCGAGGGTTATTAAAACTCCATGATAACCTTTCGGTCGAGCGTTGAGGCGCTCATTAGCGGTTTCCAATGCCTTTTGCTGCTGAGCGACCTTTAATTCCAGTGCGGCAAGTCGCAAGTTGTTTAGTGAGGTCATCAACTTGCTGTGTAAGCATCTCTTCTTTTGTAGGAATCTTTATCTCTTTACGTCTCCCTAATCAGATAAGTTGATCCGAATTTGATCCGGCATGCGCTATGAAAGCGAGGGCAATGAGTGTCGCAGCAAACAGTTTGGCAACAATCATTGCCGTAAGGATTTTTGTTAAAAAACTCATTGCATTATCCCCTATGGTGATCAGTGAGTAGGGCGGAAAAACGCAGCGTATTCCGCCGGATGTGGAATTTCCAGCGGCGCAATGCGGCTTCGCCTATTGTGCCCTACGGGTCTACTGGAATAGGCACTAAGTAAAAACACTTAACTAATTTGAACTAAGATAGCTTATATTAATCAATCGTTTAATGAGGAAGATTGTTTTTAAAAATAGTCGCTCGTCCTTACGTATAACCACTGGAGGTTAATCAGCCATGACCAGAACAGGGCGTTTCCACAAAATCGGCGGACTGGAAGTTTTGCAGATTGAGCTCTCAATGTAGGCAGCCCCTGCCTCGGCGAAATGCTTGTGCACATTGAGGCTATCGGCCTCAACCGCGCCTAGGGTATGTTCTGTTCAGGCACCTCTCTCAACCGCCAAGTTGCCGGCCCGGCTCGGTTATGAGGCATCTACTATCATTGACTCACTGGGAGCCGGTGTTAGCGGTTTTAAGACTGGGGAATCAGCGAGTTGATTGCAGTCGCTGGTGGGGGCTATTTGGGGCGTGCGTCATGGGTACGGTGACTGCGCGTTCATGTTATTAGGACTATTCAGAGGAGTGAACGATGAAACGTAAAGCATTTGCAGTATGGAAAGGCGGCCTCAAAAATGGAAAAGGTGCACTTACGACAGACAGCGGCATTCTGTCCGGCACGCAATATTCTTTCAGTACCCGTTTTGAAGAGGGCAAGGGCACCAATCCGGAAGAATTGATCGCCTCAGCCCATGCCGGTTGTTTTTCCATGGCTCTGGCCGCCGAATTGGAAAATACCGGAGTAATCGCCGAACATATCGACTCGACCGCGACGGTCACGCTGGAAAAGGCTGCGGCGGGATTTGCCATCACGGCCGTGCATCTTGACGTGCGGGCGAAAGTGCCCGGCGCAGATGAGCCGACGTTTCAAGCCGCCGCCGATGCCGCCAAAACCGGCTGTCCAGTCTCAAAAGTTCTGAACGCGACCATAACGATGGACGCGAGGCTTGAAACCTAAACAAAGGAATTTCGCGACATGCCCGGGCGCCCCTCCGAATCCAAATAAGCTCCGTCGCGCCACGGACGACTTCCAAGTAAAGAAAGCCGTAAGGCTAACAGAGCGCCCGGTTCAGGCGCAGCCAGGCGCCGAGTTGTAATCAAGCGAGGTGACAATTGATGAAAATATTAATGGTTTTAACGTCGCACGATCAACTCGGGGACACCGGCAAGAAAACCGGCTTCTGGCTGGAAGAATTTGCCGCACCGTATTACGTCTTCAAAGAGGCAGGCATGGAGATCACTTTGGCCTCACCCCAAGGCGGCCAGCCGCCGCTGGATCCCAAAAGTGATGAACCGGATTCCCAGACAGCCGCCACGAAACGCTTCAAACAGGATCGGGCGGCGCAAACGGCGCTGGCCAATACGCGCACACTCTCCGACGTTTCTGACATGGCTTTCGACGCCATATTTTATCCGGGCGGTCACGGTCCGTTGTGGGATCTGCCAGGGGACAGGGATTCGATGGCACTGATTGAGGCGATGTATGCCGCCGGCAAACCGGTCGTGGCGGTTTGCCATGCGCCCGGCGTGTTTCACCTGACGAAAGCGCCGGACGGCTTGCCCTTGGTACAAGGGAAAAACGTTACCGGGTTTTCCAATTCCGAGGAGGAGGCCGTTGGGCTGACGAAGGTAGTACCTTTCCTGGTGGAAGAGATGCTGAAACAAAATGGCGCTAACTATTCCAAAGCGGACGACTGGCAACCCTATGTCGTGAGCGATGGTCATCTGATCACCGGTCAGAACCCTGCGTCGTCTGAGGCGGCAGCCATCATCTTGCTGAAACACCTGGGCATTATTCGGTATCACTGAAAAACGCACCTTCTACAGAATTCCTGAGCTACGGCGAATGGCGTCCGATGCCCTCCATTCGTTTTTATTATGTGATCACTTAAACAATAAGGAGACAGGTCATGGTTAAAACAGCATTACTCGTAAGGCTTGAGGCTAAACCCGGCAAAGAAAAAGACGTCGAGGACTTTCTGCGCGGCGGCCTGCCGATCGTCGAAGCTGAACCCGCTACCATCACCTGGTATGCCCTCAAGCTAGGCCCTTCCACATTTGGCATTTTTGATACGTTTCCTGATGAGGCCGGCCGGCAGGCCCACCTTGCGGGGAGAGTCGCGGCCGCGCTGATGGCGCAAGCGGCCGATCTTTTTTCGCAGCCGCCCGTGATTGAAAAAGTCGAAATCCTTGCAGCCAAACTTCCTTAGTCATTTCACGAGGAAGAATCTATGACAACTACTCATTCCACAGCACGACGGGAAACAGTCCGGTGTCTGTTTGAACCGGTCAGGCTCGGGCCCTATCAGCTGCCGCACCGCATTGTGATGGCGCCCTTGACGCGCTCGCGCGCCCGTCAACCCGGCAATGTTCCTCATGCACTCAATGCCTGTTATTACGCGCAACGCGCTTCAGCCGCGTTGATCATCACTGAAGCCACCCAGGTTTCCATGCAGGGACAGGGTTATGCTTGGACGCCAGGCATCCATAGCCGCGAACAGATCGAAGGTTGGCGAACGGTAACCGATGCCGTGCACCAGGCCGGCGGGTTAGTCTTTATGCAACTCTGGCATGTCGGACGCATTTCGCATCCGGCGTTGCAGCCGGACGGTATGCTGCCGGTCGCGCCATCCGCCATCAAGCCTGCCGGGCAGGCATTTATCGAGGATGAAAACGGCAACGGCGCACTGGTTCCGTTTGTGACACCGCGTGCCTTGCAGATCGAAGAACTGCCTTATATCGTCCAGCAATATGTACGTGGCGCAAAAAATGCCATGACGGCCGATTTCGATGGGGTCGAAATCCATGCCGCCAACGGTTATCTGCTGGATCAATTCATTAACTCCAGTTCCAACCAGCGCAAAGATCAGTACGGTGGATCGATCGAAAATCGTTCGCGATTATTGCTGGAAGTGGTTGAGGCCGCCTGCAATGTATGGGGTGCGGATCGTGTCGGTGTACGATTATCGCCACTGGGCACATTCAATGATATGGGAGATGATGATCCTGAAGCCACTTTCGGTGACATCACTGCCAGACTCAATCATTATAAACTGGCTTATCTGCATATTGTAAATCCTGCCGTTGCTGCCTTTGAGCAGGGAACCGAACCTGATCCACGCGCCATGCGCATGCTGGAACTGATTCGGGAAAAATATCAAGGCAGGCTCATATTGGCCGGCGGCTTTAACCGGCAGATTGCAGAGCAGTGGTTGCAGCAGGGCAAAGCCGATCTGATCGCATTCGGGCGCAAATTCATCGCCAACCCGGATCTGCCGGAAAGATTCCGGACCGATGCGGCGCTTAACGTAGAGGATCCCTCTACGTTCTATCAAGGCGGCGCGAAAGGCTATACCGATTATCCAACGCTGGCGCGGAACAGTGACGAACTGGCGCAACCCTGCGTGGATGAAACCTGGCGTATTAGATAGAGGTTGAATTGATGAAAGCACACTACCTGGGGCATGTCGTTTTTTACGTGCAGGATCTCAACCGGTCACTCGAATTTTATCGCGATCTGCTCGGGTTTCAGGAAGTGGGACGGATTTTTAACAATACCGCGGCGGCGCTCACCGCCGGCAGGACCCACCATGAGCTCCTGCTCATCGAGGTGGGAGCGGCGCCTGCTGCTCCGTCCGGACGCCGGCTAGGGCTCTATCACATTGGCATCAAGATCGGCGACAGCCTGGACGAACTTCGAGCCGCCAAAAAAGAACTTGAATTGGCCGGCGTAACCATCACCGGAATGAGCGATCACACCGTTAGCCAGAGCCTGTATCTCCATGATCCGGATGGCAATGAAGTGGAACTGTACGTTGATGCAGAACCCTCGATCTGGAAAAACGATCCGGCGGCTGTGTTATCACCGATCAAACCGTTACGCCTTTGATAGACCGGACGGTAATGAAATGGTTTAGAGTTCTGTCAATAACTGTACGTCAAAATGTATCAGACGGTAGTTATAATCAGAAATGTTGGGATGTGGTTTTGGGTATTTTTTCGAGAAGGTAAGTAAAATATTTGAAGCTGGGACTCTTTTCCGTGGCCGTGTGAATATTTTTTTTCACTAAGAAAATTTTACTGTAAGCCTTATAAAGTTCTTTATCCTTGTTTTTATCAAAGCCGTTTTTCTTAAGAAGAAACTCGAGCGCTCTACCGCAACCAGTAGTTTTAGGGCTTTTTAATGGTTCATTATTGAAAAAAGCATATAACCAACATTCGATTGAATGTATGCATATTGCAAAAATTATTTTTTCTTTATTTTTTTCATAAAACCCCTCGACACCCGAATTTATGAATGAAACTAACTTATCAATAGTGTTATCTATTAATTGCTCGTGGGTTAATGGAGAACCGTTATTGTCACGATATGAGCTACCAAAATTTGGATGTTCTATAATGTCGGTATCTAGCTGTAATACTACATGCTTTACATTGATGACATCTTCTCTAAAGCGGGCTGACTTTATATAATCCAATAACATTTCCCATCCGCCAAAACATTTTTGATTACGATCTGTCTCATCTAGGTGTGGCTGTAGTTCAGTAATCTCTGCATCAAGATCTGGGTCCTCAAAATACCCACAAATAATATTTTCTAGTACGAACTGGTCCGTTTTTCCTTCTGTAGCTAATCCAAATTTATACATATCCGACTAAAATCCTTTTGGTAGGCCGCCTAAATAACCTCTCAAAAAAGCTTCGGACAATCTCAATGCCTCCCCTGTTGAGGATAATGGCTTATTTTCAACAGTGATACGTTTGCAACGAGTATGGCCTGACCTATTTCTAGAAACAACAAATAGCCGCTGCTCATCATCTCCTAAATTAATTCCATCTAAAATTGCCGGATTATGAGTTGTGGCAAATACTTGTTTATCATATTTTTTCATTAATCTAGTTAACTCTGTAATTAATTTGGAGCATAGCTTAGGATTTAATGAGGCATCTATATTATCAATTCCAAAAATTTCTGGTGTATCTTCAGAGACGATCAAAGATATATAAAACAAAATAAATAAAAAACCTTCATTTGTACTTCGTTGATCAAATGAATCATTTAAGTACTTATCTGTTATTTTTACTTTATCTTCAGACTCAGACAATTCTTTAGGAATTTCTAAATTTTCATACCAATCGAATAACTGTAAAGTCTTATGTATTTCATTGAGTCTGCTAAATTTATCAGTTTCATAGTTGTAATTATGAAAAAAACTGAAAAATCCTTTTTTATTGGTTTCTTGTTTGGTTTCTAATGCGGCGGACTCGCGAATTGTTTTGAGTAGTTTAAGTAAACCTTCTCCATTAATTCCTAATGGTTCGATTTGTCCTTCTTTATAAAAGTTTCTAAGAGCTGTGTTTTCGGGAGAATAAATGACAAAGTTTTGTAAGTTTTCCCACTTTTCATTATTGAGTTGATAATAGAGGAATTCTTTAAAGGCTTCTTTTTCTACACTATCATTTATTATTTTATTAAAAATAATACTTGGAAAATTTTCCTTTTTACGTAAATCTAAAGAATCTTCATTTTCTTTAAGTAGTTTAAATAGAGCTTCTATGTCTTTATTTGTAAATTTTACATGGGTTTTACTTTCATCCTCTAATATAGTCCATTTTGAATATGGTTTATTATCGTTTGTTAACAAATATTCTTTTGTTATACTTTTATGCTCATCTTGAATTTCAATATTTATTGGCGATGACGTAATTCCATCCTTGAACGCAGATCTCATGAAATTTGGATCAGTAACTCTAATTCCTCTAGAGGACAGAAACTCATTATCTAATTTATTGGCTTCAGCTGCGGCTGCTAAAGTTATCGCCTCTAAAATATTGCTTTTTCCACTGCCATTTTCACCAATAAAGATATTAAACCGTCCTACATCAAGGTTTAAGTCATGCAGTGATTTATAATTCTTAACCTTAATTTTAGTTATCATTCAATTTTAAATCGACCTAGTATAAATACTTTGGGGTTTATGCAAGTGACTGTGCTTGTTGCATAATGTTTGATTTTATCTTCGGGGCAGATAGTAAAACTAATATTATCAGACTGTAAAGCAAACATTTCGCTGTTTTAAATTTGAAAGCTTTACTCCCTCTGACTTTGTACCTCGTTTTAGTCTAGAGGAAAAACAGGTGATCGACCTATCCGAAATTTTTTGAAAAAAATTATCTGGGGAATGCGGTTTTTTTAGATTATGGACATGTATGATAGTACAAAGTTGACTGGTTGAGTCGATAGCACTCATCTAAAGTACATATGTGATTAAGGAAGAAAGCCTTAGTATAGCGTCTACTTTATGTCTATATGAAAATACAAAAATCCTGAAAATGATGTATCTTATTGATTTTGTGGAGCCAATGACGGGATTCGAACCCGTGACCTACTGATTACGAATCAGTTGCTCTACCAACTGAGCTACATCGGCTTAGAAGAGCATTATATTAAATCATAGGTGAAGCTTTATTTTAAGTCCTTCCTGCAAGATTTTATATGCAGCATTAAAAACTCCGGGAGTCTTTGTTCCAGCCAATAGCGGGGCCGGAAAGGATAGGCGCCGGCTACGAAGCCGACATGTCCGCCGCCTTGCGCGATTTCCAGATGAACGCTTGGCGACAGTTCATGTTCTTCGGGAAGCACTTCAAGGGTCATGAAGGGATCGTCCGCGGCTTGGATGACTAACGTCGGCACGGCGATCGATTTGAGAAACTGGCGGGAGCTGGAGCGCTGATAGTAGTCGTGAACGTCGCGGTAGCCGTGCAGTTTCGCGACGACTATATCATCGTATTGCCAAAACGAGTTGATGTCGGCGAGGTTGCCCAGCTGCCTGATTTTTTCGGCTTCCGTTTCGATACCGAGCGTTTCAAGGTGCTGCAGTTTCAAGCGGACGTACTGCTTCAGTTCGTTGAGCAGGTTCTTTCGATAAATTTTCGAAAATCCGCTATCGAGTTTGCTGGCGCAAATGCTCAGCACCAGCGGAACCGATACCGCGATCGCGGCGAACAGGTCGAGGCGGTCGCCCTGTTCGCCGAGCCATTTCAGCAATACATTGCCGCCCAGCGAAAAACCGATTGCGGCCATCGGCGTTTCGGGTTCACGTTCGCGCAAGGTTTGGTAGAGGAAATGGATGTCTTCGGTTTCTCCGGAGTGGTAACAGCGCGCCAGGCGGTTTGATTCGCCGCTACAGCCGCGAAAATTCAATGCGACTGTGCGAAATCCGAGTTTCGCCAGCGTATGCTGCAAGCCCTTGATATAGCCCGACTCCGAGCTGCCGGTCAGTCCGTGTAACAATATCACGATCGGTTGTCCGTTTTCGCCGAAGTGGTCGATATCGATAAAGTCGTTATCCCCCGTGCTTAATCGTTCCCTTCGCAGGGCGCCGGGAGGCTGGATATTCCGAAAGAAGGCCGGAAAGATCGTTTGCAGATGGGCGTTTTTTAGCCACCATGCCGGTTTGAAGGTGCTCTGAATGATCATTAGGGCGAAAATTTATAAACCGTTAAAGAGAAACGCAGTTGAATAGGGCGGCTGCTATCCTTTTGGGAAAACCGTCGCGCGGTCTTCCCATTGCGGTTAAACTTTGCGATCAAGCATGTCTTTAAACCACCAAGGAGGCGACGCATGATGATGTTTCCCGAAATTTTCCAGGTGTTCATTCTGGGACTCTTTATTTTTCTGCCGGTTTATTTGATCTATCGAAAAGCCGGTTTACATCCGGCCTGGGCGGCGCTGGTGTTTTTGCCGGTTTTCGGCATGCTGCTGATTTTTCTCCAGTTGGCGATGTTGCCGTGGCCCAATCGCCGTAATGAGCTGGAGCGCAAACCATGACCTTGCTATTTTATATTCTGTTGCCGATCTATGCCGGATTTTGTCTGTGGTTGGGCTACCGGATTCTCCAAAAAGCCGGCTTCGACGGCTGGTGGACAGTGGTGTTGCTGATTCCGGTCGTCAATATCGCGATGATCTGGGTGTTTGCGTTCATGCGCTGGCCGACGCTGAAAGAGGATATCAAACAGGATTTGTAAACGGGATGAGACGCTGGCAATTTTGGATCGACCGCGGCGGCACCTTTACCGATCTTGTCGCCTTGAGCCCGGAAGGGCATATCGTGACCCGCAAGCTGCTGTCGGAAAATCCCGAACGTTACCGGGACGCCGCATTGCAGGGCATGCGCGATATCCTGCAAATACCCCCCGAGGCGCCGTGGGCCGAGTCCATCGATTGCGTCAAAATGGGCACCACGGTCGGCACGAACGCGTTGCTCGAACGCAAAGGAGCAAAAGTCGCCTTGGCGATCACGCGCGGCGAAGTCCTGCAAGCGTTAGATACCGAATGGGCGAGACGGCAGTTGCAGGAATTATATGATCAGGGCTATCGGGCGCTCGCGATCGTACTGATGCATGCCTGGCGCTACCCGGAAGACGAACGGCGGCTGGCCGGGATCGCGCGGGAGATAGGCTTTACGCAGGTGTCCGTTTCGCACGAAGTCAGTCCGATGCTCAAGATCGTCAGCCGTGGCGATACGACGGTGGTCGATGCGTATTTGTCGCCGCTGCTCAGGCATTATGTTGCGCAGGTCGCCGAAGGACTGGGCAAGCAAAAGCCCTCTCCAAAGGATCTGGAGAGGAGAACTCAGTCAGAAGAAAAAAGGCATTTTGAACTCCCTCATCCCGGCCTTCTCCCGGAGGGAGAAAGAGAGCTCTTTTCAAGCTCGCCGGAGGATAAGGGAAGTCAGCCGCGCCTGATGTTCATGCAATCGAACGGCGGCCTGACCGAGGCGCGCGCGTTTCAAGGCAAGGACTGCATTCTCTCGGGGCCGGCCGGCGGCATCGTCGGGGCGGCGGCGGTGGCTGAACGGGCGGGCTTCGGCAAAATCATCGCGTTCGACATGGGCGGCACCTCGACCGATGTCGCGCATTACGCGGGCGAACTGGAGCGCAGTTTCGAAACCGAGGTGGCCGGGGTCCGGATACGCGCGCCGATGATGACCATCCATACGGTTGCGGCGGGCGGCGGTTCGATTCTGCATTTCGACGGTATTCGCTTTCGCGTCGGCCCGGGGTCGGCGGGCGCGAATCCCGGCCCTGTCTGCTACCGGCGCGGCGGGCCGCTGACCGTGACCGACGCGAATCTTTTGCTCGGCAAACTGCCGTTGTTTCCGAGCGTTTTCGGTCCGAACGGCGATTTGCCCCCGGATGCCGGAAGGGTCCGGGAGTTGTTCGGCGATTTGGCCGCGCGCATCAACGTGCAGACCGGCGATCAGCGCACGCCTGAGCAGGTCGCCGAAGGTTTTCTGGATATTGCGGTTGAAAACATGGCCGCGGCCATCAAGAAAATCTCGGTGCAGAAAGGTTACAATGTGGCCGAATACATTTTGTGCTGCTACGGCGCGGCGGGTGGACAGCATGCCTGCAAAATTGCCGACCGCCTCGGCATGCGCACGGTGCTGCTGCATCCTTTGGCCGGGGTGTTGTCGGCCTATGGCATGGGGCTGGCGGATTTTCGCGTACTAAAAGAGCAGTCGCTCGAAATGCCATGGGATATGGCCAGCGCGAATACTTTGCGTGCCTGTCTGCATGATCTGGAACTGCTGGGGCGTCTGTCCTTAAAAGAACAAGGCTTGGGCGGCTTAAAGGTTCGCGTCGTACCGCGCTTGCTGTTGCGTTTCCAGGGCACCGACAGCAGCTTGCCGGTCGATTTTGCCGATAAATCGGCGATGCTGGAGGACTTCAGGCGGCAATACCGGCAGCGTTTCGGGTTCTGTTATGAAGACCGCCCCATGGTGGTCGAAACCGCGCTGGTCGAATGCATCGGCAGTGAAGCATATTCGATCAGCGCCAATGCGATGCCGATCAATGGCAAAGGGTATCCCGACTCATACATCCGGACGTTCAGCCAGGGTCAATGGCATCGGACGGCGGTATTTTGCCGGGAGAATCTAAGGGTTTCTGAACCCCTTAATGGTCCTGCAATTATCGTCGAGCCGACGTCGACGATCGTGATCGAGCCTGGCTGGCGAGGCGAGCTCCAGGCAGACGGCAATCTCTTGTTGAGCCGTGCGAAGCCCTTACAGCGCGCCTTTGCGGCCGGCACCCGCGCCGATCCGGTGCTGCTCGAAATCTTCAATAAATTGTTCATGTCGATCGCCGAACAGATGGGGTTTGTGCTGCAAAACACCGCACATTCGGTCAATATCAAGGAACGATTGGATTTTTCCTGTGCGCTTTTCGATGCAAAGGGCCAGCTGATTGCGAATGCGCCGCACATTCCGGTGCATCTGGGCTCGATGGGGGAAAGCGTACAGGCGCTGCTTCGCCGATATAGGGACGATTGGCGCCCCGGCGATGTGTACCTGCTCAATTCACCGTATGCGGGCGGCACGCATTTGCCGGATATTACCGTGGTAACGCCGGTATTTGCGCAGGACGGAGATGAACTGCTGTTCTTCACGGCCTCGCGCGGCCATCATGCCGATGTTGGCGGCATCTCGCCGGGCTCAATGCCGGCGCACAGCCGCCGCATCGAGCAGGAAGGCGTGCTCAGCGAGGGACTCAAAATCGTCGAGCAGGGCCGTTTTCAGGAAGCGGCCCTGCGTATCTGGCTGGCATCCGGCGATTATCCGGCTCGCAACCCGGAACAAAATCTTGCCGATCTGCAGGCGCAGATTGCGGCGAATGAAAAAGGGGCGCGCGAATTGCTCCAAATGGTCGAACACTATTCGTTACCGACCGTGCAGGCTTATATGCAGTATGTGCAGGATAATGCCGAAGCCTGCGTCCAGGCGGTGCTGGAAAAGCTGCCCGGCGGTTCGTTCGAATATGCCATGGACGACGGCGCGAAAATCAAGGTCGCGGTCTGTGTTGACCGAGAGCAGCGTCGAGCCCGTATCGATTTTACCGGCACTTCCGGACAGTTGCCGAATAATTTCAATGCCCCGGCCGCGGTGTGCAAGGCGGCGGTATTGTATGTGTTCAGAACTTTAGTACAGGACGATATTCCTCTCAATGCGGGCTGTTTAAAACCGCTCGACATCGTGATACCGGAAGGGTCTCTGCTGAATCCAAGTTATCCGGCAGCGGTCGTCGCGGGCAATGTCGAAACTTCGCAGATGGTCGTCGATGCGTTATACGGCGCGCTGGGGGTTTTGGCCGCCTCGCAGGGCACGATGAACAATTTCACCTTCGGCAATGACCGCTACCAATATTACGAAACGATCTGCGGGGGTGCCGGCGCGGGCCGGAGCTTCGACGGCTGCTCGGCAGTACACACCCATATGACCAACTCGCGCATCACTGATCCGGAAGTGCTGGAATGGCGTTTCCCGGTGCTGCTGAATGAGTTTTCGGTCCGTCCACATAGCGGCGGCCAGGGCCGCTGGCAGGGGGGAGACGGGGTAGTGCGCCGGGTTCAATTTCTGGAACCGATGACGGCCGGGATACTTTCCAGCCGCCGTAATAAGCCGCCTTTCGGCCTCAATGGCGGCACGCCCGGAAAGCCGGGCGTCAATCGCGTGATCCGCAGCAATGGAAGGGTCGAAATCCTTCCCGGTTGCGCCGAAACTGAAATGGCAGCGGGAGATCAGTTTCAAATCGAAACTCCGGGCGGCGGCGGATTCGGCTAAATCGAACGGCGGCGTTTTTTTGTAAAGAGAATAGTGGTTTTCCAGGTGAGCCAAGCTGGCTTCAACGGTAGTAGGGTAATGTTCGGTAGCGATCCAGTTCCCCTTGGGCAGCAGATTGCCGGATGATCCTATCTATCGTGTAAGGCGAGCTTTACCCGCGCATGGGTTTAGCATATGATTAGTCTGATTTACTCTTTAATTATTACAATAAAAGAAGGTAACCTTAATATGGCGAAAAACTTAATAGAACAGTTTCTTGATTTTGCAACAAGTAAACTGACCGGTCCCTTAGGCGATGATATTTACATAAAGGAAGAATTGGAAGTGACTACTGGAATGACCGGTGTGGCAAGATATTTGGCGAAACAGGAGCAAGCTGCGCAAGCGGCGGCGGCCATGACCGGAGTCGCAAAATATTTGGCGAGACAGGCGCAAGCGGCAGTGGCCGAACCGGCTGCGGCTCCTGCCGCTGAGGCAGTAACTGCCGCGCCGGCAAGCCAGGCCCCAATGTCACGCGTAGAGAAATACCTGGCGAGTCAGGCGGCGGCTAAGCCGGCGGCGGCAGAAGCGGCTCCCGAGCCGGCGGCACCAGCTCAGGAAGCGGCGGCGCCATTGTCGCGCGTGGCGAAATATCTGGCGAGCCAGGCGGCAGCGGCTAAACCGGCCGTTACGGAAGCAGCAGCGGCGCCCGCTGCACAAGAGCCCCCTGCACCCATGTCACGCGTAGAGAAATACCTGGCGAGTCAGGCAGCGGCTAAACCGGCCGTTACGGAAGCAGCGGCGGCGCCTGCTGCGCAAGAGCCGTCTGCCCCAATGTCGCGCGTAGCGAAATATCTCGCAAGTCAACAAGCCGCGTCCGCCGCAGAGCCGGCGACTGTCTCTGATGAAGCGATGGAACAAGAATCCAGTGCGCCGTTGTCACGCGTAGCCAAATATCTTGCGGCGGTCGGCAAAGAATTTAAACCGGAGGTGCCCCAAAAGGCTGAAGCTGCATCCGAACCGGAAGCCGCATCCGCACCGCGTACGGGCGTAAGCAAATATCTGGCGAGCCATAATAAAGCGGTGGCAGAGTCGTCGGGTATTGGAGCAGTGGCGCAAGTAGTCAAAGATCTCGGAAAAGCCGAAGCGCACTCGAAAGAGATCGAAATATCGGAAGATGAGGCCGTCAGCGAGTCAGGCAACATTATCCGGCTGGACGACGGCAAACAGTGCCAGGCGAGCACCGCAAAGGGAACTCAGTGCAAAAATAAGTCCAACTTAGGCCATATTCAATTGGCGGTGGATGATCAGGAATATCGGTTCAGCGTGTGCACCCAGCATAATAACGAAAATTTCAAACCTTTCGCGGAGCTGTTGGACGCCTAAAAGGTTTTAACCGGTCCCTCGCTGAGAATGCGATGGGCCGGATTTTCTCTTGATGGCTTAAAACCTGTCCTTCAAACGCCGAATTTCGGCAAATATTTGAACAGGTGCAGCTTCCATCAGGCCGATTGATTTTCGAATCGATGGGCTATCTTCTCTGAAAAACGGATTGGTGGCGAGTTCTTCGCCAATCGTCGAGGGCACGGTAGGCCGGTTGTGCGCCCGAAGCTCGGCAACGCGTTGCATCTTTTCGATCAATACCGGGTTGTCCGGCTCCAACGTCAAGGCGAACCGGCCGTTGTTTTGCGTATATTCGTGAGTGCAATAGAATCGCGTATCGGCGGGTAAGGCTTTCAATCTTTGCAGCGAATCCCACATTTGTTCGGCAGTGCCTTCGAACAGGCGGCCGCAGCCCATGACAAACAAGGTATCGCCGCAGAATAAAAGGCCGTCCTCAGCGAAATGGTAGACGATATGGCCGAGTGTGTGGCCGGGGGTGAACATCACGCGCCCGACATGGCGGCCAAGCGCGATTTTATCGCCTTCGGAAACGCTCTGGTCGATGCCGGGAATCCGGTGGCGGTCAGCCGCAGGCGCAATCACTCTGCAACCGGTCTGCTGTTGCAATTCCAGATTGCCGCCGACATGATCCCAATGGTGGTGGGTGTTTAAAATGTAGCTAAGCTTCCAGCCTTTGCTTGCCAATATGTCCAGCACCGGCTGCGCTTCGGCGGGATCGACTGCCGCAGTGTCCTGGGACACCGGGTCATGAACCAGATATATATAATTATCGGCTAAGACCGGTATCTGGACGATTTCGAGCATAAATTCAGCTGCTGAAAGCTTCAATGCTGGCGATGATGCCGTGGGCGTCGAGGCCGCAGAGCGCCAGCAGTTCCTCGCGCGTGCCCTGCTCGATGAAGGCGTCGGGGAGGCCGAGATTCAATACCGGCATCAGGATGCGTTGGGCTTGCAGGAACTGATTCACCGCACTGCCGGCGCCGCCGGCCACC
>JBPFEE010000026.1:0-68658 GCA_051061095.1 Methylomicrobium sp. | reverse complement strand
ATCGAAATCGTGTGGAAGCAAGCCAAATACCACTGGCGCCGGTTTGCTACCTGGACAAAAGAACAGTTGCTCGAGGAAGTACAAAACCTCATGGCCAGCATCGGCTCAACTTATAAAATCCGTTTTGCGTGATTACTTATAAATATAAAACATCTATTAGGCGCGTCTTAGCGTATATTGGTGACATGCCTGCCCAAAGGATGATAAACAAATATGTCAGACTGCGCTTAGGTAAAGCAGCTTACCGTCAAGAACGATAAGTTTGGCATTATTTCGCGATGAGGGGTTCTGCTTTGTCCTTTCGAAAGGACCGGCAGAGTTATCTTTGATAATACACCAAGGCGAAATTAATGGGTGTGGCATCCATGAATTCAGCTTGTTAATGCAAGTGACAAGCCTTCACCCACCTGAATTAGGAGTTATTATGATTTCTTTCCCCAGGCAGGAATGCTGGAATAATATGACAAAAATGGCAACCGTTGTGGCGCAAGTTGACAAAAAACGGGTGCTTTGCCGAATCTCGTATGAAAGTCTGAGAGCTAAATTCGGCGCTTCGGATGATAAGTTCATGCAGTCGGTAGCCCAACATCGTACGGATATACACGAGGCAGCGAGAAGGCTGATAGAGCGGGATGACTATGAGGCGGACGGTTCCGTTCTTATCCAAACTGAGGACCTCTAGTAGAAACTACAACTGCACGTCAATTTCCGCAGCCAAATGCCTATGCAAAGAATTTATGCACTCATCCCAACAAATAATTGATCAAACAAAAAAATGGATAGATGATGTCGTGGTGGGCTGCCATTTCTGTCCTTTTGCCGCTCAGGTAGTCAAGCAGAAAAAGGTCCATTACGAAGTTGAAACCGGTACAGATTCGGGTGCCTGCATGGATGCTGTGTTACGCGAACTCATCCGGCTGGATAACGATGCCGGCATTGAAACCAGCTTTCTGATATTTCCATACTCATTCACTCAGTTTGATGATTTCCTTGACCTGGTATCGCTTGCAGAGGCGCTATTAAAACAAAACGGATACACCGGTATTTATCAATTGGCCAGCTTTCACCCCTTGTACCAGTTTGACGAGGCGCCTGAAAATGATGCGGCAAATTATACCAACCGGTCGGTTTACCCCATGCTGCATTTGTTACGAGAAGCCGGCATTCACAAGGCTTTGGCGCATTATAAAAATCCGGAAAACATTCCGTCCGCCAATATCGATTTTGCCCGGGGAAAAGGGTTATCTTTCATGGAGAAACTAAGAGAGACTTGTTTTTAGGGCTAAATGGCTCAACTCGATAAGTTGCAATCATAGGGCGCATTAGCGCAGCGTAATGCGCCGAATGTGGAGAATCATGCGGCGGAAGACGCTTCGATATTCCGCCCTATGGCCCTGAAATCAGAGATTTTTCATTACAAAGCATGCTTCCAGTCGTCGCAGTAGCTGAAACGTATTTAAATAATCTACACCAAATATTTTACATACATTGGGGACTTTGATTTTTCTGGCTGATTCTGGAGCTAAAACTTCATGAGTAACAACCGCCGCACCAATAGTTTTGGCTTTTGCAATCAACCAAGGGTCGGCACCACCTAAAAAACTCTCAAGATTTCCCGGTTTCAGATTTTGAAGCTCTGCGACATGTTGAGCAATTTCGGCAAATTTTGCCTGCGTTGCATCATCAGAGATATCCAAAAACTGCTCTTTTCGGCTTTTTACCCAAGTTGAAAGTTCATCGCCAAAACCTTTTATCTCGTCGTAAACCAGACTGACACTTGCTAATTGACCGTTTCCAAACTGGCAATCCAGCCAATGCCAGTATCCAGGACAAACATCCATCTGGTAATACTCATTTTTAGCTTGGATGTAGGTATTAGCGTCCAGTAAATACTTCAAATCCCAAGCTCCTTGGCATAATTTTGAATATTATTTGGCTTCATATCCAGCAATCTGCCTGCATCTCTCAATAAAAGTCGACCGCTCAATGCTTCTGCAACAACTGCTTTGGAAAAACGATCACTAATTTGGGAATGTTTAGTTCGATAATAAGTCGGACCGCCTTGGGTAGATTCGCGCATTTTATATTGAGCGTGTAAATTGGCAATGTATTGTTGATACTGTTGTAGAGTAACTTTATTTAAAGTTAGCGCCCTTCTCGCTAGCACCCATGGACTGACATGAAAATGCGCCTCAAGCGGTGCAATATTTTGTTGCCAGGATTCATAATCCTCTTTCCATAAAGCCAAAAACTCGGTTTCCGGGACTAAAAATTCAGCGGCGGCTGCATTACAAAAAATTTCCTCTTTGCGATCAGTTTGCGGGTCACTGTTAGATATGCCACTTTGCCCAATCCAAATGTGGGCTAATTCATGAATTAAAGTAAACAATCGTGCACTTGGTGCATCCGCCTGATTAATAAATATTACTGGTGCAATCTTGTCAGCAACGGCAAAGCCACGAAACTCGGCAACGGATAATGGTCGGCTCCAATGATGAACCGCCCCTTGCCGCATTACCAAAACCCCAATTTGCTCAATTTTTTGAATCAATTCCCGAAAATAATCATCCCAACTACCGCGATCAGGATGTGCGGAGACTTTAAGCATCTGTCGCATATCTTGTACTGCCTGGGATATTGGGGTTTGCAAATTGCAACGACCAGCAACATCGCCCCTCGTTTCACCCTGTTCCAGAAGATAATCGCGATACCAGCTTTGCCGTTGCAGAACGATACGGATAATATCTAATAGCTCGGCACTGGGACGAAGTGGACGTTGCCCATCAATAGTGCGTAAATCCGGTAACGGTAGGGATTCTTCGGGGGGCTTTGGCAAAAACAAGTACCCAAAAGGAATATGAGTTTTGTTAGCAAAGCTTTGTGCCTGTCGGAATGTCAATGGTTTTTCGCCATCTTCCCAGGCTTTAAGCTTCTCTTCGGAAACACCCAGTTTGTCGGCAAGCGCAATCACGCTTAACTGTGCCCGGTCACGGGCCCAGCCAAGCAACATAGGATTAATCTTTGCGTGGGCGACAGTCATAACAACCGACAATTATTAGTAGCTAAGTAACATTTTAATAGTTTCTAGAGAGTTCTGTCTTCGATTTTCTAAATCTCTAATATAGACCAAGGAATAGGCATAAATATTATCTTTCCACTTTGATTTTTTCAATTCAATATCAATGAATCTTCCACACCCTAAGCTTGCGTCCCTTAATCGTCCCCTCCCCCAATTGCCTGACCGCCTGATTGGCCATGCCCCGCTCGATGGCGACATAAGAGTGATTATCGGTGATGTCGATCTTGCCGACATACTTGCCTTCAATCCCCGCCGCGCCGGTCAAGGCGCCGAGTATGTCGCCGGGGCGGATTTTGTTTTTCCGTCCGCTGTCGATGCAAAGGGTTACCATCGGCGCCAGCAGTTCCACTTTTTCAGCCGGTTGCAGGGTTGTGATGTCGGCGTAAGTGACCGGATGCTGCTGATAATCCTCTATCGCGTTGACTCTATGCGCTTCGGCGCTGCTAAACAGAGTCAGCGCCAGGCCTTCCTTGCCGGCCCTGCCGGTGCGGCCGATGCGGTGGATATAAACTTCAGGCTCGTATGGGGTTTCATAATTGATCACCGCCTCTAAATCCTTGATATCGAGGCCGCGCGCGGCGACATCGGTGGCGATCAACAGCGGGCAGCTTTTGTTGGTGAACAGCAATAACACCCGGTCGCGGTCTTTCTGTTCCAGATCGCCGTTCAATACCAGGGCATGCTGGCCGTGTTTTTCGAGTTCGTCCGCGACCTGCTGGCACTGGGCTTTGGTATTGCAGAAAATGACCGCCGATTCGGGGCGGTAATGGGCCAGCAAGGTGACTAAATGGTTGTTTCTTTCCGCATGGCTGATTTCAAAAAACAATTGCTCGATCGGATTGTCACGGTGCGTGATTTCGACTTTGACTTCGACCGGATTTTTTTGAATGCCGGCGCTCATTTTTTTGATTTCGTCGGGATAGGTCGCTGAAAATAAAAGCGTTTGCCGGTCTTTCGGCGTGGCCTTGATGATCTTGATGATGTCGTCGTAAAAACCCATGTCCAGCATACGGTCGGCTTCATCCAGCACCAGGGTGTTGATCCGGTCCGGATCCAGGGTGCCTTTATCCAGATGCTGTTGAATCCGTCCCGGCGTGCCGACCACGATATGAGGGCTGTGTTGTTGCAGCGACTCGTATTGCGGACGGATCGGCGTGCCGCCGCACAGGCTCAGTAATTTGATATTCGGTATGAAGCGGGCCAGGCGGCGGATTTCCTTGCTGACCTGATCCGCAAGTTCGCGGGTCGGGCAGAGAATCAGCGCCTGGACCCGGTAATCCTGCGGATCGAGCCGGGTTAAGAGGCCGATGCCGAAGGCGACGGTTTTACCGCTGCCGGTTTTAGCCTGGGCGATTAAATCCTGGCCTTTTAAAATGGCGGGGAGGCTGGCCTTTTGAATCGGCGTCATGTGCTGATAGCCCAGCGAGTCGAGATTGGCGCGCATTGCGGAAGTTAATGCATCGGGAAAATTAGAGTTGGACACGAATAAGGGGTCTCAAGGAATGGAAATAACCGCTATCATAACAGATAAGGTATTTCCGATTTTTGGCCGCGACGAATTGACGCCTTTGTTTTCAAGACTGTGGCCAGACCTTCCGAAAAAACGAACTTGTAAGCCGAGAAAGCATCTTACGAGCCAGAGGTAGGGTACGCTGTGCGTACCTTTTTGAGCTGACTCCAACGAGTTATTCTGAAAAGGGTACGCACAACGTACCCTACAATGCTGCTAATATTAGTATCCACACTTTATCAACTAGGGTATAACGCCTGTAATGAAAACCCCCAAAACTCTTGAACCCCTGGTCGAAGCCGGCCTGATCGACGAAGTGATGCGTCCTTTGAAAAGCGGCAAGGAAGCGGCTGTCTATGTGGTATCCGCCGAAGGCGAAATCCGCTGCGCCAAAGTCTACAAGGAAGCCGGCAAGCGCGGTTTCCACAAGCAGGCAGAGTACCGCGAGGGGCGCAAAACCCGCAACAGCCGCCAGGCGAGGGCGATGCAAAAAAACACCCGCTACGGACGAGACCAGCAGGAAGCCTTGTGGCAGAACGCCGAAGTCGATGCCTTGTACCGCCTCGCCGACGCCGGCGTCCGCGTGCCCAAGCCCCACAACTTCATCGAAGGCGTACTGCTGATGGAGTTGATCACCGACACGGACGGCAACGCCGCCCCCAGACTGAATGATCTGGAGTTAAGCCGCGAACAGGCGCTGGAATTCCATCAAGTGCTGGTCCGGGAGGTCGTAAAAATGCTCTGCGCCGGCATCATTCACGGCGATCTTTCCGAATACAACATCCTGGTCGACAGCCGGGGGCCGGTCATTATCGACTTGCCCCAGGCTGTGGATGCCGCCGCCAACAATAATGCCGCCAGGATGCTGGAGCGCGACGTCGATAACCTGGCGGCCTATTTCGGGCAGTTTGCGCCGGAGCTTCTGAATACCCGTTACGGCAAGGAAATCTGGAAACTCTACGAAAGCGGCAGCCTGCATCCGGACGTGCCGCTGACGGGCCGATTCAAAAGCAGCGACAAAAAGGCGGATGTAAAAAGCGTCATGAAGGTCATCGCGGATGCCAGGGAGGAAGCGATGCAGCGCAGGTTCGAGCGCGAGAATTAACCCGGCAGGACGTAATTTAATCCTGGATTTGCGCGACGCGGTCGTTTTCGAAACGGACGATAAATCTATCGAAGCGTGAATTCCAGTAGGTCCATCGATCTACATTCAGATTAGGGGTTTCCGTGATCGGCGGATAGCCTATCGCCGCAATCACCGCTTTTTTGCTCATGTTTTTAGCGGCCTTTCCGGCCAGGATGTTTTCCCTTTCCGGCGTCGAAAAGCGAGACAAGTCCAGTTTATTTTTGCCGAACAGCTTGGCAAATGCCTGGATCGTGCTGTCGCCGGTATGTTTTTGCACATTTTCGATACGCACTTTGGCGTGAGAAGGGAGTATTTCCAGGAATATTTCTTTCGTGGTGATGTCTTCCAGCCGGATTTGCGTGTTTACGGGCACGAGAATACCGCGGCGATAATTGGTCGTCAAATGCCTGCCTTTTTCATATTGGAACGAGACCTGTGCGTAATAGATATCGCCGGTTTTGATGCCTGAGGAGGATGCGGTTTCGCCCAGCCTTTTTGAGCAGCCAATGCTCGCCAACAGAACGATCGCGAAAAAGCTCCAGCGAAAACACGTTTTCATAATAATTCCCCCTTCGGTAAAAACGTTGAATTGTAGGCGTTACAGGCATGCAGAGCGCATCATTCCCGAGTTAGCCGTTTAAAACGGTCCAAGAACTGCGCGGCGTATACCTTACTCTACTCGTCGAGTCGCCACAATGACAACGGAAAAAATAATTTGACAATGACCTTGAGTTTCTCTAAATTCTGTCACAACAGAAATAGGAGAATTTAGATGCGTCTCAGTAATGCCATGGAACGTTTCATTTTGCATTGGGGTGAAATGGGTACGCGTTGGGGCGTCAACCGCTCCGTGGCCCAGATTCATGCGCTGCTTTATTTATCGCCCAAACCTCTCAACGCCGAAGAGATAGCCGATACGCTGGTGTTGGCGCGCTCGAATGTTTCCACCAGTCTGAAAGAACTGTTGAGCATCGGCTTGATTAAAGTCACGCATGTGGAAGTTGGCGACCGGCGCGATTATTTTGAAGCGATCAAGGACGTGCAGGAAATGTTCAATATCGTCGTCGAAGGGCGCAGGAAACGCGAGGTCGATCCCACGCTTTCGCTGTTGCGCGACCTGAGTATCGAGGCCGACACAGATACCGAAACCGACCCGGAAGTCAAAAAGCGAATCGCCGATATGCTGGATTTTTTGGAGGTGATGACGCATTGGTACGATCAGTTGAGAAGGCTGCCCAATAGTACGTTAATGCAGTTGGTCAGGCTTGGGGATTCTGTCGTTAAGTTGTTGCCGTTTTCCAAAAAATCATAAAACGGTTATGTTCATGGCTATTTTTTGCGGATTGATTTCTCTCCTTTCAGAAATTACGGTAATTAAAATATGAATATTCTGCTTACTGGCGCGACAGGCTTTATCGGCGGGCATATATTGCGTGCCTTGTTAGCCGAGAATCATCGAGTTACCGTGGTGTGCCGTCATCCCGAACGGCTGCTGCGGCAATTTCCTGGATTGCAAACAGTCGAGTTGGATTATTCAAGCGCGACCGACAGTCGGGACTGGCTGCCTTATCTGGAAAACATCGATGCGGTAATCAATGCGGTAGGCATTATTAAAGAATCCTCCGGCACCGGCTTTGAATCGGTACATCATCTTGCGCCGGCCGCCTTGTTTAGCGCTTGCGCGCAGCTTGGGATAAAAAAAGTCGTGCAGATTTCCGCCTTAGGCGCGGAACTCGATGCGGAAACCGCCTATTTCACCAGCAAAGCCAAAGCCGATGCGCATTTGCAGTCGCTCGATCTGGACTGGTTTATCTTTAAACCCTCGATCGTCTTCGGCAAGGGGGCCAAAAGCATGGGCCTGTTGGCGGCAATGGCGGCCTTGCCGGTAACGCCGCTGCTTGACGGGGGAAGGCAAAGCCTGCAACCGGTCGCTGTCGGCGATTTATGCCAGGCGGTGTCAGAGGCTCTCAAACCGGAAGCCCGACCCCGCCAGATCATTCATGCGGTGGGGCCGCATCCGATCCGTTTTGCCGCGATTGTGGCGCTGCTGGCCGACTATCTCGGCAGGCCTTTAAGTGCGCTGCCGATTTCCGGCGCCTGGGTTGGTGCGCTGCTGCCGTTGACGGCCCTGCTGGACGAGCCGGTTCTGAATAAGCAAAGCCTGGCGATGCTGCAACGCGGCAATACGGCCGAAGCCGATGGCTTTGCGGCTTTTCTCGGCCATACCCCTACCAGTCTGGAGCAATTTTTGCGGGCAGCGCCCGTTTCGCAAGCCGAGCGCTGGCATGCCCGTCTGTATTTTTTGCGGCCGTTATTGACGCTGAGCATCGCGCTAGTATGGTTGTGGACCGGCTGGATATCCGCGTTTGTCTATCCGGCCGAAGAAAGCTACCGGATGCTGAGCCGCGTCGGCATCGAAGGCGGGCTCGCGCCGGTGGTGCTGTACGGCGCTTCGCTGGCCGATTTCGTCCTGGGCCTGTCGATGCTACTCCGTTGGCGGCTGCGGCAAGTGGTGGCGGTGCAAGTTGGGATCATGTTGACTTACACCCTGGTAATCAGCATTTTTCTGCCGGAATACTGGCTGCATCCTTTCGGCCCCCTGATAAAAAACCTGCCTTTGCTGGCGGCAACCCTGATCATGTTAATTATTGAAGAGGAAAAACCGTGAGTTATCTGACCCTGAAAAGCCTGCATATCTTTAGTCTGATTTTATTGTTCGGCACCGGCCTCGGCAGCGCCTTCTACAAATTCATGGCCGATCTCTATGGCGATGTCCAGGCGATTTATACGACCAATAAACATGTGGTGCTTGCCGACTGGTGGTTCACTACGCCGACGGTACTGATCCAGCCGATTACCGGCTACTACCTGTTAAAGGAACTGCCTTTTTCGCTTACCACGCCCTGGCTGCTGGCTTCCATCGTTCTCTATCTGTTGGCCGGCGCCTGCTGGCTTCCGGTCGTTTTCCTGCAAATCCGGATGCGCGAATTATCCCGGCAAGCGGTTGAGCAAAAAACGCCGCTGAGTCAGGAATATTTCAATTACGCGCGAATGTGGTTCTGGCTGGGGGTGCCGGCTTTTACCGCGATGATCCTGATCGTGATTTTAATGGTCCTTAAACCGACTCTATGGGGTTGATATGAAGACCGATACTCCATTAATGCAACGCGTTCTCGGCGAAGACTGGCATGAGTTGCCGGCTGCGATTCGAAGCCATTATGACATTACCGCACCGGGAAAAAGCACGACCGTGACCGGCAGCATGACGATCGATTACCCGGCCTGGCTGAGCCCGGCGCTAAAACTGCTAAGGTTGGGCAATGCGCTAATAGATATGAAAGGCGGTCCGATGACCGTACAGGTAAAAAAATGGCAGGATGACGATGGTTCAGCGCTTTGCTGGCATCGGGATATTCAGGCCGGCGACGGACGCCGGCGCCTGTTTCCCTCGCGGATGGTCCGCCATCAAGACCATGAGTTGATCGAATATGTCGGCATGGGTTTCGGCATTCGTTTAAAGGTGGGCGTTGAAGACGGCAGGCTCGTTTACCGCAGCAATGGGCATTTGTTGAAACTCGGCATCATCACCCTGCCAATCCCCGACAGCTTGCTGCTGGGTCGTGCCGTGATCAGCGAAGAAGCCCTGTCGGAAGGCTCGTTTTTATTGCGCTTTGAGATCGTGCATCCGTTATGGGGCAAGACTTACAGCTATGGCGGGATTTTTAAGACAACTGCTGCGCCGGACCGAACGGATTGAAAAGGTATTAGAAACGGGCCTTGGCACTTCATGAGGCTTGCGATGATTCGGCTATGGGTCGTGCTCGACCATGATCAGTTTGTCGGTGGCAAAGCCCATCCTTTTGGCTTTCTCGATTAAGGCATTGAGGGTGGCCTTCGGCAGGGTCTTGGTTCTCGCCAGAATCCAGAGATAGGATCGGTTCTGTCCGGTCACCATGGAATATTGGTAGTTTTCCTTGTCCAGCGCAATGATGTTATAGCTGCCGTAAAAAGGGCCGAAAAACGAGACCTTGAGCCTGCCCAGCGTCGGCCGGTCGATGAAATAAGCCTTGCCTTCGGCTTTTTTCCATTCCCCGGTCACCTGATCCCGGCCTTGATTCACGACATCGATGCCGCCGTCCTCCGCGAACGAATAATGGGCCGAAATATTGTCCAGCCCTTTCTCAAAGCTCTGTTCCAGCCGGGCGATTTCATACCAGGTTCCGGCATAACGGTTGGCATCGAATTCATCGACAGGCTTGAGGCCTTTCGGCAAACCTGTGCAACTGGCGAGTAAAAAAGCCAAAAGCCAAAAAATGTTCATCTTGAATTGCTCCAAGTGATATCGCCGCAGGGCGAAGCGATCGAATGGAATTTGCGAAGATCAATAAAATCTAGTCTTGGTGTCTGGGGCGTTCGCTTTCAGCATATAGGCCAAAAGCCCAAATGCAATATGGGACAAGCCGGTATAAGCGAAAAAAATCGATAGATTGTGGTCGATCTCGATATCGTTGATCATGCCGTAGACCTCTAAAGACCCTATCATCAGTACCAGAGACAGGCCGATCAGAATGAAAAACTGAGGTTTGTTCAATAAAAAGCATCCGATGCACAGAAAAATTTCCGTTAAAGCCAAGTAGACCAAAATCATCCGCAAATTGTTCGCCAGGGGACCATAAAGATCGACATTGAATTCAAAGATCGAAGCGTTTTCAGAGATTGAAAGGACGCCGCCCGCAATCAGCACGACTATGGATAAATAGAGATTCACCTCCACAAGCCCTTTCAGGATTGTCAGGCTTTTCGATGGCATTGACTTCATGTTACACCGTCGATAAAAAACTCCCTTTTGGTAAAGGGAGGCTTAAGAAGAGGATATAGGTTGCTCGCTGTGCACTACAGAACATAAGCCGCGCAAATTCGATACTCAAATTAACGAAGATATTATTTTCTGTAAAGGCAGTGTACCCGGCCGGATTTCATTGTCAATATTTTGTTAAACAATAGGTGTACAAAACTTGCGTTTTGGTTGCCGTCTCCGGTAACGCCAAATCATGGCCGCACAGCGCCTCGATTCTGCTAAAGCTTCGACACATCCGAGCGCTTTGGAAATGCGCCGTATCAGGCTATACGGGGGAAGGGAAAAGGCTTTGATTATTTACGGAAAGCGATTTCGAGAGGGTTTTTGTGGTTTCGCGTTGCTCCGCGACCTGAGCTCTGCAAGCGGCAAAAATATCGAGTTTGGCATTATAAACTTGCGTATGCACATTCATTAACCCTAATAAGGAATGAAATAAATTATCATGACTATAATGATTATCTTTATGTTGCCGCAAACATTCCGAGTCTATTTGATGATGCCGAATAAAACCACTTGAAAACCAGGCGATTAACGGTACATGTTTTTGTTCGTCGGGCGCGATAAAGTAGGGCAGGCCGTGTAAATACACATTATTTTCGCCGAGCGATTCGCCATGATCGGACACATAGAGCATGGCGGTGTCGTATTTAGCCGAGTTTTTCTTTAAAAATTCCACGACTTTCGCTAAAAAATAATCGGTATAAGCAATGGTGTTATCGTACGCGTTAATCACTTCCTGCCGGCTGCAATCGTTTAAATTGGCCTGTTCGCATTCGGGTTTAAAAACTTTGAAATGGGGAGGATGGCGCAGGTTATAACCCGGTCCGTGGCTGCCCTTCTGGTGCAGCACGATGAGGCCAGGGCTGGCCAGTTTGTCCACATAAGCCTGCAATTGATACAACAGCGCTTCATCGTAGCATTCGTCCGCATTGCATAGATTAGCCAGTTTTAAATGCGATAAATCTTCGCTCGCTACCCTTTTGCAGACACCTTTACAGCCGTCGTTGTTATTTCGCCATAAGACTTTTACACCGGCATGGCTTAAGACATCCAGTACGTTTTCGGTGTATTGGGCTTTGGATGGATCGTAATGGTCCTGGCCCAGGTTGGAAAACATGCAGGGAACGGATGCCGCGGTCGCGGTGCCGCAGGAATGCACATTGGTAAAGCTCAATACCTTCTGTTGGCTTAAATAAGGATCCGTTGGGCGTGAATAGCCGTCCAACGCAAAATTTGCCGCCCTCGCGGTTTCGCCCAGGACCAACACGGTTAGATTTTTTTTACCCGATTTATTCGGGTTGGCGGCTAGGGTTGCATCAGTGCCGAGAGGAATGAGGGCGTGCTGGCCTTTTAGCTTATGCTTCAGATTTGAAATCGAAGAGTCAACCAGATTGACCGGATTAATTAAATAGCGCAGTTGCCGGTTGTTTCGATAAATCGAAGTGTAGTCGCCATAAAAAAAATACCCCAAAGCCGCAGCCAGGAGAGCACAAACGATCAGCGTAGTGAAGTTGCTGAACAATTGCTGCATGAAGGGTTTGTATGGGATTTGCGTGCGCGCAATGAATATCGCGGGAATTCCGCCCAGCACTATCAAGTGCCACAGCATTTGCCAGTTGAAAAGCTCAGCCACTTCCTGGGGATTGGTTTCCAGTGCGTTTTGCAACATGCTTTTGTCAATCACTACCCCGTAGCTCACCATAAAAAAATCTATCGCCGCAGCGGCGAATAAAAATAATATGAGAATCGCTTTAAACAGGTATTTCAGCCGGAATAGCGTGAAAAATAATATTAGCAGTAGCGTTAAAGCCAGAAAAAAAGGCGTATAAAACCAGAGGGTTTCGACAGAGATGCCGCCTTTGATTTTAAATAATTCACGCCACAGCGCGGTATTGCAAAACAGAGTTAAAAATAAGGAGATCGAAAGAGCAGGGTGGGGGACGGTCAGGCGTTTGAGGTTTTCCATCACATAGAGGCAAAATTAAAAATGGACTAACGTTACCTCAGCTTGCTGAATCATAGCTTAAAATACACGAGTTCAGGCATATCGCCATCCGTGGCAATCGGTCTGCAAAACGAGGAGCAGTCCGCTTCATTCGCTAAGCCAGGGCTTCTTGTTCGAGTCGGCCTTCGGCCAGGAGGCCTCGTTAGCCGGTAAGTCGTACTGGGCAAAAATGCTTGGTTTTAGGTCATCCGGCCAATGCATAACGTCGTTTTCAAGATCGAAAGGCGTCACCCATAAGCGCAGTTTTTCCGAAAACTTGAATGGCTCCAATGCCGTCGAAAAATTCTCGGTTTTCGGATAGATCAGAATCATGTCGCCCTCGCCAGACAGATAGTTATGCCCATAGGCGAACATCTGGTAGAAATCGCTCTGGCTCAGGCCGTATTTGTTCTCGCTATCGGCGGCCGAGAGCAGTTTCCATTTGGTGTCCAGTACAAGCTCGGTTTTCTGAGAGCTTTGGATCAGCAAATCGGGTCGCAACTGGAATAGGCTTTTGCCTTGATGGGTACAAAGCGATTGGCTAGCTGCTTGCGCTTTCAGAGTATAGGAATCGGGAAGCAGCCGGCGCAATTGGACTTCCACATAGCGCTCGAACAGTTTTTCCATCGGAAACAGCAAGCTGATGCCGTGCGTTTTGCCGCGCATCGCCAACGGCATGTGCTGACCCAGCACCAGTTCGCACCACGGGCGCACCGGCTGGTAATGCGCCATCAGCCGGTCGCTCCGCCATTGGCGAAAATCGGCCGCTATATTCTGACTGTGGGGGATTTCGGCCAGCAATCCGGCCAACTCGTGAGAGAGCCGCCAGGTATCGGCCTCCTGGGTCAAGCCGCACACCCGCATTAGGGCCGACTTGAGCAGGCGGTTCTCGGGACGGTCCGCCAGAAACAGATCATGGCGGATGTTGAAAATATGCGCGCGCCCCGGCGGCTGGCGTAACTGTTTGTTCATGTCCAGCCGGCCGCGCAGGTAGCGCTGTTCTTCCTCGACGCGGCGGTAATCGAAGCGCAAACCGCGCTTCAACAAATGATCCAGCGCCAGCAAGAATTCTTTCATCACCCATTCCTGCAAGGGGCGGCGATAAGTCTGGATGTCGGTTTTGTCGGTGGTGCGCGCCGGCAGATCGAGTACCACCTCCAGCATCTTGATCAGCAATTTACGCGAGGCCTCGATGGCGGTTTCGCCGGATGCCTCGGTGTGTTTGGGCAGGATTTCCAGCAACGTACCGCACGGCGTTTCCACGATCCCGACAAAATTGTCCAGGCGCAGCCAACGGCGATTCTCCAGATGCAGCAGCGAGGCGCCGTTTGTTCTGATGGCGGACAGCCGGCACAGCTCATCGAACGCCGATTGAGGGATATAGGCCCGGTCCAGGCTGATTTCTATCGAGGGATCGGTCGTGAGCCGCGCATATTCGCGCACGACGATGGGTTTCATTCGCTCTCGCCGAGAATTCCGCGATAGCTTTCAATATTTTCAAATGCCTCCTTGTTGATACGCCAGCGCCTATCCTGCACGTTTCCTTCAAACTTGCTTCCAAACACGCTTTCAGGCGTAGCTGAGGCTTTTTGTATGAATTGATGTGCAGGGGATTTATTGTGATCATTCAACACCCAATGGATGCGCTCCCAGTCTTCGAAAAAATACTCCTCCAAAAGCGGCAGGATTTCGTGCCGGAAAATGCACTTCAGTTTTTCAAAGGAATTGTCGTTTTTCAAAGGCATGAAATAGGCATGACCCAAACAATGTTCGCGATCCAGCAGCACTTCGATGCGCTCGTTCATTTTGCGCAGCATCTGTCCAATATTCACTGTGTTTGCTTCAATTACGTCAGGAACGTTGATGTCATCGAGCAATTTCGGATTGGGATACATTTCCGTAAAGGTGAATCGCCGGCGCAAGGCCTTATCCAACCCGGCCAGCGAACGGTCGGCCGTATTCATAGTGCCTATCAGGTAAACATTGGAGGGGACGCCGAAGGATTCCTTCGAATAGGGTAACTGGATGCGCAATTCTTCTGGCTGGCCTATTCTTTTCGATGCTTCGATCAAGGTGATCAATTCGCCGAAAATCTTCGAAATATTGCCGCGATTGATTTCATCGATGATCAAGACATAGTTTTTCAGCTTGTCTTTTTGGTCTTGGCCGATCGGCTGATCGGGCAGTCCACAGTCCGCTTTAAGAAAGGCTAAAAGCCCTTCCACATAAGCTTTGTTGTAGATATTCGATCCCTCGCCTGTGCTATATAGCCGGCGGACATGTTCAATATTGGCAAAATATCTGGGATTTTCGCTTTTAGAGCTTGAAGGGAACACTTTGAAGGTTAATCCGCCGTCATATTCGAACTCGAACTTTTTGCCCGACTTTGTGGTTGCCACAAGGCGTTGTTCAGGCGAGTTTTCGCATTTTTCCTGGAGCAGGCTGAGCGCTTTCGAAAAAGGGTTTTCCGATGCGGTAATATTTTCCTCGGCATCACGGCAGAGTGACTTGAAGATACCGGGTTCGACCGAGTAAAGAATGGACCCGTTTTCGGACGAGGCTCTTAAGCCTTCGACAAAATCTTCATAACTGAAGCTTTGGTGAAAGGTCACGAAACGGATTTGGCCGGCTTCGGATAGTTCGTCGAAACGATTCTTTTGGGCTTCTCTTGAGGGCTCCGGATTATCGACAAAAAATGCGGGATCGACAATTTCAAGCGCGGCTTCAATAGTGGTGTAGGTTTTTCCTGTGCCTGGCGGGCCGTAAAAGATGCGATTTAGTGCGGTATTACTCGCAAGTATAGCTACGTCGTCATCAGTTGAGAATTCAGATGCTTCATCGTCATCCAACAGTTCGTCAGGCCACCAACCTTCCCTTGTCGGTGGATTCTCTTGTGTTAGTGTTATCAGAGAGGCTTCAAGTTGTGGCATTACATCAGACAGGGTATACCTACCTCTTTCTATATCGCCGATGGGATCAAATAAATATATTTGTAAAGGCGTTTTTTCTGTCCGAGGATAATCCATATAAGCCAAAGGTTTGCCCTTCTTCGAATTTCCTTTTTCTTTTCGACCAAAACGAATTTGTGAATTATTTTCACCATTTCCATGATACCAATCTAACCCGGCAGAATGAATAGCTCGGGCAAGGCGGCAGAATAATGTGACTGTTTCAGGATGCCAGCTTGAGCGAGAGTCTTTGAATATCTGTTTGCCATCGAAGTGACCAAGTATTGATTGATTGTCCAATTCATCATTTAACCCCAGCTTCTCTACCACAGCATCGTAATCCATCTCAAAGTTTTGAATTGCATTGACGCTCCATTCGACAAGCTCGGCAAGCGATTTTTGCAGTCCTTCATCCGCAGACAGAGTGGCAATAAAGGGCGATTGGGAATATAGCTTTAGGTATTCCTGCCTTATAGGGCTTGTTTCACTGAGTCCCACAGTGTCCATCCTAACAGCAAATCCTGTGTCTGAATCAATACTAACTATGTATAACAGTTCTTTCGGCGAATTGGCTTTTGGGTAAATTCGAGCCCACTGATATTTCCAAAAGTTTTGGACTCGATTTGTTGGACATTTGCGAATTTCTACAGAGCCGTTCGGGAATAGCGCCTGATGGATTCTGTTTGCCCATTCTTCCGTTACTTTATACGCCTCAGTCAACTCTTGATATGCACGGTTTTGCTCTGGGTTTGATTTGTCGCGGGGTTTCCCTTTCCATTCGTTTAGTAATTCAAAATGTTCTTTAGTAAAATAATCGTGTGCCATCTATTCAAAGTCCTTCCAAGCGCATGCCATGCTTGGCATGCCAAGTTTTACGTTGTGTATTTTCATCGAAGAGTTTATTCATCAAAGCGTACCGCGCCAATCATTGCACATTCGGCAATAAACATTTCATCCTGGACGCGCTCCTGCCGGCTTTTCTCATCGAAATAACGCCTGGGATTACCGCACATCCAGCAGCTGCACTTGGCGGGCGCATTCACATGCCGGCCCAGCGCGGCCGAATCGCCATGCCGGCTTTCGCCGATCGCATAATCGAAGGCGCGGGCTTTTTTCAGTCGTTGCAGATGATGGCGTCTGATTCCTCGAATAATGTTTTTCATGGGCCTCCCGTATGCGGATCGTGTTTCGCCGTGCCGTAAAGCGGACTGCGCTGGCAGGTATTCTGGCTCATTCGCTTTCTTGAATTCAATCACTTTAGGAGGCGTTATGCCGTTATCGAGGTTAAGATGTTGAACTATTGATATTTTTTTCTTGCCAGGACCATGGCTTTTGTCAAAGCGTTGTGAAGTTCCCAAGGCCATAAGCGTGGCGCGCTTGTCTCCGTGGCTATCTGGCGCGGCATTAGGGGGAATGCGTTATAATCCAGTGGCTAATAGTCCCGGAGCGTAAAGTTTCCAATGGTACGGAAACCTGGACAAGCCGGGTTTTTTATATCCATCTGCAATCGCAATGCCACCAAAATGCGCCATATCAAAGTGCCAGTGCCGCCGTTGTCCGAACAACAATGCTTCGTCGCCGCAACCGAACGAGTCGAACAAGCCATAGCCGCCGCGCAAGCTGTCATCGCCGCCGCCCCGGCTAAAAAGCAGGCGATCATGCAGGCGTACCTGTCATGAAATTCGAATGGGACGAAGCCAAGAACCAGGCAAATATCCGCAAGCACGGCATCGACTTTCGCCAAGCCGCGTATGTGTTTTCCGATCCCTTCGCGTTGAGCGTCCCCGATGACGAACTTTCGGAAAATGAAGAGCGCTGGCTTTTGTTGGGCAAAAGTTTGAGCGAACAAATCCTGCTGGTTGTCCATACTATTCGCCACGACGATGCCATACGCATCATTTCCGCGCGCAAGGCGACTCACAACGAAAAAGCAACCTATTTGAAGAGGGCAATGAAATGAAAGATGAATACGATTTTTCCAACGCCGAGCAAGGCAAGTTTTATGTCCCCGCCGAAGCAATTCAAATTCCCATTTATTTGGACGAGGATGTTGCGCGCTATCTCGCCGAAAAGTGCCGGACGGCTCCGGAAAGCTTGCAAGTCTTGGTTAACGATCTGCTACGCAAGGATATAGAAATCGCAAGGCGTGTAGCGTCTTCCGCTTAACGAAAGGCAGAACCGCAATGCCCGAAATTTGCCGCTTCTATGGAAATACGTGCCGTTCAACTTTAGAGTAACCGAGCGCGACGGGATATTCATCCCGTCGCAATGTTCTGTAATTTCTTGGGCAGAAAATTGACACCCTAAAACGTTACGGACGGGATAAATATCCCTCCCGGCTTTCGGAGGGCAAGGAAGCTTTTCCGGCTGATTCGGAGTTTTATCAGCCGGAATCGGCGGGATTTTTCATTCGCGCTTTGACCGCCTGATCGAAAATCCCTTCGCGGCTTTCCAGGAGCGTAAAGTTTTCCTTGGCTCTAGTGATGCCGGTGTAGATCAGCTCGCGGGTCAGGACCGGGCTTCGGGTTTCGGGTAGGGCCAGAACGACGTGGTTGAATTCGGAGCCTTGCGATTTGTGCACCGTGATCGCGAACGCGGTTTCCGCGTCGGGCAGGCGCAGCGGCGAGAGCCAGCGGATTTTGGTTTCGGCTTGCGTGTCATTGGCCGGGAAAGCTACCCGCAGTTTTCCGGCAGGATCATGAAGCGCGATGCCGATATCGCCGTTCATCAGGCCCAGGTTGTAGTCGTTGCGGGTGATCATCACCGGCCGACCTTCGTACCAAAGCCCCGACGCCTGCTTCGGAAACAGCCAGGCTTCGATGCGCCGGTTCATTTCTTCCACGCCCCAGCGGCCCCGGCGCAGCGCGCAGAGCACCTGGAAGGCGTCGAACGCGGCCAGGACCTGTTCGGCCCAGTCATTGTAGGAAGCGGGATCGCCGGCCGGGCGGTTTCGGATCACGTTCAGATAGTAGCCGTAGCCTTGACCGGGATTCGGCTTGCTTTTGGCATCGAAACCGGCATTGGCCGTGACCAGTTTTTTCAGCAGGGCGTCGGCGGCGTCGGGCTCCGGCCGGGCTCTGAGCCGCAGATAGTCGTCGGCCGGTGCGGGCAGCAGGTCCTTGAAGCGGGCCGTATCGTTCAGGATGGCCTGTGCCTGGGCGCTGTCGCCCGCGTTCACCGCGCGCGCCAGTTGGCCGATGCCGCTGTGTTCGCCGAAGCGGTGGCTGTAACGCAGCATCACCGTTTGCTGGCTGAGGTGCGTGCCCTGTGCTGTCGAGGGCGTGAGCCGCTCCCCTGAATATTTTTCGATCCAGGTGCGGGCGTCATCGTCATAGGCGGCGTTTTCGGCGTTCCGGCACAGATCGCCCATCACCGAGCCGGCCTCGACCGAAGCGAGCTGATCCTTGTCGCCTAGCAGGATCAACTGCGCGTTGTCCGGCAGCGCTTCGAGCAAGGAGGCCATCATTTCCAGGTCGATCATCGAAGCTTCGTCGACGATCACGATGTCCGCGGCAAGCCGATGGTGCCGGTTATGCTTGAAGCGGCGGGAATCGGGGCGGCTGCCCAGCAGGCGGTGCAGCGTGCCGGCTTTTTTGGGGATGCTTTCCTTGATGTTGTCATCAACATTGAGTTGCTCCAGCGCATTGGCGATCGACTCGCTGACCCGCGCGGAGGCCTTGCCGGTCGGCGCGGCCAGCAGGATATTCGGTTTGCGTGCCTCGGGGGCTTGTTCCCAGAGCTGGATCAGCAGTGCGAGCAGTTTGGTCAAGGTCGTGGTCTTGCCGGTGCCGGGGCCGCCGGTAATGATCGCAAAGCGCGAGCGCAGCGCCAGCACGCAGGCGATTTTCTGCCAGTCCGGCTGCGGCTGCTCGGAGCTGCCGGGAAACAGCGCGTCTATCCGTTCGAGCAAGGTTTCGGGCAGGCCGGCGCGAACCGGCGCCAGGCGGTCCAGAATGCACCGGTCCAGCGTCTGCTGATATTGCCAGTAGCGGCGCAGATACAGACGATTGCCGTCCAGCACCAGCGGCGTATTGCCTTCTCCGGTCGAAACCAGCGCGGATTTCTGCAGATCGGACTGCCATTGTTCCAGGCTGACCCTTTTTAGAGCCGAAAGCTCCGCCTGTGCGGGCTCAAAGCGGAAAGTCCAATCCTCGTCGTTCGGAATCGCCAGTGTCAGGCCGGGCTGCTGCGACAGGCTTTCCAGGTCCAGGTACACCTCGCCACGGTCGAGCTGATGGCTGACCAGCGCGCCGGCCCAGAGCACCCCATCGCCCGCATTCGGTTCCAGCTCCCGCAGAAAACGCGCGAAGGCGCGGTTCAGCTGGCTCAGCCAGCCTGCTTCGACCCAGCGGTCGATTGTCGCCAGTACGGACGCTTCCCGGTTCATGCCGCGCCTCCGTTTGTAAAGAGCTTATCCAGTCCTTCGATCAGCGCTTTGGGCGGCTTGTCGAACACGCGTCCTCGCGTCGGGCTTTGGCTGCCGCGCAGGAACAGGTAGAGGCTGCCGCCGATATGCGCGTCATAATTGTAACGTTCTCCCAGTCTGGCTTTCAGCTGGCGGTGCAGGGCGAGCAGATACAAGGCGGCTTGTAGATCATAGCGTTTCGCGAGCATCACCGCGTCCAGCGCTTCGGACGTATAGGCCGCTTCATTGCTGCCGAGGCTGTTGAATTTGTAATCGGCCACGTAATAGCGTCCTTCGTGCATAAAGACCAGATCGATGAAGCCTTTCAGGAGGCCGTTCACTTGCGCGGGCCGCAGCGCCGAGCGGGGCAGACCGGAAAAAGTATGCCGGGTGACCAGGCGGTCCAGTGCCTGAGTATCCACCTGTTCCGCGCCGATCAGAAATTCCAGTTCGGGCTGGTAGGCGCCCTGAGGCAGCTTGCCCAGGCAGAGGTCCGCGTTTTCCAGCAGGGGAAGCGCCAGCCAATCCGACAACGCGGCGGCGACCACGTCGTGTTTTCCGGCCCAGTCCTTGGCCGTGAAACGCTCTTGAATCCACGGGTTCGCCAGTTCCGGCTTCGAGTGGATTGCCGCGAAGCCGAAGCGCGCGCAGCGTTCGAGCAGATCGTGAATCAGCACGCCGGGGGCCGCGCCGCGGGGCAGGGCGTGAATTCCGGTGGCGGCGACCGGGCCGGTATCCGGTTCTGCTTCGTCGCTGCGCTTGTCGTCCCGCGCCGTTTCGGGTTCGTTCGGGCTGTCGGCGGCGAGTTGTTGCGCCTGGGGTTTGTCTTCGGCCGATAGCGCGCTGTAGCTGGCGATCCACCAGTCGGCCGGAACTCGGGTTTTAACCGTGCGCACGGGATTGGCCTGTCCGACCTCGGCGGGAGGTATATAAAGCGCGTTGGTGGGCGTTGGCAGTGCGGCGATCTCGATCGCCGCGCAATCGCCTTTGAGAGCGGTGAGCCGTGCTCCCAAATCTTGGATCGGCGTTTCGGGTTTCCAGTCCAATAACGCGCCGAACGCGGATTTTTCCAATTGGCACTTTTCGCTGTTGCCCGACTTCACCGGCGCGATGCCCAGCCAGCAAGCATGGCGCGCACGGGTCATCGCGACATAGAGCAGGCGCAAATCTTCCTGAAGACGCTCGGCGTCGTGTTTTTGCCTGTTTTCCTCGCTTTTGCCGAGGTCGATGATCAGCCGGCGGTCGTCGTCCTGTTCGTCATGGTAGCGGTAATGCGAGTCTCTGCCGGTGACTTCCTTGTAGCTGCAAATAAAAGGCAGAAAGACTAGCGGATATTCGAGACCCTTGGATTTGTGGATGGTAATGATCTTGATCAGGTCGGCGTCGCTTTCGAGCCGGATGATGTCATCGTCGCCCAGCCGGCCGTGCCCGGTTTCGATCGACTCGGCCAGGTAGCGGATCAGCGCCTGTTCGCCTTCGAGCTGGCTGCCGGCCTGCTGCATCAGCTCGGCCAGATGCAGCAGGTTGGTCAGGATGCGCTCGCCCTCTGTATCCTGACTGGGCCGCGCGTACAGGCCGTAGTCGTCGATCAGCTGCCGCAAGGCCGGCAGAATGCCGTCTTTCCGCCAGCGCTCGTGATAGGCAAGAAAGCGGTCCAGTTGCAGTTCCCACTCCGGCTCGTTTTGGGCCAGCCGATGGAGCTTCCGGTAAGGCCAGCCGAAGGTGGCGGTGCCCAGCGCCGCGCGCACCTTGCGCTCGTTGCGCGGATCGGCCAGCGCTTTCAGCCAGATCAACAGGTCGGCCGCTTCGCGGGTCTTGAAAATCGAATCCTTTTCGGACAGATAGACGCTGCGCAGGTTTCGCTTCGAAAGCGTCTTGCGCATCGTCCTGGCTTCGGTGCCGCTGCGGACCAGGATCGCGATATCCGAAGGTTTCAAGGGCTCCAGGCTTTCCGCCGATTGGAATCCGGCCTTTTCGGCCTTGGCGAGCTCCAGCAGCCGGACGATCTCGCTGGCGGCGGCTTCGGCCATTTTTTCGCGGTATTCCGGCATCCCGACCGCTTGCCCTTCGTTCAAAAGCCAGAACGTCAGGGCAGACGCGGTATGATGGTCGATCCGCCATTCCTCTTCGCGGCCTTTCGCGCCGACTTCGATAAAAGGCAGGGGATTTTCCTGCTCGCGCTTGAAGCGGAAAACCCCGGCCGGATGCCGTTCGTCCGCATACAGGAATACCCGGTTGACGGCCTCGACCAGCGAGTTTGTGGAGCGATAGTTGGTCGTCAGCGTATGACGGCGTCCTTTCGTGTGCTTGTGAGCTTTCAGATAGGTGTAAATGTCGGCGCCGCGAAACGAATAGATCGCCTGCTTCGGGTCGCCGATCATGAAACAGCCGGAGCCGTCCTCGTCGTCCGCCGGGTAGATCGACGAGAAAATCCGGTACTGGATTGGATCGGTATCCTGGAACTCGTCGATCAGCGCGATCGGGTATTGCTGGCGGATCGTCTTTTTCAACGACTCTCCGCTGGGGCCTTGCAGCGCGTTATCCAGGCGGGTCAGCATGTCGTTGAAGGTCATCCGGGCCATGCGCTGTTTCTCGCGGTCGTAACGTTCCCTTATCCAGTGAATCGCATGCTTCATCAGCTCGACTTCAAGTTTGGGGAGCGAGGCGAGTTGTTGGGGTAATAGGGCGATTGCTTGGAAGCCCGGATGCTCGGGTAGGTTTTTGCCGGGTTTGGCCAATTTCTCCATTCCGTTAGGCGTTAAGTTTTTAAATCCCGAGCCGAGATCAAGAGCGTCTTGAGCGGGATTTAAACTCCATTCCGTGATTTTCTCAAACCATCTTTGAATATAATCGGATCTGTAATTTATTCCGGGTAAAACCTTATCCTTAACGGCGTCTTGCACCAGGGCTTTTACTTCGTTTGCCCACTGGTTCCAAGGCTCTTTCAAGGATTTCAGCGTGTGCTGCTTGGCATCCTCGACCGACGTTAGCAGAGATTTGATATCGGGATGATTCTCCAGGCAGGCGTCGATCGGGTCCGAACTGTTCAGATGCGCCTTGAGTGCATTCAGCAACGCGTCGGGATGACGGAAAAGGTTGTAAAGACGATCAATATCCGTATCGTCCTCCACGTTATAGTAGAAGCTCCGCCAGTAATCCCTGACAACTTCGTGCAAAAGCTCCGTGTCGTCGGTATTGACTTCCTGGCGAAATAGGCTGCCGCTGTGAAAGGCATGCTGCTGCAGCATCCTGTTGCACCAGCCGTGGATGGTGTAAATCGCCGCTTCGTCCATCCAGTTGGCGGCCAGTTCGAGGTCGCGGGCGCGGGCCGGCCAGGCGGATTCCGGGAAATCCGCACGCACGGCTTCCAGAAAGGGGTCCGTTTTGACTGACTGTTTGCGAAAAAAGCGCGCCGTCTGGCTCAGGCGGTCGCGGATCCGTTCCCGGAGCTCCTGCGTCGCCGCGTCGGTGAACGTGACCACCAGGATTTCCGGGGGCAACAGTGGGCTTGCAGGCGCTGAATTGCCGGAGGAATGGCCGAGGATCAGCCGCACGTACAGGGCCGCGATCGTAAAAGTCTTGCCGGTCCCGGCGCTGGCTTCGATCAGGCGAACGCCGGACAGGGGAAAACCGACGGGGTTTAACGGGATGGCCGCGGTCATGATTGCGCTTCCGTTGCGAATGAATAATGGGTGATAAGATCAGGATCAAAAATAGGACCGTATAGCGTTTCGGTCCAAAATTTGAAGTCTCCTCCGGAGTCGGCCTTTTGCAGGTCCTCGAAGGTCGGGAAAAACCGCGCCAGATAGGGGTCATAAGCCACCTCGCCGTCTTTCCAGTCGCTGCCTTCGTAGCAGCCTCGGGCTTTTTCTAACACCTTATCTTGTTCGAGGCCCTTATCCAGAGCGGACAGCCAGGCGAATGCGGTTTTACAGGCGACCGGCAGCGGATCGTGCATGCCCTGATACACTGCATATAACAGCATTTGCAGATGGCCGGAAGCCTCCGTACGGCTAAGTGGCTTTATTTTAAGTACGCCGTCCGTCGCGGCCACATGGGTTTCAAGTTCCCTGCCTTCTGCGCAGGCGGCCAGATGCAATACCCAGTATTTCATCAGATTGTGATATTTGATCCCTTCTTTTGGCTTCAACGACTGCACGGTCAGATACACCAGCGCGAGCTTTTCATGGTCGCGATGCCGGCGCAGTTGGCTGAGTTCGCCGGTCAGTTCCACTGCCGGCCCTTCCTTTGGCTGGAGCTGCAACGTTATGACATGCGCTTCCCGCGCGGTGGGCCAATCCAAAAGCAGTGCCTGGTAATTATCCCAGGCTGTTTTTACCGGCTCGGTCAGAGTGGTATAGAAGGCTTTCGCGAAACCGCCGAGCGGCAGCTCGCCTTTTTGCGCCATCACGGTTTGCTGGTGTTCGAGAAATGTCTCGACATCGTCGGGATTGGTGTTTTTTATCGCATCGAGCAAACGGTTGCTGTACATGTAGGCTTGCAGAGCCTCGAAATGAAAATGCTCGTGGTCCTTGCTGGTGACCGTTTCGTCGTCGAAGCCGAATTTCAGCGCGAAATTGCAGAATTCCTTGACCGGCGCTCTCAAAAAGCGCGCCAGGAATTCCAGCGGAACGGGCGCGCGTTTTTCCTCCACCGGGATAGGCAGGAGCTCGCTCGGTTCGGCCGCAGATGTTTCCGAAAACCATTCCTTCGCATAGGTGAACAGTTCCGGCCCGCGGCCTTCAGCTTGCGTCACATACTTGCGGCTGAACGGCTGCAATGGATGGCAGGCGGTGATCGCGTCCAGCAATGGGCGGCCGTCCCCGAGCGCCCAGCCCTGTGCCAGCACGTCGCGCAGCTGGCCGACCAGTACCGACGGCGGGCGTGTGCTGTCGTCGCGGATGCTGCGGCCGATCCAGCTGATGTAAAGCTGTTCCCGCGCAGACAGCAGGGCTTCCAGGAACAGGTACTGGTCGTCCTGCCGGCGCGAGCGGTCGCCGGGGCGGTACTGGCAGCGCTGGCTCATCAGGTCGAAACCGTTCACCTGCTGATTGCGCGGATAATCCCCGTCGTTCATGCCCAGCAGGCATATCTGGCGGAACGGGACCGCCCGCATCGGCATCAGCGTGCAGAAATTGACCTTGCCGCTCAAAAAGCGCTGGTGCAGCGACGGTTCGTCGACGCCGGCCAGCCAGGCTTCGCGCACGACCTGAATCGGCAGCTTGTCGTCCGGGCCGAGACCGGCTTGTGCGCAGTAGCGGCCCCATTTTTCCAGGGCTTCGGTCAAGGTATTCAGCGTCTTGTGTTCCGTTTCGCTGTCGGCGATAAAGAAATTATCGATCAGGTTTTGCAGCGTCTGCCGCCAGTCGGTGTAACTTTGCGGCTGCGCGAGTTTGTGGGTATAGTCTTCCAGCGTTTCGAGCAGTAAGGTCAGGCCGCCGAGCCACTGCGCCTCAAGGCCGCCGATTTCTTCGTAGGGCTCGATCCTGTCGAACGCTTCGCCGGCGCCGACCGCGTAGCCCAGCAGCATCCGGCGCAGGCCGAACCGCCAGGTATTCGCTTCCAATTCCGGCATGCCGATGATCCGCGCGCGCTGCTCGGCGTTCAGTCCCCAGCGGATGCCGGCTCCCTCGATCCATTGATGCAGTCTGGGGATCGCGCTTTCCTCGATTTTAAAACGAGCACGCAACGCGCCGACTTCGAGCAGGTCGAGATATTCGCTGACCGTGAAGCGTGAGCCGGGCAAGTCGAGCAGGGACTCGACCGCCGTGAGCAAGGGATCGTTGCCGCGCTGCTGGCGATCGGCCAGACTGTAGGGAATGTGGCGCGCATCGCCGGGCGGATGCAGGCCGAAGACGGCGCGGATATGCGGCGCGTAGGCGTTAATGTCCGGCACCATCACGATTATGTCGCGCGGGGACAGCGGCTTCCCGTTTTTTTCCGCAGCTTCGAAGCGCGCCAGCAACTGGTCGTGCAGGATTTCGACTTCGCGCTGCCGGCTGTGTGCGACATGAAAAACCATCGAGTCGTCGACGCGCTCCAGCAGGGCCGGCTCGGCAGGCAACGGTTCCAGATCGAGGATCGATTGCTGGAGATGGTGCAGTAAGATGCGCCGGTCGGGAGACTCGCCGTAATCGGCGAACAAATCGATTTTGTTGTTCTGCCAGTTCCACTCCTCGTAACTTTGCTTCTCGTCGTAATGATCCAGCAGGCGGATGTAGTCGCGGCCCTGCTTGCCCCAGGCCGCCAGCAGGGGCGGTGCGTCGAGGTGGAGATCGGCAGTATCCAGTAGCGAAGTTTGTTCGGTTTTTTTATAGGACTGACGGCGGCGTTTGGCCTTGAGCAGGTCCTTGTCTTCGATGATGTCGGCCCAGTAATGCCGGCAGGGATTATGCACAAACAGTACGATCTGACAGAATTTGCCCAGCTTGGCAATGACTTCAAGCGATTGCAGGGGCAGGGAAGACAGGCCGAACAGCATGATCCGGCGCGGAAGTCCGGCCGGCCGCTCCGTCAGGGTTTTGATGCGGTCCGTGAATTGGGCATGCACGGCAGCCCGGCTGGCGAACGGGACTGCCGTTTCGCCGCCTAAATCGGCCAATACCGCTCGCCACAAGCCGGCCTGCCAGCGCTGCGCTTCCGGCATTTCTCGGCTTTCGCCGTGCGCGTCGCGCAGGATGTTTTCGCCTTTGGCCCAGTCGGTCAGCCAGTCCGAACGGTACACCTGATACTGGTCGAACAGGTCGGCGAGCTGCTCGGCGAGCTGATAGCGTTTTTGGCTGTCGCGGTCTTCAGCCAGGAATGCCTTGAGCGTTTCGAAACCGTCCTCGGAAACAAGGGTAGGCAGCAATCGGTACAGGCGCCAGGTCAGCGGCGCTTTCGCCAGCGGCTGCTCCAGCGGAATCTGTTCGCCCAGTACCGCCCGGTACACGCTCCAGATGAACAAGGAAGGCAACTGCATCTGGATCGCCGCCGCAACGCCCAGCGCGGAGTTTTGCGCCAGGCTTTGCTTCAGCCATTGCCCCATCCCGTTGCTCTGGACCAGGAAGACTTCGTATTCCAGAGGATTCAAGGGATGCTGCCGCAGCCAATAGGACACGACGTCGCGGAGCTGTTCCATCTGGTTGGAGTGGATCACGGCGATGCCGCTGTCCAGTGAGGTGAAAGGGCTTGATTCGGGCATGGGGTTTAATTTTATTTTTGGCGTCCGAATAGGCTAATCGGATTTCAATGTTAAATCCGAAAGTAGAGCGCATGACGGATTTTGTAGGCGACGAGACGAGCTTATGAAGCGTAAAAAGGCGGTTGGCCGATCATCTTATCATCGCACGAAATGATACAAGTGTTATAAGCGGGGAATCAACATCAGTTTGACGTTGTATTTCGCCCGATCCGTCACGGTCCTGCCAAGAGAAAAGAAAAGTCGTAATTCCGCAATGCCGAAAAGCAAGGCAAAGGGATAATCTATTTTGAACCGAGCGAATCCGGGTAGAAATAGACCATGGTTTTGGATAAACAATCATGCCAGCCCCGTTTCTGCTTATCGAAAAGAATCCACCAGAAACCGAGGCCGAAAAAAAGCCAGGAAAGGAGGGCAGAAAAGAAGCGCAAGGCCGCCTGGCGCCAATTAAGAGGTTTTCCGTTCGTCGTCAGAACTTTGACTTTCCAGGCGCGCATGCCCAGGGTCTGGCCGCCGTGCGTCCAGAACCAGGCAAAAAACAGGAAGCTGACGCCGATCAGATAGACAGGGTAGAAAAACTGATCGGGTCTGATGGCATTGCCGGAATTGAAAGGCAATATCACGGCGGTGGCCGCGAACAGCACAGCCGCGAGTAGAAACGTATCGTAAACGATGGCCGCCAAACGGCGGAAGAGCCCGGGCGAGGTATCGGCGCCCGGCAAACAGGAGTTTTTAGCCGGGGGGCGCAATTATTTTTTGAAGGGCGCGATCTTTTGGCCAAGATACATGGAGCAGCCTGCAAGGGTGCCCAGCATGATCAATGAAAAGAAAACCGGTGGACGCATAAAGATCAAAAGCAGAAAGTCCGCTGCAAAAATGCTGGTCGTCAGCGGGTTGTCGATAAAGCCGTCTATTATTTTTTTCATAGCAATCTTGTCAAGCACAGGATGAATGTGTGTCGGTGATTAAAAGGACAGTATCCTGATTTCCGACGCTTAACTCAACGCTATGCCGATCAGGATGGGTTTGCTAGCTGCTGCAAATCATTCTACTATATCCGAATGGATTATAAAAGGATAGCTCCTGTTGGGCTATCAAGTGCGAAGTGATATGATTTAGACAGATTACAGATAACCAGGGAATGTCGATTATTTTAAACTTCTTCAAGAAAATAGTTAAATCAGCCGGTAGCAAGCCTGCGGACGAAGCGCCGAAAGTTCGAATTTACCCACGTTCGGAACATACGATTTCACGAGCCCAGATCAGCGAACATGCGTTGAAGGTATTGTATCGCCTGCAAAAATCCGGCTATGACGCGTATCTGGTCGGCGGCTGCGTACGCGACCTGCTGCTTGGGCGCGAGCCGAAGGATTTCGATGTCGTAACCAATGCGCATCCCGAGCAGATTAAAGGCGTATTCCGCAATTGCCGCCTTATCGGGCGACGGTTTCGTCTCGCGCACGTGCATTTCGGCAACGAGGTGATCGAAGTCGCCACGTTCCGCGGTTTCGGCAACGAGCAGGACGACAATCAGGTGACCAATGACGAAGGGCGTTTGCTGCGCGACAACGTGTACGGCACGATCGAGCAGGACGTCTGGCGGCGCGATTTTACGGTCAATGCGCTGTACTACAACATCAAGGATTTTTCGGTCGTCGATTATACCGGCGGGATGGACGATCATAAGGCCTGCACACTCAGGCTGATCGGCGATCCGGCGACCCGGTTCCGCGAAGATCCGGTCCGGATGCTGCGCGCGGTCCGGTTTGCGGTGAAGTTGGGCTTCAATCTGGATCCCGTCTGCCAGCAGGAGATTTACGGCGCCGCCGATTTACTCTACAGCATTCCTTCCGCGCGCCTTTATGATGAAGTCTTGAAACTTTTCTTGTCGGGCTATGCGCTGCAAACTTTCGAAATGCTGCGGCATTACGGGCTTTTTCAGGTATTGTTCCCGGATACCGAAAAAAGTCTCGCCATAGAAGAAAACGGGTTTCCCAAGCTTCTGCTGATCAAGGCGCTGCAAAATTCGGACAACCGGATCGCCGAAGGCAAAACGGTGACGCCTTATTTCCTATTGGCGGCGTTTTTGTGGGAACCGCTCCGCATGTTGACCAAGCTCAACCAGGAGCGTGGCATGGACGACTATAACGCATTCCAGAGCGCGGCCGGCGAGATTTTGTCCCGTCAGGTCAAGCGTACCGCCTTTCCAAGGCATATCAGCCTGGCGATGCGGGAAGTGTGGAGTTTGCAGCCGAAATTCGAGCAGCGATTCGGTCCCAGACCGGCGCGTCTTCTGACCCATCCGCGTTTTCGCGCCGCCTATGATTTTCTTTTGATCCGTTCGGAAACGGGCGACGCCGATCCTGAATTGGCCGTCTGGTGGGATAAGTTTCAAGTGGCCGATGAAGCGACGCAGAAAAAGATGGTGCAGCCGTCCAGGAATCTGAAAAACAGCCGGACTCGCCGCAGGCGGAGCGGTAAGAAAAATAATAACGGGCCGACCGAAAATCCGTCGAATTAGATTAGGTTAAGAGTGTTTTCCGGTTCAAGACCTCTAAGGTTTTTAAAACCTGGCAGGTCTATGGTTTCGGTGAGAATGTTATTTTTTCTAAATGAACAAACTATTTAACGGCACTGTCACTGCTTACATAGGATTGGGCAGCAACCTAGCCGATCCTGTGCAACAGGTCCGGTCGGCGCGCGCCGATTGCGCGGCGATTCCATGCGTGCGTGAGATGGCGTTTTCCAGCCTGTACCGCAGTCCGCCGATGGGTCCCCAGGATCAGCCCGATTATGTGAATGCGGTGATGGCGGTCTCGACCGATTTGACCGCCTTGGTGTTGCTCCATCATTTGCAGCGCATCGAGCAGAAGCACGGACGTGTGAGATCCGACCGGCGCTGGATCGCGCGCACGCTCGACCTGGATTTGCTGATCCATGGCGAACACCGCATCGAGACTGACGAATTGACCGTTCCGCATCCGGGATTGAGCCAGCGTGCTTTTGTGCTGTATCCGTTGTTCGAAATCGCGCCGGAACTGGTGGTGCCGGGGCTTGGGCGGGTTGCCGATCTTGTCGTAAACTGCCCGCGCGACGGGCTTGAAAGGATTGCATGAAATGAACCGGAAGCCCTTATCCATTCACGATTTGACAGCAATGAAGCGGCAAGGCGAGAAAATCGCTTCTCTGACGGCTTACGACGCCAGTTTCAGCGCCTTGATTGATCAATCCGGCATTGATATGGTGTTGGTCGGCGATTCGCTCGGCATGGTGATCCAGGGGCAGGCCTCGACGCTCCAGGTTACGCTGGACGATATGATTTACCATACCCGTTGGGTAGCGGCGGCGCGGCGACGGGCGTTCGTGATTGCGGACATGCCGTTTTTGACCTATCCGGACCCGCTCGGCGCAGCCATCAATGCAGCCAAGTTGATGCAGGCGGGCGCGCAAATGGTCAAGCTGGAAGGCGCGCGTTTCGAGGTGGTCCGTTTTCTGGTAGATCAGGGCATCCCGGTTTGCGGCCATTTGGGCCTGCTGCCGCAGTCGGTCCATCGTTTCGGCGGCTACAAGGTGCAGGGCATCGAAGCGGCCGAGGCGGATAAAATCCTCGCCGATGCACAGCAACTGGAGGAAGCCGGCGCGGCTTTACTGGTGCTGGAATGCGTGCCCGCCAAGCTGGCCGCCGACATCAGCGCGTGCCTGTCCATTCCGGTGATCGGCATCGGCGCGGGCGTCGATTGTGACGGACAGGTGCTGGTGCTGTACGACATGCTGGACATCGGCGTCGGCAAGCGGCCGCGTTTTTCGATGAACTTCATGCAGCCGCCGGTCGCGATCGAGCAGGCGCTCGGCAATTACCGTGCGGCCGTCAAGGAATTGCGTTTCCCCTCCCCGGAGCACAGCTTTTAATCATGCAAACCGTCAATACCATAGCCGATCTGCGTGCGCTCCTCGAAACCTGGCGGCGCGCCGGCGACAGGATTGCGTTCGTGCCGACGATGGGCAATCTGCACGCGGGGCACATCAGTCTGGTCGATGCGGCACGGCGGCAGGCCGAGCGCGTGGTGGTCAGCATCTTCGTAAATCCGACGCAGTTCGGCGTCGGCGAAGATTTCGAGACTTATCCGCGCACCGAAGCCGAAGATCGTGAAAAGTTGCTGGCGGCCGGCGTCGATCTGTTGTTTCTGCCGGAGGTTCGGGAAATGTATGATCCGGAGGCGAAAACGGTCGTCAGCGTGGCGGGTTTGTCCGACCTGCATTGCGGGGCGTTTCGGCCCGGTCATTTTGACGGGGTCGCGACCGTGGTAGCGAAATTGTTCAATATCGTGCAACCCGATAGCGCTTTTTTCGGTCTTAAGGATTATCAGCAATTCGTGATTATCCGTACCGTGGTGCGCGATTTGAATATTCCGGTTGCACTGATCCCGGTCGAGACGGTCAGAGAGACGAGCGGGCTGGCGATGAGTTCCCGCAACGGTTATTTGAGCAATGCGGAAAAAGAGGATGCCGCAAAACTTTACCGGGCTTTATGCGAGGCAAAAGAGGCGGTGCTGGCAGGTCGGACGGCTTATACGGAAATCGAGCGGCAGGCCCAGTCGATATTGTCGGCGGCAGGTTTTAAAACCGATTATTTTTCGATCTGCCGAAGCTCCGATCTGGCCGCGGCGTTGCCTGAAGACCGGGATATCGTTATTCTGGCCGCAGCGCGGCTGGGAAAAACGCGGCTGATTGATAATATTTGTTTTTCCAAGTAAAGTAACATCAAGGCAGAAAGGTGCCGATTTTGATCCAAATTGGCGGACTCTTTACCGCATCAAGCCGCTGATTTTCGGCGGTTAATGATGGGTTCGGCGCTTTCAATGCTAATTCCGTGCGGCTCATGTATTGCCGGATTCACGCGAATAAGCGATAATTGAGGGTTTCTTAAAGCACTTTATATCGGGTTATTATGCAAACTACGATGCTGAAAGCGAAACTTCACCGGGCGACCGTTACACGATCGGAGCTCGGTTATGAAGGCTCATGCGCAATCGACTCGGATTTTCTCGATTTGGCGGGGATCAGGGAGTACGAACAGATCCAGATATACAATGTCAACAACGGCGAGCGTTTCACGACTTATGCGATCCGCGCGGAAGCCGGTTCCAAAGTGATTTCGGTCAACGGCGCGGCGGCGCGGCTTGCTTGTGCGGGCGATGTGGTGATTATCTGCGCCTATGCGGTTTACGACCAGAAAGAGCTGGCGAACTACAAGCCGGCTTTGATTTATTTCAACGACAAGAACGAAGTGGTGCGCACTGCGTCTTCGATTCCGGTACAAGTTCAGGCGGCCTAAGCCCTCTTTCATTCTGGAAAGCGCCTCTAATCGCGATTGAAGAAATTCAATCGCGATTAGAGGCGTTTATCGAACACAAAGCCTGATATTACGGAGACCTGCCAGGTTTTATAAACCTGGCAGGTCTATAACTCGAATTTCCGGCAAGCTATCCGGCTAGGCAAACCAATGCCGCGTCCGCTTGCAAACCGCGACGACCGGCAGCACCCGGCACATCAACCAATACCCCCCACTAGCGTAGACGAAGCCGCGCCCGACACAGGGCCGTACAGTGAAATCGCCGCGCTGCGAGCTCGCAAAAACTCTCGACGCTTCACATTAAACGGTACCCTGCATAGCTTCAGGGAACTGCATTCGATACGCAAAGTCCGATTTAAAAACGATAAACAGCCAGGGAGAATTTACCATGAAAGCCATATGGAATAATGCCGTCATTGCCGAGAGCAAGGATATCGTAAGAGTCGAGGGGAATTGTTATTTTCCGCCGGCTTCAGTCAACGCCGAATTCCTGCGCGGCAGCGCCACCCATACCGTCTGCCCATGGAAAGGCAAAGCGAGTTACTACGATATCGTTGTGAACGGCGCGATAAACCGGGATGCCGCCTGGTATTATCCTGAGCCGAAAGATAAGGCATTGAACATTAAAAACTACATCGCTTTCTGGAACGGCGTTGAGGTAGTCGAATGAAGCGGTGCGTCGCTAAGTCGCTAATAAGGATAATTCGGCATTTTTTCGTTTCGGCATAGGGTAGCGCATGCACGAGAATCTTAGACGTGTGTCCGGCCTGGCCGGGTTGCAGGAAGCCTATTGTCAAGTACGCCGACAGAGCGAATCGTTGTGCGCGCCGCTTATGGTGGAGGATTATGTCGTGCAAACGATGCCCGATGTCAGTCCGCCAAAATGGCATCTTGCCCATGCCAGCTGGTTTTTCGAGACCTTCATCTTGACGCCTTTCGTTCCCCATTACCGGCCGTTTAACGCGCAATTTCATCAGCTTTTCAATTCCTACTATCAAGGGGTCGGGACGCCGTTTCCGAGACCTCAGCGTGGGTTGTTGTCGCGTCCCTCCGTCGCCGAAATTTATCGTTATAGAAACTATGTCGATGAATGCATGGGTGAATTGATGAGGCAACTGGATAATCCTGAGGAAGATCCGGACCTCCATGCGCTAATCGCGCTCGGTTTACAGCATGAACAGCAGCATCAAGAACTCTTGCTGACCGATATCAAACATATTCTGGGGAATAATCCGCTCGCGCCGGCCTATATCGAAAGGCGCAACCTTGATGCGCGGGCAGGGGGTGTGCCGCTGCAATGGATCAAGGTGCGGGGAGGCGAAGCCGTCGTGGGCCATGACGGCTTCGGTTTTTGTTTTGATAATGAGTTGCCGTCTCATAACGTGCTGTTGAATGAATTTTTGCTGGCCAACCGCCTGGTGACCAATGCGGAATACCTCCAATTCATCGCCGACAGCGGCTATGACAATCCTTTATTGTGGTTGGCCGACGGCTGGGCAGCCGTGCAGCAACACGGCTGGAAGGCGCCTTTATACTGGGAAATAGCCGACGATGCCTGGCAAATCTTTACCCTGGAAGGGCAAAAGCCGCTGGCTCCCGACGAACCGGTCTGCCATGTCAGCTATTTCGAGGCGGAGGCTTACGCGACTTGGGCCGGCAAGCGCCTGCCCACCGAAGACGAGTGGGAGCATGCGGCCGAGGCTGTGGAACTCATGCCGGGAAATTACCTGGAATCCGGCCGTTTCCACCCGCAGACCCCACCTGCCGGCGACGGTCTCTTGCAGTTGGGCGGCGATGTCTGGGAATGGACGCAAAGTCCCTACCGGCCTTATCCCGGTTATCGGCCTTTAGCGGGCGCGATCGGCGAGTACAACGGTAAATTCATGTGCAATCAAATGGTGCTGCGCGGCGGATCCTGCGCCACGCCCGAGAATCATATTCGCAAAAGCTACCGTAATTTTTTCTATCCCCATAACCGCTGGCAGTTTATGGGCATCCGTCTGGCTCAGGACGCGTGAAGAAAATGGCCGGTCTTCATTTTTACGACTTTCATCCCCCCTTAAGCGATTTTCAGGCGGAAATCCTTGCCGGGCTCAGGAGCCGGCAGAAATCTATCCCTCCGAAATTTTTTTACGATGCCGAAGGCTCGAAGCTGTTCGACCGGATTTGTGAACTGCCCGAATATTATCTGACGCGCACCGAAATCGGCCTGCTCCGCCATTACGGCGAACAGATAGCCGACGCGGTCGGGCCGGATGCTGTCCTGTTTGAACTCGGCAGCGGCAGCAGCCGTAAGATCCGGATATTGCTCGATGCGCTACGGCCTGCTTCCTATGTGCCGATCGATATTTCGAAAAGTCATTTGCTCGGTGCCGCTAATGACCTAGCCAGAGATTATCCGTGGCTGGAAATTCATGCCGTTTGCGCCGATTATGCGGATGCCTGGGATTTACCTTCGGATTTGCATGGCGAACGTCGTATCGTGTTTTTCCCGGGGTCCAGTATCGGCAATTTAACGGACGAGGAGGCGATCGCCTTGCTGGAACGCATTACCCGGCTTGTCGGCGGCAATGGCGGGTTATTGATCGGCGTCGATCTGATCAAGGAAGTTGATGTGCTGGAAGCCGCCTACAATGATCGACAAAGAGTGACCGAAGCGTTCAACAAAAATTTACTGGTGCGTATCAACCGCGAGTTGGACGCCGACTTCCAGGTCGATCATTTTGAACATTTCGCCTTTTATAATCGGGATCACAACCGTATCGAAATGCATCTGGCAAGCCGGCATGAACAGCTGATTCGGGTCGCGGGCCAGACTATTCACCTGGAGGCCGGTGAAACGATACATACCGAAAACTCTCATAAATACAGTATCGCAAGCTTCCACAGCCTTGCCTTAAAAACGGGCTTTCGTCCTAATAAAGTATGGGTAGACCCCGAAGGCTTATTCAGCATCCACTATTTAAGCACCTGAAATTTCGGCGTGCCGCCTGCCGTCGCTTCCGGTCGCGGCGCACGTCAAGCCGGATTTCAAAATAAGGTGCCTTTGTCGTCTTCCGTTTCGCTCAGCATCATGTCGTCGCCGGCCGTGTTGCTTAGGCCTGCCGCGCCGAGTTTGATCATCAGGCGGACTTCGTTCTTCGAATCGGCCGAGTTCAAGGCGTCTTCGTAGCTGATCTTGCCCGCGACATACAGGTCGTAAAGCGCTTGGTCGAAGGTCTGCATGCCTTGCTCGCGCGATTGCTTCATCAATTCCTTCAATTTGTGCACTTCGCCTTTGCGGATGTAATCTTTCGCCAGCGGCGTATTGATCAAAATTTCGACCGCCGGATAGCGGCCCTTGCCGTCCGCGCGTTTGATTAATTGTTGCGCGACGATTCCGCGCAGGTTTAGCGACAAGTCCATGAATAACTGCGGATGCATGTCTTCGGGGAAAAAATGCAGAATCCGGTCGAGCGCCTGGTTTGCATTATTCGCGTGCAGAGTCGACAAGCAGAGATGGCCGGTTTCGGCGAACGTGATTGCGTTCTGCATCGTTTCGCGGGTCCGGATTTCGCCGATCAGGATCACGTCGGGCGCCTGCCGCAGCGTATTTTTCAAGGCGACTTCGTACGATTCGGTATCGACGCCGACTTCGCGCTGGGTCACGATGCAGCCGAGATGCGGGTGCTCGAATTCCATCGGGTCTTCGATCGTGATGATATGGCCGCTGGTATTTTGATTGCGGTGCTTGATCAGCGAGGCCAGCGAGGTCGATTTACCGGTGCCGGTCGCGCCGACGAAGATCACCAGCCCGCGTTTTTCCATGATCAGGTCTTTCAGGACCGGCGGCAGATGCAGCGACTCGGCGTCCGGGATGGTGTTTTCGATCCGGCGCAGGACCATGCCGGCCGCATCGCGCTGAATGAACGCGCTGACCCGGAAGCGGCCCAGGTCGGGTATGCTGATCGCGAACTGGCATTCCTTGGTATGGTCGAATTCGTCCTTCTGCCGCTGATTCATGATGCTCAGCACGATTTTCATCGCCTGTTCGGGCGTCAGCGGCGTTTTGGAGACTTCGACCATCGAACCGTCGACCTTGATCGTCGGCGCGCGGCCTGCCGTAATGAATAAATCGGATGCCTTTTTTTGCACCATCAGTGCAAGTAATGCCTTGAAATCCATGAGGTTTCCTTTCGTTGCGGAAGCGGGCGCGCGCCGGCCGCCGCAGGGTTGAAAATGGGTTTGCCGCTACATCGTTAACGGAACATGTCTTTATTAACCGCCCGGGTCATCGCGGTTTTCGCGGTGACCAGGCCCTTGTCGACCAGCTCCTTCAGGTTCTGATCGAGCGTCTGCATGCCGTCTCTACGTCCCGTCTGAATCGCCGAATACATCTGCGCGACTTTCGCTTCGCGGATCAGGTTGCGGATCGCGGCGGTGCCGACCATGATCTCATGCGCCGCGACACGGCCGCCGCCGACTTTTTTCAGCAGCGTTTGCGAAATGACCGCCTGCAGCGATTCGGACAGCATTGAGCGGATCATGTCCTTTTCGGCGGCGGGAAACACATCGATGATCCGGTCGATCGTTTTCGCGGCGGAAGTCGTATGCAGCGTACCGAATACCAGATGGCCCGTTTCGGCCGCGGTCAGCGCAAGCCGGATCGTTTCCAGGTCGCGCATTTCGCCGACCAGGATGATGTCCGGATCTTCCCGCAAGGCCGAGCGCAGCGCTTCGTTGAAGCCGTGCGTATCGCGATGCACCTCGCGCTGGTTGATCAGGCATTTCTGGCTTTCGTGCACGAATTCGATCGGGTCCTCGACGGTCAGGATATGCGCGTAATCGTTTGTGTTGATATGGTTGATCATTGCCGCCAGCGTGGTCGATTTGCCAGAGCCGGTAGGTCCCGTGACCAGGATCAGGCCGCGCGGCTTGCGGGTCACTTCTTCGAAAAATTTCGGCGCTTTCAGGTCTTCAAGACTCAGGACTTTCGAGGGAATCGTCCGAAAAACGCCCGCCGCCCCGCGTTCCTGATTGAACGCATTGACCCGGAAGCGGGCCACGCCGGGCAGCGCGAACGAAAAGTCGGTTTCGAGGAATTCCTCATAATCGCGCCGCTGCTTGTCGTTCATGATGTCGTACATCAGCGCATGCACTTGTTTATGATCGAGAGGCGGCACGTTGATTCGGCGAATATCGCCGTCGACCCGAATCATCGGCGGCAGCCCTGCCGATAAATGTAAATCCGAAGCATTGTTTTTGACCGAAAAAGCGAGCAGCTCGGCAATATCCATACTTTCCTCTAATTCAAGTGTGTAAAATTGACATATCCGTTCCTAAAAGGTAGTTCAACTCTTTGTTTTTTTAAAGGCGTAGTGTTTAATAGCCGGTTCTCTATTATTAATATCGACTCCTAGATGCTATGATCAGCCGGAATTTGAATCTCATTCGCCAGCAAATTCGGGAATATTGCCGCATCGCTAAGCGCCGGGAAGATTCGGTGCTGCTGTTGGCAGTCAGCAAAACCAAGCCCGCGCAAGACATCGCCGAAGCTTATCGGGCGGGGCAGCGCCATTTCGGCGAAAGTTATTGCCAGGAAGCGTTGAAAAAACAGGCCGAGCTCGGGGCCTATGACATCACCTGGCATTTCATCGGCCCGATTCAGTCGAACAAGACCAAGCTGCTGGCGGCGCATTTCGATTGGGTGCACAGCGTCGATTCGTTCAAAAACGCAAAACGGCTGAACGATCAGCGGCCGGTGAATTTGCCGCCGCTGAATATTTGTTTACAGGTGAATATCAGCGGAGAGGAATCTAAATCCGGCGTCGGCCTCGAGGAACTCTCGGCGCTGTGCGAACAGGTGGCGGCTCTGCCTCATTTGAGGCTGCGCGGCGTGATGGCGATTCCGGCGCCGGAAAGCGATTTCGACCGGCAACGGCAGCCTTATCGAAACTTATGCGAGGCGGTAAAACAGTTGGGAAGCGCCGATCTTGATACGTTTTCGTTCGGGATGACCGGCGATTTAAAGGCCGCGATTCTGGAAGGCGCGACAATCGTCAGGATCGGGACGGCGTTGTTCGGCGCCCGCGAAACGCACCCCGCCTGATCTTACAAGGCCGTCAGGCCGCTTGCGCGTCGAGCACCCTGATAATTTCCTCGCAGAGGATCTCTTTTTTGCCGGCATTCAGAATAAAATCGGCTAACGCGGTAATGGCGCGCCAGTGCGAACGCTGGCTGATGAACTGATGGGCCGCCAGGAACAGTTCGTTGATTTTTTTCTCTTTTTCCGGCGCTTCCACGGGCAGGCAGTCCAGATATTCCCTGGCAAGCGCGACATCGGCTGCGCCGCCGTAAAAATGCAGGGCGTCGAGATTCACCAGGCGCGGATTGAAGATTTCATCATCGCATAATGCTACATATTTGGCCTCGGCGAGCGGGCCGGCCAGAAAGTTTACGATATCGGCTTCGAACGCGGCCTGGTAGGTTTGCCGTTCGGACGGCGAAAAGCGCCGTGTAGCCTCCGTCAGCGAGGAAGGCAGCGTATGAATCAGCCGGCCGCCCTCGACCTTGGCGAAACAGGTCATTGCATTGGCAGAGGCATGACTTGTCCGGCAGGGCCAGTGCCCTTCGTGCATCAAGTCTTTGATGATGATTTGGAAAAAAACCGGCGGCAGGCGTTTTTGTTTGTTGCCCAGATAAATCGCGGCGGCGTGCCCCGCTTCGTGAATCGCGGTTTGTTTTCTCAGTGTATCGGGATACGCCGGAGTTTTATTTATGAGTAGCGTATTATAGCGTTTCATGTCGGCCCCTTTCAAAAAAAGGGCGGACCGGGAACCGGTTCCGCCCCGAGTGAGGAAGGATGATAACTTATGCAGTCTTACAGGCCTTGCAAAAGCTGGAAGAAAGTTTAGCGACATGCTTTATGTTAGGAAATGCGGCGAATTGACGCGCGGCAATATGTCGCATTAATTGGCAGGCTTTTTGCTGCATATATGGGTTTTTTTACTAAAAATAGCCTGTTTTCAAGCGTTTATCAGGCTGTGGAAGTGAGAATTTGAGGGATTTGACCGATCCGCTGAGGCATATGACATAGTGAGTTTGATCGCCGGGAAGGGTTTGTTCCTTTGCAGGGCAAGCAGTCAAGCTCAGCGTGAAATTAAATTTTTAATGTGCCCGCAACCAGTGCGGTTGCCGATTCGAGATGCGGGTCTGCCGGAAACGATAATGCCTAACCTGTAAACAGCACTTGATGGCGCCGCATCAGGCCCGCAATGTCTTTTCGGTAAACGGATTGAACGGGCAGGCAGAGGTCGGCCGGTTTCAGGCCGCGTTCTTCGAGCGACTCGGCTTCGGCATAAATATGTTTCACCTCATAAATTTCGAGCGCATGAAAGATCGACGCAGTATCCTTCATCCTGAAATTTGCCGGCTGCTGGCCGTTTTTCAATTGAAATACCGCATCGTCGAGCAACAAAATCGAAGTTGGCTGGTCGAACGCGGCGGTAGTCAGGATAATATCGAGCATCTCCTGGACAAAGGCGCCGCTGTGCGGCGGTTTGCGCAGGATGAACAAAAATTGCTTCATAGTCGTTTAACCAAAAACCAGGAAACGGTCGGCGCGCTGAATCGCTTCGATCAGTTGTCCGAGCCCTGCAATCCGGAAGCCTGAAGCCAGATCGTCATCGTGTTTGCCTTGCCGTTCGGCTTCGTCTCGGCATAAAAGGCCGCGCTTTTGCGCCGCCGAAATGCACAGCACCAGGTCGATTTGATGGCGTTCCGCCAGCTCGCTCCATTGGGCGGTGAGGTTGAATTCGTCGTCGGGCGGGGTGGCATATTTCAAGCCGTGATAGATGCCGTCATGGTAAAAAAACACCCGCACCACTTCGTGCCCCATGGCGAGCGCGGCCTCGATAAAGCGGTAAGCGGTATGGCCGGCGTTCGAGGCATAAGGGCCGGTATTGACTTGTAGCGCGAATTTCATGAGTCTGATCGATTTTTACCCGGTAGATTAACATAATCCGGCGCGGGTAAAAATGAAACGCAAACTTGTCAGGCCTTTTCTTGTCTGAGATTGGGCCGTTACAGTGTAGGTAGGCTTTGTGTGCCTTATTCTAAATTTTAACATCTGGAAGAACCGGAAAACTTACTAAAACGGTACGCGCAACATACCCTCCGTTTATTTTCCCGGTATGGACCTTTACAATAATTCCCTTTTTTGAAGTTTTCGTCATTCCATGACTCCCAAAAAACGTTACCTAGTGATAGTGCTCGCCGCCGTATCGGCGGGTTTTGCCTGGTGGTTGAAGCCATCGGAACTGGAGAAAGGCGGCGCGGTTGCGCCTTCGACCATTTATACCCGTTCGGCGGAAGCCGGGGGCATTGAAAAGCCTTGCCCGGACGAGCATCCCGAATGGCGCAAGGCGCAGACGATCGACGGCGTCAGCCTCGACGAAGCCCTGTCATGTGATCCGGACAACCCCTATGACATCGCGGCGTCGGTCAAGGGCACGAATAATGTGTCGATGCCGACCCTGATGCAGACTCGCCTGGCGCAGGACGCGGTCGTCAAGAGCGACGATCTCGATCACGACGGCGACCCGGATGTGATCCGCATCAAGCTCGAAGTGGTCGAGTTGAACGGCGCGAGTCCCGACGGCGAGTTTCTGATCAACACGTTCGACATTGCGCCGGGCATCAAGCCGGGGCTTTGGGTGTTCGCGCCCAAATCGCAAGGCATGGCCCTGAAGAATTTTTTCACGATGCAGGCGAATCCGCTGCTTCGCGCGCCGTCGCCGACGATCCGGGTCGAGCAGGGCGATCAGGTATTCGTCACGCTCGAAAACATCCATTACCTGCCGCATACGATCCATCTGCACGGCGTCGACCATCCGTTCATGACCGCCGCGGGCGAAGACAACGACGGCATGGAGGAACACGCGGTGTTTCCGGGCGCCAGCCATACCTATGAGATGAAGCCCCGGCATGCCGGCACGATGCTCTATCACTGCCATGTGCAAACCGCGCAGCACATGATGATGGGGCTCAGCGGCATCTTCGTCGTCGAAGAAAACAGGCCGAACAACTGGGTGCAGACCTTCAATATCGGCGCGGGGCAGGTGCGGCATCCGTCGGTCAAGGTCAAGGAAGGCTACAGCCGCGAGTTTGACTTGCTGTATCAATCGCTCGACAAGAAACTGTCAGCCGTGATCCAGAATGCGAACGATACCCGCCTGATCGCGAAACGGATGAACCGCGAATACAACATCACCGAGTCGCATGAAAATTATTTCCTGTTGAACGGCCATTCCTTCCCCTATACGGTACGCGACGGCTTGATCGCCACCGGCGAAAACGAAAAGGTCAAGTTGCGCATCGCCAATGCCCAGCGTTCGCCGATGGCGCTGCATATTCACGGCCACAAGGTTACGGTGACCGCGACCGACGGCGCCGAGCGGCCCGAAGCGGCGCGCGAAATGCGCGACGTGCTGGACATTGCGCCCGCGCAACGGCTCGATGTCGATCTAGAAACGGTCAACGACGGCCTGCACAGTTACGGGCCGGGTATCTGGATGTTCCATGATCATACCTCGAGCGGCGAGACGACCGACGGCATGGAGCCGGGCGGCAATATCTCGCTGCTCGGTTATCAGGCTTTTCTGGACGAGGAAGGCATGCCGAAAATGCACGGCGAAATGCTCGATGTGGCGTTCGATAAAAATTATTATGCGAAAATCCAGCCGCCCTGGGCTGAGGGCGATTTTACCGAGATGCTCGGGGAGCCGGGGCTGATCGAGCCGAACATTTTGAAGCTGATCGCATTCGGCTTGTCGACGGGGGCCGCGTTCGGACTTGCCGTCTATCTGATTTTTACCGGCTACAGGAAGCGTAAATTATGAAAGCCATGAAAATCACTATTGCTGCCGGCGTGTTTCTATTTGCCGGTTTATTGCCGCCGGCCGGCGCCGAAATGATGCATCATCAGGGCATGATGATGGACGAAACCGGCATGATCATGAATGCGAATCCGGACCGGCTGCCGCGCGATTGTCCGCAGATTTCCGAAACGGTCGAACTGACGATCCGCGCCGGCCGCGAGCACGCGAAAAAGTTTCCCGGCAGGATGTTCGCCTACGACCAGCAGGAATGGAACGTCAAACCGTGCGCGAAAATCAACATCACGTTCGTCAACGACGACCATATCCGGCATCAGATGATGATCCACGGCCTGCCGGGTTATCTCTATCCCGAAGGCATGCTGCACCTGGAACTGTTCGGGCACGGGCAATTGAAAGCCTCGTTGATCGTGCCGAGCCGGAAAAAGACTTACCTGATGCACTGCGAACTGCCGCAGCATCAGGAAAAAGGCATGAAGGCGCAATTGAAGGTGGACGGCGGCGACGGCGATCTGCCGAGCATTCCGGGTTTGACCGAACCGGTCAGGGCCGATATATATCCGGTCAACTGGAACCGGCAGCATATCGGGATGGTGCTGTTCAGTATCCTGATCGGCACGCTGGCGCCGTTTTTATTGCGGGTCAGGAAGAAATGAGGCAAAGATAACAGACAGAATTAACTGTAAATGAGTCAATCTTAGTCATCTTCGTATCGACTCTATTTGCGAAATGGAGTCGGTCAATTTTGCGCCAGACCGAGAGGTTTTAACCGTGCCGGAATCTTACGGTCTGACTTTTGCATTAAGTGGATTCCGATGCGGTTACCGCAATTCCAATAATAAAATTTGTACAGGCCGGCTATTTCAGGTCGCCCTGCGCTTTTGCCCAAAACAGTCATTCGGACCTGAAGCTGGCTAACAGGATAATTAACCATTTATCCGGGTAGGGAGGAGGATGTGATGGGCAGATTCAGTTTCAGCAAAAAAAGTCCCAACCAAGGTGGTAACGAGGCTCCAAGGCAAAAAAATATGCTGCCGAACCAGGAAGTTAAGGTGTCGGCAGAAGCCAAGGGAGGGTATTTTGACTCCAAGAAAACTCCGAAAAAATTTGCTTTTCTTCGAGATAGGCCCAAACCTGAGTCTCCTGTTCGCACGGAGACTGTCCAGCCTGATTGGGTCGCCAATATCAAATCCGAATCCGACCGGCGTGTCGGTCAGAAAAATCCGAATATTCTACCGGGCTGCGAAACCGAACATGTGCTCCAGGATAAATGGCAGACGCGGGAGCGCGCCAACAATTTCTACAATAAACAGGTGCTGGATTTTCTGGCTCCGAAAATGCAGGAGTTCATCAAGCGCCAGGAATTCCTGTTCATCGCCTCATCCGACCGTAACGGCGAGTGCGACTGCACCTCCAAATTCGGCAAGTCCGGCTTCATCCGGATATTAAGCGACAAATACCTGATCTACCCCGAATACCGCGGCAACGGCGTCTTCGCCAATACCGGCAACATGCTCGAAAATCCGCATATCGCCTTGCTGATGATCGATTTCACTCGCGATACCGTAGGGCTTCATGTCAACGGCAAAGTCAGAATCGTCACTAACGACGAATTGCTTCAATACGGGGAGAAACTGCCGGCCGATGTGATTGAAGAGATTCATCAGGAAGGCAAAAAATGTCCGGAACGCTGGGTGATGGTGGAAGTCGAGGAAGCTTATATCCAATGTTCCAAACATATTCCGCTGATGAAAAAGCTGGATAAAAAAATCGATTGGGGCACCGATAATGTGGCGGCGAAGGGCGGCGACTATTTCAAATTGATGAATATTCCGCTTTATCACCGTATAGGAGGCGATAAAGCGATGGAAAAGTGTACCGATATCTTTTATCGGAAGGTGCTGCAAGACGAGATGGTGAAGCGCTTTTTTGAAGATGTCGACATGGAAAGTCAGCGCCTGAAACAAAAATCTTTTCTGACCATGGCTTTCGGCGGGCCTTGCCCATACAGTGCGCCGGACTTGAGAAAGAGCCATAAACATTTGGTGGAAAAATATGGCCTGTCGGATCGGCATTTCGATCGGGTTTGCGAAATTTTTAAAGAAACAGTGGCCGAGTTGAATATTCCGCCTGACCAGATTGAGGAGATGATGGTAATTCTTGAAAGTAGCCGCGACGCCGTATTGAACCGCTAGCCATAAATCGAGATGCCGTCCCCCTATAATCTGCGGCGAGGGAATCATGGTAAACGATAAACACGGATTCGAGTCCGGCGATAATTTGTTATGGAAAAAAGCCTTCTTTTCCGGGCACGAGCAGGCTCAACCGTTAGGCCGCGCGAAAAACCATCCGGCTGGAAAGCCCCGCCGGAAAATCGGCGATGCCGGCGCCTTTTGGCTGACGCAACTGTTTGCAGGCGCCAAACCCGATCAGCGGGAAGGCGACAGGATGCGGGTTTTAAAAGGCGGTATCGTCGTTTATGAAATTTCGATGCAAGAACTCAGAGGAGTAACCGTTATCGGCCGTCATCCGGGTGCCGATTTGCAGCTTGAATCGAATAAAATGGCGATGTTTCATGCCGTCATACTCAATCATGACGGCAAATTTTATTTGGAAAGCCTGGATGATGGCTGTGGTGTGCTGGTTAATCGGAAAAAATTGCCGTTAAAGCAACAGATTCCGCTCTACGACGGCATGCAAATCGATTTGCCCGATTACCGGCTGGAGTTTTCCCTTGCCGATAGGCCCATGCCCAGGGATTCCGTCCCTGATGACCTTGAAGCCTATGCAATGGATGATGTGCCGGACTTTTTTTATAAGGCGCCGTCACCGCCGCCAAGCCCTTTGGCGATCAGTCTGATCGAAGACAAAGACAATTTGAAGTTATGGCGCGAAGGCGTTATCCGGCTTAAAGTCGTCGAGATCATAGAAGAAACGCACGACTGCAAGACTTTTTGTTTGGCAGGTGTTCAGCCCTTACTTTTTTCTTATAAACCGGGCCAGTTCATCACCTTTATTCTGGATATCAACGGCGAGGAAGTCAGGCGCTGTTACAGCATGTCGTCTACTCCTTCAAGGCCGTACTTACTGGAAGTCACGATTAAAAGGCTGCCCGGCGGCCTGGTTTCCAACTGGTTTTGCGATCAAGTCAAATTGGGCGACGAATTGGTCGCGAAGGGGCCTATGGGGCACTTTACCTGTTTCGATTATTCGTCCGAAAAAATTGTGTTTATCGGCGCCGGAAGCGGGATAACGCCGATTTTGTCGATGTGCCGATGGATAGCCGATACGGCTTCGAATGTCGATGTCAAATTGCTGGCTTCCTTTAAATCTCCCGAAAATATTATTTTTCGTAAGGAGTTCGAAATGCTTTCGGCAAGGAGCCGCCGCATTCAGATCGCAATTACGGTGACGTCAGGCCGGAAAGGGGCGGATTCCTGGACGGGCTTTACCGGACGTATCAGTTCGTCCATGCTGGCAATGTTCGTGCCCGATATTCTCGAACGCGACGTATTTTTGTGCGGTCCCGAGCCCTTCGCGCAAAATATTAACGGGATTTTGCGCGATCTAGGCTACGATATGTCCCATTATCATACCGAAAGCTTCGGTACCGGTAGGTCGGCGCAATTGTCCAGCGATGCCGTGAGCTCGCTGCAGTTAAAAGAACCGTTGTATAAGGTCAAATTCACTAAATCCGGTAAAATCGTCGATACCGATCAGCATGTGACCTTGCTGGAGCTGGCCGAAGCGCACGGCATCGAAGTGGATTACAGTTGCCGTGTCGGCGGTTGCGGCGAGTGCGAGATGAAGTGCCGGGGTAAAGTGCATATCAGTCCTGCCTGTGAAATCGATGAAAAAACCCGGAAGGCGGGCTTTGTTTACAGTTGCTGCACGACCGCTCGCTCCGACTTGGAACTGGACATTTAATCTACGCTGCGGTTTCAATGGAAAGGCGCGGGCAGCGAATCAACAATCGAATTACGAAACAGAATAGAAAATGAAATTACTCGCGGTGGAGACCGCAACCGAAGCGTGCTCGGCCGCGCTTTATCTCGATGGCGAAGTGATCGAGCGCTACCATGTATCGCCGAGAGACCATGCCCAACTGATTCTGCCGATGGTCGACGGGTTGATGCGTGATGCGGGATTGAAGCTGCCCGATCTCGACGCGCTGGCGTTCGGATGCGGACCCGGTTCCTTTACCGGGGTGCGAATCGCGACCGGCGTGATTCACGGGATCGCGCTGGGAGGTAATTTGCGGGTCGTGCCGGTATCGACGCTGGCTGCCGTCGCCCAGGAATTTTTCGAGCGGAACGGCGATCGCTGCGATACCGCTTTTACTGCGATGGATGCCCGGATGGGTGAAATCTATTTCGCGGTTTACCGGCAGAATGCCTCGGGCTTTGCGGAATTGGTGGGTGAAGAAAAAGTGACGCCGGCCGAAGCGATTGCATTTCCCGATGCCCACGGCGCCGGCATCGGCACGGGCTGGGGCGTTTATCGGGATGTGCTGACGGCCAAATTGGCAGGCCGCGTCGGTTTGATCGAAACCGACAATCTGCCGCGCGCGGGAGCGGTCGCCCGCTTGGGCGCCTGCGGCTACGCGCAGGGTCTGGCGGTCGATGTCGAAGACGCGCAGCCGGTATATCTGCGCAACAAGGTCGCGAAGAAAGAGTCGGAGCGTTGAGGACAGCGATCGGATTTTCCGGCTCATGCCCGGACAGCAGGAGCCGGCAAGCCTTCAGCGCCGTATTACCCCATTTTCTTGTATGGTATTCAACGAATTGAGGCGTTAATACGTTATAATGTCCTATTGTTTGAAGCCTATCTGAAACATGGCACAGTTTTTTGAAATCCACCCCGAAAATCCGCAGTTGCGCCTGATTCATCGCGCGGTGGAGATTATCCGCAAGGGCGGCGTAATCGTTTATCCGACCGATTCTTCGTATGCGCTTGCCTGCCAAATCGGCGATAAAACCGCGTTGGATCAGATTCGCCGGATTCGCCAACTGGATGACAAGCATAACTTTACGCTGGTTTGCAAGGATCTGGCTCAAGTCTCCAATTTCACCAAAATCGGCAATGACGCCTACCGGATGATCAAGGCGCTGACGCCGGGGCCGTTTACGTTCATTCTGGACGCTACCCGGGAAGTGCCGCGCCGCTTGCAGCATCCAAAAAAGAAAACGGTCGGTATCAGGATTCCGCAACATGCGATCGCGCTGATGCTGGTCACGGAGCTGGAAGAGCCTTTGTTGACGACCAGTTTGCTATTGCCTGGGATGAATGAGCCGTTGACCGATCCTTATGACATTCGGAAGCGCCTGGAGCGCGAACTCGAACTGGTGATCGATGCCGGCATTATCGAATACCGGGAAACCACGATCATTGAATTTTCGAACAATGGTCCCGAAATCGTCCGGCAGGGCATCGGCATCGCGCCGATGCTGGATTAACCGAGGAAACTGATTATGATGAATGAATTGTCGCTGATTCAGCGGATCGTGGTCTGGATACTGCCGGTGATTTTTGCGATCACCGTGCATGAAGTCGCGCACGGCTGGGTGGCGAGAAAATGCGGAGATAATACGGCCTATCAACAGGGGCGTCTGACCTTGAATCCGATGAAGCACATCGACTGGTTCGGCACTATAATATTGCCGGGCCTATTGCTGCTGACCGGGACCGGTTTCATTTTCGGCTGGGCCAAACCGGTGCCGGTCGATGCGAGAAACTTCAAAAACCCGCGTAAGGATATGGCCTGGGTCGCTCTGGCGGGGCCGGTTTCGAATCTGTTAATGGCAATCGCTTGGGCGCTGTTGGCGCGGCTGGGTGTATTGATCGGGGTCGAAGCGATTTCATTGCCGCTGATTTATATGGGCGTCGCCGGCATTTCGATCAACCTGGTGCTGGCTTTGATCAATCTGTTGCCGATTCCGCCGCTGGACGGCAGCCGGGTGGTGACCGGTATTTTGCCGAATTATTGGGCCTGGCAGTATAATCGCCTGGAACGCTACGGTTTCATCATCCTGCTGGTGCTGCTTTATACCCGGATTTTGAACGCGATTCTGGAATATCCGATGTATATCGCGCAGCAGATGTTTTTTTCGCTCGCCGGCCTCTGATGCATGCGCCGATAAACCGGGCAATGGTGGAGCGATGAATGATTTGAGCCACGATTTCGTTCCGGAACGGGCCGCGGTCATTGCGATTGTCAATGGCGAGCCGATCGAGCAATTGCCGGACGATCTTTACATTCCGCCGAATGCGCTGGAGGTGTTTCTCGAACTGTTCGAGGGACCTCTCGATTTATTGCTGTATCTGATCCGGCGGCAAAACCTCGATATCGTCGACGTGTCGATCGCCAAAGTCACGCATCAGTACATTGCCTACATTCAGCTGATGAGCGAGATCAACCTGGAACTGGCGGCCGAATATCTGGTAATGGCGGCGCTGCTCGCGGAAATCAAATCGCGGATGTTATTGCCGCGCCCGCAGGAAGCGGAAGAAGAGGAGGAAGATCCGAGAGCGACGTTGATTCGCCGCCTGCAGGAATATGAATGCATCAAAAAGGCGGCCGAGGACATCGACAAGATGCCGAGGCTGGAGCGCGAACTTTTCACCTGCGCGGCCGATACCTCCAATCTGACTTTCGAAAAGAAACTGCCCGACGTGACGATGAAGGAAATGTTACTGGCGCTACAGCAAGTCCTGAAGCGCGCCGAACAGTTCAGCCATCATCATGTAACCCTGGAGCCCCTGTCGGTACGCGAACGCATGTCTACCATTCTGGACAACCTGAAAGGCTCCGATAGTCTACGCTTTACCGAATTGTTCCTGCACAAGGAGGGCCGTCCCGGTGTGCTGGTCGCGTTTCTGGCGATACTCGAACTCGCCAAGGAAGGATTAATCGAAATCATTCAACTCGAGCCGTTCGCCGAGATCCGCGTGCGCGGCGCTGCAGCCGCAATTCCGAACTGAAACGCCTAGATCAATGGATATTCAATCGATTGTAGAAGCCATTTTATTTGCCGCGAACCGGCCGATGACCTGCAAGGATATTCAGCAAGTCTTTCCCGAGATCGAACAGCCGGAGCTAGCCGAGATTCAGACGGCGGTCGAAGCGATTGCGGCTGACTATCAATCCCGTCCGGTCGAATTGAAACAGGTTGCGAGCGGCTACCGGTTTCAGGTGCGGCAGGAATTGTCGCGCTGGGTCCAGCGCTTATTCGAAGAGAAGCCGCCGAAATATTCGCGCGCCTTGCTCGAAACGCTGGCGATCATTGCCTACCGCCAGCCGGTCACGCGCGGCGACATCGAAGACATCCGCGGCGTCAGCGTCAGCTCCGGGATCATTCAGACATTGCTCGAGCGCGAATGGATTCGGGTGGTCGCCCATAAGGAGGTGCCGGGCCGGCCAGGTCTATACGGTACGACCAAGCAGTTTTTGGATTATTTCAATATCAAGTCATTAAGCGAGTTGCCGACGTTGGAGCAGATACAGGAGCTCGAGCCGGCGCCGGAAATCTTGCAAGCCCCTGAACAGGAAGCCAGTGAAAAACAGGAAACCAGAGAAGAACCCGTCGAAACCGGAGAAGATGTCTATGAACTCCGAGAAGAGCCGTCCGAAGCCGGAGAAGAAACACTCGAAACCGCTTCGGAAACCGACGCCTGAAGCCAGGCCGAGAACCGTTGCGGCCGTGCAGGAGGAAGGCGCGGGCGAGCGCATTCAAAAAGTCCTGGCGCGTGGGGGCGTTGGCTCGCGCCGGGAAATCGAGCGCTGGATCGAGGAAGGCCGGGTGATGCTCAACGGCGCTGTGGCGGCGTTGGGCGCCCGCCTGCAAGGAGGCGACACGCTACAAATCAACGGCCGCTATGTCGATTGGCAGAAATTCGACCGCCAGCCCACCCGTGTACTGCTTTATCACAAGCCGACCGGCGAAGTCGTTACGCGTCGCGACCCGGAGGGGCGGCCGGTGATTTTTACGCAGTTGCCTAAATTGATGGCCGCGCGCTGGATTGCGGTCGGGCGGCTCGACATCAATACCTCGGGTCTGTTGCTGGTCACCAATAACGGCGAGTTGGCCAACCGGCTGATGCACCCGAAAACCCAGATCGAACGCGAGTACGCAGTGCGCATCCTGGGCGAGGTGTCCGAGGCGACGATCGAAAAATTAAAACAGGGCGTCGAACTCGAAGACGGTCTGGCCAAATTCAACGACGTTCGCTTTTACGCCGGGGAGGGGGCGAATAAATGGTATTACGTGACGGTCAGCGAAGGCCGCAACCGGCTGGTCCGGCGCTTGTGGGAGTCGCAGCAGGTGGTCGTGAGCCGGTTGATGCGGGTGCGCTACGGGCCGGTCGTGCTGCCCGAACGTTTGAAGGCGCATTCCTTTTACGAATTATCCGACAAGGAATTGGACATCCTGTTTGAGTTTGCCGGTATGCCGAGAGGCAATGTTGTGGCTCAACCGAAAGCCGAATCCAAAGGGGGCAGGTCCGGCAAAAATTAATCCGGTTTCACAATATTTCCTTCACTAACCTGAGTTCGGGATAGGAAATTCGGAGCGAGCGGTCTCCTTTCCGTGGCCAACTTCCTGGTTAGCCTGATGGACGGCATCATGGTTTATTGCCTGGGCGATAACAAGCCCAGGCGCTCATTGATCAAAGTCAATCTGTTGTCTCAGACATAGGCTTATACCGAACTCAGGTTTCTCTAGAATATCCCCAACGGTAAAGTTTTAGCTCGATTTTTCGCAAGGGCCAATGCTATTCAGGGAAACCGTCACCCAAGCATATCCTAACGGTCATAAGTGGAGATAGAGCCGCGTCCGGAACAGCGGGCCAAAGTAAAACAGAAGGGAGCCGTTACATGGGGAATAAAAGATCAGAGGCTTTAATCCCCATGCCCTTTTATGCGATCTCTAATTTAGCGGAGCATCAGTACCCAGGCTAGAAACAATCGCCTGATCAGGATGCTCTCCCGGCTTGATCGTTTCAGCCTTCAGTTCAAAGTCCATCAGCACGCGTTTCGCGGCTTTATTGACTTCCTTCTTGTTCTTATAAGGGCCGGCAATGACATGGTATTCGTCTTTCAGTTTCACCTTGCGGGCCGGAATCTGCGGTCCCTGATGATTCAGCATGGCGGCGAGCTGCTCGGCTTCGGCTTCGGTCTTATAAGCTGCGACGCGCATCGCCCAGTCGCCGTCTTTGAGTTCCGCAACTTCGGGCTGTCCGTACAAGCGTTCGGGATGGGCCAATTGCACGGCCTGTTGCGACAGTGATGCAAGATCGGGGCTGTTCTTCAGCACCGGCGTCGGAATGCCGTCGGCGCGCTGGATCACTTGCTCGACTCTCTCCCAGTCGACCTCGGCATTTTTATCTGCGGTCAGAGTCTTCAGCTTTTTCAGGAACTGCTTTTTCAGTTTGGCTTTGCTGGCGGCCCACTTATCGAGCGGTTCGTGCGCTTCGATATACAGGGCATCCTGCTGCCAGGCAGCCAGATAAGGTTGATGCACGATGCGGACCTTGGTGCCGACCGCGACTTTATTGAACAACGTTTCGATATCTTCCGGATAAAGCTGTATACAGCCGTGGCTGATCTGCATCCCTATGCCATAGGGTTTGTTGGTGCCGTGGATCAGATAGCTCGGAAACCCGAGCCGCATCGCATAATAGCCGAGCGGATTGTCGGGGCCCGAGCGTATGTTTTGCGGCAGAATGTCGCCTTTCTCGGCATGTTCGCGCTGGATCGACGGCGGCACATGCCAGACCGGGTTGGCCTGTTTATTGACGATACTCGTCACTCCAATCGGCGAACTCCAGCCTTGTCGGCCTATGCCGACCGGATAGGTGTATAACGCATTCGATTCTTTCTTCGGATAATAGAACAATCGCATGTTGGCGAGATTAAGCACGATATCTTTGCGCGGCGCGTCGGGCAGAATGAACTCCAGGGGCAGCAACACACGGCTGCCGGGCTGGGGAGTCCAGGGTTTGGTTCCCTTATTCGCGATCGCTATATCGTTAAAGCCCAAGCCGTAATGGCGGGCGAGGTCGGACAGCGTGTCGTTCGGGCGTGTGTCGACGGCGGCCAGCGTGCCGACCATGTCCTGGCCGGGCATCAGGTCAAATTCATGGCTGGCGATAGTACTGATTTCCGGGCGGTTTGTTGCCGGTGTGCTGGCGATGGGGGCTTCACCGGACGGAAACCAGGAAGACAGTGTTTGACAGCCGCTCATCATGCAGCCGAAAGCGGCAATCAGGAGCGGCGAAGCCCGCCGGCTTGTAGAATGGGGCGATATGATCATGATAGTTATTGAACTTAAATGACAAATAATGCATCTTTTTGAGTACATGCTTGAGCATACCGCCTAAAGATTAAACCCGGATTAAAGAATAATGTTTTAGGCCAATGGAGCCGGACTATTCATTATTAAATCAAGCGCTTAATGATACAGGCGGGCGCAGGGTAAATGAATTTAATTGCCGGCTAAGAGTTTTATATTAGAATCAATATGATATGAATTATGGAATTTAGTATTCAGTCACGGTAATTTTTTGAGAATCAGTGTATTTTTAAGGATGAAATGTCTGTAAAACTGCATTGCTTTGGCTTTTTGTCGATTTTGAAGTTTTAATATTTGTAATGAGGACACAATAATGAACAAAAAACTGATTTACACCAGTATATGGCTATGCCTGGGTGGCTTGGCGCTAACAAATTCAGCCTCGGCCGATTCCGGCAATGCTAATAATCAATCTGTGAAAAAATGCACGATTTCCGATGCCGATGTGGTTTTGAGTAAAAAATTCCGGTCTGGTCATGTCAATGATAATGATACGCCAGATGATCCCACCGATGATTTCTACGAAATCTGTAAGAGCGCTGATTTTACGGGCGAGTGTCTGGAAGTCGACACGGCACCACTTGCAACGCCTGTTTTACATAATGGTGCCCCTGTTCTGGATAATCATGGGAACCCGGTATATATCTATAGCGGTTTGTCCATTCTCGGCTCTAATCGCGCCGATGTGATTGAAGGCACCCGCGGCAACGATCAAATTTGCGGCCAGAGCGGTAACGATATTATTGATGGACGCGAAGGTAACGACGATATTCAGGGCAACAATGGCAATGATATTTTAATCGGCGGGCTCGGCGACGATGAAATATACGGCGGCAATGGCAGTGATTCTCTTTTCGGCTATGATGACGACGATAGCGACGATCCGGCTGAAGTTGAAGATGGTAATGGCGATTTTGACCTGGATGGCGACGTGGATGAGTTCGACGCCGATGTTGATATTCTAGAGGGAGGCAACGGGAAAGATGTGTTAATCGGCGGCCCAAACCACGACGATTTGAGCGGCGGCAACGGCAATGACGAGCTTAATGGCGGCGGCGGAGATGACGACCTGGATGGCGGCAACGGCAAAGATGCGCTGGATGGAGGCGAAGGGGTAGATATTATTACTGACGAAAAAGGCAAAAATACCTGTACGGATCCTGATGTTAGCGATTGCCCAGTAGTCGAGGCAAAAGGTAATAAGGGCGGTAAGAAGTAAAATTAAGCCGGTAACGGAAAGACATTTTCAATTTTTGTATTTCCGCTTCTTATCATCAAAAAATCCACTTAAGAATAGCCGCTAATGCGGCTATTCTTTTTTTGGGGGGAATTAATCCGGTTGGGGTGATTCGGGCTGATGCAACCCATGGATAGATACTTGATTGGGGCAATTGCGGCAGTGAAAACTTGACATTTTCCGACTAAAACAGTCAGAATTAAAGAACGCCCAATCGTAAAGGTTGTCTTATTCGTTCATGAACTCCAGAATATTAGTTTCCTCCCTCGACGACCTGACCTTCGACAACCGCTTTGTCAGCGAACTGCCCGCCGATCCCGAAACGGCCAATTACCGCCGGCAAGTCGCCGGCGCCTGTTATTCCCGCGTCAATCCGACCAAAGTTGCGGCTCCGCAACTGGTCGCTTGTTCCAGGGAAGTCGCCGATTTGCTGGATTTATCTCCGGAACTCTGCCTGTCCGAAGATTTTACTCAGGTGTTTGCCGGCAATCGTCTGGCGCGAGGCATGGAGCCCTATGCGATGTGCTACGGCGGCCACCAGTTCGGTTTCTGGGCAGGGCAGCTCGGCGACGGGCGCGCGATCAATCTCGGCGAGGTGATCAACCGCCGCGGCGAGCGCTGGGTCCTGCAGCTCAAGGGTGCAGGCCCCACGCCCTATTCGCGCAGCGCGGATGGCCTGGCGGTGCTGCGCTCCTCCATCCGGGAATTTCTCTGCAGCGAGGCGATGCATCATCTCGGCGTGCCGACAACGCGTGCGTTAAGCGTCGTGCTGACCGGCGAAGCGGTGATCCGCGACATGTTCTACAACGGCAACCCAAGGCCCGAGCCGGGCGCGATCGTCTGTCGGGTCGCGCCGTCGTTTATCCGCTTCGGCAATTTTCAGATTCTGGCCGCGCGCGGCGAGATCGATCTTTTGCGCCGGTTTGTCGACTATACGATTCGGGTCGATTTCCCGCATCTCGGCGAGCCGTCGCCGGCTGTCTATGCCGACTGGTTTCTGGAGGTGTGCCGCAAGACCGCCGCGATGGTCGTGCACTGGCAGCGGGTCGGTTTCGTGCACGGCGTGATGAACACCGACAATTTGTCGATTCTGGGGCTGACGATCGATTACGGTCCCTACGGCTGGCTGGACAATTATGATCCGCACTGGACGCCGAACACGACCGACGCCGAACAGCGCCGCTACCGTTTCGGTCAGCAGCCGCAAATTGCGTACTGGAATCTGGGGCAACTGGCGAATGCGCTGTATCCTTTATTCGGCGAAGCCGAACCGCTACAGGCGGGGATGAGCGCCTATGCCGAAACTTTTGACCGGGAATGGCAGCGGATGATGGCCGACAAGCTCGGCTTGGCCGTCTATCGTCCAGAGACCGACGAGGATTTGATTGTCGAACTTTTGGCGCTGCTGCAACGGGTTGAAACGGACATGACGAAGTTTTTCAGGACGCTTGCAGCGCTGGACATGCGTGACGATCAGTCCGGCTGGGAAACGCAAAGCACCGAGTTACTGCACGACAGTTATTATGTGCCTGCGCAACTGACCCCCGAATACCGGGAAAGGCTGTCCGCTTGGCTCGGCCATTACCGTGCACGTCTTCGGCAAGACGGCGTTCCGGATGAACAGCGCCGCCGCCGGATGCAGGCGGTCAACCCGAAGTATGTGCTGCGCAATTATCTTGCGCAACTGGCGATCGACAAGGCGGAGCAGGGCGATTTTGCAATGGTGAACGAATTGCTCGATTTGCTGCGCCGCCCTTACGACGAACAGCCGGAGAGGGAATATTACGCGGCAAAACGTCCGGACTGGGCGCGCAGCCGGCCGGGGTGTTCGATGCTGTCGTGCAGTTCGTGAGAGGATAGGCGTGGGATTTACCTGCGAATGGAATCGCAAGGCTGATTCAATAGCCCATAAAAGTAGAAATTTCCGTATTCAGCAATTCCAAAAAAACCGCGCCCAGAACGGGATCCAGCCACCCGTTGTCAATTTCCTGGCGAATGATGCCTATCACTTCTTCGAAAGGCAATGCGGGTTTATAAGGCCGGGGCGAGGAGAGCGCGTCGAAGATATCGACAAATTGAAACACCCTGGCCAAATACGGGATGGCTTCCCCTTTCAGCCCGTCGGGATAACCGCTGCCGTCCCAGCGCTCGTGGTGAGAGCGGATAACCGGTACGGTGAGCTCCATGTTCTTCAAGCTGCTGCACATTTGCGCCCCGATCAGGGTATGGCTGCGCATTATCGCCCATTCTTCCCCGGTCAAAGGCTCCGGCTTCAGCAGAATGCTGTCGGGAATGCCGAGATTGCCGATATCGTGCAAGATGCAGGCATTGCGCAACGCCTTCAACTCTTCGGTGCCGAGGCGGAGGGAACGGCCGAAGATGTCCGTCAGCTGGATAAGCCGGGAGGAATCATGGCTGTTCCAGGCGCTATTTCTGGTTTCAACCAGGCGCGTCAAGGAAAAAAATAACGTATCGTGAAAGTCGTCGGCCTCTTCATTCAGAGGCTTGAGCATGCCAGGCGCGCCTGCCTGCTCTTTCGGTACCGGGTTTTTCAGTCCCGCGGTATGGCTTAGAAGCCCCAGAAGATCCTGGGGATTGAAGGGTTCGGCAATAAATGTCTCGGCGCCGGCTTTTAATATTCGGGTGATATTATCGGCGCTCATATCCTCCGTAATGGCGATCACGCAGATATGGCGCGTCGCCGCTTCGCTTTTGATGAGGGAACAGATACGGAAACTCTCGGAAGCGGGAAACATGAAATTGAGCAGGACCACATCCGGAGAAAAAGTATGAACTTTAATGCCGGCTTCGAAACCGTTTTGGGCAGTCTCGACCGCGAAATCGATGCCCGAGTTTTCTAGAATGTCCCGAACAAAGGCAGTCCTCATGGAATCGTCGTTCACGATGAGAATCCGGTTGGCGGATGGCTTGGCGTCGGATTGAGTGATGCCGCTTTCCCGTGCAAAACGCTCGACATCGCTTTTTAAGAAACGCCGGTGGCCGCCCGGAGTCACCTTCGCGATCAGCAGCCCTTTTTGCGCCCACGACCTGACCGTTACCGGGGACACCATCAATATTTCGGCGACTTCATTAGGCGTTAGATAGCTCTTGATTGGCTTGGGAATTGAGGACATGGGCCGTGAATAAAAGGAAAGTAAATTATAATATAGCAAAGATTAAGTACTGGTGGCGTAGCTGATGATAAACGGTCTAGTTCCACTTTACCCTATTGAAGAGGTGACAAAGAAGAATAAGGGTGTATTGTAGCTAATAAGTGACTGTCACGGAAATGCTGTCGCTATAGTTGCCCACCATGGCTCCCCGCTGAGTCGAAAGCGGAATGCGGCCGTAGACCGTATAATTTTTGGAGCCAAGGAGGAGAATCGAGTCGCTTACCGTGTAGCTGCCGCCGGTGCCGTTACCCCAGATCTGGCTGTGACCGGCATCGCGATAAAGGTTGTATTGGAGATAATTGCCGCCATTGGCCATGAGGCGCGGGCTATAGGTTCCGCTGCCGCCGGGGGAAAGCGCAATGGTATAAGACTCCAACGCATCGCAACTCACGTTGATGGTGCCCGTGCTGTCGGCTGTGTTATCGGTGAGGGGGCTGAAACTGCCGAAGCTTAGACCCGAGGAGTTGACGGAGCAAAAGAGAGCATAAGCTTTTGCTAGGAAAAATATATTCGACAGCAACAGAATTGCCGAAAGCATCGGTTTTTTCATAGTGGGTCTCCGCAGATAAGAGGTCCGATACGCGGCTCCGCAGGTCCGTCTGGTGTCAGAGCAACGGCCAGATCACAGCGGCCCCCTTGCCATTGTACTGTAATACGGTTGTCGGATTCCAGGTCGGTCAGATACGCCTGGCCGCGTTTGGCCACGATAAACTTCCTACCGCCGGGAGTCACGGCGACTTGGGCACCGGCCGGAACCGGGTTTCCGTCGGGTTGGCGCAGTTCCACCAGCGCATTGCGGGAACGCCGCACCGGAAATTCCACGAGCACGCCGCTGCGCGCGTAAGGCGTTGCCAGCTCCTTGACGCCTTTGATTTCGACATCGAAAGGCAATTCGCCCGGATCGATGGTGAGCTGGTTTTGCTGGTACGGCAGCAGGTTGGGCACCAGGGCCATGCCGCTGCCGTCGGTCGTGGCGGCAACCTGATTACTGCGGTATACCTGAACATTTTTGAGGTCGCCCACCTTGACCACGGCAAAGCTGCCATGGCCGATATCGCGGGTCGCGAAAGGCAGGCCTTGCAGCCAGCCAATCGAGCCGTTTCCGCCAAGGCGTATTGCAGTGCCCTTTTCACCCAGATTGACATCGGCGGTGAATTGCCCGTAGTTGGTGTTGAGCGTTCCCCCCGCTTGCAATTGCTGGCCGGGATCGTCGCTCGTACGCAGACGCCAGCCCAGTCCGGGCCCCTGGGACACCGATTGGCTGGCTTGTACGGCGTTGATGAAACGGCCGGCAATATCACGGTTGCTGCTGGCGGAAACCGTACGCTGCGAGCCCAAAGGCAACATGAGGTTGAGACCGCCGCTCCAGCCATTGTCCTGATCCAGTTGTTTGCTGGCATAAATGTTGAGGTACATGTTCCAAGGCAGCGAAATCCCCAGGTTCGCGGATGCCAGTTCAAAGCGGTCGCCGTTCCAATTGGACTGGCTTATATAGCTAACGCCGGCCGAGGCGCCCTGGAACAGCGGCATGCCATAGCTGGCTGTTAAACGATCGCGCGGTCTAAGTTCGGCGGGAAGCGAGCCGAATTGTATGTAACCCCGGTCGAAGTATTCCCACTGCAGCGAGCCGGAGCCGCCGAGCGAGCGGCGCTCCAGGCCCAACACATAATGTCCCCCTTGCTTGCCGTCGGCGCTGGCGTAGGCGGCCGCGGCGCGCGCCACCGCAAAATGCCCGAGCAGGCCCGCTATTTCGATGCCGGCCGCCTGGCGGCGCTTTTGTAGTTCCAGGCGCATTTCGCCGGTGAAGGCGTCGTTGAAACCCTGGCGCCAGGTTCCGGCGGCAAAGGCAGCGCCGTAGTCGAGGCTCCGGCTGCCGTAATTTTCGCGCAGCAAGCCGGCTTCGAATGAAAAATCCAACAAACCCGTGGCCAACAGGCGCGGCGACGTGTAATAGCTCTGGGTTACCAGGGTCTCGACGCCGAGCATGTCGCGTACCACCAGATTGACTTCGCCGGCGCCGGTCACCACCGGTACGTTCGTGAGCGTGAACGGCCCGACTTCAACGGACTGGCTTTGCTGCCGTTGGTTGTTGATCAGCACGTCAACGGTGGAAGGCAGCGCTGCCGAGCCGGAGATCGACGGCATCGGAAAGCTGAAAAAACCGGGCCGCAAGTTAAAATCCCGTGCCCAGCGAATACCGCCGAAGCGTACAGGACGGCTCCAGGCGCCGCCTGTACCGATGGTGTCGCCTATGACCAGCGTTTCCATCGATCTCGGCAGGTCCTTCTGGAAGAAGGTATCGGTGCGGATGATCCCGCGCCGGTTGTCGTCGCCGCGCAGCACGCCGTTGGCGACCAGTGAACCCATGCCGTTGAAGGCCACGCCTTCCAGAAAGGCGCCGTAACTGAGCGGACTGTCGGCGGACCGCGTGCCGGTGAGATTGTAGTTGAAATAGAAGCCCGGCGGCGCTTGGTTGGGCGTAACTTCGCCGCCGCGTCCTGCGTGAGCCAGCGCGCTGGATTCAAACGCTTCCGCGGGGGCGGTAATAGCCAGCGCGAGTCTGCTCCTGTCGAGTTTATAGGTCAATCCCGGCACAGAGTCCAGCGCATAGCCATGGTCGCCGTCTGGCAACTTCAGCTTTTCTCCGGAAGGACGAAGGCGCGCCTTTTTCCAGGCGTCCGCTGGCAGAACCAGGCGACCGCCGGCCAGTTTTTCGACCCGGATGATATCGCCCAGTTTCCAACCATTGGCCGTCACATCGAGCAATAGGGTCTGCGTACCGTCGTTGCGCCGGATTTTGCCTGTCGCTTGCCCGTTAGCTTGATCATGAGCCGCCTTCTCGAAAATCTTGGCCGGCCAAGCGGCCAACGTCGAGCAAAAAGAGAGAGATGCTGATGCTGCCAGCAGCGAAAGGAGCGTAGGCGCGAAGCGTCTTATACCGTTTGCCGGGTAGATTGTTGACGCCCGGTGAGACGTAGTTAAAATCAGCATCCATCTGCGACCTATTTCAAAAAATTGCGCGTTTTTGCGGTTTAGAGCTCCGGCGAAGTCAATTCGGCGGATAACGTTCCTTGATCGGTCTTGGCCGTGATGCTGGCCGGCGGGCTATGCCCGGCCGGCAGGTCGAAATTCCATTGCTTCCAGGCCCCGGCCAGCACTGTGCCGCCCTGGATCGTCTGCTGCCAGTTTGGTCCCGCGACGGTCACTCCCAACAAACGGATATGGCGGCTGCCGTTATTATCCAATTGCACGCAACCCTTGCCTGCGGCGGCCGCACAGCGGCTCCAGCGCGGCAAGGCTTTGGCTTCGCCTGCGGACAGGGCAAATACCGGCAGATTGTGATTGAAGCGTATTGCTATTGCACCCGGTTGGGGCGTCAACGTTTCGCTAACGTCTTCCAGCACGAGCCGGTAGGCTTGTTCGTCTATGCCCGATAAAGGCCGGCGCAAAGTCACCCGGAATATCTGGCTGGATTGCGGCGGGATCTCGGCGATCGGCGGAGCGACCAACAGATCGTCGGTAGGTTCGTAGCGATCCGTGCCGCCCTGCTGGCGCCAGATCAGGGTTTCGGCCTGAAAGCTGATCGCCTGACTCGAGGGATTGCTGACGGTTACCGACACGACTCTCCGGGAGGCCGAAAGCTCGACTCGCACCGGCGAGATGGTAACGGCCTGGATGCTGCCGACAAATACGGCGTCGGCGAAAAATAACCAACGCGCAAAGATTGACCGGGCCGACATTAGTAGTTGACGCTCAACGTGACGGCTTTGGTGTAAGTGCCGGCCGGTTTTCCACCAAAATTGCTGGCCAAAATCTTGCCGTAAATCGTCACTGTTTTTTCGGTGCCGTCCGCCGTAAAACCTGCAATGGCTTCGGCAGCTCCGGAAGTGGTCGGAAGGTTATCGGCTGCCGCTCCAGCCGTCTGGCTGAGATTGAAGGCAAAGGAATTGGTGCCGTCAGACAAGATACGGGCCGTATCCGACCAAATTGTAGGGTTAGTCCCCGTCGTGCAAGCGATTTTCAGAGAAGTTCCAGTGTCTCCGGTGACATCAGCCGAGCTGGTCAGCGCATTGGCAGCCGCGAAGGTGAGCGCGGAAGCCGAAACGGTGCATGCGCTGGTCAGGGTTGCAGTTACAGTCAGGGTGCCTGTCGTTGTTGCAGCAGAAACATCGGCGCCAACTATCGCCATTCCGACCGCCAGCAATGCGGGCAATAATTTTTTTTTATCGAAATCTGGGATGGATTTCACTTGTGTGTGCCTTTTCATTTTTCTTCTCCTAATTGGAGATATTATTTGGGTTTATGCCGTTTGCAGCCCGGTATTTAGCCGGCTGGATTAGAGCATGCATACAGTATAGTAAAGAACTAAAGTTATATCGGTTCTATCGTATTTATCGAAAATATCGTAAAAATATTCTCAAATGCGTCGGTATGCTTGTATGGTCCATTAGCCCTCCATGACCTTGAAGAATCAAAAAACAAAAGTGCCTATCGGGTTTTGTTGCATGACCCTGGGTCAACTTCTGATGGGAGGCTTGTAATGGTCAAGTTTTTTCAGACACAACGATAGGTTGTTATGCGGCCATTTCCCGTTCAAAGGCATTGGGAGGCCGATATCCCAATGTGGAATGCAAGCGCTGGCTGTTATAGAAGCCCACGATATAGTCCGTCACGTCGTTGATGGCCTCCTGATGATTGGCATAATCACGCCGCCAAACGCGCTCCATCTTCAAGTTGAGAAAGAACCGTTCCATCACGGCATTATCCCAACAATTTCCCTTTCGGCTCATACTGCCTATCAAACCATGCCTGTCCAGTAAAGTCCGATAGTCCTGGCTGGCGTACTGGCTGCCCCGGTCGGAATGGACGATCAGGCCGGGTGCAGGCCGGCGTTGGCAAATCGCCATCTGCAAAGCCGTGCACACCAGTTCGGCAGGCATGCTGGGCGCCATCGCCCAGCCGACGACCTTGCGCGAATACAAGTCCAGTACGGCGGCCAAATACAACCAGCCGCTCCCCGTGCGAATATAGGTGATATCCGACACCCACGCTTGATTGGCCGCCGCCGGCGTAAACTGGCGATCCAGCACGTTATCGAACACCGGCAGGTTGTGTTTGCTGTCGGTGGTGTGAACGAATTTCCGCTTCCATACCGGCTTGAGTTGATGGGCACGCATCAGGCCGCGCACCCGATAGCGGCCAATCCGGATGCCCAGGCCGTGTAAGGCGCCTTGCAAACGCCGACTGCCATAACAGCGTCCCGAGGCTTCGAACACGCTTTGTAAATGGACAGACGTCGCGCAGACCGGCCGTGGACGCCTGGCGCGCTGCCGCGCCACATAGTAACCGGCGCGGCTGACCTCCAAAACCCGGCAACTGTGCTGGACAGGGACGGCCTTCTGTTGCAACTGCTGAACCAGCCGGTGAACCAGCCGGTAGTTCATTTCAGTTCGCGGGCAAAGAAGGCCGACGCTTTTTTTAAGATGTCGTTATCCATCCGCAATTGCCGATTCTCCGCTTCCAGTTGCCGAATGCTTTGCTGTTCGGCTGTCAACGGCTTGCCGATGCCGGACTGACCGCTTTGTTCGGCTTGGACCTGCTTTAACCAGCGCCGTACGGCGGTCTCGCCCAGATCCATATCTTCACAGACTTGGCTGACGCTCAGCCCCTGGTCTTTGATCATCCGCACTACGGTCATTTTAAAATTGGCGTCAAAGGCTCGACGTTTTTGAGTCATGCTCTTGTTCCTTAATTTGCTTTGGTTGATTTATTTTATCAACCTATCGGCGTGTCCGTTTTTATTAGACCACTACAGCTGTCACCTCTGAAATCCGCCATTTTGGCAGGATGAAATGAGCGGAAGACATCCCCCGATTATCGGATCAGCCCTTGGTATTGCGAAGTCCGCAGGAATATGGCAAGGGTGGAGAGGGAGGAAAGCTGTGAATGTGCGGCCTTTTTTGGGCGGAGCGGGCTAATGCTTTTTGGGGCTTATGAAGGCTCAATTCGCTGCCGTAGGAAATTTTAATTTGATTGGGATAAGCGGGGGCCCGTAATCGACGTGCTCAAGGGCAATCATCGGAAGGCCGGGAGGCGTTTAGCGAAGCCGACAAAAAAGACCGCATCGTAAGGATCGAGGCAGTGGCCTTATCGCGTTACGATGAAGATAGGAGCTTTCAGGAGTAGCATCGTCGGTAAATCGACATGCTTCCCCTGTAGGGCGTGCGCCATTACTGCTTACGGGTTATGATGCATTTGATGATGGGGATGGCCCGGCATGGCATGACGCGCATGATCGCTTAATTGCGCGTCGAACCAGCGATGGATGGCGTCAATCAACTGCCTGTCATCGGTTGAGTAGTCGATCTTGGCGCCGTTGGGCAGCTCCTTATACACAATCTTGATTCGGCCGGGCGGCGCCTTTCTCAATTCCGCCAAACCCGGCATGTCTTCGTCATGAATCATTGCCGGATCGGAAAAGTCGCCTCGCATGAATTCCTGGGAAATTTTCGATAGGTGCTGACGAATCAACCCGATTTGTCCAGTATTCGAATTGTTCTTGACGATGACTTGCTGCAAGCCGCCTTTCTCCGTTTTCGAGAAAATATGCGTCGTCTGCTCCAAACTGAAAGGCATGACATGCGCGCCGCGCTTCGCCACCTCATCCAGCCGGTTTTCGGTGGCTTTATCCGCTGCTAGGGCGGATGCCGCCATCAACAGCGCGGCCGACAACGATATGATCAGGACATGCGTTTTCACTGCGGGATGTGATTGGGAAATTTTTCGACAATTTCTTTTATCGCTTCCCGAACCCGTTTGGCATTGGTTTGGGGGGCGCTGACCGTGCCGGTGGCAATTCCGCGAAATACCAATTTCTGCGTCTTTGCATCCACGAAGTCGAGGATCAGCGTTCCTTCGGTATACTGCGATACGTCGGTATAAGCGATAGGGGCGCTGGCCCATAAACCATAATAGCCGTAGCCGTAAGGCAAGCCGCGGTAAGGCCGGTCGTGCGACTGGTAAACGACCGTTTTTTCCTTGGTGGAAATATGGCGAACCACATGCAGGTCGGCGTCCTTGTCCGCTTCGGCAATGTTGCGGGCCGCAAGATTGGCGCGCAGGGAATCGCGGAAGGCGGCGTCGGTGGAGGGCGACAGCGGAACTTTCTCGCCGGATGGCACGAAGGTATAAGTGCGGTATTGCCGGAATGGCGCCGAAGGGTCGTAGTCGGTGGTGACCGACACGGCGGAGCAGGCAGCCAGAAACGCGTACAAGGCTGCCAGCATGAGCTGGAATGATTTTTTAAACATGGCCTGTCTACCTCCTGTTAGAAATTCCCGGATAAAGAACCAATTTATCCGATTTTATCCTTGCTGTCATAGGGCAGGCTGTGTGCGCCATTTCCGTATACCCGACGGCTGGACTTTTTGTAAAGGAAGCCCGGAGGCTGATTCATCGCACGGTGCCCAAGCTTTTCGGGAGATTCGACAGTAAAAAAGGGCGCGATGCGCGCGCCCTCAGCATTTCGGTTTAATCGTCCCGTTATCCGAGGCGGCGATGATGCAAGACGGGTATGGCTGCCCGCCAATCAGTCGTTAAAACTGTCGCAAGGATGCCGGTTGCCTGGGGCGTCGTCCTGGCCGTGCGAAGCTTCAGGCATCAACCCCGGCATGGCCTGGCGCATGCCTTCGCCGCATTTTCGCATCTGCGCCAACGCCGGATTTGCGGCTATATCCTTGCCGAATTCCATGGCTTTCTCCATCGCCGCGTCGCGCTTGCCGGCGGCGCACAGGGCTTTCATTTCGGCGCCCATTTTTTCGGCGCGTTTTTCATAAGCTTGCATCGCGGCTTGGTCGATTTGACTCATGCAGCTTTGCATTTTCTCCGTCTGCTGCATCATTTTAGCCATTTGATCCTGGCTGAAACCGGGCGGCTGTTGCGCGAATGAAGCAAGCGGAAGCCCGAACAGAAGGAATAAGGTGGTTTTTTTCATGAGTTTGAGCCTCCAAGGTTTAAGAAACTGATTTTTTCAGGATTAAGGGAGCGGCAACGGTTATCCAGGATGTCCGCCGCGCACCATTGACTAAAGCCGAATGCCTTACGGCTGTTAGGTATTCGCCTGTTTGAAATACAGGAATTTGAATCCGACGGCGCAGGCAATCCCCACCAGGATATAGGCGTAATTGACAAACAAGCCGGACAGGGTGCCGGGATTATGTTCAACCGCATCGCGCAGGCCCGGGGTTATGGTAAAGGTCCAGACAAGGCAGGGAATCAGATAGGACAGAAAACCTGCTATGGCTGAAGATAACGGGTTCTTGCCGGCCGCTTCGGCGCTCTTGTAAAACCAGTAGGTGATGAGGAAAGCGGTAATCGTGCCAGCCATAATACAACTCCGTAAACCATGAGAATAACAGCGGCACAGTATCAAATTGTTTTCTTATACTCAAGCGTAACGCCCGTATTCAGCGAGACTCTTCCATAATTTTCCGAATTTTATCCAGCGCTTGCCGTTGTTGCTCCGGTGAAAGTTGTTTAAAGTCGCGCTCGAAATCGGCCAGGCTGTAAGAAGGCCGGACTTCCCCTTGGCTCGGCGGCTCGACGCCGCAATCGGCCAGGACTTGCCGGATCGGCTGTTCGGCATCGTTCAAAGGGATTGCCGCGGACAATACGGTACTGATCAAGGTATGAATGCGGATAAAGACCGATTGCCCGGACAAGATGTCGGCGGTTATTCTTTCTACCTGTTCATCAGTATACCCTCGGCGTTTGCTGTCCGGATAAGTTTTCATTTGCATGGACACGGGTTTGTTTTGATCGATTTGATAGTCAAAATCGAACGCTTTGCCTTGGGAAGTAATTAAACTTTTGGCCTCGACAGCAAACTGCAATTTATTGTTTTTACAAATAAGTTACAGCCTGAGGTTGTCATAGCCCGAGCGTTTCGGTATGGGCGACCGGGCCAAGCTGTAATTCAGGTTGCTCAATTTGTCCCACACCTTGCGATATGTCCAGGCATTTAAGTCTTGTGGGGTTTCCACTAAAGCATTCGCCGGAGACGCAATTAACAGCGCGAAAATGCTTCTGGTCATGGATTGGCATAATAAACGGTGATATTTCATTTTTTGTCCTGAAGAGCAGCCGCCCGGCTAAATAATCGCAAGGCCGGGTGATTTCGCTATATTCTTCCGATATTCAGTCAAGTTACGGCGATATTATCTTTTAAAAACATCTAACCTACATCAAGGGTTACCCATTGCTAATTGAATTGGCGGTGTAGTGAAAGAGTTGAGAAGTTTGATGCGTTTTGACACAGTTTTGACCAGAAGAATTACAGTCAATTTCATTCAATAAACTTCCGGGTAGCCGGCCTAGTATTGCTGAATTAGACAGTAATGGCACGAATAGAAATCCAGACAAAAACATGAGTAAATTGCTTCCGTGGTTAATTTGATAAGGAATTTTGACAAAATCCCTTTCGGTTTAATTGTCATCATTTTTAACTACCTTAGCGCAAAAACCATACGATGCTCCCTGCTGGGGAGAACATTAATTGTAGCCGCTGCCTTGTTGCAGGAGGCGATTACATACTGGAGGTGTCTTATGAAAAAGGTATTATTGTCAATCCTGACTCCATTAGCACTAATATTTTCCTTTGTTAAGCCTGCCCATGCTGTCTGTGATCAGGCGAGACTTCACGTTGTCCGTTCCGAAGTGAGCGGTACTGGGGCTCACATCTTTGACTTAGCCCCACCCGCAGTATTGCCAACTTTCTATTATCGGTTTAGGACCACTAATCCTGAGATAATTGATGATTTGAATGCAGCCTGGGTTGGCAACTTCACAGTTAGAGTAATAGGAAACGCTGGGGCCTGTGGCTCGTCAGGCACTACCCGGAATGGAGGAGTTATCACCACCCTATTCCGGGATTCTTTCTTCTAAATAGTACCGAAATATATGCTTTTGTCCGCTGCTCGTCTTAACGCAATTCTGTTGCCGCTAGTCTTCCTGATAGGTGTATGGGTAGGACAAAGTTGGTTTAATGAACAGCAATCCAATGGTCAAGACAAGCCTAGAGGGGCAGAGATTCGGAGCAAGTTAGAGCAGCGGACTCCATTTACGGGTAAATGCGAGATTATCGCAAAGAGCGAAGACAGCCGCATGAATCATTTCAGCAACCGAATCGACCCCGATCCAACCCAAGATATTCCTGAGGACATGATAGACGTTATTGCTTCATATAACGAAAGCTTGGGTGAGTCTTATACCTTTCAGGAAGAATCTTATTCCTTTCAGTTAGGTGTTGCGCTAGAAAACTCTGCGATAGAGCCATCACTTCAGTCTATAGAAAATGATATTAGCAAATCGTTAGTAGAAGCAGGAGTTCCCCCTGAAGAAATTCCCAACAGAGTAGATGATGTGATGGGGATGATCTTGGAGAATGACCAGCAGGCTCCCGAAGCCTATCCCTGTGTTTCTCCGGATACAGCTGTACCCTGCACCGATGGATTGCAAGCTAGAGCATTTTCAGATTGAGTGAGTAGACGCTTCCGTGTCCTGGCGTCGTCGAAGGTATTTTTGCAGAATGGGAGATCCTGATGGCCAGAGCCTATTCGATGGGTTTGCGGAAGCGGGTGATCGAAGCCTGCGATGAAGGACAAACTATTGCCTTGGTGGGGGAGCGGTTCAAAGTCAGCGCTTCGTTGGTGAATAAGCTGCAACAGCGGCGGGAGCGGGGTACGCTGGAGCCCAAACCCCACGGGGGTCGCCAACCCTTGTTGTCTCCGGCGCATGACGAGACGCTGCGGGCGCTGCTGGTGGCGGCGAAGCGGGATACCACGCTGGCAGAGCTAAGGGAAGGGAGAAGCTGGGGGTGAAAGTCCACCTCTCCACCCTCTGGTATCGTCTCCGCGAGTGAGGACGTGCGCCTGCAGCTCGACGCGGCAAGCCGCGCAGCCGACACTCGATCCGGCCCGGCTCGTTTTCATTGACGAGCACGTGTAGGTCCGATTAGCGCAGCGTAATCGGACGCATGTCATCCATCGCCATCCATCTCGGAGTTGAGGGCGCCGCCCCAATTTGGCGGATAAATCCCTTTCGCGACATAGCAATAAAAAGTCGAATAAGGCCAATCCGCTACCCGCTTGACGTAGCCGTATTTCAACGGATTAACACGGACATAATTGACATGGCGTTGATAGTCGGTGCCGTCACAGATGAAATGCGCCTCAATAGTTTGATAGCCTTTTCCGATTGTGGAACACGGCGATGATAACGCTTACCTCTACATCATGCGTCCGATTACACTGCGCTAATCGGACCTACTAGGGCTAAGAGAAAATTTAAGGCAACCAACAGGTATTTGGATGGTTTCGTAATCATGGCCGTTCTACCTCTTGATGAAAATGCCGTATTAAAAATCAATTTATCCGACTTTTATTGATAAGTAATCACGCAAAACGGATTTTATAAGTTGAGCCGATGCTGGCCATGAGGTTTTGTACTTCCTCGAGCAACTGTTCTTTTGTCCAGGTAGCAAACCGGCGCCAGTGGTATTTGGCTTGCTTCCACACGATTTCGA
>JBPFEE010000025.1:0-12140 GCA_051061095.1 Methylomicrobium sp. | reverse complement strand
GGTGATGCTGCCGTCGCCGATGATGGCGACCATCTGCTTGTCCTCGCCTTTCTGGGCGGAGGCGATGGCCATGCCCAGGGCGGCGCTGATCGAGGTGCTGGAGTGGCCGACGCCGAAGGCGTCATACTCGCTCTCGCTGCGCGAAGGGAAGGCGGCGATGCCGCCGAAGGTGCGGATCGTGGTCATGCGCCCCTTGCGGCCGGTCAGGATCTTGTGCGGATAGGCCTGGTGGCCGACGTCCCAGACCAGCTGATCCTCGGGGGTATTGAATACGTAGTGCAGCGCCACGGTCAGCTCGACGGTGCCGAGCCCGGCCGAGAAATGGCCGCCGGACACGCTGACCGTGTGGGTCAGGTAGTCGCGCAGTTCCTTGGCGAGCGGCTTGAGCTGATCTTTGCTCAACTTGCGCAGGTCTGCCGGCAGATTGATTTGATCGAGCAACGGGAATTCGGTCGTGAGTTTCATATTAGTACAGGGGTTCGCGATAGAACATCAGGATAAGCCCCATTTGAAACAGAGCTGCAACGGAGATGAAACCGGCGATCTCCTTGCCGGGCTTGTCGAGTTTCAATTCGAGCCACCGACCGGTAGCGAGAATCAGGGCAAATACGCCCATGGCCGTATGGCCGACCTGGATCAGGAAAGCACTCTTGGCCTGAAAGCCGACATGCGAATGGGTCAGCAGCATCAATCCGCCGAAGGCGGCCAGCACAGGGAATACCAGCGGCAGACGCGGGTTCCGATTGCCCAGCATACGAGCTCTGATTTCGATCACGCCGAGCACGAAGACCAGCAAGGTGGCGATTCGATGCTGTAGGACCTCGCCGTTGTTGAATGTGCTTTCCCAGAAACCGATTGGACCCAACGGCCAGGTTTCCGCATCGCTGCGGAAAAACAGAAAGATGCCGAGCAACACAAAGCCGAACGGCCAGAATTTGATCAAGGCGAAAAAACGGTCGAAAAATGCGCCGGGCGATTTCAGGTAGGACAGCATCGCAAAGATACTCATCACGGTCAGGAATATACCGGAGATATTGTGGTTGTAATTCGACCATTCGGTCGCGGCGACCGAAGGCACCTGGTCGATAATCGCGACTCGGCCCGCTTCCCCCGCGATTAGCGCAGTATGAGTCGGCGATGAGGTGAGCGGCATTGCGGGTTTGAATGTATTCAGCACTTCCTGCCAGCTTGCTGTCAAATTCGGTATGTCGATCGCCGGCGGCTGGGACGCCAGGCTGGCCGCGGTAAAGAGCAGCGTGATCAGAATGAAGGTTTCGGCTTCGATGTAATAGGGCACGCTGCGATTCAGGCGAGTGGAATCGCCGGTCATCCCGTAAGCGAACACCGCTCTGCGATTCAGCCAGGCAAGCCCTATCGCCAGCGACAGCAGCGCGATCTTGACCATTAACAGATTGCCGTAGCCGGTACCGACCAGACCATTCCAGGTCGTGATATATTGCAGCGCAATAGGGGTGCCCGAAATCAGTAATAAACTGACCGAAGCAATGCCGAAAATCGAAAAGCGTTTCAGCAGAAACGGCCATAAGTCGGCTTGAATCTGTTCGCGGTATTTCAGCAGCCAGACGTTAACCAGGTGAAATACGCCGCCGATCCAGGCCGCGGCAGCCAATTGATGCGCGACTGTCAACGACATCAGTATCGCTTTGTTATCGAAGCGCCCTGCCGCATGCACGAGCCAGGCGCCGGAAATGATCATCGGCAGCGCAACGATGCTTGCGGTAATCCAATGCTTTTTCGACTCGGCATACTGATGTAATACCCGTTGGCAATAAAAGGCCAGCGCCAAGGCCAGCACGGTGCGAACCACGCCCCCGATGAACTGCGTGGTTGAAGCAAACTCGGGGAAAGGCCAGCGTTCAAGTACCGCAGTCATCAGCCAGATTTTCAAAATGATCTTGAAAAGCTGGGCTCCGGCCAAATAGAAGCCGCCTTTGTACAGCAGAGAAGTTGTTCTGTGCAACAGCTCGGCATTATATGCGTGCTGGCGTTCCCAGGGACGCAAAACAAAAAGTCCCCAAAACAAACTGCCTACCGTGAGACAAAAACAAATGAGATCGAGCCCGCCAATCAGGGAGTCGAGAAAGTCCGCTATGCCTGCCATAAACTAAAAAACTTATTGTGCTACAGAAAAATGGATCACGTCTTCGGTCAAATGGCCGTCGGCGGCAAAGACTTTAAACTTGATCGCGTAATCGCCGGGGGGCAACGCCGGCACTTCGACAATGAGCTGGCCTTGCTTCTCGCCGGCGCCGATATTAAGCAGCGCATGCTTATCGCCTTTGCTTACCAGAAAGACTTGCGACAGGCCGATTTCAACTTGCGAATTGAAGGTCATCACGACTTTGTCCGCCTGATTGGCCCGAATCGGCTGCATTTTCAATGAATAGTCGGTCACCACCGCATGCGCGGTCGCGAGGTTTGCTTGACTTAGCGCCAATGCTATTAAACACAATTTGAGTAATGTTTTCATCATGCAATTCAACTTATTTGCCGGTTTTGCCTTTCAGTGCGTGGCTGGCCAGGTTTTTGCCCAAGTCCCAGATCGCCCCGGAGATTTGATGGGTGTCCGCGATCGTCTTATCGAATGCGGTAATGATATGGTCGCGGTCTCGCTGGTTCAGATTCAACGGCGGCAGCAGTTTGACTACGTTCATCCCGTGACCGGCCACTTGCGTCAGAATCCGGTGTTCCTTGAACAGCGGGATCGTGATCATTTGACAGAACAGGCCTTTGTTCGCCGCTTCGAGCATCGCCCAGGCCGCTTTCAGGGTCAGGCTTTTCGGCGCGTGGAATTCGATCGCGATCATCATGCCCTTGCCGCGTGCTTCCTGCAAAAATTCGTATTTTGAGGACATGGCGTTCAGCGTGCCGATGATGTCGTCGCCCACTTTCGCACTGTTTTCGACCAGCTTTTCTTCCTTCATTACATGCAGAGTCGCCAGGCCGGCCGACATAGCCATGTTGTTCTTCGAGAAGGTCGAACCGTGCACGACCGCGCGGTCCATCCGGTTATAAACGCTGTCCATGATCTTCGTGGTCATCGCGACGCCGCCTACCGGGACGAAGCCGCCCGACAGCGCTTTCGCCATGCAGATCATGTCCGGTTTTACGTTCCAGTGCTCGATCGCCCAGAACTTGCCGGTACGTCCGAGACCGGTTTGCACTTCGTCCGCGACAAATAAAGTGCCGTATTTTTTGCAGAGTTTTTCGACTTCCGGGAGGTAATTGTCGTCCGGGAGGTTCACGCCTTTGCCTTGAATCGGTTCGACGATGAAAGCGGCGACGTCCTTGTTGCTCAAGGCTTGTTCGAGTGCAGCCAGATCATTGAACGGCACCGCGCTGCAGCCCGGCAGGAGGGGGCCGAAACCTTCCCGGAAGATCGGCTCGCCGTTCAGCGACAACGCTCCCATCGTGAGTCCGTGATAGGCATGCTCGCAAAACACGATCTTTTCACGCTTGGTTGTGTAGCGGGCGAATTTGATCGCGGCTTCGACCGCCTCGGTGCCGGAGTTGCAGAAGAACATCTTGGTCAGATTGTCCGGCGTCGTTTTCAAAATTTCCTGAGCCAACAGGCCGCTCAATACGGAAACATCCAGTTGTACGAGGTTAGGCAATTCCAGCGTTAGGGTTTCATGCAGCGCGCTGACTACGGCCGGATGATTGCGTCCGATCGCAAAAACACCGAAGCCGCTCAAAAGGTCCAGATATTCGTTATCATGCTGATCATAAAGGTACTGGCCAATCGCGCGTTTGTAGTGGCGGTCATAGCCGATCGTTTTCAAAACCCGAACCATCTGATTGTTCAGAAACTGTTCGTGCAGATCGAATTTATCGGTGCTGTGTTGAGCAAATAGCTCGGCAATGCTGAATGACATAAATGAACGGTCTTTCGTTGGTAATGGTGTGATGAGCAAAAAGCTTTTAAAAAGCCGGTCAAGTGACCTGCCGGTCGGCAGGCGGAGAATTGAATTCGGTGATCGATTCAAGTCGCCCGGCGGCCTGTTTCAAGGTCTGTTTGGCCTTGTTGAAATAAAGGCCGAGCTTAATCAGGCTCGGTAGTTGCGCAGGGTGTAGGACCAGATATCCTAATAATTTGCCGATCGCGACTTCGCCGTCGGCGTTGGTGGCATAAACAACAGCTTCGGGCAAGCCCATGCCCGCCGTGTCGGCAATTGCCCGAATCGCCAGAAAGGGCAAACCGTGCTTTTGAGCCACTTTCGCAACCGCGCTGCTTTCCATATCAAGGGCCAGGGCGCCGGTAATCTCATGCAACTGCTTTTTGACTTTACCTGATGTCACGACGGTATTGCTTTCGGTCAAAAGGCCGGTATACAAGACGGGCTGTTCGCGATAGTCTGCGAATGTTTCGGCAAAAACCGTTTTGGCATGGTCCAGCCAGTCGGGGTTGATCCTGATTTCCTCGTTGTCGGCGTCGAGCAGGCGGTCTGCGAGCGTCAAGTCGCCCGCCTGCAAAGAGGGTTCGAGTGCTGCGGCGCAGCCCCAACTGATCAATTGGGACGCGCCTTTCGCTATCAATAATTCGGCAGAGGCAGCCGCGTTCGCTTGCCCCATGCCTGCACAGACAACCAGAATCTTGTCGCCGATAAACACGCAATGACCCTTGTCGATGCGTTTGGATGTCAGCGTGACAATCTCTTCGGGTAGCGCGACAACAATTCCGGTAATCACTGCTTCGTTAACTCATTGCGGTAACGAGCCAGCGCCCACAGGGGGAAAAACTTGTCGTAACCGTGATATTTCAGGTAAAACACGCGCGGGAATCCGGGCGCGGTAAAGCACTTGTCGTTCCAGAAACCGTCTACCTGCTGTTTGCGCAGGAGGAAGTCGATGCCGGCCTTCACTTCCGGGCTCTTCGCTTCGCCGGCCGCGATCAGGCCGAGTACCGCCCAGGCAGTCTGGAACGCGGTGCTGAATTTGTATTGACCGCGATAGTCGGTATCGTGGTAGCTGAAGTTGTCCTCGCCCCAGCCGCCGTCTTCGCGCTGTACGCTTTTCAGCCAGGCCGCGGCTTTGGTGTACATCGGATCGTCTTTCGGCAGTCCGGTTTGTTCGAGGCCCAAGAGTACCGACCAGGTACCATAGATATAGTTGGTTCCCCAGCGGCCGAACCAGGAGCCATCGGCTTCCTGTTCGCGACGCAGGTATTCGATCGTGCGTTCGAGCGCCGGCAGGTATTCCTTGTGCTCATTCGCGACTTTCGCCATCAGCATCGCGCAGCGCGCGCTGACATCGGCGGTCGGAGGATCGAGCAGAGCGCCGTGATCGGCGAACGGAATCTCGTTCAGATAATAATAGGTGTTATCCGCATCGAACGCTCCGTAGCCGCCGTTTTTCGATTGCATGCCTTCGATCCAGCGGGTTGCGCGTTGCACCGGCTCTTCCATGCCGGGAATATCGGAGTCGGCCATTGCGAAGGCAATAACGGCGGTATCGTCTACGTCGGGATAATGCGGATTGTTGAACTGGAAAGCCCAACCGCCGCCTGGCAGGTTCGGCTTCGCGATTCGCCAGTCGCCGGGCTCATCCTTCAATTGCTTGCTTTTGAGCCAGTCATAGGCTTTCGCCAGGCTGTCCCGATTACCGATCCGGTCCGCTTCCTGCAAGGCCAATGACGCCAAACCGGTATCCCAGACGGGAGACAGGCAAGGCTGACAATACGCATCGTCTTCATTGATCACCAGCAGTTTGTCGATCGATTTCCGTGCAATCACAACATTCGGATGATCTTCCGGCATGCCGAGCAGGAGCATCGATTCATAAGCATTGACCATCGCCGGGAATATACCGCCGAGTCCGTCTTCGCCGTTCAGGCGTTCAGTGAACCAGTCCAGCGCTTTTTGAATGGCGCGATCATGCATTTTTTTCGGGATTAAAGGCGCGGTCAGGCGGCCCAGCTTGTCCAGTCCCAGGAATATTTTGTTCAGCAGTGTTCTTTCCGGGAAATAATGCTGCTCTTCGTCGGGATGCACGGTAAATAGTTCCAGTACATCGATCTTGTTCGGGTTTTTGGCCTTCGCCTGCATGCTGCACAGGATAAATAACGGCACCATCACGGTTCTGGACCAGTACGACACTTTATCCAGATGGAACGGAAACCATTTCGGGAATAACATGATTTCGGCCGGAACATAAGGCACGCCCCGCCACGGCAACTGCTCGAAGGTCGCCAGCGCGATGCGTGTGAACACATTCGCTTTCGCGGCGCCGCCCTGGCTCAAAATCCATTCGCGCAAACGTCTCATGTGGGGCGCGTCAATGTCGTCGCCGGCCATTTTTAATGCGTAATAGACCTTGACGCTGCCGCTGATATCGCCCGGCCCTCCGGTAAACATCGGAAAACTGCCGTCTTCGGCTTGGCGCGAACGCAGATACTTGGCAATCTTATTCTGTAGAGTTACATCAATATCGTCGATGAAATGCATCATCATGATGTACTCGGCCGGGATCGTGCAGTCCGCTTCCAGTTCGAAAACCCAAAAACCGGCCGGATCCTGCAGTTTGATCAAGCTCAGTTGCGCTCTTTTAATGGCTCGATCAAGATCGTAGGCATGCGATTGTATCGGTGTCGATGAGCTAGGAGCATCGCCGGTATTTAACTGTGTGTTAGCATCGGTAAACATAGGGGGTGTCCTTAATGATTTAAGTGAGCTAATAAATTGGGTTCGGTGTATTGCCATTCGGGGGTTTTGAGCTCCCGTCCCGCAATATGGAAAAGCAGTCCGAGCAACCTATTGCTGCGCACGGTCAATCGGGTCGCGAAAATCGTCGCCTTAACGCTTTTTCGGGAAATCTTGACTTGATCGGAGCGGCTGAAATCGAGGTGGCGCTTGATTTTTTTCAATGTCAGAACTGCCATTCCTAACGCCCATAGGCAGAAATTGCGCAGCCCCGTTTCGTTTTCCGGCAATAACTGCGTATAGCGCAGCGCATTATGCAGGTGCTCGTGCGCTATTCCGATAAGATGTGTCAGACCTTTTTTATAGTTCGGGTCGTTCGCGTCCGGCTTATGTTTTTTCAGATCGAAACCGGTTTCGCGAAAAATATCCTGCGGCAACCAACAGACGCCGCGTTCCGCATCGTCCCAGATGTCTTTCAAGATGTTGGTCATCTGCAGGCCTTGGCCAAAAGAGACCGACAAGCGCAAAAGCTCGTCCCTGTGCTCCGCGATTGCCGGCGAGTAATGGCAAAAAAGTTTGGCGAGCATTTCGCCGACGCAGCCGGCGACGTAATAACAGTACTTATCCAAGTCGGCCAAGGTAGCCAGGCCATGTTGCAGATTTTGGGACTGGAATGCGGACATGCCTTCCGCCATCGTGGCGACGCAGTCGGCCAACGCATCGATCTGCTCCGGGGCGAATGAGTGCGTAATCTCGATCACTCGCGGCATTACATGGATTAATGTATGCTCGGCGGGCAAGGTTTTATCCGACAGCAAAGGCGCCAATTCGGCCGCAAACGGCTCGGAATTGAGTCCGGTTCTGACCACGTCGATAAACTCGGCACAAAAGTAGCTTTTTTGTTCCGATGTCAGCGACACTTCATCTTCGATCGTATCGACAATACGGCACAATAAATAAGCGTTGGCGACCGGGCCATACAGCGGTGCTGGCAGCTGCGGTATCGTCAGCGCAAAGGTTCTCGAAACTCCCTTAAGTAGCTCAGTCTGAAAGGCGTCGTCAGGCAATTTGCTTAGTGATTTAGGGTCGTTCAAAAAATTTCGATCTTTATTCATAAGCGGTAATCCATTGGCCCGTTGGATGGGTACTTCTATTCATTGATCGCAATGATAGCCTGTTTGTTGGTAATTTGCAAAGTAATGTTGTTTTGTTGCCAACATGTTTGCTGCGACATTCGGTAAAGTTTGATAAATCAAGCATAAACAAGGTGTTGCGTTGTAGATTCGGGGCGGGTCAGAGAAATGTGCGCGGACGAATCCGTGGCGGAATTAAGATATTTTGTTGTTAAAACTGGAGTCGTGGGAAAAAAAAGAGTATTCTAGTTACCAAATTGAAACAGAAGGGCGCTGAAAGCGTCTACTTTTCACGTTATTTTACTCGAAAACAGCGGCTTTTGCAGGGTAATGACCTAAATGTTGTTTATGTGCAACAGCCGGGTATCGAGCCTAAACTGTTTTTAGGAGAGCGGGGCGATTGCATCCGCAATTATTTTGAAATTTATTTGGAGGGTTTGCTCGTGGGAGTTCCATTACGTCAACAGTTGACTGTAGGCAGTTATCTGCTCAAGCAAAAAATCAAGGGCGTCAAGAAATATCCCTTGGTGTTGATGCTGGAGCCTCTGTTCCGTTGTAACCTGGCTTGCGCAGGATGCGGCAAGATCGATTATCCGGACGAAATTCTTGACAAGCGTCTCTCTTATGAAGAATGCATGCAGGCTGTCGATGAATGCAATGCGCCGATGGTGTCTATTCCGGGGGGGGAGCCGCTGATTCACAAGGAAATGCCGAAAATCGTCGAAGGCATCATCGCACGCAAGAAATACGTATATTTGTGTACGAATGCCTTGTTGTTGAAAAAACGGATCGGCGATTATAAGCCGTCTCCCTATCTGACTTTTTCGGTGCATCTGGATGGCCTGCGCGAGCGTCACGATGCGTCGGTGTGCCAGGAAGGCGTTTTCGACCGCGCGGTCGAAGCGATCAAATTGGCGCTCGATAAGGGCTTCCGGGTTACCGTCAATTGCACGCTGTTTCAGGGTGAACAAGATCACGAAGTGGCCGAGTTTCTTGATTATGTGACCGAACTCGGCGTCGAAGGCGTCACGATCGCGCCGGGCTTTAGCTATGAGCGTGCTCCGAGACAGGACGTGTTCATCAAGGGTCGGGAAGTCAAGGAGTTGTTTCGCGGCATTTTCCGGCTCGGCAAGGAGAAAAAACGCAAGTGGAAATTAAACCATTCGGCCCTCTATCTGGATTATCTCGCCGGCAACCAGAGCTATAACTGCACACCATGGGGTAATCCGACGCGTAACGTGTTCGGCTGGCAAAAACCTTGCTATTTGTTGGCCGACGAAGGCAATGCTTCCAGCTTCAAGGAGCTGATCGAAACGACGCCATGGGAAAAATACGGTACGGTCAATAATCCAAAGTGTGCAAATTGCATGGCCCATTGCGGTTATGAAGCGACTGCAGTCGAAGACATGTTAAAAAATCCGTTAAAGGGAATTCTGACCGCGATCAAAGGTCCTAAGACCAGCGGTGATATGGTTCCTGAAGCGGCGCCGATTTATGCGGACGTCAAACCGCAGGCTACATTTTCCGGTATTCCTATTAGGGTGGAATAGGACGGCGCCAATTTGGCTCGGTTCGGTGATTGGGCCGGTTTAACAAATTATCGAGTTTTACTCCGGTTACTATCGAAAAAGTTCCTTTGCTCAATCGTTCACGGTGGCTGATCAGGGTGGCGCAGCAATGCGCCGCCCTTTTGTCCATTGTTACAAGTTAATTTGATTAATTTCGAGATTTAAAAAATGATGATAGCAAAACAATCGAAATGGATGGCTGTGCTAGTGCTATCGCTGCTGGCGCCGGTTATTGCATTCGCCGGAGCGGCTGGCGGCACGAGCGCGCGAGCTGTCGTAGAAAAATTTCAGGCCGATCTGATCGATGTGATGAAAAACGGCAAAACTCTCGGCTATGCAGGGAGATATGATAAACTGGTCAAGCCTGTCTCGGAGAGTCATGACCTGGTCAAGATCGCCCGCGTGGTGGTCGGCAAGGAATGGGAAAAATTGACCGGCGAGCAGCAGGATAAACTGGTCGACGTGTTCAGCAGATTGAGCATTGCGTCCTATGCGCATAATTTCAAGGAATACGGCGGCGAAGCATTCGTTTTCGAATCTGAAGAGCAAACCACGCGCGGCGGCGTTGTCGTGCATTATCTTTTCAAGGTTCCGGGTGAAAAGTCGCATAAATTCGACTATTGGCTGAAAGAAAAAGGCGACAGCTGGCGCATCATCAATATTATTGCCGATGGCGTCAGCGATTTGGCATTAAGAAGATCCGAATACACCACCATATTACAGCGCGAAGGTTTTGACGCTTTAATCGCGAAAATCAACGAAAAGATAGACAATTATTCAAAGTTATAATCCCATGGTCATCAACAACGCAATTGTCGGCTATCGCTCCGGCAAACCTTTTCTTATTTTTACCGTATCATTTGTTTTAGGCGTTGCGCTGGCTGTGAGCGGCTGCGCTTCGACAGGCGAAAAGACGGCAACGGCTGCAAATGCTGCGCCTTCAACTCCTGTCGACCCTTACGAGAATATAAACCGAAAGGTTTTTGCGTTTAACGACAAGGTTGATAACTATGTTGCCGAGCCGATTGCGAATGCTTATAAATGGATGACGCCGCAATTCATGCAGACCGGGGTATCGAATTTTTTCACTAACCTGAAGAACATCAATGTCGTATTGAATGACCTGATGCAAGCAAAGTTTCAGCAAAGTGCTGCGGATACCGGACGCTTTCTGATCAATACGACCGCCGGCGTCGGCGGCTTGTTTGATGTTGCCCAGCATGCAGGCCTTGAGCAGAACGACGAGGACTTCGAACAAACCCTGGCGGTTTGGGGCGTGCCTCAGGGCTCTTACCTAGTGATACCTTTCCTCGGTCCCTCAACGGCGCGCGGTATTCCGGGTTCGGTCTTCGATACCGCCGCGAACCCTGCCACCTATGTCGGCTTGCCGGTGCAGCTGGTATCGATGCTGAATTCGCGCGCGAATGCGGAAGGCGCATTGAAATTCATTGATGAGGCGGCGCTTGATCCTTACGTGTTTACCCGCGAATCCTTCCTGCAATGGCGGCAAAGTCTGGCGACCGACGGCAAGTCGGAGGCGGCGAACGATTTAGCGGATTTCGAAGAGGAACTGGATGACGCGACAAAATCCACTGAGGCAGCAAAGCCGCAGTCGGATGCATCGAACGCTAAACCGGCAGCGGTGCAGCAAGAGACTACGAGAGAAGGAGAAAACAAGCCTACGCCTGAGGTCCAGGGTGCGGTCAGCGCTGAGCCGACGGCTCAGCGCGTTGCCGCCGAATCGACCAATGCAACGGCAGTTTCTCCGGCCTCGAGTTCCGCTGCTCCGGTTTCTCAGGCCAACGGCATTCATAATGCCGCTTTTCAGGATGCGAAAAGCAAGTATGAATTGGCCCGCAACGAGTATAAAATGTTGAAAGCTGAAGCCGCGAGGAAAAAATCGCGTAAGGTTAGTAAAGCGAAATAACTTCGCTTTACTTTAAGAGCGCGTCCCTTATTTGAAAGTTATTCAAAAATGCATCAGGCTATGTACCTGATAGCCTTCAAGTTTTTCTCTTCCGTTCAAAAAATCCAGCTCAACGACGAAAGCGCAGGCGGCGATTTTGGCGCCGAGCTTCTCAATCAGTTCACAACTGGCTTTGGCGGTTCCGCCGGTCGCCAATAAATCGTCGATTAACAATACCTTATCATTGGTTTCGAACGCGTCGATATGCACTTCAAGTACGGCGGAACCGTACTCCAGGTCATACGAGACGCTTTGTACGTCATAAGGCAACTTACCGGGTTTTCTAAGCGGGATAAAGGGTAATCCCATTTCCCAGGCCACCAGCGAGCCGAAAATAAAACCACGCGCTTCCATGCCTGCAACGGCGGTAATCTCGCTGCCCAGAAAAGGTTCCATCAATTGATGTACCGCCAGTTTCAAGGCGGCCGGGTCTTTAACCAGCGGCGTAATGTCTTTGAACAGGATGCCGGGTTTCGGAAAATCGGGAATATCCCGGATTTTGTTTATCAGACGGTCCATGGTTTGTTGAGTTAAGGGGTGAATAAAAGTATAAAAATCGGGTTATCCTGTGGCGGCAATCCAATCTACGGAGCATCCTCAAACGGCAACGGCAAGTTCTTCCTGGGATAAATCAGGGCAAAACGCTTGAATGCTGGCGATGATGCCGTGGGCATCGAGGCCGCAGAGCGCCAGCAGTTCCTCGCGCGTGCCCTGCTCGATGAAGGCGTCGGGGAGGCCGAGATTCAATACCGGCATCAGGATGCGTTGGGCTTGCAGGAACTGATTCACCGCACTGCCGGCGCCGCCGGCCACC
>JBPFEE010000024.1:0-68127 GCA_051061095.1 Methylomicrobium sp. | reverse complement strand
TGGCATCAGAAGCGAGACAGAAGGCTTGATCTACAAGACAAGGTTGATCCTTAAGGGTACGCACAAGCTCTTTCTGTCTCAAGTCATGATAGCTAATCACGACCGGGATAAAGATACAAGGGTACGCTGCGCGTACCTTTTTTACACCTAAACCACAAGGCAAAAGGTACGCACAGCGTACCCTACAATCCTTCCCAGGGCGTGTACAATCCTTCGACATTCGCGCCGAACATGTCGAGCACCCGCCCGACCGTTTCGTCGACCATCGCCGCCAGCGAATCCGATTTGTTGTAAAAGGCCGGCATCGGCGGAAAAATGATCCCGCCCATTTCGGTCACGGTCGCCATGTTGCGGATATGCATCAGATTCAGCGGTGTTTCGCGCGGCATGATTAGAAGACGCCGGCGCTCTTTCAGCACCACATCGGCCGAACGCGAGATCAGGTTGTCGCCGAAGCCGTGCGCGACCGCCGCCAGAGTCTTCATCGAGCATGGCGCGATAATCATGCCTTCGGTCTTGAAGCCGCCGCTCGCGATGCTGGCGGCAATGTCGTTAATCCCGTGCGTAACGTCGGCCAGGCGATACAGATCGGCCCGCTTCATGTCCATCTCGTGCTTCAGGTTCACTATCCCGGCATCGGAGATGACCAGATGGGTTTCCCATTCCGGCTGCGGCTGCAAATGTTGCAGCATTCTGACGCCATAGACCGCCCCGGTCGCGCCGGTCATCGCAATGATCACACGCTTTTTCTGCATCCGGACTCCTATAGTCACACGCCGACCGCGACACGGGAGGTCAATTGCCCCGCAAATTTGTCGGTTGCGGTAACCAACGCATCGATCATGTCGTCGTTCTGGGCGATATGGCCGGCATTCGGCAGCATGATCATTTCGGCTTCGGGCAGTGCATGATGCAGGCTGAACGCGGCTTCGATCGGACAGACCAGGTCGTTGCGGCCGTGAATGATCATCGTCGGAATACCCTGCAATTTATTGCAGTGATCCAGGATTTGGTTTTCTTCGATAAAATAACTGTGTTCGGCATAATGCAGCTCCATCGCCGCTTGCTTGACCATTTGTTCGCCGACATGGCTATTATTTTCGTCAACCTGAAAAGCGTTGCCGAGCGCGACCTGCCCGCCCCAGGCCGACCATTCTCGCGCGACTCGCCGCCGGGCAATCTCGTCCTCGCCCGAAATCGCATGGCAAAGCCCCTGCAGCAGATTGACCCGATCGCGCGAGGGAATGCTTTCATATAAGCGTTGCCATTGTTCGGGATAAATGCGCGCCGCGCCGTTTTTCAGAAACCAGTCCATATCCGTCTGCCGCGCCAGAAATACCCCACGCAAGATCATCCCGAGCACCCGGCCGGGATGCTGCTGGGCATACAAAAGCCCCAGCGCGGCGCCCCAGGAGCCGCCGAACACCAGCCATCGACTGATGCTCAGATGTTCGCGAATCCGCTCCATGTCGTCGATCAAGTCCTGCGTCGTATTTCTTTCGATTTCCCCGAACGGCTTCGACTGCCCGCAGCCGCGCTGATCGAATAGAATGATGCGATAGCGTTCGGGATCGAAAAAACGCCGATGATCGGGCTTGGTGCCGGAACACGGACCGCCGTGCAGGAAGATGACCGGAATGCCTTCGGGATTGCCGCTTTCCTCGACGTAAACCAAATGCGGGCTGTCGGTTTTAAGAAAAAAAATGTGGTTGGGGTTGAGTTCTGGATACAGTGTTTTCATGCAATATGTAGGTGAAATTCCTTTTTGCGTAGGGTACGCTGTGCGTACCTTTCTATTGAGGCTTAGAAGTTGAAAATGTCACGCAACGCGTAACCCTACTCGGGCTCAACGCCGCCCGCCCAGCAACGATCCCAACACTCCGCGCACGATCTGCCGCCCGACCTGGCTGCCGATGCTGCGCGCGGCGCTTTTGAGCAACGCTTCGGTCGCGCTTTCGCGGCTGCGTTCCGGACGAGAGGCGACGGAAGATTTACGGCTAACCTTGGCCTGAATGTCCTCAAGATCGGCCGCACTGGCCAGTTGCGCTTTTTGCTTGAGCAACTCATAAGCCGACTCGCGGTCGGCCGTGTGATCGTAGCGGCCTTTGAACGGAGAACGGTTGAGCAAGTCCTGGCGCTGCGAATCGGTCAACGGCCCGATTTGCGATTCGGGCGGCCGAATCAGGACCCGTTCGACAGGCGTCGGGCTGCCGTCCGAATTAAGGACCGAAACCAGCGCTTCGCCTTTCTTCAGCTCCAGTATCACGGTTTCGGTATCGAGGGAAGGATTAGCGCGGAACGTACCGGCGACGCTTTTGACGACCGCCTGGTCTTTCGGCGTAAATGCCCGCAACGCGTGCTGAATCTTGAGCCCGAGCTGGCCGAGGATCGATTCCGGAATATCCAGCGGGCTTTGGCTGATAAAATAAACGCCGACGCCTTTCGAACGGATCAGCCGGACGATTTGCTCGATTTTGTCGATCAGCACTTTCGGCGCCTGATCGAACATCAGATGCGCTTCATCGAAGAACAAGACCAGCTTCGGACGATCGGCGTCGCCGGCTTCGGGCAGGTTCTCGTACAGTTCGGCCAGCAGCCAGAGTAAAAAAGTCGCATACAGGCGCGGGGATTTGCTCGTCAACTCGGTCGCATCGAGCAGGCTGATGACGCCGTTGCCGGAGAAATCGGTTTTGCAAATATCCTCGAGATTCAGCGCCGGTTCGCCAAAGAAATTTTCGGCGCCCTGATGTTCGAGCACAAGGAGTTGGCGCTGAATCGCGCCAAGGCTCGCGGACGCGATCGTCCCGTATTCGCCCTGTAATTCTTTCGCATGCTCGCCCATCCAGGCCAGCAGCGAGCGAAGATCTTTCAGATCGAGCAGCAGCATGCCGTTGTCGTCGGCGAATTTGAAAGCGCTATACAGCACCCCGCTTTGCGTGTCGTTCAGTTCCAATAAATTACTGAGCAAGAGCGGCCCCATGTCGGCTATCGTGGTGCGCACCGGATGGCCGGTTTTGCCGAACACGTCCCAGAACACCGACGGATTGCCGCGCGGCTGGAAGCCTTCGAGACCAATCAGTTTCACTCGCTCGCTGATTTTGTCGTTGATCTGGCCGGGCAGCGCAATACCGGACAAATCGCCCTTGATGTCGGCAAGAAACACCGGCACGCCGATCTTTGAAAAGCCTTCGGCCAGGACCTGCAAAGTGACGGTCTTGCCGGTGCCGGTGGCTCCGGAAATCATTCCATGACGATTGCCCATCGCGGCATTCAATAAGACCTTGACGCCGTTCTGTCCGCCGATAAATAATTCCTGCATGAGAGGCCTGCTGAAGAGTTTCGAGTTTTGCTCATCGTAGCACAGCCCCAACTTGCAAGAAAGCGGCGCTTCCACTATAACGACCGAAACTGTCAGTCCGGTTGAACTCAAGCCGGGCAGGCCGCATCCATATCGTCATCAACGGAACGATGATTGCGCTGTCGGCGAGGAGCGCGATTGAAATCCTGCCGTTTTATTCATTCAGTACAGCACAAAACCATTTATCGGAGGTAACTCTTATGACAACCGTAGCAGATCCTATCGTCGGAAACTGGTACAAAGATTTGGAAAACAATCTGACCTTCAAAGTCATCAACATCGAAGACAGCGAGGATTCGATCGAGGTACAGTATCTCGACGGCGACATCGGCGAATATGATCACGAGAGCTGGTATAATTCGACCTTTGATTTCATCGAAGAACCGGAAGATTGGAGCGCCCCTTTCGACGACCTGGAAGATGATGACCTGGGTTATACCGACCTGGACGAACACCGTCGCAACCCCGATGACATCGATTTCGAGGATTATTTGGATTAAACAGGAAACAGCACAATGAGAATGGACCCCCAGGAATTCCTGGACTGGGAGACGAAGCGGATTACCTTGCTGGCGATGTCCGGCGCCGGCAAGACCACCCTCGCAAACAAACTGCCCAAGGCCAAATGGTTTCACTATTCGGGCGATTACCGGATCGGCACCCGCTATCTCGAAGAGCCGATCATGGACAACATCAAGCGCCAGGCGATGCATGTTTCATTCCTGCGCGACTTGCTGCTCTCCGACTCGATCCGGATCAGCAACAACATTACCGTCGAGAATCTCGCGCCGGTATCGAGTTTTCTCGGGAAATTAGGCAACCCGCAATTTCACGGCCTTGCGCTCGCGGAATTCAAGCGCCGGCAAAAGCTGCATCATCACGCCGAAATTTGCGCGATGAACGATGTGCCGGATTTCATCCACAAAGCCGAAGACATCTACGGTTACAAGCATTTTATCAATGACGCCGGCGGCAGCGTATGCGAACTCGACTGTCCCGAGGTGCTCGAAACGCTTGCCCGGCATACGCTGATCGTTTATATCGAAATCCCGAATGATCTGGAGCAAACCATCATCGAACGCTCGAAAACCGACCCGAAACCGCTTTATTACCGGGAAGAATTTCTCGACGAGAAACTCGCCGAATTCATGGTGCTGAAAAACTATCCGTCGACGGAAGCGATTCCGCCCGATGAATTCGTGACCTGGGTATTTCCGGAATTGTATCGTTCCCGACTGCCGCGTTATCGGGCGATTGCCGACCGGTACGGCTACACAGTCAATGCCCACGAGGCGGCGAAGGTGCGGAATGAAGACGATTTTATCCGCCTGATCGCCGATGCGATCGCGCACCGGCAATGACGGGTTGACACGATGCCGTTAGTCGCACATACCGATTTACCGACATTCGCCCGGCTTCGGGAGGAAGGCGAGGTGATCCTGGAGGTCGACCGCGCCAGCCACCAGGATATTCGCGAGATGCACATCGGCCTGTTGAACATCATGCCCGATGCGGCGCTGGAAGCGACCGAACGGCAATTCTTCCGGCTGGTCGGCGCCTGCAACCAGATCGCGCAGTTTCATGTGCATCCGTTTACGATCGACGGCCTGCCGAGAAGCGAGGCCGCTCAGGCGCATATCGCCCAATATTACGAATCGTTCGAAAAAATCAAACAGGACGGCCTGGATGCGCTGATCATCAGCGGCGCGAACGTGACCCATCCGCATTTGCCCGAGGAAGATTTCTGGAAACCGTTGACCGAGGTGTTCACCTGGGCCAAGGAAAATGTCACCTCCGTGTTATGTTCATGCCTGGCGACGCATGCGCTGATCGAGTCCTGTTACGGCATCGAGCGCACCCGGCTGCCGGCCAAGCGCTGGGGCGTGTTTTCGCATCGCCTGATCAACCGTACGCATCCGTTGGTCGCCGAGATCAACACCCGCTTCGACGTGCCGCATTCGCGTTTCAATGAAATTTTCCAGAAAGACATGGAAGCAAAAGGTTTGAAAGTGCTCGCCGTCAGCGCGGAGGCCGGCGTGCATCTGGCGGTCAGCCCGGACGGGTTCCGGGTCGTGTTTTTTCAGGGTCATCCCGAATACGACGACATCAGCCTGCTAAAGGAGTACAAGCGCGAGGTCCTGCGCTATTACCGCGCCGAAATCGACGATTACCCGCCCTTCCCGGTCAATTATTTCACGCCGGAGGCGCAGCAGATCTTTACCGGTTACCGGGAGCATGTTATTGCGATGCGGAATTCCGGCGGCGCTCTGGACGAGTTCCCTGAAAGCCAGGTACTCGGTACGATCGACAATACCTGGCGCGATACGGCCCGTGCCGTGTTCGACAACTGGCTCGGCAAAGTTTACCAACTGACCAACCAGGATCGCCGACTTCCGTTCATGGAGGGCATCGATCCGAACAATCCGCTGGGTTTATGACCATGCATCAAAAATTTTTACAGCAGGCGATCGATCTGGCGGTACGGAATGTCGAATCGGGACAGGGCGGTCCTTACGGGGCGGTCATCGTCAGGCAGGGTGAAATTATCGCCGGCAGCGGCAACCGGGTAACCACTGACCTCGACCCGACCGCGCACGCCGAAATCATGGCGATTCGGCTCGCCTGCCAAAAATTGCAGGATTTTCAATTGACCGACTGCATTCTTTATACCAGCTGCGAGCCCTGCCCGATGTGCCTCGGCGCGATCTACTGGTCCCGGCTGCACCAGGTCTATTTCGCCTGCGACCGGCACGATGCGGCCGCCGCCGAGTTCGACGACAGCTTCATCTATGACGAGCTGGCCGTTCCGCCCGCCGAGCGCCGGATCGCGATGCTGCATCTCGACCTGCCGGACGCGTTGCGCCCCTTTACCGCGTGGGCGAATAAAAGCGACAAGGTGCGCTATTAGCCTGGAGGCATTTTTCGCCCGATTCCGCCTCTAACGCATAAAACCTTGTCCGGGGATATTGCTATTACTTGGAGGTTTCGGATGATTGCGACAACACCATCACCACAGTTTTTTCTTTATCCTCTAAAGAAAACTCTGAATGAGTTGATTCCGTTCATGGTTCGACAAGCTCCACCACAAGGGTGCTATAGACCACAACGGAATCAACAACTTACCGTTCGTCCTAAGCTTGTCGAAGGACTTAATCAGAGTTTCCTAAAGGAAATCCTGGCCCGCATCGCAGTTTTGCTCGGTTTATTGCTCATATTGAGCGGCTGCCAAAGCGGCCCGCCGCCGGAAAAGGTGACCCGGGATTTCTGGGAAGCCATGACGAGGGGCGATATCAATACGGCCCGAAAACATACGACCCAGGTCTCTCAATACCTCCTAGCCCCGCAACAGAACCTGGAAGATGCGGTAGTGCAAACAGGAACCGTGGAGACCGACGGGGATAACGCCAGTGTTGCAACGACCCTGACGCTGAAAAAGCCCGAGAACAATAAGAAGGTTCTCACGTTCGATACCGTTCTGGCGGAAGAGGACGACCGGTGGAAAGTCGATTACCTGCAAACCATGAACAATTTTCTCCACCTGCCTTTCGGAGAGATTTTCAAAAGCCTGCAAGGAATCGGCGAGGCGATCAACAAGGATCTGCAACAGCAGCTGCCGCGATTCGAACAGCAACTGCGATCTTTTAGCGACGAATTGCTTCGGCAATTGGAGGAATTTCGCCGTCAGTTGGAAAAGTCAATTCCGCCCGAGCCACCGCGGCGTGATCCTCGGACGATTTAATTAACATATTACCTTCCGTTTCGACGGGTTGCCGATTACAAATGCTATGCTCTTAAAAAAATATTATTTCATTCAATACCTTGCAATATTCGCCACACTCAAAAACAGTCTCAAAAAGCATAGAAAGCTGTTCAACCTGTCAATCATAGCTACGATTTAGCTACGGCAACTAGCAGCCTGAAGCTTTCATTGAAGCTTATCATGAACTATAAAAACCACAGTTCAATTGCACTTGCGATACGCTGAGGTGGAACCTCTTTACTTTATTCACTGTCTCTTGTAAACAATTAGTCTTTCAGCAATACATTTTTCGTATAATAAACTATAATTTTTTGTTATGATGCGTGTAAAAAGTTGCGTGAGAGACATATGGCGACTGCTTATGACATCGACGAGCTAATTAAAGCTTGTGCCCAAAAAAATCAGGTTGCGGTTTTAAACAATGCAGAGAAATGCGCTCGTGATGACTTTGGGCTAAATACAAAAATAGCAGTTCTCGATTTTATAGCTAGTGGGGGTCTCGAAACTCCTCACTATATAAACACCAAACTCTGGGAAAACAATCCTGACCCTGCCACCAGCATTATGGTTGATGCCTATAGCTTTTATTCTGGTCCCAAACAAGGATATATAGCCTTTTTCTTTAACCCCAAAACTAATAAATGGTTAATCAAGTCATTTAAGCTCAATAAAGATTTTATGCCCCGCAATAACAATTGGTTTGAAACATTATCAAATATCAAGCCATTAATAAAAACGCCTGAGGATAAATAAAATGACTACCTTTTGCCCTGCATGTGGTTCTGATTCAATAGAAACCACTAAAAGTAAGCATATGATCCCTGTTATATATGGAAATTTTGCTTCGTATGACGAAATTTTGGAAAAATGTTTAGTTTGTGGAGAAAGTGGTGACTTTTCAGGGGTTAATGATGAACAAGTTGATAAAGCTCTTGAATCCGCGAAAAAACAGTCTGTTATCAATATGCTGAATTTTTTATCTGATAAAGATATAAAAATGTCTTATATGGAGCGTGCATTGGAACTCCCTGCCAGAACGGTTGCCCGATGGAAAGGAGGAGATCTTTCTGCTACAACTTTGGCCCTTTTACGCATTATTCGAACTTATCCTTGGATACTAGAAGTTGCTGATGCTCATTATGATGAATCTGTAGCAATTTCTCGGTTAGTGGAAGAAGCGGCGCATGCGATTCAAAATGTACTTAAGCCCCATACAAAACAAGCTCAAGTCGCCATTATAACGGATAAAGGAAAAATGGAAGTTCATGCTGAACTTCATTTTAATGCGCCTAACTTTCAACCAAAATCTATACAGCCCACACTTGCTCGCATGGCTGTTATCGAGGGGGGGTCATGAAATTTTTAGATTTTATAATTGCCGAAGACATTCGGTTTGAAACTGGAAACAAGTTTTCAGTAATGGGGATTTATAACGAAGAGATTACTTTAAATTTGCCTGATGATACTCAATGGCCAGTGCCATTTAGATTTGGTGTTTATATTCGATTAGAACTTGAGGATTCTGATCACATCCCTAATCGTTTTGTTTTAAATGTTGACCATAATAACACTAACATTGCGACCATGACTGGCAATATACAAATAAAGAAATCTGTACGTATAATTTCTCTTCCGCTTGTTTTATTTCCTTTTCCGCTTCAAGGATATGGAAATATTCGATTCAATTTTGAAATTTATGATAAAGATAACCTATTAAGTTCTGGAATTCATGAAATTGAAGTTGTCGCCCATGAGCAGCAAAATTAATTTATTTTCCACATTAAATATTTTTCTTCGTAGATATGAAGATCATTACCTTTTTTCTTTTTAGCATTTCCTCTAGTTAGTCAATAAACTCTTGTAACCGCCACCCATCCACAGGATGGGACCCGCCGGGGCAACGAAGGGCCGTAGGATGGGCTGCCGAAGAAAGCCCATCGTTCGCGATCGATGGGCTTCGTACCTCAGCCCATCCTACCGTGCTTTGTCATCCTGGAAAACCATCTGCATTTGGTCGCTCAATCGCCCGACTTAGCGACTGAAATCTCCAGCTTCAAGTCATGGACCGCCAAACGCTTGCTCGAAGCACTGAAAGAACAACGAGCCGAGCACATCCTGAAACAATTGGCTTTCTATAAAAAGGCGCATAAACACGACCGCGACTATCAGGTCTGGGAAGAAGGCTCGCATCCCGAGCAAATACAAAGCCATGCGATGATGCTGCAGAAAGTCGAATACATCCACCAGAATCCCGTCAAACGCGGCTATGTCGACAATCCGGTGCATTGGCGCAATTCCAGCGCCCGTATTTATGCCGGCGAAACCGGGGTATTGAAGATTGATAGGGAATGGTAGGGGTGAAGCGCGACGCTGGCGCGTCTTGACCGGCATTCCCACGCGGCGCGTGGGAACGAGATTAGGACTGGATTTTCTGCCTGCCTATGCGGCGTGTGGGGACGAGGTGAACCCGCGCTCCTCGCGATTGGCCCTGGGGACGAAAATCAATATTCCCAACCGCCCGAAACCGGAAGCAGCGCGCCGGAGATGATTTCGGGACTGTCGTAGATCAGCCAGGCGACCGTTTTGCCGATTTCCTCGGGCCGCACCGGCCGGCCGTAGGGGATCTGTGCGGCCATCGCCTGCCGTTCCTCGGCGCCGATGTCCTGGTCTTCGGTCAGGCCGGGACAGATTGCGTTGACGCGTACCTTATCCGGCGCCAGCGCCGCCGCCAGGCTTTTGGTCAACGCCGCGACGCCGGTTTTCGCGGCCGAGTAGCCGGCCGACATCGGCCAGGGCTTGATGTTGTCGACGCCGGAAAACGCGAAATTGACGATCTGGCCCTGGCTTTTCTTCAAGGCGTCCAGCGCATAGTGGCAGGTATGGAAACAGCTGTTCAGGTTCAGGTCGATGTCGGCCAGCCAGTCCTCGGGCGTGACTTCCAGAATGTTTTTGTAAACGTAGGGGCCGACCACGTTGATCAGCCCGTCGAGCCGGCCGAAGCGCTCCAGCGCATGCTCGATCAAAGCCTTCGCATTTTCGGGCCGGGTCAGATCGGCCTGATAAAAGCTGTACTCGCAACCTCGGGCGTCGAGCCACGCGGCCAGCGCGTCGGCTTTCTGCCGGTTCCCGTGATAATGCAGAACTAGTCCTGCCCCGCGTTCGGCCAGCGCCTGGCACACGGCCATGCCGATTGCCGACGTGCAGCCTGTGATCAATAGCGTTTTCATTGCAGTTCGTTCATATCAGCGTTTACTTCACTCCGGCCAGAGAATCACCGCGGTGCGCAGACGGTTCTTGCCGAAGCAGGACATCCGGTCGAAATCGTTGCGCGCGACCGGCACGAACTGGCAGTCCAGCTCGCTCCGGTGAACCTCGTCAGGGTCGGGATCGTGCATGTACAAACAGGTCTCGTCGTAGCCGCTCATCACCACCCAGTGCGGCGCTTTTTTCCGGTCCAGCTGGTAGGTGCTGATCAAAATCACCGGAATAGCCCCCGAATTGAAAGTGGCGATCAGATCGTTCTGGGTGATATTCGCATAATGCAGCGGGATTTCCTGCGCTTCCGCATCGCGCTTGAAGGCGTTATCGACCAATTCGACGACCTGTTTTTTGTCCTCGCTGCGCACGCCGTCGATGAACAGCGTCTCGATCCTCCGGCTGATCCAGACTTCGACCCGAAAGCCGCGCCGCTTCGCCGCCAGCGCCAGGCCGATCGGGTGGCAGCCGCCGTGCCCGGAAGTCATGAAGATCGTCGTCGCCTCGCGCCAGAGATTGATTTCTTCCTCGCGCGAAGGCTGATACGCATCGTTCAGCCCGTGCATCGCCATCATCAAGGAGGCGGGGCCGCAGGTAAACGGCGTCGTTTGTTTCAGCCAGGGCACGGGCCGATGCTGCAGGACATCGTGATAATGGCGAATCGTTTTCTGGAAGCGGAGCGCATCCTTGTGATCTTCGTAATAATCCCGGTAGAGGCCGAATTTAAGAAAGCCCAGCCTTTCGTACAGGCGAATTGCGGGCGTATTATCGACGCTGACTTCGAGCCGAAGATACAGTCTGCCGCTGTCGAGCGCGGCCTGCTCGCCGGCCGCCATCAGCATTTTGGCGATGCCGGTTCCTCTGAGCCGCTGGTCGACCGCCAGTGAATAGACCCGCGCGAGCCAGGTGCCGGGATGGTAGATGATCAGAATATAGCCGGCGATGCGGCGTTCGACTTCGGCGACCAACAGCGCCCGATGCTCGGTCGTGATCCAGTGCCGGAAACTGCGGCGGCTCAGCCGGTCGGTTTCGAAACAGTCTTTTTCGAGTTTGACGAGTCCCTCAAGGTCATCAAGATTGGCCGGACGGATCAGAATCGCTTCGGTGTTCATCGGTTTGTCATCCTGCGATCGCCTGCGCGATCACTTGCCGGGCGCGGAACAGCACCATTTCCCGCCACGCCCTGTCGCTCGGGCAAAAATGCCGGAGCATCGCCAGGCTGTGCTGCCGACGTTGTTCGATCGGAGCCGGTTCGGCCCATAACTGGTGGTCTTTCAGCAGCACCTCGAACAACCGGTCGGTGCTGTAACTGCCGAATTCGAGCGTGATGTAGCAGCTGCGCGCGTTCATGATCTTGTGCCAGGCATAATCGAGCAGGCCGGTTTTCGGCACCGAACTGGAGGTGCCGAGCAAAGGCAGCGTCACCGAATCGCCGTACAGGCGCACCGCGGCGGCCGTGCCGGCGCTGGCCGGTTCGTGGTCGCAGATGATCTCGCCGTAGCCGTACGATCCGAGGCCGGTATGAAGATCGATCACCGTGAGATCCCGCTGCGGAAGCGAATGGATTTCGAATAGCTGCTCGATTACCTGCCGCCCGTGGCTGGGCTTGTCGCCGCCGTAAAAAGGACCCTTCGGATCGTGATACTGGCCGGCGCTGACCGCCTTTTCGAGAGCGATCCGGCCATGCCTGCCTTCGAACTCGGCCAGCCGCGCCCGCCTTTGCTCGGGATCGTCCAGAAACAGCGCCTCGCGCAGTTCCGTATAGCCGTCATTTACGGGCAACGGCTGCGAAAAATCGACAAAATTACGGTTCAGGTCGACCCCGTCCGCATCGCAGCGCCGCCGCCAGGCGTAGCCCCACGGCGTCAACGCATGGATGATCAACAACGCCGTGTTATCCGGCAGCGCGATATGGCCTGCATCCAGCATTTGTAAATGATCGATTTGTATCGCGCTGCCGGCGTAGCCTTCGATGCCGTGCGTACCGCCGATCAACACGATCACTCTGTCCGCCTCTTCCGGACCGATCCAGACGCTGTCGGTAAACAAAGGCTCGCCTTCGGGGCCGGCGCCGGAACACGGAAATGTCCGATGGCAAATGAATGTCCCCCCTGACAGCAGCGCCAGCCAGCGCTTTCTGGCTTCGGCATAGCCCTCGGGAAAAACTTCCGTATTCAGCGGAATAGGCGGTAAACGGTAAGACATACAACTTGCTGGACTTCTTCGCTTATGAAACCCTTATCGTAACACGTTGCTACAGCGGCTTCCTACCCGAACCAGGCATCATCGATGTTGGCTCCGGATAAAATCGATTGCCTGCCGAAAATTCATCCGGCTATTTTTTAATCAACGTCACCAGGCGGGATTCGTTGTCGATCACCACTTTATAACGTCCCAGCGCGCTCATCCCCAACAGACTTTTATGGTTAAGCAGCGCATCGTCCACGAAAGCGGCATCCACGTTTTCGAGGTGCTCCCCTTCTATCCTGACGCCGTGCAACTTGCCGATCTTGGCATCCACGTTGCCGTTTGCCGTTTGCATGGTCCGCGGCGTCAATGCGCCCTCCTCTATCCCGAGTTTGGCGATCATCGAATGGGGCAGCACCATCAAGTCCGCGCCGGTATCGATGATCATCTCGACGGTTTCCCAATAATCGCCGCTGCCAGAGACGGAGAGCGAGACAAGAAAGTGCCCGCCTTCGTAGCGTGTCGGCAGCACGATTTGGCCGCTATCGGTTTTTTGCTTTTTATTGATGATCACGACTTTTTCGATCTTGCCTTTAAGATCGCGGGTGATCACATGATTGTAGGAAGCTAGCGCCCTCTCGAGCTGCTGCTCCAGGTTGCCGCGAGCGCGCACTTTCGGCTCGTCGCCGATGTTATCCAGGCCGACGACCTGAAACTTCATCTGGTTTTGCAGCGATTCGATTTGGCCGTATAAATCATCGCCGTAATCGGCTTCCTGCGCCTGGGCGCATAGCGCGATCATGAGGCAAAAAGCGCAAGCGAGCTTTATAATCGGAGGGGTGTGACGGTGTTTTATATCGTTCCCACGCTCCCGCGTGGGAATGCCGTTTGCACCGCTCCAGCGGTGCGTGACGCAGAGCGTCACCGGCTGCATTCCCACGCAGAGCGTGGGAACGATGAAAACGATGAAACGATGAAATAGACTCACGACTGCCCTCTCCGTATTCCGAACTGCTCCAGCAACAGCATGATCTTTTCCTTGCGCTGTCCTTCGGCCAAGGTGCGCAGATATTGCGCCCTTAAACTCTCCGGCAGTTTTTTCACCATGGCCGCCAAGACCGCTTCGATGTTGTAAACCTCCGTCGAGGCCGACAAAATCACCGGCAAGCAATCCTCGAATGCCAGTTGCAAAGACTGCGCTACCGTTTCGACAGCCTCGCGGATATTCCGGGCCTTGCCGCTATCAGGATTGTCAATGTCGTACGGCGGCTCCCATTCCCGAAAAGGACGCAATTGGTCAATATGGGTGACGACGGCGAGCACCGGCGGCATCCGCCGTTCGAGACGGACGCCGTACCAGTTGCGCAATTCGTTCAAAAAGCGGCTGTCGGCTTCGCGTCCGGCCTGCACGGCCGAACAGGCCACGATCACCAGATCGAAATCGCCGAGCTGGCGATCGTTCTTGCGAAACCAGAAGTCATCATCGCCATAGCCGGGGCTGTCATACAGCAATACGTCGTCCATGTCCGGATGCTGAAGTTTGTAAATCCTCAGATCATCGGCGACCGGCAGCACATCCACGGTAGTCCTGAATTCGCCGAGCAAGGCGTTGATCAGGCTGGATTTGCCGGCGTTGGTCTGGCCGGCGATCAATACGCGCAACGGCCGTTTGAGAAGTGCGCTTTCTTCCGGCTCCGGAGCGAGCGTGGACAGTGAAGGCGGCAACAGATGGCCGCTGTAAAGCGCGATGGCGTAATAGCCGATCTTTTTGACAACCGTCTGCAGCAGCCAGCGTTCCAGCAAGCCTTTCGGGTAACTGGCGATCTTGCCGGTAAAAAAATGGCTCAGTTCATTCGGAATCGCGGTAAAAGGCGATGCCGCCATCGCCAGCGTGCGGCGCAGGAAATTGGCCTGCCTGAATTTATCCCGCCATTTCCAGAGCTGCAATCCCTCGCGGATTGTGATCAGATGGCTGAACGGCACTTTTTCGTCCAGAAGCTCCCGCATATCCCGGCAGACCTGCTCGACGATAAACAGAATACTGCGCAGCGGCACATCGAGCTCGGCGCGCCCGACTTCGGGACGAAAATGAGCCGCCACTTCGATAATGACCCGTTTGGCCAAACCGACCAGCCGGGCCGTATCGGTCAAGGGGTATTCGGCAGGGTCAAGCTCCTTCGCCAGGGCGTCGATCTTGTCCCAAATTTCCTTCGCGGCCGGCGACCAGCGGTCGTCGGGATCGACACTAGGCAGTGTCGGCGGCGGGGGCTCATCCTGCTTGAGTTTCCGGCTCAGAATCCAGGCGACGCCGTAGACCGACAGTAAAATCGGAGCGGCAGTCAATAAATAATGCTGCTGCCATAACCAGACAACGCCGAGAATCACCAGCGCCAGCCAGGGCAAAACGACCAGCAGAAAAAGAATGACCAAGAGTATCGACGTTTTCATCACTTTTGTTCCGGCGATTGTTGGCGTTTGACCGCGTCACGCAGCAATTCGCCTCCGCGCATGAATTCCTGTTTGAACATCGCATTCAACGCCTCGGGACTTAGCGCCTCGCCCTGCTTAGTGCGACTGAAATAAAAGCATAAAGTTTTACCCAACGCATAGCTGACCGCCCCGGTATACAGGCCAGCCATCCCGGCCGCTACCGTTTGCCCGTAGTAAGGCACCAGTTTCAGCAGTTCGCGCCCGCCCATGCCCGACAACACACCGAGGCCGATCGCACTGACGATTTCGCTGAGGCTCTTCCGGGTCAAGGGCAGGCCATAGACGCCGGCGATAGTATGAAACATTTTGCCTTGCAGAATCACCACCGTGCTCAGGCTGGCGACCGGCAGCGGAATCGCCGCCGCGCATCCGGCTAAAATCGCGTAGCTGACGATATGCGAATGCGCCGCCTTTGAATAAACATCGTTGATTCGGCTGATGTCCAGCATGTCGCGGAGGCCGAGCGGCAATGCCGCTTCGATCGCGGCCCAGAGCTCATCGACACCGTAATCGGACGGTTCGTAGCCGTCCTCGGCCTGGGTAAAATCGATCGGTACGAAACGGGCATTCAGGCCGGCGAAATCCTGCTGGTGTTTCAGCAGCGAAATACGCAGGTCGGCCGGCCCCGCTTGACCAATTTTCCCTTGCGCAAAAGGATAGGGGAGCGGGTGATCCATCGTCCGGTTCGGATAGCCTTCATGCAGGGTCGTTTGGGCGACGATCAGCGGCCAGTTCGGATGCGCCTTGCGAATCTGTCTGACTGCCGCCAACAACGCTTCCAGTTGATGATCCATTGCCTTCACGACCACGATCAACAGATGCGCCTGCCGTTCGCACCAGGCCATGTCTTCGCTGGCGTCGTAGCCGGCCTCCGACAGGCCGCGCGTGTCCAGAAATCGCAGAAACGCGGATTCGGCATCCGGATAATCGAAAAGCATGGCGGTCTTCGTGCAGGGCTTGAAGCCGTTGCCGACTTCGGCTGAGGTCGAATGCGTGAGCGTCCGGATGATCGCGCTTTTGCCGCTTTGGGTTTTCCCGAGCAGCCAGAATACCGGAGGCGGCACGCTGGAATGAATGGCATTGATCGCCTGCTCTGCCTCCTCGTTAACGCCAGGATTAAGGATATAACTAATGTAATCCTGGAGATTGGCAAGCGGCTTGCTTGATTTAAGGTTCCATTTATTACGGGACTTCCATTTAAAAAAAAGGTCTGTCAGTCTGGACATAAGGGCATGCTGACTCTGAGCTAGAGCAACGCCAAATTTTCAGGAAGCGCGTACTGTCATTAGGGGTTTGCTCCCTCTCCCCCAGGGAGAGGGTTGGGGTGGGGGAAATAAAATTAGGAAAAACTTTAGTTTAACCCCCCTCGACAATTGCTCCTGCATTGCCCTATCTCCTGCATCCATGCAGTTGTCATCCTAGCCTTCTCCCGGAGGGAGAAGGGACTACTTTCTTAACTTAATGGCAGTGACTCAGCGTGCAGGAACAATAGAGCTAGCTTTAAGCGTCGGCCTTTTCGCCGTAATGCGATACGATATAACGCTCGACAATTTCCTGAAACTCCTCGGCAATGCGATCGCCTTTCAGCGTAACCGTTTTCTCGCCGTCTTCATAGACCGGCGCAACCGGGGATTCGCCGGTGCCGGGCAGGCTGATGCCGATATTCGCATTCTTGCTTTCGCCGGGCCCGTTGACCACGCAGCCCATCACCGCGACTTCCATTTCCTCGACGCCAGGGTATTTAGTGCGCCAGACCGGCATCTGGTCGCGCAGATAGGTTTGAATTTCGAGCGCCAGCTTCTGGAAATAATCGCTGGTCGTGCGGCCGCAACCCGGACAGGAAATTACCATCGGGGTAAACGAACGGAAACCCATCGTCTGCAAGATCTCCTGCGCGACGATCACTTCCTGCGTTCTCGACGAACCGGGTTCCGGCGTTAGCGAAATCCGGATCGTATCGCCGATGCCCTGCTGCATCAGCACCGACAGCGCGGCGGATGACGACACGATCCCTTTCGAGCCCATGCCGGCTTCGGTCAGGCCCAGGTGCAAGGCATAATCGCAACGGCTCGACAAATCCTGGTAAATGCTAATCAGATCCTGCACATTGCTGATCTTGCAGGACAGGATGATTTTGTCCTTGCCGAGGCCGATTTCCTCGGCCTTGGCGGCGCTTTCGAGCGCGGACATCACAATCGCCTTGCGGGTCACCGCGGCCAACGGTTCGGGAGTGGGCAATTCACGGTTCTCATCGAGCAGCCGCGCGAGAACCGCCGGGTCCAGACTGCCGCCGTTCACGCCGATCCGCACCGGCTTATTATATCGGCAGGCGAATTCGACCATTTGCTGGAACTGCGGATCGCGGCTCTTGCCGCGGCCGACGTTGCCCGGATTAATCCGGTATTTGTCGAGTGCCGCCGCGCAATCCGGGTATTTTTCCAGCAGCCGATGGCCGTTGAAATGAAAATCGCCGACGATCGGCACCGTATGCCCTTTCCTGTCCAACTGATTGCGAATCTCCGCTACCGCCTTCGCCGCTTCTTCGCTATTGACGGTCACCCTGACAATTTCGGAGCCTGCCTGCGCCAACTCGATGATCTGGTTGACCGTGGCGGTAACATCGGCGGTATCGGTATTGGTCATCGATTGCACGACGATCGGGGCGCCGCCGCCCACTTTCACATCGCCGACCGAAACTTGATGCGTGATTTTTCTAAGACTGATGGACATAGATTAAAATTTCAATAAGGAATGGCTAATTCAAAAATGTGATCTATATTATACGCCTAGAGCGTGTCAAGGGCAGAGTGAAATCGTGCGGATCAATTATTTTTCTGACATCCATTTGGAATTCGGCAATCTGGAAGCCCCAGACAACGATGCCGACCTGATCATCGCGGCCGGCGACATCGGTATTTGCGATCAGGGCGTCGCCTGGCTGAAAACTTTCGACAAACCGGTCATTTATGTTGCAGGCAATCATGAATTTTATACAAACGAATATCGCGAGGCGTTGCTGCTGATTCGCGAGCAATGTGAAGGCTCGAATGTGCAGTTTCTCGAAAACCGGCGTTTTATTTTCCAGCAGGTGCGTTTTTTGGGCTGTACGCTGTGGGCCGACCTATACGCCGAAGGCCGGGAAAAAACCGATAGCCTCAAAGAATCGCTGAACGACTTCAAAAAAATCCGCTTCGACGGCAAAGCGCTGGATGCGGACGAATTTACCCGGCTTTACCAGCACTCGAAGGCATGGCTCGAAAGCGAACTGGCGCAGCCGTTTGCCGGCAAAACGGTGGTGATCACGCATCACGCGCCGTCGGAATGGAGCTGGAACGAGTCGCCGAATGCGGTAAAGAAACTGGCCTATTGCAATGATCTGAAAGCTCTGATGCATCAATACGAGATCGCCGCCTGGTTCCACGGGCACACGCATTGCCAGGTCGACTATCGGATCGCAGGCACCCGAATTCTCTGCAATCCGCGCGGTTACACCGGGCTCAGAACGGTGGAAGGATTCGATTTGAACAAGACGGTGGAAATTTAGAACGGGTTTGGGGGCCGGGGCTAACGAGATGCCTGATTTAACCCCTCCGATCGTGGCGCTGCTGACGCCGTTCGATGCCGGCGGAAAGATCGACTGGCGCGCGTTCGAATCCTATTTGACGGCACTCTCCTCCTGGGGCGTGAAATCGGTCATCGCCAACGGCACGACCGGTGAATTTCCCTCTTTGACGCTCGCTGAGCGGCAGGAAATCGTCGAATTCGTCAAGCGGCATTTCGAAGGCACCCTGGTCAATAACGTCAGTTCAACTTGCGTCGAAGACGTCAAAAATCTGCTCGCCGGCACGGAAAGGAACGCCGACGCCGTGCTGTTGCTCCCTCCGTACTATTATGCCGAATCTTCGCCTGAAGGGCTGTGCAGCTTTTTTGAAAAAGCGCTGTCCGAAAACGCCTTGCCGGCCTTTCTTTACAATTTTCCGAAGCACACCGGAAATCGGGTCGATAACGCCCTTATCGGAATGCTGCGGGATAAAGGCGTTCAGCTTGCCGGCATCAAGGATTCAAGCGGCGATCTGCCCAATGCGCTCGCTTACCGTTCGCAATTCCCGGATCTGAAGATATTTTTTGCGGACGACGCCGGCTGCCTGGCGGCTTTGCAACACGGCCTACACGGATCGGTCACCGGCGGCGCCAACCCGCTGCCCGAATATTTGCTCGCGATCCAGGAAGCTTTTGGAAAGCCCGGCGATAAGGCGCAAATCCTGCAATGCGCTTTCGATGTCTGGAACGCGTACCGCACGGCAAGCCCACTGTTCGAGATCCCGCTGGTCAAGGCCGCGATGGGCGCCCGGATCAAGGATTTCCCGATCCATGTCCGCCCTCCGTTCACCCCTGCCCCGTCCGAAGCCATCAGCCGGATTCGAACGGTCGTGCTGAATTGTCTCTCCGGCTTGCACGCCATCCTGAACGACCTGTAAACAAACGCCTGCCACACCGGCTGCGGCATTCAAAGTCCACTGGCAGCAATTTGCCCTGCCTGAACTTACCTGTCCCAACCTCACTCTGATGAAATGAGATTGACCATCGGAGAGCAACGTGAATCCACTGCTTTGGCAGCCTTCGGCGGCACGGCGGGAAAACGCCAATATCACCCGTTTCATGGCAGCAGTGCGGAAGGCGCATGGCGTCGAGGTCGGCACATATGCGGCGCTTTACCGATGGTCTATCGAAAACCCCGCCGCCTTTTGGGATTTGCTCTGGGAGTTTGCCGGAATCAAGGCCGCCCGCAAAGGGGACATCGTTTTAGCCGATCAACACAAAATGCCCGGCGCCCGATGGTTTCCCGAGTCCCGGCTCAACTATGCCGAAAATTTATTGCGCCGACAGGACGAGCGCCGGTTTGCGCTCAGCTTTCGCGGAGAAAACGGCGAAACCCGCCGACTGACTTATGACGATCTTTATCGCCAGGTTTCCCAAGCGGCTCAGGCGCTGCAAAAAGACGGCGTCAAGCCCGGCGATCGCGTGGCCGGCGTGCTGCCCAACCTTCCCAAAGCGATCATTGCAATGCTCGCCACCGCCAGCCTTGGCGCGGTATGGAGCAGCTGCTCCCCGGATTTCGGCGTGCCCGGCATCGTCGACCGCTTCGGCCAGATCGGCCCTCAAGTATTGTTCGTCGCGGACGGCTACTTTTTCAACGGCAAGGCCTTCGACCGCACGGATCAGCTCGAACCTTTGCTGAATGCGCTGCCCTCGATCCAAAAAGCCGTGCTGATTCCGTATTTGAACAGCGAATCGTTCAGGCCCGGCCCGCAGGCGACGCGCTGGCACGACTATCTGGCCGAGTTTCCGGAAGACCGCCCGATAGACTTCGAACCGATGGCGTTCGATGCGCCTTTGTTCATCCTGTATTCTTCCGGCACCACGGGGCCGCCGAAATGCATCGTGCACGGCGTCGGCGGAACATTGATCCAGCATCTGAAAGAACATCTGCTACACGTGGACGTCCATCCCGGCGACCGGCTGTTTTATTACACCACCTGCGGCTGGATGATGTGGAACTGGCTGGTTTCGGGCCTGGCGTCCGGCGCGGAGCTGGTGCTTTACGACGGTTCGCCGCTGTACCCCAAAGCCGACGCGCTGTTCGACCTGGTCGACGAGTTTCGGATCAATATCTTCGGGGTATCCGCCAAATACATCGATGCAACCAAAAAAGCCTCGATTAACCCCAAAATGACGCACAACCTGTCATCTTTGAATACGATTTTGTCGACCGGATCGCCCTTGACGCCGGAAGCGTTCGATTTCGTCTATGGTTCGATCAAATCCAATGTCTGCCTGTCGTCGATTTCCGGCGGCACCGACATCGTCTCCTGCTTCGTGCTCGGCTGTCCGGTCCTGCCGGTGCGCCGGGGCGAAATCCAGTGCCGGGGGCTCGGCATGGACGTCGACGTTTTCGACGAGCACGGCCGGTCCGTGCAGGGCGAAAAAGGCGAACTGGTCTGCAAGTCGCCGTTTCCGTCGATGCCGGTCGGTTTCTGGAACGATCCCGGCCAGAACCTGTACCGTGCCGCCTACTTCGAAAAGTATCCCGGCGTGTGGCACCACGGCGATTACGTCGCCTTGACCGAAAACGGCGGCATGGTCATTTACGGCCGTTCGGATGCAGTGCTGAACCCCGGCGGGATCAGGATCGGCACGGCCGAAATCTACCGGCAGGTCGAGCAGGTCGACGAGGTGCTGGAAAGCCTGGTCGTCGGGCAGGATATCGACGGCGACTGCCGGATTATCCTGTTCGTGATCCTGCGCCCCGGCGTAGAGTTGTCGGAATCCTTGAAGACGAAGATCAAACAACAGATCAGGCAGAACGCCTCGCCCCATCATGTGCCGGCGGAAATCCGGCAGGTAACTGACATTCCGCGCACCAAAAGCGGCAAAATCGCCGAACTGGCGGTACGCGACATCATTCAGGGGCGCCCGGTCAGGAATCGGCACGCCCTTGCCAATCCCGAAGCACTGGATCAGTATCAAGACTTCGCTCGTCGGGACAGCCGAACCGCGCACAGCGGGGTATGAGCCTCTGTCCTCCGGATCGGGAGCGGCGGCGCATCGGAGTTGCCGCCTCTTTATTGGATCTATGCGGCCGTTGGCACAGACCGGAGCATGACGTCGTTGCGGCGTTTTTATCCGCGGCTGGCGTCAAATCGGTTGAACGCCCAGCCCAGCAAGGGCAGCATCAGCGCCGCAATCAAGGTCAACGAAAACCAGCCCGCGGCCGCAAAGGCCGGCCACGACAGGCCCGTGGCCTTCGCGATCAGATAGCCCGCGCCCGCCGCCAGCAAACAGCTGCCGATCAGGACACTCGCCGTAACCGCGTACCCGACCAGCGTCCTTCCCATGAAATCGAAATCGGCCCGGCCGACCGGCACCAGGGGCGCCGGAAACAGCAGGAAAAAGAGGTTCTCGGCCTCATACAGCAGCAGGTTGAAAGGCGGAAGAAAAAGGCCGATGCCGAGCAGAAAGGGACGGACCTGGCTGTCGATGACTAGCGCGGCGCCGGCCAGCAAAACCCCTTCGATCAGGCAGGTCAGGAAGACGGGAGCCGCCAGCTGGCCGAGACAGATTTTCCAGGCCGGAAGCGGCAGCGCCTTGAAGTTTTGCAGGGTTTGGAGGTCGCTGCGGAAATCGAATACCAGCGTTCTCGGCAACACGAATACCGCGACCACAAATACGCCTGCGGCCAGCGACCAGATGGAGATATCCGAACCCGCGATCACCAGCAGCGGCCCGGCCACGATGGCGAGCGCCAAAAACGTCAATAGCGCCTTGCGGGAAACGCGGATGGCTGCGAGCATCTGCCGCCAGGCAATAGGTCCGATGCCGCCCAGCATGGCAGGGCAGCTCGACGAACGGACCCTTTGGGGCCGGGCGCCCCAGGGCAAGCCGCCGCGGCGGGCGCGATCCCAGCGCTGGTGGAGTTCCAGGCTGGCGGCGGTAGCTGCCTCATAGGCATGACGATCCAGCCGAATCACGGCGGCGGCAAGGCCCGCGTTCATCGCAAGCCCGAGCATCGACCAGGCCAATAAATCGGAATAATTCGACCGCGCCAGGAAGATATGGGCATACACCTCGAAAGGCGCCAACAGCAGCATGCCGCCGAACGATGCCTGAAACCGGGAGAGCGCAACGGCCAGACCGCCGGAGATATCGGCAGGATAAGCCCCGGTCGCGGCCAGCAGCGCCCCTACCGCCATGAGGATGTAGCTGCATTTTATCCGCGCAAACCGGCACCGCACCGGCAATTGGCCGAGCAGTCCGGCCGCAACCGCGAGCAGCTGGATGAACAGCAGCGTCAGAAAAGAGCCGGCAAAGACCGAGGCCGGTGTGAAGGCGGAGGCCGGAAGCAGCAGCGCGATCAGCAGACTGCTGAGCAACACGCCGAAGGCATAACCGCTCAGCTTGTACAAAAGCACGGACCGGCGGGTAAAGGGCCCGCCGAAAAGCAGGTTGACCTCAGCCGGATTAAAGTACAAGCCGGGGCTCGGGGAAATGCATACCGTCAGCAGGAAACCCGCCAGCAGGCCAATCGGCATATCCTGCGCCGCCTGTTCCCTGAGTTGCGCGTGGTCTCTTATGAATAGGCTTCCGAATGGATTTGCAGACAGTACCGCCGGCTGCATCATCAGCAGGGCGATAACGGCCAGCGTAACCAGCAGAAACAGCACGCCGCGCGGCGTTTTCAATTCCAAAAGGCGCTGCCGGACACCGCCGCGCAGACGCAAAAGCAGCAATTTGACGAGTCTCGCATCCATCGCGGATCAGCCTAATTCCGGAGCGTCCGCATGGGTAATCGAAAAGAACACGTCTTCGAGCGTGGCGTCGTCCTTCGCGCGATCGAACGCCTGCAAAACTTCATCCATGCGCCCGAAACACTGGAGACGGCCCTGGTGCAGAATCAGCAGGTGCGTGCAAAGGCTTTCCACCAGACCCAACAGGTGCGAACTGATGATGATCGCCGCGCCCTGAGCCGCCTTCTCCTGCATGGATAGCCGGATGGCGCGGATGCCCGCCGGGTCCAGGCCGGTCAAGGGCTCGTCGAACAGGATTGCAGTGGGCCGATGCAGATAGGCGCAGGCGATCGCGACTTTTTGGCGCATGCCGCGCGAGAGGCTCTGCACGACATGATCGCGTTTCCCGGAAAGATCGAAGAACCGAAGCAGCTCTTCGGCGGCAGGCCGGTAAGCGGCGACCCGGTAGGCGGCGGCGAAAAACTCGAGATGTTCCCAGACCGTCAGGTTGTCGAACAGGCGCGGCTCGTCCGGGATATAGCCGAGGGCGTGCTTGGCCTTGACCGGATCGCGCACGATATCGTGCCCCGCCACGGACAGGGTTCCGGAACTGGGCGGGATGATGCCGGACAGCACCCGCATCAGGGTCGTTTTGCCCGCGCCGTTCGGGCCGACCAGGCCCAGGATCTGGCCGGGCTCCACGCGGAACGTCAAATGGCTTACGGCGGTAAAACCGTTGTAGGTTTTCGTAAAGTTGTTGACGCGAATCATCGGAACGATGGCTCCTGGAGGCTGCGAATAATCGGAAAGCCCACTCTCCGTCCGGAGAGGGCGAACCAGCCTTTCATTATCACCTTATCGCGCAAGTTTTCAACCGTTGTTACAAAACCGCCGAATTCACACGGTAGCCCGAATATTAAAGGGGTATGGGATCGATAATCGCCCGTACGCCGGCACTTCCTGTTTAAAATCCGGTCATTGTATCTAGCGACCTCGGAAAAGAGCGGTTTGCGCGCATTACGAGGACTATAATGGACGTGCTCAAGGAAAGTGCAACAAGTATCCGAGTACTCAGCACCTTAACAACAAAAATGAGGATGTGAGCCATGAAGTTTCTTGCCGTTCATCCAAGTCCCCTGATGTACACCCGGGTGTTTTTACGTCTCGAGCCGTTGGGGCTGGAACTGGTCGCCGACACGGTCAGGCGTCTCGGCCACGAGATTTACCTGATCGATCTGCAGGTCGAGACTCACAACGATTTCCTGCGCGTGGTTAATACCTGGCAGCCCGACGTGATCGCGTTTTCGTTGAATTATCTGGCCAATGTTCCCGAAGTGATCGATCTGGCGAAAGCCGCCAAGGAGCTTTTGCCGGAAAGTTTCATCTTTATCGGCGGCCACAGCGCCTCGTTCACCTCCGACGAACTCCTGGCGCACGGCGAAGGCAAAATCGATGCGGTACTCAAGGGCGAAGGCGAATCCGGCGTGCCTTTGCTGCTGCGGGCGCTCGCGGAGGACCGGCAAAACCTCCATACGGTGCCTGGGGTCGCAACGCTTGACGGCACGGGCCCGCAGCCGTCCTTCGTTCCCGACCTGAACGATCTGAGCCCCGCACGCGACCTGCTCCGCCGGCGCCGCAAATATTTCCTCGGCATGCTCGACCCCTGCGCCTCGATCGAATTCTCGCGCGGCTGCCCGTGGGATTGCTCGTTCTGCAGCGCCTGGACCTTTTACGGCCGCAGCTACCGGGTGATGCATCCCGACAAGGTCGTCGAAGAGCTGCGGAAAGTCAGGGAACCCGGCGTGTTCATTGTCGACGACGTGGCGTTCATTCAAGAAAAGCTTGGCCTGGAAATCGGCGAAGCGATCGCCCGCCAGGGCATCAGGAAAGAATATTACCTGGAAACCCGCGGCGACGTATTGCTCCGCAACAAGGACGTGTTCAAGTTCTGGAAGGAGTTGGGGATGAAATACATGTTCCTCGGCGTCGAGGCGATCGATGAAGAGGGACTGCAAAAATACCGCAAGCGCATCTCGCTGAGCAGGAATTTCGAAGCGCTCGAGTTCGCCCGTTCGCTGGACATCATGGTCGCGATCAACATCATCGCCGATCCGGACTGGGATCACCGCCGTTTTCAAACGATCCGCGAATGGTGCATGGAGATTCCCGAAATCGTGAACATCAGCATCAACACGCCCTACCCCGGCACCGAAAGCTGGCTGACCGAAGCGCGCCGGCTGAGCACCCGCGACTACCGCCTGTTCGACATCCAGCATGCGGTACTGCCGACCCAAATGCCGCTGGAAGAATTTTACGTGGAACTGGTCAAGACCCAGAAAGTGCTGTTCACCAAGCACATGGGCTGGACGGCGGTAAAAGATACCGTATCCACCATCGCCGGCCAGCTGATGCGCGGGCAAACCAATTTCGTGCGCAGCATATTCAAATTCGACAGCGTATTCAATCCCGAGCTGCAACTGGCCGACCACCGCCTGCCGGTCAAATACCGGATGGCGCCGCCCCCGCCGTCCCGTGAGCGCGTCGAGGCCAAATCGATCTATATCCACCAGCCGCTGGGCCGGCTCAGCCGGCAACTGGACGATGCCAGCGAACGCTTCATCGACGCCGGGCGCAGCGGTACGGAAATATAAATCTTCTCCTCACCCCAACCCCTCTCCATCAGGAGAGGGAAGATTTCTCCTTAACGGCATTGCCGATAGCTCCTCGGCATATCCTACCGTAGGCTCAATTTTATCGGCTTGGATTGACGATTGGCGCCGAAAACCGACTTCCCGGCCTTGGCGGAAATATGCTGGTATCTGGCGTAAGCGGTCGCGGCAGCGTTGCGCAGTTCCGCTTCGCTCGCCTGGCTGGCAAAACCTCTTGCCACCGCTTCCAGTACGTAGGCTTCCGGCGCCATAAAACTGAACGTGGTGACCACCGGCTTTGAACCTGCCGCCTGCAAATGCGGCGAAAAAAACTCATCGCTCAGGCAGGCCAGCACCACGGCCTGTTTATCATGCTTCGCGTGTTTCGGAAAATGTTCGACGATGGGCTGGCTTTCCTCGTCCATCAAACCGTCATGGCCGATGAATACCACCATTTCCCGCTTTGTTGGATCGGGGGGCGTCGCGGCCTGCCGCATGAAGTCGAGCATCGCCTGATCGATCCGGCTGCCGCGGTAAGCCTCGGCGGTCACGGTCAGCTTGTCTTCCCAGGCGAAGCGGCAGCGTTCCAGAATCGTGTCGCTGATAGCGTTTTCGCACCCCAGCTTTTGCCAGCCCTCCGCCTTGCTCAAAAAGGTCTTCACGCCGTAAGCCGCGCCCCAGTAAAGATTGTGGAGGGTGTCGTTGCCGTTGCCGATTTTCGCGGGAACCGGCACGATGCCTTGCGAGACATTGTCGACCAGGGACACGATGACATGCATATGCGAAGTCGGCGCGGCGGCGGCCTGGAACGGTAGCCCCGTAAAAAACAGCAGACTGGTTAAACAAATCGAGCGCGGGTTAATCATGTGGAGGAACTCAGCGGGTGCAGTTAAAATTCATTATATCTTTGTTTTCAAACAGAAGAAGCCAGTCGGTCGCGAATTACATGCTTCATCGGCCAACCCACTCTCAGACACTCGCTCTACCGGAAGGTTCGCGCGGTTTTGATCAATTATTTTTACCCGAAATCGAGCCGCTCACAACTTATGGGCTTCGGTTTCGAGAATCATCTGATTCAGCCACTGCATATAAGGCGTGCCGCCGGTCCCCCGCGGGTCCTTGACGCGCTTGTGAATATACTCGTTGGCCCAGCCGTAGTGCACCTTGCGAAATTCGATCAGATTGTCGAGTATCGCATTGAAAGGCTCCCGGTATTCGATTCGTTTGACGCTCGGCATCGCCGCGGCCTGCTCGATATAGTGCCGGTGCCGCTTCGGCATGTAGCGGCGCATGCCGTCCAGGTGCTCGGTCAGAATCGATGATTGATGCGGGATTTTCAGGAATGCGATCAATACCGGAACGATGCTGCTTTGCGCGCCGGTTTCGCCGCGAAAATCGATCGCATCCTGAGCCACGCCTTCGTACACGACACGCTCGAAAAAGCGGATATACGGCCTGAAGGTTTTGTAATAAAGCTTCGGGTCCATTTTTTCCGGAATCCTTTTCAGCACTTTGACCTGCCTTCCGATCGCCTCGGCAATCTTCCATAAATCGGCTCCGATATCCGCTTCCGGCACCGTTTTCAGCGCGGTATCGATCCGGGCGATCGCGGCCAGGATGCCGGACGCGATCGCTTCGATTTCCACGTGCACCAGGATAAACCAGTGCTCGTCGTACAAATGGACGAAATTCTGCAGGGTATCGATGTTGCCCAATGCGATGGGCCCATCAGGCTCGAACCGCCGCCAGTTATACAAAGCGTATCCGTCGTAACTCAAAATCGGGGGCCGCTCCAGGAGCTTGCAGGCTTCCGCCAGCGGAACCGCAATATTGGCCGGCAACTCGTGGCAAACTTCTTCGCCAACCTGATTGATATAGGCGGACGCTAAAAACCCCAGCCGAACATAATAGAGCCGTAACGCAGGCAGATTTTCGCGGTCGGCTCCGCCTTGCCAGTGCGGGATTTCCAGCGTCCGGGCATAACTTCGAAATCGGCTATCGTGCAGCAAGCTGGGCAAGTCTCTGCCAAGCTGATCCAGCCGCTTATACGGAGAATCGGCCGGAAATGCATCCAGGGGATCCTGTTCCGGAAGAAATCCGCGGACTCCGTAGCGAGGCGCATGAATTTCAATGCCGCTTGCGTCCGTATTTTCCGGCTTAATGGACGGCCGCCAGTTCGCGCCTTTGTGCATCCAGACCGTCCCAGAAGGCGGCTACCCCGTCCAGCATTTCATTGCCGTAATGAATGAACCTGTCTTCATCCAGATCCAGGGTGAAATAAAGCTCCTCGAGTTCTTCCTGGGTATGGGCCGCATGTTGCGATTCGAGCCGATCATGCCAGATAAAAAAGCCTAAAGGTAGATCGGTTCCGTTTTTTTCGTTGAACCGTCTGAAGCCTTCGATCAATTGCTTCCAGAATCCCGCGGCGGCCCAGTTTTCGACCGCATAACTGGCGGCCTGGGAGACCTGATAGTCATCGCCTCCGTAAAGCCGGATCAGTTCATTGCAGAAAAACAGGGTGGGTTCCGTTCCGTGCTTGGGCTGGCCGATGTCGACAAACGACAGGCCGAGATTTTTGGCGATCTGATACAGCCATTCGAAATGGCCGGCGCGAAAATAAAAAGTGCCGCCCTCGATGCTGCCTTCGGTCGAACCGAGATTATCGCCGCCGTTCGTAGACGCGGCCGATTTGAAGCGGACCCCGATTTCATTCGCCAGGATTTCCTTGGAGGCCCGCATACTTTCCAGGGTGTCGGCATGAATCATTTTGTTCAACTGGGCAATCAGAAACTGATTCGAAAACACCGAAAATTGAACGATAAACTCCTTGATTTGCGTCAGGCTTTGGTCGCCCTGCTCGAACCATGCCGTGTAAGGATTATCGGTAATCACCCGATGCTTGAGCAGTTCCCGGTCGATGCGGCGTTGAAATTTGAGGAAACGTTTGGCTTTGTCGATCGAATACCCCTTCTGCCCTTCGCTGAGCGCGAGCAGTGACGGCGCGGTCAAGCTTTCGATATGATGCTCGTGCGCAAAATCGACTAACGGTTTGCCTTGCATAATGCACCTCCGTTGAAGGTTGCTAAACGGCTTTTTGACCTAACCGGAAGTGAATAAGTTTCTGAGATTGGGGCCGTGCAAAGCAACATTATCCACAGGCTCTTTTGCCATTGCATTTACTGATCCGGCCCCATGAAGTCTCAACTCCGTTCGGGTTGAGCTTGTCGAAGCTCCCGAATGACTGGCCTTTCGACAGGCTCAAGGCGAACGGCTTCAAACTTTTAAGGGCCGGATTAACAATGACGGTCCCGATGAAACCCCAGGTTGCGTAGCAAAGATTCCGGCAATTCCGGAAGCTGCGAGCGGGGGATCAGGTAGGTCGATAAATTAAACAAATCGGCGAACAGGCGTTTGCCGTTGACGGTCGATTTCAAATAATCATGCCCGCTGGAACCGCCGGTGCCGATTTTGCTGCCCAGCATTCGCTGCGCCATCAAGGCATGACTGCTGCGCCAGTGGGTCAACTGTTCGTCGATATCAATCAATCGGGTCAATACCCGAAAAGGAATCTGCAGCAGGGGTTCGTCGCGGTAAAGCTGGATGAAAAGGGCGGCCAGTGTGGCTTTATGGCTCAGTTGAAAGCGTCCCTGTTGTTGGTATTGCTCGTAAAGTTGATGTTCGAACAGACAGGCAAAGCTTTGCCGGGTTAATTCGAGTTCGGCAAATTGCTGTTGTTTTTCCTTGTCGCTCAATGTCGGATTGGTTTTGATGATGTCGGCGTCGCCGGCGAGCATTTTATCGACCGCCCGGCGATAGCTGTTCCAGAAACTGAAGTCTTCGCTTTCTAAAAACGGCGTGCGGGACAACCAGGCTTCCACAAGTTCGAATAAGGAGGGCTGCTCGGCGACCCGTTCCAGATAAGCGCTGTCCTCCGGGTTAAAACGTCCGAAACCGAAAGTGCTTAAATGATGAGACAAGCCCAGCCGTAATTCGATTTCGCGAAACTGCCGGCTTTGAAACCCCGATGCCGGAATCAATACATTGCGAAAATCGAGAAAGTCCAAGGGCGTCATCGTTTCCAGAATTCCGATTTGCTGATTGATCACATGCTGTATATGGACGATCCGATCAAGGCGCACCGCTATGATATGCAGTCTTTTCTCATCCAGCGGCGTTGCGGAAAAAAGGTCCAGCACCGACAGCAGTTCATGCAGGATTTGTTTAAACCACAGTTCGTAAGCCTGGTGGGTAATGATGAACAACATTTCATCGTGCGCCTCCTTGCCGTATTTGCCGCTTTCGGGGATTTGCGCGTTCAGCAGCAGGTTCAGATTCAGATAATCGGCATAATAAAGCGGTTTGGAGCGATCGCTCATCGCAGTCTCCTCGTTACTCGGAACGCAAAAAATAGAGTTCTCGGTTTGCTAAAAATAAGACATAAACTCCGTTTTAACAATTCATTGCGGACTGCGCCGTTAGGATTCGGCTATGAATAAGTCTTTCAAATCCTTTTTATCGTAGGGTGCGCTGCGCGTACCGTTTATTGCGGCAAGATTTATCTGAATCACATTGAGGAGGTACGCGCAGCGTACCCTACGCACTAGCGGCAGGCCGATCTCAGCCGTCAGTGAAACTTATTAATGCCGTTTGGGTCGTAATCTGCATAAAATGAGACGGAGTCATGCAATGACTAATGCATCAAATCCGGCCGGAACCGATGGGTTCGAATTCGTCGAATATACCGCGCCGGATACCCGTGAGTTGGAAAGATTATTTATTCAAATGGGCTTTGACCCCGTCGCCAGACACCGCTCCAAAGATGTGGTGCTTTACCGGCAAGGCCAGATCAATTTTATCATCAACCACGAGCCGGACAGTTTCGCGCAGGCGTTTGCCAAGGTGCATGGGCCTTCGATTTGCGCGTTTGCAATCCGGGTTAAAAACGCCGCCGAGTGTTTCGATCGTGTCGTCAAACTGGGCGCGCAACCCTATCACGGCGATATCGGCCCGATGGAACTGAACATTCCGGCCATCCGGGGCATCGGCCGCAGCCTGATCTATCTGGTGGACCGGTACGGCGAGTGCCATTCGATATATGATGTGGACTTCATACCGCTTCCGGGCGCCGATTTAAGCCCCCGGGGCGTGGGGCTGACGTCGATTGATCATTTGACCCATAATGTTTACCACGGCGGCATGGACAAATGGGCGGACTTTTATGAGCAGTTGTTCAAATTTCGCGAAATCCGCTATTTCGATATCCACGGCAAAATCACCGGCTTGAAATCCCGCGCGATGACCAGTCCTTGCGGTAAAATCCGGATCCCGATCAATGAACCGAGCGATGACAAATCGCAAATTCAGGAATATCTGGATGCATACCACGGCGAGGGGATTCAGCATATCGCGCTGGCGACCGACGACATCTACACCGCGGTGGAGCAATTGCGCGGCAACGGCATTCGGTTCATGGACGTGCCCGACACTTATTACGATGTGGTCGATGCCCGGGTGCCCGGTCACGGGGAATCATTGGACCGGTTGCGGAAAGCCGGCATATTGATCGACGGCGCGCCCGCACGGGGCGCGGGGCTTTTGCTGCAAATTTTCACTCATACCGTAATCGGCCCGATCTTTTTTGAAATCATACAGCGCAAAGGCAACCTGGGTTTCGGCGAAGGCAACTTTCAGGCGCTCTTCGAGGCGATCGAGCGCGACCAGATCAAAAGAGGAGCTATCTGATGCCGTGGATTCATATACCCAAAGTCGAAGGCAATGCCTCCCGGCAGGCGCATGCCGACCTTCCAGCGGATACCTTTGAGCGGGAACTGGGCAAGGAAGGCTTTTACGGCCCTGCTACGCAGATGCATCACCGTCACCCCCCTACCGGCTGGACGACGATCGAGGGTCCGTTGCGGCCCCACGCTTTCGATACCCAGAAACTGGCGCCTTCGGAAGCCTGTCCGTGGCACGCCTCCCTGCTGTTCAGCAACCCGCATATCCAAATACGCTTCCTGAAGCTGGAAAACGCCATGGATCATCTGGTGCGCAATGCCGACGGCGATGAATTGATCTTCGTGCATCGGGGCGCGGGCGATCTTTACTGCGATTACGGCCATTTAGGCTTCAGTGAAGGCGATTACCTGATGTTGCCGCGCGGCACGATGTGGCGGATGGAAGTGAAGGAATCGGTCAGCGCCTTGCTGATCGAGGCCACTGAAGACAGCTTCCGGTTGCCGGACAAAGGCCTGGTCGGCCAGCAGGCGATCTTCGATCCGGCGATTCTGGAAACGCCCAAGATCGACGAAGCCTTTGCCGCCCAGCAAAGTGAAACGGAAACACACGTAGTCGTCAAAAAGAAAAACCGCCTGAGCACGATCACCTATCCTTTCAATCCGCTGGATGCGGTCGGCTGGCACGGCACCTTGATGCCGGTGCGCCTGAACTGGCGCGACATCCGGCCGCTGATGAGCCACCGCTACCATGTCCCGCCTTCGGCGCACACCACCTTCGCCGCCGGCCGTTTCGTCGTCTGCACCTTCGTGCCGCGGCCTTTCGAGTCCGATCCGAACGTGTTGAACGTGCCTTTTTTCCACAGCAACGACGATTACGACGAGCTGATTTTCTACCATGCCGGGCAGTTTTTTTCCCGCGATCACATCTATCCGGGCATGATCACCCTGCATCCCGGCGGCATTACGCACGGCCCGCATCCAAAAGCGCTGCAGAATGCGGAGAAAAAGCGCGGCACGATGACGGACGAGGTGGCGGTGATGATCGATACCCGCGATACGCTGGAAATCTCCCCGCAGGCCGAAGCGCTCGAATGGGCCGGCTATGTGGATTCCTGGAAATGAAGCTCGCCACGCTCAAAACCCCCGGCCGCGACGGCAGTCTGGCCGTCGTGAACCGCGAACTAACCCAAGCCAAAGCGGTTCCCGATATCGCCTCGACGCTGCAATACACATTGGATAACTGGGCCGCAGTTGAACCCCGATTGCAACAGGTTTACCAAGCGCTTAACGCCGGCGAGTGCGAATCGGTGCCGTTCGATGCCTGCCAAGCGGCGGCGCCGTTGCCGAGAGCCTATCAGTGGCTCGACGGCAGCGCTTATCTAAGCCATGTCGAACGGGTCCGCAAGGCGCGCGGCGCCGAAATGCCTAAACGCTTGCTGGACGACCCTTTAATGTACCAGGGCGCTTCGGACGTGATGCTCGGCGCCTGCGACCCGATCGAAGCCGCCAGCGAGGACTGGGGCATTGATTTCGAGGCCGAAGTCGGCATCATTACCGACGATGTGGAATACGGGGTTTCCGTTGCTGAAGCCGAATCCCATATCAAACTGATCGTGCTGATCAACGATGTCTCGCTACGTCATCTGATCCCGGACGAACTCGCCAAAGGCTTTGGTTTTCTGCACGGCAAACCGGCCAGCGCCTTCTCGTCGGTGGCGGTGACTCCTGACGAACTGGGCGAAGCCTGGCGGGATTCCAGACTGCATCTGCCTTTGACGGTACACTGGAACGGACGCCTGTTCGGCCGGGCGAACGCCGGAGCCGACATGCAGTTCAATTTCGCCAGGCTGATCGCGCACGCGGCCAGGACGCGCAAGCTGAGCGCCGGCACCATCATCGGCTCCGGCACGGTCAGCAACTATGACGCCGCCGCCGGTTTTTCCTGCATCGTCGAGAAACGCGTGGTGGAAATCGTCGAAACCGGCGCGGCGGTGACCGAATTCATGCGCTTCGGCGACCGCATCCGGATCGAGATGCGGGATGCCGAAGGACAATCCATTTTCGGAGCAATCCATCAAGAGGTCAAATCGTGTCGATAATCCTGTACAGCTATTTCAGAAGCTCGGCCGCTTACCGGGTGCGGATCGCGTTGAACCTGAAAAATCTCGATTATGAAATCCGCCCCGTGCACCTGCTCAAACACGGCGGCGAACAGTTCAATTCCGATTATCTGGCGCTGAATCCTCAGGGCCGGGTGCCGGCGCTGGCGGTGGACAATCAGGTTTTGACGCAATCGTCCGCGATCATCGAATATCTGGAAGAAGCGTATTCGATGCCGCCGCTCTTGCCAGTCGATCCGATCGAGCGCGCGTACGTCCGTTCCCTGGCGCAACTGATCGCCTGCGATATCCACCCGCTGAACAACTTGCGTGTGCTGAGCTATCTCAAGGAGCGGCATCGACTGGAAGATAACAGCGGCTGGTACCGCCATTGGGTGCGGGAAGGCTTTGCCGCGCTGGAAAAACGGCTCGAAAATAGCGGCAGGAAGGGACGCTTCTGTTTCGGCGATACGCCAGGCCTGGCCGATGCTTTTCTGGCGCCGCAAGTCTACAACGGCTTGCGTTTCGATTGCGGAATCAACGATTTTCCGTTGATTAATGACATTTACCGGAATTGCATGCAGGAAAAGGCTTTCATAGATGCAGCGCCGGAAAATCAGCCGGATGCTGATCAGTAGTTTTTCGTCGCGTGGGTTGCGGCTTTTAGCAACCCAACGCTAAGAGAGATGAAATTGTGTATCCCACTGCCCCCCGCTCCTATTCGAATCCCGCCAAGCTTTCCGATTGAATGCCGCCCCTGTTCTAATACAAAACCGGCCTAATTTGTGCCACCGGGTTCGGCCAATTGCGGACCACTGGGTTGTCATTGTGAATGATAGCTCTTGAATAGATTGTTGCCTGTCATTTAGATATTGATGCTTAATTGCAAGACCTGACCCCAACTTCCGACATGACGCAACGTTATGCTCACCTCTCGACCCAGGCATTGCAGGAGACGGCCAACAGTGCGTCGGTCATGATCAAAGAATCCCTGCAGGCGTCGAACTAGGCAACCGGCGCCGGGAGGTCCGGGGTGAGGAGGCCAAAAGCCCCCCCACTCTGCTCCGGAGTTACTGCAGGGGGCGTGTTCGGTGGGGAGGCATGCGGTGACCCTGGGGGTAGCCGGGGCTGCACAGCGGCCGTTGTGGGTGGGACTTCTCATTGAATGCATTTTTCTCCATGACATATAGTAAACTAAAGTCATCAATACGCTATTAGCACCTATCTGCAGAAGTCGGATATTTCTCTGACCTTGCTATTCGTCAAACCAATACCCGGCATCATGAATTTGCTATTTTTATAGGTATAATTAAATTTGTGACCTGGTTTGATTATCACTTAGTCATCCTGAAGGCTTGATTTAAAGTTAGAAAACCACTAATAACCCTTCAAATTTATTAGCGATGAAACTCCCCATCTGTTCTGCACAAACTCTTGAACAACACCGACAAAATTTAAACGAGATAGTGGAAGCGCACCTTAATGAGGCAAAAAATCGAGTACTTCCTGTATATCTGAGGTATTTTGCTTCTCCCGGCGTGGTCTTGGATCGCCATTGGCGAAACCGTGGCGATATACCTAAAGAATTGGCTACGCTGCCTCGCTCGGCTTGGGGTATGTTCAAGTCATTGATCCCCCGTAGGAGTCAGCCTGATAAACATGCTGATTTTATTCCTTTATCAAATAAGCAGCTTGAGGTATATAAAGCGATTGAGGTCGACCTCCTGGATATGGATGGATTGGATAAAAAGCTTCGGGATTATGTGCAGCAGTATCAGTTAAGTTTCGATACCCAGCTAAATGAATTGCTTAGTGATTTGCCTATAAACCAGCGCGAGAATGTGGAGAAACAACTCCTCCATCATATTGAACGAATGTCTTTGCCCGTTGAAGGTTCGCGTGAAGCCTTAATGTTTTTATTAACGGGTTTTATTGGTAAAGGACTGGGAGCCAGCGGATTTGGAAGCAGCATTGCTACCGGTCAAGCGGCAGCTACCGCGATTTATACAAGTAATTTATCCTGGTGGGGAAGTTTATGGGTAGGCCTTACCGGCGCTCCTGGATGGGTTAGCTTGGTTGGAGCGACGGGCGGAATTATGGCCATGCTAGTCGTCGCGCCTTTTTTCGCACCTTTGCTAGAAGTTGGAGTGAATCGATTTCGGGCTAAAAAAATGCTATTTGAAATCATTGAACATGTAAGGACTCATGTCACCAAACCGCCACGCGATACAGTTGATGTTTTAGGGCAGTTAGCCATCTATCTGCAACTGCTTCCTGATATTATTCAGATTGCGGCCAAGATGAAGCCATAATCTCTGCGTTTATTTAGAATTACTTGCTAATAGCTTGGGGATTCATATTTTTTGACTCATGACTACAAGCTAAAAACCGGCACAACGCTGCTTTTGCGGTATCTGGAGTGGTACAATCGATCCCAACCCCCATTCCAGCCTCGATCGAAAAACACCCGATCAAGCTTATGCTGACCTATTGCCACTGGTCACAAAGGCAACTTAATCATTAGCAGAGATTCCACTTTAAAATCGATAACTGTTGTTCTAACAATTGGGGCCACTTCCTCTGGCTAATTTCTTTATTCAAAGACAGCAGTTATATTGCAATGACGTCTATAAATTACACAATTCAGGGCAGCTTCGAAACGGTTGACTGGAGCTGGGGCGCATTGCTAAACATTATTTCCATCTCCATTGTGCCGCTCTATCAAGAGTCCCTGAAGTCTTTCAAACGCCTCATCTATATCCAAGCTCTTCTTTTCAACTGCCGCAAGAATTTCTGTGCCTTTGTCTTGAGTTAAGCATCGATTAACGACGAGGTACTGAATGGTGGTGATTACATTAGCCATTTTCTCATCGTCATCTTGAGAAAGTTCAGCCCCCTTCTTCATCGCCGCAATTCTGCTTTCGAGGTCCTTTATGGCCTGAGCTTTGATTGTGTCGAACTTGCTGCCACTGCGCACCCGTTTTCCTAATGAATAAGCGAGAGAGCCACATACCACAGCAGAACCAACAATCCATCCAACAGGAGTGGTAGTAACAAATACCCCACCCAGAAGTGATGCTAAGGTTGTTGAACCCGCAAGCGTTGCTGCACCGGCAGCGCCAGCAACCGTTCCGGATATGGCGATTCCGGTCGTAACACCCAAACCGGTAACGCCGAGTTCACCTAGGATACCGAGTCGATCCCTTGGGCTGCGCTTCATTTTCTCTAAAGCGTGGATATATTCTTCCATCGAGAGTTTCTTCATAGGGCAAATCTATACTTCATTGGTGAAATCCACCTTCAAAGCGATGAAGATCGCCGCCAAGAATTCAAAGAACTTCTTAGCCAGAATTATCAGTTCTTGCGCGATCCCGATGGAACCCTTCTCAACTTTTAGATCCCGGTCAAGACGCGCCCCAGCCAAGCCACCCACAACGATACCCATTGCTGTTGCAAGAGGAGCCAGCAAGGAACCTAAAAAAGGGATTAGGCTCACAAGCGCACCGACTGCTGCGCCAAGGGCTACACCCATAGCTAAATGGGGATTGTCTTCAATGAACCGGAGAATATCAAAGATGATGATTTTTCCTGTATGGACGACTTTCTTACCAATAACGTGCGTGGCCTCCCATAATTCTTCTAGGCGGAATACAACTTCTTGTGGCAGATTCGCATTCGTGAGCCTAGAAATAAAATCTATTCGGTCAAGCTCGTTGGCTTTGGAATCGATAAGTGCAAGCTCCAATTTTGCTTCAGCATTAGAAATATTCATTTTCTCCCCCATTTTCGTTAGTGGCTGCACGCCTTTTAACACCCATCGGATAAGGTTAGCCTGCGTAGATACGGTTAGCGTTAGCCTAAACGTAGGCATTATCTCATGGAACACAAACTATTCCACCGATCCTACAAATCAGAACTTTTCTCTTAATGACCACCTGTTATAAGTCGCCAACCAGTCGAACAAACAATTAATATGAATGTCGCTTTTGAGTCGAAGGCCGACAGTCACATGGGTAATGCAATTCTATTGGAAGTGTTGGCGTTTTTTCTATCAGAATCAGTAGCCGATTTTATAACGGAACAGGCAGCGGTTTTCAATCGGTATGGCTGGCTGGTTTGGGGGTGGAATATGCAGAGATCCTTGTTCGGTTGGTTAACGCCAACCCTACTACGATCATAGTCAGCGCCTGGCCTTGAAGAAATTCTTGAGCAACTCGGAGCATTCGGCTTCCAGCACGCCGCCCAGCCATTCGACGCGGTGATTGAGAAAGCTCGCATCGCTCAGGCTCAGGGCATGGCAGACCGCGCCGCGCTTCGGGTCGAAAGCGCCGAACACCAGCCTTTTGATCCGGGCGTGACTAATCGCGCCCATGCACATTACGCAGGGCTCCAGTGTCACATAGAGAGTCGCATCGATCAGCCGGTAATTACCGGCCGCTCTGCCCGCCTCGCGCAATGCCGCGATTTCGGCATGCGCGGTCGGATCATGGGTAGCGATCGGGTTGTTCCAGCCTTCGGCGAGGCAGCGGCCGTCCCGAACCACGACCGCGCCGATCGGCACTTCGCCCAGCGCCTCGGCGCGCTCGGCGAGCCTGAGCGCATGCCGCATCCAGGCGGCATCGTCCGCCACGCTTATTCCCATTCAATCGTTGCGGGCGGCTTGCCGGAAATGTCGTAAGTGACGCGCGAAATGCCCGGCACTTCGTTGATGATCCGCCGCGACACCAGGTCGAGAAACTCGTAAGGCAGATGCGCCCAGCGCGCGGTCATGAAATCGATCGTTTCGACCGCCCGCAGCGCGACCACATAATCGTAGCGGCGACCGTCGCCCATCACGCCTACCGACTTGACCGGCAGGAACACCGCGAAAGCCTGGCTGACTTTTTGGTACAAATCGTGCCGGTACAGTTCTTCGATGAAAATCGCATCGGCCCGGCGCAGCAGGTCCGCATAGTCCTTTTTGACTTCGCCCAGGATGCGCACGCCCAGCCCCGGCCCCGGAAACGGATGCCGGTGGATCATGTCGGCCGGCAGACCCAGTTCCAGGCCCAGCTTTCTGACCTCGTCCTTGAACAGTTCGCGCAGCGGTTCGACCAGTTTCAATTTCATGTTTTCGGGCAGGCCGCCGACATTGTGATGCGACTTGATCAGGTGCGCCTTGCCGCTTTTCGCGCCGGCCGACTCGATCACGTCAGGGTAAATGGTCCCCTGCGCGAGCCATTTCGCATCGGTCAGCTTGGCCGCTTCCTCGTCGAAGATTTCGACGAATAGGCCGCCGATGATCTTGCGCTTCTGCTCGGGATCGCTCACGCCGTTCAACGCGGCCATGTAGCGCGGCTCCGCATCGACCCGGATCACCTTGATGCCCATGTGCTCGGCGAACATCGCCATCACCTGATCGCCTTCGTGCAGGCGCAGGAGCCCCGTGTCGACGAACACGCAGGTCAACTGATCGCCGATCGCCTTGTGCAGGAGCGCCGCGACCACCGACGAATCGACCCCGCCGGACAGGCCCAGGATCACCTGGTCGCTGCCGACCTTTGCGCGCACCGCCCGGATGCTGTCCTCGATGATATTGTCCGCGGTCCACAGCGCCTCGCAGCCGCAGATCTCCAGCACGAAGCGCGACAAAATCCGGCCGCCCTGTTTCGTGTGCGTGACTTCGGGATGAAATTGCAGGCCGTAAAAGTCTTTTTCTTCGTTCGCGATGCCGGCGATCGGCGCACCCTCGGAGCTCGCGATCAGCTTGAAGCCTTCCGGCAGTTCGGTCACCCGGTCGCCGTGGCTCATCCAGACGTCGAGCAGGCCGTAACCTTCCGGCGAGACATGGTCTTCAATGTCGAGCAACAACTTCGAATGCCCGCGCGCGCGGATCTGCGCGTAGCCGAATTCGCGGTGATGCGAGGATTCGACCTTGCCGCCGAGCTGTTCGGTCATCGTTTGCAAGCCGTAACAGATGCCCAGCACCGGCACGCCGGCCTCGAACACAAACTGCGGCGCGCGCGGCGTGTCCTCGCTGGTCACCGTTTCGGGGCCGCCGGACAGGATGATGCCTTTCGGGGCGAAGCGTTTGATCTCGTCGGCGCTGCATTCGCAGGAAAAAATTTCCGAATACACGCCGATTTCGCGGATCCGGCGCGCGATCAGCTGGGTATATTGCGAGCCGAAATCCAGGATCAGAATCTTGTCGGTGTGGATGTTCGCGTGCGTGTGCTGCATTCTTAAAACTCTTTGATAAGGTCTAAAAAACAAAGGGCTCGATCAGAGCCCTTTTGCTTGAGAAGGTCCGGCAATCAAACCGGCCCTAGCCGTAAGGTACGCACAGCGTACCCTACCGAAATCTAATCCAGCCGGTAATTCGGCGCTTCCTTCGTGATCGTCACGTCGTGCACATGGCTTTCGCGCATCCCGGCGCTGGTTACGCGCACAAACTGCGCCTTTTCGTGCATCACCTCGATCGTCTGGCTGCCGGTATATCCCATGCTGGCGCGGATGCCGCCGAGCAATTGATGAATCACCGCAATCAGGCTGCCTTTGTATGGCACGCGGCCTTCGATGCCCTCCGGCACCAGTTTTTCGGCTGAATCGGTTTCTTCCTGAAAATAACGGTCGCTGGAGCCCTGCGTCTGCGACATCGCCCCCATCGACCCCATGCCCCGATAGGATTTATACGAGCGGCCCTGAAACAGTTCTGTCTCTCCCGGCGCTTCCTCGGTGCCGGCAAACAGGCCGCCGAGCATCACCGCATACGCCCCCGCGGCCAGCGCTTTCGCGACATCGCCGGAATAACGGATGCCGCCGTCGCCGATCAGCGGCACGCCGGTGCCTTTCAACGCCAGCGCGACATTGCTGATCGCGGTAATCTGCGGCACGCCGACGCCGGCCACGATTCGTGTCGTGCAGATCGAACCCGGCCCGATACCGACCTTGACGCCGTCCGCGCCGGCTTCGACCAGCGCCAGCGCCGCCTCGGCGGTCGCAATGTTGCCGCCGATCACCTGTACATCGGGATAATGCCGCTTGACCCAGCGCACCCGATCCAGAACGCCCTGCGAATGGCCGTGCGCGGTATCGACCACGACCACATCGACGCCGGCCGCGACCAGCGCCTCGACGCGCTCCTCGGTGCCCTGGCCGGTGCCGACCGCCGCGCCGACGCGCAGCCGTTCCAGTTCGTCCTTGCAGGCCTGCGGGTAGTCCTTCGCTTTTTGAATGTCCTTGACCGTGATCATGCCGCGCAAATGAAACGCATCGTTCACAACCAGCACTTTTTCGATCCGGTGCTTATGCAATAACGCGATCGCTTCCTTGCGGTCGGCATTCTCATTAACAGTGACCAGACGATCTTTCGGCGTCATGATTTTGGTGACCGGCTCATCATAACGGGTCTCGAAGCGCATATCGCGGCTGGTCACGATACCGACCAACTCATCGCCATCCACGACCGGCACGCCGGAAATATTTTTCGCGCGGGTCAGCCTGATCACATCGCGAATGCTCGTATCCGGCGTTACCGTGATCGGATCCTTGATCACGCCGCTTTCGTATTTTTTCACGCTTTGCACTTCGCGCGCCTGTTGCTCGGCGGTCATATTTTTGTGAATGATGCCGATGCCGCCTTCCTGCGCCATCGCAATCGCCAGCCGGGCCTCGGTCACCGTATCCATCGCCGCGGAGACGAGCGGAATGTTCAGTGTAATCCCGCGCGTCAGCCGCGTTTTCAATTCGACTTCACGCGGCAATACGGTCGAGTGCGCAGGCACCAATAACACGTCATCAAATGTGAGCGCTTCTTGAACTATATGCATAAACCGCACCTAAAAGCAATAAAATAACTGATTATCCTACCATAAATAGTCTGCTTTTAATAGGTCCTTGTTGATTTCGACGTGGAGTATCTGCGCCTTATGAGTTCTTTTCAGAAATTTTCCGCGACCTCGCGTTACTTTCGCCACAATCGCTATCAAGCAATCGTAAAGCCAACGGGTTACAGGTGTCGGAAATGTTTTTGCCCGTGCGGAAAATCAGTGTTCGTCCCGGCTATATTTGGAAGCGCTTGGAGGAGAGCGGCAGGAATTGATGGCGAACGGCCCGGCAAAATCGGGATTCGTTTTTAGCCCAATTTCGGGCTTAACGTTTTTACCATGGGGGATGTTAAGAAAGCTCTGAATAAGTTGATTCCGTTCATGGTTCGACAAGCTCCACCACAAGGGCGCTATAGACCATGAACGGAATCAACAACTTACCGTTCGTCTGTCCATAGACCACCCTTGTGGTGGAGCTTGTCGAAGGACTTATTCAGAGCTTCCTTAAAAACGTAAGCGGAACTATCCCTAACGGATTATCCGAGATCCAGATCAAACCCGCATGAATTGTCGCCCAATCCGCCAATGCAGGTGACTTCACGGGCACGGACGCTGCGGCCAGTAATAGTTTGGACTACGCCGGCGATCAGCCCGCCTTCAAAATGACAAATGGCCCGCCCCACTGTTTCCAGTCCACTGCAGGTGACGCATTCATAGACATCGACATGAATCATCGTTTCTGTAGCCACGGGCACTTCAATGATGCCGATATTGAGATCTTTGCACAATTGAAGAAAATCCTCCAATTGAGTCAGCCCCAAAGACATGCCGAGTTTTTTTCCCGCGAGGTAAGCGGCCCCGGATGCGCCTCTCCCCATAATGTCTTCTAAGGCCACAAGCCGCAACAAACGATACAACGCGACACCGGCATTATCACCCAGAGTCGGACGCACAACGTTAAGGGCGTTTCCAACATCGATATTTTTGTATTGAGTAATAATCCGTTCTTCAGTAGTCATTTTTTATCTCCTCTATCAACTCAGCCATTGATTGACCTTTATGGCTTTTTCCAGCTCTTGTACGGTTCTTTGTATTTCCATAAATACCAGACCCAGTTTGGCTCGCTTCGTTGCCAGGACTAACAACAAAGCTTGATCGCCGACCGAGTTGAGAATGACATAGCCATTAGGAGAACGAACATAAACTTGTTCCAGCTCCGAATCCATCAGCTCCGATGAAATTCTTTCCCCAACCCCTAACATAGTAGAGCTCATTCCGCCAATCAAGTCTTCATCGACCTTTCGCGTTAAGGCGGAGGCCGTAATGACGCCTTCAATATCTATCACTGCACAACCAACGATCTCGGGAGTCTCGCCGCAGAATTTTTGTAAATGATGGTTAATGTGATAATTCATCATATTACTTGAGTCCTATTTTATTTTTTCCAGGTAGCTTGAAAGTTTAGTACATATATACAACTTTTAAATAACAATTCTGAGATATGTATCATCTAAACGCAAAAACAAGGCGGAATACCTTTAAGCGAGTCCCGTAATATCGAATCCCCCGCATAATGCTCATTCCGTATTCCCAGCACGAAACCATAACGCGCTTTTGCAGACGCTCTCGCCGGGTTGTGTTCCGTCATGAGTTACGGACAGGTCGGGTTATCGCTTGTTGCCCACACTCAGAATGATCCGGAACTCAGCGCCGGGCTGCCGGTTTTCGACGGTCAATCTGGCGTTCATCCCGGCGGCAAGCTGTCTGGCGAGCGCCAGGCCGATGCCGGTGCCGGGCTTGGTGCGGGTCATTTCGTCGCCGGCGCGATAAAACAGCGTGAAGATATTGTTTAATTGGCCTTTTTTGATGCCGGGCCCATAATCGCGCACGTAAAAGATCATTTCACGCCGCGCTGCTCCGGTTTTGAAACCGATGTCGATGGTCTTGTTCGGCGCTTCCGAAGCAAATTTGACGGCATTATCGACCAGGTTGATCGCGATTTGATAAAACGCATCTTCCTCGACGGCGACCGGATGACCTTCAAGCGTCTCGGATAATTGGCTGTTCAATCGAAATCCGGATGCTTCGATCTGGGCTGCAATCTTGTCCTTGACCCGTTGCAGCAACAATTCCGGCGCGATAGGCACCAGTTCGGCCTTCAGCCGGCCGTTTTCGAGCTTTGCCAATTGCAGCACATTGGCGATCAGGCGCGACAGGCGTTCGCTTTCGAAGAAAATGAAATCGTAATAGGTTTTTTTCTTCGATTCCTCGTCCACCCAACCGGAACGCAGCATTTCGCCGTACATGCGTATTGAAGTCAGCGGTGTTTTCAGTTCGTGGCTAACTGCGGAGATGAAATTCTGCTGTTGCCGGGTCAAATCGACCTGCTTCGAGCCCAGACGGTAAAATACGGCCACCCCGCCGAACAGGATCAGCCCGAGCGACAAAGCCAGAAGATCGACCACCCGTTTGCCGGGGCCCGAATCGAGACCGGCGCTGTTCACGATCAGTTCGACCGACTGAAACGGCGGCAATAAAAGGCTGCGGTACAACAAGGTTTCCGGCCGGCCGCCCGGCTTTTTGAACTGCTGCAGGAGCCGGCCCTGATCGGCGATCAGGACGCTGCTATAAGGTGCGCCATCGAATAACGGCTGGACGGCGGCCCGCCAATAGGCTTCGCCGTCGACGACGAAGCCCTGAATGAAACGGCTCTTGTTATGCCAGACCTGCCGGTAAAAACACAGATGACCCGAAGGAAGGTTCAACAGCTGCAGCGGCGCGACTTCGCTTTCGAAACTGAATACGGCCGGTTTGGCGGATCGGGTCGAGCGCGCATCGGCACCGGCGGAGTCTGCCCTCCTCTCAACGGCTGCCGGCGCGCTGGCGGCGGGCGGCGCGGCGCCGACCCGGTTTTGCACGCTATTCAATAGCGAGCCGGCCAGCGACTGTTCGGGCAGCTTGACCATTTCCTTGCGGGTTTTGTAAACGCCGGAATCCGCCTTCTTCTTGGCCGGATAGGCGTTTTTTTTGAGTTCTTTTTCCCACTGGCCGGTATCGATATTCCATTCCTGCAATTGCTTGCCGGAGACCGCCTCGGCCTTCGATTCGGTTGCGGCGGCGCCCTTGGCCGCAGGCTCCGGCAAATTGCTCACGACGTATTGTTGCCTGGCTTCGTCGCCGAGAGACGGCTTGGCGGTTTGCACTTTATCCGGAGAAGTTGGACCGGCAGCCAGCAAATTTTGCAGCTCCGCCTTCAATGCCCGGCGTTTCGCCAACTCCTCGGCGCTCAACGCCGGCGGGGCTTCCCTGCCGATATCCGGCAAAGCCGGAGTATGAAACGAACCGTCCGCGTCGATCTGGAAATAGCCGACTAACCCGGCAACCCCGGTTTTCGGCGGTACTTCGGACAACGGCGAAAATTTTAGTCCCGCCGCCTGCAACAGCGGATTTTCGAGTACATTGAAAAAACGGTATTCGGCGATCGGGCGATCCTGCTCTTTTTGCATGCCCGCCTGCAATATCCGATCGATGCTGTCGACCCATTGCTCCGCGCCGTTCCGGGCATTGAAATACATTTCATTCTCGAGTTGCGCATAGACGCGCGCGATTAACAGGCACACCGGCAGCGACAATGCGCCGAGAAACAGCGCCAGTATCCAGAACAGCCGTTTCTTGGCCGATTCGGAACTGCGGTAATGCCGACGCCGCTTCATTGGCCGGACACCAGACGGTAACCTTCGCCCCGCAGGGTAACCAGATAGCGAGGGGTTTTCGGGTCCGGTTCGATCTTGCGGCGCAGCTTCGCGATATGAATATCGACGGTCCGGGTCTCGATCGCCGACGCCTGTTTGTAGCCCCAGACCGCTTCCAGCAGTTCCTCGCGCGAGACCGGGCGGTCGGCGTGATGATTCAGATAGTGCAGAATATCGATCTCGCGGCGGGAAAACGCCAGCGGCTCGGACGCATCCCATTGCAGCAGATTGACCGTATCGATCGTGATGCCGCCGATTTGCAACAGCCGCTCCTGCCGGATCAGTTTACGCGAACGTTTCAACACCGATTCGACGCGCAGCACCAATTCGCGCACCGAAAACGGTTTCGCGATATAGTCGTCCGCGCCCAGCGTCAGGCCGGTAATGATGTCGTCTTCGGACGACTTCGCGGTCAGCATGATGATCGGCTGGTCGCGGTCGCGCTCGCGGATTTTATTGCACAGCGAAAAGCCGTCGATGAACGGCAGCATCACGTCCAGAATGATCAGGTCATACCGGCCGGTCAAGGCTTTTTGCAAACCATCCCGCCCGTCCCTGGCCGCATCGACTTCGAATCCGTGATAAATGAACACATCGGTCAGGCCGACCAGAATCGCTTCTTCGTCCTCGACAATCAGTAATCCGGGCTTCGCTTTCATCACACATCCGCTCATCGTTAATGCAGTGCCAACCCTAACATTCTGTCAATTATCGCCGGTAAAATCTATGTAAAAAATCTCGCGCCGATTTTACCTGCGCATGTCTGTAACCGGGAGCTTCGCCCCGGTACAGTGTGCTCCGATCCCATCAACAACCCGGAGCCTGACATGTTTTTTCAAACCCACCCCAAACCTGGACTCGGCCGTCTGACTGCTGTCCTGCTGCCGCTGCTGCTCGCGCACAATGCCGAAGCGACATCGGTCGCGCCGCCCCGGCAGGTTGAAATCAGCGCCAAACTCTCGCAAACCCGGTTCGTGCAGAACGAAGCCAACACCGTTTTTCTCGACGTCAGCATCAGCACTCCTTCCCTGCCCGGTGCCGGCACGCCATCGCGCGCGACCGACATGATCATCGTGCTCGACCGCAGCGGCTCGATGTCCGAAGACAACAAGATGCCTTATGCGAAAGCGGCGGTCTGGGACATCATCGGCCGCCTGAACGAGCGCGACCGCTTCGCACTGGTGTCGTTCGCGGACAATGCGCTCGTGCAGTCGCCGCTGGTTACGGTCAATTCAGCCAATAAAGGCACGTTGAACAACATGGTCAGCCAAGTCACGCCGAGCGGCAGCACCAATATGAGCGACGGCCTGAACGCCGCTTTGCAGCTGCTCGAACACAGCGCCGGCGAAGGCGCCCGCAAGATCGTGCTGCTGTCGGACGGCCAGGCCAACCAGGGCATCACCGACCCGGAACTGCTCGGACAAATGGCGTCGCGCGCCACCCGCTACGGGGCCGTGCTATCGACGATCGGCATGGGCCTCGGCTTCAACGAAGCGCTGATGGCCAAACTGGCCGATCACGGCATGGGGCACTACGCCTATCTCGAAGACCTGTCCGGATTGGGCAATATCCTGAACCGCGACCTGAACGAAACGCGCCAAATATACGCGCACAGCAGCACGCTCGAAATCAGCCTGGCCGACGGCGTGCGCCTGGTCGATGCGGGAGGCTATCCGGTCAATCCGGTTAACGTGTCGACGGTCAGCATTCCGACCGGCCAGCTGCTTGGCGGCGCCGCCAAGCATTTCGTGATGACCTTTACGATTCCGAACGCGGCTATCGGCAATCTGGCCCTCGGCGACATGAAGCTGAACTACAGTGTACAGGGCGCGGCGCAGCAGACACCTTTCGATGCGGAAAAACTGAAACTGGCCGTCGTTGCCCCGGAACTGCGCCAGGAAGCGCTCAAATCCATCGACAAGGACGTTTATCAGCAAAGCTGGCTCGAAAACAACCTGGGACTCGTGAAGAAAAAAATCGGCGATATGGTGCGCTCGGGCAACAAACCGGCCGCCAAGCAGGCCATCAGCGAATACCGCAAGGAGATGAAAGCGGCTGAAGCGGCCGCCAGCGTCCCATTGGCCGACGGCAAGATGGACGAAAAATTGAAAAAGCTCGAATCCGAAGTGGATGACGCTTTTACGGGCAGCGCGCCGGAACAGGACCTAAAGCGCAACCGGGCGGCGAAAAGCATGCTGTATGAAGGGATTAAGGATCAACGAAAAAGCAAATAGCCGATCCTGAAATAAAAAGCCTCATCCCAAGCCCGATGCGCCGCGCCAAGGCCGCCGATGGGGTTTAGAACTTCGATTACCCCGGCCGCACAACAATGCCGCTAAGTTAAGAAATCTGGTAGGCCGGATAAGCGTAGCGCATCCGGCAATCGTGCGGTGGATGCGCTTCGCTTATCCACCCTACGCTCATTAACTTAATGGCATTGGGCCGCCACAGGCCGGGTTTTTTAAGGCTTCGCTGGCGGTTTAAGAATGGAGCCCTTATTTTGTGCGCAGATTGGTTAAAGCCGTGCAGAATCAGGGACAAACCCGGCCCCGATAATTCCGGGATCCATTGCGCTTAATCCGGACTAATTGCTAACCGAAAACCTCCTCCAGAAAATTCTTCATCGCTATCCACGAGCGCCGATCCGCATCGGCCTGATAAACGGTTCCGAAGTCCGGATTATTGGCGACCGGATTCGTAAACGCATGCATCGTATTGCCGTAAACATGAAGTTGCCAGTCGGCGCCGGCCCGGGTCATTTCCTGTTCGAACGCGAGGACTTGTTCCGGCGGCGCCATCGGGTCGTCGTGGCCGTGCAGGGCGAGGATTTTGGCTCTGACCTGCTTTCCTTCCGTATTGCCGGGCGCGCCCAAAAGGCCGTGAAAGCTGACCACGCCCTTGAGGTCCGCGCCGGTTCGAGCCAGGTCGAGCACGCACAGGCCGCCGAAGCAGAAGCCGATCGCGGCGCATTTTTTGTCGTCGACCCAGGGCAGCAGTTTTACCGCGGACAGCGCGGCGCCGATGCGTTGTTGCAGCAGCGCGCGGTCGTCGATGAACGGCTGCATCAGTTTGGCGTTTTCCTCGGGCCCCGAACCCAGTACGCCTTTGCCGTACATGTCGAGCGCAAAGCCGACATAGCCGAGTTCCGCCAGTTTAACCGCCTTGTTCGCGACAAACTCGTCGCGGCCGCCCCAGGCATGATTGATCAGCACCGCCGGGCGGCGGCCATCGATCGCGTCGTCATAGGCGAAAAAGGCTTCCAGCAGGGTATCGCCGTCCATGTAATTGACGGTATTCGAGACGATCGCCATAACATTCTCCTGTTGTTTACTTCATCGATTTGATTTTGCCCGTTTCGAGCAATTCGTTCAAAAAACCTTCGGCGGCGGCTTCGACCATGTCCAGTACCCGCTCGAACCCGTAGGAACCTCCGTAATAAGGGTCGGGGACTTCGCGCGTGCCAAAATGCGGCGCGTAGTCGAGAAAATAGTTGATTTTATGCCGGTGCGAAGCCGGACAAGCGGACGTCAGGATCGCGTAATTCTCGCCATCCATCGCGAATATATAGTCGAAATCTTCGAAATCGCCGACGATGAATTTTCTGGCGCGCAAATGCGAGATATCGACGCCGCGTTCGCCGGCCGCCTTTTCCGCGCGCAGGTCGGGCGCGTTGCCGACGTGGTAGGCATGAGTGCCGGCCGAGTCGATCGAGAAATGCTGCCCCAGCTTGCGTTCGTTCACGAGCTTTGTGAAAACGCCTTCCGCCGTGGGCGAGCGGCAAATGTTGCCCATGCAGACGAAGAGGACTTTGATTTTTTCGGTGGCCATATTCAGAGTGAAACAGATGGTTTTGTTGAAGTTAAGTAACGGCTATTGTAATACCGGGGCCGGCAAAATGGCAGTTTTAGGACGATAGAGGTTCGATAGCGTTGAGTAAATTTTTTTATTCACCCCCTCACCCCAACCCTCTCCCACGAGGGGAGAGGGAGTTTTCTTTTTTAACTTGACATACTAAGACGACCGGTCGTATTATTTTTCCATGGAAACTAAATCGCAAAAACAATTCAATCGCGAAAACCTGTTAAGCCAGGGCGTGGCCTTGCTGATACAGCAGGGCTACCACGGCACCGGACTGAAGGAGATTCTCGACGCGGTACAGATCCCGAAAGGGTCTTTCTACAATTATTTCGGCAGCAAGGAGCGTTTCGCGGCTGAGGTCATCCAACACTATATCGAGCCGTTCATCCGGCAGCTGGACGGTCATTTACGAAATCCCGAAGTCGATGCATTGACCGCGCTCAACCGCTATTTCGATGAACTGGTCGACGCGCTGGAAAAATCCGGCTTTCAAGGCGGCTGCCTGCTCGGCAATCTGATGGGCGAGGTCGGCGACACCAGCGAACTGTGCCGGGAATCGCTGCAAACGGCCGTTCACCGCTACCGTGACTTATTGATGCAGGGACTTTCGGCCGCGCAGCGGCAAGGCACGGTCAGAACCGACAAATCCGCCGAAGCGATGGCCGACCTGTTGGTGAACGCCTGGCAGGGCGCGCTGTTGCGCATGAAAATCGAACAATCCTCCGAGCCGCTGAAACAATGCTGCCGCGATTTGCTCGGGGATTATTTCAAGACCTGATCCACATCCGCCGAACAGAACGGCGATCCATCCAAAACCACGAGGAGAACTGCAATGCCAAAATACATTATTGAACGCGAAATTCCGAATGCCGGCGCTTTAACTGCCGATCAACTGCAAGGCATCTCCCAAAAGTCATGCAGCGTTCTTCATTCCATGGGGCCGCAGATTCAGTGGCTGCAAAGCTATGTGACCGGCGACAAGGTGTATTGCGTGTATATCGCTCCCGACGAGGCCAGCATCAGGGAACATGCCGAGAAAGGCGGATTTCCGGCGAACCGGATCTCCGAAGTCAAAACGGTAATCGACCCGACTACCGCAGAAAGCCATTAATCTAACGGAGAAGCCGCAATGATAAACAATAAACATCCGTTGCGCGCCCTGGTTCGGGCCTGCGCTTTCGCGGTATCGACCCTTGCCCTGGCAAGTCTGGGCAGCCGGAGCGCGCTTGCCGACGAGACCTGCCAGTCGCCGTACATGGCCAAAATCGTCGGCCAGGAAGATTTCGTCTATGTCTGGACGCTGGGCGCGGAAGGCGTCGGCGACGAACAGGACAAGCTGGTTACGGTCGACGTGAATCCGAAATCGCCGAATTACGGCAAGGTCGTCAGCACGCTGTCGGTCGGCGGCCGCAACGAAGCGCACCACTCCGGCTTTACCGACGACCGTCAGTTTTTATGGGCTGCTTCGCTGGATACCAGCAAGATGTTCATTTTCGACGTGCACACCGATCCCGCCAAACCGAAGCTGGTCAAAACGATCACCGATTTCGTCGCGAAAAGCGGCGGCGTGGTCGGCCCGCATTCGACCTATGCGCTGCCGGGCCGGATAATCATTACCGGCCTGTCGAACAACAAGGACCACGGCGGCCGCACCGGCCTCGTCGAATACACCAATGACGGCGAGTACATCACCACGCACTGGACGCCGACCGACAGCGACCTGCAAGGCGCGGTCAAATCCGGCAAATATGCGGACGGCTACGGCTACGACGTGCGCGTGCTGCCGCGGCGCAACCTGATGCTGTCCTCGTCGTTTACCGGCTGGTCGAACTACATGATGGATTTCGGCAAGATGCTGAACGATCCGGAAGCGATGAAACGCTTCGGCAATACGGTCGTGCAGTGGAACCTGCACAGCAAGCAGCCGAAGAAGGTTTTCGACGTGCCCGGCGCGCCGCTCGAAATCCGCTGCGCCTGGGGCGAGAATCACAACTACTGCTTCACCAGCACCGCGCTGACCTCGAAAATCTGGCTGATCTTCGAGGACGACAAGGGCGAATGGCAGGCGAAGGAAGTCGCCGATGTCGGCGATCCGTCCAAAGTGCCACTGCCGGTCGACATTTCGATTTCGAGCGACGACAAGATGCTCTGGGTCAATACCTTCATGGACGGCAAGACGCGCTTGTTCGACATCAGCGATCCTCACAAGCCGAAACAGGTTTACGAGCAAAAGATCGGCGCCCAGGTGAACATGGTGTCGTCGAGCTGGGATGGCAAGCGCATCTATTTCACCTCGTCGCTGCTCGCGAACTGGGACAAGAAAGGCGCGGACAACGAGCAGTTCCTGAAAGGCTATGCGTGGGACGGCAAGCAGCTGACCCAGAAGTTCGCGATCGACTTCACCAAGGAAAAATTGGGCCGGGCGCATCAGATGGTGTTCAACGCGTATTCCCTCTATAGCGCGAACAAGCCGGATGTAATCAAGGAATTACTGGCGAAAAAATAAGGGCTGACAATTCTCGTTCCCTTGCGCCGCGGGGGAACGAGAAAAACCGCCTCAAATCAGCTCACCCGCAATATCGGCCGCAAGAAACGCGTTAATATCCTGCGGGTCCTGAAAATTGCCGTATGCCAACGCCAGCTTGACGTAAGCCGCTTCGATCGACATATTCCAGATCATCTCCGCGCCCGCGTCGAGCAAAAACCGGGTGCTTTCGTACGCATCCGGCGACTTCCGCGCCGGGGCCAGGTAAACCTTCACGCCCTGCTGCCGGCAGCGTTTAATGAACGCGAGCAGCGAATGATTGTCGCCCCATTGCCGGGTGCTGCAGGCCGTGCCGGAATGGTAAAGATCATGCAATACCGCCTCGACGCCGTCGAGAGAGAAATGCGCATAATCGAGCCCCGGATAAGGCCTGATCATCAGGATACGGCTGGAAAACAGCGTCTTTAACCAGGGGACTTCCGCTCGCGTCGGCGACGGAGCCAATCCCGACCGGATAAACCACCCGCCGCGATACTCCATGTAGCATTGCCCCTGCACGCTGAAAAAATCGCCGCTCAATTGCAAGGACGATGCCAGCCGCGCACCGCGGTGCACCTGCATCGTCCGGCCTTGATTTCGGTAAGGCACGAATACGCCGGGCTCGTTGATATCCAGTATAAAATCGACCGCGCACTGAAAATTATCCAGCCCGTTGGCCTTCGGATGATCGAGGGGATGATCGCTCGACACCAGCAGCAGAGGCGTCTTCAGCCCGTGAAAATAAAAACTGAAAGCCGCCGCAGTGTAGGCCAGCGTATCGGTGCCATGCGTTACGATCACGCCGTCGTAGCGTTCTGGCTGTTTCGCTTCGATCGCTTCGATGATGACAGGCCATGCCGCAGGCGCGAGATTTTCGCTGAGCAGTCGGATCGGCTCGACCGACTCGAAAACAATGTCTCTCGCCTTCGCGGGAAAACGCCGCTGAAATTCGCCGACCAGCTTGAAAGGCGCCGAATCGGACGGCTTGATCGTGCCTTCGCTGGCGACCGATCCTATCGTGCCGCCGGTGAATACAACCAGAATATGTTTCATAGTATGATGTTTATCTTTTTTCTAAGCCCAAAGCGCCCCAGATTCTAAACCACCCCAGCATGAAAATCTCACTTATCGTCGCGATGGCGAGCAACCGGGTCATCGGCCTGAACAACAAAATGCCCTGGCACCTGTCGGCCGACCTGAAGCGGTTTAAAAAAATCACGATGGGCTCGCCGATCCTGATGGGCCGCAAGACCTTCGAATCGATCGGCCGCCCCCTGCCCGGCCGCATGAATATTGTCCTGACCCGCAACCCGGCCTACTCGCAGGACGGCTGCGTGGTTGTGAACGATCTTGAAACCGCAATCTGGACCGGTTGCCGGAATCACGGCGAGATTTTCGTGATCGGCGGCGCGGATCTTTATGCCGCCTTGCTGCCGAGAGCGGAGACGATCTATTTGACCGAAATCAGAAAGGAATTTCCAGGGGATACTTTTTTTCCGGAGCTGGACATGAACGAATGGTCGAAGGCGGAGCGGGAAGATGTCGATGATGATAGAGATGCGGGGTTCGGCTATAGTTTTTTACGGTTGGATAGAAAAATCAAACCATAAAACATGGATCAGTTTGCAATCGATAAAATTAGCTCCATCAGACATGAACCCGTCGATCAATGATATTGACGTGGTTTTTTACGATCCTTGGACAGATAACCTGACTATTCGTAATTATCCCGGTCCGTTTATCACCCATGAAATGCTGGACATACCGTTTAGAAAATTTAGTGTTGGAGCTGTTTCTTGACATCTAAAAATGAAAGAGTGTATGTTGGCCCGACCTAGATAATAACTTGTTAGGCATGGCGCGTACAGTTACACATAACAGTGAGGAGGACACCAATGAAAATCCAATTAAATAGCTTAATTGCCCTTGGCACTTTACTATTTTATTCACAGTTAGTTATGTCTGAAATGTATGTTGATGGCCAACAAGTTAGTGAGCCAGCTCAGGAATGGGTGGCAACTAGAGAACCAATTTTACCTGGATCCACGATTGATGCGCAGGTTTGTTGCAATCATCCTACTTTTATGGAGCAACTTAATCCAAGGTCTTATCCATACGTTTTTTTGCTTCAAATACGAATGAGCAAAGACTCCGAAATTAAGTTTGTAAACAATAAAGGTAAAATGGTTCATGTTACATGTGGAGCGGAAAGAAAGTGCTATGACCCAATGAAAATAGCTGGAACAAAAAGAGGATCGAATGGGTTGTTCATTAGATACTATTGCGGTTCGAATCCGGACACTGACATGACCGGAACAACAGGTTACGTAGGAATTGGAATATTTAAAGGTAAGATTACGATTGATGATATGCCGAACGCTCCGGCTTCCTGTGAAGCGCGGTAGGGCGTAGGCTGGGTTGGAGCGATAACGGAAACTCAGCAATTCTCCACAAATACTGGGTTTATCAACCCAGAACTCGTAGCTCCGATTAGCGCAGCGTAATCGGAGGAATGTAATCAAAAAAAACTCATGCGTACGATTACGCTAAACTAATCGTACCTACGGTCCTGTTTTTGCGCACAAGACATATACATTGGAACATACACACAAAATATCAAGACAAATAGGATAAGTAATTGACCGTTGAATATTTCTTTGCCGCGCTTGCTCTCGCTTGTATCGGGGCTTATTTTGTTTGGCGTAACAACTTCAAGGTTCGTCAAGCTAACGCCGCTGCTGCTCTCCGTGCCGCCTTCTCGCCTGAAATCTCCACCCTTGAAAGCCCCGCTCGAACCGGCAACGTCCGTGATATTCTTGTTAGTACTTTCGACCGCCATAGCGAGGCTGTCACTAATTTCAAATGGTTCCTTAGCAAATCCAGCCAAAGACGGTTCAATCAAGCATGGCAGCAATACCACAGCGGTCATGAATTTGACGCAGAAGCGTGGAACATTCCGATAAAGGAACGGCTTTTCATGGAGTATTTTTCTATCCACGATCAATCCGAGGCCACAAAATATGCGCTTAAACAAATTCATAATCTTCTCCAGTTTGCAAAACAACCCTAACCCAACGCTCAAGGTGACGCTTCGCCGCTATCGCGGCTCGCGCACCTTAGCTCTGCGTTAGCCATCAGGAGACCCAATGAAACGTGCAGCCAGCATCGAAGCACTGTTGAAGAAGGCAAATGCCGATTTCGTCGAGTTGAAGGCAGCGTATGACACATCGCTGCATGAGAAGCATGTTCGCGAAGATTTGAAGGTGCTGATAAAGAACATATTTGAAAACCTTCGCTCATGCTTAGACTACATCGCGCAAGACACGTTCGAGACCCATTGTGCAACCGCAATGAAACCAGATCGGCTTTACTTTCCCATTCGTACTACTGACCACGAGTTCAGCTTGGCAGTTTCAAAAGACTACCCTGGCCTACAGCGCGTATCGAAGGCTGTCTACGACCTTCTCGATTCCGTTCAACCATATCAAGACCCGTGGCTCGGACAGTTCAACAAACTCAACAACCATAACAAACATCAAGACCTCGTAGAGCAAACCCGAACCGAAGCAAAGCATGTCACGGTGTCGCGTGGGGGTGGCTCCGTCTCATGGGGGCCTGGGGTGTCATTCGGAGCTGGCGTTAGCGTCGTGGGGGTGCCCATCGACCCAAAGACACAGATGCCCGTGCCGAATACCGTCGCAAAAACAGAGGTTGTCATTTGGGTCGACTTTCGCTTCAAAGAAATCAACCAACCCGTGCTCCCGTTTGTCGAAACGTCCATCAAAAACGTCGACAAGGTATTCCAGGCTCTCAGGCCGCATATATGATGGCTTACAATCGCTTCGAGAGGGACGGTCCGCCAGCGCGTAGGCTGGGTTGGAGCTAAGCGGAAACCCAGCAATTATCAGCAAAGGCTGGGGTTTTCAACTCAGCCTGCACGCCTTACGCCAGTATGGTCGCCAACGATCTCGAAACCGCGATCTGGACCGGCTGCCGGCATTTCTGCCATATTTTCGTGATCGACAGATCCGCTCTATACGAAGCCTTGCTGCCGAGAGCGGAAATGAAACGCTAACATGAGATTGTTTTGAACAACGCGAGCCCTGGCTTGTCCCAAAATACAGCCCGCCATGAATCCTGCTTTTCTGGCCGGTTGCGGAAAATTTCTCATAACCCGTAGACGAAGTCGGCTCAAGAAACTCAGACCCAGTCTTTCGAGTCGTTGAATTATGGCCAGTTGGGAGCTAGCGATGTTTAAAAGACGAGACTTCTTAAAATGCATTGCTGGAGGGATCACCGCCGGGACTGGCGGCTTATTCTTACCGCGTTCCGCTTGGTCCGCCATAGCATCGGTGGCCTCTCTCGAATTGCCTGCGGGAGCGCTGGAGCCGGCCGGGCTGGAGACTCTGCCAGGTAAGAAGCCGCTGATCAAGCGGACTTTCCGCCCCCCGAATTTCGAGACGCCGACGGCTTACTTCAACCATCAGTTCACGCCGAATGACGCCTTCTATGTGCGTTACCATCTGGCCGACATTCCGAAAATCGACGTTAACAATTGGACGCTCAAGATCGGCGGCGAATCGGTTGAACACCCCTTGCAAATGACGATGGATGAGCTCAAAAACCGCTTCGCGCCGGTCGAAATTGCCGCGGTCAGTCAATGCGCCGGCAATCGGCGGGGACTGTTTCGACCCCATGCCCCCGGCGTTCAGTGGGGTTACGGCGCCATGGGCAATGCGCGCTGGAAAGGATTTAGGCTTAAAGACCTGTTAACCGCAGCCGGCGTCAGGAAAGACGCGCTGGAAGTGGTTTTCAACGGCGCCGATTCGGCGCCTGTCAAAGGCACGCCGGATTTTGTCAAAAGTCTTCCGCTCCCAAAAGCGCTGGACGAACATACGCTGATCGCTTTCGAGATGAACGGCGAACCCCTGCCGCACTGGAACGGTTACCCGCTCCGGCTGGTGGCGCCGGGGTGGACGGCGACTTACTGGATGAAACACCTCGTTTCGATCGAAGTCATTGCCAGGCCGTTCGACGGCTTTTGGATGAAAACCGCCTATCGCATCCCCCGGGAAGCCTTTCCGGAAACGGATGCATTTCTCTCGCAACAAGCCGCAAGCACTACGCCTATTACCGAGATGATGGTGAACTCACTGATCACCAATCTTGAAAACGGCCAACGCTTCAAGCTCGGCCAATGGATTGAAGTTAAGGGCATCGCCTGGGACGGCGGCCAGGGGATCGAACGGGTCGAGATATCCACTGATGAAGGGAAAACGTGGCTTCAGGCCCAACTCGGCAAGGATGAGGGGCGCTTTTCCTGGCGACAATGGCATTACCGATTTAAGCACGAAATGAGCGGCATTCATAGTCTGATGGTCAAGGCGACTAATCGCCTCGGCCATACGCAGCCCTTCGAATTGATACAGAATCCGGCGGGTTATCACCATAACCGGGTGCAAAAAATCGATATTACCATCGTCTGATAGGAGGCTGTCATGAACCCAGGGTTGATTTTGTTTGCTTTCCTCATTTTCTCTAACGCGCTTGCCGGCGAGAGCGATATTGAATTGAAAGCGGGAGACGGAAAAGACCTGGTAGCCGCCAATTGCATGATGTGTCACAGCCTGGATTATATTCAAATGAATGCGGCGGTATTGGACAAGCAAGGCTGGGAAAAGACCGTCGATAAGATGATCAAGGTGATGGGCGCCCCGATCAAGCCGGAAGATGCGGCCGCGATTGCGGCATATCTGGCCAGGAATTATGGGAAATAATTTTGAAGAAAAGTTATCCGATTAAGATAAAGATGACGACGGCTTCCACCTGGCGTGTAAATAATCGCGCCGCGTGTCGAAAATTCGTTCCAACCGGTCCCCAATCAGCCAGCGGTTAATCAATTCTCCCAGCCAGCCGAACGGCATTGCATAGAACATGATGTCTTCCAGTCGAATGCCGTTTTGCGTTTCGGTCAGACAGACTTCGTGGCTCCAGAATTTGAACGGCCCGATGCGCTGCTGGTAGACGAAGCGTTTCGGTTCGTCGCAGTGGCTGACTTCCGACAGCCACGCCATCGGAATCCCGAACACGGCTTTCATCCGGTAGCTGATCATCAGGCCGGCATAAATCTTTTCGGGAACCTGGGAAGTAATTTCGACATTGAAAAAAGCCGGCGTAATGTCGTTCAGGTTATACGGCGAGGAAAAGTAGTCCCAGGCCTCTTGCAGAGTCATGTTCAGCTCTTGCCGACGATAAAGTTGATAAATTTGCATGATGAATCGTTGAGTCTTATTGTTCTCATTGCACAAAATCGCCTTCGCGCGCCCATACCTAACCCGCAAAAATTTTGGTTATGCCGATTTAGAGTTCACGCCGCCGCCCAGCGCTTTGTACAAGGCAATCAGGCTGGTGGCGGCTTCCGCCTCGGAGCGGGCCAGATCGATTTCGGCAATATAGAGGGCGCGCTGCGCGTCCAGCACATCCAGAAACGAGCTGACGCCTTCCGTATAACGCAAATTCGATAAACGGACCGACTCCTTCAGGTCAGCCACCGTGCGAGCGAGCGTCTGCCGGCGGATTTCTTCCTTCAGGTAGCGGGTCATCGCGGTTTCGGTTTCCTGGAGTGCTTCGAGCACCGCCTTTTCGTAGGTCAGATAGGCTTCCTTCTGTTTCGCATCGGCCAGATCGATGCCGGCGCGGATGCGGCCGAAATTCAGCAAGGGCTGCAACAGATTGGCGGCGGTGCCGTAGGAAAATGCCGCCGACTTGAACAACTGTTCGATATCGGTGTTGCGCAGCCCCAAAAAAGCCGACAGTGAGATTTTCGGAAACAGTTCCGCGATCGCCGCCCCCTGCATCGCTGTAGCGGCCGCGAGATTGCGTTCGGCGAAGCGAAGATCCGGGCGATGGCGAATCGTTTCTGCGGGAGACGCCAGTATCCCGATCGCCGGCGCCGCCGGCACCGCTCCGTCAGAATTCAGCTGATTGTCCAGGGAACCGGGACGGCGTCCCGCCAACACTTCGAGCTGGCGCAGGGCGGAAACCAGCCTGGCTTCCAGCGCCGGAATCTGAGACTCAGTCGCGGAGGACTGAGCTCTTGCCCGCACCACATCGTGCCGCGTTCCAACCCCTTCGGCGTTGAGCCGTTCGGTCAGCCCCAGCGTATGCCGCTGCGATTTCAGGTTTGAACGGGTTATGCCGAGTTGACTCTGAAGACTGCGATACTCCACATAAGTGCGTGTAATTTCGGAAGTCAGCACAATCTGCGACTGGCGATATTGCTCGGCTGCGCCTTCCAGGTCAGCGGTGGCAGCCTCCAGGCGCCGCTGCTGACGGCCGAACAGGTCGATTTCCCAGAGCGCATCGAAGCCGAGCTCGAACAGATTGAACTTGATGCCGGGCGCGAATCCCGGGAACGGATTGTCGTTGCGCTCCGCGCCTGCAGCCACATCGACTTTCGGAAACAACTCCGCACGCGTGCCGCGGCGCTCGGCGCGGGCCTGATCTACACGGGCCAGCGCGATTTTGATGTCGAGGTTTCCGGCCAGCGCCTGCTCCATCAGGCTATTCAGTTGCGCATCGCCGAAACTTTGCCACCAACGTTTTAGTGCTTCCGCGTCGACAACCGTGGCGCCCGTTTTCGACGGCTTCAACTCGCCTGACTGCCAATGGTCAGGAACGATGGGCGCGGTTTCTTTGTAATCAGGGCCCACCGCGCATCCGGCAAAACCGACTGCTATCAAACATGACACTAGGCTAGGCTTCAAAACCATGGCCTTTGAGAAACAATGAAACAGCAGCATTGATCATACTTTCCTTGTCGGCATCGCTCAATCCGTCCTGCAGCCCGAGCAAACAGCGAAAATGCGCGTCTCCTTTCAGCATGCTCAGAAACAACCGGCTCGAGGCCTCGACATCGGCAATTTGCAACGCGCCGTTTGCGGCCAGGTCGGCTAGATAGGATGACAATTGCTTCAGGACCGGCTCAGGGCCGGAACGGTAAACCTGAATACCCAATTCCGGAAAATGCTGCTGTTCGGAAATGATCAGCCGGTACAATTTCAGCGATTCGGGCGCATAAATCAGGTCGACGAAAGCACGGGCGATCGCTTTCAGCCCGTTCTCGGGATTCTGGCTGCCGTTCTTTGAGCTGGCGAGTGTGCCGAGCAAGGATTCGCATTGCTCGACAATTACCGCCGCGAACAACTCCTGTTTGCCGCGGAAATGGCTGTACAGGGTCGGCTTCGAGACCGGCGCGGCTTCGGCGATGACCTCCATGCTGACGCCGCTGTAGCCGTGCGCGAGAAATGCCCGCCGGGCGGCGGTAATGATGGCTTGCCGTTTGGACTTGGAAGGATGAGTCATAGTGGTATCAGAGAAAAACTCATTGCTTATGGATCGGTTTCGCGATTAAAATAAACTAAACCGTTCAGTTTAGCAATTGTTTATTTATGCGCACACCCTTTTACAAGACACCGCTGTTCATGATCGGCATTCTGCTGCTGGCGGCAGCGGCCGGCGCTTTCTATTGGCTCAAAGCCATTCATCCGTTCGAAAGCACCGACAATGCCTATCTGAAATCGCACATGAGCCTGATCAGCCCGAAGGAATCCGGCTATGTGAAAGAAGTACTGTTCGAAGACAACCAAACCGTAAAGCCGGGCGACCTGCTGGTGGTGATCGACGACCACGATTTTCAGGCCAAAGCCGCGCAGGCCGAAGCGCAGGTCCTGCTCGAAAAGGCAAGCGCTGAAACGCTGGAATCCGATAAGCATGCGCAGGAAGCGATGATTCGCGAGGAGCACGCCAATATCGCCGCCTCCGATGCAAATGTCGAAAAGTCGGCCAAGGATTTGAGGCGGTTTAAGAATCTGGCCGCCGAAGGCGCCATTTCGGCGCAAAGCCAGGACGCTGCCGAGTCTGCCTATAAACAGGCCAAGGCCGAACGCGACAAATTCGTGTCGGCCAGACAAGGCGCGGAAAGCCGACTGTCATCGCTGGATGCACGGATTAACGAAAGCCGGGCTCGGCTAAAAGCCGCAGAGGCCGCACTGGAGCTGGCTCGCATCAATCTGGGAAACACCCGCATCCTCGCGCCGTTCAACGGCATCATCGGCAACCGCAGCGTGCAGGTCGGGCAACTGGTGCAACCGGGCAGCGCGCTGGCTTATCTGATTCCCGCAGACGGCCTGTTCGTCGAAGCCAACTTCAAGGAAACCCAAATCGGCCGCATGCAGGCAGGCCAGGCGGTGACAATAACGGTCGATGCACTCCCCGACCGCCGTTTCGAAGGCACGGTGGACAGTTTCGCGCCGGCATCCGGCTCCGAATTCAGCCTGCTGCCGCCCGAAAACGCAACCGGCAATTTCACCAAGATCGTACGCCGGGTGCCGGTCAAGATCCGCTTCAAACAGGACGCCGATCTTAAAAGGCTTCGGCCGGGGCTGTCCGCAGTAGTTCAAGTTCGCATCCGGTAATCGGGATGACCGCGCTCGAAGCCGCTCCGACTCAGGAGGAGATTCGAAAGAGCGCCGACGGCGTCAGCCCCGAACAGTGGCTAGGCTTCATCGGGATGGTGTTCGGCATATTCATGGCGGTATTGGATATTCAGATCGTCGCCAGTTCGCTCGAACAGATACAGGCCGGCCTGTCCGCGACGCGCGAGGAGATTACCTGGGTGCAGACCGCCTATCTGGTCGCGGAGGTCGTAGTCATTCCGCTGTCCGGCTGGCTTGCGCGGGCTTTGTCGACCCGTTATCTGTTCGCGCTGGCCTGCGGGGGATTCACCTTGATGAGCCTGTTCTGCGCGCTGGCCTGGAATCTGCCGTCGATGGTGGTGTTTCGGACCTTTCAGGGACTGTTCGGCGGCGCGATGATTCCGTCGGTTTTCGCGATGATTTACACGCTGTTTCCCCCTCGTCTGCAACCGGTAATGAGCATCGTCGTCGGCATGGTCGTAACCGTCGCGCCGACCGCGGGTCCGGTGCTCGGCGGTTATCTGACCGAAGTGGTGTCCTGGAAGGCGCTGTTTCTGATCAACCTGTTGCCCGGTTTGTTGGTGACCCTGTCGACCTGGATGTTTCTCAAGGTCGACGAGCCGGACTGGAGCCTCTTAAACAAGATCGACTTTCTCGGCATCCTGTATATAGTCGTGTTTCTCGGCAGCATGCAGTTCGTCCTGGAAGAGGGCGTCAAGGAAGAATGGTTCGATAGCCGGGTGATCGTGTTTTTCACCCTCGTTGCGGTCGCGTCGGGCTTTGCGATGTTCTACCGCGAACTGACAATCGAACATCCGATCGTCGATCTCCGGGCCTTCCGCAACCGTAATTTCGCGGTCGGCTGCGTATTCAGCTTCATCCTCGGCATGGGGCTTTACACGATCATCTACCTGATGCCGGTGTACCTCGCCAGTGTCAAAGGCTTGAACAGCCTCCAAATCGGCCAGTACGTGATGGTGACCGGCCTGTTTCAATTTGTCTCGGCGTTCGCCGCCGGCGTTCTCGTGAAAATCCTCGATTCACGGTTGATGCTGGCTTCGGGCCTGCTGCTTTATGGCCTTGGCTGCTGGATGAACGGCAATCTGACGCATGACGCCGGCTACTGGGAGTTTTTCTGGCCGCAGGCATTGCGCGGCTTTGCGCTGATGTTCTGCTTTCTGCCGATCAATACGCTGGCGCTCGGCACCCTGCCCCAGGAGGAAGTCAAAAATGCGAGCGGGCTTTATAACCTGATGCGCAATCTGGGCGGCGCGATTGGCCTCGCAGTCGCAAATTCGTTGATGATCCAGTTGACCAAGGGAAATTATGCGGTATTGCGCGAGCATGTCGCGGCCACATCGCCGAAGACCAGGGCTTTGCTTGACGGCTTAAGCCAACGACTATCCGTCACCTCTGCTCCCGATTCCGAATTAGCCGCATTAAAGCAGCTTTATGGGCTGACCATGCGGGAGGCCGAAGTTCTGACACAGAACACAATGTTTCATATTCTGGCTCTGGTGTTTTTTATCGCGATAATGCTAATGCCCTGGGTCAACAAAGTCTCATCTGGAATCGGAGAGAGCGGTGGACATTAAGGAATGAACCTACCTGAGCGGATCAGGTTTCTAACAAGGAAAGAGATAAATAGGCAGGGAAAATATCGGGAAGCACGATGCCTCCCGATAGCATTTCAAGCAAAAATTACAGCAATCCTTTCAGCGCGGTGAAATCTTGCAGCGCTTTTCTCAACAGTTGTTCTGCTTCTGGAATATTGCCGGCTTTGGCAGCGTTGCGTGCGTTTTTCAACACAGTGTTGCCACGGCTGCGAGCGATATCCACTTTGTCGTTGGCGTTGATTTCCTTGCTTGCATCCGATGCCGCCTTCGTCAGGCTAGCGACTGTTTCAGCATCTCCACCGGCTGTTGCAGAAGCCAGAGCCGCTTCGATTTTCTTCACGGTCAAATCAATCGCCTCGGCTGGAGCATAAACGATTCTGCCGTCAGAAGCTTCCGCCATTGCAGAGGTTGAGAAAACACCCATGGAAGCGCCGACCAATGCAGCAAGTGCGATTTTTTTCAAGATTTTCATATTTTTAGAGTCCTCTGTTTCTTTGTTATTTGATTTTTATAAATCAGTAACGGTCATGGAACGGTAATATAGTGTACCATCTGCGATTTTATCATAATTTCTAATCTTTTTGGCAAGCCCATGTTCAAGATATTTGGAGTTTTCTAATCAATCCTTCAGCATTCCGTCATCCATTGCTCCGGATGGCGACGGTTTTTCAGATATCATGCGATAGCGCCGGGTCGCAGCAGCAACGGCATTAAAACCCAAACGCTTTATGATGCCGGAGGAGTCACTGCAACTACAGCGGCGAAAGTTTCGTTATCGAGCATGATCAAATAACAAATACTTGACTGCGCCAAAGAAAAACAAGGTATTGGACACCAGACGACCAACCCGGATAGAACGTGCGTTACAAGGTATAAGCGATTCCGAATCACCACGGATCTTTTCGCATATTTTTTTTTGCCCGGCACAGCTTTCCTATCCGAAAAAATTCCCTCCCATTTTTCTATTGCCAGTCTTAGCTTCTTACAAGGCCTTGAAACAAAGCGCCGCTTTATCGATCGTGGTGTTCAATTCCTGATCACTGTGCGCGGCCGAAACGAACCCTGCCTCGAACGCCGATGGCGCGAGATAAACGCCTGCCGCAAGCATTGCATGGAAAAAGCGTTTGAAACGAACTTGATCGCACTGCATCACGTCGGCGAAGCGCGTTACTTCCGCTTTTGCCGTGAAGAACAGTCCGAACATACCGCCGACACGATTGGTCGTGAAAGCGATCCCGGCCCGATCCGCCATCGCTTGCAAGCCGCTCATCAGCTTTTCGGTCTTGGCGCTGAGCGCTTCATAAAAACCCGGTTTTTCGATCAGTTCGAGCGTAGCAAGACCTGCCGCCATCGCGACCGGATTGCCGGACAAGGTGCCGGCCTGATAGACGGGACCCGCCGGCGCCAGAAATTCCATGATCTTGCGGCTGCCGCCGAAGGCGCCGACCGGCATGCCGCCGCCGATGACCTTGCCCAGCGTGGTCAGGTCCGGCTTGATGTTATAAAACCCTTGTGCGCCTTGCAGGCCGACACGGAAGCCGGTCATCACTTCATCGAAAATCAATACACTGCCGTACTGATCGCAGACTTTCCGCAGCGTTTCGAGAAAACCCGGCACCGGCGGAATGCAGTTCATATTGCCTGCCACCGGTTCGACGATGATGCAGGCGATCTGTTCGCCGATTTGTGCAAACAACTCAGCCACAGCCTCGCAGTCGTTGTATGTCAGCGTGATTGTGTTTTCCGCGACCGCCGCCGGAACCCCCGGAGAACTCGGCACACCGAAGGTCAATGCGCCGGAGCCGGCCTTGACCAGCAGCGAATCGGAATGGCCGTGATAGCAACCCTCGAATTTGACGATCTTGTCGCGGCCGGTGTAGCCTCGAGCCAGTCGAATCGCGCTCATCGTCGCTTCGGTGCCGGAGCTGACCATGCGCACCAGCTCGACCGAAGGCAGCAGTTCTATCACTTTTTGCGCCATGCGCGTCTCGATTTCGGTCGGCGCGCCGAAACTCAGCCCTTTTTCGGCAGCCGCCTTGACCGCCGCAATCACCTCGGGATGCGCATGTCCCAGAATCATTGGCCCCCACGAGCCGACATAGTCGATATAAGACTTGCCTTCGCTGTCGTAAATATAAGCGCCTTGCGCCCGGTCGATGAAAACCGGCGTGCCGCCGACGCCGTTGAACGAACGCACCGGCGAATTGACGCCGCCCGGAATCACGCGTTTTGCTTCGGAAAAAAGGGTTGCTGCGTCTGTCATATTGATCGTTTTGAAGTTGATATTTAAGGTTTTACGAATCCGTTAACTTTAACATGATTAGCCCGTGCCGTGACCGCCGCTTCAGGATAAAGGAAAAATTATTTCAACATGACTTGCTTTTTTCGCCGATCCCAAAGATAATAGCCGACTCACAGCCGCTAAGGCTGAATTATGGTAATCGTATCGGTCCTCTCGCAACGATACGCTGTAAACCCCGCCAGGTCCGGAAGGAAGCAACGGTAGCAGCAGATTCGTGTGCCGGGATGTGGCTGGTGCGGTTACCGCCCTACTCGCTTTTTCTATTCTTTGACGAGCCTGAAATGAGTTACCAGGTTCTCGCCCGCAAATGGCGCCCGCATAATTTTTCCGAAATCGTCGGCCAGGAACATGTCGTCAAGTCGTTGCTCAACGCCTTGCAGCATGATCGTCTGCATCACGCCTATCTGTTTACCGGCACCCGCGGCGTCGGCAAAACCACGCTGGCCAGGATTCTGGCCAAAGCCATCAACTGCGAAAACCTCCAGGACTATAATCCGTGCGGCGCCTGCAAGGTCTGCCGCGACGTCGATGAAGGCCGTTTTCTCGATCTGATCGAAGTCGATGCCGCCTCGCGCACCAAGGTCGAAGACACCCGAGACTTGCTCGACAATGCGCAATATGCACCCAATCAGGGCCGTTTCAAGGTCTATCTGATCGACGAAGTGCACATGCTCTCCGGCCACAGCTTCAATGCGCTGCTCAAGACGCTCGAAGAACCGCCTGCGCATGTCAAATTTCTGCTCGCCACGACCGACCCGCACAAGATTCCGGTCACCGTGCTGTCGCGCTGCCTGCAATTCAATCTGAAGCGGTTGTCGCAGGAACAGATAAGCGGACAGATGGAATTCATCCTGAACCAGGAAACCATCGGATTCGAGTCCCCTGCCCTAAAACTGTTGGCGCGCGCCGCCGACGGCAGCATGCGTGACGGCTTGAGCCTGCTCGATCAGGCTATCGTGCACGGCAACGGCAAAGTGACCACCAACGAGGTCGGCGCCATGCTCGGCGTGATCGCGCAGCAACCGGTCGGCGATCTCTTGCATGCGCTGGCCGCTCAGGACGCCCCCGGCCTCTTGAAAATCATCGCCGATCTGGCCGATTTGTCACCCGATTTCAGCGGCGTACTGCGCCAGCTGCTGCAAGCTCTGCATGCAATCGCGGTGCTGCAGCAGGCGCCAATCCATATCGACGCGGGGCTCGACAGCGAACTGATCAAGACACTGGCAGCCACCCTGCCGCCCGAAGACGTGCATCTTTATTACCAAATCGGCCTGCTCGGCCAGAAAGACCTGGACCTCGCGCCCGATCCCAGAAGCGGTTTTGAAATGGCGCTGTTGCGCATGCTGGCGTTTCGGCCGGTTACGCCGAACGCTGTTGTTCAGGAAACGCGTCCGCAGCCAGCCGCAAAACCCGCGAATGCACCAGCCCCTGCCCGAGCGGCGCCCAAACCCGTTGCTGACCAGCGGCCTACCGAAGCACCCCGTATCCCGCCGGCCGCCCAGCCTTTGCCCGCAACCGACGACTGGCCGGAGATGATCGCGGCGATGCGGCTCGAAAGCATCACCAAACAGCTGGCGCAGCAGTGTGCCTTGCAATCGATCGACGATCATGCCTGCACACTGCTGCTGAACCCGGCGTTCCAAACCATGCTGTCGCCGATGCGAACCGAAAAGCTGCAGGCCGCACTGCGCACTTTGCGCGGCAAACCGGTCAAATTAACGATTCTGGTCGAAAAACCAACCACTGCGACGCCGGCCGAGCAATTGCTCAAGCAGCGCGAAGACCGGCAGCAGGCCGCGATCGACGCGATCGAAGCGGATCAAAACATTCAGGCGCTCAAAGAGCATTTCGGCGCCCGGGTCATTCCCGGCACCATTGAACCCGTTTAATCAAGGAGAAAACTCATGAAAAACCCTCTCGGCAGCATCATGCAGCAAGCCCAGAAAATGCAGGAAGATTTCAAACGCGCACAGGAAGAAATCGAAGCGATGGAAGTGACCGGCCAGGCCGGCGGCGGCCTCGTCACGATTCTGATGACCGGCAAGCGCGAGGCCCGCAAGGTCACCATCGACCCTTCGCTGATCGGCGACGACAAGGATATGCTCGAAGATCTGGTCGCGGGCGCGATCAATGACGCAGTCAATAAGGTCGCAAAAATGAAGAAAGAAAAAATGGCCGAAATAACCGCCGGACTGCCTTTGCCTCCCGGCTTTCAAATGCCGTTCTGAGCATGCGCGATACCGGCCTTTTAGGCCGCCTGATCCAGCACCTGCGCTGCCTGCCCGGCGTCGGCCCGAAGACCGCGCAACGCATGGCTTTCCATCTGCTGCAGAAAGACCGGGAAGGCGCCCGCACGCTGGCCGAAACGCTGCTGCTGGCGATCGACAATATCGGCCAGTGCAGCCATTGCCGAACCCTGACCGAAAAGCCGCTCTGCGACATCTGCGCGGACCCGGCCCGCGACAACTCGATCGTCTGCATCGTCGAAAATCCTTCCGATGTCTGGATCATCGAACAGGCGACTATATTTAAGGGGCTGTATTTCGTGCTGCACGGCCGTCTGTCGCCGCTGGACGGAATCGGCCCCGGCGAACTCGGCCTCGATCAGCTCGAACAGCAACTGGCTGCCGGGGAAACCAAGGAACTGGTCATTGCGACCAACTCGACCGTCGAAGGCGAAGCGACCGCCTTCTTCATCGGCGAACTCGCCCGCAAGCACCATGTCCAGGCCAGCCGCATCGCGCACGGCGTGCCGATGGGCGGCGAACTCGAATTCATCGACAGCGGCACCCTGCTGCACGCGTTCAATGGACGCAGGGCGATTTAACCTCTTCGCGTAGATACCGTCTTAAAAATCAAGCCGTCCTCCCATAATCGGGTTGATAAGGTTGGCGTGTTTTGAGGACGCCAAAGCACAAATGGACCAATTTGCGCATGACGGCGCCCAAGGCGGACATTTTGGTTTTGCCGCGTTCTT
>JBPFEE010000023.1:0-33215 GCA_051061095.1 Methylomicrobium sp. | reverse complement strand
GGCCAAGGCGCATAGCGGGAAGCTTCCAGCAGGGTGCGCTGTTCCGCTTCGCTCAAGCCCTTCACATACTTCATTTGTCTCTCTACAACCAGCCATCACATAGTCTGATTTTACCCGGTTTTTTATGCATACCTACTTAAGCGCAAAATTAGTTGGGAATATCGTGAGTCGCTTACTGATATCGAGCAGACCTTCAAGGGGTAAAAGTGACAGACAGCAAAGGGTCTAGTCCGTGTAAAAACGCAAAAAATACAGATTTTAAAATTAGCCCCACTTGAGTGGTTATTTCATGCGCTCAAGCAATAAGCTTTTCCACAAAAACTTATACCGGTGAAATAAATCGATTAATTTTTCCAGTGGTCTTTGGATTTTTTCGTTTTTACGCAGCCTCGGTCGATAGCACCATTTGGATTTCTATCGAGTGCTATCCGTCAAAAGCCGACCGCTAAGTTTTCGTTATGAATGACAGCTATAACTTGGAAATCGGTTTGTTCAACTTCAATGCGACCTGGAGCACAGAGTTTCTGGTCTTTCCGGCAATAAATTGCATGAACGAATTATTAATGTGTCGCAAACCGCGCTATTGATCGGTATTGGACTGTCATGTGAAATATTTCGCCCTGTTAAATCCGGAACGATTTCTTGAAATCGACGATTTTATTGAACGTCCTGCCCCTGGTTTGTAATGGGTAATGCCTGAACGCCGAGATTAAAATTATCGCGACTGACTTCATATTGTTTCTCTATACCTTCGTTTAAATCATACCCATCTTCGTTATAAAGATCGCCCACAAAAAACATATGCCTATTCAAAATCCACCCGACTTTTTTGATCTTATTGTTTTCAACAATCACCGCCCAAAGCCCGTCATTTTTTTTAATAATCCGTTTGACCACTGTTCCCGGATTACTTGGATCTTCTTTTAGCGCGCTGGTAACAATACGCTGAGCCGTATCGGTTGTCAGCGTAGGGGTGGTGTTCGGTAACTGGACAATCTTATCGTGTTCCAGTGACTTCGCATCGAAATAACCAATGTCGTAAACCGTTTTCAATATCAGTCCCGAAACAATCAAGCTCGACAAAACCGAAAGAAAAATCTTTAACCGTCTTTTTACGCGAGGATTTTTTAGTCTTTTTACAATAACGCGAATTTTCATAGTTAATTTGTCAGTTTAATCGGCTTAACTTGCCATTCCTGATTTTGAGTTCGGATTTTGGTTTTACTGATGAACGCCCTGACCATTTTTTTCACGACAAGCCTCCAATTCGAGAAAAGCCTGACCTTATTTTAGAGAGCCGAATCGAGGGGACGAAGCCGACAGCCTTACGATTCCCAACCGACATCTAAAAACTTGAATCACTGGGCTGATCTGGGTCGAACTTGATCATTCGCTGTAAGTTCAGTCGAGACTTATTTTGGAAGCTGTCAAAACCAAGTTCCGATTTTTGCAGCTTAAAGTTGCCCAGAAGTTGCCCAGAAAATTGAAGGCATAAAAAAAGGGCTTAGGTTTTAGCCTAAGCCCTTGATTTATTTGGCTCCCCCGGACGGGCTCGAACCGCCGACCCGGTGATTAACAGTCACCTGCTCTACCGACTGAGCTACAGGGGAATGATATGTCGATATACTAGTTGATTGGCGCGCCCGGAGAGATTCGAACTCCCGACCGCTCGGTTCGTAGCCGAGTACTCTATCCAGCTGAGCTACGGGCGCCTAGTTGAGCCGTTCATTATCCATTGATTTGATATTTTTGTCAACAATCCCTTTAAAATTTATTTTTATGAGTGGTTTAAAACTTGGCGGAGAGAGAGGGATTCGAACCCTCGATGGGCTTTATAGGCCCATACTCCCTTAGCAGGGGAGCGCCTTCAGCCTCTCGGCCATCCCTCCAAGTCAGTTTTAATTCGAGCTGTCTGTATCTGTAGACTCAGCTTGTTCTTTTTTAATGCGTTCGTAAATTTCTTCCCTGTGAACCGAGACTTCTTTAGGTGCGTTGACACCGATTCGTACTTGATTGCCTTTGACTCCAAGAACTGTGACGGTTACGTCATCACCTATCATTAATGTCTCACCTACCCGACGAGTCAAGATAAGCATAGCCCCTCTCCCTAATCACATTGAAAACTCACTGTTCTTACACAGCATCCAACTCATAAGCGAAAATTATAACATCAATTTTCTATAATTAAAAACTTAATCGAAGATCCCTTTTATTATGGCGGGTTTTTTGCTTAATACTTTAACTCCGGCATTTTACAATTTCCGGTTTTTATGCTTGTTAATATTTTGAAAATTAGAACAATATAACAAATGTCTTAAAGAGGGTGCCGGGATCGGGTAAATTTAAGTGCTTTATCGACCGGTCAGTTACCCCTTCGCGAGAAAACATGGGATAATTCGTAGTTGAAAATCTTTTTCCTTATTTGCACTTTCATAACAAAATGGCGCAATACATTTATTCAATGAATCGGGTCGGAAAAATCGTTCCGCCCAAAAAATACATTCTGAAGGACATTTCGTTGTCTTTTTTTCCCGGCGCAAAGATCGGTGTTTTAGGTTTGAACGGGTCGGGTAAATCGACCCTGCTGCGGATCATGGCCGGCATCGACAAGGAAATCGAGGGCGAGGCGGTTCCGCAAAAGGGCATCCATATCGGTTTTCTGCCGCAGGAACCGCAACTCGACTCAAATAAAAGCGTGCGCGGTAATGTCGAGGAAGCTGTCGCGGACATCAAAGCCGTGCTGGATCGTTTCAATGAAGTAAACAATGCGTTCGCGGACCCTGAAGCGGATTTCGATGCCTTGTTGACCGAGCAGGCCGAGTTGCAGGAAAAAATCGAAGCGGCAGGTGCCTGGGAATTGGACAGAAAGCTTGAAATTGCTGCCGATGCGTTGCGCCTGCCGGATTGGGATGCCGATGTGACGAAGTTGTCGGGCGGTGAGAAGCGCCGCGTCGCGTTGTGCCGTCTATTGCTCTCGAATCCAGACATGCTGCTGCTGGACGAGCCGACCAACCATCTGGACGCCGAATCCGTAGCCTGGCTTGAACGCTTTCTGCACGATTATCCCGGCACCGTGGTGGCGGTCACGCACGATCGTTACTTTTTAGACAATGTCGCCGGCTGGATTCTGGAACTTGACCGCGGTGCGGGCATTCCGTGGGAAGGCAATTATTCCAGCTGGCTGGAGCAGAAGGAAAAACGTCTGGAGCAGGAAGAAAGACAGGAAACTTCCCGCCAGAAAGCCATGAAGGCCGAATTGGAATGGGTGCGCTCGAATCCGAAGGGACGCCATGCGAAAAGCAAGGCGCGTCTTGCGCGTTTCGAAGAGTTGTCGTCGGTCGAGGTGCAAAAGCGTAATGAGACTCAGGAAATCTACATTCCACCCGGACCTCGCCTCGGCGACGTGGTGATTCATGCGGATAACATCAGCAAGGGCTTCGGCGATCGGCTATTGATCAACGATCTGAGCTTCAAGCTGCCGCCCGGCGGCATCGTTGGGATCATCGGACCGAACGGGGCCGGTAAAACGACGCTGTTTCGGATGATGGCCGGCCTTGAGCAGCCCGATGCGGGCGAGTTGACGATCGGTCAGACTGTGCAATTGTCGTATGTCGATCAGCTTCGCGACGACATGAATCCGAACAATACGGTATTCGAAGAAATTTCGGACGGACTCGATATCATTACGGTCGGCAAATATGAAACGCCGTCGCGCGCGTATGTGGGACGTTTCAACTTCAAAGGCGCGGATCAGCAGAAGCGGATAGGGGATCTGTCCGGCGGCGAGCGCAACCGGGTGCATCTGGCCAAACTATTGAAAAGCGGCGGCAATGTGCTGCTGCTGGATGAGCCGACCAATGATCTCGATGTCGAAACGCTGCGCGCGCTTGAAGAAGCGTTGCTGGCTTTCCCCGGCTGCGCGGTGGTCATTTCTCACGACCGCTGGTTTCTGGATCGGATCGCAACGCACATTTTGGCTTTCGAAGGCGATAGCCAAGTGGTCTGGTTCGAAGGCAACTATCAGGATTATGAAGCCGACCGGCACCGCCGACTGGGTAGCGATGCGGATAATCCGCATCGGATCAAGTATAAGAAATTGACGCAGTAAGCGATTAGCTTAGGATTTCACAAAGCTGAACGAGGGAATTCGCCTTGTTTGCGCTGGCTCCCAATGTTCACGTTGGGAGCTTTTTTGACAAGTTCCAGCTTGACCAAAAAAATAGCCGGAGCTTCCGGAATGATGGCTTAATTTAACGTTATTGACGGTAAAACCCCGTCCCGCTTCAGTTAATTTCAGTTTTCAACGGGACGGAGCATGTTGCTCACGCCTCGTGTCGAGGGATGGGATTATCAACACCATTCCTCGCTTACATACCGCCTCATGTGAGCTAGCAATTGGTATTGGATCTATTAATGCTAATATTTTTGGTAATGTTGCCCGTTATATTACTATAAGATTTAATCCAACTTCCTGTTCCTGTCGTTGTTATTGTACCCGTGCCATTACCGTCCGTCATTTCGTATTTCTTGCTGCCGCCGCCGGTAGAACACCAAGGGCTGATGGCAATAGTCAGAGTATTGGCGCCGGCGGGTACTGTACAGGTGTAATAATCGTATGTATCGTCAGCGTTGGTTCCCGTTAAGGTGCATGAGCCCGCGCCGGTATTCACTGCTGCCGTTACACCGGACAAATCACTGACTTGATTGCCACCGCCAATGCCGATACCGATCGATCCGCTAATCGTATAGACGTCGCTTGCGTTAAACGACGGAGATTCCGGGGAGCCTATTGAGGTTGATACCCCTGGCAATGTTATCGTTTGCGATGTTGGAGTAACAGTCGCGCCGGTCATGATTGAGGCGCTCAGCGTAACATTACTAAGCGCGGTAGTGATATTGCAAGTGTAAGTGCCATTATTATAGTTAGTACAGCTGCCCCCATCGGACAAACTCAGGACGACTGCATTCGCGGCGATTGCGGTACCGCTGATCGTTCCGTTGATCGTATAAGATGGGTTGGACGTAAACGTAAACGCTAGGTTGCAAGTGTTCGATGCCACTGTTGACAGCGGCGATACGGTGCAATTGACGGTTTCGTTATTGTAACTACCTGTAATAATTGCAGACGATGCGGTCGTGGTGATAGTGCAGGTATACGAGGTAGCAGTAGCTGAACAGGTCCCCGAAGGCGTAGTAACTGCCGGTGCGTTATTGGCGTTGGTTATGGTTCCGGTGACAGTATAGCTTGTTGGCGTACAATAAGTCTCTTCAACAACGGGGTCAAAAACATTATCCCCCGTGCTGATAGTACGCTGTATGTTTTTTGACGCCAGGTGTAACCCGGCAATGGCATTGGCTTGAGTAACGCATTCGCTATGGACTTGCGCTTCCGTTTGTTTGCCATTGATAATTAAAAAATCATGGCAACTATAAGGTTTGTTGATGCCCTCATTAACATCAACCCCGTTTCTTTGTGCCCGAGCGTAGTAATTTCTGGCGGTATTAAGCGTAGCAGGCGTTCCGGCGATTTCTTCCGCAAAACAGACATTTTTAAAGTCCGTACTGCTTGTAGTGGCGCCCGCAACACCTAATAAACCGACCTGGCCGCGCCAGCCACCGGGGCCTACCTTGTCAGCCGATTTAGCGGGGTTGGGGCATTCGGTGACAGGAATCATTCCATTGACGGCAACACCATCCGGACCAAAGTCGCAATTGCCGCCGACATAGCAGGCATAAGGCGCGCTTTTAGCATTGGGATCAGGCCTGAACACGCAAAATGCGCCTGTCTCCGAGGCGTTGAAGGTGAATAAATTAACGTCCAGCAAGGTTTGGTTATTGCCGGTTCCTTCTGTTGCCCCGGAATGAACAATGCCCCTGATGGGAATAATCACGCCGCCGTTATAGCGCAGCCTGGGAATGCAATAATCTTCGCCGCTGATCGTTTGCTTCTCGTAGAGTTCGATCGCTTCATCCCCCTCAACCCCGTCAAAATCAATACGGCGGGTCAATAAATCATTTTCAAATGGGTCCAAGTCAAGATCGGAGCATACGAAAGCCTCTACCGCTATGGTTCCGGTATTTTGAACGATATAAATTTTATCGGTATCGGGGTCCGTATAGATGGTATCGGGGGTATAGGGCGTATCGCTGGGAGGAAGGGTTATCGTTTTGGTAATTTCATCCGACGATTCGGCATTAGTGCTAGGGCTGCCCATTCCGGCGCCAGCAGTGCCTGCGCCATAGGCGGCGAGCGCGCTATTGCCTACATTATCAAAAGCGATGGTGCTTTGTACGACGACCTGATTCTCAGGATTATTAGTATTAGGGCAACCGTCTGCCCAACAAACGGTAACGCTGACTTGTTTTTGTTCTGGATTGGTTTGGTCGGTTACTAGCCAGCTGCGGCTAAATGTTTCAGTGACTCCGGCAATACTGTCACTTGTCGATGATGACGCCAATGCGTTATAGCCGGTTCTTTCTATAGAGTCGCGAAGCTGTTCAATTTTGGTTTCTGCCAGCGCCTTGGCTTCCGCACGGGTTTTACTGTCGCGGCTGCCACTGGTCAGATTGCCTTGCAGGGATGCTATCGCCATCAAGCCGACCGCCACTACCACCGTGGTAATTAGCACCTCAATCAAGCCGATACCGGACGCGTTTTTAGGAGAGAAATTCATTTTTTTCATCGCTATTCCTTCTTAACTGAGGTCTACCAATCTTTCCAGGAGCCGGCGACAACCGCACCGGTTCCGGGCAATTGAGGCGGCGCATTCGTGTTACCTCCTAACGGCACATAAACAAGATTCAATGTGCCGGCGCCGGTGCTGGTTGTAGCGCTTTCGCCAATTATTGAACCTTTCACGACTGGATTACCCGCTATGCTTATGTTGCCAGTCACATAAAGCGCGCCATAAATATCACCGCCAGTTAAATTTAAATCGCCGTTGACGATTACAATGGCGGGTATCCTGTGAGCGTAATCGCCTATTGTCGTGGTGCCGCTGATAGTCTTATCGCCTTCGACCCAAATAAGTCCAGTCCTTCCTTCGAGGCTGTCGCCTGAGGCCAATAATTGGGTGGGGACTGCGTTAGCCGCCGCATTTTTGGTTTCCGTCTTCGAATTGTTGAAAAATAGTTTAAAAAATTGATCTCCTGTTTTGCTGCTCAGCGTCGCATCATTAGTGATGATGTCAAGACCTTGGCCGCTGTTTCTACTGGAAACTAATTGTGTATTTGCTGTTTCATCGGCGCTATTGAGCTGGTCCTCCGTGTAATCCGCTATTTCCGTGCCCGATGGTCGTAAATAAGTGCCGAAAGCGACATCAGGCGTGCCGAAACCACCTCCGGCCCAGATACTGGTGTTGTTGTAGCGATTGATAATGGTCGCATTACCGAAAGCACCAACCGCCGCTCGGGTGATAAAGGGTTGTTCCGGGCCGCCGCTGCCGTTAAAAATTTTAAAAGGAGCAACGCATTGGGTAATGGTTCGCACAGCGGAACAATCGTCGCTCCAGCCTTTGGCGGTAATTAAAGCCTTGGTCATATTGGTGTTGGCTAGACCGAAGCAATCACCGTCGCCATCGCTATCTTCGTCCGTGCAGATGGTTGTGCTTAAGTTGTCGCAAATGTTGTTGTCTTCAATCTCATCCTCGTCGTCGTCAAGGCCGTCGTCGTCGCTATTATTAAAGTAATACTGGGCGAGGGTAGTCTGGGTACCGGAAGTCAGCGTGATCTGGCCTTCAGTAGAGCCTGGCAGTGCGCAACTGGCTTCGGTGGGCTCTGCTCCCGCGGCAAAGTCAGGGCTGCCGTCATAATCTTGGTCAATGCCACCACCCTGCAGGTAGTAAGCAACAGCCCTATCCATCGCGGCACTGGCCGCAGCGGTAGCTTGGCTTGTGCGGTAGTTGTCCGCGGTCATTTTCGTTTCGACCAGAACGGTTTTGGCTACCAATAGCGCTATTAACGTAATGCCGATGAGCATTACCACAGCAGTCAGCAGAGTGGCCGCACCGCGTTGATGAGAAGGCGATGACAAAATCATGTTATCTCTGAAAATTAGGTTGCGATTTAAGCACAAGGAGGCACTTTGCAATAAATACGGTTGTTTCTGACTTCAACTGTGCCATTTAGTGTTTTTTTGACGTTGGCATCGGAAGATAGGCTTCCCTCCAATACAATGTTGACTGCCCGCTTTTCGGCAAGGTTGTCTGTGTTCGCTGCGCCAGAGCAGGCAGTGGTGTTCGTATCCGTCGATATGCCGGTGGCGATGTGCAAGCAGCGTGAGGTGGCGTCTAAATTTGGGGTTACTGTCGTTATCGGGGCAAAACTGAATTGCAGTGCGGTTATTGTCAGCTGATCGCCGTCGATAAACTCTTCCCAGTTGGTTGAGGCATCACAGCCCGCTGCAGCAGTAGTGGCCCCTGCTTTGCGTATTTTTATGCTGCCATTTTCAAGCTTAAACCCATAATATTCATTACTATCTACTGTGCCGTCACGGTCGGCGTCGTAGGTATAAAGAATGCAGTTGTTGGTGTGTATTTGAATATTGGTGCTTGCGGCCGAGAAAGGATTATTCCGAATATCCGTTGATACCGTAGCTCCAGACCAATAACCTGAGCGCTTGATGTCATTTATCATTAAAGCCATTACGGCTTCCAGATCGTGATTTAAGCGGGATGATTTGATCATGCCGGAACCGCTTTTAGCCGTTGTTCCATAAATGTTGATGATAGCCGTCACCACAATTAGTCCGATGACCAGGGCTATCATTATTTCCACAAGTGTGAAGCCCGACTGTTTTTTCATGCTCAATTCTCTGTGGCGGTGTTATTCAGAGCAGGATTCTTTATCCGGCAAGCCGATCTTGCCCGTCGGCATGGGATTGTCTGTGGTGGAGGGAGAGCAAATTCTCACTCGTCCCACAGAACTAAAAACAACGCGAGTCCCGTATTTGTTGGTGCTAAAGGTAACGCCGTTATTACCTATGGTTCCGCGTCTAAAATCAAAACTGCTATTGCCGCTTGCTGAATTCATATTGGTACTGCCAAAATTTGCGCCAGAAACAATTTTTATATCGCAGTAATCATCCTCATCGGAATCGGTTTCCTCGCAATCGCAGCTTGTTTTCGTCGAAGGATTCTTTCTTGCCAAGCCATAACACCAGCTTCCGGCATTGCCTGTTTTCCGGGAAACAATAACATCTTCGCTATGTTTAATTGCTTCAGAACGTGCAAATTGCAAGTCTGACTTTAACGATTCAACCACCTGCTTTAATCGATTACGCTCAAGCATATCTTGAAAAGATGGCACGCCCAGCGCCGCAAGAATGCCGATTATGGCAATGACTACCAATGCTTCAATCAGAGTAAAACCGGCCATTTTCTGTTTTTTCATACTTGACCACCTATAGCTATGCAGTCGAGTATAGTTGAATTTAATTGATAATTAAGGGGTTTGGTCTTTATAAAACTAAAATTTGCCGGGTGATTCACAAAGAATTTTTTAGTTTCTTTTTGTTCCTGAAACGTAAATCGAAAGTTTTGGGAGATCATTGATTTGCCTAATTATCTGGAACTCAATGCTGTCTGCAAGGGTTAAATGGTGACCTCTATGGCATCCGTAACAATATGCTCTATGCTAAGCTTAAATGAATAATAACTAGCTGAAGGTGATACCGTGAGCATTTTAAAAAAAAGAAATTCCGGATTTACATTGATTGAATTGATGATTGCCGTTGCAGTAGCGGCTATCTTGGCGGGAATTGCTTATCCCAGTTATACCGAATATGTTAAGAAGGGGCGCCGCTCCGACGCCAAAGCGGGGCTTTTGGATTTACAACTGAAACAGGAAAATTATCGGTCAAACTGCGTACAATATGCGACAGGTATTCACGCTTCGACGATGAGTTGTGTGGCGGGAGGCAATCATAATTTGATCGGTAGTACGGCTTCGCCGGACCAGCACTATACGCTGAGTATCGTATCCGCTGCTACGAACGTAGTTTCTGCTTCTGGGACGGCTACCCTTAATGCACCTTCGTCAACGGCTTACGCCTTAAGAGCTACGCGGACAAATCTTCAAACTAATGATAAATGCGGGGACTATGCGATTGATCAAGACGGTGTCAAATATTTAATCAGCGGCACTCCCGCCAGCGGTTACGATGTGAACAAATGTTGGTAAGTAATGGAAAAAATGAAAGATTGTTTGTGCGGGTCCGGACAAGGCTATTCGCTATGCTGCGGGTTGTATCATAGCGGAAATTCACTTCCCCCCACCGCCGAAGCCTTGATGCGCTCGCGCTTTACCGCTTATGCGCAACGTAACGCCGAATATCTGTGCGCCACCTGGGACAGCGGCAAATGTCCGGACAACATAGATTTTTCCCGCGAGACGGCGGTCTGGCTGCGTTTGGAAATAGTCGATACGAAAAAGGGCGGGCCTCAGGACGACAAGGGTGTCGTCGAATTCAAGGCTTACTACCAGCAGGACGGTGAAGAATGTGTCCTGCATGAAGTCAGCCGTTTCATCAAAAAGGAAGGCCGCTGGTTTTATCTGGACGGCGTGATTAAGTCGCTCGGCAAAATCAGCGCGACCGTCAACCTGGGCAAAAATGCGCCTTGCCCCTGCGGCAGCGGCAAAAAATTCAAGCGCTGCTGCGGTGCAGGATTATAAAGAGCAGGAATTTCTTTCTCCTTTACCGTTTGTGCATCCGGCTTCCTGATTACGGCGGACTGTCGTAACAAATCATTTTCATAGTAGGGCGGATAAGCGAAGCGCATCCGCCAATGCCCGCTCGGCGGATGCGCTTAGCTTATCCGCGCTACGCATTCATGATTTCCCGCCGAGATGTTCCGTATCTTCAAATAGCGGAATAATTCAAACCGCATCCCTTAGCAGAGTGAACGATGAGATGTGGAGAGACGTTGCGGACGACGCTCGAACCCGGATAAGCGCTTTTTTGCGCCGAATTTCCACGATAGCCTTGTGATTGATTATCCGGACCTCATATAGGGTAAAATATTTCCGGAAACATCAAAACAGGGTGAAAATGAAAACACACAAAATAGGATTTATCGGCGGCGGCAATATGGCGACGAGCCTGGTTAGCGGCTTGATCGCTTCGGGACATGAACCGGGGAGCATCTGGGTTTCGGATATCAGTTCCGAGCAGCTCAAATTGCTGGAGGAGCGTTTGAAAGTGAACGTGACTACATCGAACGAAACGGTGGTCAACGAGAGCGATGTTGTCGTGCTGGCCGTTAAGCCGCAGATCATGCGCGATGTGGCGAAACAGATCGCGCCGGCGATTCAACAACGCAAACCTTTGATTGTCTCGATCGCGGCCGGCATCAGCGAACGCAGTTTGAGCGCCTGGCTGGGCGCAGATATTGCGATCGTTCGCTGCATGCCGAATACGCCGGCTCTGGTGTTGACCGGCGCTACGGCCCTGCATGCGAACGACAATGTCGGCACCGAGCAGCGCAGCATGGCGGAAAACATTTTGCGCGCGGTCGGTATAGCGCTGTGGGTCAAGGATGAAAAGGAACTGGATGCGGTGACTGCCGTATCGGGCAGTGGGCCGGCGTATTATTTCCTGCTGATGGAAGCGATGGAGCAGGCGGCGGTGGATTTGGGCCTGACCGAGGAAACGGCGCGTCTCTTGGTGTTGCAAACCGCACTGGGGGCAGCGAAAATTGCGCTGGAGTCGAGTGAAAGTCCCGAACTGTTGCGTAAACGCGTGACTTCGCCGGGCGGCACCACCCAGCGCGCGATCGAAACCTTTCAGCAAGGCGGTTTCAGTGATCTGGTTTCAAAAGCGCTCCATGCGGCGCGCGACCGTTCGATCGAAATGTCCAATCAACCGGAGTTCAATTAATGGGTTCAAGTTATCTTACCGATCCGCTCGTTTTAATCATCGAGGCGCTGTCCTCGCTATACATCCTGGCGGTGTTGATGCGTTTCCTGCTTCAATGGAGCGGCGCCGATTTTTATAATCCGATTTCGCAGTTTCTGGTCAAGGCCACTCAACCGCCGCTGCGACTGTTGCGCCGCTATATCCCACCGATCGGCAAGATCGATACGTCTTCGCTGATTCTGATGCTGTCTTTGCAGATGCTGGCCAATTTCCTGATCGGCCTGCTGCAAGGCGCGACGCTCGGCATCGGCGCGTTGACAGTGATCGCGATCATGGAACTGATCAATTTGCTGTTCAATGTCTTTATCTTCTCGATCATCGCCCGCGCCTTATTGAGTTGGCTGAATCCGGGCCGGTTCGATGCGGCGTCGTCGATCCTGTACAGTCTGACCGAGCCCTTGTTGAATATATTCAGAAGGATCATTCCGGATTTGGGCGGCATCGATCTGTCGCCGCTCGCCGCCTTATTGTTTCTGCAGGTCGCCAGAATGATCATTTTGCCGCCGCTCAATCAATTGGCGGCTTTGATTGCCTGGTAATGACAATATTCCTTCGGATTGTACCTGGCGTAGGGGATGAAATAAGGCCGGACAGCCGTTTTAAGCTGTCCATCTTTCGCTATACTTAAAAGGCTTCCTGTTTTTCCTTTTATCGTCATGCAAGACCGCATTTTTTTTATCAGCCTGTTGATCGCCGCGTTTGGCCTGGCAGCCGGTCAAGCGGCTTATGCCAAGAAAATGTACCGATGGGTCGATGAGAACGGTAAAACTTATTTATCCGATCAGGTGCCTCCGGAACAGGTTAGGCATCGGCGCGAGGAGCTGAGCGAGACTGGCCGCGTAGTGCAAGTTACAAATAAGGCGAAAAACCGTGAGCAGATAGAACTCGATCGACGTCTTGAAGCGTTGAGAAAGCAGCAAGAAAGTATCATCGCCAAACAAAAGATCAACGATAAGGTATTGTTGAGCACTTTTCGCAATCTGAACGACATGCAGGAGGCGCTAAAGAAAAAGATGCACGCGATGAATTCGCAGATCCTGATTCTGCACGGCAATAAAAGCCGTGCGGAAAGAGAACTTGAAACTCTTCTGAAACGCGCGGCGGCTCTTGAGCGCAGCGGCGAAAAAATTCCGTCTTTACTCACGGAGGAAATCAATAAAGCGAAGACGCTGGTCCAAGTCGTAGAGGCGGAAATCGAGAAGCAGGAAGACAAGACAAGGCAGGTTAAATCGGCGTTTGAGGCCGATATCGAACGCTATAAATTTCTGACCCATTCCGACGCCGGGGCGCCGCAGATAGTGAGCGATAAGACCGCAGCAATGAAAGCAGCCGGTGAACTGGGAGTGTACCTTTGCGGCAATTCCGTGCAATGCGCGAAAGCCTGGGAAAGCGCGCACCAGTTCGTACGCACCTTCTCGACAACACCTCTCGACATCGATAACGAAAAACTGCTGAAGACGGCGGAGCCTGCGGCCGACTCCGATGTGAGCTTGTCCGTATCGAAAATCGATATGGGTAATCATCAACAGCAGTTGTTTCTCGATATCCGCTGCCGGCAGTCGTCGCTGGGCATGGAACTGTGCGCCAGCGACAAGATGCGCGATATCCGGACTTCTTTCAGAACGTATATCGAAAACGGCGTGGCGGGGACGAACTCCGACTAACGGCTCAGCAGCAAAGTGCCGACGCCCTGATCGGTAAACAATTCAAGCAGGACCGCGTGTTCGACGCGTCCGTCGATAATGTGGACCTTGCTGACCCCGCCGCGCAAGGCATCGGTTGCGCAACGGGTTTTCGGAATCATGCCGCCTGAGATCGTGCCGTCCGCGATCAGATCGTCGATATCCTGTAAGGTCAGCCCGGTTAATAATTTACCTTCCTTGTCCAGAATGCCGGCGGTATTGGTCAGTAGAATCAGTTTTTCCGCCTTTAATACTTCCGCGACCTTGCCGGCGACCAGATCCGCGTTGATGTTATAAGAATGGCCTTCCGCGCCGACCCCGATCGGCGCGATCACCGGAATGAAATCGCTCTGGCCGAGCATTTCGACGACCGACGGATCGATGCTGCTGACCTCGCCGACATGGCCCAGATCGATGATTTCCGGCGATTGCGCGCTGGGGTCCGCTTTGGTCAGGTGAATCTTTTTCGCGCGGATCAAATCGCCGTCCTTGCCGGTGAGACCGACCGCCTTGCCGCCGTGAATGTTGATCAGATTCACGATCTCCTTGTTGACGAGTCCTCCGAGCACCATCTCGACCACGTCCATCGTTTCGCTGTCGGTAATCCGCATGCCGTCGATGAAGCCGGTCGTTTTGCCGAGCTTTTCGAGCAGCCGGCCGATTTGCGGACCGCCGCCGTGCACCACGATCGGATTGATCCCGACCAGCTTCATCAAGACGATGTCGCGCGCGAAGCTGTGTTTGAGCGCTTCATCGACCATCGCATTGCCGCCGAATTTGACGACTATGGTTTTCCCTTTGAAGCGTTGAATATAGGGCAGGGCTTCGATCAGGACATCGGCGATCTGGTGGGCTTTTCGGTTTTGCATCGTTTTCTGGGATTCCATATTTAAAAAGGAAGGGATAAATCCGGATTTACGGCTTTGATCATCTGGCTAAACTGTTGCTGAATTTTTAACAACGACTCTCGGGTATCGGCCTCGAAGCGGAGCACCAGCGATGGCGTCGTATTGGACGCTCGCACCAGGCCAAACCCATAAGGGTAGTCCACCCTGATCCCGTCGATCGTGGTGACTTCAGCGCCCGGAAATTTGGCGATTTGCTTGAGTTTTTCGACGAATTCGAAATTTTCGCCTTCCTTCAGCATGACATTCAATTCCGGGGTATTGATGCTGTCGGGCAGGGCGGCGAACACTTCCGCGCTGGTGCGGCTGTCTTCGGACAGGATTTCGATCAAACGGGCGGCCGTGTATAAAGCGTCGTCAAACCCGAACCAGCGGTCATTGAAGAAAATATGCCCGCTCATTTCGCCGGCAAGTGCGGCCCCGGTTTCCTGAAGTTTCGCCTTCATCAGCGAATGCCCGGTTTTCCAGAGCGTCGGCCGGCCTCCGTATTTTTTGATTTGGCCGGCCAGGTGCCGGGTGCATTTGGCGTCGAAAATGATTTCCGAACCAGGGCGCGCCGCCAACACGTTTTGCGCGTACAGCATCAATTGCCGGTCGGGCCAGATGATCTTGCCGTTCGCATCGACGACGCCGAGCCGGTCGCCGTCGCCGTCGAACGCCAGGCCGAGGTCGGCCTGGTAATGCTCGACCGCCATGATCAGCTCTTCCAGATTCTCGGGCTGGCTCGGATCGGGGTGATGGTTCGGGAAATTTCCGTCAACTTCGCAGTTCAATTCGATCACTTCGCAGCCGATCGTTCTCAGCAATTTGGGCGCGATTTCGCCGGCCACCCCGTTGCCGCAGTCGACGACGATTTTCATCGGCCTGCCCAAGTGTACGTCGTCGGCTACCGTACCGATATATTCATTGGCGAAGCGGTCGTTTTTTTCGATCGTGCCGGGTCCGCCGACGCTAAAGTCCTGGCTGTCGATGCATCGTTTCAGATCCCGGATGCGCTCTTCCGCCAGCGTTTCACCCTTGATCACCATCTTGATGCCGTTATATTCGGCCGGATTGTGGCTGCCGGTGATCATTACGCCGGAACGGTTTTCAAGATGATAGGCGACAAAATAGAGAACCGGCGTCGGCACCATGCCGATGTCGAGCACGTTGCAACCGGTCGAGACGATGCCGTCGGCGATCGCCTCCGACAGGCGGGGGCTTGAGTTGCGGCCGTCCCGGGCCAGTACGAGCGTACGGCAACCCTGCGCTTTGGCTTCAGTTCCAAGCGCCCGGCCAATATCGTATACGATATCTTGAGTTAAGGATTCGCCGACGATGCCCCGGATGTCATAGGCTCGGAAAATCGCATTTTTCGGATCGGCGGCTACTTCGAGCGGGGCTGCGGTTTTTTCCATTTCCGCTTTGTCCAGGACGAGAGGGACACCTGCTGCCTTGGGCGTTTGGCTGACCGCCGTTCGGGAAGGCTTCTCGACAATTTCAAGCGCACTGTTCCGATTTTCCGACGTCGTGGGCATTGTCTTCTTGGCGCGTTTGTTGTCGAATTCGAGGCCGATCTTATCCGATGAAAAGTCGAGGCCGTGGTCTACCGTTTTCTTCCGGGCAGCGGCAATTTCGCCGGCGTTGTGATCCAGTATTCGCTTGTAATGAGACAAAGTCGATATAAATCCTTTCATTTCGCTTAGCTGGGTCGCGTAATTTCCCTGAAAATTATTTTTCATCAAATCTTTGCATGCACGCATCGTGCTGCCTAAATCTTCTTTCAGCATCTTCGACAGCATGCGATAGCTCAGCAGGAATGCGGCCGCCATGAAACCCAGAGGGATCAGGATAAAGCCGAACATCAGGCTGGAATCGAGCGTTACCGGCGAATCGGATCTCCCGTAACTGAGTTTCCAGCCGGTATTGGCGACTGGGATTTGCAGAGGGTTGTGGTCCTCTTCCAAAGACGCATATCCGGATGCGCCCAATAACAATTTTCCTTGATGCAAACGAATATAGCCGTCCTCGACCCGCGCCCGTACGATGCTTTTACGTATCATATCGTCATCGAAGCCGACCAAAAGCACGCCGATCGTTTGCTCTCCCTGTACGATTTTTCTGGCTATCGCCAGATGCCGATTGCCCGGATTTTCGCCCTGAATCGCCGGCAAAGGGTTAGAACTGTTGGAAAACGTTTCGCGCACCATGCTCAGATCGGCGTAAGTCATCGGCGGCGAGTTTTTGTCGTCCAGTTCGGTGAGGCCGGGCAGCAGCAGCCTGACGTTGAGCGCATTCGGGAGAAACCGCATAAGCCTGGCAGCGGCCTGCCGTATCGACTCCGGATTTTGGCTGGCGACTGCCTGCACCGTTTCGGGTTCTTGCGCCATTTTGTCGAGGCTTTTATCCAGCAGATCGATCTGTGCTGAAATCGACAGGCCAATACCCTTGGCAATCACAGCTAGCGCATCCTGTTTTGATTGTTTCATTGCACCGGATGCGATCCAGAAGATGCCGGCATCCGAAATCAGAAGCAACAGGAGGGAGGCGGCGGCCAAACAAGAGAAAAGTCGAAACATCCTCTATACCTTTAACTGTAAAGCCATTAGGCTTTTCCTGTCGAGCCGAACCCGCCGATGCCGCGGTCGGTGACGGTCGTGAATTGGGGAACGATTTTAAGCGCCACTTGCACCACCGGCATAAAAAGCAACTGCGCGATTCTTTCGCCCGGATTGACCACATAATCGTTTTCGGAGTCATTGTGCAAAATCACGCCGATTTCGCCATGATAATCGGAGTCGATGATGCCCACGCCTTGACCCACCCGAATTTGATGATTCAGGCATAGCCCGCTTCTGCTCGCGACGACCGCGACCAGGCCGGGATCCTGGATATTGATCGCAAGCCCGGTTCCGACCAGTCTGTTTTGCCGGCCGCCGATCACGACCGGTTCGGGAATGCACGCCAGCAGATCGATGCCCGCGGAGCCGACGGTTTTATAGGACGGCGTACCGTATTGTTCGAGCAGAGGATTCACTAATTTGGTTTCGATCAGACGTTTCATGGATGCAGGGAAAATTCGCTAGGGAAATGTCAGCGCCTGGGCGGCGCCCGGAAAAGGAAAATTTTAACATTCCTGTTCCGTGCGGACATCCAATAATTCGAGGGTGAAGCGAAAAACGGAAGAACACGGCAATGAGCGAGCGGGTCATTGCCGGGAAGGATCGAGGTTAAGGCTTGTCCAGCAGGCGATGGGAGACGAAAAAACCTAAATAAATCGCGAGAACCATAATTACCGATTCCAATGAGAACAAACTCAAGCCGGTAACCGAAGGGCCGGGGCAATAACCGCTCATCCCCCAGCCGATGCCGAAAATGGCCGCCCCGGAAATCAGTTGCAAATCCAGAGATTTCTTTTGGGGGAGCTGAAAAGACGTCGACCACAGCGGCGCTGGGCGTTTGAGAATGAACCGGAAGGCGATCATCGCAACGGATACGGCTCCGATCATCACAAACAGCAGGCTGGGATCCCAATGGCCTGTGACATCGAGAAAATTCAGCACTTTATTGGGATCGATCATATGCGAGAGCGCTAAACCGGCACCGAATAAAATACCGCTTAAAATGGCAATTAAATGGGTTTTCATACGGCCAGCTCCAGCAGATGACGGATGACATACACCGTTAACATGCCGGCGGCGATAAAGGTCAGCGTCGCCGCGATCGAACGGATCGATAGACGCGCAATCCCGCAGACGCCATGGCCGCTGACGCAGCCGTTCGCCATGCGCGTCCCCACGCCTACCAGAAAGCCGCCGATCGCCAGCAATTCTAGCGGATAGCCTTGACGCGGTGTATTGAAACCGGGCGCGATCCAGTGCAGGCACAAGCCGCCGACGATGAGACCGGCCAGGAACAACAGACGCCAGGCTCTGTCGTTTTTCGGGGCGAAAAGCACGCCGTTCATAATGCCGCTGATCCCGGCGATGCGTCCGTTGAAGAATAACAACAAGGCGCTGGCGATGCCGATCAGAATGCCGCCGGCGAGGGCTGAATAGGGGGTGAAATTAACCATCATTGGGCCTCCTCGGAGTCAATATTCAGTAAGGGTGGGTTCTGAAAACTATAGTATATTAGAAAAAACTAAAATACATGGAATTTTTCGAGGATTTATTAATTTAATAGAAAGACTTATTTTAAAAAGCCTAGTTAAAGTTCGAGTTCAGCCTCGATGGAGGCACACGACTTGATGATTTCTTGAGGACCGTCGCAATGGTAAAGGGAATGAGAGGGCTTAGCGCCACGGAGGCGATAGTCGGAAGAAGGGGGGTCAAGAAAAATGGCAAACGGGGAGCCCTGCGTTATACAGGGCAAAAAGGGGAGTTACCAATTCAGAAATAACGTTTCGGCGAGAAGTTCGATGGACCAGGCGACCAGCAAGCTAAGCGCCGACAAACCAATGGCCGAATAGAGAAGGTTGATGCGGACTTCTTGCCAGGAGTTGTGTTTGAAGGTTTGCATGACAATGATACCTGTCGAGTTTTGAAGGTTTTCATTGTGCGGCGCTTGTATTACAGGATTGCGAAGGTTTGGTGACAGTTTGATGAACCTTGCCTGAACCCCTCGCAAAAAACCTTAATTTTTAGCTCCCGTCGGCCGTAACGCCTCGATCGTCAAGCGGCCGACGTCCGTGTGATGCAGAATGTTCGCAAACGGTTCGATCGCTGGTTTATTGCCTTTCGTAAATACAAAAACCGGTGTGCTGGTGTGTGTGCCGCTGGCCCAGACGACCTGTTGCTCGGCGCCGACAAGCTCGGCGAGAAGGTTTTCGCGGTTGTCCTTCGTATAAACGAAAAACGCGCTTTTGGCGCCCATTTTGGGAACGGTTTTCTCGCTTAGGGAAGGATGCTCAGGACGGTAGTTTACATTCGCTTCGGTTGCCAGGAGTCTTTCGGCTTCGCCGCTATCGATCTTGAATTCGGTATGGCGGTTGACCTGTTCGGCCAGAGCGGCGGGCGTTCTTTGTTTTGGCGGCAGGGAGTCGAATTCGGCAAAGATCTCGTGATAGCTGAGTTTTTGCGCATACAGATTATCAAGAATCTCGGGATTGCCGAAATTGAAGTTGGGCTTGAAGAGATGGCCGCTGGCCAGCGGTTTCGGATCGGGAATGTTTTGGCTCGAATAGCTGAAGCCGAAACCGCCCGTTTCATGATCGGCGGTCACAATCAGTAAGGTATCCTCCCGCTCGCCTATCCAGTCCAGCACCTTGTGCAACATAGCATCGAAGCGGAGCATTTCGTGAAGCAGCAGCCCGGTATCGTTCCGGTGCGAGGCCCAATCGATCTGGCCCGCTTCGATCATCAGGAAGAAGCCGCGTCCATCGCCTTCCAAAATCTTCAATGCTTGCTCGCTCATTTCCGCAAGTGTCGGTTCGGCATGGTTGGCATCGAGCCGGTTCCGGCTTTCGACGATGGCGTCGCTCATCCCGGAGCCGGCAAACAGCCCCAAGGTTTTGCCGGTTGCCTGCCTCAATTGACGGGTGTTGAAAACCAGTCGGTAACCCTGATTTTGGGCGGTTTCCAACAGGTTTTTGCCGTCCTTGCGTGATGAACCGATCTTGAAGGCTTGTTCGGTCATCGTCTCCAATTGTTGATGAAGGGATGAACTTTTTTCAGCGGCGGCTTTGGGCAGCCAATAATCGAGACCGCCGGACAGCATCACATCAGCGTCGGTTGCGAGCAGATCTTCGGGAATGCTGGTTTCATGGCTGCGGTGGGTTTCATGCGCAGCGAACGCGGCCGGCGTGGCATGGGTAATCCGGGTGTCCGACACCAGGCCGGTCGCCTTACCCCAGCGTTTGGCTTTTTCAATGATGTTTTCCGTGGGATGTCCGTCCGCATCCAGACCGACCATTTCGGCCTTGGCGAATTTGCCGGTCGCCAGTTGCGTCGCGGACGCCGCAGAATCGGTGACCAGCGCGCCGTCGGGATAGGTCAGCGAAATGCCGATGCGCCCGTTTTCGAGCATTCGGTCCAATGCCGTTTTGCGGTCCTTCAGTACGCCATGCGGCGCCTGTCTGGCATAAGACAGCAGCAAACCGACCTGTTGCGGTCCCATGCCGTCGCCGATGATCATGATCACGTTTTTGACTTGGGAGGGAGGGGGCGTTTTCTCGCTCAGCATCGCACAACTGGTCAGCAAGAAAACAATAATACCCCATCCGATGGCTTTCGGTAATGGAGACAACTTTATTAGCATCGGTTCAAGCAAATCGGCGATTATAGCGCGGGCGCGGCGGCAAAATGTTAAGAATTAATGACAGGATGCGTCCTGCCTTGTCAGGGTGCGCGGTCCAGTTTGTACAATGCCGCTATCAGAAGTCCTGTCGCCAAAATCAGGGGATAAGGTCCGAAAAACCATAGCACCAGCGGCAGGCTGAAAAAGAAGCTACGGGTGCCGTAGGTATAATAAGCGCCGGCCCGGTTCAGATAGGCGCAGACTTGCGCGTGCGTAACACCCGTTTCGGGCAATCCGGCCAACAGATTGATCATGTAGCCGACATGATTGAAGAAGCGGATCGCCATGGTGAAACAATAGAAAGCGATAAAAAAATCGAGCAGTAACAGGCCGAGTTTGATCAGCCATAATTCGCCCGTCAGGCTTTCCGCCGCCGCCAGGCTGGGCTGCCAGGCAGCGGCCCATTTTTCGATTCTGTCGCTTAGATTCAGCGTGCCGATGATCAGCAATACCGAGGTCGACGCCATGAAATTGGCGGCCATCACCGAGTTGCGCAGAGTCTGTACGGCCAAAACATCCATTCTGCCGCTCTTGGCTATCATCTCGACCCAGGCTTCGCGCATCCGGCGGTTGAACTGGTGCACGCTGAAGCCGGGATTGCGATGGGTGCGCAGCCGCAAAAAAAGATAATAGAGCAAAATCAATAAACTGCTGGCCGCGAAAGCCAGCAGATCGAGCGGTAGCGGAACTTGCATGGGCGATATGATTTTCCGTGAAAATATCGCGCCAGTATACGCCGAAGGCCGCGTTTTGACGATGTAAGAGCATCCTCCCTGGCGAGTGAATGCTGTCTTCCCTTGTTGTTACCGACTGCTTACATAGCCGCCGCTATGGTCGGGTTTGGAGGGCACGATTTGCCATAGTTGCACAGTATGCGAGGAGCCCGTGATTTAGTAGAGCAGGAACGCCGACCGCTCATCCAGCCAGGCATCTTCGTCAGGACGAACCAGCCTCTCCAGATCATCGGCTTCCGCACAGGCATCATCGATCCATTCCCGAAGCAGCGGCGAGCCGTTGATCACGTCGATCGCCAGACGGTCGAGTTCGTATTCGTAAGGAAAATCGCGCCACAACGGATAGTCCGGCCGCAAATTGCGCAGCGCCTTGAAAGCAAGCGCCTGCAGGCGCCAGGGGCGGAAAAGCTCATGATTGTATGACGGATCTTCGACATGGATTTGCACGCCGGCGCACAATTTTCCGGCATGTTTGTGGAAAGTCGGCTCGAACCAGCATTCGCGCAGGCGGCAGCCTTCGAGCCAGGCGGGAGCGAGTGCCCGCATCATTGCGATCAAGCGGCTCGCGTCGAGGTCGGGCGCGCCGAACAGCTCCAGCGGACGGGTCGTGCCGCGGCCTTCGGAGAGGGTAGTGCCTTCGAGCATCACGGTGCCGGCGTAACAGCGGGTCATCCAGAGATTCGGCGCGTTCGGGCTGGGATTAATCCAGGTACGCTCGCCGAGCGGCCAGCCGTAACCGGGCGCGGCATGCGGGTCCCAGCCTTCCATCGCGACGACGCGGCAGTCCACGTCAAGCTTGAACGCAGTAATAAACCAGCGTGCCAGCTCGCCCATCGTCAGGCCGTGACGCATCGGCATCGGCCCAGAGCCGACAAAGCTTTCCCAGCCGGGGCGTAGAGTCAGCCCTTCCACAGGACGGCCTGCCGGATTGGGTCGGTCGAGAATCCAGACCGATTTTCGATGTTTGGCCGCCGCTTCGAGCACATAACGCAAGGTGGTAATGAAGGTATAAATCCGGCAGCCCAAATCCTGCAAATCGATCAAGAGGACATCAAATGTATCCATCATTGCATCGCTCGGGCGGCGCACCTCCCCATACAGGCTGAACACCGGAATCTGATGTAACGGATCGATGAAATCGGGCGATTCGATCATGTTGTCCTGCTTGTCGCCGCGCAGACCGTGCTGCGGGCCGAAAGCGGCGCTGAGCTTGATGTCGGGCAGCCGTGCAAGAGCGTCCAGGCTGTGCGTCAAATCGGCGGTAACCGAGGCGGGATGCGCGAGCAGGGCAAGGCGTTTGCCGGCCAGAGGCGCGCGCAGGCGGTGATCTTCGAGTAAGCGGTCGATGCCGAATTTCATGGGCGGATTTTTTTAAGTGTGGTCGAAAGAAGTTCTGATTATAAGTTGTCAAGCGGATGCACGAAGCCGGCACGGTCATGAAAATCCGGCCGTTCGTCCGGATGATGCAAGGCCCAATAGGAGAGGCCGCCGGCGATCGACTCGACGACCGCGGTCAGGCCCAGATGCAGGCGATTACCGGCCGGCAGGTCGTCTGCCTCGATACGGGCGGTTAACAGCAATTGACGCGGCGATCGCGAAACTTCGATGGCGGGGGGCTTGCCGATTGTCCATGGCCTTCGTGCGCGATAACCCTCAAACGCATAGGCGGCCCATTCTCCCGAAGGCGAAAAATTGAATTCATGATAAGCGGAAGTCCCTGCGGCGGCAAAGGCCTCGAAACAGGTATGCCGCCATAAACCGTCGCTTGCAACGGAGGGTTGGGCGACAGGAATCAAAATCTTTGCCAAATCACCCACGAGTCGATAGCGCAGCTTCAGGCCGCCTTCCGGATAGTGTTCGATCTCGACGCTCAGGGAGTGAATCGCATCGTTCGGTGTTGCCGGATGGCAATGCAGGATTTTTGTCGTCATTGCAAAAAAGGGTGCGTAGAATTAGCCGGTATTTTAAAGCAAATACCGGCTACCGGTTGCGCTTGTTCGCAGTTGCTCTTGTGACTTTCAGGGCTCATAATGAGAGGGATACCGAACCACCGCGTGTGAATAACATGACCATATCAAGATTTCTTTCTGTCGTACTGTTGCTGCTTTTGCCGTTGGCCGCCTTCGCCGAGGGCGATGAAAACGAATGGAACACGACGCTGAAAAACCAATATTTTGCCGGTAAAACGATCACCGAAAGCAATGATGTGATCGAGCTGGAAGCGCCTTACCGGGCCGAGGATCCGGCACTGGTGCCGCTGAAAATCGTCAGCAAAATCCCGCAGACACAGGATAGCTATATCAAAAAAATCCTGGTGCTGGTCGATAAGAACCCGTTTCCGTTCGTCGGCGAGTTCGAATTGACGCCCGACAGCGGCAAGGCCGATCTGGCGATGCGGATTCGGGTCAATACCTACAGTTTCATTCGCGCGATCGCGGAATTAAACGACGGCAGACTGGTGATGACGAAAAAATTCGTGAAGGCCAGCGGCGGTTGCTCGGCTCCGATCGGCGCCGATCTGGACGCCTCGATGAAACGGCTCGGTAAGATGAAGTTCAGGCTGGATGACGGCGCCAAAACGGCCGAGCCGAATCTGGTGCAGTTGCTGATCAGCCATCCGAACCTTAGCGGGATGCAGATGGATCAGATGACGCGTTTCGTCAGGAAATCGCATTTCATCGAACAATTGAAGGTCACCTTCAACGGCAAGCCGGTGTTGACCGCGAAAACCGACATCGCGATCAGTTCCGACCCGAATTTCCGCTTTTATTTCGTCCCGCAATCGGCGGGTGTCTTGAAAGCGGAAATCAGCGATACTTCCTGCGAAAGCCCGACCGCGCGGGATGCCTGCACAAAAGGTTCGACCTACAGCGAATCTTATGAGGTTAAACCGTAGGGCGGATTACAACGCGCGGAAAGCGATGTAGGTTGGGCTGCATGCTTTTCACAGCCCAACATTTTGCGCCATAAAGTATGGTTATTTCACAAAACATTGCTTCTCGGCATAAGCTTCGGCTTCCTTCAACAGCTTTCTCAAATCCTTGGACTGCTTGGGATCCCGGAAAACACCGCCGGCCTCGCCGGGCGTGCTGCGCAAATAGGTAAAAGTATTGGCCGCTTCGTACTCGGCGAAAGACATTTTTTCGGCGATCTTGTCGATCTTGCAGCCGCAGGCGTATTGGGTGATGTAGGTCAGGCCGCCATGCCGGGCGACGCAATTTAGCACATACTCGACGCGGTCGCGGGTCGGAAAATCGTTGATGCGCGCGGCGGGCGAGGCTTCTACGGGCTTGGTTTCGGGCGCAGTGCCGGCGCAGCCGTTCAATAATGCCAGCAAGACGATGCCGGCACAGTGATATATAGTTTTTGTGATGTTCATCGATCGGTTTCTCTATTACCAAAAAGTTGCGATCATTTAGTTTATCATTTAGCAAGCCGAATTTGCCAAAATGCGCTCGGCGCGCGTTTATGGTATAAACGCGCCTTTGATTGAAGTTTATTCGCCGTGTCTCTTTCGCTCGACCCCTGCGTAGTTTTGTTGAACCCTCATGACTGCTGTCCCTAAAGTTCCGGATTTTGTGCTGAATGAATGGAATGCATGGGCGCCGGGTTTGAATGGCAAGGAGGATTGGCAAGCATTGCGTCACAGTATGCGGCCGCTCAGCCGGAATCCCGCCAAAATTCCCGATTTTATTCCGAAGTTGCAGCAGCGCCGATTAAGCCCATTGGCCCGCGCGGTTTTCCATGCGGTCGACCCCTGTATGAAGCCTGGAGAAACCCTTCCGACCGTATTCAGCTCCGCCCATGGCGAGGTCGGAAAAGCTCTGGAAATGCTGCAAACGATTCAGGCTGGTGAAGAGCTATCGCCGACGGCGTTCAGTTTGTCCGTACATAATGCGATCGCGGGCCTGTATTCGATCGCCTACCGCAATCAACAGGAAATCACCGTGATTGCGCCGGGACTCGAGGGCATTGCGCCGGCTTTTATCGAAGCGCTCGGCCTGTTGCACGAAGGCGCCGAACAGGTGCTCGTGGTTCTTTATGACGAACCGATCGCCGAATTTTATCCTGTCGCTCCGTTCAAATTGAATGCCAAGTTTACTTGCGTGTTGGCGTTGCGGTTGTCCTTGTCTGGCGAAGGCCTATCGTTGCGCTTGATCCGTGCGCCGGAATGCACAGAAGAGGGAGAGCAGCCGCTGCAATTACCGCTTTTTATCGATTTTCTGCTCGGGGGTAACAGCGGAGCGAACATGGTTTTTCAGGGGCGCGGTTGGCGATGGGAAAAAATTTAACCTATAAGCTGAACTATGTATGGCGTCTTTTCGGGACCGCGGTCAGTTTCACGACTTTCGGGATCGGCGGTTTTTTGCTGTGGGTGCTGGTTTTTCCGGTCTTGTCTGTCCTGCCCGGCAGCCGCCGGGAAAAAATCAAAAGAGGCCAGCATGTGGTGCATTACAGCTTCCACGTATTCATCGGTCTGATGCACCGGATCGGGATCATGACCTATGAGATCATCGGGCTGGAAAAATTGAACCGGCCCGGCCAGTTGATCCTCGCGAACCATCCGACATTGGTCGACATCGTGTTTCTGATCAGCCGGGTTCGGGAGGCCAGCTGCATCGTGAAGGCGTCGCTCTGGCGCAATCCGGCGATGCGCGGGCCGATACTGAATGCCGGCTATATCAGCAATGGCGATCCCGAGCAAATGATCGAGGAATGCGTGGACTGGCTGCGTGCGGGCGGTTCGATGGTTATTTTTCCGGAAGGCACGCGTTCGGTGCCCGGCAAGCCCTATCGTTTCCAGCGCGGAGCCGCCGCGATTGCGCTGCAGGCCGGCGCCATCGTTACCCCGGTTACGCTGTCCTGCTATCCGAGCACGCTGACCAAGGCCGAACCCTGGTACAGCATCCCTTACCGGCGGCGCTTCCATCTGGCGATGCATGTCGGCGAGGATATATCTCTTGCGGAGTTTCAGCAGATCGAACCCAAATCGATCGCGGTGCGCCGCCTGAACCAGTTTTTACAGGATTATTTTATGCAACAAAGAGAAATTTATCAGAACCATGGAAAATGAATTGAAACACTTGATCATCGAAACGCTGGATTTGGAGGATATCGGCGTCGATGACATCGACAGCGAGGCGGCGCTGTTCAATGAGGGGCTGGGGCTCGATTCCATCGACGCGCTCGAATTGGGCCTGGCGATCCGAAAAAAATATAATGTCAAAATCAATGCTGAAAAAGAAGACGTGGCGAAAATCTTCGCCTCGATTTCCGCCTTGGCCCACTATATCCAATCCATCCAATCCGCCCGCAATTGAGAAAGTAATGAAAAATCGTGAACAAATTTTGGCGGCCATCCGGGAATTGATGGTCGAGATGTTTGAGTTGGACAAAATGAGTATCACGCCGGAGGCGCGGCTTTATGAAGACCTGGATTTCGACAGCATCGATGCGGTCGACATGATCGTGAGGCTGAAGGAACTGACCGGTAAAGCCGTTAAGCCGGAGGATTTCAAATCGGCGCGCACGATCGGGGATGTGGTCGAGGCGGTTCATAAGATGGTACAGGAATAGGTTCAAGGTACAGAACACTGCGCAAAAGCCCTTTGCACCCCGATTTAATATGCAACCGATATTTAGCATTCTGCTGGGACTGATCTTCGTCTCCTATCCATTCGCCGTCTATTTCGGCATCCGCTATTTCGAACCCTGGAAAATCGCCGCGGCTTTGATCGGATTGCTAACGCTCAGACAGGCAATGGGAGGCGGCAACGTGCAGGGAGGTCGGTGGGTATGGCTTGCCGCGCTGGCATTCTGCTCGGTCGCGGCCTGGCGTAACGATCTGATTACCTTGCGGTTTTATCCGGTCGTCATCAATGGGGCGATGCTGTGTCTTTTTGCCTGGAGCCTGAGCAACCCGCCGACCGTGATCGAACGGCTGGCCCGCCTGCGCCATCCCGATCTCCCGCCTTCGGGTATTGCCTATACGCGGCGCGTGACTCAAGTCTGGTGCGGCTTTTTTATGCTGAATGGGGGAGTTGCGCTGGCGACTGCTTTATGGGGCAGTTTCGAGGTCTGGAGCTTATATAACGGCCTGATCGCTTATCTGTTAATGGGCGCTTTGTTCGGCGGCGAATATTGGGTGCGGATCAAAACGCAAAAGCATGCAGGATAACTTGAAATTGCTGGCGAATTACGTGCCGGATGCCGGATTGCAGGACCCGTTGCCGATCGCGCTGCATCAGGGGCGGGTGTATCGGAGCGGCCAATTTGCTGCCGCCGTCGGCCGCTGGATGCGATTATTGCGCCGCGAACCCGATCGGCGGTACGCGCTCCATACGCACGATGCTTATCCGTTTGCGGTCGGGCTGTTCGCGCTGCTTCATGCGGGCAAGGAGATCTGGATTCCCGGCAACAATCTTCCGGAAACCGCGCGCCAGCTCAAACGGGAAGGCTGCCGGCTGCTGGGCGACTGGCCGGAGGCCGAACCTTTCGATCCGGATGTTCTGTCCACGGACGAGTCGGGAGGAGTTCCGGGCGTTTTGGGTACGAATGCTCCCCGCATTGTGCTGTTTACCTCCGGCTCCTCGGGTCAGCCCAAAGCGGTGCCGAAATCCTTGCGCCAGTTGCAGGCCGAAATCGACGCACTCGAACATCTTTGGGGGAGAACCTTGCGAGACGCTTGCGTCGCCGGTACGGTCAGTCATCAGCATATCTACGGGCTGTTGTTCAGGGTGCTGTGGCCGCTGGCGGCGGGGCGCTGTTTCCATAGTTCGATGCATTTAAGTCCCGAAGCGTTGCTGGCCGACGGCGATCCCGCACGGATTTCCTGGGTCGCAAGCCCGGGCCATTTGAAACGGCTCGACGAACAATCGCCCTGGCAGGGGATCGGCGGCCTCTCGGCGATTTTCAGCTCCGGAGGCCCTTTGCCCGCAGAAGCGGCGGCGCTGATTTTCGCTTCCGCCGGCCGCCCGGTGATCGAGGTTTACGGCAGCACCGAAACGGGCGGGATAGCCTGGCGGAAGACATGCGGCCAGGTCGACGTGCCGTGGAAACCGTTTAAAGGTATCGAGATCCAGTGGAGCGAAGGCAAGCCGTATTTATATTCACCCTATTTGAACGGCCGGGAGGGCCTGGCGTTGGACGACCGGCTGACGCAATTGGGCGACGGCCGTTTGCTGCTGCACGGAAGGCAGGATCGTATCGTCAAGATCGAAGAGAAAAGATTGTCGTTGACCGCCCTGGAGCAGCGCCTTCAGGATACCCTTTGGGTTTCGGAAGCCCATGCGCTGGTGCTGGGGCGCCACCGTGATGTCGTCGGCATTGCCGCCGTCTTGAGCGATGCCGGTGCCATACGAATGAAAGAGCAGAGCAGAAACACTTTTATCCAACATCTGCGCGGTGATCTCGCCGACAGTTTCGATGCGGTCGCACTGCCTCGAAAATGGCTGTTCGTGGATAAAATTCCGCTGACCGCACAAGGCAAAGTAAACCAGGAACTTTTGACATCGATCATGAATACCGATACTCGTACACTGCCAAGAGTGCTGGCCGCCGAAACGGATGCCGACGGCGTACGCCTGCATATTAAAGTTCCGAAAGAGCTGAGCTATTTTCCTGACCATTTTCCGGATTTTCCCTTACTGCCAGGTGTGGTGCAGATCGGCTGGGCCGAACATTTCGGAAAGATTTTTTTTCCGATTAGCGCGCCTTTTTCGCATATGGAAGTGATCAAATTCGGCAAAATGATCCGTCCGAACGATGAACTTCATCTCTGCCTCGAATGGCGGGAAGCCTCCGGCAAATTATATTTTCAGTACAGTGCGGGAACCCAAGCCTACAGTTCCGGGCGGATGGTTTACGGAGCCGACTCTTGAAAACCTGCATCATTATCCCCGTTTATAACCACGAACAGGCGTTGCCGCACGTCTTGGAGGCGATCAAGCCTGTCGGCCTGCATGGCTTCCTGGTCGACGACGGCAGTTCCGACGCCTGCCGTCGGGTGCTCGAAGACTGCGCCCGCAAAGAAGCCGAGTGGCTGACGCTGATTGTCCGTTCCGAAAACGGGGGCAAAGGGGCGGCGTTGCTCGACGGCTTTCGGGCGGCGATCGCCGAAGGCTTTACGCATGCGTTGCAGATCGACGCGGACGGCCAGCATCGAATCGATGACATCCCGCGCTTTTTGGCGGCGAGCCGGCAGCATCCCGAAGCGTTGATCGCGGGCCAGCCGGTGTTCGGCACGGAGGCGCCGAAAAGCCGCCAGTACGGCCGCCAGTTCACGAATCTGTGGGTCTGGATCAATACCCTGTCATTCGCGATCGGCGATGCCATGTGCGGTTTTCGTCTGTATCCGCTCGCCGCAGTCGAACGCGTATGCGGAAATGCCTTGATCAGCCGGCGCATGGACTTCGATATCGATATCATCGTCAGGCTGTACTGGGAGGGCGTGCGAGTGATCAATCTGCCGACGCAGGTCAGCTATCCTCTCGACGGGGTCTCCCATTTTCGGATGTGGCGCGACAACCTGATGATCTCGAAAATTCACGCGCGGCTGTTTTTCGGCATGTTGGCTCGTCTGCCAGGTTTGGTGCTGAGGCATTGGCGATGAAAAAACCGCACTGGGCGGAAATGGGCGAATACAGCCTGGTCTGGGGCATGCGCTCCTTGCTGTGGATTTACCGCCTCGGCGGCCGTATGATCGTGCAGGTTTTTTTATACCCGGTGGTGGCTTATTACTGGCTGGTCAACCGGCAGGGCAGAACGGCGAGTAGTGATTATCTGCGCCGGGTTTCCGCATTAGCGCCCGGTATGACCACGCACGGCGGCCAGCGCGGCAGTTTCCGGCATTTCATGGCTTTCGCGGAAGCGATACTCGATAAACTGGCGGCGTGGGCCGGGATGATTTCGCTCGATGATGTCGAATACCGGGGGCGCGAGCCGTTGCTGGAATGTTTAAGGCGGGGGCAGGGGGCGCTGCTGCTCGGTTCGCATCTGGGTAATCTGGAAGTGTGCCGGGTGATTGCGAATCTCGAAAACAACCTCCGGATCAACGTGCTCGTGCACACCCGGCACGCCGAAAAATTCAACGAGCTGTTGAGCCGCTATAATAGCGCCAGCCGGCTCAATCTGATCCAGGTCACCGAAATCAGCGCGGCGACCTCGATGCAACTGGCGGACAAGATCGATCGGGGCGAAATCGTGATTGTCGCGGCCGACCGGACGCCGGTAAGCAATCAATTTCGCGTCGCGGCAGCCGATTTTCTCGGCGCCAAGGCGCTGTTTCCGGAAGGGCCGTTTATTCTGGCCGCCTTGCTGAAATGTCCGGTCTATACGGTATTCTGCCTGAAACAGCATGGCAAGTATGCCATTTATTTTGATGAATTCAGCGACGGCCTGAAGTTTCCGCGCAAGCAGCGGACACAGGCGCTGCAAGAGGCGATTCAACGCTACGCGAACAGACTGCAGGAATATTGCCTGAAAGAGCCCTTGCAATGGTTTAATTTTTATCCTTTTTGGCGATCGGAATGATAAATCCCTTATCTGTGCATTTATTGCCGCGAACTTTTCTGAGTGTTACGGCCGTTGAATTTATGCCGGCGATGCCCCGTAGGGTACGCTGTGCGTACCATTCCCCGAGTCGGTGGGCTTTCCAGGCCGCAGAAAAGGTACGCGCAGCGTACCCTACCTTCTGGATATTATTGTTGCCGTTTCTTGAGTCCGATTTGCTCGGGGGGTGTACCGGGCGATGAAAAACCCTCCTGAAACGAGCCGAACCGTCGTTTTCGACGGCTGTCCCCTGCGCATCGAAGACATCGGCCGGATTTCCCGGCGGCAGGCGCAGACCGAATTGGGCTGTGCGCCCGCCTTCGTCGAGCGCATCGACAAGGGCGCGCAATTCATCGACAAGCTGCTCAGCGAGCAGGGCTTCGTCTACGGGGTCACGACCGGATTCGGCGATTCCTGCACCGTGCCGATTCCGCTCGATCAGGTGAACGAACTGTCGCGGCATCTCTACACCTTCCACGGCTGCGGCCTTGGCGACTATTTCAATGCCGAAGAAACCCGGGCGATCTTGGCGACGCGCCTGAACAGCCTCGCGCAAGGCTATTCCGGGGTGCGCTACCTGCTGCTGGAACGCCTGGCCGGCCTGCTGGAACACGACATTCTGCCGTTGATTCCGAAGGAAGGTTCGGTCGGCGCAAGCGGCGATCTGACGCCGCTGTCGTATGTCGCGGCGGTGCTGGCCGGCGAGCGCGAGGTGCGGTATCGGGGCGAGCGCGTCGCGGCCTCCGCGGTATTCGCCAGACTCGGGATCGAGCCTTTGGTGCTGAAACCGAAAGAAGGGCTCGCAATCATGAACGGCACCGCCGCGATGACCGGCGTGGCCTGTCTGGCGTTTCAACGGGCCGAGTACCTGTCCCGGCTGACGACCCGGATCACCAGCCTGGCCTCGATCGCGCTGCACGGCAATGCCTACCATTACGACGAAAAGCTGTTCACGGTCAAGCCGCATCCCGGCCAAAGCCGCGTCGCCGGCCGCATACGCGCCGATTTGCAATTGATCGAAGCCGCGCCGCGCAACGATAACCGCCTGCAGGACCGCTACTCGTTGCGTTGCGCCCCGCATGTGATCGGCGTGCTCGAGGACGCGCTGCCCTGGCTGCGCCAGTTCATCGAAAACGAACTGAACAGCGCCAACGACAATCCGATCATCGACGCGGAAGGCGAACATGTGCTGCACGGCGGCCATTTCTACGGCGGCCATATCGCCTTCGCGATGGACTCATTGAAAACCGCGGTCGCGAATCTGGCCGATCTGCTGGACCGTCAAATGGCGCAGTTGATGGACCCGAAATTCAATTACGGCATGCGCGCCAACCTGTCCGGCGCGACCGGCGATGAAGCGATCCTGAACCACGGCTTCAAGGCCGTGCAGATCGCGGTCTCGGCCTGGACCGCCGAAGCGCTCAAACTGACCATGCCGGCCAGCGTCTTCTCCCGCTCGACCGAGTGCCACAACCAGGACAAGGTCAGCATGGGCACGATCGCGGCCCGGGACTCGATCCGGGTGATCGAACTGACCGAACAGGTCGCCGCCGCGGCGCTGCTGGCGGCGGTGCAGGGCGTGGAGCTTCGAGGCGGGCTTGACGCGTTAAGCCCGGCTGTCGTTCGCACGATACGGCAGGTGCGTGAGCAGAGCGCGTTTTTAGGCGAGGACAGGGCGCTGGACAAGGAGTTGCGCGCGATAGTGAATTGGATTATCGAGCGGCATTGGGAATTGTATTAGGAGGGCGCAATCGATTTGTTGACTGTGCCCTAGCTGCTAAAATCGGCATTGATTGGCTGCTTATTGCCGGATAATAGACAGTCGACAAGATAAAAAGAAACCGTATATTATCCGACCCAAGAAGCTATACCGTTAGCATTCTGAGGAAATTTACTAGGTTTGTTGTCTAGAGTGAGATAATTAGGGATGATATAGAACAACATAATTACTTGCAGGCATCCAATCATACTTCTATGACGCTAATTTCAGCATTTAATATTGATTTAAGCCCTGTAAGTAATTACGTAAAACCAATTTTAAAAGTTGAGCCAATATTCGCCATAAGATTTTGCACCTCTTCGAACAACTGGTCCTTTGTCCAGGTGGCAAATCGGCGCCAATGGTATTTGGCTTGCTTCCAAACGATTTCAATCA
>JBPFEE010000022.1:0-109306 GCA_051061095.1 Methylomicrobium sp. | reverse complement strand
TCAGTGTCTTAGCTGGCATCAGAAGCGAGACAGAAGGCTTGATCTACAAGACAAGGTTGATCCTTAAGGGTACGCACAAGCTCTTTCTGTCTCAAGTCATGATAGCTAATCACGACCGGGATAAAGATACAAGGGTACGCTCGATCAGCAGCCTCCATACCCCGCCAACTGCCAATTCGTTATAAAATGCGTTGGACGATGCCTCTCACAAACCGCATCGACCTGTGATTTTTCTTTCCTTTTGACATAGGGCAAAACGATGACGAACTGCTTATTCTGCAAAATGGTCGCCGGTGACATCAAACCGGACGTGGTCTACGAAGACGACACCCTCATGGCGTTCCGCGACATCAACCCGCAGGCTCCCGTGCATATCCTCGTGATCCCCAAACGCCACATCGCGACGCTGAACGAGATCGACGATACCTTGCTGGCCGGACAACTGGTGCAAACCGCGGTCAAGCTGGCCGAACAGGAAGGCATCGCCGAGGAAGGCTACCGGACTCTATTCAACTGCAACCGGAACGGCGGACAGGCGGTTTATCATCTGCACCTGCATCTGCTGGGCGGACGGGCGCTGCATTGGCCGCCGGGTTGATACTGTACTGTAGGAAGCGGTGACGTTAGAAACCGCACCGAGCGCCCTTTGGTATCGGCCGCGATTGATCCGGAATGAGCAGGAAGACCTGCCAGGTTTTAAAAACCTGGCAGGTCTGTGTTGCCGATAGGACAGTTGGAAATTATGCCGGCTTTTTGTAGCCACTACCCACAGGAAAACTCGACCTCGTAGCCGGTAAACTTGCGGATATTGATCACGCCGGTATCGAGCATCAGATACTGCCCCTTGATCCCGTGCAGAACCCCTGAGACTTCCGGATTCTTATCCAGGTTGAACGAGGCGACCTTGAGCGGATAACGGTCGACCGGATAGCGGATATCGACGCTTTGCTGATCCGGCAGAAACTCGAGCGCCTTGTCGCCGAAACGGGCGGCAAGCTCATCCAGCTCGGCCTTGCATAGCGCCCGTAATTTATCCCGCTCGTCTGCCAGATCGATCGGACTGACCTGGTTCTTCAGCATTTGCTGCCAACTGGTCTTGTCGCTGATGTGCTTAGCCAGGATCACTTCGATCAAGCCGGAGACATGGCGCGACGGCACCCGGAAGATCGGCAGGGCCTGCACCGCGCCCTGGTCGATCCAGCGCGTCGGAATTTGCGACTGCCGGGTGATGCCGACCTTGATGCCGCTCGAATTGGCCAGGTAGACGATATGCGGCTGCATGCAGAACTGTTCGCCCCATGCCGGCTCGCGGCAGGTGCCGGCCGCATAGTGGCAGGTCTCCGGCTTCATGATGCACATGTCGCACTGCGCCAGTTTGATGAAGCAGGGATAACAGTAGCCCTGATTGAAGCTTTTTTTGGTCGCCTTGCCGCAGTGCACGCAGATAATGTTGCCGGTGTAACGCAGCCGGATCTGCTTTCCAAGCAAAGGATTCAACTCGACCGTCTGTTCGCCGAGCGGCAAGCGGTAGTGTACCGTCTGCTCCAGCCTCGCCTGCATTTTATCCAAGGGACCCACTATTACTGCCTCATTCACTTTTCAAATAGCCGTCGGTATTGTGCGCAACCCAGCGCTCGCCCTTGGCTTTCAACATTTCTTTCTTCCAGAACGGCGCCCGGGACTTGAGCGCCTCCATGATATGCCGGCCCGCATCGAAAGCATCGCCGCGATGCGAAGTCCACACCGCCACCAGTACGATCGGATCGCCGGGCATTATCTCTCCGACCCGGTGCACGACCAGCACGTCGATCAGCGGCCAGCGTTCGGCGGCCTCCTGCACGATTTTTTCGAGCGCTTTTTCGGTCATGCCCGGATAATGTTCCAGGGTCATGCCGGCGACATCGTCGCCTTCGTTGAAGTCCCGCATCGTACCGACAAACAGATTCATCGCGCCGAATTTGCCGGCCATTTGCACGGCGGCGTTTTGATAGCCGCTGGCTTCGGCCCACGGATCGAAAGGCTTGGCCGAAATTTTGACCAACATGCTAACCTCCGGTCACTGGCGGAAAAAATGCGACTTCATCGCCTTCCTTGACGAGACTGTCCCAATCGGCATACTCCAGGTTGATTGCGACCAGGATCTGCTCCGGCGGCGGAAGTTCATGTACGCAACGGCGCCAAAGCTCTTTCGCAGTGACCGGTTCGGTGATCGTCACATTTTCTTCCGAGCGCCCGATGCGCTCTTTCAGACTGGCAAAATAGCGAACTTTAATTGACATAAACCTTCACGCAATGATAAAAATCAGCCCTTGTGCTCCCACGCGGGCGTTATCGATCAGTCATTCTACCCAATTGTGACGCATACTCCACATTTTAATCAGGCCGGCGAAGCGATCATGGTCGACGTCGGTGAAAAAGCCGTTACCCAACGCTCGGCGATTGCGGAGGGTTACATCGAGATGCAGCCCGCCACCCTGAGCATGATTCTGCAGGGCGAACATAAAAAAGGCGATGTGCTGGCCGTAGCCAGAATCGCCGGCATCATGGCCAGCAAGAGAACTTCCGATTTAGTCCCGCTTTGCCATCCCTTGCCGATTACGCATGTCGCCGTCGAATTCAGCGCCGAGGAGGATCACAACCGCATCCGCTGCCAAGCGCTGGTCAAGACCAACGGTCAGACCGGCGTCGAGATGGAAGCGTTGACCGCCGTACAAATCGCGCTGTTGACCGTTTACGACATGTGCAAGGGAGTCGACCGCGGCATGGCCATTCAAGCCGTGCGCCTGGTCGAGAAAGCCGGCGGCAAATCTGGCCACTGGCGGCGCAACTGATACCCACAATCGCTGATGCCGTATTTCTCGGAGGCGCTGTTCAACGCCGTCCAGCTGATCGCCCAATTAGACCCCGAAGTCTATGGTATCGTTTGGATATCTTTAAAAATTTCCTGCATTGCGACTTTAATCGCCAGTTTTTTCGGCGTCGTTTTAGGCATCCTGGCCGCCGCCTCCGACTTTACCGGCAAGCGCCTGCTCCAGCATATCCTGAACGCTTTGATGGCGATGCCGACCGTGATGATCGGGCTGATTTTTTACGGACTGCTGAGCCGCCAAGGTCCGTTGGGCGAGTTTGGGCTGCTGTACACGCCGACGGCGGTAGTTATCGGCGAAACCTGCCTGATCTTGCCGATCATCATGAATATGGCGATGGTCGCCGTGCAAACGGCCGATCCCCGGCTGCTGCCGACCCTGAAACTGCTGGGCGCCCGCACCGATCAGCAGCTTTGGCCGATCCTGCAGGAATTGCGCTACCCCATGCTGCATGCGGTGATCACCGGTTTCGGTAGGGCAATCGGCGAAGTCGGCGCCGCGATGATGCTCGGCGGCAATATCATGGGCTCGACGCGCACGATCACGACCGCGATTGCGCTTGAAACCAGCAAGGGCGAATTCGAACTGGGACTGGCGCTGGGCCTGATTCTATTGCTGCTGGCTTTTCTATTGAATCTATCTCTGCAATTGCTGAAAGCGCGGGCTTGAAATCGGACTATCGGCCTTCGGCAATGCGGGCAGGATTTGGTACACTAGCCGTTAGCGGCTGCCGGATTCGGCGGTTCAACAAAATAATTGCCCTATACCCGTGCCGATAGAAAAGCTATCTTAAATTAATACCCTATATTTATTGGTCGGATTACGGCTGCAAAGGCGCCATCACCGAAGAACAGCTCCCTTCAAGCGGCTGCGAATATGGACAGATCAATTGCCAGAGCACAGCCGTAACCCGATATGATGCCTAATCGTCAGGTTTCGCTATGTAAGCCGACCGACAAGATCAACTTCAGACCCAAGCAAAAAAGAGAATCTCATGCCGATAACTGTGAAAGAACTAGCCGCGCTCTGTGGAGCCCGTATCGAAGGCGGCGACGCCGATCAAATCATCCATTCCGCCGCCGATATCAGCTCGGCAGAGGCGGGCCAGGTCACGCAATTGACCAACAGCAAATACGCCGTGCATCTGCAGAAATCGGCCGCTTCGGCGTGCTTGATCGCGGAAGGGTTTGCCGTCCAGGAAGTGCCAGAAACCCTGGCTTTACTGGTCTGCAAGGATCCCGAGCTGGCCTTTATCGAGGCGGTCAAACACCTGCACCCCGAACGCACTTATGCGCCCGACATCGCGCCTCAGGCCGTGCTGGCAAACGATGTGGCGCTGGGCGAAGCAGTTTATATCGGTCCTTATGCGGTGATCGGCGAAAAGACGGCGATCGGCGATCACTGCGCGATCCTGGCGGGCGCTTATCTCGGCAACAACGTCAAAATCGGCAAGCACTGCCGTATCCATCCTTATGCGGTGATCTACGATGATGTCGAAATCGGCGACCATGTCACGATTCATTCCGGCGCGATCATCGGGGCGGACGGCTTCGGCTATAAGTTCAGAAACGGCGCGCATGTCAAAGTGCCGCAAATCGGCAATGTCAAAATCGAGGACCATGTCGAAATCGGCGCGAACACCTGCATCGACCGTGGCGCTTTGGGCAGCACCGTGATCGGCGCAGGCTCCAAAATCGATAATCTGGTGCAGATCGGCCATAACAACAAGGTCGGCCGGCATGTGATCATGTGCGGGCAAACCGGCGTCTCGGGCTCCTGCACGATCGACGACTATGCGATTCTGGCCGGAAGTTCCGGCATCGCGGACCATGTCACGATCGGCAAGGGTGCAGTAGTGCTGGCGCGTTCCGGGGTTGCCGGCGACATTCCGCCGGGCGCACACTATTTCGGCAGCCCGGCCAAGGACAAAAAAACGGCTTATAAGGAACAGATAGCGATACAGAAACTGCCCGAGTTGATCAAGAAGGTCAAACAGCTGGAGGAAAAATTAGAGGCACTGGGGAAGAATACCGCAATTACTTGAATGTTGGATTTTTACTCCGGCATAGCAAGGGGGACTATCCGACCTGTTCCACCCCAAGGCGTCAAAAACGATGGTCCGCCGGACTGCTGTACAAGGAGAGCGGAACTCCCAACAACGGACCGACTAGCAATAACCTGTTTTCTGTTCAGAGAACAGCCGCATAACCGATTGAAGATGGATATCAGGAGGATTGGCCCGCTCCCGCGGGGCTTTGCGGAACCAGATCAGAATAAAATTTGAGGAGGGGGGGATTTGGGGAAACGAGAATTCCCCCCCGTTGGTGAGTGCACCATTAGGGGGGGTACTACTTTTTTTTCTTATTGCTCAGTAACGTTTTTGGTTTTTCTTTGTGACAATTTAGCGTCAATTTCTGCGTTACTTGCAGCGACTGCGCCGCTTTGCAGATGCTTGGTTTCATCTTTCTTCAGCAATACAACCAACAGGATGATTGATGCGATAGCAACGCCAACGATAGCCCAGGTGTAATCTTTTTCTTGTGCTTCAGCCATTTTTAAATCCTCTATAGTTATTTATTAATGTTATAAGCCCCTCTCCTCAAGAGAGCAACTCATCAAATAGTTTAACGAGTTGGTTGTCGGTTTATATTTGAACAACGGCGTAATTTTTATCACGAGATAAGGCCCTGTGTCAAAGCCATATCGAAAAAAAATCCATCTCCGCTCCGATTCCGGAACCGCACATTCCAATGCAAAGCTAATTCGGATGCTCAATAAAATAAAATAAAAAACTGAAAAATATCATTATTTCTGAAAAAATGAAGTTTTGAATCAGTGATCAAAACAAACTTCCGACGAGCCTCGTTGTATTCGGCAGCGTCAGGATCATGTCAATGCAGGGTGTGATTTATCTCTCTGTTTTCGGGCTTTGACAAACTCGACCGCCCGAATCGGATCGCTGCTTCCGCAGCAAAAAAGCCGTTTCCGTCAATGTTGGACGGTCTGAGGGCAATTGTGCTCGGTATCGGGCAGCCGGCGAAGCTTGATGTCGGGATGGTTTTTCTCCAACGCCTTTAAGCCTCCTGAAATCGATTCAGGACCGGTAATCAGCGCATACCTTTGACGCTTGCTTTTATAACGGGGTTTCACTATTGAATTGACTCCTTTGCCGAGCAGGCTTTTTTGCATTTGCGCAGCATTCTCTTCCCTGTTGAAAACGCCTAGGGATATTTGTCCTTTCTCCTCCCCTGCCGGCAACGGCCAGGCGTCATTGATACCGCGTTCTCGCAGCAGTTGCATATTGGCTTTGGCGGCCTCCTTTCCTCCTGCGGAAGGATACAGCACCAGATAATCACTAATCACTTTGCCGTCCCGAAATAGAGGTTTGACCGCTCCCTGGGAACCTGCAATTTGTTTCTGCCATGCGCTAAGGCTGGGTTCATTCGGAAAAGGTCCCGCTTCGTAACACACGAATCTGGCCGGTTTTGCCTCTATCGACTCTTTCTGCTGCTTTTGCGCTGGCTGTACCGGTGTTTTCTGTATGGCTGGCTTATCGGTTTTCAATGGCGTATTTTCGACACCGGCAACGCTGTTGGATGAGGCGCTGGATTCAGCCTTGCGAGTCTCCGGCAAAATCGGCGGCTTCGTTCCGCTTTCTGAGAGTTCCGCAACGGGACCTGCCGATTGAGCGGCGCGGTTTGCCGGACAATTCGGGTCGTTTTCGGGCAAGGACTTGAGCTGAATCATGGGGTATTTTTTTTCCATCTCAGCCAGACGGTCGGCAATCGTCACAGGCCCTGTAAACAAGGCGTATTTCTGAGCCGCCTCTTTGAAGCGCGGCTTGACGACCGCATCGACTCCCTGTCGCTGCAAGTCATTTTGCATGCGTACAGCCCGGTTTTCCCGATGAAAAGCGCCGAGCGATATGTAACCCTTATACTCGCCCGTGGCGAGCGGATAGGCGTCGCTTACCCCGTGATCGCGCAATGTTTGCATCGCGGCCTTAATGTCCTCGCGGCTGCCTGTGGTCTGGTAAAGCACCAGATAATCGAGGATTTCCTGCGCATTGTGCAGCACCGGTTTTATCTGGCCTTGAACTTCGATGACCGCTTGGCTCCAGGTCTTCAATATCTGCTCACTCGTAAAAGGCCCTGCCTCATAACAGGCGAACGAGGCAGGCTTAAGTTCCTGCGGTACCAGAGGCGGCGCTGCCGCAGGCTTTTGCATATTTCCTTGATCCTGAACAGCCGCCGCGAGGGTATTGTCCTCCGCCGCCGACGGCTGCCCGCTTCGCTGCTCGGCCGCCAGCACAATCGGCTCCCGCAGCATCGCCGCATCCGGCGCCGGCGCTTTGGCCCGTTGATCGAAAGCGCCGCGATGGTACTCATACATCCATAGTGTCAGATTCGCCAAAAGCACAAGAAAAAAGGCGGTTTTCATAGGTATCATTCCAGGAGCAAAGATAGTCCGCGAAGCACCAGATCAGGATCGATCCGGCAAGAATAGCCGAGCTGGCCTGAGATCAGCGGCGCATCGCCGCCGGTCAGCAGCAGTTGACAGCGTTCGGTTTGAGCGGAAAAAACATGTTCGATCAGCCCCGCCGCCGCCGACAATACGCCGCTGTAAATGGCGGCGGCGGTATGATTCGCGGGACCCCCGGTAAAGGCAGAATCATCATAGCCCAACGCCTCCGTGCCCGCACTGAGAGATTGCTTCATCAGCTCCAGGCCGGGGCAAATCATCCCGCCCAGATGCCGGCCTTTTTCGTCGAGCAGATCCACCGTGATCGCCGTCCCGCAATCGACGATACAGACCGGCAAGGCGTAATGCCGGCGCGCCGCCAGCAAGGCCAGCCAACGGTCGACGCCGAGCTTTTCAGGCTGCGGGTAGGCGTTCTTTACGCCGAATGCCTGCGCTTCCGATTTCGCTTCGAAGATGAGGATGCCGGGCCATAACGCACTCGCCACCGAACGCGTGACTCCGGCAAGCCGACGGGCGCTGACACAGGAAATAGCCAGCCTTTCCGGCTTCGGAAGCGCCTTCCAGACTTCGGCCAGACGCGCCTCGGTCAGCGCCGAATTCGGCATCGCATGACCTACAACAAGCCCGTCCTGCGCCGATGTCGCCCATTTCAGGCGGGAATTGCCGATATCGACGAGCAGATTCACGGGAACGCCCGCCTGAAACTGACTTCGCCGGAAGCAAAGGCGCGAAGCCTGTCTTCCGCGTCGCGCATCAACAAGAAGCCCTGCGCGTCGATGCCTTCCAGAGCTCCTTCGAACTGCTGCGTTCCGATAAAAACGCTGGCCCATTCGCCGCGCAAACAGTCATATTCCCGCCATTCGTCCAGATAGGCCGCAAGACCTATCTGCTCGAATCCGGTCAGCACCGCAAACATCTGACTGATCAACTCGCCGGCCAGCCGGTTTCTGTCGATGCGCCGGCCGCCGGCAATGCGGCTGAGGTCGGTCCACGGCTGATCGATAGATTCGGCCTCTTCCTCCGGCAAAAACAGATTCAGGCCGAGACCGGTCACCGCATAGCAGGGGCCTTCATTTTCACCCGCCACTTCGATCAGAATGCCGCCAAGTTTTTTGCCTTCGCTGTAAATATCGTTCGGCCATTTCAGGCCGGCATGGTCGATGCCGTGCCGCCGCAGCGCCCGAATCACTGCGACGCCGATCGCCAGACTCAACGCCGAAATCGCGGCCGGCCCCTGCTGAAAGCGCCAAAGGATCGACAGCAGAATGTTGCTGCCGTAGGGTGAAATCCACTGCCTGCCGCGCCGGCCTTTGCCGGCGATTTGCCGTTCCGCAAGGCAGACATGGCCGGAGGGCGCGTTTTGCCGCGCCAGACCGCTCAGGTAGGTGTTCGTGGAATCGATTTGGTCATGGATCTCTAACCGGGAAATCATCGCGCGGTTCTCATCACCGAGATGAGCGAGGATTTTGGCGCCGTCCAACAGTTCCAGCGGATGAGAAAGACGGTAACCTTTGCCGCTGACGGCCGCATGCCGAATCCCCAGAGGCTCCAGCCCGTTCAATTGCTTCCAGACGGCGGAACGGCTCACGCCCAAGGCCTCCGCCAGTTCGGCGCCGGAATGAAACTCGCCGTCGGCCAGCAGGGTCAGGATTTTTTTCTGGTTGTCCGAAATCAGCACGGAGTTGCTGCTGCGCGCATATCTAAAACCCTTCGATAACCGTGCATCAAGCCTTTTGCTCCCGGAGCTGCGCCAGTTGGCGCTTGATCACATGCTTGATCAAGAGTTCGCGGTCCTCTTCTTTCATATTCATGTAATCGACGCTGACCACATACGGATAACGCGATTCGTTCGATGGATCTTGCCGGCACTGAATGACCCGGCAACAGGTCGTGACGAGCGCCCGCGATGCCGGCAACAGAATCTTCAACTCCAGAAAATCGCCTGCATTCAAAACCTGTTCGCTCCCGAAGGCGAGGCCCGAGGCGCTCAGATTCACATGGTAAGAATTTTTTTCTCTGACCAGATCGGTCTGATGCAGCAGGCATTCGGCCAGCATGTCGATCTTGTAATCGAGCAATTTCAGGTACTGGGCGACCTCGGGCTGCGCTGTCTCGATGCGCTTCAAAAGGCCATTCATTTCCTGTTCCACCGCTTCCATGATTTGCGGCAAAGCATCGCCGGTCAGCACATTTTCGTCGATATGGCTGGCTTCACACGCTTCCTGCTGAGCGATTTTTCGATAATAAAGATCGACTTCATCGTTGATACGAAAAAATCGCCGTCTGTCTCCGGCTTCCGGCATGATGCTTAGGCCCCTAAAATGTCTGGTGATGGCGCCGCGGAACTACGGCCGTGAATGCTAAAATTCCGGCAAATTGCAGCGTTCCCATACCGAACGTAAGCACGATGCCCCTGTCAATCGATAGCTGTAACCCGATCAAAAATCGAGCTCGTCTTCATCGAAATCGCCGAGTTGCTCCCTGAGGCGTTTTTTCTCCCAATACATTTCGATTTTCCTGCGCGCCGCCATTTTTTTTACGGCCTTTTCATCTTCGGTCGGAAACGAGATATATTCATCAATCATATGCAGGTCGTAATCCTCGATCTCGATATCGGCGTCATGCTTGCTCTTTTCGATTTCGGGCTCGGCTTTGGGAGTTTCCATTACGGAAGGCTGTATGTCTTTCGTCATAAAAAAATTGACCGTTAAAAATGCGTTTTATAATTATCTAATAGACTCTTGTAAAGAAAAAAATCATTGCAATAATTCTATCCAATGCGCGACTTTTTGCTGACTGGCGATTTGCAAATGCGTCAAACAGCCGATATTCGCGGTCGCGATCAGCTCGGGCCGGCCGGCCTGCAAAGCTTGCAGTTTGTCATGGCGCAATTTCGCCGCTAGCTCGGGCTGCAATAACGAATACACGCCGGCCGAGCCGCAGCACAGATGCGCATCGTTGACCGGCGTCAATCGGTACCCGATTTTTTGCAGAATCGCTTCGGGAAGTCCTTTAAGCCTTTGCCCGTGCTGCAAGGTGCAAGGCGATTGAAAGGCAATACGGCAGCCATCGGCCCGAAAGGCGGACAAATCTTCAGCGGCCAGCACTTCCGCAATGTCCTTGACCGACGCCGAAAAGCGCGCGGCTTTTTCCGCATAGACCGGATCATCTTTCAGAAGTTGCCCGTAATCCTTCAGCATCACCCCGCAGCCCGACGCCGTCGAAACGACCGTCTCGACGCCTTGCTCCAGATAAGGCATGCATGCATCGATATTCCGGCGCGCCAGATCGAGCGCCCTTTCCGGCGCCGACAAATGGTAAGGCAAGGCGCCGCAGCAGCCGCCGTTTTTCACTGGCAGCAACGAAATGCCCAGCCGGTCCAGCACATTGGCTGCCGCCCTATCGATTGCCGGCGCCAGCGCGGGCTGCGCGCAGCCCGGCAAAATCAGCATTTTGCGGACATGATCGGAGTGCGGCCAAGCGGAAACCGGCGGCGCGGCGGCCGGAATCTTGCTCTTCAATGCCGAAGGGAGCAACGGCCTGAGCCCGCGGGAAACCTTCAGCACGATCGAAAACCGGCGCCGATAGGGAAAAATCCGTACGATGAAATAGCGCATCAACCGCTCGAAATAAGCCCGTTCCGCCTGCCGGTCGACGATTTCCCTGCCTGCCTCCAAAAGACGTCCGTACTGGACGCCGGAGGGGCATGCCGTTTCGCAGGCGCGGCAGGTCAGGCAGCGGTCCAGGTGCGTCTGCGTCAGCCGGGTCGCCGTATGCCCTTCGAGCACCTGTTTGATCAGGTAAATGCGCCCGCGCGGGCCGTCCAGCTCATCCCCGAGCAATTGATAGGTCGGACAGGCCGCATTACAGAAGCCGCAATGCACGCAGGCGCGCAGGATCGCTTCCAGCTCGCTGCGCTGTGATGCCTCGATATGATCGGCCAGACGGGTATGCATTACCAATCCCGATACATTCGGCGGGGATTGAACAGGCCGTGCGGATCGAACGCCTGTTTGATGTTTCGATTCAATTGCCGCAGTTTGCCGCTCAGCGGCTGAAACACATCGCCGTCGCGATTCGCTCCCTTGAACAGCAGCGCATGTCCGCGCGCCTGTTCGGCCGCGGCAAATACCGCTTCGGCCGGCTCTGCCGTTTTCAGCCAGCGCAAACCACCGGCCCAGTCATAAACCCAATCGCCCGCCACAGCCAATGGCTGGGTCGCGGGCGGCAGGCTCAAGCGCCATACATTCATGCCGTTCTGGAAAAAATCGAGCCGTTGCTCGTTAAGCTCTTGCCAATAACCGCAGTCGGCTGTCCTTGCATCGCCGCCGATACGCTCTGCGGCCGCCCTGACGGCCTGGTCCGCGCCGGACAAGCGGACATACAGCACGCGTCCGTCATAACTGAGGCCGGAAACCGGCAGCGGACCGGAGGCCAGCCTGGCCATTCTGTCGAGCGCATCGGCAACCGGCAGCTCGAAACGGCAGGTCCATTCGGCTTCGGGCCGCGGCAGCACTTTCAGCGAAATTTCGAGCAATACGCCCAGCGTGCCCAGCGCGCCGACCATCAGCCGCGACACGTCGAAACCGGCGACATTCTTGATCACCTCGCCGCCGAACGACAGCACTTCGGCCTTGCCGTTGATGATCCTGCAGCCGAGCACGAAATCCCTGGCCGAACCGGCAAAAGGTCTTCGAGGCCCTGAAAAACCGCAGGCAATCGCGCCGCCCAGGGTAGCCGAATCGCCGAAATGCGGCGGCTCGAAAGCGAGCATCTGGCCGTGTTCCGCCAACGCTTTTTCAAGCTCCGACAGCAAAGTGCCGGCACGCGCGGTCACGATTAGTTCGGAGGGATGATAATTGACGATACCGCAATGGCCGCCAATGCCTAATGCCTCACCGGAAGCATCCCTCCCATAAAAAGCCTTGCTGCCGCCCCCGGTAATATTCAGCGGCGTTTTATGTTTTAACGCCCGCGCAACGGCCTCTTGCAGTTTTAGGGTATGGTCGTTAGCTGCAAAGGACATGAGGGCGAATTGATGGATTTCTCAAGCGGAGTGGGAATCGGATTGTCGACCGTATCAATTTCTCAGGTCAAGAGCAAGGCGTTTTAAAAATCAGAAACCTGCCCATCCTATGCAGCGTATCCTATGGCTTTCTTTTGGCGAGATCTTTTCTTTCCTGGCGCTGCATATAAAGCTGAATACCGGACTCAGCAGCAGGTTTTAAAGCAATAAATTTGCAGCCTATTTTTTGAGCCAAGTTCGGCTGGTTCGGATTGAACGGCAAAACGTGCATGACCTCAAACTCAATGTCCTGATTTAAAACATTTTCCAAAATCAGCCGGCAACCTGTAAATTTTCGGCCTTTTTCAAAAAAATGCGACAGGCCGCTAAATTCATTGATCAACGCAAAACCGGAAATACTGATATCGTAAAAAGGTAAATCGGCTAGAAACTGCTCTTCCACGAATATTTTCACCAGAGTCGAACGCAGCAAAGGTAATCTGACCCGGTAAAATTCGCGGCGCTGTATCCATTGGATGGCTTGGGGTATCGGCATTGAAAAAAAGGTCTCGCCCCCCAATTGGGTCTTTTTTATATTATCGCCTTGAAAATGGACCTTTATACCGGAAAAATTCGCATTGAATTCCGCCTTGGAAGCGCTGAGCAAATGCGAGTTTAAATGTTCAGCAGGCGCGCAGTCGAACAGTACCAGATCCTTTTGCGGCTCGATAGCGGCAAGCATCGTAACGAATGTCTCATTTTCATTGAAGCTCAACAAGATCAGACATTTTTTCTTATACAACGAATTCAGATGACTGATAATCTGAGCCTTATTGTAAACCTTATAATCCGCGTCATTTAGCATAGAGAAACACTATTAAAAAAATTAGACTCATCGTAAAAAGACGCACAAGCGTCTTGAATTTAAAAAATACCGGATGATGGTCATTTGTCCGCAATACATAACCGCTTGACGTTTAAAAATATCAACCCCATCAGCGCATAAGCCAGCGCCCACTCGCATGCCGGCGTCAGCGATAACGCGGTATCGGCGGAAGTCCAGCGGTAGGAGTGGATCAGGCCTGCTGCCGACAAGACACTAGCTGCCCCGCTCCATAACGCCGCCTGGATGAATTGGCGTTCTATCACTGCGACCGTCAGCGCGGACAGAATCATCGCGGTAAAAATGCAGCCCTGCTCCAGCGCAAAGGCGCCGCCGATCCAGACATCCGAGGAGGCGAAGCGGATCAGCAGCGTTTCGGAAAAGGCGGGCATTGCCGCATCGCCGTAATCCGCCGCGCGCACACCGCTTTTGGCCATGAAAGCGCCCCAGGCAGCGATTCCGGGCAACAGTCCCATTACCACCGCCGGCGCATGGCTTTTCGGGGTTTCCTGAAACGCCTGCGCGGCGATCACGATGCCGATCCAGAGGATGATCGCCATCCCGGCATCGATCGGCACCGCCCAGGCGATATAAGTCAGGCTGCCGGTCAGGCAAATCAGCGTGATGAACGCGCCGTTCAAAATCGAGTAGCCGGCGCGGGCGCCCATCGCCTTCCAGCCCGGATGGCCGATATAGATCGTGGTAGGAAAGCAGGAGCCGAACAGGCTGGCCGCCAGCGTGCCCAGGCCGTTCACCGCCAGCGAGGAGCGCGTTTGATAGCTGTCGCCGGCCGCCTCGGCCGATTCGATATTTTGCAGCGAGCCGATCACATTGAACAGCCCCATCGGAATGATCACGGACAGATAGCCCAGCGCCTGCTCTGAAGTGAAGGCCTGCAACAAATCGTCGATTACCGGGACGGGCGGATACCACCCCAAGCGGTCGACCGGCAGTTCGCCGACCGGCGCGATACCGGTCATCCAGGACAGTAACGAACCCAATGCTACAGCAACCAGTCCGCCCGGAATATTGCCGCGAAACCGCAGGCGGCCGAAGTAAATCAACAGGATCACGCCCAGCGTGACCAGACCGACGACCGGATGCGCATAGGTGCGAAACAGAAAGCCGAGCGAGATGAAGGTCAGCGCGATGCCGGACAAGGTCGACAGCAAGGCGGCCCGCGGCGTCGCCTTGCGGAGCCTTTCGGCGACGAATGCACCGCAGAATTCGATCAGGCCCGACCCGAAACAGGCCAGAAGCCCCGCCTGCCAGGCAATTATCTCCGGATTTTCCGCGCCGCTCGCTTCCGCAACCAATTTCGCCGGCAGCATCACCAGGAGAATATAGGCAAACAGCGAGACGGTATTGATGCCGTAAGGCAGCGCGCAAATATCGCGGCGTCCGGTCGCCTCTGCCAGGCGTTTGGCCTGACAGGCATAATAGATATTGCCTACCAGCAGCGACACCGCAACGCCGGGAAGAATATGCCGATAGATCAACTGATCCGAAAAACCCAACACACTCCCGCACAAGCCGACGATGACCAGCAACTGCACCAGATTATCCAGAGCCAGACCGAAAAAGCCGTCGATATCCTCGCGTACGAACCATTTCACTGTTAATTCCCAATCCCAAACATATTCGAAACAAAAATTGATTTAAAGTATAGATAATTCAATCAGCCTTGGACACCGACCGAAACGTCAGCCCGAAGCGCTGCAAATATTGTTTCAAACGATGACTGTCGTTCACGCTGGCTTTGAGACTGCGGCTGGCGTTGTAGAGCTTACGCCCCGCCTCGGCCATGCTGCGGCTTTCGCGGCATACGCGGACGACTTCGGCAAGCTGCATCCGGTCGAATAAATCCAGTTCGTCGAGCGTCTCCGCCGGCAGGATTGCGGTTAATTCCTCCGTCGCGCTTGGCTTTTCCCGAATAAAACTCGACCAGGCCTGTTTGAGGCGTTCGATTTCTGCCGCCACGATGTCTTCGGTAATCCGTCCCCCGGTCGCTAGCGTCGCCATGCGCGTGACGCTGGAATTCAGATCGCGGAAATTGGCGCGCCATAATGCTTCCGGAGAATAGGCGAAAGCCAGATATTGAGCTCTCGCCGCTTTGTTGAAGCTCACTTTGTAGCCGGCCCTGACCGTGAACTGCTGCAATTCGTGTTCGAGGTTCGGCTCGAAATCCTCGATGCGCTGTTTCAGGGGCGGCAGTTCGTAAGTCCATAGGTTGATCCGCGCCAGCAAGTCCTCGCGAAATTGCCCCGTAAGCACCTGGTCGTAGAGATTCCGGTTGGTGCCGGCGATCAGTTGAAAATCGCTGCCGGTTTCGCGGTCGCCGCCGAGCGGCATGAACACCTTGTCCTCGATCGCGCGCAGCAGCATCGCCTGCTCGTCCAGACCCAGCTCGCCGATTTCGTCCAGGAACAAGAGCCCCTTGTCCGCCTCGCGCAAAAGCCCGGTCCTTGCAGTCAAAGCCCCGGTAAAGGCGCCTTTCACATGCCCGAACAGCGCCGACATGGCGTTGTCGCCGCGCAAGGTCGCGCAGTTGACTTCGACCAGCCTGCCGGTCACCTGCCCGCGCTGCTTTTTCAGTTCGTAGATCCGTTTGGCGAGCCGCGATTTGCCCGCCCCGGTCGGGCCGGTTAGCAGCATCGGCGCGGACGACTTGATCGACACCTGCTCGACCTGCGAAATCAAGCGGTTGAAGGCGGCGCTGCGCGTCTCGATGCCGCTTTTCAGATAGGCGATGCCGTCGCGCGCTTCCTTCTCGAAACGCGAGGCGATCTGGTCGTAGCGCGACAAATCCAGGTCGATGATCTGATAAGTGCCCTGCGGGCCGTCCTTGCTCGGAGAGGATTGAATCAACTTACCCGGCAAATAATTCGCCTCGGTCAACAGGTACAGGCAGATTTGCGCGACATGGGTGCCGGTGGTGATATGCACGTAATACTCGTTCTGCTCGGGATCGAACGCATAGCTGCGCGTGAAATCGAGCAGCCGGCTGTAAACCTGCTCGAAATCCCAGGGGTCGTCATAATCGACCGGATGGGTCGTAATTTGCGTCTGCGGCGATAAGGCGCGCATATCGCCAATCGTGATGCCGGCCAGCTCGCGTTCATCGGGATGATGAATCAATACGAATTCGTCGACCGGCAGACTGCCGTGCATCACCAACGACACGGTCGGCCGCCAACGCGCATGCCTTTTGTTGCCGAAACCGGCATGATCTAATCTAGCGCCTAACAAACCGATCACGACCGTCCTCATTTTAACGTTTCTCCCTGTCTTGATGCCGCCCTTGAACCATAAGAGACTTGCACTGCGTCGGGTCGTAAGCGATTTCATGTAGAAGGATTCTCTCGCCGGGCTTGAGGCGGGGCATGGTCGAAACAAACTCGCACATCCCGTCTGGCGTTAATTTACCTTGCCTGACGAATCGGCTGGTTTCGATAAAGTCACGCGGATATTTGAAATGCACGACATTAGGCCCTGTCAGTGTCGTTTCTTCTGCGATAACCGACTCTTCGACCAGGAATGCCAACAAACTTAATTTAACGATCCGCTTTATCATACCAAACACCGGTTCAATCTATTTCTTTCGATCAAATACTATCTTTTTAGATAACTATAGTATAGCCGGATTTTGCCATATCTTTATCACACCCCTCACGCTAGCATATTTTTTCTTTTTATAACAATACATTGCGACCAATCTGCAACTCTTTCTGATTAATGGCATCCGAATTGCTTTATCCGATATGTCAGCCATTGAAAAAAGGAAAAAGCGATGACCACACCCTACGAAGTCCTGCACGAACCTGGCCGGCATCCGATCAAATCCTGGACGCGCGGCGTCAGCTTCGACGACAACTCCAAACAGCAATTGCAGAATCTCGCCACGTTGCCGTTCATTCATAAATGGATCGCGGTGATGCCGGACGTGCATCTGGGCAAAGGCGCGACGATCGGCAGCGTGATTCCGACCGTCGGCGCGGTGATTCCGGCCGCGGTCGGCGTCGATCTGGGCTGCGGGATGATCGCGGCGAAAACCAGCCTGTCCGCGAGCCAGCTGCCGGATTCGTTGGAAGCGTTGCGCAGCCGGATCGAAACCCTGGTGCCGCACGGGATGCAAAGAACCGTGCGCGGCGGCCGCGACAAGGGAAGCTGGGGTGAGCCGCCGGAAGACGTGCTGAATGCCTGGACGGCATTGAGCGGCCGTTTCGACCGCCTGTGCGAAAAGCATCCGTTCCTGAAGAATACCAACAACCTGATGCATTTGGGAACGCTCGGCACCGGCAACCATTTCATCGAGATTTGCCTCGACGAGAACGATGCGGTCTGGATCATGCTGCACTCAGGTTCGCGCGGCGTCGGCAACCGGATCGGCTCGCATTTCATCGAACAGGCGAAAAAGGACATGGAGCGCTGGTTCATCCATCTGCCTGACCGGGACTTAGCCTATATTCCGGAAGGCGGCGAGCATTTTGACGATTACATCGAGGCGGTCGCCTGGGCGCAGGATTTCGCCAGGATCAACCGCGAGGTGATGATGGCGAGAACCGTACAGGCGTTACGTGACGTATTGAAAATTCCCTTCGAAACGCATCTCGAAGCGGTCAACTGCCACCACAACTACATCCGCCGCGAGCATCATTACGGCGAGAACGTCTGGGTGACCCGCAAAGGCGCGGTCAGCGCGCGTCTCGGCGAAATGGGGATCATTCCGGGCAGCATGGGCGCGAAGTCGTTCATCGTGAAGGGGCTCGGCAACGCCGAAAGTTTTTGCAGCTGCAGCCACGGCGCGGGCCGCGTGATGTCGCGCACCGAAGCGAAAAAGCGCGTGTCGCTGGCCGAGCATGCCGAGGCGACAGTCGGCGTCGAGTGCCGCAAGGACGAAGCGGTGATCGACGAAACGCCGTCCGCCTACAAACCGATCGACCGGGTGATGGCCGCGCAGGCCGATCTGGTCGAAATCGTGCATACCTTGAAGCAGGTCGTCTGCGTCAAGGGATAACGAATTTGGCGAGCCGTTGCGGCCCGTGGAGCAGGTTCCAAAGCCTGCCTGACGCCGGCGTCTTTGACGCTCTGCGTATCGTCCGCAACAAGACGCCAAACGCCGCCGTAGCTCAGCCCGGTAGAGCGCCGCGTCCAACGCGGTGGTCGCAGGTTCGAATCCTGCCGGCGGCTCCATTGCTATAGCTCAGTGGGTAGAGCAACTGATTCATCATCAGTCTGGCGCCGGTTCGAGCCCGGCTAGCAAACCTACCCTGCCAAGGTAGTTTTACAAACCGGCCCGCAAGGGCCACGGCGGACCTCCGGGCCGCGGGTTTGGAATCCGCAAAGGAATCGCGGCATGCGGCTCGTTTAGTGCATGGCGGCAAGGAGGCTTGCGCCCAGACCCAAAGCAACGTCGACAAAGCCTGCTGCCGAAGATCGGCCGGCGCGCGCCGCGAAGGACGCGCGACGCCCGCCGGTTGGAGCGTCAGCAGCCCGCGCCGATGCGGAGGTTCCGTCAACCCCAATTTAAGGAGAAAACGATGTCCGTCTACAAAAAACTGATCATTACCGAAGCCCAGCGCGGCCTGTTGTTCAAGGATCAGCAGTTCGTCAAGGTCCTGCTGCCCGGCGTCTACCGGCTCTGGGACTGGCTGAACCGCTACCGGTTGCAGATCGTCACGATCACGAATCCCTTGCAGCAAACCGTCGGCGACGACCTGTTGAACCTCGCGCAACTGCACCCGAAAGACTTTGCGCCGTATTTGCAGCTTTGGGAAACGGCCGACAACGAGGCCGGCCTGGTCTATCAGAACGACGTGCTGAAGAACATCAAGGCGCCGGGCCAGCAGGGCGGATACTGGAAAACGCAAAACGAAATACGTGTCGAGAAGATCGATATCGGCGCGAATTTGGCCTTGCCCAGGCCGCTCGCCGCGCAGTTGTGCAACGCGAAGGATGAGATGCTGCGCAAGGCCGCGCTGAACGCGGTCGCGTTCTTCAACATTCCCGACCATCACGTCGGCTTTCTGGCCGTGGACAACGTAATTCAGGCGGTGCTGACCGCAGGTATCCATGCCTGGTGGCGGTTCAATCACTATCCGACGCTGACGCTGTTCGACCTGCGCCTGCAGAACATGGAAGTGAACGGCCAGGAAATCCTGACCAAGGACAAGGTCAGTCTGCGCGTAAACCTGTCCGCGACCTGGCAGATCAAGGAAGCGGAAAAAACCCGCGCGGAACTGGCCGATGCGAAGGAGTTTCTGTACCGCGAACTGCAGCTGGCCCTGCGCACGATCGTCAGCACGCAAACGCTGGATGAACTCCTGGCCGACAAGAACTCGTTGAACCGCCAGACTCTCGAAATCGTGGCCGCGAAAGCGTCCGTGTACGGGATCGAAGTCAAATCGGTCGGCGCGCGCGACATTGTCCTGCCCGGCGACATGAAGGCGATTCTGGCCCAGGTCGTCGAAGCGCAAAAAATGGCCGAAGCGAACCTGATCAAGCGCCAGGAGGAAACCCAGGCTACCCGCTCATTGCACAATACCGCGAAGGTGATGGAAGGCAATCCGATCCTGCTGCGTTTGAAGGAACTGGAAGCGCTTGAAAAAATCACCGCGCGAATCAATACGCTGAATGTTTATGGCGGGTTGGATAGCGTGATGAATGGGATGGTAAGGCTGATTGACAAGCAAACGTAGGGCGGATGCCGTCAGGCGATCCGCCAATCCCCAAGTTCCAAATGGCGGAACCCGGTAAACCGGTTCCGCCTTACGCGGGTTCTGGTAATTGTTCGGTTGTGAAAACACAACCCAACCTACATGACTGATTGACAAGGCGAATTCGGTTTAGAATGAGCAATCAGCTATAGGTTGGGAAGTAAAAAGCTCCCTAACCCACACAACTCTCATGTCCTATTCCTATAAACTTCTAAAAATTAAAATATTACTTTATCCAGCTTAATATGAAAATTCCGCCGGAAATCATCGCAAACACAATCGCTTCAGCTCAACAATGTTACAAATCATCGAAACGTCGTTCATTGGATCGATCAATCAGCGTGTTGCGCCGTAAAATGCATAAGGCTTTACATGATCATATGCAAGGTCCAATGGTCTTACTTGAAGAATCGCTCCGCTTTTTAATTGCATTTGAACAATACCAACACACAAGAGAATTAAACGAAAAAACATCTCCTTTTGCATTTAGACTTGCCCTTGTTCGAAGTGATTTACTATCAATCCGTGAACTGGTCAATTTGGGACAAGAATCGGCTGCGCTCGCTTTGGGAAGGGTATTTATTGAAAATGTCGAGGTCGCAATGGCTCTATCGATCGACCCTGTTTTTGCAATAGCTTATTTCAATGCAGAGAATAGTGATGAATTTTGGTCGAAAAATATTGGTTATGGAAAAATTTATCCATACGTACAACGCTTCTTCGAATACGGTGGTAGACCAATTGATGAAGTCATTGAAAGACTCCAGTTCCATAAGACTGTTAAGTCGTTTTTATCAGAGCACATTCATCCTACTCCGTTATCTGCATTAAAAGCAACATTCCCGCCATCACTTAAAAACCCTGGAATGTTTGAAAATAGACCGCTCGGTGCTGTAGGTGAAAATATTGCTTCGTTATGCCTATTTCTTGCTGAGGAGACCCTTCTGTTTGCTGGGTGCTGCGTCAATATTTTCATAGGACCAAATCCGCCCCCAGCTCTATCAGACTACGCTCCCAACAAGCTACTTAGGGAAGCTATGACTGCAGCGCATGTACTACAGGAACTCAGTACGGAATATCTTGATGAGTTTCATCGTATCGATTCGGAAATAAAAAAAAGGTGGAAAATTGCATTATCCTTTGATGATAAAGCCGGGTAGGTCGGGCACGCTTTTTGTGCCCGACATAATGATGCCAAAAATCATCAATTTCTTGGTTTTACGCGCATCTCGAATTGAGGCTTTCAAAACGTCGGGCAACGATGAAGCTGTTGCCCAACCTACGTTTTTGCACTATTTTTCTAAATACTCAACTTCATGGAAATGCCGCCATGCAATACCGTCGCACCCAAACTCCCGGCGGCACTTACTTTTTTACCCTGGTGACCTTTCGGCGGCGAAAATTTCTTTGTGAGCCGGAAAACGTCGATTTATTACGCACGGCGTTCCGTACGGTAAAATCTGCTCACCCTTTCACGATTGACGCATTTTACTGCTGCCGGACCATCTGCATTGCATCTGGACCTTGCCGCCCGGCGACAAAAACTACCCGATGCGCTGGAATGCCATCAAAAACCACTTCACCCGCCATTGCCCGGAGCGATTCAAATCACAGCGATCCGCTTCGCAACGGCACAAACGTGCGCAAACTGTCTGGCAACCACGCTATTGGGAACATCAAATTCGAGACGAACGCGACTTCGAAAAACACTGCGATTACATTCATTGGAATCCCATCAAACACGGTGTGGCAACTTGCGTAGGTGACTGGCCTTATTCAAGTTTTCACCGCTTCGTTAACCTGGGCATCTATCCTTCGGATTGGGCGGGGGGTTCGGACGATGGCAACTATGGAGAATAACCAAGCGAAAAGATTTTAGAAACATGCGTTGAATTATCTTATCAACACGTCTTAAAATTCCAATGCAGCGTCATCCCTCTTCAATATCCCTCCCCTCCAGCCAGGAGATCACAGCATGCTTGCGACCAAACGGTACGAATACTTACCTATCGGACAAATCGAATACCATCATCAACTGACCAATCACCGCGATCTGGACCGGGCCAAAGTCGCCCACCTTGAAAGAGACATTCTATCCAACGGCTTGTTGGAGCCGTTAGTGGTGTGGGAACGCAACGGCAGGGAATACTATCTGGTCGGCGGCTTCCATCGGATGGAAGCGATCCAGGGCATCCGCGGGACCCATCCCGGCTATTTCGACAGGGTCGACGTCAGAATCGTGACCGGCGACCCGGACGAAATCAAAGCGCTGAATCTCAAACTCAATTCCGACCGTGTCGATACCCGGATCACGGATTATTTTCAGACCGTGATCTATCTGAACAATGCCAACTGGTCCAAGGTTCGGATGGCAGAGTTTTTCGACAAAAGCGTCAGCTGGATCGAGGACATTATCCGCTATGCGCCGTTGACGACCGAAGCGATGCGCCAGAAATTAGCCAGCGGCGAACTGTCCTGGACGCGGGCGCGGGAAATCCTCCAAAAAACCCTGAAAGCGCCGGCCGGAAACGAAAAAGACATCATCGAAAGCGAATTGGCAACGCCGGCGCGGCCATCCGCCAAACCGCTGCCGCTCCCGGCGACCTTGAAGCGGCTGTCGAAAGCCCTGGATACGGAACCCAAACGCACCTTCAAGGTCAACTCTCATGACCTGTATGCGCTACTGGTGACCTTGCAAGGGAAGAACGTCGATCCCGAGCATATCGAGCGTGCCCGCAAGGCGTTTCCGGTCTTGTGGGATGAATCATAGCCATAAAACGAAGAGGCGGCAAAAACCCATCGAACATGCCTAATGGGCTTCTCGCGTCACACCAATCTATGGCTCAAGTCATGAAGCCTTCTAATGCTTGTATTGAGGAATAAGAATGATTAGAAAAACCCTTGTTCTTGTATTTCTCTCGTTCGCATACGCCAAATTTTGCTATGCCGAAATTACCGAAACCGAGCTCAGCGATGGAACGATAGTGAGAAGCACGACAACGCGAATTACCAATGCCGATAAGCCGGTCAATACAAATGGCGGAAATATGCAGGATGGTACTGGAAATTATTCATTTCGCAACCGACTCGAGCCGATCATTATCGTAAATCCTCCCGCCGGCCCCAAGCAAAAATCAAGACTGGCTCCCGACTCCGGCTATGCCCCTCACAATGGCTATGTTCCCGATTTCGGTTCAGATCGATAGCATGTAGCCCGGATGCAGCGTAGCGGAATCCGGGCTACAGACTTTATTTATGGCACCTTGGCCGTTTAATATCTGGAATTTCCATAGCCACAGGCTACTTGCGATCACCGAGTCCGAAGTTATATTCAAAGCTACGCTTTCGGGTATTCAATCATAAAGGACGGCATCATGACCCAGTACGCCAATATTTACGATATTTGCGATACGCCCATTTTAAAAGAACAGCCCTACGGCGAACCGGGCCGGAACCTGAAGCTGATTTATCAAAAATCGGCGGGCAATTGGTTATTGAAATACCTGATCCTTAAAGGCTGCCGCCATCCGCAAATTCCGATGCATGCGGTTCCCGTCTATCAAGCGGCCATCCGCGCGGCTATGCAGTCCAGCTATGAGGATTGGCGGAATGCCGACTGGATAAATCGAACATTCAGGCCGATTGCCGAACTGCTCGATCAGATCGGCAGGCCGCATTTTCGGCGACGGGAAAAAATACCGCGAATTCAGGCAAATCCCAAGCTGGAGCAATTGGATGCCGTCATCAAGCGCTGTATGCAGGATATTTTGCAGACGTGGAACTCGAATAGCGAAAATCCTTATTTCCCTGTCGCGGCGCAAGTTATTATATCCGGCGACGACTATATGGACGGCGAGAGCTTTCTGAATGTTCTCCAGGGCGTAGGCGCTTTCGAATACCAGAACGCCACCCTGTTATTCGCTTTGGTGCGCTGCTTTATTCACTGTAACCCGGCCAAATTAAAGATCATTCGCAAGCCCTATCGCGGCATTGCGGAAAGACTGTTTCAACGCTCGCATTGGTTTGTTCATCGCACCGCGTTTTACGATACGAGTTTTTTCGAGCTCTTGCTGACGAGAGTCGCGAAAAGCCAGGTGGCACCCGATGAGCTGCAGCAAATCGTAAAGATTATGGAAAATCTGCTGCACTTTTGTGTCGTCACCAGCCAGGAATGGCTGGTGACGCCAAATAACGGCATCCAGCATCCTGCAACGACGTGTTTGCCTTTAGGCGAGGGGGATGAGTATTTGTGCCGCCTGACTAAAAAGAACAAGGCGATAAAAGAGAATTTGGGCTTTGGAGATTATGCCCCCGATACCGACACGACTTTTTTCACGCTCTCCATTGCCAAAAAATGGCTGGAGCTTGTCGAGGAAAAGCAGCTTACCGTCGACGCCAAGCTGCTTGAAGAGTGCCGCAAATTTTTGGACCACCCCTGGGTGGAAATCATCGCCGAATATCAAATCGGCAGCGGTTACACGTCGAATCCGCCGACGATTCAAATGACCAAGCCGCTCAATTATTACGGGGCGATTCCCATTTGGTTCGACAAGCCGTTTCTCAAGCCCGATGGCCGACTCGTTCGGAATGCGGTAGGGAATGAAATTTGTCCCGGCCATAATATGGATATTCTGGAGTCGATGCTGGTCAACCGAAAGCAATGGCAATCCCTTTCTGGGGAGAATTTAAAGACCGTACGGCGTTTGTTCGATTTTCATTATGAAACGATCAAGAGCGGCGATTTCAAGCATGAATCCGCTTTTCAATATTATCTGCCGGAGATATACGTTTTTTATATTGGCCGGCTCTATGAGGTTTATTCGACCCTCAGCGAGTCCGAAAAAAACATTTTGGATTTCAGCGGGCGTATTGAAGAAATCCGCCAAATCGCTTTGGAATATTGTAAAACCGACCTTTTGGGTTATACCTTGAATGCTTTCGACGCCGCTATCGCGGTCAGCTCATTGGTGCTGCTGAGGCATGAGCCCAAGGACGACGGCATCATAGCCACAGGTCTGCAAATTATGTCGGATGCGCTGGGCGAGGGAGTTAAAGGGCATCTTTTCATGCCTTACGAATGGACGCATCTGCGGCACCCCTGCCGCATCATAGTCGGCAGCGAGGTAGCGACTTCCCTGTTTGTACTGAGCGCCTTCGTCAATGCGCGGTATTATTTGCAGGAGAACCCATAGCTCAACCCTTACGCTATCCCTCCTCCAATCCTACCCGTTTCGATGGGCCGCAATTTATCCCCCATTCAATATACCAGGGAAATCTGCCGAGTCCCGCGCGGTACCACAGTGATTCCCGACGGGTCCACATAATACTGCCGAGCGTCTTTTTCGGGATCGAAACCGATGGCCGATCCCGCTTCAATGACATTCTGCTTGTCGACAATGGTCCGGCGCAACCGGCTGCCCTTTTCGATTTTTACGTAGTCCAGGATGATGCACTCATCCAGTTCCACATCTTCCTCCAGCATAACCTCCCGCCCCACGATGCTTCGACGGACCACCGCGCCGTCTATCCAGGTCGCCGAACCGATCAGGCTGTCTTCTACGCAGCGGCCCATGATTTTTGCACAAGGCCCGTCATAGCGGGAGGAACGGATCGGCCATTGAGGATTGAACAAATCGAAACGGGGCTGGCGGCCCAGAAGGTCCTGATGCGCCTTCCAGTAGGATTCTATAGTCCCCACATCGCGCCAGTAGGCCCTTTCTTCGTAAGCTTTAACCCCCGGCATTTCACTGGTAGCGAAATCGTAGGCGAATAGGCGATGCGTCTGAAACAGGCGCGGCAATATTTCTTTTCCGAAATCGATCTCGCCGAGCTTGTGGGAGTCCTGTACGATGGCGAGCAATTTTTCCGCATCGAAAAGGTAATTACCCATGGACACATAGGCCTTATTGGAATCGCCCGGCATTGGTTTGGGCTGCGGCGGCTTTTCATGGAAAGCGCAAATGCGCCCCTCTTCATCGGTTTCCAGTACGCCGAAAGATATCGCTTCTTCTAATGGCACCGATCGCGCCGCCACCGTCACATCCGCCTTTTTTTCGCAATGAAACTCCATCATCTGGCGCACATCCATCCGGTAAACATGATCGGCGCCGAATATGGCCACCAGTTTGGGATGATGCCGTTCGAGCAGGGTAAGGTTTTGATAGACCGCATTGGCGGTTCCTTGAAACCAGTCGTCTCCGGAATGCCTTTGCGGCGGCACTTCCATCACAAACTCGCCGGTCGAAACCCGGGAGGGCTCCCAGGCCTTATGCATATGTTCGATGAGCGATTGGGACTTATACTGGACCAGCACATAAATCGATCCCACTCCCGAATTGATAAGATTGCTGATCACGAAATCCACTAACCGATACTGTCCTCCGAATGGAACTGCCGGCTTCGAGCGATGCGCAGTGAGAGGATTGAGGCGGGATCCTTCTCCGCCGGCGAGGACGATGGCGAGTATTTTATCGGGATATTCCATGCGAGCGTCTCCCATGTCTGGAAATGAAAATGAGCGTTCTTCAATATTCAGAAATTGGATTTAGCATTAATCCCTGAGTTCACCTGAGACACAACCTGTAGGCTAGTCATAAAAAGATGGCAGTAGGGCGCAATTTGGAAAAATTCTTGAACTTCGCAAAGTGAAACGCGACAAATTTTTCGTCTGCGGGCGAATGTATTTAGTGGCCGGCTCGATAACAGCCTCATACTCCGCTATAGCCGCAACTGACGCAACAATCAGCGAGAGACATCGCAAGAGAAATTGAAATTACGCTTAATATATTTAAGTATTGATTTCAATTTATTTATTAATTTTTAAATAATTATTTCCCATAGGTGCATTATGACGGTAAAGATAAAAGCATCAGATTTAAATGATTATAAATACCATTACTCCTGGACTACGAAGTACGCTGGCGACGAGTCTATAGCCATAGGAAATCCGGATATTGAGGTATTAGATAGAAATCAAGGTTATGAAATGCTCTATTTCATAAACTGCTTTATGGAAAATTGTGATTTCAGGCGTAAAATCGATGCCTTGAAAGCTGAGCGTTTGATTAAAGAATATATGCCAAGCTATCTGATCAGCCATGCCCAAATTAGAGAATGGCTTAAAAATAACTGGCATAACCCCGGAAAAGAATACGATTACGGAGATTACGAGGGCTCCCAGTACAGATCGCGATCTTACATAGAGAGCTTGTGATTATTTTATAGAGCGGAATGGTATAGCGTATTCCGCCGAATGGGAGTCCGCATCTCTCGGGCGGAATACGCTATCGCTAATACCCCACCCCTTGCGCCATTCCCGATAGCCGAATCAATCACAAAGATTCGCTGCAAAAGACAAGCACAACAACGGTCAGAAAAGTTTTAAGCGGAAGCGCGGTTTGAACGGCGTCGGTAGGCTGGCGAGGACTACCAGCGACGCATCCCTCTTTCCGATTAACCGTTCCCCCGGTGTGTGCGTTACCGGAGATTTGGTTCTACGCTGACTCATTACTGGCGGCCACTTGATTTTTTAAGGACGAAATAGGTCGCTGCGAGCCCGAAGAAAATCGACGCCATGCCCATGAGCAGTTCGGGGGCCACATGCTTTAAATCCAGCGTAATCAGTTTGTTGCCAAGGGCAATGATCGCGACTTCAATAACGAATGAAGGATTAATCGATCCCTGCTCCAGATAACTTTTTATGGATTTGAGAAGCTCCAATCCGATCACAATGACGAGAAAAAGAGCAAAAGACTCAAATAGTCTATTGACTTCGACCAAAAACCGGGGTGCGGTAGCAATTTCTATTAGGAGTACCCTTCCCAACTCAACGGTACCCAGGACCACGGCAATAAGTAAAAGAAAGACAAGGACAAAGACTACGCACCTTTCGATCCGCTCTATTATTTTCAACATACTATTTACCTAAAAAATAACAGTCTACCATTAGGCGCACTACGCTATCGCTAATTCGCCCTTTGGATTGCGGAGTATGTCGCCGCATTGAAGAATGACCTGTAGATTAACAGCGTTTCCGCCAGATTTCCCCGCCAACCTTTTAGCTTCTGAACTTCATTGGATGCGATGACATCAAATTTTTTAGTTATCAAAACTGCCTCCATGGCGGTTTATGTTCAATGGGCAATTTTTAACGTTAAGCTGGAGGAGGGATTTGTATGCGTAAACTCTTATCAGCGCCGGTGCGTGAGCAGTCGCGACGGGAAGAAATCGCCAACAGTATTAGTCATGGTCTAGGCCTGGTCGGGGCTCTGTTGGGAACACCGTTTCTGATCATGCATGCGGAGCGCCAAGGCAATTCCGAATTCATTATCGGCGCGAGCCTCTTCGCGGCGACCATGGTTCTGCTTTATTTTCTTTCCACCCTCTATCATGCTTTACCGATAGGAAAGGCCAAGCGCGCGTTTCGCGCATTCGAGCAAGCGGCGATCTTCATCTTCATCGCCAGCACCTATACACCGTTCACCCTGGGGGTCCTTCACGGCGCCTGGGGCTGGACGCTTCTCGGCCTTATTTGGGGGCTTGCCACGGTCGGGGTTGCACTAGTGTTATTCGATAAAATGTCCCATCCGATGGTCCCTACCGGTATTTATCTGCTCATGGGTTGGCTCATCGTGATCGCCTTCGATCCCTTGTTCGCCTCTGTGCCGCAATCCGGCGTGCTCTTGCTGATTGCGGGAGGCGTGGCTTACACCGTAGGCGTAATTTTCCTGGCAACCGATTCTCACCTGCGGTATGGGCATTTAATCTGGCACTTGTGCGTTATCGCGGGAACTACATGCCACTACTTCGCTGTGCTTTGGTATGCCGCCTAGCACTCCGGTTAAAACAGCGGGTAGCCTGGTTGCAGAGTAGCGAAATCAAAGGTATAAAAACCCAAGCGGAACGGGACAACATACCCCGTTCCGCAGGTGATCCAGGCTATTTAGCTGAGGGAAATTCTAGTCTGTAGAACGGCGCTGATGATGTCGGCTTTACTTTGAAGAATAGCCTCGCGCAGTTGCAAGTAAGTCGCCGATTCAGGCAGGGCATAGGATAATGTAGCGGAAATCTGGTTCGCCAATGATGACATGCTGCCAGGAAGCTGGGGCTCGGCAATACCCTCCAAAGCGTAAAAGCGGATCAACACATCGGAAAAAGCAGTCCACTTTTTCGGGATATTCGATTCGGGAAAATAGGCCTGAAGTTTCGTTCCGATGACTGCGCTCCTGACCTCCCAGGCTTTATAAGCCTGATCGAACTCAGCCTGCTCCTGGGGTGTCACGGCAATCGGAGGGTTTCTCCGAATCTCTTTGCGTATATGAACGAATTGAATCGACATGAAGAACTCCATCACAGCCTCGCTGATTTCGGCTACCAAACCGGTTTTTATTTCGAGCGATTTCTGCCGATTCTGCCAGTCTCGGGTTATTAACGGAATGATTAAACCGCTGAGCATCGCGCCAGTTACCAGCAAGATAAAAGGATGTCTTAGTAGCGTGTCCATCAAGTTACCCCCATTCAGATAAAGAGAAGACGATAATATAGCGCCAGTGGGGGATGTTGCCCTCCCGCATGGATGGCTGTGATAGGGCGCGAGGCTTAATGCGCCCTATCAATTAGGCTTAATCGCATTAAAAAGATTAAAAACCACTCCGCGTATCTCGCTCGGCATCACAGGTTTTACTCCTGCATTAGCCAGTTTTTCCAGCACAATCTGATCAATGCTGGCGAATGGGTTATAAATCATCAAAAACTGATACCGATATTTCATCGAGCCGGAAGCGGCAAACACTTTCTCCAGCCCTTTCATCTTGTCAATCAGCTGATCGACATTTAAAGTTTCTTTCAGATTGCCCGATTTACACTCAACAGCCAGAATGGTTTTCCCTGCCAGAGCGATAATATCGAAATCGCCTTTTGATTTGAAAATTTCGGAAGGAGACTGGTAACTCACCCTTGAGTAGATTTCGTGCAGTAATTGATTCCGCGCCAGATGGTCCGAAATAAGGCTGTAGGCGAAGGCATTGAACCAGTGTCCGGAAATCAAGTCGCGATAAGTTGTAGTATCTGTCAGCGTCAGGTTAAATCGAATTTTGTTTTCCTGAGAACGTATTCTTCGCAGCGTTCCAACATCGGTATCGACCCATTCCTTACTACTAAAAACATATAATTGAATCTGGAAAGGGCCAATCACACCTGCTTTCTGTAAGCTGAGTAAAAAGTCGTTAATTTCAGTCGCTTCTTTGACGCGCGCGGTCAAACTGACCGGCCCCAATTGATTTTGGGCAATTAAAGCCTTGAACGCCTGATAGAAAGAATAATTGGCCGAGAAAAAATCGCCGATCTTTCTGGATAAGTTTATTTCAGGGTCCGAAAATTTATAGATGGAAAGAATGTCGATTGCATTTTTGTGCAAAATCCCAAGCGTTTTGGAATTATTCAGAAGCCGATGAAATTGAACGTGTTTCTTTAAAACATAGCCGGCCGGTAAATTTTTCCACACCAGGAGATTATTTACCAAGATGGCATCCTCACTGATCAGATCGAGTGGCACGACGGCCTTATGTATATGTTCCAGTGCCACGATCATTTTTTGGGTAACTGCCGAAATTTCAGCCAGTTTCTGTTTGGGAATTTCCGCCATCGGAATAGTCTCGCCGGCTGCGATTAATGCGGCATGGAGTTCTTTAGCAATTTCAAGCGGATTTTTTTTATGGCTCGATTTTGATAAGCCGTTAATGAGATGTTCATTCCAATCCGCTTCTGATTCGTCATTGCTCCCGGCAATACCGCTATCCTCCGGTTCAGGACCGGGAGTTTCCCCTTCACTGACATTTACACCGAAATGAGTAGCCAGCGCATCCAAGCCTCCATTAAAGCCATCCCCTAGCGCTCTCAACTTCCATTGTCCCTTATTTAGGTATAACGCGAAAAAAAGCAACGCAATTTCCGACATACCCCGGGTGTCCAAGACAAATTCGGCAATACGATCCCCGCTAACAGAATCGATTACATCGCCTTGGCATTCGGACAAGGCGGAAAAGCTTTGCTTCTTGCTCAAACCCTCATAAATGTTTAGCGAAAAAACGATTTGGCTAATGTCTGGAGGAAGTAATTGCGGATTGACGAAAAACTCATGCCCTGAAGACTGTTTCTGGAGAACTCCTGCGCAAAACATGGGTTGATTGAAAAATACGAAATCGGCATCGCTGCGAACTTTGCCGTAACGGTTGAGGGCGAATGCGCAACTGTCGACTTCATAATTTGGCGGAAGCGTAAGCGCATCAAAACGGATTATTAACGGTGCCCCGACAGGAAGAGATATATTTTGCCCGGGCAAAAGAGAAATTGCGCTCATTTATCTGGCTGATGTGAAATAATTCAAGAGGAAGTCTAGTAGATTTAGCGGCTTCTATTAGCTTCGATTTAAACTCTTAAGATGTCCTGCAATTATTGCTCAGTGCTTTTAATAAAATTCTTTGATGGCCAGTCGGTCTGCGGACTCATTATTCTCGGGCACCTGATTTTTTCGGATAGGAGGGATCATCTTAAAGGTCTGGAGTTGCTGCCCATGTAAATGGGTCAATCCGCTGCGAAGAGAGATTCTTAAAAAAACCACAAATAAAAAAGGCGACCCAAAGTCGCCTTTTTTCAATCCTGCAAAAAACCTCTTACAGTTTTTCCTTGATTCTCGCCGCTTTACCGGTCAAATCACGCAGATAGTACAGCTTCGCTCTGCGTACGTCGCCGCGGCGCTTAACTTGGATTTCGCTGATCAACGGGCTGTGCGTTTGGAAAACGCGCTCGACGCCGGTGCCGTGCGAGATTTTTCTGACGGTGAATGCAGAATTCAGGCCGCGGTTGCGCTTTGCGATCACGACGCCTTCGAACGCCTGGATTCTTTCACGCTCGCCTTCTTTCACGCGGACTTGCACGACCACGGTATCGCCGGGCGCAAATTCCGGGATCTGCTTTAATTGTTCTTTTTCCAATGCTTCAATAATATTGCTCATTACCACACCTAATAAACATCAAGTTCAATTTTAAATTCATTCAGCAGGGCTTGCTGCTCCGGGCTTAGCGGCCTGTTCGCCAGCAAGTCCGGGCGTCTCTGCCAGGTTCTGCCGAGCGCCTGTTTCATCCGCCAGCGCTCGATTTCGGCATGATTGCCGCCCAACAACACCTTCGGCACCGGATAGCCATCCAGATGCTCGGGCCGGGTAAAGTGCGGACAATCCAACAATCCGTTCCGGTGCGAATCCTGCTCCGCAGACGATTCATCGCCTAGCACGCCGGGCAAGAGGCGCGTAACGCCGTCGATCACGATCAGGGCCGCCAGTTCGCCGCCGCTGATCACATAGTCGCCAAGCGACCATTCCTCGTCACAATCGAGCTCGACGAATCGTTCGTCAACGCCTTCATAACGCCCTGCGACAAGAATCAATTGACTGAGTCGGCTGGCCTCGGCCAACAGTTCCTGGGTCAATAACTTGCCTTGAGGACTTAAATAGACCACTTTGGCGGGGCTTGCACCCGCCGCTTTCGCCGCCGACACCGCATCATGCAGAGGCGGGTATTTCATCACCATGCCCGGACCTCCGCCGTAAGGCCGGTCATCCACGGTCCGGTGCCGGTCATCGGTATAGTCCCTAGGGTTCCATACGTTCAGACTGACAAGCTGCCGTTCGATCGCCCTGCCGGTTACGCCATAACTTGCGGCTCCGGCAACCATTTCCGGGAAGATCGAGACGACATCAAAACGCATAGCGGCGTTTAAAAATCAGGGTCCCAATCGACCACGATCCGGCCGGCTTCGCGATCGATTTCAACGATCACTTGCCCCTTGATAAACGGCACCGCGCGCTCGCGCTCGCCTTTAACAATCAACACGTCATTTGCGCCGGTTTCGAGCAGACTATCGACAACGCCCAACGCAACACCGTCGGTCGTCTCAACCTCCAATCCGATTAAATCGGACCAGTAATATTCGCCTTCGGACGTTTCGGGCAGTTGCTCGCGGCGGATAAAAATCTCGTAGCCGAGCAAAGTTTCCGCCTGATTGCGGTCGTTCACACCCTTGATCTGCGCAATCACCCCGCCGCCCTGGAGATTGCCGTCGACGACTTCGACCGTCTTCACCTCGCCTGCTTTTTCCAGCAGCCAGGGCGAATAGTTCAGGATGTTTTCTTTCGGGCTGGTATAGGAAAAAATCTTTAGCCAGCCTTTGACACCAAAAACGCCGGAAATTTTGCCGACGTCAACGGTGTTATCGCGTTCTCTGGTCAAAACCCGATTTAAGCGGTTGCCTTCGCGGCGTCTTTGATCAGTCTTGCAACACGGTCGGAAGGTTGCGCGCCGTGAGACTTCCAGTATTCAACGCGCTCGCTGTCCAGGCGCAATCTGACTTCGTTGCCGCGTGCCAGAGGATTAAAGAAGCCGACGCGTTCGATGTAGCGACCGTCGCGGCCGCTTCTGCTGTCGGCGACGATGACATGGTAAAAAGGACGATTTTTCGCGCCGGTTCTGGTAAGGCGAATGGTAACCATTAAAGTTTTCCTCGAAACATTTAATTCAAAAAATTAATCCGCCTATTCTACGCGATTTTATTGATATGTAAAGCGCAGAATGGGTGCGAAATACCGCTTATGGATTTTGATGTGTAGTTGCTGGCCAGGCTAAGCCAAGTTACGATGAATAAAGACTTGTTCTCTCTGCCTGTGGGAGAGAATTAGAGTGAGGGGTTCAAACTGAATTTTTTGCGATTTCTCCGCTCTTTTGCTCAAAAATCGGCTCATTGATAAAGCAAATTGCCCTTTTGATCACCCTCACCCAGCCCTCTCCCTGAGGGAGAAGGGTATCCATCAAAACAATCTTAACGGCGCATGCCGCGCACGTTGCTCTTGATGCCGCGGATCATGTTCGCCATGTTGCCGCCGGCTTTCAGTTTCTTCATCATTTTTTCCATCATCATGAACTGCTTCAGCATCCGGTTCACCGCATTCAAATCCTGGCCGCAGCCGTCGGCGATCCGTTTCTTGCGATTACCTTTGATCAGGTCGGGGAAGCGGCGTTCCTGCGGGGTCATCGAATTGATCACCGCGATCTGGCGGGCCAGCTCCTTATCATTGACCTTGTCTCTGACTTCCCTTGGCACGCTGTTCATGCCCGGCAGTTTATCGAGCATCGTGCCGACGCCGCCCATATTCTGCATTTCCATCAACTGCTGACGGAAGTCTTCCAGGTCGAAACCCTTGCCTTTTTGAATCTTGCGGACCAGCTTTTGCGCTTTTTCCTTATCGACTTTCTGTTCGATCTCCTCGATCAGGCTGAGCATGTCGCCCATGCCGAGAATACGCGAAGCCACCCGGTCAGGATGGAAAGGCTCGAGCGCGTCGGCCTTTTCGCCGACACCGATGAATTTGATCGGCTTGCCTGTAATATGACGAATCGACAGCGCCGCCCCGCCGCGCGCATCGCCGTCGGCCTTTGTCAGGATCACGCCGGTCAACGGCAGCGCATCGTTGAATGCTTTTGCGGTGACCGCGGCGTCCTGGCCGGTCATGCTGTCGACCACGAACAGCGTTTCGATCGGCTTGACCGCGGCATGCAATTCCTTGATTTCGGACATCATCTCGTCATCGATGTGCAGGCGGCCTGCGGTATCGATGATCAAAACATCCAGAAATTTACGCTTCGCGGCGTCGATCGCGGCGTTCGCAATGTCGACCGGCTTTTGGCTGGCATCGCTGGGAAAGAATTCCAGGCTCAAATCATTTGCGAGCGTTTCCAACTGCTTGATCGCTGCCGGACGATAGACGTCGGCGCTGACCACGCCGACTTTTTTCTTTTGGTTTTCCTTCAGCCAGCGGCCCAGTTTGGCTACCGTAGTGGTTTTACCGGCGCCCTGCAAGCCGGCCATCAGCACGATCGCCGGCGGATTAGTGCGCAGATTCAGCGCTTCGTTGCGCTCCCCCATCACCTTGACCAACTCGGACTGCACCAGCTTGATCATCGACTGGCCCGGCGTCAGACTGCTTTGAACTGTCTTTCCCAAGGCGCCGACTTTGACGCGCTCGATAAAATCGGTCACCACAGGCAAGGCAACATCGGCTTCCAGCAAGGCCATGCGCACTTCGCGCAGGGTTTCCTTGATATTATCCTCGGTCAGGCGGCCCTGACCTTTCAGTTTTTTGAGGGTATCACTTAATCGATCGGTTAAATTATCAAACATGGCGTAAACTTACTGGTAACTAGGAAAACTGGCCCCCGCACATAATGGGCTAGGATCAGGACACATTAACAGGCTATACTACCATACCTTGAGCAGTCCTGTAATCTTCGCCGTTTTCCAGAGGCAATGGCAAACGCCGCCCGTTTTCAAAACCGCGTAATCGATCCGAATCAGCCCCATTTTCAACCGCGAAATTGTTGAATGACCACACTCCACCAGCTTGCTCTTCTGTCCATTGGCGCTTATGTCTGCGATGCGCTGTTGATCGTCCGGCACATCCATAGGCACGGGAGCGAAAAAGCGCCTCTGTCGCCCGGCTGGATCGGGGTCGCCGCGCATTTCGCGTATATCGCAGTCAATTTCCAACAATACCAGGGCTTTAATTTCAGCTTTTTCAGCACCGCATCCCTGGTCTCGATGATCGTCGCTTTACTGTTGCTGGCTGCGGCGACCAACAAACCGGTCGAAAAACTCGGCGTCATTTTGTTTCCGATCGCCGCCCTGATGCTCGGACTGGATGCGGCTTTTTCCGAAAAACCGCATCCGTTGCATATTCACAATTGGCAGATGAGCACGCACATTCTGACCTCGATCATTGCATTCAGTTTACTCAACATCGCCGCGCTGCAGGCGATATTGTTGGCCATCCAGGATCAACAGTTGCGCAGCCATCCGCCGAAACGCTATATTCAATCGCTGCCCCCGCTGCAAACGATGGAATCACTGCTTTTTCAGATGCTCATCGCCGGTTTGTTCTTTTTGACGATCTCGCTGGTCACAGGTTTTATCTTTATCGAAGATCTGTTCGCACAGCATCTCGTGCACAAGACGGTGCTGTCGATTTTGGCCTGGATCATTTTTTCCGGCCTGATCCTCGGCCGAATCCGTTACGGTTGGCGCGGACGAACCGCAATCAAATTGACGCTGTGCGGATTTGTGTCGCTGCTGCTCGCCTACTTCGGCAGCAAGCTGGTTTTGGAATTGATTTTACACCGCTGATGCCGCGCCCTTTTCTACAGCGAAACACGATGCATTTATCTCAGGAACCACTCGTCTCGCCCTGCATCAGATGCTGTTGTCTTGATCGGAATAATCTCTGCGTGGGCTGTTTTCGCACCCTCGACGAAATCACCGGATGGACGAAAATGGACCCGGCGGCGCGTGCGGCCATCCTGATTCAGATAGAAAAACGGCGCCTGCAACATATAAGGGCCGATCAATGATTTTTTTGTCATGCCTTAACGCGCAGGAAATGCAGTCATGAAACAATTACATCGTAAAGATTTATTCGGCTGGTCTGTTTTCAACGAAGAACGCGATCTGGATTTTCACAGCGTGCTGTGGGTTCGGCCGGAAGGCAATGTTCTGATCGATCCTCTGCCCTTATCGGCGCACGATCGCAAACACTTGCAGGCGTTGGGCGGCGCAAAATTTGTCGTGATCACCAATTTCGATCACATTCGCGCCAGTTGGCTGATCGCCCAGGAATACGGCGCCAAACTCTACGGACCGGCCGGCGATAAGGACCTGATTTCTTTTTCATGCGACGTTTGGCTCACAGGCGACGAAGAAATCGTGCCCGGATTGACGGCATTTCGCCTGACAGGTTCGAAAACACCGGGAGAACTGGCGCTGCTGCTCGACAACGACACGCTGATCACCGGCGATTTGATTCGCTGCCATGTCGGAGGCGAGTTGTGCCTGCTGCCGGATGCTAAATTGCAGGACAAAAACCAAGCCGTAGCCTCGGTCAAACGATTGGCTGCCCTGCCCGGCATCGAAACCGTCTTGCCGGGCGACGGCTGGCCGCTGTTCCACAACGGCGGCGATGCATTGCGGCGTTTGGCCGCCTTGCTCGAAAATTAAGAAATCTTTATGGATACATCACTTACGGAGACAAGGTAGAGGAAGGGCGGTTTTTATTCTATATTTAAATAGAGTAAGAAATGACAATCACAGCATTTTGGGATTTAAAAATCCGCCATCAACGATACAGGTTATTATTGCAATGAATATCATTAATTTACGTAAACATGTCCGCCGTGCAACCGATACCCGCCCGAATGGCGATCGCCGTAACGCGGCTAATCAGGCCAACGCGTCCGACATGCAGGGCAGCGAATCGACGCTTGCCAAACTCAACCGGCGCAAAGCGGAAAGACGCCTTAAGGATCGTAGAAAACAGCTGCCCAATACGCAACAAGGCAATGAAGTTTTGCCAGCCGACACCAAATATGCGCGTTTCAAGCTGACCCGTGGCGAAAGAAATCTGATTCAGGATATGTTCTTGAGCGATCTTGAGGATAAGGAATGAGCGGGATTTTTATGCAGAGCAGGATAACAATCTCAAACGCTATTTAATGCTTTTGCGAGGAGCTTTAGCGGATCGGGTACGATTAAAGCTTCTCTCCCCCCTCAATCGAAACTAAAAAAAGGCTGTTCCGGCTCCTGGCAATTGGGATTACCCGCCTTCTCGCAAAGCTGATAACTCAATTGCTGAGCCCAATACACATAAGCCTGTTCGGCATCGTCCCATTCATTGAACGATCCAGCCAAAGTTTTTCCTCCTGCCCGGCAGTCGGCCGAGGCCATCAGCACCTCGCCGGTCGTCGAATCGGTCACTTTTCTTTCGACGCTGGCCTTGCCCACAAACGATTCGGTGCCTAAAGCCAGGCGCTTCAGCAGTGACGACGCGCGCGCCGAAGGATAAAGGGTAGTAAGCTGATCCAACAACAGAGTCGATGTCTCCGCATCGGTAATCGCCAACTGCACTCGCAATGTATCCGGACCCGGCTTATTGACCAGTTTGAAATCCCTTCTGAGTGCTTCGCGCACCTGATATTCGAACAATTCTTTCAGACGGCTGCTTTCGATCTGCGGCCGGTCGTTCAGCCCGGAATCCTGGGTTTTTCTGATCAAGACCGGATCGACGATGATTTTCTTATAATGCGACCAATCTATACCTTTTTTCCAATAGCTCAACAGCGCATCATCATCCTGATCTTCCTTCAGGATCGAATAATCAGGCAGAAAATCGCTGGTCTCGACATAGCGGGCCTGATAAGTCCTGGCGCATCCGACGGCCGACAGCAGGAATAAGGTTGTTACAATACGAGGAAAGAAAGCCATGACATCCACTTTAAACCGGTTGAAAATAACCAAAACAATACGGTTTAAAGTGTAATGCAATTTATCGGTTTGACTATGCCGGCTTGACAAGCCGACCCATGCGAAGGAAAAAACTCAAGACCTGCCGGCTGACAGGCCGGCGAGAGGTCTTGATGGCTGCTTGAGAAACTTGCAATTAGATCGTCGATTAGTAGCCGCCGATTCCATTACCCAAATAAGAGCCGGCTGCGGCGCCGATGCCGGTTGCCAACGGGTCGCCCGCACCGAACTGGTAGCCTAACACGCCGCCGATTACGCCGCCCGCCAAGCCGTTTGTAGACGGCCGGCCGCCTCCGGAATAATAAGGGACCGGGGCAGGCGCCTGATAAACCACCGGCGGCGGTGGCGGCGCGTAATAGCTTACGACCGGCTGTGGATAGTATTGCACGACAGGCGCCGGATAATAATCAACATGATGGCGGTGATGATGATGGCCATGATGGCCATGATGGCCGCCCCAACCGTGACCGTGATGACCCCATCCGTCAGCAAAGGAAGTACCCGGCAACATCAGCGCGCCAACCGTCAAAGAGATGAATAACAATGACTTTTTCATAAGATCGTACTCTGTGGTGTTGATCAAACGTTAAAAATAAAAACTGGAATCTTTTTTGTCGATTACATTATGCAGAATTTAACTGAATGCTTCCTTAACGAAAAAAATAATTTGATCGCGTAAATTCTCCGATCGAATGAAGCTTATCCATTCGGCAAGGAACGGTGCGGATTTCCCAGACAAACACAGTGAGTCCGCAACATTCCATTCATCGCCTATTTCCCGATTTCATTGCCGATCAGAGAGCCAGCCGCAGCCCCTACGCCGGCCGCAAGCGGATTGCCGTTGCCGACCTGATAGCCCAGCGCGCCGCCGACCACACTGCCCGCCAACCCTGACGTCGAGCGGCGATCGGGAGCCGGATGACGATAAGGCTGAGGAGCAGGAACCGGCGCCGGATAATAATGCGCAGCCGGAGGCGGCGGCGCCACCGGCACATAGTAATGCACAACCTCGTCCCTGTGCCGATGCTTGTGCTTGTAATGCCCTTTTGCTTTGCCCGGGTGACCGCCCGAAGCCTCGGCAATCCCCGCAAAACTCAGGGCTACCGTAAATATTTGTAATGAAATCAGTAGTTTTTTCATAGTCGTCTTGGAATGTAGGTTAATAGGTCGATCGATTTAAAGCAGAAACTGATTCTTAGCAGGAATTATAAGCTGCATGAGCTGAACGGAGACTTAACAGGCAGACTCGTGCTCACCAATTATGTATTACAATGCCGCAGAATACATTGACCGGACTCCCAATATCAGGATGATTTACCCGTAAACTTTTCTCTACAACGCTTATAATAGTGGCCCTCTTTACACCACATATAAGAATCGATTAATGGAAAATTTCATTCCGGGACAACGCTGGATTAGCAATACCGAATCGGAATTGGGACTCGGGCTGGTTCTCGAAGCCGCTTACAACCGGGTAACCGTGCTGTTCCTGGCGACCGGCGAAAAAAGGGTTTACGCGAGCGACAATGCTCCGCTGACGCGCGTCAAATTTTCAGCCGGCGATACGATCGAAGCGATCGACGGTTCCAAAATCACCATTCATAACCTGTCCGAAAACGATGGTCTGATTACTTATCTCGGTAAAAATAAGGCGGGCAAGGAAGTTCGCCTGGAAGAAATGGAACTGAACCATCATATTCAATTCAATAAGCCTCAGGACCGTTTGTTTACCGGCCAGTTCGATCCTCCCTCCTGGTTTTCGCTGCGCTACGAAACGTGGCGCCGGCTGCGCGAACATCATCAATCGCCGACCAAGGGACTGATGGGCGGACGCACCAGCCTGATCGCGCATCAAATCTATATCGCGCACGAATGTGCGAATCGGCTCGCGCCCCGGATCATGCTCGCGGACGAAGTCGGCCTCGGCAAAACGATCGAAGCCGGGATGATCCTGCATCACAGACTGATCAACGGCTTGTCCAGCCGCATTTTGATCATTGTCCCCGAGACGCTGCTGCATCAATGGCTGGTCGAGATGCTGCGCCGTTTCAATCTGCGTTTCAGCATTATCGACGAGGAACGCTGCCGCAACATCAATCTGGAAAACGAACTCGCCGATGATGAACTCGACGAAGAACCCGGCGAAAACGAAGACGTGTTCCTGAGTGAACAACTGGTCCTGTGCAGCCAGTCGTTCTTCAGCCGTTATCCGAAACGGCAACAGCAAGCGCTGGACGCCGGCTGGGACATGGTAATTGTGGACGAGGCGCACCATCTGGAATGGAATGAAACCCATCCCAGCCCCGAATATTTATTCATCGAAAAACTCGGCCTGCAAACGCCGAGCCTGATTTTGTTGACCGCGACCCCCGAGCAATTGGGCAAACTGAGTCACTTCGCGCGCCTGCGCCTCTTGGACCCGGACCGTTTCTATAGCTACAGCCGGTATCTGGAAGACGAAAAACTGTTCGAGCCGGTCGCGAAGGCCGCGCAAGCGCTTTTGGCCGAACAGACTCTGAACGCTGAAGCGGCCGCCGCATTGCGGGCGCTGGTGAAGGACGACAATGTCGAAGGCCTGTTGAAAAATCTAAATAATACGGAAAAATCCGCGCACGCCCGGATGCAATTGATCAACGTATTGCTCGACCATCACGGCACAGGACGGCTACTGTTTCGCAACTCCCGACATACGGTGCAGGGCTTTCCCGACCGCGAACGTTACGGCTATGCGCTGGAAGGCCAGGAAAACCGGGACGACCTCGAACAGGACCCGCGCTTTGCCTGGCTGGCCGACAAAATCAAGCAATTCGGCGACGACAAGGCGTTGTTGATCTGCAAGGAAGCGCAAACCGCAATCGACCTGGAGCAGACGCTCAGAAACCGAACCGGCATCGCCGCGGCGGTCTTTCACGAAGGCATGACAATCATCGAGCGCGACCGCGCGGCGGCCTATTTCGCCGATCAGGAAAGCTCCGCACGCCTGTTGATCTGCTCCGAAATCGGCAGCGAAGGCCGCAATTTCCAGTTCGTACATCAATTGATTCTCTGGGACCTGCCTGCCAATCCCGATCTCTTGCAGCAACGGATCGGCCGCCTCGACCGGATCGGCCAGAAACACGTCATTCACATCCATGTACCTTACCTACGCGGCAGCGAACAGGAACTGCTGTTCCGCTGGTACGACGAAGGCCTGAACGCGTTCCGCCACAACAATTCAGCCGCACAGCACGTCGCGGACGAGCTCGCGGCAGAACTGGACGTACTGCTGGCTGCGCGCGACTTCGATGTACTCGACGGCTTCATCGCGCTTACCCGCCAGCGCAGCGCCGCAATCGAAACCGAACTGCATCAGGGCCGCGACCAGCTGCTCGAATTGAACTCCTGCCGCCAGGAAATCGCCGATCAGTATATTGACGCGCTGCAGCGCTTCGAACGGGAAAGCCACCTCTGGCAGTACATGGAAGACGTATTCGACAGTTACGGCGTCGATACCGAATTCCATTCGCCCGACTGTTTCATCGTCAAGCCGAGCGACCATTTGCGCATCTCGCATTTCCCTAATCTGTCCGAAGACGGCATGACGATCACGATCAACCGGTCGATTGCGCTCGCCCGCGAAGACTTCCAGTTTTTGACGATGGAGCACCCGATGGTGCTGGGCGCGATGGACCTGGTCATTTCCAGCGAAACCGGCAACGCCTCGATCAACGTGGTCAGGCATCCGGGCCTGAAGGCCGGGCAATTCCTGCTCGAATGCCTGTTCGTGGCCGAATGCAGCGCGCCTCCCGAGTTGCAGATAGGCCGCTTCCTGCCGCCCACGCCGATCCGCGTGCTGATCGATCAAAACAGGCAGGACCTCACCGATACGGTCGACTATGACGATCTCATCGATGCCGGCATCAATTTCGACAAGAGCAAAATCGTCGCTTTCATCAACAACCAGCGCAATCATCTGAATCAGATGCTGAGCATTGCCGAACAACGGGCCAAAACCGATAAACAGACTCTCGTTCAGGACGCGGCCCGCGCCATGCTTGCCTCTCTGGCTGAGGAAATCAAACGCATGATGCGTCTGCAAAAAGTCAATCCGTCGATCAAGCCCGAGGAAATCGAACATCTGAAGGAAATGGCCATGCTGGCGCATGACAACATCGAATCTGCTGAACTGAAGCTAGATGCTGTACGGTTTATTATTACCAATTAGACTATTGAATAGGGGAATGAATTGACACTATTTGGGTTTCTAAATGGAAAGAAACAGACCAAGGGTACTATTGGATACTTCGGTTTAGAAAACTGGTGGCTTTCATCTTTCTCTGAAGAAGAACGCAAATATATAGAAAACAGATTTCAACCACTTGGATCTTCAGAGGGCTCACTAACTTCCGAGGATATAAAATACTCCACCCAAACCGCTGTGAGCTTTCTCCAAGGACTAGCTGGATGGTTTATGAAGGCGGAAGATAGATACATTGCTTACAGAATTTTGGAAAAAGCTGAAGAGTTATCGAAAATCGAAGAGCATGTCCTAGATATTCACTTTTTATACAGCGCAAAATCTGAGTTATATTACAAAGATAGAGATAAACCGCAATGTCTTGAAAAAGCTATTAATGCTTGCAAGCATCAGATTGCTTTAGCTCCAAAAGCCGCTGAGGCATTCAGAGCTAAAAATAAAAACATGCCATTACCTAGTCACAAGGGATATGAACAGCTAGCAATTATTCTGGAGAAACAGATGAGCTACAAAGAAGCGATTGATTTATGTTCACAGGCAGAAATGGAGGGATGGGCTGGCAACTGGGGAAAAAGAATAGATCGCTGTAAGAAAAAAATGATGAATGATTAACTTGTCACTCCACAGCTTGTGTTAAACCTCACTTAGTTAGATGTAGTTTGGTCTTGACTATGTTACTTATGTACCTGACATTAGTTTCAGTAACGGTAAAAACGGCACAACCTTCTTAACCATTCTCCATACCATGATCAACATCGGCAAAATCAATCAACTCAAAGTCGTCAAAATGCAAGGCCCGAACATTTACCTCGGCCTTCCGGGGTCGCCGATGGTGCTTCTGGCGGACAAAAAACCGCCCAAATCCTATCAGATAGGCGACAGCGTTACCGCCTTCGTTTATATCGACGGCGAAGGCCATCTTGCGGCGACCTTGCAAACGCCTCTTGCCGAGGTCGGCGACATCGCCTGGCTGAAAGTCGCCGCGGTCAATTATTACGGCGCATTTCTGGACTGGGGCATAGCGAAGGACTTATTGGTTCCGTTCCCCGAACAAACCTGCGAAATGAAACCCGGCCGGTCTTATCTGGTCAAGCTGTACGAAGATGCCAAAGGCCGCATCGTTGCCTCCACCAAGATCGAACGCTTTCTGACCGACGAAGGAACCGAGTTCAAAACCGGCCAGCAGGTCGCCTTGTTGATCGCGGACCCTACCGAACTGGGCGTCAAAGCCGTTGTCGATAATACTCACTGGGGCATACTGTATCAAAACGAGATTTTCCGGCCGCTTCGCAAGGGTCAGAAGCTGACCGGTTATATTAAAAAAGTCCGCGACGATCACAAGCTCGACCTGACTCTGCATGAGCCCGGTTACGGCAAGATCGAACCACTGGCCGACAAGATTCTGGCTGAACTCGACAAGAACGACGGCCTGCTGAAACTCGGCGACAAAAGTCCGCCGGAAGTGATTTACCAGATGTTCGGCGCCAGCAAAAAAGCCTTCAAACAAGCGATCGGCGCACTTTATAAAAAACACCTGATCGTCATCGAGGATCATTCGATCCGGCGAAGTTAGCCCTCGCCTCGGCAAGGTGTCCAATATAACGGAAGTGTGCTAGGCTGAACGGGATTCGATCGAACGCTTTCCCCCAAGCAGGAGCGATGCCTTGATGAACCCCGACCGCCTCGATTCGGCCGCCGCAGACCCCTTGTCCCGACGGACGATGATGCTGTACGCCATGCCGCATCTGACCGATGCGGTGATGACTCTGCCGATGGCGCTGTTCATCCCGGCTTTTTACGCCGGCGAAATGGGGCTGCCTTTAGCAGGCGTCGGCGCGATGATCTCGGTCTCGCGCATTTTCGATGTGTTGACCGATCCTGTGATCGGCACGCTCAGCGACCGCTGGCACAGCCGTTGGGGGCGGCGCAAGCCCTGGCTTGCGCTGGGCACGCCGATCATCATGCTCGCGACCTGGATGCTGTTCGTCCCGCCCAAAGACGCTTCGCTGCTCTATCTGATGGTCTGGGCGAGCCTGTTGTCGATCGGTTATTCCCTCTTCGACCTGCCCTACAAAGCCTGGGGCGCCGAACTGTCGACCGGCTATCGGGAACGCTCGCGCATCGCGGCCTGGCGCGAAGGTTTCGGCGCCGCCGGCCAGTTTCTGTTTCTCGCGGTGCTGGTCGTGATGGGGATGGCCGGTCATAAAGGCGGCAGCGAGGAAATGCGCGCGATTGCGCTGATGGTGATCCTTTCCCTGCCGCCTCTGGTCGCGGTCACGCTCTGGCGGGTGCCGGAACCGCCGCCCGAAAAATTGACCGGGGAAGTCTTGATCGGCTGGTCTGCGCTTGTTTCACTATTTAAAAACCGGGCCTTCCTTCGCACCGTGATTGCGATCATTCTGTTCGGCGCCGGACTGATGATCCAGGCGACCTTGCATAAACTGGTTTTGACGCATGTGATCGGCCGGCCCGAATTGTTCGCGCCGCTGATTCTCGGCGAAACAGTCGCCTCGCTGATCGCCATGCCGCTATGGTTACGGCTCTCGGATCGCATCGGCAAGCACCGCGCGGTGACGCTTGCCGCGCTTTGGGTCGGGTTCTGGAGCCTGCCGTTTCCCTGGATCGGCGCCGGCGATATCGAAGTGTACGGCGTCCTGATCGCATTGCGGGGGAGCAGTTTCGCGGCAATATTTTTCCTGTCCAATTCGATCGCCGCCGACGTGATCGATCAGGACACGCTGGATACCGGCAAGCAGCGCACCGGGCTGTTTTTCGCGCTCTGGGGCATGGCGATCAAGCTGGCCGTGGCGCTCGGAGTGCTAATGGGAACCGGATTTCCGGCCTTGTTCGGTTTCATCCCGACTGCCGCGAGCCACACGCCGGCGTCGATCTCAGCGCTGATGCATATTTACGGCTGGCTGCCCGGACTGATCATGCTGCTGGCCTTCCCCTTGCTTTGGAATTTCCCGATCGACGAAGCCTATCACCGGCAACTGCGCGCCCGGATCGAGGCAAGGAGAAGCTCTTGAATGCCCTTTCAATGATGAAACAGGAGCGGCCGTTTTGAAAATCGCATTGATCACCGACGCCTGGCATCCGCAAATCAACGGCGTCGTCACGACATTGACCAACACGATCGAAGCCTTGCACCGATTTGGACATACGGTCGAACTGTTCGCGCCCGACCGCTTCCGCACCTGGCCCTGCCCCGGCTACCCGAACGTCGGCCTGGCTTTTTTGTGCGGTCCGCGCCTGCGCCCCCTCGTGCAGGCCTTCAAGCCGGACGCAATCCATCTGGCTTCGGAAGGCTGCGTCACCTTCGCCGCGCGGCGTTATTGCCTGGAAGTGAGCTACCACTTTACGACGTCGTTCCACACCCGTTTTCCCGAATATTTCAAGATGCGCGTCGGTCTGCCGCTGTGGATCAGCTACGACTACGTACGCCGGTTTCACAGTGAAAGCACGCGTGTAATGGTGCCTACCGAATCGATGCGGCGGGCTTTAACCAAAAAAGGCTTCGAGCGGATGGTGATCTGGTCGCGCGGCGTCGATACCGATTTATACCGGCCGCGGGACAAAAATTTCCTGCCCGGCGAGCGCCCGGTTTTCGCTTATGTCGGCCGCGTCGCGATCGAAAAGAATGTCGAGGATTTTTTGAAACTGGAGTTGCCCGGCACCAAATACGTGGTCGGCGACGGCCCGCAACGGGCGGAGCTCGAACAAAAATATCCCGCAGCACGCTTCGTCGGTTTCCAGACCGGCGAAGCACTGGCTCAATATATGGCCGCCGCGGATGTGATGGTGTTTCCGAGCCGTACCGATACGTTCGGCCTGGTGATACTGGAAGCGCTCGCCTCCGGCGTCCCGGTTGCAGCCCTGCCTGCACCCGGCCCGATCGACATCATCGGCAAAGCTCCGGTCGGCGTGCTGAACACCGATCTGCGACAGGCCGCGGAAGATGCGTTAAAGCTGAATCCCGGCGATTGCCGCCGTCACGCGCTGAATTATTCCTGGGAACAAAGCGCCCGCCAGTTCGTCGGCCATTTGACGCCGATGATTCGTCGTAATGGCGAAACGCGTTTTGAATCTTAGCCGAGTTTTTCCTGGTTCACTTCCGGACCGCTTCGGCATCGGCACAGTCATCCCCAGCACCATTGGTAATTGATTTTGTGCCGTTGCATATCAGGTCTCAATGCGCGGAATGCGGCGATGCCGACTGGGTCACGTCTTTTCTGCGCAAGGTATAGCGGTCGGCTTGTTCGCCGGCAATGCGATTGCCGTTGTTGTCGAGCTGGATGAGTTTGTTTTCGCCGACAGCAAAATAATGCAGAGCCGAACCGTTACGTGGGGTCAATACAATCGTATTGCTATTGTCGCCTACAGCGAATTTCCCTCTTTCCACAAATTCCCGCTCCGATTTGCCCACGAATTGCGTCACCAAGACATAGCTTTTATTTTTATTTAATGCCAGTGTGGTTTTAACGCCCTTGCAATCGGAACATGGCGTAAATCCGAAATATAAGCCCGGCCAATCATCGCCCGCCTGCGCATGATGCGTTTCGTTGCCCGTCGTTTCGGCAAAAACCGGAAGCCGAGCCGATAACAGTACGAGAAAAAAGAATACAAAAGTTTGTTTTGTGAATTTTAGAAATGTCTTCATATTGGCTCCCAGGAAAACCGTCATAAAAGCCGATGGGCTTAGTAGAAAAAATAGGGCTCACCGAACGCTAAGCTAATCGGTGTCATGAGTAATTTACCGGCGGTTTGATTGTACGAAACCGCCCGATGGAATTACAGCTCCCGCGTCGCGCTAAACTTGATATCCGGCCAGCGCTCCTCGGTCAGTTGCAGATTCACCCGGCTGGTCGCCAGATAAACCAAAAACCCGCCGCCGTCCTCGGCCAAATTGTCGAACACCTTCTTCCTGAACTCTTCCAGCTTGGCCGGCTTGTCCGACGACACCCAACGCACGGTCGACACGTTTACCGCATCATAAACGCATTCGACGTTGTATTCGTTTTTCAGCCGATGCGCGGTCACGTCGAACTGGAGCACGCCGACCGCACCCAGAATCAGATCGTTGTTCTTGAGCGGCCGGAACAACTGCGTGGCGCCTTCCTCGGTCAACTGCACCAGACCTTTCTGTAAGGCCTTGGCCCGCAATGGGTCCTTCAGAACTACCCGGCGGAACAATTCCGGCGCGAAATAAGGGATGCCGCCGAATTTGAGCGTTTCTCCCTGCGTGAACGTATCGCCGACCTGAATCGTGCCGTGGTTGTGCAGGCCGATGATGTCGCCCGGATAGGCTTCCTCAACCGCCTTGCGGGTGTCCGCCTGGAAGGTGATCGCATTGGCGACCTGAATGGGCTTGCCGATGCGGACGTGGTGCAGCTTCATGCCTTTATCGAACTTCCCCGAGCAAATCCGCATGAACGCGACCCGGTCGCGGTGCGCGGGGTCCATGTTCGCCTGAATCTTGAACACGAAGCCGGTAAACTTGTCCTCTTCGGGCTGCACGAGACGCTGCTCGGCCGCGCGCGGCAACGGCGGCGGCGCGAATTCGGCGAATGCGTCGAGCAATTCGAGAATCCCGAAATTGTTGATCGCGGAGCCGAAAAACACCGGCGTCTGCGCGCCGGCCAGATACGACTCCAGGCTGAACTCGTGGCTCGCGCCCTTGACCAGATCGATCTCGATGCGCAGTTCCTCGGCCTGATCGCCGAGCAATTCGTCCAGTTTCGGACTATCCAGGCCGCGGATCACTTCGGCCTCCGCAATCCGGCCGCCGTGCTGCGGGCTGAACAGATGAATCTCATCCTTATAAAGATGATAAACGCCTTTGAAACGCTTGCCCATGCCGATCGGCCAGGTCATCGGCGCGCATTGAATCTTCAACACATGCTCGACCTCGTCCAACAGTTCGATCGGCTCGCGCCCTTCGCGGTCCAGCTTGTTGATGAAGGTCAGGATCGGCGTCGTGCGCAGCCGGCAGACTTCCATCAGATTGATCGTCCGCTCTTCGACGCCCTTCGCCGAGTCGATCACCATCAAGGCCGAGTCGACCGCGGTCAGCGTACGATAAGTATCTTCGGAAAAGTCCTCGTGACCCGGCGTATCGAGCAGATTGATGATCGCATTCTTGTGCTCGAACTGCATCACCGAGGTCGTGACCGAAATCCCCCGCTCCTTTTCCATCTCCATCCAGTCGGACGTCGCATGCCGCGCCGCCTTGCGTCCTTTTACCGAACCCGCCAGCTGAATCGCGCCGCCGAACAGGAGCAGCTTTTCGGTGATCGTGGTTTTACCGGCGTCGGGATGCGAAATGATGGCAAAAGTTCTACGTCTGGCGGTTTCTCTGGCTTCCAAAGAATTTAAATGATCGTTCATTTGTCGTGTACGCAACGAGGCGCGCAATTAAAAAGGGTTATCCAGGAGTCATAACAAAAAACCCCTTGTCATTTCGCCGCCGGAGCGGCAAAACAAAAGGGGTTGTTTTTATTGCATTATACCAAAACGACGAAATTAAGACACGCCTTGTCTATACCGCCGGCGAGTCCGGATTGGACAAAACTATTCCAAGCATATCGGCGCTGCGGCCTGAAGACAAAATAAGGAGTTCGTTTATACTACCCTCACTTTAGAAACTAGCCACAGCCTGGTTATGGAACGCTTTGAACGCATCTATCAACTGCATCACATTCTGTCCAGCCGCCGCACGCCGATCGCCAATCGGGAACTTCAGGATCGGCTGGAATGTTCCGAAATCACCGTCAAACGCCTGATCAATCTGATGCGCAATCACTTCGATGCGCCCATCGTCTATAACCGGCAATTGAACGGCTACCATTACGACAATGAAAACGGCGCGCATCCTTATGAATTGCCGGGCCTCTGGTTTAACGCCGAGGAACTGTGGGGCCTTTTGACCTGCCACACTCTGCTCAGCAGACTGTCGCAGGGCATTTTCGGCGACCACGTGGCGCAATTGCAAAAACGCGTGGAGAAACTGCTCGCGCTGGACAACAGCAGCGCCGCTCGCAAGCTCGAAAGCGTCAAAATACTGGCCGCGGCCGCCCGGCAGAAAGGCGCCAGCCCGCTGTTCAACAAGATCGCCTCTGCATTGTTCGACCGCCGGCAACTGCATTTGATTTACGAAGCGCGCAGCGACGGCGAAACCACGGAACGCGACGTATCGCCGCAGACTCTGATCTATTACCGAGACAACTGGTATCTCGACGCCTGGTGCCACCCTGTTCCCCACGCCCGTGGGGATGAACCGCAAGAACCGCCCTGAATACTGCGGCGCGCTGGTCTGTTCCCCACGCCCGTGGGGATGAACCGTAATGATGTATTTATCTGGGTTTCGCCCCATACTGTTCCCCACGCCCGTGGGGATGAACCGCAGCCTAGAAATCCCAGATCGAGGACACCATGCTGTTCCCCACGCCCGTGGGGATGAACCGTTCGGTGGCTTCGCTGACGCCCAACTCGTCGACTGTTCCCCACGCCCGTGGGGATGAATCCAAACAGGAAACGGTACGCGGTGCGCACCCTACATTTTCTCAGATCTATTAGGATGAAACCCAAGCAGTCCAGCACGTCAAAACAGCCATTTATCTGGGTCCAAGAAAGATTTGGCCAGGCTCGAGTTTTGGTAAGCGTAATTTTTTTAGCGGAAGCCGTTGCCGGGTTTTCGCCTTGGCGTGCCTGTACGGTATCGTACAGACGCAATCATTTTTAGAAATTATTATTTTCAGTATCTTGCCCCGGAATAGGCTGCCGGCTTGAAAATGGGCGGTATCGGTTTGCGGAAGCTCTGAATAAGCTGAACCCGGCCATGCCCTTCGATGGTATCCGGAGAGCGTTCGACCGATTCGGCGAGCTCCGCCACAGGGGTGCGAATAGACGCACGAACGGAACTAACGCCTTACTGTTCGTCTGTCCATATCAGTTGACCGCATTGAGGAGGGTTGCCCATTGTGGCGGAGCATGCCGGAGGGCTTATTCAGAGTTTCCTTTAGGGAATGTTATTATCCGCTCCCTACGGGCAACCCAAAAACCCAGCCGTTATAACGGAATGGAAAAGGCATTTTTACCAGGAGCCATTCGCCATGCGCAATATAATATCAACGGTATGGCTGGGCAACCCTTACCCCTTGGGGGCGACGTGGGACGGCAAAGGCGTCAACTTTGCTCTATTCTCCGAGCATGCCGAAAAAGTGGAACTCTGCCTGTTCGATGCCAAGGGGCGCCATGAAATCCAGCGTATCCTCATGCCCGAACAGACCGATCATATCTGGCATTGCTATCTGCCGGAGGCTCGCCCCGGCATATTATACGGCTACCGGGTTTACGGAAAATTCGCCCCTACGGAAGGAGCCCGTTTCAATCACTACAAACTGCTTCTCGATCCTTATGCCAAAACGATCGTCGGACCTTTGCGATGGAGCGATGCCTTGTTCGGCTACAAGGTGGGGCATAAAAAAGAAGATTTGTCTTTCGACCGCCGGGATAGCGCATCGCACATGCCGAAGTGCCAGGTCATCGATCCGGCATTCAGTTGGGGGCATGACCAACCGCCGCAAATTCCCTGGCAAGATACCCTCATTTACGAATTGCATGTCAAAGGATTTACCCAACTCCATCCCTTGATTCCTTCTGCCTTGCGGGGCACCTATGCAGGGCTGGCGGCCGAGCCCGTGATCGAGCATTTGAGAGCGCTGGGAGTGACAGCCGTGGAACTCATGCCCATCCATGCCTTCATCGATGACCGCCATTTGGAGGAGAAAGGCCTGCACAATTATTGGGGGTACAATTCCATCGGTTATTTTGCGCCGGAGGGACGCTACGGTTATGTCGATCCGGTGAGCGAATTCAAAAATCTGGTCAAAACCTTGCATCGCGCCAATATCGAGATCATTTTGGACGTGGTTTACAACCATACCGCGGAAGGCAACCAATTCGGGCCGACCTTGTCTTTCCGCGGCATAGATAATTCCGCTTACTACCGTTTGGTCGGAGACGACGCTCGCTATTACATGGATTATACGGGTTGCGGCAATACGCTCAATATGAGGCACCCGCAGGTTTTGCAGATAGTCATGGACAGCTTGCGTTATTGGGTCGTTGACATGCATGTGGACGGCTTCCGCTTCGATCTGGCTTCCGCGCTTGCACGCGAACTGCATGAAGTCGATCGTTTGGGCGCTTTTTTCGACACTATCCACCAAGACCCGGTACTTTCTCAGGTCAAGCTGATTGCCGAACCCTGGGATTTGGCCGAAGGCGGCTACCAGGTGGGAAATTTTCCGACCGGGTGGAGCGAATGGAACGATAAATACCGGGACGGAGTGCGCGCCTACTGGAAAGGCGAAGAGGGATTGATCGATAATCTGGCTTACCGTCTGACGGGATCCAGCGACCTCTACGGACACAGCGGCCGTAAGCCTTATTCCAGCATCAATTTCCTGACCGCGCACGACGGCTTCACCCTGCATGATTTGGTCAGTTACGACGGCAAACATAACGAAGCGAATCTCGACGAGAATCGCGACGGCACCGACAACAATCAATCCTGGAATTGCGGAGCGGAAGGCCTAACCGACGATCCCGCCATCCGCAGTCTGCGCGCCCGGCAGAAGCGTAACCTCCTGAGCACGCTGCTGCTTTCCCAGGGAGTGCCCATGCTGCTCGGCGGGGATGAATTGGGGCGCACCCAGCAGGGCAATAACAACTCCTACTGCCAGGATAATCCGATCAGCTGGATAAACTGGGATTTGCAGCCGGAAGACCGTGAGCTGATGGAATTTGTCCGCTATGTCATCCATTTGCGCAAACAGCACCCTGTTTTCCGCCGGCGCAATTTCTTTCAGGGACGCCCCCTCAAAGGCTCGGAAATCAAGGACATCCTCTGGCTCAATCCGAATGGACAGGAAATGAACGGAGAAGAATGGAATCACAGCTATGCGCGCTGTCTGGGAGTCTATCTGTCAGGCAAGGCGATCACTGAACGGGATGAGCATAATCAGCCCGTTGTGGATAATGATTTCCTGCTGCTTCTGAATGCCTATGACGGAGACATTCCGTTCCTTGTGCCGGAAGATGAAAAAGATGTCTGTTGGAGTATGGTAGTGAACACCGCCGTGCCGGATAATCTCGCATGGGAATGTCTGTCCACTGAGAATTTTGTTCTTCCGGGGCGTTCCCTGGCCTTACTGATCAAGATGGGATCGGACGAAGACCCGTCATCGATCCGTTCTGTGCTGATGGATGCTCTAGGGATTAGGCCCGCTTTTCAGCGCCGCCGCTCATAGTCGGAAAAAAAGAGGCAAAAAATCATTACTCTATTGAAATGTCGTTACCCCGGCGGCTATTTACCTGATAAGGGAGGGTAACGACATAAGCGGCATATCACACTCCTGGCAATTTCGAAAATCGAGACTGGAGATAATTGCCAATCATTTCAGTGTACTGCGCCAGTACTCATGCTGAAATTTTCAGCTCAGCAACGGCTGAAAATGCCATGCTTTGATGAAATACCAGGTACCGCCTTACTTAATGGCAAGATCGCTTTCTACTGCTTTCACGTCTGTGACGCTTTGCGCAATGGCTTTGACTCTGTCGATACTTTGCTGAGAGTCTACGGACCCCGAGAGTTTTACGACGCCATTCTCGGTGGTCACATCGATTTGAGAGGATTTAAGCAAGGGATCTCCCAAAATGTCCTGCTTGATTTTAGCCGTAATGACGGAGTCATCCATGTATTCACCGGTTTTTTCCAGAGTGGTTCCCGTGCCGCCCGGACTCGTCGTTCCGGCGCCTGGGCTTGTTCCGGTTCCTGCGGGTGGGCTGCCTGGTTCAGCGACACTCCCTGTTGGCGAGGACTCCGATCCCTGTGTGCCGCTCATTCCGGTACCGGATCGTTCGGTTCCCGGAGTTGTCTTTTGCCCTGTCTTGTCTCCTGTTCCCTCTTTTTGACACCCAGTCAAAGCAAGAAGAAAACTCAGAAAGATCATCATAAAAATTTTATTTGTATTCATTTTCATGCCCCTCATGTGGTTTACATTTGCTTCATAAGATTAATAACACCGGGTCTTCGCCGACATTAATAAAAGCGTATATCTTTTAACCATACAAGCGCTCAACCATAAGCTTTTTCCCAATCCTTGATTTGCTTGCCTGCTTCTCTTTTTGCAATCTTATATTTCTTTTGGGTCTTTCTAAGATAAATATCTTGTTTACCTGCAAGCTGCTCAAACTCATCAGAGGTTAATTTGCGTCGCTTCTCTTTCGGTTTACCCTTGAATTCGCTACCATTACTCTGTATCTGATTAAATCTCATATCACTTTACCTTGTTCAAAATATTAAATATCTCCTGAAGAAATCTGAGTTTAAAGTCAAGCATTACAAGATTAATAATTACTTTATCTTAGATGGCGAAATAAGTCTGTTCATTAACAAACATAAAGCCTAAATTCAGCACTGCAGGAGGGATTTATAAAACTAGCGAATAATTTAAAAAATCCAATATATTCTTTTATTGCTCATTCTCCATAATGAGATTTTTATACTCATTTTCTTCCAATTGCCCATCTTTGTTGGCATCGACCTTATCAAAATGTTTGAGCATAGAAGGAGAATCCATTAGTTCACTTTTGGTCACATAACTATCGCTATTTTTATCCACTGCGTGGAAAGGTTGGACTTTACCCATTCCTTGCGCCCCTTTCGTACCGCCTGTAGCTCCTTGTGAAGTGGTCGGTGAAGTGCCCGAGGTTCCCGGCGAGGCGCCTGAAGTACCTGTCGAAGTACCCGAGGTTCCCGGTGAGGCGCCGGAGAAGCCTTGTGAACCGGATCCGGTATCGTCCATAGTTCCCGCGGGTGCAACTCCGGCCAGACTGACGCACAAACCCAGCAACAGCCAGGATTTTTTATTTAACCAATTAAAAATATTCATATTTATTCTCCTTGTATTGCCTGAAGTATTTTAAACTATATATTTAACTTAAATTATTGTCAGTACGATATCTAACAGAAAATAATTTTGTATATTTTATAAAATATAATATTTATTTTAATAATGAAGCAAACAGCTCGATAATATGTTTCTTATTTAGGAGGTATCACAGATTACCCAAATGGCCGCCATGAGGCTATATGATTGCGGCTCGCCATGATTTTGATCTGAAGACCCAGGAGATGTCCGCAGCGGGCATCGTTTCGTTTTCCTGCATCAAGAAAACGGTCGAGATCGCAATCCCGGGATCTTTATAATGATATTAGAAATTTTCGGTGTTAATCATATTTCCGTTTTGATCCCTTTCCAACTCCAGTTTTTTCCCGGTCTCAAGGTCTTCCATTTCATATCCGTAAGGAGCGGCTTCAGACTTCATCAGCACTTCCGCTTCTTCGACTGAAGTGTTGGGATAAAACTTTATAATGGCTTCAATAACCATATTCTGCGAAGAGATATTATCCGCTTTCTCGATATTCGCGTGGCTATTTATTAAAAATAAAACCGCTAACATGATGCCTATAATTATCTGAATTTTCATAATCTTTAAAATTTTTGTTAATAAAAATTTTTTGTCATCGGTCATACTGATAATTTCTCTACTTTAGCCGCCTTTTTCTTTGCGCTTCTTATCTACTTCCTCGCGATGTTTGACCCGAAACGCATCTCTCTCCTCTTTCGACTTCATACCGTCCAGTTTCAGTAAATAATTGCACCTTTCCTGCTCGGTCATGAAATCCGCACCATAAATATGAGAATAGACCGGAACATCGCCAGCCCTGCCTGTCAACTCTTGGACAGGCTCGCTAAATGACTCTTCCTGCTGCGCTTCACCCGCATCCAAGGACTGTGCAATCGAGGCAGAAGCTAACAATGTCATCATAAAAACCGTACTAAATTTCATCAATATCTGTCGTTTAAACATAATACAAATCCTTAATATAATAAAAAACAGTCATATTATTTCCCGCTCTGAGCAAGAAAATAATCTTATAAATTGACATACCTTTATTTTTATTAAGATTTAAATTTACAGTAAAAAAAATAATTGTAAATCTTAAAGAAATAGTAATTAATGATAAAAAATGGATAGAATAACTATCCCTTTTTCAAGGGATAGTTTTGTCTGCCGTAATGATTACGAGGCAACTTTATAGCCACATATTTATCTTACGTTTACAATGAGTTGACTTATGACAAAGCGGAACCTGCTTAAGCATTTTGCAGGTCACCCGTTTGAATTGGCAGACTTAATTTGTTTCGATGCCGTCTAAAGAGAATTTGCCCAGAGCAAAAAATTTGGAACCTATCGAACTATTTTGACAAGAATGGTCATGCCCGATGCGTTTTCCAATGCTGGCAGAATGCGCTAGCCTTATTCACTGGGTTTTTTGAAATCAATCTTCATCGCATAGGTTATGCTCGCCAATCGGGTGTTCATCATAAAGCGACATCAAATAACCGGTCAAATTCAATGAGCGGCTATTTAATCCCAACTTCTTACGAATGTGCTTCCGATGGATGTTGACCGTTCCCGGCGCGAGTTTCAACATCGAAGCAATGACCTTTGTCGGCATGGCCTGTCTTATCATCGACGCCACCTGAATCTCGACAGGGGTCAATTTCATATAGGCGGCCGGTAAGCTTTCCGAAACGCCGTAGGAATCCAGCAAATGCTTTAAATTGACTTCCAAAATTCCGATCAAGCGGATTTCATTTTTATCGCGGGTGTGTTCCTTCAGCTTTTTCAGAAAAGGCAACACCGTCCTTTCCGCTTCTTGCGAAAGCGAAAATTGCGCTTTGGAAAGTTCCGCCTGCTGCTGCTTGAGCATGACTTGCAGCGCCGTATTGATCTCCGAAGTTTCCTGATTGGCCTTTCCCAGGTCCGAATGCATGATTTTAATCTGTCTTTCAAGGGAGGTTTTTTGATTGAGCAGTATCTTCTCGGCTTCCTTCTGTAAGGTAATATCCGAAAAACAGATCACATAATGGCTGATGCGTCCGTCCGTTCCGAGAACTTGCGATACGCTAAGCGAGACAGGAAAAATCTCGCCATTCTTGCGCCGCTCACAGGCTTCACCTTGCCAGTAGCCGTCGCGCACGATGGAAGTCCATAACATTTCAGGTAAGGAATCGTCATGCAAATTGCGGTCGCACTGAAAAAACGAAGGCGTTTGACCGATGATCTCTTTCGTGCAGTAACCGGTGATGCGGCCGAATGCCTTATTGGCGCGCAGGATGATCTTATTCGCATCCGTGATCAGGATTGCCTCCTGCGTTTCAAAAGCCGCGGCGGCGACGCGAAGGCATTGTTCGGCCTGTTTGAGAGCAGTAATATCAACGAGTGCGATGCGAAATATCGGCAACTCACCGTCAAGCTCGACGCGCAAGCAGTCGACATGCGCATGAAATGAAGAACCGTCGGAGCGGCGAATCAGCGTTTCGCAACTCTGTTTTTCGGCATTTTGCCGGACTTGACAAAAAAATCGATGCCAACGGTCCTTTTCTTCGTCGCCCATAAACTGCGCCAGAAGCCGATTGATCAGCTTTGCACGCGGAACGCCCAGCAGATTCGTGCCGGTGAGATTGCATTCGAGGATCACGCCTCCCCAGGTGATTGTAAAATAGCCGACCGGTGCGAAATCGTATAGGTCTGCATAACGATCCCGCGCGGCTTCCAGTTCCTGCTGCGCCCGCCGCAGTTCCTCGTTTTGCATTTCAAGTTCGATCTGGTGGACGCGTAATTCGTGCAACAGTTCGGTCGGACTCAAAGAAGTCCATTCCTTTGTTTCGACATGGGCAATTGAAGCTTCGGCTTTCTCCCGAAACTCCAATTGCCTGTGCAACTGATCGAAGATTTGTTCGGTCTTCATATTCATCGATTTAGCTCCATCGAAAATATAGTTGTCAACGGCATGCTGATTTTGAGTTTTCTCAGCGTCTGTCCAACTTTCGCTGAACCGGCGCCATCTCGCCTGCCCAGATCTTGCACCAGTTCTACGGTAAAGAATCCCTGATTAAGTTTATCGCCTAATTCAGAAGAAGTAATCTATATTAGACTCCATAGATCGCAAATTGTTGCCTATCATCGAAATTAACTTATTCAAAGACAACTTAACAATGACACGGAGTTTGAGCTTGATAGACCGAATCAATTACCGTATAGCGGCTTTCATGTTCCAGTACTGTGATGATTTCATCGCAATCGATGATGATCTTGTCGTCAGCTAAAATATAATCCGCCAGCCGGTTGATGGCACGCCAGTTGGCATGATCGCTGACAAATGCGAATGCGGCCAGAAAGAGTTCGTTGATCTTTCTTTTTTTCAGATTTTCATTTTCGAAATAGCATTCAAAATATTCTCTGACAACATCCAATTCGTAGGATCCGTCATAATAGTGCAGCGCATTGACGTTGATCAAACCGGGATTGATCAATTCATTGTCGCGCCGCGCAACATCCTTGGCTTCGGCCACCGGCCCCACCAACAGATTGATTATGTCCGCTTCGAAAGCGATTTCGTAGGCGAGTTTCTGGGCGCCGGTTAGATCTTTCGTTGCTACTTCAAGCGAGGCAGGCAAACTCTGAATTAAGCGGCCGCCTTCCAGTTTGGCGATATACGTGTCGTAGGGTTCGCCTAAAAAACGTTTTGTTTGACTATCGTTTTTTATTAGTCCGTTAATGGTAATCCTGAAATATACCGGCGGCAAGCCTTTTTGCTTGTTGCCCAGATAAACGGCGGCCGCATGTCCGGCTTCATGGATAGCGTTTCTTCTGCTGAGCTCTTTATGAGTCAAGCGGGACGCCTTGATAAAATTATGGGTGTGTGTGTTCATAAAATCTTCCTAATTGCTATAGATATTTCATCTTAAAGTAGTCAAATGAGCTCCGCCGTAAAACGAAACCCACCATGCCATTTGATGATTTTTTTAAATATTGAAAACATTCCACTGTTTTTTCAATTGTTTTTATTTTGAAGAAATATACCGTCAAGCAAAGCAAATAAAATAAATCATTGCGCACACCGATTGATGTACGGCCTATTAACAAGATTGCCTATGGATCGGGAAGATACCACTATCAAAGCCCTATCTACGGGTAGGGTACCCTCGCCTGCCAGAGCAAATCGCAAAACATCTCGACTATCCTTCAGCAAGTCCGGCCATTGCCCTATGGCTTGTTGACGCCCATCAGCATGAGCTTAAATCTGTGGGAAAACCGCTTGATGACTAATTAAAAAACCACGTTTTCCACACTATTCCTTTCTTCCTTTCAGTCTTTCCGGATAGCACGGACAGAAACACAGTCACAATGCTATCGATTAAAATGTGTGTAAACTTTCAGGTTGGATTCAGGAGAAATCTACTTTCTACCGACGGAGTTTAGTTTACGTTTAATAACAAATTCTTGTAAATGCGTAAATAATGAGGCCCTAAGGATATTAAATGGATATATAAAATATCATTTATAGTAAAGCTCCCTTTCCGCCACTATGTAAGTCACTAAAAAACATAAGAAATTGATAAGTTTGCGGTTCAGTTTCAGTCCTTCACAGAAGCCGTTTTTGTGATATTTTTTGATATATCGATGCTTGATAAAAGAAATTCAAACTATTTTTTTCATTACTTTTGTCCATTTTCTCTACCGCGACATTAATGACCAACATTATATTTTGACATAAACCTACTATCCGGAATTATCTAGCGGTATGTTTTAAGTTATTCAGCGGAATTTAAAAATAAATTTTATTATTTATATATCATTTAGTTATTACACATTCTTATCCTTTTAATTCAAATAGCCCTTGCATCGGCACCAACAAAATTGAACTTGAAAAATCCCCATTAAATCTAAAATTTAACCTAAAAAATAAAGACTTTGTTAACCAATAACTTAATCCGTATATCTATTATAAACAATCAAATTTAAAGTTTTATTACAGAACTTATTTCAGTAAACAGGCAGAAATCACGCCTTAGTAAGATGTTGATTCAGCGTTTTTATTGAGATTCTGGGGAGGGAAGCGGCTCATATGAATGCGATAAATAATCAATCCCTGGAGAACAGTCCGCGGTTTGTTCTGAAAGATTGCGCATTAATCGCGGTCGCCACCAGCAAACGCGCGGCGACGCTGAAAGAATTCCGCGACCATATCGAAACGCTGAGCCCGGATAGCTTGTATTATCATTTTTGGGGCAATTTGCTGCTGCCGCATTTTGAAGAGCCGGAATATATCAATGATTTTGCGGGCTGGGTAAAGCACAATCTGCATGACGTAAAACTGGCCGAGCAATTGGCCGTTCTTGATCCGACCCTTTATAGCGATCCGGAAGATTTGCGCTACCGTTTGCTGGAATACATCGATGACCGACTCGAGGAAAGCGAGTATCTGCATTGGTCGCAAGCCTTTCAACGTTTCCAATTCATCCGCTCGCAGATCGTCGTCTTCGATGCGCGCCTCTCCGTTACCGATCCGCGCGAGATGGTGGATCTGATTCCCCGCCTATCGGTCAACAGCATCTTTTACCATTTCATCGATTCACGCCGGCGTACCGAAAACAACATCGATGATTTCCGCCAATGGCTGAGTAATTTTGGCGATACTTATCAGCCTTTGATTGAGCAATTAGCAGGCATTGATCCTTACTTCGTCACCCTGACTCAATTGCGCCAACAATTGGCGGCGACGTTTCAACACTATTTCGCGGAGACCGCGTCATGACCTCCATGCTGGAATCCTATGCCGCCGTTACCGGCGGCGATGTCATTCGCCATCTGCAACAGCTGTCCTCATCGTTGCGCGGCAAAACCGTGGTGCATGTGAACTCCACCCGCGTTGGCGGCGGCGTCGCCGAAATCCTGGAAAAACTCGTGCCGCTGACCCGGGATCTGGGAATCGATGCGCGCTGGGAAGTCATTACCGGCGACAGTGAGTTTTATCAGTGCACCAAAAGCCTGCATAATGCCATCCAGGGCAACCAGATCAGCATCCCCGAAACCCAATTGAACCATTTTCGCGAAGTGAACGAACAGAACGCGCAGCAATTGCGGCCCATTCTGGAAGAAGCGGATTTCGTTATTATTCACGATCCGCAACCCGCGGCGCTGCTGCAATATTGTAAGGCGCGAAAGGGAAAATGGATCTGGCGCTGCCATATCGACGCCAGCCATCCGCATCGGCGCACCTGGCGTTTTATCGAGCAGTTCGTGCGGGGTTATGACGCAAGTATATTTTCTTTACCGCAGTTCGTTCAGCCGATGCCCCATCCTTCTTATATTATTTCGCCGAGCATCGACCCGTTGAGCGACAAAAATATCGACTTGCCGCAAGACGAACTGGACTCGGTCCAGGCCCACTTCGGCATCAGTCCGGACGCCCCCATGATTGCCCAAATTTCGCGTTTCGACCGCTTCAAGGATCCGGTAGGTGTTATCGCAGCCTACAAGCTGGCCAAATGTTATGTGCCGAATTTACAAATGGTGCTGGCCGGCGGCGGCGCCACCGACGACCCGGAAGGCGAGGCCGTGATTAACGAAGTACGCTCCGCGGCCGGCGCTGATCCCGACCTCAAAATACTGCTGCTGCCGCCCGACGCACACCGTACGATTAATGCCTTGCAACGGCTCGCCGATATCGTGCTGCAGAAATCCACGAAAGAAGGTTTCGGTCTGACGGTGACCGAAGCGCTGTGGAAGGGAAAGCCGGTCATCGGCGGCGATACCGGCGGTATCCGTTTACAGGTGATCAATTTTCATACCGGCTTTTTGGTCAACACGCCCGAAGGCGCAGCGCTGCGTATTCGCTATCTGTTGAATCAAAAGCAAAAAAGGGAGGAAATGGGACTTAAAGGCAAGGAGTTCGTGCGTGAAAACTTTTTGTTGACCCGTCAATTGCGCGAGCATTTGACCTTGATGGTAGCGCTGCAGCATCACGCGAACAATAGGATCGAAGTGAGCGGATAACGGCGCATGGCAGATATAAAAAGCTCCCATTTCATGCCTTTCGGAACCCGTCTGCTGGATGACGGCAGGGTGAATTTCCGCTTATGGGCGCCCGGCGCGGAAAAGGTCGAATTGTGCCTGCAAGGAGCGGCGCCCGAAGTCAGGTTGCACATGGCGGCCGAAGATGAGGGCTGGTACGGCATTACGACCGAACTGGCCGGCGGCGGGTTTTATTATCAGTACCTGATAAACGGCAAGGATTACGTGCCGGATCCGGCCTCCCGCTATCAGCCTCAGGATGTCAACGGTTCGAGCCAGGTGATCGACCCCGAAGCCTGGCCCTGGCAGGATGGCAACTGGAAAGGTCGGGCCTGGGAAAGCGCCGTGTTTTATGAACTGCATGTCGGCACTTTTTCCGAGGAAGGCACTTTCGCCGGGGTAAGAAAGCATCTGGATTATCTGGTCGATTTGGGTATTACCGCGATCCAGTTAATGCCGATCGCCGATTTTTACGGCTGGCGCAACTGGGGTTATGACGGCGTGCTGCCGTTTGCGCCGACGAACAGCTACGGGTCCCCCGATGAGCTGAAGGAACTGATAGACGCCGCGCACGCGAAAGGGCTGATGATTTTTAACGATGTGGTTTACAACCATTTCGGACCGGAAGGCAACTATCTGCCCCTGTATGTGCCGGAGCTTTTTAACCGGCATTACAGCACATCCTGGGGCGATGCCATTAATTTCGCACATACCAGCCACTGGCTGCGTCAATATTTTATCCATAATGCCCTGTATTGGCTCGAAGAATACCATTTCGACGGATTGCGCCTCGATGCCGTCCATGCCATTTCAGACGACAGCACGCCCGATATTCTCGAGGAGCTTGCCGAAGCGGTTCGCCAGGGGCCGGGTTATGGTCGCCACATCTATTTGATTCTGGAAAACGACAACAATGCCGCCCATTACTTGAGGCGCGATAAAAACCGGCCCCAGCGCTTTTTCGATGCGCAATGGAACGATGACCTTCATCATGTCCTGCATGTGCTGTTGACCGGAGAAACCTTCGGGTATTACCAGGATTACCGGCAGCAGCCCATGCATCATCTGGGCCAGTGCCTGACGCAGGGTTTCGCCTACCAGGGAGAAACCTCGCTCTATCGGAACGGAATGCATCGCGGCGAATCCTGTTCGGATTTGCCGCTCACGTCCTTTATCTCCTTTTTACAGAATCATGACATGGTCGGCAATCGTCCTTTCGGCGAACGGATTACCGATCTTTGCTCGGCGGAGGCCGTGCGTGCGGCGACCGCGATCATTCTCCTGGCGCCCTCGATTCCGTTATTGTTTATGGGCGAGGAATGGGCATGCACCCGACCATTCCCCTATTTTGTCGATTTCCCGGATGAACTCGCCCGGAAAGTGGCGGAGGGACGCCGTCAGGATTTCGCCCGCTTTCCGGAGTTTAATGAAGAAGCCTTGCTCGATAAAATACCCTCCCCTAATGCCCTGCCAACTTTTCAGTCGGCCATCCTGAGATGGGAGGAAATCACTCTCCCGCCGCACCGGCAATGGTTGAACTCGCACCAGGAGTTATTGCGCATCCGAAAGCTGGAAATTACGCCGCGGCTGCGCGGCGTCACCGGAAAACAGGCCCGTTACCAACTGTTCAACGATCGGGCGATCCATGTGCAATGGCAGTTAAACGACGGTTCGATATTGACGTTGGCCGCAAATCTGGGAGCTACAGAGACCACTATAGACTGCCCTGTTCACGGAAGAGTGTTGTATGCCAGTTCTTCCGGGACGCAGAAAAATCTGCCGCAAGCGAAATTGGACCCGTGGTCGGTCCGGTTCTGCCTGGAGGAACCCCATCATGATAACGTCGATAGCCGGCTTTCCGATTCCCCGCGAAAATGAGGTAAGCAACGCTGAAGCGGAGCTCCAGCGGCAAAAGGCGGTGATTCCGCTATCGACTTATCGCCTGCAATTAAACAAGGAATTTACCTTTGCAGAGGCTAGACGGCTTGTTCCTTACCTGCACCGTCTCGGAATCAGCCATTGTTATGTATCGCCTTATCTGAAAGCCCGCCCCGGAAGCACGCACGGTTACGATATCGTCGATCACTGCGAAATCAACCCGGAAATCGGCAGCAGCGAAGAGTTCGATCGCTTTGTCGCCGAACTGCAACGCCACGGCATGGGTTTGATCGCCGACATCGTGCCCAATCACATGGGAGTCATGGGCAGCGACAATTTCTGGTGGCTGGACGTACTGGAGAACGGCCAGGCATCCGCCTATGCCGATTTTTTTGACATTGAGTGGCATCCGCTTAATCAAGCGCTGCAAAATAAACTGCTGATTCCCGTGCTGGGGGGACTGTACGGCGAGATACTGGAACAGCGCCAACTGACACTGGTATTCGACGCCGCTCAGGGACAGTTCGACATTTATTATTTTCAACACCGTTTTCCCGTCGATCCGCAGACCTATCCTTTAATTCTAAGCTCGCAGCACGAACAGCTGGCTAAAATTTTCGCGGCGGACGATCCGGTATTCTTAGAGTACCAGACCCTCGATAACAGTTTCAGCAAATTGCCGCTGCGTACCGAGACGACGCCGGAAAAAATCGAGGAACGCGGGCGCGATAAAGAGGTTTTTAAAAAAAATCTGGCGCGCCTCTGCGGCGACAATCCGAAAATCGTCCGCTTCATCATCTATCGCATAGCGGAAATAAACCGCAGCGGCGGCGAAAACGGCGAATTGCATGCGTTATTGGAGAAGCAGGTGTTCCGGCTGGCTTATTGGCGCGTGGCCGGCGATGAAATCAATTATCGCCGATTTTTCGATATCAACGATCTGGCCGGATTGCGCATCGAAGACGATAAAGTCTTCGACGCCACGCATCGATTGATACTGTCGCACCTGGAGCAAGGCAAGATTCAGGGCCTGCGAATCGATCATGCGGACGGTTTGTACGATCCTGTTTCGTATTATGAGCGCCTGAATAAAAAAATGGCGGCCATTTTATTGAAGGGAGAATCCGGCCAAATAGATATGCCGCCGATCTATGTCGTGGCCGAAAAAATCGTCGCCAATTACGAATACCTGTCCAGCGATTGGCCGATTCACGGCACCACCGGTTATGAATTCGCCAATATCGTTTGCGGCGTCTTCATCGACGGCAGCGCGCAATTGCCGTTGACGCGGTGTTACGGGCGTTTTATCAAGGGCTACCAGGATTTCGGCGAACTGGTCTATCAATCCAAAAAATCGGTGATGACGACGCTGATGGGCGGCGAACTCAACGTACTCGCCAATCTGCTCAGCAAAATCGCCATTGCGAATCCCAAAACCCGCGACTATACGCTGAATGCCTTGCGTGAAGCGTTGTCGGAAGTTATCGCCTGCTTTCCGGTCTATCGAACCTATATCAACAATAACAGCCTCAGCAAAAAAAATACCCAATATATCAATTGGGCGATCGAACAGGGCAAACAACGCAGCCGCGCCGCCGACAAAACCGTATTCGAGTTTATCCGGAATATTCTGCTGCTGGAACAAAACTCGCCGGTTTCCGAGAAGGAACGGCTCAAGTTCGTGATGAAACTGCAACAATACACCGCGCCGGTAATGGCCAAAGGCTATGAAGATACCGCCTGTTATCGCTATAACCGGCTCGTTTCGTTGAATGAAGTGGGCGGCGACCCCGGCCATCTGGGATGCTCGGTGAATGCTTTTCATTATTTCAACCAGGAACGGCTCAAGAAATGGCCGCACAGCATGCTGTCCCTGTCCACGCACGACAGCAAGCACAGCGCCGACGTGCGCGCCCGGATCAACGTATTGAGCGAGATACCGCGGCAATGGGAGGAGGCTGTCATGCGCTGGCGGAAATTGACCAAACCGCCCAAATCGAAAACGGGCCAGACCGCCATTGCCCGGAACGATGAATACCTGTTTTACCAGGTGCTGATCGGAACATGGCCGTTAATGCCATTGCACAATGCCGAGCTGAAGGATTATCGGGAACGTATCGCGGCCTATATGATCAAGGCGGTCCGCGAAGCGAAACTTCATACGTCCTGGATCGACCCCAATGAAGACTATGAGCAGGCCGTCAGCCAGTTCGTCTGCCGATGCCTGGATGCGAACACGATTCCGATGTTCTTGAAAGATTTCGTCGAATTCGAAAGGCAGATTAGAACGCCCGGTCTCATCAACGCCCTGGCGCAAACTATGTTGCAATTGACCTCGCCCGGCGTGCCCGATATTTATCAAGGCAACGAGTTATGGCAATTTACCCTGGTCGATCCCGACAATCGGCGCCCCATCGATTTCAATTTCTGCCGCCAGTCCCTGGAGCAGATGGAAACGTCGTTGACAGCTCATATGGATCGCGTCCTGCTGCTGCGTTCCTTGTTGTCCGCGATGGAAGACGGGCGCATCAAGCTTTTTATCGTCATGCAGATATTGCGTTTCCGGCAGCGGCATGCCGCGCTTTTTCAGAACGGCGAGTACCTGAAAATCAACATCCTGGGTGAAGGCGCCGATCACCTGTTGGCGTTTGCCAGAAAGGATCAGGCCGATTTTGCGATTATCGTCGTTCCTCGCTTGATCGCCGCGCTATGGATGAATAAACCCGAACCGTCGCTGGGCGGCATCTGGAGCGATACCTGGCTGGAGCTGCCCGCGACTGCGCCGACGGAATATCAGGAGCTTTTTTGCCAATGCCGGGTTAACGCTTTACCGGCTGAAGAACAACTTCGGCTCTATTTGCACGGTACTTTCGAGATATTTCCGTTCGCTTTTTTTACGGCTCATTTTGATTGAGTTTTTGCGTCAGAGAGAAAAGTCGAAAGGCAAGTTTTAGCAGTCAACCTCGTCCCGGTAAACTGTGATGGTCTTTGCCGACTGCTGACTTTGTTTTTCTTAACAAAATATTTTTGACACGTTAACAATTTGTAGATAATTATTGGGCTTTTAACATTCAAAAAACGCAAGTCCTTCATCTGATAATAGTTATGCCGATTGATTGATCCGGTTTTTGCCTCTAACCGAAAAGCATCTTGAAGCCATCGTGAAAACAACAAAATCCTCATCCCAAAATCATTCTGTCTCTCTTTCCCAACTCTCCGAAAATAAGACGGCCTCTATAAAAATTGTCGGCATAGGGGCCTCTGCCGGCGGACTGGAGGCCTTTGAGCATTTCTTCCGGCTCATGCCTGCCGACAGCGGAATGGCCTTCGTGCTGGTGCAGCATCTCGACCCCAGCCACGCCAGCCTGCTGACCGATATCCTCCAGCGTTCCACGCGCATGCAGGTCGTCGAAGCGCAGGATCAAATGCCGGTTGCCCCCAATACGGTTTTTGTCATTCCGCCCAATCGGGACATGGAGATTTTGCACGGCAAACTGCAGATCAGCATGCCGAACGCGCCGCGCGGACAACGCATGCCGGTAGACGCCTTTCTGCGGTCGCTGGCCGAAGACCAGAAAGAAAACGCGGTCGGGATCATTTTTTCCGGAACCGGCAGCGACGGCACCTTGGGTTGCCGCGCCATTCTCGGCGCGGGCGGCATTACGATAGCGCAGGAACCGTCTACGGCGCGCTATGACGGCATGCCGTCCAGCATCATACAGGCAGGTTATGCCACCCTGGTCCTGCCCATTGACAAAATACCGGCGGCGCTAAAAGCTGAGTTAGGAGAAATCATTGCCGATACCGTTGCTGATGTTAGACCTCGGTCAATGTTCAAACCGGAAAGAGACATCACGCGTATTTTGATGCTGCTGCGTTCAATTACCGGACACGATTTTTCATTGTATAAGGAAAGCACGATCGGCCGCCGCATCGAGCGCCGCATGCTGCAGAACGACATCAGAGACACCGAAACATATCTCCGCTATCTTAAGGAAAATCCGAACGAAGTCCATACCTTGTTCAAGGAAATGCTGATCAATGTGACCAGTTTTTTCCGGGACTCTGAAGCTTTTTCCGTTCTGGAAGAAAAAATACTTCCGGAGCTGATCAATAACAAACCGGAAGGCTATGTCTTTCGAGTTTGGGCGGTGGGCTGCGCGACGGGAGAGGAAGCCTACTCCATCGCCATGTTGCTACGTGAGCTGATGGACAGGCAGAAAAAGGAATTCAAGATACAGATTTACGCCACCGATCTGGATGAGGATGCCATTGCGATTGGACGCACCGGCATTTATCCGTCCAATATCGCTCAGGACGTCACCCCGGAACGGTTGTTCCGTTTCTTTATCAAGGAAGAAACCGGTTTTCGGGTCAAGAAGGAAATCCGAGAAATGATCGTGTTCGCGGTGCAAAATGTGATTAAAGATCCGCCGTTCGCCAAACTCGATCTGTTGAGTTGCCGTAACTTGCTGATCTACCTTAAACCGGAGCTTCAGGAGAAGCTCATACCGGCGTTCCACTATGCGCTCAAGCCGGATGGGGTGCTGTTCCTGTCGCCATCGGAGAGCATCGGCAATTATAGCGAACTGTTCAAGGTAATAGATCGCAAATGGAAACTCTTTCGCACCATCCCTTCCCTTGCCTCCTCACGGGTCGTCATGGCGCAAAGGCTGCCCTGGAGCGTAGACAGCCCCGTAAAGACTCTGGAAGAAAGCATCAAGGCCTTCAAGGAACGCAACATTGTCGAGTTGACCCGGCGCTTATTGGTGCAGTTTTTTGCCCCCGCCTCGGTGGTCACCGACCACAAAGGCGACATTCTGTTTATCCATGGCGATACCGGCAAATACCTGCGCCCGGCCCCGGGACAGCCCACACTGAACATCATCGAAATGGCCCGTGAGGGCCTGATGATGGAATTGCGTAACGCTATTAATGCGGTCGCCAACGAGAAGATACACATTTTGAACCGGCAGGTACACGTCAAGACCAACGGCGATTTTACCCGGGTCAACTTGTTCGTACGCCCTGTATCCAGCCCAAACATAAATCAGAACCTGTTGCTGATCAGCTTTCAGGATGCTGCCGTCGATCCCCCCAAAACGGCACGCAAACGTGCGGTTGCTCTCCCGCTGGAACAGGCGCGTATCGAAGAGCTTGAAAGCGAACTGGAACAATTGAAAATCAGCTATCGAACCACGATTGAAGAACAGCAGGCCTCCAATGAAGAACAGCAGGCCTCCAATGAAGAACTGAAGTCCGCCAATGAAGAAATGCAGTCAACCAACGAAGAGCTGGAAACCTCGAAGGAGGAACTGCAATCGGTCAATGAAGAACTGATTACCGTCAATTCGGAGCTTCATAGCAAAATCGAGCAATTGGCCGGAATGCAGAACGACATGAAAAATCTGCTGGACAATACCAATGTCGGCATCATTTTTCTCGATCAAAACCTGGTCATCCGGCGTTTCACCCGCGAAGCAGTCCGCATTTACCGGCTGGCCCCTTCGGACGTGGGGCGGCCTTTGAACGATATCAAATCCCTCATCCTCGATGAAGAGGAACTCCAGCGCGCCGCGCATTCCGTGCTTGAGTCGCTAATTCCTTATGAGCGCGAGCTGCGCCTCGGCGACGATACCTGGATAATGGCGCGCATCCAGCCTTACCGAACCCTGGATAATATCATCGACGGCGTAGTGTTGACTTTTACCGACATTACTTCGCGTATCAAGTCAATTGCGGTGCAAGATGCGCTGGCTCGGGCCGAGCACATCGTCAATGCGATACGCGAGCCTCTCGTTGTCCTCGACGAAGCGTTCAAGGTGATCTCGGCCAGCCAAGTGTTTTATATGGCGTTCGGACTTACCCCGGAAGAAACGTTAGGCTACGAAATATCCCAATTGAAAATCGGCTTGGCGGATTTTCCCGAACTTCATCAACGGCTGGAGAATGTGTTACGGAACGATCAGGCGATCGACGGTTATCAGATAGCATCGGACATTGCAGGCATCGGCCGCCGGAAGCTGAAGATCAACGCCAACCTCATTAGGGGCAAGATCGATACTCCGCCGATGATTCTAGTGTCCTTGGAGATCGAACCATGACTATCCGGAACCGGCCAAATCTTCGCCCGATTGTATAAGAACGCTACGAGCCTTGTATGGTACGCTGCACGTACCTTTTTAAAGTTTTCCGATGAATCAAGCCCTCAAAAGGTACGCGCAGCGTACCCTACGCGTTTAAGACGGTTGAAGAACCATAGAATGTGCCGACGCCGCTTTCATCTGTCACGGTGCGGGAAGGCAAGGAACTATGTAGGCTGGATAAGCGTAGCACTTGTGCCCTTTGGGTATCCCGGCGGGTATGACGGCATTTATATATAAGACCACGAGCTTTAACTTGGCCCGCCAATAGTGATATTGATTCTATCCATTCCTTATCATTAATCCTTCTTTTTTAAGCGTTTACAATTATTTTTTTTAATGTAAAGTAAAGCATACCAATAAAATCCCAGTATTGTTTAATTAATTATGCTAATTAAAACAAAGAGTTTTATATTATAAATTATCTAACTTCATCACATTGACTAAAAACACCCAAGTCATTGTTTTTTTCAGTGAGCTGAAGTTTGTATATAACTTAATTATTCTGACCGTATGCGAGGTAAAAATGGCTGCTAGAAACGCTAAAGTCTCAAAGGGCGATATTTCAATGGATCAAGAACAAGCTTTTAATCAAGAAGAATTTGAAACGAATACTGATCTGAATGCCAGAATTGCGGAAATGGCTTATTTCAAGGCAGAACAACGAGGATTCGCGCCAGGTCATGAATTGGATGACTGGTGCGCGGCGGAACAGGAAATTAATATTTCGCTAAGATAAAAATAATTATTCATATAAATTATCACCCCCTAAAAATAAAATAATTAATTTGCCGCTTATATTATTTATGCAAATTTATTAAATCAAAAAATAGAAATTTAACACCATGTCTTTCAACATGCTTTGTTACTATTTTATTAAAATATTCAAGCGCTATCCGTTGCATTCGAGTTATCTTTCGAATGAAGCAATACCGTTAAGTTAATAGAAAAATTTCAACTTTCTTACTCAGATAATAAGAGTAAGAAAAGCTCCTGTTAATCTAACGGTAGTAAAAATTTTCCGGTTATAAAACAAAAATCAGCTCATCTTAATGATGAACCATTGATTAGGTTTACTTAACTCTGAATTCACTTCGCCATTCCGGTTAGCCTAGAGGCCATTTAATATGATTTCATACGATTCCACTCCACAGCAAAATTTTCTTATTAATGCATTACCCCGACCCACCCTCGAGCGCCTGTCACCGATGCTGGAACTGATTCATCTTCAACAAGGCCAGGTTCTTTACGAATTGAATCATCCGCTTTTTTATGTGTACTTTCCTACGACCTCCGTCGTATCTCTGCTGAATCTGTTGGAAAACGGCACCTCCGCCGAAATTGCCGCGGTCGGCAATGAAGGCATGGTAGGGGTTTCCCTGTTCATGAGCAGCGAACCCATGCATAACCTGGCGGTTGTCCAAAGTGCGGGCCATGCTTACCGGTTGAAAGGCAGCATACTCCGGCAGGAACTCAATCGTACGGGCGGCCGCCGCGATGGCATGATGCAAAAATTGCTGCTGCATTATACTCAGGCGCTCATCATCCAAACCGCGCAAACGGCGGTATGCAATCGGCACCATTCGATAGAACAGCAATTGTGCCGCTATTTGCTATCGACGCTTGATCGCCTGCCGTCGAAAGAATTGGCCATGACACAGGAATTGATTGCCAACATGCTTGGCGTAAGGCGCGAAGGCATTACTGAAGCCGCCGGGAAACTACAGAAAAAAGGTTTGATTAATTACAGCCGCGGCCATATTACCGTCATGGACAGGCCCGGACTGGAAAAACAGGCCTGCGAATGTTACAAAGTGGTAAAACAGGAGTTTAAGCGCTTATTGACGCCTCCTCATCAAGAAGTCACACGCGACTTCATCTCTCCTCCCAAATCCGTTCATAAAGTCATGCCGGCCCGCTATATTCACAAATAGTCTCAACGGCTTTAGGCGCTTAATAAAACCGCATTGCCACAATGGAAATATATTCCCCGCTGTTGGAACTCCAGGTTGCCAACAGCATTCAAACTCGCCGCAATAGCAGTGCTCCAATTTAGTCAACTATTCCACAGTAACCGATTTCGCAAGATTTCTGGGTTGATCGATATCCGTGCCTTTTAAAGCCGCCACATGGTAAGACAAGAGCTGTAAAGGAATATTGTAAATAACGGGCGAGAGATAATTTTCGACTTGCGGCACTTTAATAATCTTTATGTTGCCGGCTTCGACCGCGGAAGCGAGTTTTTCATCCATAAACACAATCAACTGCCCCCCTCTGGCGCTCACTTCCTGCATATTCGATTTCAGTTTTTCGAGCATGCTGTCATTGGGCGCTATGGTAATGACCGGCATGGTGGAATCGATTAAAGCCAAGGGGCCATGTTTCAGTTCGCCCGCCGGATAGGCCTCCGCATGAATATAGGAAATTTCCTTCAGTTTGAGCGCACCTTCCATCGCAATCGGATAATGACACCCCCTGCCTAAATACAATGCATGGCTCTTTTCCGTAAACCGTTCCGCCAGGGCTTTGATTTCGTCATTCAGTTGCAGAACTTTTTCGATTTCGGCAGGCAGGTTAAACAACTCGGAGGTAATTTGACGCTCCATGTCTTCGGACAGCTTGAACCGCCTCCCGATCGCGATGACCAGCAGCATCAAGGCCGTCAGCTGGGCCGTGAAGGCTTTTGTCGAGGCAACGCCGATTTCAGGGCCCGCCCGAGTCATCAATACCGCATCGGACTCCCTGACTAACGAGCTTTCGGGAACATTACAGACGGCCAGGGAATATTTCGCCCCCAGTTTTTTGGCTTCCTGGAGTGCCGCCAGCGTATCCGCGGTCTCCCCCGATTGCGAAATGGTCACCACCAGGGTGTCCGGCATCAGTATCGGATCCCGGTAACGGAACTCACTGGCGACTTCGACCTGACAGGGAACCTTCGCCAGTTTTTCGAACCAGTAGCGGGCGACCAGCCCCGCATGGTAGCTGGTACCGCAGGCCAGTATATGTACGGCTTTGATCGTGTCGAATATTTCGGCGCCCTTGCGGCCGAAAGCGCTTTCCTGCAAGCGTTTATCGATGAATCTTCCCTGCAGCGTTCGCGAAACGGCAAAAGGCTGTTCGAAAATTTCCTTTAACATGTAATGGCGGTATTCGCCTTTTTCAATCGAGTCGACGGTTAAAAGACTGTCTTTTATGGGGCGAATGACTTCCCGATCATTTAAATCGTAGATAACCACGCCGTCCTTATTTATTGCTGCTATATCGCCGTTTTCCAAAAAAATGAATCGCTGGGTGATAGGAAGCAACGCGGAAACATCCGAAGCAATGAAGTATTCGCCGATTCCCACGCCGATCACTAAAGGACTGCCTTTTCTACAGGCGACTAAAAAACCCGGCTCGTCATTACTCATTATCCCGAGGGCGTAACTCCCTTCAAGTTTGGGGACGGTTCGTTTAACGGCGTTCAATAACCCGTCCGTATACTGTAATGCATCGAACACTTCGTTCGCGATCACTTCGGTATCGGTTTCCGAAGTAAATGTGTAGCCGTTTTTTAACTGCTGCACCCGCAGATGCTCATGGTTTTCAATAATGCCGTTATGCACGACGGCAATTTTATTTCGGCAAATATGCGGATGCGCATTCTCGGGACTCGGTTTGCCGTGCGTAGCCCACCGGGTATGCGCGATACCGGTACTGCCGAAAATCGGATCGATATCCAGCAGCTCCTGAAGACTTTTGACTTTACCCTGCATGCGCTTGCAACTTATTCCCTGCTCCCCGATAACCGCCAATCCGGCGGAATCATAACCTCGATATTCCAGCTTTGTTAATCCTTCCATCAAAATGGGCACTAAATTTCGCTTTACTACTCCACCTACGATCCCGCACATAGAAACACTCCTTTTCTGAGTTTCATCCGAAAGCCGGCTACAGATTTTCGTCAAATATAATTATCGTTATATTAGGGTTTCTTACTATTATGCCAATTTTTTTAAAATGGTATCTCTGATTTAATATCTGGAAAAGCTTCTCTTGCAGGACGTTCTATAGACGGACGAATACTGAGGGGAAATATTCTGCGCCGGGCTAGTGGGTCGAATGTTTCCCTGAGCGAAATCCACAGGCAGGGATGAAATTCACTTATTCCACGGTTTTTAAAGCGTGTGTTTACGCAATAGAATCAAATCCATGCCGTTATCCTAAAATCCCCCTTCTGGATAAATGGAAGGCTTCTCTCAGCAATTTTCGATTTCGCCTAGCTCCCATTGAGGCTGTAAAGAATGTCGTCATTCCGGCATACGCACAGGGCACAAGAGAAATTCCGAAGTCCAGTCACCGTAAATGGTGAGTTCTGGCACAATCCTGTGCGCTGGATTCGGCTCCGCCCCTCGATTGCCCTAACTTCTGCATCCTTGCAGATTCCTTAAAATACCCCTTGTGCCCTGTGCGTATATAAGTATGACGATAGGTTAAATTAACGGCACTTCCTTATAATATGTATTCCTTTATAAGGTAAGCGATCTTTTTTTCTCTATTGGCTGACAGAATACCCAGAGTATTGAAGAAAATCGGTTCGCTACCGCACATAAGAATTTTTTGTTTACGGAAATGGGTAATTTCTGCAAATATCCGGGATATAACATTTATATATCCGGACTATCTTGATTCCTGACAAAAGTATTAAGGATTATCTAAAGTAGGCGTCGCTCCCACTCCAAGCATCAATGCCGTTAAGTTAAGGAGGAATCTCCCTCTCCTGCTGGAGAGGGTCGGGGTGACGACTGAATGGATTCAGGAGATACGACCCCACGGAAGGAGGAGGTAGATTGCGTCGGGAACCGGCGATCGAGTGCAACGCAGGGAGCAATTGCCGAGGAGAATCAACAATAAGGAAATACTTTTTTACCCCCTCATCCCAGCCTTCTCCCGGAGGGAGAAGAGGCAAAGCTTCTTAACTTAACGGCATTAGCCCATAGAAGCCTGCTGCCGTCCGGATGTTAACTTGCCCGGACGTATTTTCAATCCTTAAAAACCCATAAAAATATCTTCTGGCGAGGAGGAAAATTATCTATTTTGCAAAATCATGGGCTCTGGTATATTGGGGCGAAACAGACGGTAGAGTTCACGGTGCTGAATGGTTGCCGTTCGATCTTCAGGTTTTATTCAACTGATGGAGGTCCAGATGCGTTTACTTACCGTATTAACGCTGAGTGCGGCTGCGGTGCTTGCGTATGCGCAAACAGCGAAAGGCGAAACCCCAAATCCCGTAGCGCCCGCTTCAGCCCGGAAAGCGGAAAACCCGCTGCTGGGTCTGCCGCCGGTTCCCGTGCCGGCCGATAACCCCCAGACGCCGGCCAAGATCGCCCTCGGCGGCAAGTTGTTCCACGACACGCGTTTCTCTATCGACGGCACCGTCAGCTGCGCCACCTGCCATAGCGAAAAGCAGGCGTTTACCGACGGCAAGCGCTTCTCCACCGGCCATCACGGCCTGATCGGCACACGCAACGCCCCTACCGTAATCAACACCGCCTTCTACAAATCCCAGTTCTGGGACGGGCGCGAACCCGATCTGGAAAACCAGTCCAAACAGCCTTTCGTCAACTCCGTCGAAGGCGGCCTGGCCGATCACGAGCCGATTCTGCAGATCGTACGCAGCGACCCCGACTACAAAAAAGCTTTCATGGAGGTGTTCGGCGTGAGCGGCGATCAATTGACGCTTCAGCATGTCGCGAAGGCGATCGCCAGCTTCGAGCGTACACTGGTGTCCGGCAATTCGCCTTTCGACCGCTATTATTTCAACGGCCGAAAAGACGCCCTGACCGCTGCGCAAGTGCGCGGCTTCCAGCTGTTTATCGGCCAGGGCCGCTGCGTTTCCTGCCATACGATCGAGCATGACCACGCGCTGTTTAGCGACAGCCGCTTTCACAATATCGGCATCGGCATCAATGCGGTTCAGGACGATGTCCCGCGTCTGGCCGGCGCATTTCTGGAGGCCAAAACCAAGGGCGGCGACGTCGACGAGATCGTGCTGACCGACAAGAAATCCTCCGAGCTCGGCCGTTTCGCGGTAACCGATAAAATGACCGAGATCGGCGCCTTCAAAACGCCGACCCTGCGCAATATCGAACTGACCGCGCCGTACATGCACGACGGCAGCTTGAAGACCCTGAAAGAGGTCATCGCGCATTACAACAACGGCGGCGTGACGCCGGCAGGGGCCAAAGTCAACGACTTTCTAAGCGGCGGGATTCGGCCGTTGAATCTGAACGATACGCAAATCGGCGATCTGGTCGAATTTCTGAAAGCGCTGACCAGTCCGCAGTATGCCAACCCTTCTGCAGTCGCAGCCAAATAGGAGACCGGGCATGAGCACCTTCAATCGCAGCCGCCGCCATTTTTTGAAAACCTCGGGCGTCCTCGCGGCCGGCAGCGCCCTGCCGATCAGCCTCGTCGAACTGGCCTTTGCCGGCGCGCAGGAGAATTTCACCTTCGCTTATATTTCCGACGCGCACATCCAGCAGATCAAAGGCAACCGTTTCGTCAGGAACTGGGACCGCGGCCTGATCCGCGCGGTCGCCGAAACCAACCTGCTGTATCCGAAGCCGGACTTCGTGATGTTCGGCGGCGACCTCGCGCAACTGGGCTCGGCGCCGGAACTCGACCACGGCGCGGAGATTATGTCGGCTTTGAACGTTAAAACCCGCTACGTGATGGGCGAGCACGACTATTACCTGGATCTCGGCGCCTACTGGGAAAAGCTGTTCGGCCCGCAGTATTACAGCTTCGACCACAAGGGCGTGCATTTCGTCGTGCTGAACAGCATCCTGACCTACGACGACTGGACCTACCGCCGCTGGCCGACCAGCGAGCAGCGCATGCTCGAAATGGCCGGGCTCGACAATCCGAACGGCTCGCCGTTCATGGTCGGCGACAAGCAGCGGCAATGGCTGAAAAAGGATTTGGCCAAAATTCCCAAATCGACGCCGATCGTGGTGTTTTCGCACTCGCCGCTGCAAAAGATTTACAAAGGCTGGAACTTCTGGACCGAGGATGCGGAGCAGGTTCAAGCCCTCTTGAAGCCTTTCGAGCGAGTGTCGGTGATTTACGGCCATGTGCACCAGATCCAGTACAACCAGATCGGCAGTATCAGTTTCAACTCGGTAATGGCGACCGCCTGGCCGTGGCCGTATCCGCAGGCCTATGCGCAGGCCGAGCGGTATCTGCCTAAATTGACCGTGCCGATGAACCGCGCCGACCCGTTCTTCGAGCGCGACGCCACCGGCTGGCAGTTCATCAACATCGCCAGCGGCCGCGTCGACCTGCATTTCATGCTGCCCGAAAATACCGACCGCCACGTGCTTTTCGACAAGTCCGGCAAAAAACCCGCCGATGCGGAGTACCAGTCCGAAAGCGCACGGATTCCACCGCAAACCCATTTTTAATCCGCCCAGGGAACAGTCATGAGACGTATGTATGCAAAAAAATCGGTTTTGGGGCTAACGGCGCTGGCCGTATCGGTAACGGTTCAGGCCGACGAATTTACCAAGGAAGATCTCGACCGCTGGCAAGCGCAGTTCATGACGGTCGTAAAGGAAGGCCGGGAACTCTGGACCAGCCCGACCCTGGGCAGCAACGGCGTCGCCTGCGCGCAATGCCATCCCAATGCGGCGAACACGCATCCCGAAACCTATCCGAAATTCCAGAAGCAGATCGGCAGGGTGGTCCCGCTCTGGGAAATGATCAACTGGTGCCTGCGCAATCCGCTGGAAGGCCAGCCGCTGGCCGCCGACGACCCGAAGATGATCGCGCTACAGGCCTATGCCGTCTACGAACGGCGGGGAGTAAAGCTGGAGCCGGGCAAGCATTAAGTTAAGGCCGGATAAACGCAGCGCACCTGCCTCATGGGTATCCACCGCACGATTGCCGGATGCGCTGCGTTTATCCGGCCTACAGAGTATTTTTCGTGCCTGTGGGACACTGGCTCAGGTAAGCGAATTCCGGCAACACCACTTCCCAACGCTCGCTCCTGAGCGCCTCTTCCCCCGCCTTTCTTTCCCGTGCCAGTATCGCCGCGACCCGTACCGCAACAATCTCTCCATTCGGCGGCATAAAGGCCTGCGCCATGTGCGCAACGGGCACGCCGTTTTCGTCCGCCAGTTCCCAACCGGGCTTGCCGTCGCTCCTGCTGCGCAATGCCAACCGACTGTCCCAGTCCAGCGCCTCGATCGCGCGATGGACCGGGTTGCCGGGCGCGAAATAGCCCGGCCATGACAACACCACTTGCGAAGAACCGGCCGTCCAGGTACGCTCCCCCCAGGGGGGCACGGCGGCCGGAGGCGTCGGCCGCGACTTGAAACAAAGGTCTTCGCAATCCCGGGCGAAGCGATGACGCAGGCCTTGCCGGACGCATAAGGTCAGGGTTTTACGCGCGCGGGTCATCGCCACATAATACAGACGCCGTTCCTCGTCGCTCGCGGCTTGCCAGCCGCCGGCATCCAGAATCAGGACATGGTCGAACTCCAGGCCCTTGGCCCGGTGCGCGGTGAGCAGCAGGAGCGGCGCATGCCGATTATCGCTCGCGCCGGACTGGCTGCCGGAGCGGAACTCATAAAGCGCTTCGAGGACGTCGCCGGCCACATGCCGGCAGCCGGGAGCGGCCGATTCGCAGCCGATGATGAACTGGGCGAGCATTGCCCGATAGGGATGTTCGATCAATTCGTCGACATGCTGGCGGTAGCGCCGTCTGAACCAGCGTGACAAAACGCTCCAGCGCAGCAGCACATGGGATTTCCGGAGCGTTTTCAATAACGACAACAGACCATGACCTTCCCGGGTGCTGTGCAGGTCGAGCAATGCGTCGTCGCGCATCAGCCGCACCGGAATCCCCTCCCGACGGCACAACGCCGCCATCGGCTCCAGCACCTCCCATTGCCTCGCGATCACGGCGAACTGCCCCCAAGGGCCGGTCCGGCCGAAGTGTTTCAGCGTATTCAGCCGGATCAGTTCGGCCAAAGCCAGCTCGACTTCGCCGAACACTTGCGCCGGCGTTTCGAGAATATGGACGCGGCCCTGGGTTAAAGGGTCCAGCGCGGCAAATTCGCCCCCGTCCGGAGCCTCGCGGCGGGCATGGTTGACGCGGAGCGTCTCCCGGGTTTTCATCCGCTCCCCTGCCGGCGCAATCACGCGATTGGCGCAATGGATGATATGGGCCGTGGAGCGGTAATTCTCGATCAGGTAATAGGTTCTAGCCTGGTAGTCCTCGGCAAACTGTTTGATAAAACGGACATTGGCGCCGCCGAAGGCATAAATGTTTTGATCGTCGTCGCCTACCGCCATCAGCGCCAGCCTGTCTTCGTCGCTGTTCAACGAGCGCCCGGCCAGCGCGCTGATCAGCTCGTAATGCTCGGCATTGATGTCCTGGTATTCGTCCACCAGCAGATAGCGCAGCCCTGCAAGCAACCGGTCGCGCTGCACGGAAGGGCCGATATCGTCGCCCTGTTCCGCCTTTTTCAGTTGCGCGGCGGCGGCTTTGATCACGGAGGAAAAATCGATGCTTTCGCCGCGTTCGGCGGCCACGGCATAGCTGGTGCCGGTCAGCCGCATCGCCAGCCCGTGCAGAGTCTGTACGGCGACTCCGGCGGCATCCGCGCCGACCAGCACCCACAAGCGCCTGCGCACCTCGACCGCCGCCGACCGGTTGAAGCTCAACACCATGATTTCCTCCGGCCGCACCAGGCATTCGCGCAGCAGCCAGGCCACGCGATGCACGATCACTTTGGTCTTGCCGGAACCCGGTCCCGCCAATACCAGATGGCTGCCCTCCATCGGGGCCGCCACGACGGCCTGCTGTTCCGGGTTTTGCAGGTCGGTGAGGATGCGGCGATGCGAAACCTCGGTCGCCGCCATCTCAAGAATATCCTCGCGGCCGGCGAAATAGCGGCGTACGAATTCGCCGCGGTCCATGCCGAAATAATCGACGATGAACGCCATCGCCGCCTGAATCTTGCCCAGCGCCAGGCGGGCGTATTCGGCCATCACATGCACCTGGATGATTTTGTCCTTGTAATGCAGGGCCAGTTCGGCGTAGTCGGACTTTTTGAACTGCCGGCGCCGGGCCTCGGCATTGAGCCGGATGCTCATCGCGGCCCGGAACACGGCCTTGCCGCGCGCCAGATGCAGCACCTCGTTGGTGTCCAGATAGATCAGCGCCGCCGCCAGCGCCACGTTCCAGTCGCGCACCTCCAGATCCTGCAGGGTCAAATCCGCCTGCAAGGCCGCTTCCAGATCGCCCTGTTTGCAGGTGACCAGGAGATTATTGCCCTGGCGGCGGGCGATAAAATAATTGACCAGCGCCTGCGCCAGTTTCATGCGCTTATGGCGGATGATTTCGATGTCCTGCCAGGGGCGCAATAACTTGATGTAGCGATTGTCCTGGCCGGCCGGGCGCAAGGCGAAAAATCCGCGCTGGCCGGCGCCGCTGCCGAAAGCCTCGGCAAACGATTTCATCAATCGGGACAATCTGTCCGGCCCCAGTTCGACGCCCGTGTCCCGGCGCAGGGTATCGCAGAGCATGCGGACATTGAGAATCTGCCAGTCTTCCCGGTCGGCGTCGGGCGCGGCCTCGCGCAAGCCGGCGATCAAGGCATTCTCCAGTTTGCGCAACTCCTCCAGCCGTTCGATCGTCTCCGGATCGCGGTACAGCGTCACGCCGATTTCGGTATCGTTGGAGACCAGCTTCATCCGGTCGAGTTCGCGCAGCATCTGCTGCACCTCGTACGAGGTGCGGCCGGTAGCCAGCATCAGATCGTCAGTGCTGATGCCTTCGTCGTCCTCGCTGTAAAACAATTGCGAAAGCAGCATCATGTAGGGCTCGATATTGGTCTTCGGCCCCAGTTTTTTCTCCAATATCGTCTTGGCATCCTCCAGGCTGGCAACCTGCAAACTGCCCGGAAACACCCGCGTATGGTTTTCCTGCCGCTCCAGCAACCGAGCCTCTTCCAGCCAGGCCACCGCGATGCGGACTTTGGTATCCGCATCGGCGGCATCAGGATCGATGCCGTGCTTGTCCGGTATCTCCAGCAGGATCTCCCCGCTGGTAACCACCACGGAACCTTCGCCGCGGTCTTTTCTCTCGATGCTTCTCAGCGCCTTCAAGATCGCATGAATATCGTGCTGCGTCAGCCGCGAATTGCGCAGCAGGCGAAACTGCACATCCAGATCGGCGTCGTCGTATAGCAGGACGCAACGGGCCGGCGCCTGATCGCGCCCGGCCCGGCCGGCTTCCTGCAGATAGTTTTCCAGCGAGCCCGGCGTATCGAGATGAAGCACCAGGCGCACGTCGGCCTTGTCGACGCCCATCCCGAACGCATTGGTCGCGGCAATCACCCGCAGCTCGCCGGCGATGAAGGCTTCCTGCACCCGGCGTTTTTCCTCCGGCAGCATGCCGCCGTGAAAATAACCGCAATTCAGGCCTGCCTGTTTCAAAAACTCGGCCAGTTCCTCGACAGTTTTCTGGCGCGCGCAAAACACGATCGCGCCGCCGTCCTCGCGCAGGGACTCCTGCAAGAGTCTCAGCACCTCCGGATACTTGGCCTGCGCCGGCACCGCATACACCTCGTAAAACAGATTTTCCCGGTTTACGCCGCCGGACAGCGTTTCGAGCGAAATCCCCAGGCGCTTGCGAAAATGCTCGACGATATCCTGCACGACATCGGGCTTGGCCGTGGCGGTAAAGCAGAAGACCGGCGACGGCTTGTCTTTCTGCCGCGCCTTGATGAAGCGGGACACGTAGAGATAGTCCGGCCGAAAGTCATGCCCCCATTTCGACAGGCAATGCGCCTCGTCGAAGACCCACGCGCCGACTTCACGGTGTTGCAAGGCGTTGGCGAACGCGGTGCTCCGGAATTGCTCCGGCGCGACAAAAATCAGCCCGAGGTCGCCCAGGCGCAATTTTTCCAGCATGACGCGCCGCTCCAGCGGATTGAGCAGGCTGTTCAGATAACCGGCGCAGGTGATGCCACGCGCTTCCAGATTGTCGACCTGATCCTTCATCAACGATTGCAGCGGCGAAACGATCACGGTCAGGCTGCCGTTGCGGTAAAAACGGGCCAGCGCCGGCAGTTGATAACACAGCGATTTGCCGCCGCCGGTCGGCAGAATCGCCAGGGTCGGCGTGCCGGCAAAGCCGTGCTCGACGATCGTTTGCTGCAGCGATCGCCCATCAGGAGTAGCCGGCGCCGCGCGAAACTGGGTAATGCCCGGAAAATAGCGCGGCAGGAGTTTGAGCAGGTCATGCTGCTCCCGGCACCAGGCGCAATCGGGATCGCCGCAGGGCGCATCGCGCAGCCTGGCGATCAAGTCGCGGGTTTGCGGGAACGACAGGCTGACCCAGGGCGGCAGCACCGAATTGCCGCCCGCGACGCGCAGCCAGGCCAGCACGTACGCCAGGGGCTTGCGCCATTGCGGATCGGCCAGATAGCGGCTGACGACCTCCTGTTGGCCGGCCCGGCAGACCTTGCCGTCGGTCGCCCGCCGCCAGGCCGCTTGCGCCTCGGCCAGCGAAGGCCGCAAGGCGGCCCGCAGCGCGGCAAAGAAATTGGCCATGCCCTTGCCGTTTTCCGGCGCCAGCAGAAAATGCAGGCAAAGGGCTTCGTCGGGATGCTCCGCGACGCGCCGGCGCAAGGCGTCGGCTTGATCGAGAAACAGCTCGTAGGCCAGCTCGGCGTCCCGCACCGGATCGTTGCGGGTCGTCGTGCAGAGTTTGTAGTCTTTCACCAGGCGGTGATAGGGGTTTTGCGGAAAGGCGACCGGCGACAGTTCCAGCGTGTCGACCAGCGGCAGGCGATGCAGCGCCAGATCCGGATGCAGCAGCGACAACGCCGGCTGATCGTGGGCGATCACATTATGGCCCAGCACAAACGCGGCGCCTTCCGTGACCTGATCCAGCCGCCGGCTTAAATCGGCCGCCTTGCCGGACAGCCGCAGCCTGATGTCGGTGTCCGGCCTGTAGGCCCCGATCTCCCTCAGCTTCAAACGGTCCTGGCGGGCGGTTTCGATGTCGATGCAAAGGCACTTGGCGCGTGCTTTGGATGGCTGAGGTGCCATTATGTCATTATGCCGGATTCGATCAGGATGGTTGGACGGCTTTGCATTCGCCCTGCGTATTTGTTTTCAATTTTTTCCAATGCGATCGCCATGCGCATCAATAAACCTGTAATCCCAAATACTGCTGAAACGGGTGAAAATCCTTATCCGAGTGCAATAAAATCAACTGTTTTTCGATGCAAAACGTAGCAATCAAAGCATCCAAGGTCTTTCTGACCGTGATGCCTTTCTGCCTGAGCAAGCGGAAATTCTCGGCGCTCCTCAAACTCAAGTTCAGATTCAGCATATTATGGATGGGTAACGCGCACAGCAGGTCCTTTGCGATTTGATAGTCCCTATCGTCCCTGAATCCTTGTAAAATCTCGGTCAGAATTAAATCGCCCGTACAGATGGGCTGTACACCCAGTAACTTGTCGAGTTTTTGTACGGCCGGTGTCCCCGCACCGTTGAAATAATCGATCCAGACGCTGGAATCGACCAGAATCACTCCGATTCACCCCTGGCGTCGGCATGATCCATGCGCTGAGCGTTTAAATCGCCCTCCCATTTCAATTTTCCCTTAAAGGCTTTGATTTGTTCTTGCCGCTTTAACTCCAGCAGTTTTCTTAACCCTAACTCGACCGCTTCCCGTTTGGTTTTTAGCCCGGTTATTTTGAGTACGTCATTCATTAATGCGTCATCAATCATTATATTGGTTCGCATGACAACCACCATGTGTATTATTTTACCTATCAGTACACATTAAAACACTAACGGCCCACCGCCGCAACAAATTGAATATCAGCCGGACCTTCAGTATTCATGATTTCCCAGGGCCATTGCTCAAGTGTGAACTATTCCAGATCGGTCTTAGCCTAAGCTGATTATTTTTAAAAAGAAAAATCTAATAGAAATGTCGCAGGATTTTTTATTCAACCATTCGTTGCGCCGAAAGGCCTCCGCGAAAATGGCTAAAATCGCTTTCGTCGGACCTTTGTACCTGCTGGATGTTATCTGGGGCGCGGTATCGCTTCACGCCTGGCTTTATATTTCCTGCGGCATCGCGGCATTTCAAATCCTCTCCCATTGCTTGAGAAAATATGGACTCGCCCCCGCACGGCTTTGAGGGCAAATCATCCCCCATTGATCTCCGCTGAACACGCCGGAAACTGTCCCAAAAGCCGCACATTCTGCTCAACCCGAGCGTCATCTTGAAGACTTAACTGCTCTTTTAAGATTTGTTATTCTTCCGGGGAATTGTCCAGGCACTGGGCTTCATAACGCCGCTGTATGGCCCGTCTGCGCCGCCGTTCAACGTATATATCGCGTATCTGCGCCGCCATCCACTGGCATTCGTTTTCGAACCTGTGCTCGGAAGGCCAATAATTTTTGTTGTACATCCAGGAAAAGCCTTTCGAGTCCCCCCGATAAATCGTCGAGGATTCCAGATCCAGATCGAGCGGTTCCTCTTCGGCATAGCCAAGGAGCGGCAATAGGATAAGAAAAAATAAGAATGGCCCCTTTTTCATCGATAAGCCCCCCGTTGCAATCGGGATGGTGTAAAACAGCTTTTTAATTGTCAGGATTTGGTCAAGAATTTCCGCTTATGGTTCCCGCGCTCTGCGTACCCATAGGCCATTAAAATGTGCGGATCAATCTCCCTGAGGAATTTTACCTGTCGGTTTGCAGCCTAAGGGGGGTTATTTCATCACAAGTGTGTGAATCATGTTCACTCAAAGTTTTAAACGGTACACCATCCACCGCCTTATCATCCTTATTTTCGCCGCCGGAGGCCTGCTTTCGACGGCAGCTTATGGACAAGGCGGAGAGAATGAAGCACAGCCGCCTGCTTCCTCTGCTATTCCAGCGGATACTCGCCTGCCTTCGGTAGAGCAAGCGTTGGTTCCGGAGGGCGTTTTCGCCATTCAGCTCGCTGAAGCATTAAAGCTTGGCTCATCGCCGGATGAGACAGAGGCGGAAGCGCTGCTGAGCGGTCTCGGTATCGAACCCGACAACGGCTGGATTACCGACTATCCGGTTACCCCAACCGTATTGGGCGATATTGAGAAAGGCATTGTCGCCGCTAGCGAGCAAGGCAAGCTTTCCCTCCCCAAGGATCAGGCGCTAAAGCTTCTCGGCGAGGTAAAAACACGGCTCGGACTGGACGTTAAGCCCGCTCCCAAGGCTCCCGCCGGTCTGAGCCGCAAACCCGGAAAAAAGACCCTCTACCGCTATATCGACAGTCAAGGCGTGACGCATTACACCGACGTCTATGAGTCCATCCCGGCGGAATACCGAAGCAGCGTCAGAACCCTGAGTCTGCCGGCGGCTCAAGAGATTTCCGACATTCCCTGGGACAGTCCGGCAGGCGTATCCGTCCCGGAGTCTCTGGCAACGCCGCTTCCCGATGACATCAATGATTATTACGAGGAACAGGGCCCGCCCGTGGTGACTTACTATTCGCCGCCCGCCCCTTATGATTATCTTTACAGCTGGACGCCTTATCCTTTCTGGTCCACGGGCGTCTATTTTCCAGGCTTCTTCGTGCTGAACAATTTCCACCGGAAAATAACTTTCAACCGTCATCCTCATTTTGTCAGCCATCATGCCAAAGTTGGCAAGCATCACCGCCACCCATTCAGTGCCGGACCGGTAAAAGGGAGTCATGCGAAATCTAAAAGGCTAGCGCCCTCCCCCTGGTTCTCTACGCCTAAAGCCCGAACCGGGGCGAAAGCCATTGTGTCACGCAAACAAAACCGCGACCGCGCGATCCCCTGGACAACCCAGCCTCGAACGCCTGCATCGAGAAAGCCGTTTTCAACCCAGAGGAGACATTCCAGAGCGAGAGAAAATAACCCAATCGTTATCCCATGGGATAAAAGCCCTAAAGTTGGAAGCCGGGGCCGGGCTCCTACCGTGATCCCCTGGGATAATCGACCGAGAGCTTTGCATCGCCAAACAATCAGGTCTCCGCGTGAGGCGCGTCTGTCACAGCCATTCTCCGGGAGAACCCGGTCGAGGATTCATGTTCCCCAACGGTCTTATTCAGCGCCGGCTGTTCGCGAAAACCGAATGTCCAGACCCTCTCGCTCCTTCGGCAGCAATTTTTCGGGGCGATCCCTTCATAGAGGAACAGTAGGAGGTTTTCAGGGCAGCAGAAGCATAGGCGGTCATGGCGGCGGCTCTTTCAGAGGGGGTGCAAGAGGACGTCGATAATCACGGGCCAGCGATTTGCTTCAACAAAAATCTGGCGGGTGTGGCCGGCGGCGTTCTGGTCCGCCTTTTCCATCCGGTAATGCGATCCTTATACCGGGAAACCAGCTGTCCTCTTCTGCCCGGTTTGAGCCGATCCAGTTTTATCTTGCCGGACCTTATTGACACTGTAGCGGCTTACGGAGTTGATCAGCTGCTTGAACCGGGAGTTGTTTCGCCGGAAGACGTCCGTAAAAATAGAGACATGACGAATGGCGTCCAAAAGGCTATCATTTCTTTTACCCGTTGTGCTCAACATACCCCATATGAAATCAACAACCAAAATCATTGCCGGCCTGGCCCTGACAGGATTGCTCGGAGCCTGTTCCGGGCACAAGCCCGCCGCCCCCACGGCCAGGCCCGCCGCCGTCAAACCCCAGGCCCAGGCTGAAAGTATTATGTATTACATCCCGCCAAAGCCGGCCGGCGAACGGACCGTGGAGGATGTGCTGCAAATTTACGGCGAACATGCAACGACTAAACTCAAATCCTATTTCGCCAAGGCCAAAGTATCGTATCCGCCCCGGGAAGTCGCCTTCATCGCTTTAAAACAGGAAATGAGGCTGGAACTCTGGGCTAGGGACAACGGCGAATTCCGCTTCATCCGCGACTACCGCATCCGTGCCGCCAGCGGCGTCTCCGGCCCCAAATTGCGCCAGGGCGACATGCAGGTGCCGGAAGGCGTTTACCGCATCGCGGGACTGAATCCGAACAGCCATTTCCACTTGTCGATGAAACTCAATTACCCGAACGAATTCGACCTCTTCCATGCCTGGGATGAGGGACGCTCCAGCCCGGGTTCGGACATTTTCATCCACGGCAAAGCCAAGTCCCTCGGCTGCCTGGCCATGGACGACGAAACCATCGAGGAGCTTTTCGTGCTGACCGTGCACGCGGGTGCTGGAAACGTGAAAGTCGTGATCGCCCCGCACGATCCCAGGACCTACCCGCTGGCGGCCGATATCGAAGGCCTGCCGGAATGGACGCCGGAGCTTTATTCGATCATCTCCCGCGAAATCAAGGCCCTGTCGCCCGCGGTGAAGTCGGCTAACAGCGGGTTATGATCATCGGGACCGGATTTTGTTGCTAGCCACAGGGAAGCCGTACTGTCGCCTTCCGCACACGGCAAAAACCCAATCTCCAGCGCGTACCCCGTAAGATGCGGTGAGGCACGAGCCGCATCAATCGAGAGAAAAACGAAGACAAAAGGCAAACCATGACCGATTACTTCCGCTTTCAATATTCCGGAATCACAAGATTTTCACGTTAAACTTGCCCGACCGAGGGAACACTCGACTGTTGATTGCGGTAAACACTTGCTCACCGCAACTTTGCCGCAATTCGTGGGCAAACGATGGCCAAAACCTCTGCATAACGCAGCAATTTGAAAGGTTACGATTTATGTTGAACGAAACCCACAAACTGGCCTTGCTGGCGGCCGCGGCGCTTGCTGTATTCGGTTGTCAGAGCAGGCTGCAAGCCAGGTCTGTGGAAACAGCGGCGCCGATCGCCACGCCCATTGTGATCGCTCATCGCGGCGCCTCGGGCTATCGTCCCGACCATACGCTGGAAAGCTATGCCCTGGCTATCGACATGGGCGCCGATTTTATCGAACCGGATCTGGTGTTGACCCAGGATGGCCAGATGGTCGCCCGGCATGAGCCGATGATCGGCGCCACCACGGATGTCGCCAGCCGCCCGGAATTTGCCGATCGCAAGACCCGGCGGATGGTCGACGGCGTCGAGTATGACGACTGGTTCGCAACCGATTTTACGCTGGCGGAAATCAAAACCCTGCGCGCGGTGCAGCCGCGCGCGAACCGCGATCAGCAATACAATGGATTGTACGAAATACCCACGCTGGAGCAAGTGATTGCGCTGGCCAAACAAAAGAGCGCGGAAACCGGGCGTACCATCGGCATCTATCCCGAGATCAAGCATTCGACCTATCATGCGACCGTGACGGATCAAAAAAACCATCAACGCTTCGGCAAGCATTTCTTCGAAAGGAATTTACTGCAAAAGCTGCATCGCGCTTACGGAAACGACGCTTGTGCGCCGGTATTCATCCAGTCTTTCGAGGTCGGAAATCTGCAATATCTGAGCCGCAGGACGCAAATCAACCTGGTGCAGCTGATCGATGCCAGCGATGTGAACGACGACGGTTCATTGTCTTTGATTGCGCCTTATCGCCAGCCGTATGACTTTGCCGTTTCAGGCGATACACGCACTTTTGCGGACCTGTTGACCGATACCGGACTGGACTTTGTCAAAACCTATGCCGATGCCATCGGTCCCTGGAAGCCTTATCTGGTCAAAACCGTCAATGATCATGTCGATCGGAACGGCGACGGTCAAATCACGATAAACGACCGCCGCGTCGACGGCAGTACCGGCGTTCTGGAAAAAGCGCATGCGAAGGGCTTGCAAGTGCATAGCTGGACTTTCCGCAATGACGACGGCGGCTTGGGCTTTTCTGATCCACGGGAAGAGATGACCTATTACTATGATCTGGGCGTAGACGGTCTGTTTACCGAGTTTCCCGATACCGGCGTCACGGCGAGGGATGCGTCGATTAACGCCGGGGTTCCGTCAAGATTTGACGCGTGTAGACAGCATTAAAATCCCGGGCATGACGGGTATATATCCTCTCCCAAGGGTTTGTAGCTTTGCTGGGTGGGCAGACGATAAAGCCGCTTGCACACCCTCCACGGCTTGGGATGTTCCTTAGCGGGAGAGTTTGAAATCGGGCAGGAGGGTAATCCGGCCGAACCCCGCCGCTTTCTCGTAATAACGGCGGTCGGCGGTCACCAATGTGGTGCTGGGGGTGTTCAGAGCTACCGCGTGGTAGAGCGTATCGAACAAGTGGTGCCGGCAACGGATCGCCAGATCCATCGCCGTGGCGTAAATCTCCGGCTCCTCGGCAAAACGGCTTTCGATGGCCAATAAATCGAACAAATCGTCCTGGGCTTCTTCCGGTTTTTCGCGGGCCAGCACCGCCGTCACCTCGGCAATAAAATGCGGAGGTTGCAGCATGTGTATCCGGCCTTCATCAATGCCTGCCAGGATGGCTAACGCCAGGTCGCAATCGGCTTCATCTTCCCGGCTTTGAAAAAACCATTTCAGGGCGACGCTGGCGTCGACCACTAAAATCATGGGCGGCCTTCTTCCCGTGCCGCGTGCAGTGCTTCATCGGTGACTGCCGGCGCGTACTTGCGCCGTTCCAGGATTCTTGCAATCGCATCATGACTGCGCTTTTTGCGCTCCGCACGCTCGACGGCTTCCCGCATCAATTCGGTAATCACCGCGCTCTTGTTCTGGCCTTTGTAGGCTTCGTTGAACGCTTCTTTCACGTCATCCGGCACACTGAAATTCACGGTAGCCATAATGGCCTCCTTAATTGTTGAAATTTTCAACAAATTATCCGCCGTTGCCGGACGAATAGCAATGCTCGACCGAATTCGCATTTATTATTGATTCGCACTTTTGACGATTAATGCCGGGGTTCCGTCAAGATTTGACGCGTGTAAACGGCATTGATTTTAAAATGAAACCCCTGCTGATGATGCACTGCCCTTTTGACTGCATAGCTTCCAATTGGTGGGCAAACGGTGAGGCTGTTTGCCCACTCTACCGCACTTTTCGCCTGAAGCGCTTTCATCGGAATGGCATAAGACGTTCCGATAAAGAAAGACCTGAGGCTTATCGAGCTTGATATCCAGTTGCAGCGCACTTAAGCTTAAATTGTCCATGCGTCAGCCTTTTTTCCGGCGTTCAGTAAAGAAATAAATGCCCTCAAAGCGGGTACGCTTCAAATAATAGAGTTCTCGAAAAGGCGGCATTTGAGTCAAGTATGCCCGGTAATGAAAATTTACCTAACCCCGTCTTCGCTCTTTAATCTCGACAATGATGGCCTGCCGCGCAAAGCCGCCTCATGAAATAAACGCACTTTAAGATTTCTTGGCGGCGGTTGGTTTTGTATTGCTCGAAGGCTTGATCGTATTGGGCTTTGTCGCCGGCAAACAGGGCTTTGGCCGGTTGCGATAGATTGTCCAGTTCCCAAGTCTTCGCGCAAAGTTTGCGCGTCCTCGCTTTCCTCCAGCCAAGCGTTGAAGTCGGCATAGTGCTCGAAGAAATGGTGCTGGTCCTTGTCGCACCAGGACGGGATTTGGTTGTCCAGGCGCATCGATCAAGCAACCGCTTGCTCGACAATCGCATCGGCGAGCTGGAGTTGCGTAGTTTGCGCGGCGGCGATGCGGGCTTTGAGGGCGTTGCAAAGTGCCATCAATTCATCGACTTTGGCGACGATGCGACGTTGTTCGTTTGCAGGAGGTAGTAGCACAGTTTTCTTTTTCAAATCTCCAAGTAATAGATTGTTTATTGCGCTTCCCCCAGACTTTTTTTGTAACTTCGAGTTTTCTGCTCGAAGAAATAAAGCTATAAAATTTTGATCAATAAAAGGGGTAACTACTTTAATGACCGCTACGCTTTTTTGAAATGTAGTTCTTCGAGTATTTTCATTGTCATCTGCAATTGCTAATTTCCCAACAGTAGCCCCAGTGTTTACCATACATATGTCACCGGGTTGAAGATCCGTTCTTTTATGGACTTCATTAAATTCAGAAGGCTCGATTTGTCTAGCGTGCTCGTATATCAAGTTTCCGTCCTGAATATCCTTGGCGGATAGAAAAAAATATCCGGAATTTGGTAAATTGTTACAGTCACCGTGTTTGCCATCAGTTATTAATCTTGTTATTTCTTGAAGTCGACACCAAACCCATCCGTTTGGTATTTCATGAGTAATTTCTTCTTCGCTAATTGCTGGTAACAATGCCTGCTTTTTCATCCCTTCTTTCAACAGCAGCTCTTTTTTTTCATGAATCTGCTTTAGCAATTGGCTAGCTGGTTCATCGCTCAGAACCTGGGAAACTAGTTTGCCCATGACGGCGAGTTGCAGGAGGGTTTGTTTGAGTTGGTCGATGCTGGATTCGGTGGTGAACAGGGTGTCGAAGTGATCGGCGATGCGGTCCCAGGCTTGCTCGAATTCCGCGGCGTCGGCGGCTTGGGTCAGCGTATCGAGCAGGGTTTGCACCAGGGTTTGATGCGCGGCGATGTTGTCGGTTTGCTGTTGCTCCAGTTGATCGCACAGCGCCATCAGTTCATCGACTTTGGCAACGATGCGGTGTTGTTCGGCTAGTGGAGGAATTGGAACTAGAAATTTACCTAAGTCAGCAGCCGACAAGTTAGGTTGCGCAGTGCCATTATCGTATTTTCTAATTAACTGATATAAAAACGGGCTATCAAAGAAGTTGTGGAAATAGTAGCGCTCTAAATTACCAAATAAGCGCACGATTACTAATGAAGAGGCAATAGCGCCCTTATCAAACCCTTCAACAATCGCGGATTTTCCTAATGAGCCTCGCAAGCAAAACAATATGTCACCATCCACGAATTTCCCTGAATTAAGTAACTCAAAACGTTCTTCTGTTATGAAAGTCATTTCGTCTTTGTTGATCCTGCCATTTTGCAGGTGGCCTGCGTTCACGAATGGAACTCCGAAATCAACCAAGAAGGACTTGTTTGGGTAGTTTTTGCTTCTATCTCCATTTTCTAAAACACAGACTTCCTTGAGGTAGCACCACTCCCAGCCATTAGGTAATTCAAATGGTTTTTCCTCATCAATAACTGAAGTGAGCGGCTTTTCTTTTTTAATCTTCCTTTCATTGATCAATTTGTTTTTTTCGGCGATTATTGCTTTTAGCAGAGTACTCGCCGGCTCATCATGCGGATATTGCGCCACCAACTTCCCCCGCACCGCCAATTCCAAAATCAATTCGCGCAGTTTTTTAATGCCGTAAGCGGTGACTTTGGCGTTGCGGGTGTTGGTTGGATTCCCCTCACCCCGGCCCTCTCCCTTCGGAGAGGGAGTTGAGGTGCCGCGTCCGGCGGTGGCTTTGCTGGCGATTGCCGAGGTCCAAATGTCCAAGTGTTGGTTGATTAAATCGCTCATTGAGTTTGTTGCTGTTCGGTATTCGATTGATTATCGGCTCGGGATTGCCTGCTCCCTCTCCTTCACTGCCATTAAGTTAATGGCGGTTATCTCCCTCTCCCTTCGGGAGAGGGTCGGGGAGAGGGGAATAAAATAAGGAAAATACTTTATTTTGATCCCCATCCTACCCTTCTCGGCAAATGCTCCTGCTTTGCTCTACCTCTTGCATCCATGCAGTCGTCCCGGAGGGAGAAGGGACCGGCCATCCTTAGCTTAATGGCAGTGTCCCTCTCCCGCCGGGAGAGTGATTGATGCTAGCGTTGTAAGGCCTCTTGCAATACTTGTTTAAGCTGGTCGCGCAATTGGCCGATTTCCTGTTGCTGCTGGGCGTAGCGTTGCAGCAGTTCGTCCGGGTCGTGGCTGATTTGTTCGCCGACGTGGGGGTTTTTGATGTCCAGGTTGTAGTTGCGGGCTCTGATGTCTTCAATCGACACCGGCCAAGCTTGTTCGGTAGCTTTACGGCCGGCGTAGCCGTCGGCAGCACTGCTCCACCAGGCGATTTCGGTTTGGAATTCCTCGAAGCGCATCGGCTTGGTTTTGTTGTAGCTTTTTACCCCGTCCGGGTACGGGTGCTCGTAATACCAGACGGTTTGGGTCGGCGTACCTTTGTCGAAGAACAGGATGTTGGTTTTGATGCCGGTGTAGGGGTTGAACACGCCGTTGGGCAGGCGGACGATGGTGTGCAGGTTGCATTCGTTGAGCAGGCTTTCCTTGAGGCGGGTTTTCATGCCTTCGCCGAACAGAAAGCCGTCCGGCAACACCACGGCGGCGCGGCCTTTATCTTTCAACAGTTTGATGATCAAGGCCATGAATAAGTCGGCGGTTTCGCGGGTGCGGAAGTGGGCCGGAAAGTTGTTTTCGATGCCGTCTTCTTCCATGCCGCCGAACGGCGGATTGGTGATAATCACATCGACGCGGTCGGCGTTGCCGTAGTCTTTGTACGGGCGGCTTAGGGTATTGTCGTGGCGAATGTTGGTCGGCGTGTCGATGCCGTGCAAAATCATGTTGGTGACGCAGAGCATGTGCGGCAGGGCTTTTTTCTCGACGCCGCGCATCGAGGTTTGCAGGGTTTGTTCGTCTTGTTCGGTTTTGACGTAACGTTCGCGTTTGTGGTCGATGGTGCAGCTTAAAAAGCCGCCGGTGCCGCAGGCCGGATCGAGCACGGTTTCGTGCAGTTGCGGGTCGATCCGGTCGACAATGAAGCGGGTGACGGCGCGCGGCGTATAAAACTCCCCGGCATTGCCGGCGCTTTGCAAGTCTCTGAGGATTTGTTCATAGATGCTGCCGAAGGTGTGGCGGTCGGCGGTATTGTTGAAATCGATCTCGCAGATTTTGTTGATTACCTGGCGCATCAAGGTGCCGGACTTCATGTAGTTGTAGGCGTCCTCGAATACATCGCGCACGACTTGCGCACGTTGGCCGGCGGAGCCGTGCAGCAGCAGTTTGTCCTTCAGGGTTGGGAACAGTTGCAGGTTGACGAAATCGGCGAGTTCGTCGCCGGTCATGCCTTCCGGGTTTTTCGCCCAATTGCGCCAGCGCAGATGGTTGGGCAATGGCGATTGGTAGTCGTCTTCCAGCAGTTCCAGTTCGGCTTCGCGGTCATCGAAAATTTTAAGAAAAAACAGCCAAACCAATTGGCTAATGCGTTGGGCGTCTCCATCCACGCCGACATCCTTGCGCATGATGTCTTGAATGGATTTGATGATGCCGGAAACGTTGCTCATGCAGATTTATTCCTATTAGCAAAAAAGCCCTCTCCAGAGGGAGAGGGTTGGGTGAGGGGGAAATAAAATAATTATTTCGATTCTGATCTTTCTAAAATCGCCAGCCGGAGTGTTTCTAATACACCTTCAATATTTTCAATTATCTCGTTATTCCAAAACCGGATCATATTGAATCCTCGTTGTTCGAGGTACCGGCTACGCTGTTGGTCATAGTCCATCTGTTCTGCGTGTTGTCCGCCATCCAATTCGATAATCAGCTTTAACTCAAGGCAAACAAAATCGACAATGTAAGGCTCGATGGGAAATTGCCTGCGGAATTTTTGGCCTAATAGTTGGCGGTTACGGAGCCTTTTCCATAATAACTGCTCGACGTTAGTCTGGTTTTTTCGGAGGATGCGGGCTTTGTCTGTTATGTTCATGTTATTATATGATCTACACCATCAGATGCCGTTAAGTTAGGACCGGCAACTCCCTCTCCCTCTGGGAGAGGGCCGGGGTGAGGGGATAAATAAGGAAAAAACTTCATTTTGACCCCCTCATCCTAGCCTTCTCCCGGCGGGAGAAGGCACTTGGGCGCTTCGCGCTTAAGGTCATCTACAATCACTGGTTCGAAAGTCGAAATAACTCCTGCTCTAATTCCTGGATGGCATGCTCATATTTATCTTTGCCGCCGAACACATTGTTGATAATTTCTACCGGTGTGCCGATGTCGCTGAACGGTTTAAGCTTCAACACCTTTGCACTTTCCAATGTGCCGATACCTTCATCGGCGTATTTATCGAGCAGTGCCGTTAGGACTGCCCTGGCTTGCTCGCCGTATTTGGTGAAGTAATTGCGTTTTTTGACGTTGTTGGCGCGTTCTTTTCGCGTCAGCGGCGGCTGGTCGTAAGCGATATGGCAGATCAGATCGAAGTCGCCATAATCCTTGCCGACTTCAGACGCGAGATTATCCAGGACGATGCCGTATTCTTCAAGCGTGTCAATGATCGTTTGCTTTTTCTTGGTGTTGTTCCAGCGTTGCAGAAACTCATCCAGCGAGGCAAATTCGGATTGAATCTGCTTGCGAGTGAAATCCCGGTAGGATTCGGTAATCAGGGTGCCATCGGGACCGAGGTATTCGACCCGCTCGGCAATGATCTTGACCGGCACGCCGCTGACGCGCACTTTATAAGCGCCGGCTTCCTCATTGACTTCGTCATCCCCATCGTCATCTTCAATTGGCGGGTCTGGAGGAACCGGATCATCGCCATCGTCGGGCTCGTAAATCACGACCGGTTCGCCATCGAAATCCGGGTCTCGGAATAACTCGGTGGCTTTCTTGAAATCCATGATCGTGAAGAAATATTTATTGTTTTCTTCGTTGATACGCGTGCCGCGACCGATGATTTGCTTAAACGTGGTCATCGAGTTGATCGTTTTATCGAGCACAATCAGCTTGCAGGTTTTGGCATCGACGCCGGTGGTCAATAACTCGGAAGTTGTCGCGATGACGGGGAACTTGCTTTCCGGGTCAATGAAGTTATCGAGTTCGGCTTTGCCTTCTACGCTGTCGCCGGTAATCCGCATTACATATTTCGGATTTTCCAGCGCGAGTTTGCCAGCGGCATTCACAATTGCGGCGCGCATGCGTTCGGCGTGGTCGATGTCTTCGCAGAAGATAATGGTTTTCGCGTAGGGGTCGGTCGCCTGGAGAAATTGCATGACGCGTTTTGCGACCAGCTTGGTGCGCTGATTGAGCACCAGAATGCGGTCCATATCGGCTTGGTTATAAGTCCGCTCTTCTATAGCTTTACCAAGATCGTCGGTCATGCCGACCGGAGGTGTCCAGCCGTAAATGTCTTTATCGATATCGATACGTACGACTTTGTAGGGTGCAAGAAAGCCGTCTTCGATGCCCTGCTTTAGACTGTAGGTGTACACCGGTTCGCCGAAGTAAGTGATGCTCGAAACATATTTGGTTTCTTTGGGCGTCGCGGTCAGACCGATCTGTATCGCCTCGGAGAAATAATCCAGAATTTCACGCCATGCCGAATCGTCGGCTGCGCTGCCTCGATGGCATTCATCGATGATGATCATGTCGAAGAAGTCGGGAGAGACATTTTTGAAGATTTTATCTTCTTCGTCGGGCCCGGTGATGGCTTGATAGAGGCCCAGATAGATTTCATAGGCCGGATCGATCTTACGGTTTTTGATTTTGGTCATCACCGAGCCGAATGGCTTAAAGTCATTAACCAAAGTTTGATCGACCAGAATATTGCGGTCAGCCAGGAACAAAACCCGTTTGACGACCTTTGCCTTCCACAAGCGCCAGATGATCTGGAAAGTCGTGTAGGTTTTACCGGTGCCGGTCGCCATGACGAGCAGAACTCGTCTTTGCCCGTTGGCGACAGCTTCAATGGTACGATTGACGGCTTCGACTTGGTAATAGCGAGGCTCTTTCCCTGAACTGTCTTCGTAATATGGCTGAACGACCAGTTTTTCGGCTTGATCTTCAATGCCGCGAAATCGCTTATATCGAGTCCATAGTGCTTCTGGGGACGAAAAGGAGGTTAGCGCAAACTCCGTTTCAATATCCTCGCCATCAATTGGCGTCTTATTGTGCGAGGCGAAAGCATCGCCATTGGAACTAAAGGCGTTAGGTACTTCCAGGATTTCCGCATAGCCTAACGCTTGTTGCAAACCATGACTTACTGTGTAGTTATTGTCTTTGGCTTCGACCACGGCAACAGGAACACCAGGTTCCCAATAAAGCACATAGTCTGCGAATTTTCTCTTTTTCTTATTCCGGGACGATAGATTTCCTCGAACGATGATAGGTCCCGGCGTTAAAGTCACTTCACGCCTAATCTGTCTGATAACATCCCAACCTGCATCCCTTATTGCCGGCGTTATGAATAGATCGCAAATATCGGTTTCGCTGAGTTGCTTTTTTTCTTTGCTATCCATTAAACGAGTAAGATAAGGTTGAGTTATAGAGCGAATCCGCCGATAGGCTTTACAGTTCAAGCCCTAGACTACCAAATAAATTGAAACGAATGCAAACTGACTGGCTGCCTTTAGCTGGCAATCATTAATTTAATATTTTTGAAACGTAAAACATCAATCCGAAGATATCCGAAAGGATTTACAATTATTTGCCCGTGTCGTTAAAAATGCGCAAATACTGTTCGAATACAAAGAGCCGATTGCGGCTTTGCCCCGTCATTTCCTTGAGTATATTGTGCTGGCACATCTGGGCGACTAACTCATTTGCCGGGCGGTAATTGGTATTGCACGCAGATGCAGCCTGTTCGACATTAATGACCGGATGTTTGAATAAATGTTGGAGGAGTAGGTGCGCGTTAACGCTGCGTTTGCCGAATTGCAGTTGCAAGTTTTGTTCGATGTCGGCTTTGAGCTTGAGTATTCTGATCAGCGTTGCAACAGCATCGCCGGCAGTTTGTTCAATGCCGACCAAAAAATATTTAAGCCATTGCCTCATGTCGTTTTTTTGCCGCACCAACGTCAAATTATCGTAATAGAGCTGTTTATTTTTTTCAAAAAATACCGAGGGATAAAGCAATGGCTGATCCAATATCCCGGCACTCACGAGGTACAAAGTAATCAACAAACGCCCGATTCGTCCGTTGCCGTCCAGAAACGGATGAATGGTTTCGAATTGGTAATGCGCAATGGCTATGCGCACCAATGCCGGTAATTGGATTTCTTCGTTATGGAGAAATTTTTCCAGGTCCGTCATTAAATCCGGAACGTGGTCTTGATGCGGGGGAATAAATGTAGCATCCACCAAACTCGCTCCGCCGATCCAGTTTTGACTGATACGGAATTCGCCCGGCATTTTATGTTCGCCACGAACGCTATCTAACAGGGTTCTGTGGGTTTGTTTCAACAATCTTGAAGAAATCGGGAGATGCTTCAGTTCTGCAATGGCTTCGTTTAATGCCGAGATGTAGTTATTGACTTCTTTCCAATCATTTCTGCGCTCTGGAGTAATCTCCGCCTCCGGCAATAGCGCTTCGCCGATATTGGTTTGAGTCCCTTCAATCCGGCTCGAAAGAACCGCTTCTTTGGTCACGTGCAATTGAATGAACAAGTCTATATTGGGCACCAGCCGGGCAAAGGAATTCAGTTCGCCTAACTTTACCGCGGCTTTTTCGAGCAGGTGATTAATCTCAATCGATGACCATTCCCAGCGATCATTAATCAAGCTGGGCAGAAAATAGCTGTATTGGTAGCTTTTTCTGTATTCGGCCGCCTGGTAATTTTCTAAAATTATCGCCATGGCTTGTTTACCTTAAAGTAAATAACTTGACCATTATTTCATTTTTATGGATTAAAGTGAAATAACGGTATTGTTATTTCACTTTGCGTATTTGCTTTTTAGGTAGAGCAATTTGGAGAACTTGAGATTCAGTTAAGGAAGCTCTGATTAAGTTGATTCCGTTCATGGTTCGACAAGCTCACCATGAACGGAATCAACAACTTACCGTTCGTCTGTCCATAGACCACCCTTGTGGTGGAGCTTGTCGAAGGACTTATTCAGAGTTTCCTTAAAGAGACAGGAATCGGAAAAATATATTTTCAAATGCCGGGAAGTCTTTTAGCTGTAGAAAAAATTGGGAAAACAGAAACAGAAGACTTAAGCGCCACTCGTCAATTTCGATTTGACGATCAAAATTGTTAGCCCGGAACTTAAACTCAGGATTTTAAAGAAATCGAGAGCTTATTAGCCTTTGATTTCATTGGTCGGGACGAGAGGATTTGAACCTCCTACCCCTTGCACCCCATAAGGGAAAATTCATGTCCAACACAATCCTGAACCATCCAAAACAAATAAAATTATTCTTATTTTTCATTAATTTGTATAATTGCCATGTCCAATCAAGTCCGATACAATGTGACCACATCCACTTAAATTGTTAGCCCAAAAGTTAGCCCACAAAACCTTGGGCTCCCTATTCTCGGGGAAATGCATGGCAAAAAATCTGCTCACCGACATGGCCTTCAGAAATCTCAAGCCCGGCGCCACGGACCGGAATATCCGAGATGGCGGCGGCCTGTTCATTCGTGTCCGCGCGAAGGACAAAGGCGGCGGGATCTCTTTCAGGTACTGTTACCGGATCGAAGGCAAGCAGCAATGGATCACGCTGCAAGCGAAAACCCTGGCCGCGGCCCGGGATGAACGGGATGAAATCGCGAGACAGTTGAAAAAAGGCATCGACCCAGCCCTGGAACGAAAACTGGAACTCGAACGGCAACGGCAAAAGCAGCTGGACGAACAGGCGGAACTGGCACGCCAGCAGGCGTTAATCACGGTCCGGGATTTGTTCGAACGCTGGGCCGCGACCGACCTCCGAAATCGCAAGGATGGCGGTAAGGAAATCCGGCGCATGTTTGAAAAGGACGTGCTCCCGGTGATCGGTCCTCTGGCCGTAGCGGAGGTCCGAAAAGGCCATATTACCGAAATTACCGATGCGCTGCTGCTGCGCAGCGTCAACCGGATGGCGAAACTGATCTTATCGCTGGTGCGCCAGATGTTCCGTTTTGCGGTGGACCGGGATATCATCGAATTCGATCCTACGGCCAGCATCCGCAAGGCCAAGATCGGCGGCAAACCGGTCGAACGGGATCGGGTATTATCCGAAGAAGAAATTCGCGAGCTGTATCGTAAACTGCCCGACGCGAACATGATCCCCTCGACCGAATGCGCGATCGGGATTATGCTGTCGACGCTGTGCCGGGTGGGCGAACTCTCGAAAGCCCAATGGGAACATATCGATTTTACCGCCAAAACCTGGACTATTCCCAGCGAGCATAGCAAGAACGCCAAACCCCACACGATTTATTTGTCTAATTTTGCACTGAACCAGTTTGAACGCTTGGCCGCCTTTCGGGAATCGGAAAGCTGGCTGTTTCAGGACCGCACCAAAACTACCCATGTCAGCGATAAATCGATCTCTAAACAGATCAATGACCGGCAAACGGATCGGATCAGAAACAATAAAAGCCAGCATAAGGACGCGTTGAAACTGTCCGGAGGAAAATGGACGCCTCATGATTTACGGCGTACCGGCGCTACACTCATGGGGAATCTGGGCATTCTGCCGGACGTGATCGAAAAATGCCTGAACCACACCGAGCAGAATAAAATGAAACGCGTTTACCAACGCCAGGAATTAAAACTGGAACAGGCAGAAGCCTGGCGGAAGCTAGGCGAACGCCTTGATCTTTTAACGCGAAGAGAGTTTGATAACGTGATTGCAATCAGTTTTAGTCAGATGAACACGTAGAATTAACAAAATTCAAAAATTAGCTGTAAAGACATGGGCTCGACCTAGCGGTTTCAAAAATTTGACAGGCCAAGTTCGGCCAATTCCTGCCGATAGCGACTGGCCGCTTTATGGTGATGAATTTGACAGAATGAGCTTTAACAACGGTCATAACCAGAGTCGATCAATAATTTCAAGCTATGCCAGTTGAAAGCTAGAAAACCTCCGTTTAATACTTAGCTTAGCAATAGAGTGTCATCTGACTAAGCTAGAGTATTGACTTAGACTTTTAATTCAGAAACAGCCTACAATACTACAACAAATTTTAACTGCCTGGTTATTTGATAAACCTTTCAAATACCTCACATCTAAAATATAAATCCGCCCAACTTGCAGACATTGAATAATTATTTCGATAACCAATAATTGCGACAATAAGCTGAGCATTCAATCGTTCTAAGCATTTCGGGATAAGATGTGAATCCGGTTGTTTTTTCTGAAGCCCTGGTGTGCCGCTGTAACAGAAAGCTTCATGAAAAAGTTTATTGCGCAATTCATAAATCTGATTAACACGATAAGGATCATACTCAATGTAAAAATGCCTACATAATCCTTTTAATCTAATTTTATGCACTTGAGTTTCATTGTTTCCCAAGTTAACATATAAACGAGATATAGCATCAAAGATCATGTATTGATAAAGAAATTCATCTCATTCCCACTCACAGCTTTTTCTTTACTATGCATATGTAAAATATTGATATAATATTTTATTTGCTCAGAATTTAATGTTTTCCATTTTTTATAGACATGTGATATAAAATGGTTAATTACGCCTTGAGGATAATAAAGGTGGTTCTAGTATTTGGTGAGCACTTTTCCATCGAAACGCCAATCTGAAAATTGAAGTCTACTCCCAAAGATAAATCCAAGTAGGTGAATTAGTAATCCTGCATCTTCAGCTCTTATATTTTGTTGTTCAACGGACTATTTATGAACAAAATATGTGATGCTGGTAGAGAAAATACGGATGATGGTTTATTAGAATTTGGAATGGCTTGAGGTTTTCCAAATTCACCGCTTTCAAAATCCATTGGCTGTATAAAAGATATTACCTGTGGCGGGTAAAGGTACCCATCTCTATTTTTCCGTTCTTTTATATATTTAAGTCCATCTTGAAACGAATCAGTAGGCTCAATTGAACCTCCAACAAATTCTATAGCGTAAGGATATTTTAAAAATCCAAAAAACTCAGATAAGGGCATAATAGTCGTCTTTAATTAATTACACAATTCTTCATATGGTGTATCTTAAGTCTAGCTGGATCAAGAAACTTCATAGATGACAACATGACCGGTTTACCATCCAGTTCTGAGTAAGAGCTTTTTATAGACTCTGCTATACAAATGCTTCCACTTTCCGGATTTATTGACAACAAATATAAGTCGAATAATGTATGAATTTCTTCCCTCAGAAGCAATCCACTTCGGAGATCATAAGCCGGCAGTCGGCCAAAATGAAAAACTTAAAAACAAAATTTATGTGGATCATGGTGGTGAGTCGTACATGTCAGATTCAATTTAGCCAAATTTTAAAGCCGTCAGACAAAGTTCAGAGTTTTCTAAATTATAGTAATTTAAGGCTAACTAAGGTGTTGCTTAGCTTTGTCCATGATACCGAAATATCGTCTAATCGTCCGCTTCTGAAGCTAATAACATTTTCTTTGCCAATCCAAGAAATCCCGGAAGATGGAAATAGGAAACTTTTTTGCAGTTGATGATCTATCAATACCGTCCACCCACCGTTAGTAAATGCAAATATATCAGTTTCTTTGCTTGGTGTCTTATATATTCGTGGGGGGTGTAAACTATCTGGGTTATAACTGACAATTGATAACGGAACTCTCATTAATTCAGGAAGCTGATATTTGGAGCATACTTTTTCTGTATGTCCTAATTCAATATTTGCACGGTCACAAACCATTATATAATTTGGCAAATATTCATTATTGGCATTGTCGACAATACTAACAGCGAAGAGAATATGTTTATCTGTTACGGTAATTGCATCAATAGCAACCGGACCAGCATGCTCGATATCGACTCTGTATTTTTTTGTAAACCCTGGTTCCTCTAACAGTATTTCAAATGTCCTTGGCCTTTTATTAACCTGAATAAAAATATTCTTATTTACTGCGGTTTTATTGAGTACATCTTCAATATTATTATTTAATTTTATAACTTTTATAGGGATATTTTTCCACAACATTTCACCGTTGGGAAATATTAAAATATTGTTGCCACGTTTGAGCGCTGCGCCTCCTCCCGGGATCAAATAAAGTTGATTTAAGCGCCCTATATTTTGTTGTTTTTGCGACCTTACTTTACATTTTTTATTATATATATTAGAGCATGTTACATCAATTTTCTCGATATGTTTATTTTCGCCATTGGCGTTGGAAACAAGAAGGAAAAATCGCCAAAATCTCTCATGCGGGGACGCTTCTATTACGCGTACAGAAGATTTCCAGTCTCTAAGAGAGCCAAAAAACCTAACTGATTTTCCAGGAGATATTTCTACTATTTGAAGACTACTGACCTCATCATCATCATCAATACGAAAAAAAGTTTTACCCGGGTCAATATTGAAGAAACGTTCATATACGAACTGAGTCTGATTAAATCTAGGCGATCCTGGCCATCCCCAACGTTGATGTTTGCGAAGAATTTGTTCGGCTGGCAATAAGGCAGAACCCCATAACTCTGCTGCCATTCTAGAATATGTAAAGTTTGTATCGATACAGTCAAACATTGCTTCTCCAACCCTTTGAACGCGGACTGAAAAAGATTCGTATTGGTAATCACCTAGACAAAGGTCATCACCAAAATGATAGTCTAATAATTTGCGTTGAATAGCTTGAAGGGAAAGGACTTGAAAATTGCTGTCATATTTCACATCTTGTCCGAACCTATGAGCTACACTCAAACTTGCACTGCAGGCAAGTTTAATACCTTGCTTATCACATTCGGCTTCAAGGGAATCCCTGCTTTGGAGTAGAGGATGGCAGCGTAATTGTCCTATTTGTTCGGGTGGGGACATATGGCTTGCATCTGCTGATTCATCTAATATAAGATGTGAGACTTCATGCCCGAGGACGAATAAAAAAAAGTATCTTGAGCTAATGATTTCTGGTAATCCGAATGGGGCACCTGAAGGGATTGACTCAATATACCTTCCCATCTCAGTATTGCAAATTATCTGTCTATACTTAGGATAACTCCAACAGGTAGGTCTATCTGTTGGCGCTTCACCACAAGATGCTGGCCATATGGCATGACCATCAGGTATTAATAAGTTAATAGCGCCAGGTTCATACTGATTTTTTACATTCCACTTTTTACCGGCAAGAGATGTATTTGAAAGATCAATTGCAACGATAGATTCAGTTATAACTTGGGATTGAGATATATGATTTCCTAGCTCATTTAAACATAAGTTATACTGATTTTCTGACCACTGAATTTTGTCATTACCAATGACATTCTTGTCTAAAAGGGAAAATATTACCAAAATTTTGAAGATTCCATGACAACGCCTTAGCATTGCAACAACCACTAACGACGTTCGAAAAGAAGCCCGTACCCTATAATAGGACCGCAAGTTTCTTCTAATAATGGCCATTCTTTATATGCCCATTGAAGGAACTCAAAGCTAGCGTTATCGGCTAAACTGTAAGCCGCCTCAAATCCTGTTTTATGCCATTTGTCGAGAATTTTCTCCCCCGATGTGGTAGATGTATTATCTTTTGCAAGTTGAGAGTGAGTTAGACCCTTGTCTCCGCAAAATTTACTAGATGTCAAACTCGCTTTCCAGATGCCAGATATCAAACCCTTTGGCAATAGCTGTTTTATGGTCGACTCTCCGTCGTTATTCCAAATTGAGATAATTGGCACTCTAGAAAAATCGTTATATTCAGTATGCATAAGTTCCACATAGTTAGAATGAGCATAGAAATCCTGAATTGCATGTAGGATTTGCCCTAATCCCTTAAGCGCGGACTTTATATCCTTATTTTCAATGGCCTTTCCAGTAGAGCCTCTGAGTTCCCTAATATAGTTTAAAGAGCTAGCAAAAGCACAATTGTCAAAATGCGCTTCGGAATTAAAAAAATGCCATACATCTTGATTCCATTGTGCTGATATAAGTTCATCGGTACACTGCCTCCCAGTTTTACCATCTGCTAGGGCAGTATGTAGTTTCAGATCGAATCCTCGTTTTTCCGCATCCTCATTAGACAGGTGGCCCACCTTCTTAATTGAACGCTGAGAATTCGTTAGGCTATCGAAGTTTAAACTCTCTTCCTTTATTGTAAGGGAAGGTTGGGCATCAACTGTTGTTGCAGTTGCGAAAAATAAAAGTACAAAAGCCAAGCGAATCATAATAAGATCCTTTGATAAAAGCAATCAATTGGATATAGGTATTAAGTTACACATAAAGAGCAACGAAAATATATTTACGTTGCTCTTTATATTTATATACATGAAAAATATTTTCAATTTTGTTGTTTATAACTTTATATTATTTTCTAAGCTAATTATTTTTAGAGCATATTATATTCTCGACCCCACAAAGTCAGTGCCCCCCGTCTAACACAGCTAAAAAATAGCTAAATATTAATTATAGATTTCGGGATCAACTCCATTTTAATATATTAGTGTACAGTTACATTAACGGCAATGATCTTCATCGTATATACATATGCAATGACCATCATTGTCATAGGCGGGTCTCTGAGTAGATTTACACTGATAACGAGAATCAGGTCTTATATCATTGCAATACCCACCACATGCTCCGTAACCCGCATCACCGGCCTCTGCTACTATTATTTGTGATTTAGTTAAACCAAAATCAGAATCTGTTAAGCCTATTGTATTAGTAGGCCTGAGTAAATTGTTAAGCGTCCCCCTATCAGGGTGTGCTTTATAAAACTCTGGATTGGAGTAGCCCTTGATCTCCGTTTTTATGTTATCTGCCTCAAGAACAGAGCAGTACAAAAATAATGATGTAGCAATAATATTTAGCGGAAATAATTTTTTCATTTTATTCTCCATTTAATATAAATTTATTAAATAATGCACTTCAAAATATTTATATCTTGGAAACAGTTTCTTAAAAGTTATTTATTTTACTGAACCATATTTTAAAAAAACTTAAGTTTCGAGGTGCAAATGAATGAGCAATTTAAACCCATTCTGTTTTATATTACATCTAACGGTTAAGAGTCACAAGCCAAAAACAAATTTAAAATTATATGGTTGTACAAATAAAACTTGAATGGCTGTTTAGGGTCGATTGTGTTGAAAAAGGCCATTTTGGATAGAAAGCCTTTTCAACTAAAATTTATTTTTTAAAAACAATTAGATATAGATATCGCTATTGGTAAAATCGGACTGGTTTTCGCAAAAAACCGACTTTTTCCTGTCAACCTCAATAAGAAATGAACCTACAAAATTGGACAGTGGCTTAAGTGATAAAACTGCTCTATTGTGAACTCAACGCATGAGGAAAAAACAATGAGCAAGAAAAGAAGAAATCACTCACCGCAGTTCAAAGCCAAAGTGGCGTTAGCGGCATAAAAGGCGATAAAAGGCTATCAGAGCTTGCCCACCAATTTGACGTGCATCCGAGTCAGATTACCCAATGGAAGCAGCAAGTAGTAGACAATGCCTGCCAACTCTTTGCTAAAGACTCATTCGGCAAAGCGAATGAAGAAAACATGATCAAAGAGTTGCACGCCAAGACTTAAGATTGATAAATGACTGTCTAATCCGCGGGGTCCAGTTCTGTTCTGAAGGTGTGCGGTACTGAACCTCGGCCGACAGAAATTTTACAAACCGAACTTGCTTTTTAACATTTCGTAAGGCGTTTTTCCAGTATGCGCAGAATGAGGTCGATGAAGATTATAGAAGGCTTCCCATTCGGCCAGTTTTTCCACGAGATCGACATCGTCTTTGTAATCGAGGAGCTGGTAGAACTCTTGCCGGTCGGTTAAATGCGAACGCTCAACTTTACCATTGAGTCTCGGAGTGCCGGGTTTGATGTACACATGCTCCATGCATAAATCCCGTACATGCCAGTTGAACTTGGCCTGGAATTCATGCCCGTTATCGGTCCTGATCACTTTGATCCGGAACGGAAACTTATCCACGACAGTGCTGATAAAGTCGATCAAATGCTCTTGGGTATGGCGAGGATAGATCTTTAGCGCTCGGATACGGGTGGAGTCATCGATCGCGGTGTACTGGAAGCGTTTGATCCGATGCCCCTGTTCATCCTTAAAGAACAGAAATTTAACGTCGACCTGGACGTGGTGGCCCGGCACCTTTTTCTCATAGCGCTTGAATTGGGGCATCGAGCGTTTCCGGCAGTTCTCAGGCAAGCGGTTCAGACCATGCCGCTGCAATACAAAGTAACAGCTGGACCTTGAGATCTTAAGGTCATGGAAGCGTTCCAGAGCCCAGGAAATCTTTAATGGACCGAAATGATAGGTGGTACGCAAGTAAATGATTTTTTCTTCAAATAGCCTTTGGCGTCCGTAATTTCGGATTTTCAGGACAAGGTTTGCTATTGATTAAGCCGCGTTCTCCCAAGGAGGCGTAGGCTTTTTTCCATTGATAGAAAGTGTCTCGGGAAATCCCAAAGTAGCGGCAGGTCTTGGAGACATTGCCGGTTTCTTTGGCATGGTTGAGCACTCGTAATTTACGGCTGATATCTTGTTGGGCTTTTTTATTCATCAATCTGGACCTCCGACAACTCATGTTAATGAATTGTCAGCCAAGGTCCAGACTTTCATATTTCCGGCTTCCGCTTCTTTGAGAAGCGCTACTATTTGACTTTCAGTGAATCGCTTATTCATCATAAAAACGCCTATCGGGTCAGTGTATAGGAATTTCTACGGGGCTACTGTATTAGTTTAAGGGGTAGTTACATAACGAAAGGATGATCTCTTCGTTACACTGAAGAAAATGGGATTTATACAATAAAGTCGAATTTTATTGCGGATTTCCTAGGTTCTGTTGACATTTTTCTCCAATCGTAAAAAGCTGCTGCTCATTTTGAGCAAAGATGAGCAACAGAGCGGAATTGAGCGATGAGCAATGGAAACTCTTTCATTTCCTTCTGCTGCACCATGAACGTGATATGGTTACACTAAACCGGACACACTTTTTAAAATATATCGAAAAAAAGTGAGTCCCTCTATGAGCCAAGAAAAACCCAAAACCTATAGTGCAGAATTTAGAGAATCGGCCGTGAGGCTGGCGAATGAATCCGATCAATCGATCGCTCAGACCGCCAAAGACCTCGGCATTAACGTAAACACCTTGCATACCTGGATTAGCAAATACAGTCGGCCGAGCGACCGGGATAAAACCGTTCGCACCGACCAGCATCTTTATGATGAGTTAAAGCGCTTGAAGAAAGAGGTGGCTCGCCTGACCGAGGAGCGTGATTTATTAAAAAAGGCGGCCGCGTACTTTGCCAAAGAACAACGGTGAAGTACGCCTGGATCCAACAGCATACCGGCGAATTTACCGTGGAGACGATGTGCCGGTTTATGGCGGTGTCGCGAAGCGCTTACTATGCTTGGCTACAGCACTCTGAAGCCGCCGGTGAAAAAGAGGATGCTGAATTGACCGAGTTGATTAAAACCGCCTTTGCCAAAAGCCGGGCCACCTATGGGACTCGCCGTCTTAAAGCGGCTTTATTTCAGCAAAAGAGAACCGTCAGCCGGCGCCGGATCGGTCGCTTGATGCGCCAGGCGGACTTAACGTGTAAAACGAAACGGCAATTCAAAGCGACCGCCCACTCCAAACACGATTTGCCTGTTGCGGACAATGTGCTGGATCGTCAATTCAAGGTCATCCAGCCCAACCAGGTCTATGCGGGTGACATCACCTATATTGCAACGCAGGAAGGCTGGCTGTATTTGGCCGTGGTGATTGATCTCTATTCACGGCAGGTGGTTGGCTGGTCAATGGCAGAGCATATGCGCACCCAGCTGGTCAATGATGCGTTACTGATGGCTCTGTGGAAACGCAAGCCGAATAGAGGCTTATTGTGGCACACCGATCGCGGCAGCCTGTATGCTTCTGAAAGCCACCGGACGCTGTTAAAACAGCATGGCATTCGTCAGAGCATGAGTCGTAAAGGCAACTGCTGGGATAATAGTGTTTCAGAAAGCTTCTTCCATACCCTGAAAACCGAACTGGTGCATCAGCAGACCTATCAATCTCGAGACCAGGCTAAACAAGCCGTGTTTGAATATATCGAAGTGTTTTATAACCGCGAGCGACTCCATTCTGCCAATGGCTATCAATCGCCCGTAGACTACGAATTGCAGCTCAAAGCTGCTTAACTTTGTGTCCGGTAAAGTGTTGACACATCAACGCGTTTATGTCGGTTCCGTCAAAAAATGCCGTCGTTTTCTGAACGCGGTGTTATGGATTCTGCGAAGCGGTGCGCAATGGCGTTTGTTGTCCGACACATTAGGTAAATGGAATTCCGTTTTTAAGCGCTTCTCGCGGTGGTGCAAACAGGACGTCTGGAAAAGTCTGCATGCAGGCTGTAGCGAATATCCGGATTTGCAACACGTCTTGATCGATAGCACGATCACTCGCGCTCATGCCTGCGCGGCCGGCGCGGCGGGGAGTTCGTCCGCAGCCGAAGCACTGGGACGATCCAGGGGCGGTTTTACGACGAAAATCCATGCGATTACCGATGGCCTGGGGAACCCGTTGGATTTTATTCTAACCCCAGGCCAGGCTAGCGATATCGGTCAGGCTGAGAACCTGCTGGCATTGACACCCGAAGGGGCTGGGGCTTTGCTGGCCGACAAAGGCTATGATAGCGATGCCTTTATTCAGGCGGTCCAGGAAAAAGGGCTGTCGGTAGTTATCCCGCCAAAAAGCAACCGAAATCAGCCTCGCCCTTGCGATTGGGTAATATATAAAGAGCGCCATCTGATCGAGTGCTGTTTTACCAAAATGAAACATTACCGAAGAGTATTCTCACGCTATGAAAAAACAGCCCATAATTACCTGGGGTTTTTACGCTTGGTTTCGGCATTGATCTGGACAAGATAAATGTCAACAGAACCTAGATAACTACTAGGTGGTTATAAGTAATTACGTAAAACCAATTTTAAAAGTTGAGCCAATATTCGCCATAAGATTTTGCACCTCTTCGAACAACTGGTCCTTTGTCCAGGTGGCAAATCGGCGCCAATGGTATTTGGCTTGCTTCCAAACGATTTCAATCA
>JBPFEE010000021.1:0-82763 GCA_051061095.1 Methylomicrobium sp. | reverse complement strand
CGATAATGGCGTCTACACGGTAACCGTCGCGGTAACCGATGACAACGGCGGCAGCGGCAGCGATACCGTTCAGGTCACCGTCAACAACGTGGCGCCGGCGGTCAATGCCGGGGCCGATGCGACCGCCAACGAAGGCGCGGCGTTCAGCCAGTCAGGGTCTTTCGCCGATCCCGGCGCCGACACCTGGACGGCGACCGTCGACTACGGTGACGGCTCGGGGGTACAGGCCTTAGCGTTGAGCGGCAAGACCTTCACGCTCAATCATGTCTATGCCGATAATGGCGTCTACACGGTAACCGTTGCGGTAACCGATGACAACGGCGGCAGCGGTAGCGATACCGTCCAGGTCACCGTCAACAATGTGGCGCCGACAATTACGGAAGCTTCATGGAATAACGGTTGTGATCTGGAAGTGGCTGTAACTTACACGGATCCGGCAGGCGTTCTTGATGAGCCTTACGATCTTACGATTAACTGGTCCATAACTTCTTGTACGATCAGTACTGCGGCGCCGCAAGTTTGTTCTACGGAAGGTTATCAGCAAACCGTCAGTGATTATGCGAGCGGCGACTCTGTCTCTCTGCTTGGATATACTCCACCTGGCGGCACCACTATCACTAATCGCGAGCCTACCCGGGTTGAAGTGTCCGATAAAGACAATGGTAGTAATGCGACCAATGTGATATCCGATAATTGCAACGTCCCGGGTTAATTCAAATATCAGGACTAAGTAGAAATTCGGCATTGTCGGCCCCATGGTCAGTAAGCTTGATCTGATTTATGGGGCCGGCGGCTTTGTTGATTCCTCCCGTCGTATAGACAGAAATCTCGCTGAATAAAAGCGGCTACGCTGCCTTTCGGAGGCTTGACCTTCTCTTCCGGAGCTCACAGGGTTACCCGAGGCGGGGCCTATATTCATCCTGAGCGGCATGATGAGGCCGCTCGTTCGGGGGTTCTTATCCCGAATTCAGGTTTCACGTAGGGTACGCTGTGCGTACCTTTTTGGGCGGCAAACGGTACGCACAGCGTACCCTACGAAGCGCTGCCTCAGTGCCTGCCGATCTCCTTCGTTTGGGTTGGCTAAAACAGGTTTTTATGAGAAAAGAAATCGTGCTGGATTTCTTCCCCCGAACTCAGGTTAAGGACGGAAATTTTATGGGCGAATAAGCGCAGCACATGGACCTTCCCAATACTGAAGCAATTTAAAACTCGGCACGTACGCCGGCATTGATCGAATGTTCGGCAAGATTATCCCTTCCCACCATGGCTTCGTAGAACAGAAAAGCGGATGCTCCGTGAGGAAACGTGGCGGATAAGCCCGCCCCCAGGTTCCCGTAATTACGGTCAGCACCGTCGCCGGCATTAGTGAAAAGCGTTGTTTGGTTTGGAACGCTGCTGAAGCTCCAGTTTAACGGTTTGCTGCCGTCATGGAATTCGTGCACCCATTCGGCTCTGACCGTTGGCAACAAAACACCGAAAGTGGTGCTGATGGCGTAGGATAACTGTCCGCCTAACGCGGTTTGCAGGGAAACGGCATTCTGTTTGCCAATTGTCGCCAGGGTGCCAAAACCCGCCGCTCCTGGATTGCTCGGGCTCTCCTGATAACCGTCGATCTGGACGTTTTGATAACTAACCCGTCCATAAGGGCCATAAGTCAGACCTTGTTCATGAAAATCGTAGCCCCCGGTAATGTTAAAGGAAAAATCATTGCCCTGAGTCTCGCCGTTCGCGGTTTGATTGAAGCCGGGCAGTTGGATATGCCTGCGGGTATCGAAATCGTTCCAGCCTCCGGAAAATATGCTGTCGAGATAAAAGTCATCCTTGTAGTAGGTGCTGTAAAGCGAAAAACTGTAACCGTCCAGATCGAGGCTTCCTCTGGAAGCATCGAAATCGGATTTTATCGAGTTATATCCGAAAGTGCCGCCGAAGACGAAATTGTCGGTAAAACGGTAATCGACCCCGGCCGTGACGCCTTGGCTGTCGTATTCAAAGCCGAGTTCGCGGTCCGTGCCGTTCTTATCGCCGGCGCCAAAGTTGCCATTCACGAATACGCCTAGCCTGTCGAATGGGCTGTCTTCGTCCGCACTTGCACCGCCGCCGGCGGATTTGCGATGCAGACCGTTGATGTCAATGCCGCCTGCGGCGCCTTGCCGCAAGAGCATTTGCCGGTTTTTGACATTACGAAACTGCTGGTTGGCAATCGAAATCGCCAGAGTCGTTTGCGCGAGAGCCTGGAAGGGAGTCAATTGTTCATCGGCATTCTCGTACGAACTGCACGTCGATATTAAATCCTGTTGTGCAGCGGTGACGGAAAATTCGCTCTGTACGAGATCGCTGAAGATCGCTGTGCATGGGGCCTGGGCGGCATAAGCTTCGGAGTTTGCGAAGGATAATCCTGTCGTCAAAACGCCATAACCGATACGTCGAATTAATTTTGCCATAGCCGCATTCTCAGAGAAATTTGTTGAAATATATAAAATTGGATTCGCTGTTGGCGCCCTTCGTTGATTTCCACTCCCCGGTTGAAATTCAACGACCAACGGCTCTCTTTGGCGTCTTTTTAGTGAACTAGGCTGAGATTAAATCTCTAAGCTCATTTATTGTCAAGCGTATAATTCCAGAAAATCAAAGTTGTATTAGACATTGCTAACAAAGCATTTAAAGAAGGATTTGTTAAATTGCCTGGATTTTTGCATAAGCATTTGCGTCGCACAATTATCGCCGCGCATCAGCCGGATAATTGGCCGCGGCGATTCAGGCTCCCGACCGAAGGCATACGCCATAGTGAGGGCCGAAAAAATCAATGAAGCCGTTAATGCTTGGCCGCAATATGGAGGGGTGGGAAAAACGGATATCTCTAAGGCTTAAAATCAGACAGTATATCCAGTAAAGAGGCCAAATCTTTTTCGGTATGATTGGCTGAAATTTGCAGCCGGATTTCCTCCTCGCCTTTCGGAACCACAGGGTAATTCAGGCCGGTCGCCAAAATGCCGTGTGCGAATAAATGCTCGACCAGTGCGGTGGTGGCAGCCGTGTCGCGGATCAGAATCGGTACGATCGGATGTTCGCCGGGCAGGGTTTCAAAGCCCAGGCGCTCCAGTCCGGCGCGAAGAGCAATGCCTAATCGGCGCAATTTTTCCAGCAATTCAATGCCTTCCTGGCTGTCGACGATCTCTAGTGCGGTCAAAGCGGCCGCCGCTTCGCCCGGCGTGATCGGATTGGAGTAGATATAAAGCGGCGCGCTTTCCCGTAAAAAGTTAACGACTGCGGCACTGGAGGCCACGTAACCGCCGTTGACCCCGAATGCCTTGCCGAGCGTGCCGACCAGAACGTCGGCCTTGCCGCCGGTGACTTCTTCTGTGCCGCGTCCGGTTCGTCCAAACGCGCCAACTCCATGCGAATCGTCGGCCAGCGTAATGATGCCCTGTTCATAAGCATCCTCATGCTGTCTGCAGAGCGCGTCGATTTTATCGAGCGCCGCATGATCGCCGCGCATGCTGAAGACGCCGTCGGTGACCACGCAAACGCGCTTGACCTGGCCTCGGTATTTCGCAAGGATGTTGTTCAGCGCGGCGAGATCGCCGTGCGCAAACACTTCCTTCCGCGCCGGTTGAGCGAGGCGGATCGCATTGATGATGCAGTTATGGTTCAACGCATCGCTGACGACGAGCGTGTCTTCCGCGATTAATTGCGGCAGTACGCCGAGCATGGTCGCATAAGCGGCGCTGAACAGCATCGCGGCTTCGCGTCCGTGGAACTCGGCAAGTTTTTTTTCGAGCTCGATATGCGGCCGGTAAGTGCCGCTGATAAAACGGACCGCGCCCGGCCCCGCGCCGTAAAGCTCGGCCGCTTCCGCCTCGCTTTGGATTACGCGCGGGTCGAGTCCGAGACCCAGGTACGCATTCGAATTCATCCGCAGATACGGTCTATCTCCGAAGCCTTCCAGTAAATAACGCGGCCCGAAACCGTTATTTGAAGGGCGGACTCCGGTGACCGCCTTTTCCTGTCCCTTGCTGATGCCCTGCATCTGCAATTGCTGGACTTTATCGTTCAACAGCATTTCTATTTTCGCCAGCGACATAACGATCTCCGGTTAGCCTTTTTGCAATTTGACTGCGATTTTTTCGAGCATATCCCTGACCATGGCGGCCAGATCGTAGCGCGGCTGCCAGTCCCATTCGGCGCGGGCGGCGCTGTCGTTCATATGCCGCGGCCACGAAGAGGCGATAGCCTGACGGACGGGATCGATCGAATAGCCGATCGTGAAGTCGGGAATATGTTTGCGGATTTCGTCCGCCAACTCCGCCGGCGTAAAACTCATCGCGGTCACATTAAAGGCGTTACGGTGGCGCAGTTTGCCTGCATCCGTATTCATCAGTTTGATCGCGGCATCGATCGCGTCGGGCATGTACATCATGTCCAGTTGCGTATCGGCGGCCAAAAAGCAATCGTAATGCCGAGTGGTCAGCGCGGCATAGAAAATCTCGACCGCATAATCGGTCGAGCCCCCGCCCGGCATCGCCTCGCTTGAAATCAGGCCCGGATAGCGCAAACCGCGCGTATCGACCCCGAAGCGGCGGTGATAATAGTCGCACAACAATTCGCCGGACACCTTGGTGATGCCGTAAATCGTCGTCGGCCGCTGCATCGTGTCCTGCGGCGTGTCGATCGCCGGCGTGCCGGGGCCGAAAGCGCCGATCGAACTCGGGAAAAACACCGCGCAATCGTGTTTTCTGGCGGTTTCGAGTACGTTGATCAAACCGTTCATGTTGACGTCCCAGGCTTCCTGCGGCTGGGTTTCCGCGACCGCGGACAGCAGGGCGGCGAGATGAAAGATCGTATCGCAGCCCCGCTCGGCAACGATGTGCTCGATACGATCGCCGTTGCGCACGTCAAGCAGGTAAAAAGGGCCCGTTTCATCTGACAGCCTGCGATTGGAAGCGGCAATGACGTTGTCCGCGCCGTATAAATTCCTTAGGAACAGGGTCAATTCCGAGCCGATCTGTCCGGTTGCGCCTGTGACCAATATCTTTTTCATCTCCACTCACCGGTGCCGTTTATGATTGTTCTTAAGTTTACAACACCTTCCGGCAATCGGCGGCGGCAAATTCGGCTGCATCGGCGTATCCAAGGCCGCCATCCGGCCGATTTTACCAAGCGTCAACCGCTTGTAAAAAGAAAAGCAGGGTGAAATTTTGCCCATACCGGATTTGCAGCTGGGCCTGTCGATCATTCTCTTTGAAAATCTGCCCGCTTTAAATAACCTTTCTTTCATTGTGGACTTGATGTTTCTTTCAATTCTTGGCATTGTAGCGGGTTATTTCGCTCAATCCAGTCGACCGCATGTTTCAATTCGTCCTTTCGCTGATTAACCGCCTGCACTCCAAGCAGGTCCCCGCGACCGCCATAGGCCTGTTCCGGCTTTTTTACGGCCTGGTTACCTTACAGGAAGTCCTGTTTTTAATTTATTTCAATCATCTGATTTTCGATCCGATCCCCTATATCGATGTCGAATTTCCGACGATTCCGTTTTTTCTCGGGCTGTGGGGATTGGCCGCATTTTTCGTCGCGATCGGCTATCGCTATCGGTTTTCGTTGCTGGCGAATTATCTGTTCTGGATCGTGTTCGTCAATTTCACGCCGATGCAGCGCGATTTCGACGGCGGTTTCGACATGTTCATGACCGGCGCCAATTTCTTCCTGCTGTTCATGCCGGGCGACCGTGCGTTTTCGATCGATGCCTTGCGCTACAAGCTCAGTACGCCGTTTCGCCATTACCGCAGCTACTCCGAACCGATGGTTTCGGGGCTGGCCTATTACCTGCCGGTCGCGATCTGCCTCGGCTTTTTATATTTCGATTCGGCGATTCATAAACTGTTTGCCGAACATTGGCGCAACGGCCTGGGTTCGTGGCTGCCTTCGACGCAGCCTTATTATGTCTCCGCGTTGGACATGTCGTTTTTGCTGAACCAGGAAGCTCTGGTCAAGACGATCGGCTATACGATCATCGTATTCCAGTTCACTTTCCTGTTCTTCTTCAACAATCGATACTTGCGTCCTGTCTATTTGTTCATCGGCATCGGCCTGCATCTCGGTATTACGCTGTCGTTGAATATTTATCCGTTCGGGATGGGGATGCTGATTTTTTATACGCTGCTGGTGCCGTTCAGTTGGTGGCGTTGTATCGGCCGGGTTTTTACGGCCCGGCAACCTTCATTGATTGTGTTTTACGATCAGCTCTGCCCGCTCTGCAACCGGACCGTGCTGGTCCTGAGCCATTTCGATATTTTTCGCTGCATCGATTTCAAAAACGCACAGGAACATGCTGCGCAGTATCCTGCGTTGAGCGCGTTGAGCCAGGAGGAATTGTTGAAAGATCTTTATGCGCTGGATCGGGAAAACCGGCTCTACGCCGGACTGGATACCTATATCCGGATTTTGATCGAAATGCGTTATCTGAGTCCGTTGGGTTTGATGCTGAAATTGCCCGGCATATATCATCTGGCCGCGAAAAAATACCGGCAGATCGCCGATTCGCGCGCCCGCGTGACTTGTACGGACGAGTGCGTCGTTTCGACTCCTTTGCCGGACCGGACTTATTATCATCGGCTGTTCGAAGAATACGCCGGCCAAAAACCGAAGGCCTTCGCGCGTAAACTGGCGAAAATCCTGGTCGCGATCGTTCTGCTGCAACTGAACAGCACACTTCACTACGGTATCTTGTACCGGTTTAAATGGAACAAACCCGAGAGTCCGGTATGGGCGGCCTTGATCAAAGGCAGCAACGAACTGATCTCGGTGTCGCAACTGTTTCTGGGGCTTGCGCCGCATGCTTTGTATCTGCATGATCATTTCGCCGGCTACGACCGAATTATCGGAATTACTTATACCGACGCGGAGGGCCGCGAGCAATGGCTGCCGTTCGTGAACGAGCAGGGCAGGCTGCTGGCGCCGAACTGGGGACGGGTGCATTCGATGTGGGCGAATATTGCGGTGACGCCGACGATCAATGAGACGCGGCTGAAAAAATTCATCATGAAGGTGACCGCTTTTTGGGGACAAAATATCGGTTTGCCGCTCGATCAGACGGTATTTCATCTGAAGATGAAAAAAATCGATGCGCCAACGCAATGGGTTGACGATCAACTGCATAAAAATTTTGCAGCTCCGTGGCGCGAGATCGGAACGGCAAAGTGGCAGAAAGGTACGATATCCATCGCTATTCCAAATAACATCAATGAGATATGAAGGGTTTGTCGTAGAAGCCTATTTTTTATTGCGCGATAAGGATCGGCATGGTATAAATTACGCGTGCTTTATTGCGCACAATAAAAATAATTTAAACATTTTTGGAGGATATTATTATGAAAAAAGTTCTTTCAGTTCTGGCTCTGGCTCTGATGATTGTTGGCCTGACTGGCTGCCTGGATCCGCAAGACGGCGAAAAACAAAGACCAGGCGCTGCTACTAGCGTTGCACTCTAATTGACTGAGTAAAGTTCGGTTCGTCTTATTGCATCGATTAAAAAGTCATGATATAACGTGTGCGTGCTCTTGAGCGCACACACTTATAAAAATAATTTAACCCCACTGTGGAGGATATTATTATGAAGAAAGTATTAGCACTTCTGGCTCTGACTCTGACGATTGCTGGTTTGACTGGCTGCTTGGACCCGCAAGACGGCGAAAAGCAAAGACCAGGCGCAGCAAGCTCAATCAGTTTGTAATAAAACTGACCGGATACACCAAGAAACCCAGCTTAACGGCTGGGTTTTTTGTTTCTACCTATCCGTTGCAGACCTAACGGATTCAATGCCTTCGCAATTGGAACGATCCTCGTTCTGTCCGGGTTAGTGTGGGGGCTTGTAGTGCAGCCTACGCCATACCCACGGCTTGCTTTAGGGGCTCCTCCAGTTCGTAATCAACGGCATTTTATTTATTGCTATGGCGGCTAATTGTTGTTTGGTCGTTACTGATTAAAGGGTTCATAAAGAATATTGATTCAGTCATCTTCATTTTCAGTAGAATCCGAATCTCCCATTCTGCTTTTTGTTGGATCTGACCAAAATAAATTTCGATTGAATTAACCGCGCTAAATTTTTTATTTTCGCTATGACTGGGCGTCGCCAGCCTGCATGATCGAGGCATCAGAGGGCTGTGTGCCACTGGGGGCTCGCCAGTTTGGCAATCAGCTTCGGTTTGCCCGTGCATAGCCACTTCTCATCCGGGACATTGGGGCTATTGGCAGCGGGTTCCGCCCTACAGTTGCCAGGGATTCAGGCATTCAAATCATTATTTTGCCGCAGAAGGCAATGCATCTCTCATCCTTACCCATTAGTCCTTATGCTGCCGATTTGCCCTGCCGGGATTTGCGGCGCATGCTTCAAATCGTCCGCCTTTTGCATAAGTTAAGCGAAAATGCCGCCTATGGGGAGTATCTGGAAAGTATGCTGCCGGCCAGTGCGCGTTTCGATCCAGGTTATCACGCGGTCATGATGGGGTACGATTTCCATTTGACCGAGAACGGGCCGAAGCTGATCGAAGTGAACACCAATGCCGGAGGCCTCTGGTATGCCAGCTTGTGCTATCGCCCCGAGGCGGATGGATTTTCCGAGCGGTTGGGCGCAAAGCTGATGAAGACCTTTTGCGAAGACTATGCGCGCTTTCGCAACGATCCTGCGGCGCGCCCCGAGACCATCGTGATTCTCGACGAGAAGCCGGCTGAGCAACCGCTTTATTCAGAAATGCAGGTTTTTGCCGCCTTGTTTAGGTCCGTAGGCATCGAAGCGGTAATTGTCGATCCGGAAACGGTCGAAGCGCAAGACACCGGCCTTTACCTCGACGGCAAACCGATCGGGATGATTTATAACCGGCACTGCGATTTTTATTTGCAAACGCCTGAGTTGGAAAAAATTCGTGCAGCTTATCTGAAAGGACAGGTTTGTCTGACTCCGAATCCGCGCGCCTACGGCTTGCTGGCCGACAAGCGGCGGATGATGCTGTGGTGCCAGCCAGCATTGATGCGCGGCTTCGGTCTTTCGGAGCCGGAGCTGGCGATTTTGGCGGAAACCGTACCGGAAACCCAAATGCTGGCTTCGATGACGTCAGAGAAAGCCTGGCAGACGCGCAAGCAATGGGTATTCAAACCCGATACCGGCTATGCAAGCCGCGGAGTGTATGTCGGCGAAAAGCTGACCAAACACAAATTGGCCGAACTCGATCCGGAAAATACATTGCTCCAGCGGCGGATTCGGCCTTCGTTGACATTAGGAAAGAATCAGCAGGCATTCAAGACCGATTATCGACTGTTCGTGTACCGCGACAGGACGTTCGGAGTGACTGCCCGGATTTATCAAGGGCAGGTGACCAATTTGCGGACCGAAAGCGGCGGTTTTGCGAAGGTGCGACTGAGGGTCTGAGCTGTAAAACGTCGGATAGCCCCGTATTCAAATATCTTCGGGAAAAAGCTCGAAAACGCGCGGCTTGAATTCCAGGTCTCTGGTGGCCTCGCTGTGGTCGAATACCATATCCTTGTTCATCCGTTCAGCCATCGCGGCCGACCAGTTCTTATAGCGGGGCAGCAGCCGAAGCAGGGCGCAGGCTATCCGGAAGGCAAACAAAGGCACCGGCAGAAGTAGCGGAAACCGATTCATACAGGTGAACACGCGCATTATCATTTCCCGATAGGAAAGGGTTTCTCTGCCGGAAATATTATAGGCTCGATTGGTCGCAGCAGACGACTCCATAGCCGCAAGACATGCATTGGCTACATCCTGCACATGGATGGGCTGGCGGAGCCCCTGGGCTTTTCCAAGTAACGGAAAGAAACCAAAACGCCGGATAAACCGGGCAATCTCCGCGATATTCTTGTCCCGCCCGAATCCATAAATCAGCGTCGGCCGCAGAATTACCCACTCCACACCGCGCGTTTCCGCCCATTCCTGCACCGAAGACTCTGCTACGGCCAAACGGCGGGACAGGGCTTGCTCTTCCGAATCGGAAGAATCTATTTTTGTAAAGCGGCTAGTTGATGATAGAGCAACCAAGCGCCGTATCCCATAGGATTCGAGCAAGGCGAAATACTCAGGCAATACCCAGATCGGCGCGGTACATACCCAATTTTTTATTATCTTTTCGTTTTGTGAGGAATGGGGCTTAGCAGGGTAGCTTTGCTGTGGTAAGGGCAGCCATTCCACTCCTTCGGTCAAAGGTGCGGATTTTCCTCGGCAATAGGCCGTCACTCCCCATCCGGTTTGTGTGAAGAGGGATAACAAACTTTCTCCTACCAGCCCGGTTGCGCCGATAATTCCTATCGATTTGGCGGAGGATTCTTCATTATTCATCGACAAGTGATGAGGAAAAGACGAGATTGAATTATGGTTCATTTCCAAATCCGAGTTTATTTTCGACATTTTTGAATGAATGATAAGCGGCCACTAAGCCAAAACGGAACCAGACTCCTACGGCGACCACCCACATCAATATACCGGGGTACTGATGGCGAAAAAACTTGAGGTAAAACCGCATCATGCCTTTGTGCTTGTGCCATTCTACAAAAATTGGACGGCTGCGGCTGCACGAGCCCTGAGAATGAATCACTCGCGCCGAAGGAACAAACAGAATTTTCCAGCCTTTCTGACGAAAACGCATGCACCAGTCGAGATCTTCGCAATGCAGGAAATAAGCTTCGTCCCATAAGCCGACATCGGCGACGGTTTCGCGTTTCACCATCATGCAGGCGCCGGAAATAGCCTCCATTTCGGTAGGGGCTGCCGGCAACGGCTGCTGATGTAAATAAAAGTCGAAAAACAATTTAGGCCAGCGTTTATTAAAATAATTTAATCCAAACGCTCGCACGAAAGATCGCCAAGGTGTCGGGACGGCGCGGCGGGCGCCGCCTTGTTCTGAGCCGTTCGGATTAATAAGCAGTCCGCCTGCCATGCCGGCTTTATCATCGGCTTTTAATGCGGTTAACAATTCGACCAGCGCGCCTTTTTCGAAGGTGCAGTCGGGGTTGAGGAATAACAAATAATCGGCAGTTGCCTGGGCGATACCTTGATTGCATGCGGAGGCGAAGCCGTTATTGGCGGCGTTTCTGATGATGGTGACAGAGGGAAGATTTTCTACCGAACTCAGGCTCTTGTCTACGGATGCATTATCGATAATGATGATTTCTATAGGCAATGGGCAGTTCATCAGGGAGTCGATGCAGTTACGTAACAACCCGCCTGAGTTGTAATTAACAATTATTGCTGAGAGTGTAAAAATCACTATTTACCTATTCATCGCCGCCATAGAAACAAACGCTTGTCTAATGCGCGCCATATCTCGCGTATAGAGGCTTTCCTATTTTGTTGTATATCCTTTCTTTTTTTCCACATTTTAGGCGCGCTTCGAAGCGCGTCAAATTTTGCGCGTATGATAATTTTGCCTTGGCCTCGCAGACTAAAGTAAACAACGGTAATTAGGTTCAATAGTATATGAAAAGGAAGAAACAGCCAAAACAAAATCCCCGGCATATCCTTAATATATGTCAAAACCAGGTTACGGTGGCCGTGATAGAGCGAAAAATCGCTGTGCCGCCCGCCCGTAGTTGCCGATCCGACATGGTATACCACCGCATCGGCAACGTACATGGCTTTATAACCGGCCAGTCTGAGGCGAAATCCTAAATCGACATCCTCGACATAGCAAAAATAGTCTTCATCGAATCCGCCTATAGTTTGTAATGCTTTACGCCGATACAAGGCAGCACAGGCGCAGGGGGAAAAGATTTCATCGGAAATTCCTTCAAGAGCAGATTGATCGCGGCCATATCCATGGCGCCACACTAGGCCGGAACAATGATAAATATCGCCGGCGCCGTCGACGACTCCTTCTGATCCATAGGCCATTTGCCGCGAACCGAAAGCGGCGCAATCAGGATTTGCCTGAGCCGTTCTCAGCAAGCTCTCCAGCCAGTCAGGCTCGGGAAAGGCATCCGGATTCAGCAAGGCCACAAATTCGGTAAGGCAGGCCGCCAGCGCGAGATTGTTGGCCGCGGCAAACCCGAGATTGGTTTCGATTCGTTGAACCGTAAGGGCGGGAATAGAATGAGCAAATTCAGCCGATCCATCCGTGCTGGCGTTGTCGATTATCAGGATGCTGTCAGGTTGATGCGATTGCTTCGCCAACTGAGCCACGCACTGAGTCAGTAAAGCGCCGCTATTCCAATTAACAATAATTATTGTCACGGATGCTGCTTTATCTGAATGTGCGGGGGATGGGGAATGCATAGCTTAAATTACAGTTCTGCCGTGTTAACTACCTGGGATAGATTATGTTTTTTGCTAGTATTGGCTTCGTTAACGAAAATGTTCAAATCAGCAGTGGTGCAGCGCCAGAACAATCGTATTTTGTTGTTAAGTGCGATTGCCCTAGCAGTTGTTGCATTGATGATTACCTTAACATGCAGTTAAGGTGGACGAGGCCGAAGAATTTAGCAAAACCTGGAATTCGGCCTGATTAAACGGCACGGGCAGGCCTAGAGCCAAATCGTGAAAGCCACGCAGTAACCCATCTTCCGGGTAAGATGACCTATGCACATCATTGATTCCGGGGGCAAAAGCTACGATGGCCTCGTGTTGCGGGCTGCGATGCGAAATCTTGCATCGACCGTGGCAACCATCAGTTTGTCAAGGGGGGCATAACCCCATCAAAGGGTCGAAGATTTTCAGGCATTGCCAAAGGATAACATAAATGATTTAAGTATGTATAATAGTGGGGTAATGCTCCTCTGTCTGCTCATTGGATTCACGTTCAGGTCCACAACCCGGTCGAAGCTTGCGTTGTACCATTCGCTATTAGCCTACATGTACTAAGAATTTTGTATCACGTAAAACTCTGTTGAGGCCTGTCTTCCAACGGACGTTGTCCGCCAAGCTTGGACGGCTCAGAACGCATGGGTTTAAGCACTCGCCAATTGTGTACAAAGCCGTTCACTTTCAGGGTGGAATTGCGGAGAGGACAAAGTCGGATAAGAACAAAATGGGATTCCCCCAGAGAGCAGCCTTGCTCGAATGGGGCATAGATTCAACTTGGCTATCGCCCTACATCCGTGTTTGAAGTATTACGCAGAGTATAATAAAAATACGTACAAAAAGAGTTTTTCGTTGGAGTCTTAAAAATAAATTGAATCATGCGAATTATTAACAGCATCGAACTCATCTTATATAAAACCTATACAGACCTAAAAGCTGAATCTGAACGATCTTATCTCGGATTTTTATGGTGGATATTGGAACCGATTCTCTATCTGAGCGCCTTTTATGTCTTGCAGATTTTAGTCATGCGTCGTGATGGGACAGATTTTGTTCCGATTTATCTTTGCGGTGCCGTGGTTTGGAAATGGTTTGACAGCGGTGTCAAAGGCGGGGCGCAGACTATCAGTGTTCATAAGGGGTTGCTGCAACAAGTTTATATCCAGAAGTTTGTTTTTCCAGTCATTACCGTCATGGGTGCTACCTTCCGCTTTATTCCCATTTTTGGAGTTTTTTGCGGTTTTTTATTGCTGTATGGCATGCCGGCACAAATTACCTGGATGGCTATGCCGCTGTTATTTGTAACTCAGTTATGTCTGATTTTGTCTTTAGCATTGCTGATTGGCGCCATTACCCCGTTTCTACCAGATTTAAAGGTTGCAATCGATAATATCATGATGTTGCTGTTTTTTATCTCAGGAGTTTTTTTCAATATTAATGAAGTTCACGAGCCTGTTAAAAGTTACCTATTACTTAACCCGATGGCGGGCATTATCGATGAATATCGAAATATTATGCTGCGTGGAGTGTGGCCAAACCTCGAAAGATTAGAAATTATTATGTTGGCATCGTTCGCTTTTGGAGTATTTGGTCTGATCTTGCTTAAACAACTCGATCATAAGTATGGAAAAATTCCTTTCTAATGGCTGATAAAGACGTTCTAATTAGTGTAAAAGATGTCACCGTATCTTACCCTATCAAAAGCGGATATTTGAAATGGAATAAGCATACCCCACTTAAAAACATTTCGTTTGACCTGCTTCGGGGTGAGACGCTAGGCCTAATTGGCCGTAATGGGGCCGGTAAAAGCACTTTGCTGCGTATGATCGCGGGTATCATTGAGCCAGATGCTGGAAAAATCATCAATCACGGCGTGAGAGTTTCATTGCTGGCATTGGGTGTGGGGTTTATGTCGCACCTGACTGGAAGGGAAAATGCCATTCTGAGCGGCTTGCTGCTTGGTATGCGTAAGCGCGATATATTGAAGCGTATGGGCCACATCATCGAGTTTTCTGGACTTGGTGACTTTATTGATCAGCCTTTACGTACTTATTCATCGGGAATGTGCGCAAGATTGGGTTTTTCTGTGGCGATTCAGGCAACTCCGGAGGCTTTGTTGATTGACGAAGTTTTGGGAGTGGGCGATGAAGATTTTCGGAAAAAATCCACTGAAGAAATGAAACGGCTAATCAAATCTGATACTGCAATTATCTTGGTTTCACATAGCCTCCAAGATATAAATGAACTCTGTGATCGGGTAATCCTTATTGATCAAGGTACTATAGCTTTGACTGGGCATACTGCCGAAGTGCTCGAGCAATATAGAAAATTATACGCGAAAGAGAAGTAAATAATGAATTCATCGACTGAGTCCGAAAGCCAAATTAACCTACTTAAGCAAGAAAACGAGATATTGCTGCTTCAATTGCATCAAGTACAGGAGGAGTTGGAGCGTTATTTTCTCCTACATCGGGATCGTGAATCAAAAACTCATGCCTTACAGTCCGCTAGCCATTCTAATTCCCAAACATATAAAAATATTCAATTGTTTGTTGAAAGATTGCCTAAAAATTTGGCTCGAATATTACGGCAAACTCCTGCGGTCAAGAAAGCGATCCTGAGAAATTCCAATTTTTTCGACGAAAAATGGTATTTGCAAACCTATCCGGATGTTGCAGAAAAACGCAAGGATCCGGTTGCTCACTATTTACGCCATGGCGCCAAGGAAGGGCGGAACCCCGGTCCACAGTTCGATACCCGATGGTATTTGGCTAACTATCGCGATGTCGCCGAAAAGGGTGTCAATCCGCTGTTGCACTATATCCAGTTCGGACAACATGAAGGACGTCAGCCTAGCCAAGGCGGCATTCAGCCGCCGCCGGATCCATTCGTGAACGAACGAAAATGGCTGACACAGGCGCGCAACGAGCAGGCGAGGCTTGCAACCGACCGGCAACGGCGTATAGAGCAGTTGACGCAAGCTATCAATGAAGCAGCCAAGCGGCAAGTAAAGGAACAGCAGGAAACCCAGGAAACGCTTTCACGTCTTGCTCTTGAATGTGAGCAGAAATCCCGACTTCAGGTCGAAATTCAGCAACTTATTCAGGCTAGGGAGTTTCAAGTAAGGCTTGCGGAGGAAAGGTTGCAGCAGATAGAGCTATTGACATCTGCTAAGTTGGAGATCGAGAAGCAAGCCGGCGAGCTCCAAAATCAGATTGCAGCACTGGCTCAGGCAAAAGACGAACTGGCCAAGCTGGCCGCTGATCGGTTGCAACAATTGGAACAGCTAACAATTGCCAAAACGGAAGTCGAGCAGCAAGCCAGCCAGCTTAAAATCCAGATTGCAGCACTGACACAGGCAAAGGACGAACAGGCCAAGCTGGCCGCTGATCGGTTGCAACAAGTAGAACAGCTAACAATTGCCAAAACGGAAGCCGAGAAGCGAGCCGGCGAACGCCAGAACCAGCTCGCAGCACTGGCTCAGGCAAAAGACGACCAGGCCAAGCTGGCCGCTGATCGGTTGCACCAAGTGGAACAGCTAACAATTGCTAAAACGGAAGCCGAGAAGCAAGCCGGCGAACGCCAGAACCAGGTCGCAGCACTGGCTCAGACAAAAGACGAACAGTTCCGGCGAGCAAGTGAACTACAGCAGCGCGTAAGCCAATTGGAATATCAGCTTGCCGATACCGAAACACGTCAAAAGATGCTAAATGATGAGATGATTAAAGCGGAAGCGCAAATAGATTTAATCAAAGATATCCTCTTCGAGGAAAAGACGATATGAAAAGATTCAAAAATCAAGGCGCAAGTAGAATTTCTCGGAAAAAAAATATACCGTCAATCAACGCTACGATTCAGCATTCTTTGGAAGAGACTAATGGCAGTCAAACCCGAAAAGAGGTTATAACCGAGGAGCAAAAGTTAGCGTATGATGAGAACTTGCTGGAACGAGCTCGTACTCAATGGCAGTTCGGGGATTGGGAAAGTCTAGCGCAGCTACAGCGTGAGATCATAGAGGCTCATCCTGAGCGAGCCCAATTGGCTTTATTTGCAGCTGCTGGCTATCTGCAAACAAACAATATCAGCGAGGCTAGACAAATGATCTTTCTGGCCCGAGAATGGGGTGGCTGTAATAAGTTGATTAGCCAGATTCTTGTTGCCGGAGTTCATAACACTTTGGGACGAGCGTTTGCCATTAATGGTTTGCAGTCTCACGCTTTAAACCATTTCGAAAATGCTATTGCCATTGGTCTTCCGAATGGTGATAGGCATCTACTTACGCAGGCGCGCATTAACCAGCAATATTTAGCGCTAGGACTGCTTCCGCCGAGAATAACTCATCCGAATCATGAAGCATTAATCGATCCGGAAGACGTCATTGACCAAGCATTAAACTTATTGCCACAGAATCCTGCATTACTCATAGCCAGTGCTGAAGCTGCAATGCGAAGAGGGCAATATGACGAAGCCATACGCAGATGGCAACAGCTTGCTTCGATAGAAGGAGTAAACATGCCTATGGTCTATTACGATAGACTGCAGCTTGCCTATGACCAACAAAAGAGTTTTCCATTGGGTGCGCCCGAAGAAGAGGTATTGAGCGGTGATGGGGATAAATACGAACAGCTTAGAAAAATTCATGAGCTGCTGAAGCCTAAGTCTTATCTTGAAATTGGAGTGCAGACAGGAAAAAGTCTGGCTTTGGCAAGTTGTTTGGCGATAGGTGTCGATCCGATGCCACAAATTAAGGTTAAGTTGGGCTCTAACGTTAAGGTTGTACGAGCCACCAGTGATGAATTCTTTGCAAAATATGCAAGCGAACTAATACCAAAGTCGCTTGATATGGTGTTTATCGATGGAATGCACCTTTTTGAATATGTTCTCCGAGACTTCATTAATGTAGAGCGCTATTCATCTCCCTATACTTTGGTTGTGATCGATGATATTTATCCCGGTCATCCAGCTCAAGCCGATAGAAATCGGCGCACGCGCGCTTGGACGGGGGATGTCTGGAAACTGTTTGATGTTTTGAAAGAGTATCGTCCTGATTTGTTGCTGCAATCGTTAGACGCTTCCCCAACAGGGTTATTAATGATAACAGGATTAGATTCCACAAATCATGCCCTTAGCGAGCGATATGACGAAATTGTTACTCACTATGCAAAAGTCAATATTATCCCGGAAGCTTATATTCTAAGAACAGGATCATGGTCGTGTAATGATTTGCGTATTGAACAGTTAATCAGTGGAATTACTGAGCCTTATCGAAATAACAACAATAAAGTATTGCCTACTCTCCAAGTAAGTCAGCAACCAAATCACCATGTGATCATATCAGGCACGGGGCGTGCCGGCACAACTTTACTGGTGCAACTTTTAACTACATTAGGGTTTGATACCGGCTTTCAAGATGGAGGGGGGGAAGTATTTGAAAATTGTAATGCTGGATTAGAGATCCCATTAACGAAATTACATGCGCCTTTTATCGTAAAAGATCCTCGATTATGTGATTATCTTGAGGACTCCATTTTAAATCATAATAAGGTTATAGAACATGCAATTATTCCGGTAAGAAAGTTATACGACGCAGCACAGAGCAGGAGAGATGTACAAAATCGGACGAAAGAAACGCTCAATTCCAATAACAATCCCCCCGGTGGGCTCTGGGATACCCTGTCTGGTGAGGATCAGGAAGGCGTGTTGGCCAAAAAATTCTTCAAGCTTGTTTATATCCTTACTAAATACAAAATTCCGGTTACTTTTTTGGAATTCCCGCGTTTTGCAGTTGATCCTGATTATCTTTATGACGCACTTGCGCCCATATTTCATATTAATCGTGAAAAATTTAATGCTGCTTTTATTAAGGTGGTTGAACCAAATGCAATCCATCAGTTTTCTGATGATTAAACGGCAAAAAATTTTTATGATCAGGGCTACAATCAAATCTAAAATACTTGCTAGCTGTCGGCTTATTGTTTATATGCCTAATATAGAGAAAGCAATACGTATTTAGCTAGAGAGCCTCTAACAAGTTATCGGAAGTGAAATTGAAAGGCTGTGGATATTTATTATTCAAATTAAAGTCTTTTTTATTATTTATGTGCTTGTGCTAACGATTAATAATCTAAACAAACTTTTTTAATATGACTATACCAAATAAGTCAAATATTGCAGAGGGTAACCGAGCTTTTCGCGTGGGTGAGCTATCGGAGGCTATTCGGCATTACGTTCATGCAATAGTGGATACCCCTGAGCTGGGTAAAATCGTTGCGGGAAATTTGGTTCTAGCACGACAAAAATACCGTGCTAGCCGTCAAGGCTTGGAAAGACGGCACGTTGCCGTTTGCGGTTGGGAATTGGCTCATAACGCCGCTCAGCGTGTTTATGGCTTGGCAAAGTTATATAAAAGTTTTGCTGAGGTCGAAATCATTGGTAGCATCTTCCCTCAATGGGGAAGGGAGATTTGGGAGCCAATCCGAAACTCAAATATCGCTATACACAGTTTTGTTGTCGAAGATGAAGGTCACTTTATTGAGCAGGCCATAAAGCTCGTCGTTAAGCATCCCTATGATATTATTCATCTCTCTAGCCCTCGGGCTCCAAACATTATTTTTGGAATGCTTTATGAGGTGATTTGGGGGGCAGCAATTTTGATAGACATAGATAATGAAGAACCTAGCCTCGTTGGTACGGAAAAAGCTACTAATGTTGATGAATATTTAAGATTGCATGGAAAATTTCCAGCTCTAAATGAGTTGACAAGCGAAGATTGGACGCGTATTGCCAAAGGCCTGGCGAGGGAGTTTCTTGGAATTACAGTCTCCAGTTCTGAACTACAGCAGCAATATGGGGGTGAAATCGTACGGTACGCACCTAACCAAAAGCCATTAAATTTTTCCTTAAATATTGACTCCCTGAAAAAATCTATAGAAAAGAGTGGTCATTCATATAGTCCTTTAAAACATCCACAACTTAAATCTCTTCTTCCTCGCTCCTTGTTCGAGTTGGATTTTATTTTCAATCAAATGCTGGAGCAGACAACTAAGATAGAAGCTACCCGAAAAATTATCCTAAGCCATGATGTTATTGTCTGTGTGCATAATGCACCTGAAGATGTTGGTTTGTGCTTAAATTCGATTTTGAAAAATGACCAAGACATTCGTAATATCATTGTTGTAGATGATTTTTCGAATGAGGAAACAAAGCGTTTGCTTTCTGATTTCAATAAATTAAGTAATGGAAAAATTAGAGTCATCAGTACCGATGTCCAATACGGATACACTAAAGCTGCAAATATAGGACTTACAGCCAGCGATGCTGATGTAAAAACCCTATTAAATAGCGATACAATCGTTACACGATTGTGGGCCACTAAAATACTGAGGAAATTTTTAGAAAATCCTGAAATTGGGGTAATTGGGCCATTGTCAAATGCTGCAAGTCACCAGTCTGTGCCAAGCGCAACTGGCTCAAAAGACCAAACGGCAATTAATCAGATTCCTGATGGTGTATCTATTGAAGATATAGGGTCCTTATGTCAATCAATCGGTGAAAAATTGTCTTTGCCTTATGTTCCATTGGTGCATGGTTTTTGTATGTCTATTTCAGCAAAATGCCTCACCAAAGTAGGACTGTTCGATGAAATCAATTTTCCGCGAGGATATGGGGAAGAAAACGATTTTTGTATTCGCGCTCAAGATGCTGGATTCGCGCTTGGTTTAGCTCTAGACACATATATTTTTCATGCAAAATCTAAAAGTTATCAAAGTGAGGAACGAATTGCCTTAATGAATGATGGGTGGCAAGCATTAGTCAATAAACATGGAAAAAGGAGGCTGGTTCAAGCGATAAAGGTAATGGAACTGCACCCAAGTTTAATAAAAATGCGTGCATCAATTGAAGAGTATTTCTATAGCCGCATTGCGGCAGAAAATCCAGTTTTGAAAGAATCGACAACCTTAGGAGCCGATATCAGCGGTCTGGACAATGAAGTGAAGGCAATTGCATTTTATCTACCTCAATTTCATCCGATTCCTGAGAACGATGAAAATTGGGGCGAAGGCTTTACGGAATGGACTAATGTGGTCAAAGCATCCCCTCGTTTTCCAGGACACTATCAGCCACGATTACCAGGTAAATTAGGATTTTATGACCTCCGCTTATCAAGTGTGATGACCGAGCAAGCACTCTTGGCTAAACAGTATGGTATCGGGGGATTTTGCTTTTATTATTATAGATTTGGATCGAAACGCCTTTTATCCTTGCCAATAGATAATTATCTCAAGAATAAGGAGGCGGACTTGCCTTTTTGCTATTGTTGGGCGAACGAGCCCTGGACTCGAGCGTGGGATGGAAAGACATCTGATGTTTTATATGATCAGATATATGACGATTTTACATTTGATGGTTTTTCCAATGACATCGCTGTCGCCACTGCCGATAACAGATATATTCGTATTAATGGGCGTCCATTAGTTTTAATATACCAAATTGCAGAGTTGCCAAACCCTCCAGATGATATTGAACGAATGCGGGAAAAAATTCGAATCAAAGTGGGTATTGATCCATTAATAGGGACAGTATTTTCAGATCGTTTTAAGAAGCATATGTTAAGTTTTGTTGATTTCGTAGTTCAATTCCCGCCCCATAGAATTCCGCGAGGCGGACATCGAATTACCATGAAAAGAGATCAAGTAAAACCATATAATCCTGAACAGCATGACTACTATGAGTCATATGATGAAATGGTTAAATCCGCAATTTCAGGAGCTAGCCTTATGGATAAAATGTTTATGGGAGTTTGTCCTGATTGGGACAATTCCGCGAGACGCAAGACTAATGCTACTAGTCTAATAGGAAGTACGCCGGACAAGTTTGGTAAATGGGTTGAAAACGTGATTGGTATTACAAAATCCAATTATATTAATGACAAAGTTATAGCGCCTGTGTTTTTTATTAATGCTTGGAATGAATGGGCGGAAGGAGCTGTAATGGAGCCGTCCGAAAAATATAAATACGAATATCTTGAAGCATTTAATAATGCAATGAAATCTAGTAGATAGGCTATTTAATCAACATGCATATAGAAATGACTCTTCGGAAAGATATTAAAGATATTGCTGAGTCTGGTTTTTTTGACCAAGAATGGTACAAAACACAGTATTCTTACCTAATTAAAGACAATGTAAATTTGATCGAGCACTATCTGAAGATTGGAGCTAATTTAGGATTAAATCCATCTCCATTGTTTGATACAAATGCATATTTGAAACTTTACAAAGATGTAGAAAAAGCACAAATGAATCCACTTTTACATTATGTTAAAAGTGGTCGTAATGAAGGTAGATCGCCAAAAGGAATTGAGTCGAACAATTCGCTATCGGGAGGTAGTCGTCGACTGTCGCGGTTTGGCGGAACTGAGTATGGTAATATTGATTATCAAATTTTTTATGACGAAAAAGTAATTAAAAAAGATTATTCAAAAATTAAGTTATGTATCCATTTACATTTGTTCCATCAAGAAATGGCAGAAGAGTTCATAAAATATCTGAACTTTATTCCTCATCATTTCACATTACTTATTTCAATTTGTAGTCCTTCATCAGTAAATTTAGCGACTTACTTTAAGTCGAGGATAAGTAATGTTACACAATGTTTGGTGAAAGAAGTAGAGAATCGAGGAAGAGATGTTGCTCCGTGGATTATCGATTTTCGTGGGGAAATACTTAATCATGATCTTTTTTTGCATGTCCATTCAAAGCGCTCTGACTATAAAGCATCCTATAATGGATGGAGGAGATTCCTTATCCACAATTCATTTGGCTCTCAAAATATTGCGACATCAATATTAAATATATTTGAAGAACATAAAGATGTCGGTCTAGTTTATCCGCCATATTTTTCAGCATTACCGAATCAGCCTAAATGGGGCGCTAACAAAGAGAGGTTCTTCAAGTTACTTGAACAACTCAACTTCTGTGAAGCCTTGGATAAATGCCCCGACTTTCCATCTGGCTCTTTTTTTTGGGCTAGAGTTGCTTGCTTGAAACCCATTTTAAATATGGGATTAACACGTGATGATTTTGAGACCGAAGAAGGGCAATTAGATGGAACTCTAGGTCACGCCATAGAGCGGCTATTGGGATTACTTCCGCAGTCTTGCGGGATGAAGTCAAATTGTGTAAGCGTTGACGTCTCATACAATCTTATAAATTATTGGGATAATAAACGTTTCGAAAATTTGAAGTTTTATCGTTGTGGTGAAATTAAAAAAAATATTTTACCTAGAAGAAGTTTAACAGAAAAATATAAAATAGCGGTTTTTACGTGCATAACTGGTGATTTTGATGAGTTTGTGAGTACTCCAGTCATTGAGGATGGTGTAGATTATTTTTTCTTTTCTGACAAAGAGTGTTTTCCTCCCTATCCTTATAGCTATTTGCCCTGTCGTTATATTGATCCTAATCCAAGGAGAACAGCTAGATTTGTTAAAACTCATCCTCACTTTCATCTTAACGATTATGACTATACTGTTTGGATAGATGGAAATATTGTTTCTCTAAACGGCATATTAAATCATGTTCAGTATGTAATTGATTCCGGAAGTGACTTAGGGTTGATTGCTCATCCCATCAGAACAAGTTTTGTAGATGAAGCCGAAGAATGCATTCGAATTAAGGCTGACGATCAAGATGTATTATGTGAACAAAGGAATTTATATTTAGAAAAGGGCCTAGACTCAGCAGATCTTATTGAGACCAATGTTATTATTTCTCACCAAAAAAGCGAGAAAGTAAGGCTCTTTTATGATATTTGGTGGCGAGAAATTTGCCGATATAGCTATCGTGATCAAATTAGTGTTAATTTTGCACTTCGAGAATCAGGGGCTAAATTTGTTCACATATTTCCTCCAGGTAACTCTATAAGGGATCAAGAGGAATTTTGTATTTTTTCCCATGATCTAAAATCAAGAGATGATTTATTATTTTACCTTCAGAGTCAGAATGAGGGGGATGAGGAATGAGAGTGCGCTAGAAAAGTTTTCCCGCGCCAATTAACTATGAAGCGTAACTTTATAAACTTCGAAAATGACCAAGTCTCATTATCGCTTTGCCTTATCTGATCAAAGAAAGCCTGTTTGCAGCGGAAGAGTGGGCTTGTATTCAAGCCAATTCGCTTTTAGCAATAATTTTACCTAGCCCCGTAGTTTAATGTTGAATGCCATTTTTGTTTGATTACTTAGTGCCGCTCTATACTAGATAAAAATTAAAAATATTAGTTAGGTAAAACTTTTTTATAAATATCAGTTAGTGATGATCCTTTTGAAAATTATTGAAAAATTTTGCAATGGATTTGCAATTAAAACAAAAAATATTTATGCATTTGTTAAACGCCAAGGTGGCATTTTCCCTGCTGTTGTGAAGTTTTCATTGATTGTCAAGAAAGAAGGGTTGTCTGGAGTTTTTTGTAGAATCTTTAAATCAAGAAGAGAAAACGTTAGAAAAAGTCTACTCTACTCTGAACCTATTCCTAAGATTCAGTTTGATGCTAAAGACGAATTGTTTAAACATTTCAAAAGCAATGATCCAATTGCCCCTTTAGTAAAATTAATAGCATTTTATTTACCGCAGTTTCACACTTTTCCAGAAAATGATGAATGGTGGGGTAAAGGATTCACGGAGTGGACGAATGTGGGTAAGGCTTTACCTAATTACAAAGGACATTATCAACCTCATTGTCCGATACATTTTGGATATTACGATCTTCGTATTTCTTCTGTAATGGAGGAGCAAGCAAAAATAGCCAAAGAATATGGTTTGTATGGCTTTAGTTATTATTTTTATTGGTTTGCAGGCAAAGTGCTAATGGAACAGCCATTGGAGCAAATGCTAAAAAATAAAAAGGTGAATATGCCATTCTGCTTGACTTGGGCAAATGAAAACTGGACTCGTAGTTGGGATGGTCAAGAAAATGACATACTGATTGCGCAAAATCATAGTGATGAAGATTCGATAGCGTTTATTAAATACTTGCTGAAATATTTTAGAGATTCAAGATACATTACTGTTGATGGAAAGCCTTTGTTGATAGTGTATCGGGCAAATATAATTCCAAATATAAATAGAGTTGCGAATATATGGCGTGATTTTTTGATATCGGAAGGCTTTCCTGGGTTGTATCTTGTCTCGGCTCAAACATTCGGAATCAAGTCTCCAAGCGAATTTAGTTTTGATGCGTCAGTCGAATTTCCGCCGCATACTGTTGATAGCGTTGATATTACAAGTGACATAGAGCTTACCAATAATGAGTTTGTAGGCCATATTTATTCGTACGACCAAGTTGTTTCTAATGCTGTAACCGATGTAGAGCCTGAATATAAGCTTTTTAAAACAGCGATGCTTTCTTGGGATAACACGGCACGAAAGCAGAATAATAGTCATATTTTTTATGGTTTTAGTATTACTCGTTATAAGCAGTGGCTTTCTGCAATCGTTAATCGTGTTGTTATAAATGACAAATACAACCAAGATGAAAAATTAATTTTTGTTAATGCTTGGAATGAGTGGGCTGAAGGCACGCACCTTGAACCAGATTGCAAGTATGGCTTTTCTTATTTACAAGCTACTTACGATGTTTTAAAAAATTATGATACTAATAAAATGCCAAAGGCATATAGGCCAAAAAAAGAAAGTCCCATCGCAATCGTCTTGCATTTACATTATGTAGAAGTTTGGCCAGAAATATGCGAACTCATAAAAATATCATTTGATAATGTAGAATTCGATTTGTTTGTTACTGGAACAACACTTGAAGCATTGTCATTAGTTAATAACGATTTTCCAAAGGCAAATCTTCTATTGGTAGAGAATAGAGGCCGGGATATTTTTCCATTTATTAGAATATTAAAATCAATCATTGATCTTGGGTATGTGACTGTATGTAAAATTCATTCCAAACGAAGCCTGTACAGAAATGATGGTGAGGTTATTCGTAGTGAATTATTTCAATCATTATTAGGGTCAAGGGAGATTATTCGCAGTTTTATCGCCGATTTCGAAAATGACGATAAACTAGGGATGATTGTTCCAAAAAAATATCTTTTGGAGCATAATGATATTAATATGACTTACGACCGTGAAATTGTAAGGAATCTATCAAAATTTTTAGGCATACGCTTCAAATATGATGTATTTCCAGCAGGTTCTATGTTTTGGTTTAAGCCAGAGTCGCTTAAAGAGCTATTAAGACTTTACTCTGGGTCAGAGTTCGACATTGAATCTGGTTTAGCAGATGGAACTACGGCGCACGGAATTGAGAGATTATTCTGTTCAATAGTTGAACACGCAGGGCATAAAGTAAAAAGTTGCGAGTAGCATAACAACTGTAAGCGCTATTTGAATCACATCTACTTTTTTTGGAGTTATAAATAAATTAGCTGTACAAATCAGATTCAGTCGTTACTTTAATTTTTCGAAACAGAAAATGAAATGGAAGAAATCATAAAGATCGAGGGCTGGTGCCCAATTTGCGAGCAGTCTGCAACCTTCATTGCTAAAGGTAAGTGGTACAGGGGAACGCTCTTATGCACATCCTGCGAGGGTGGTTCGGTACCTCGGGAGCGTGCGTTAGCGCACGTGATGAGCAGGGAACTACCGCATTGGAGGTATCTGTCAATCCACGAGTCATCGCCAGTGGAACGCGGTATTTCTCGAAAGTTGGCTCGGGAATGCCGGCATTATATTTCAAGCCACTTTTTTCCAGACAGTCCCTTTGGCAGGGTAGTTAATGGATACCGTAATGAAAACATCGAGCAGCAGACATTCGAGTCGGAGACTTTCGATCTAGTAGTTAGCTTAGATGTTACTGAGCATGTTTTCCATCCCGATATGATGTTTAAAGAAATCTATCGGACACTTCGGCCAGGCGGTTTTTACATATCGACATTCCCGATTCGTAAATGGCTAGTAGAGCCAACTACCGCACGCGCACGACTTACAACCGAAGGTAAAATTGAACACCTTATTGAACCGGAATATCATGGAAATCCAATAAATGGTGATGGGGCACTTGTGACCTATGATTACGGTTATGACATTTATCAGATGATCCCGCATTGGACCCCATTTGAAGTTGAAATATCACGCTTCAGTAATCGTCGACTTGGTATCTTAGGAGAATACACCGAAGTCATCGTATGCCGAAAGAACTAATAGTCATGTTAAGGAAGCTCTGAATAAGTCCCAGTTTTCGATAAAAACTCTAACACTGCGCACAAGGCAATCATTACAATCTCACTCAGTGAGTGTAACTTGTTTTTCCTCTCGCGGCGAGGCTCTTTGAGATCATGAACATACAGCATCGGATTCAGTAACTTACTGGTTCTCTCTGCAATCGATAATTTTCCTGTCAAAGGGAATATAACGCGATCGCCCCGTATAGTATGCTCCTTAGATTGAGGTAGTACGGTGTGAAGAGTATAATGGCAGACTATTCTGATAAATTCTATTCTGTTCTTGGTACGATGCAAGTACGTGACAATAACAGTACCCGAGCCTGATGACATTTCAACACCACCACCTGTCGCACCCCAAGTATCGCCCTGACATAGATGGTTTGAGAGCGATTGCTGTGTTGTCAGTTGTCGCTTTCCACGCATTTCCAAGCCGGGTTAAAGGAGGCTTCATAGGCGTTGATGTCTTCTTCGTGATCTCAGGATTTCTAATCTCTACGATTATTTTTGAGAACTTAGATAGAGGGACTTTTAGCTTTGTCGAGTTCTACGCACGTCGTATTAAGCGTATCTTCCCCGCCCTTATTTTGATTTTGGTTGCAAGCTTTGCTTTTGGATGGTTCGCGTTGTTGCCTGCCGAATACCAGCAACTAGGTAAGCACATTGCCGCAGGCGCAGGTTTTGTTTCTAACTTAGTGCTCTGGAATGAAGCAGGTTATTTTGATAACTCAGCAGAAACCAAGCCTCTCTTACATCTGTGGAGTCTAGGCATAGAAGAACAGTTTTATATCGGTTGGCCATTGTTGCTTTGGCTCGCCTGGAAGCGAAAGTTCAATCTGCTAACGATTACACTAGTCGTCGCCACAGTGTCTTTCTACTTGAACCTCAAGGGTATAAAGAAAGATGGTGTGGCAACGTTTTACGGTCCACAGACCCGTTTTTGGGAGCTGTTGTGTGGTAGTTTGGTTGCGTGGTTCAGCATCTATAGAAAAGGTGCATATGTAGGTGTTAAGACACAGTTAGATGGCTGGCTTGGTGCCGTTATATATAAGCAAGCGCCAGAACCTGACGGTAAGATGCTGGCTAATCTTCTTTCCTTTGTGGGCTTGTTCCTGTTAGCTTATGGGTTTTGGAGAATCAACAAGGACTTTAACTTCCCAGGTAAGTGGGCCGTAGTTCCTGTGTTAGGTGCTGTATTAATCATAACTGCTGGGCCTCAGGCGTGGGCTAATCGAAAAATCTTGTCCAATCGTCTAGCTGTATGGTTTGGTTTGATTAGCTTTCCGCTGTATTTATGGCACTGGCCGCTACTTTCTTTTGCGAGGATTGTGGAGAGTGAAGTTCCGAGTAGAAATATTCGTATAGTGGCTGTTGTAATCTCAATTCTGCTTGCTTGGCTAACATACACGCTAGTTGAAAAGCGTGTTAGGCGAGGTGGAAATAGCAATGCTACGGTTATGACTTTGGTAGTGCTTATTGGTATTTTTGGGCTTGCGGGCTATGTTTCTTATAGAAACGATGGATTTGCCGGCTATCGTTTTACTGCAAGTGAGTTAAGTATTGTTAATGCAATGCTCCCTAAATACACTAAAGAATATACACCCTTGCGCTTTTCAAAGCTTTCTAATGGCGCATTCAATGAAGCTGACCAGCGACTGAAGGTTCTTGTTATTGGAGACAGCTATGCTCAAGATCTTGTGAATGCTCTATTTGAAACGGAATTTCATACAAAAGTACAGGTTGTTACTAGACATATACACAAAGAGTGTGGGGTCTTATTCATAGAGCAAAATAAATTTTCTGAAAACATTCCACCAAACTTATTAGCGGAATGTAAAAAACGTAGAATTTTTGAAGACAGTATACTTCGTAGTTTAATGCTTAAGGCAGATGAAGTTTGGTTTGCGAGCTCTTGGCAACCTTGGCACGTTAACTATATTGCGTATAGTTTGAAGAACGTTAGGGAGTTCACTGGCCGCACGGTTCGTATATTCGGTAGAAAAAATTTTGGTGCAATCAAACCGCGAGAGTTAATCAAAGTTCCGGAAAATAAAAGATTATCCGTTAAAAATGTGGTGCCCGCTATGCAAATTGATGTAAATGAAGGGATGAGAAAGGTAATTCCAGTTGACGTTTTTTTAGATATACAAGAGTTACTTTGTGGTAACGTGCTATCGACGTGCGCACCATTTACAAATGAGGGGTTACTTATTGCCTACGATGGTGCACACCTGACCCCAGAAGGTGCAAAGTTTTATGGAACTAAGCTTATGAAACACAGTTTCTTTGAGCATCTTTTCCAGGATAGATGAATGCTTTTCGAGTTATAGCTAAATCTGATGTATAGCCCAGCTTGAAGAGAGGTGGTGCCTTTTTATGAATCTCCAGTAATCACCGATGCTAATCATTGATAACCGCGTAAGCGGAACCATTTTTTCTGTGGCGTCTACATCAATTTGAACACCATCGTTACCAAAAAACACTTATTCAGAGCTTCCTAAGGCTAATCAAACAGTTCAGCATCAATCAAGCTCCGTCCTTGGCGATCTTTGCCGGATAAAGTTGGCGCTTCGGCAGAAGGCCACTGAATGCCAATATTAGTATCATTCCAGGCGATACACCTTTCATAGGCTGGCGCATAATAATCGGTTGTCTTATAGAGAAACTCGGCAGTTTCGGAAAGCACGACAAATCCATGAGCGAAACCTTCGGGTACCCATAATTGTTTTTTGTTTTCCGAGCTTAGAATCTCTCCGACCCATTGCCCAAAGTGAGGTGAAGACTTTCGAATATCCACTGCGACATCGAACACTTCGCCCGCGACCACGCGTACCAATTTGCCCTGCGGTTGCTGAATCTGGTAATGCAGCCCACGCAGAACGTTTTTAGCGGATCGCGAGTGATTGTCCTGCACGAAATTCACTTTTCTGCCTATAAATTCTTCAAACTGGCGCTGATTAAAGCTTTCATAGAAGAAGCCGCGGTCATCGCCGTAGACGGTCGGCTCGAGCAAGATGACTTCGGGTATGGCAAGAGGGGTTGCTTTCATCAGAATATGTTCTCCTTCAGGATTCGCTGTAGATATTGTCCATAGCCGTTTTTGGCAAGAGGTTGGGCGAGCTTTGCCAGTTGGTCGATATCGATCCACTGTTGCCTAAACGCGATCTCCTCCGGGCAGGAAACTTTCAAGCCTTGACGATGTTCAAGAGTGGCAATGAATTGACTCGCATCCAGTAAAGATTCATGGGTTCCAGTATCAAGCCAGGCGTAGCCTCGCCCCATGATTTCGACGTTCAATTTGCTTTGCTCGAGATAAATTCGGTTCAGGTCAGTGATTTCCAATTCGCCTCGCGCGGAAGGTTTAAGATTCCTGGCGAGATCTACCACATCCCGGTCATAGAAATACAGTCCGGTCACCGCATAATTTGATTTGGGATTTTTCGGTTTTTCTTCAAGAGTAATGGCTTTGCCCTGTTGATTGAATTCGACTACGCCGTAGCGTTCCGGGTCGTTTACGTGGTAGGCAAATACCGTGGCGCCCTCGATGCGCGACATGGCGCTGCCGAGAAGTTCTTGAAAATCATGGCCATAAAACAGGTTATCGCCCAATACCAGTGCGGAAGGATGATTGCCGATGAACGATTCCCCGATAATGAATGCCTGAGCGAGTCCATCGGGGCTGGGCTGTATGGCGTAGTGCAGATTGAGTCCCCATTGTTCGCCATTACCCAGCAACTGCTCGAAACGCGGCACATCTTGCGGTGTGGAGATGATCAATATGTCGCGAATACCGGCCAGCATGAGGGTGCTGAGCGGGTAGTAGATCATCGGTTTATCGAACACCGGCAGTAATTGCTTGGAGAGGGCCAGGGTGGCGGGGTGTAAGCGGGTGCCCGAGCCGCCGGCCAGAATAATGCCTTTTCGTTGCATAAGATTACTAAGGTTTATGGTAAGCGTTCAGTCCCCCTCTTTGAAAAAGCCTGTCCCGAGCTTAGCCGAAGGAAGGGGTTAGGGGGAGATTTTTTAAACTAAATTCCCCTCAATCCACCTTTTTCAAAAGGGGGGGTGAACGTTTACGGTTTATGAAAAAGAGTCAATTGATCGATCGTCCGATTCACATGCACGGTCCAGTTAGGCAATTGCAATCCAAGTCGGGACGATAATAGTGAGGAATCAAGCCGGGAATTTTTCGGGCGTTTGGCGGGAACCGGGTATTCCTCAGTCGTAATAGCTCGAATTTGAGATGAATCCAGTTGCAATTGGAGACCGTTGCCTGACGCACGATCGACAATATGATGCGCGAACTGATGCCAGTTGGTTTCACCATTGGCGGTCAGATGATAAATGCCGCTATTGATGTTGCCTGACCGGTAACCCGCAATCGCCAGCGCGGTGACATCGGCAATTAATTCGGCTGAGGTTGGAGCGCCGAATTGATCGGCGACAATATTGAGACTATTTTTTTCTTTGGCCAAACGAAGAATCGTTTTGATGAAATTATTGCCGTGGGAGGAGAAAACCCAACTGGTACGAAAAATCAGGGCGTTGCATTGGCTTTGCGCTATGGATTCTTCACCCATTCTTTTGGATAGCCCATAAATACCGAGTGGATTCGTCACGTCTGTTTCCACGAAAGCGCCCGTTTTTTGACCGTCAAACACATAATCGGTCGAATAATGCACAAACAAAACGTCATTTCGAAAAGCATAGCCGGCCATTATTGCTACCGCTTCCGCATTGATTTTGAAGGCAGTCTCGGAATCGGTTTCAGCCTTGTCCACGGCTGTGTAAGCGGCCGCGTTGACGATCAGATCGGGTTTTGCTGTCTGCAGTAAATGGTTTAACTCGGCAAGGTTTTGCAGGTCGGCGCTCTGCCGATTGAAGGAAATGACATCGCCAAACGGCAGCAATGTCCGTTGAAGTTCGCGTCCTACCTGACCGTCTTTACCAAATAAAAGAATTCTCATGCTGTATATTGTTTGTTTATCCAATCACGATAGGCGCCGCTCGCCACATTGTTCACCCAATTCTGGTTATCTAAATACCATTGAACCGTTTTGCGAATGCCGGATTCGAATGTTTCGTCAGGCTTCCAGCCCAGTTCCCTTTCCAGCTTTGTCGCATCGATTGCGTAACGGCGGTCATGCCCAGGGCGATCTTTGACAAAAGTAATCTGGGTACGGTATGACCGGCCGTCAGACCGAGGCTGGAGTTCGTCCAGAATATCGCACAAAGTATATACAACATCCAGGTTGGCTTTCTCATTCCAGCCACCGATATTATACGTTTCTCCTACTTTGCCGCCGGCCAGAACTCTTCGGATGGCGCTGCAATGGTCTTTGACATAGAGCCAGTCTCGAATCTGCTGGCCGTCGCCGTAAATCGGCAGCGGTTTGCCGGCCAGGGCATTATGGATCACCAGCGGAATCAGTTTTTCGGGAAAGTGGTAGGGGCCGTAGTTATTGGAACAATTGGTCGTCAACACGGGCAGCCCATACGTATGATGATAGGCGCGCACCAAATGATCGCTGGCCGCCTTGCTGGCCGAATAAGGGCTATTGGGTTCATAGCGATTGGTTTCGCTAAAGGCCGGATCGTCTTTGTTCAATGAGCCGTAAACTTCATCGGTGGAAACATGCAGGAAACGAAAGTCGGCTTTCTTTTCTTCAGAAAGCCCGTTCCAATAACTCCGAGTTGTTTCAAGAAGGTGAAATGTTCCCACGATATTGGTTTGAATAAAATCTTCGGGGCCATGGATTGATCTATCTACATGGCTTTCTGCCGCAAAATTAACGATGGCCCGGGGCTGGTGTTCTGCGAGCAGACTGATAATCAAGTGTTTATCGCCGATGTCTCCTTGGACAAAGTGATGCCCTTCATAGACTTCCAGACTTTGAAGATTTTCGAGATTACCGGCGTAGGTGAGTTTGTCTAGGGTGATAACGGTTTCATCATGCTGTTTGAACCAGTCAAGCACAAAATTGGAACCAATAAAACCCGCCCCTCCTGTTACAAGAATACTCATTTATTGTATTTTATCCTAAAAATGGGAATTAACGGTTCCCGTTACACATATAAATCCTCCGGCAGCTACCTATCCAGTATTTGCAAGAAGATCCGATATCGTTTGCCATAATAGCCGCAGTAGAAAATTGCTGGAGTATTTTACCGGAGCAATCTGGTCTACTGAGATGTATTTACCAGTTCTTTGCGCAAACAATAGCTTACACAATAATCCTATCGATCAAAACTTATGTAGATCCTAATGTTGGGGCGATTTTTTAAGCCCTCTTCGCCAATGGCTAAAGTCTATCTTTGTTAACAAAACATTGTAATTACCTAAAAATGATACCCTGCGGGTAGGCAAGGGATACTTGTCATACCTATTTCTCAAGCTCTCATTTTCAGGTCAGCCTCTAAAAGACCCGGGGTAAATGGAATGGCAGTCATTATAGAAAAGGGCGAACCTCTGCTTATTTTAGCGCGTTGGCGGCCACCGTATTTTGACTGACGAACAGCACGTGATCAGACAAGTCTAACGGGTTTTTCAGCGCCTCTATCAGTACGGTATCGTGCCCGTAGAGATCGCGGTAGAAAGCGACTTCTCCGTTTTGTTCGACGAATGAGGTTGTGTAAAAAAACAGGATAGGTATCGATTTTTTTAATCTCACTCGTTGCATTTTGGGGGCCTGCATCGCGAGTTGAATGTTTTCTTTGGTCCATTCGGGCTGGTTCCTTAACGCAAATTCGGCAAGCTCCAGCGGCTTTTCAATGCGTACGCAGCCATGGCTGAAATCTCGGGTCGAGCGATTGAACAAGGCTTTCGACGGCGTGTCATGCAGATACACGTCTTCTTTATTAGGGAACATGAATTTGACTTTACCGAGCGGATTTTTCTTGCCCGGACGCTGGCGGATCTTTAAGAGTCCCTGTTTGAGCAGCAGCAGGGAATCGATATTTAACGGGATCGGCTTGGCTTGATCGCTGAAAGCGCTAACGATCTCCAGATTTTCGGAATGCAGATAAGCGGGATTAGTGATCAGCTTCGGTATAATCTCGTTCTTGGTAATGCTATAGGGGACATTCCAATAGGGCATGAAATCGATGAATTGCATTTCAGCCATTAACACCGGCGTTTGAGTCTTCATCGCCTGACCGACAACGACCCGCATGTTGAGAGTGGAGGGCGCGCTTTTGCTGAGATCGTCATACACCCACATTTGAAAGGCCGGAATATTCACGAGGATGTAAGGGCCGGAACCGATATCCGGCAGCCAGCGCAGTCTTTCCATCGCCAGTTCGATTTGTGTGACGCGTGCGGTCAGCGGCACGTTCAGTACGGCGGCGGTGCCTTTGCCGAGTACGCCATCGGCGGCCAGGCCGTGCCGAGCCTGAAAGCGTTTGATCCCTTCGGCCAGTTCCTTGTCGAAGAGCGGGGGAGTCGGGGTTTGGAGAGTGTCTGTGTTTTCCCGCAGTTCGCCGGTTTGAATCAGGAAACGCCTTAATTCTTCCAATTGCGGATGCGTATCGCCGATACGCAGCGAGCGAGTGATATCCAGCTTAAGCGGTGTCGTGCGGGCGGCCAGTTCGCGGTAGTGGGCCAGCGCCGGTTTCAATTTTTGATATTGATCCAGTTTCGGTTCAACCGCGGTGGACAACTGCGCAATTTGGCCCTGATTCCGGCTGGCGATAATCAGTGCAGGTAAATCGATGAGCTTTTTCTCGCGCAACTTTAGATTGAAGTTGATCCCCTGCGGATTGACTCGCCCATAGTGCAGATCATGCAGATAGCGCAGTAGGGACAAGCTGATGGCGGTATCGAATATAGCCCGCTTTCTGACCGCAACCGGGGGCAATTGCAGCGCCATTGGCAGCATTTCTTTCAGCTTGCTTGCGTCGTAGTTTTGCGGATTGAGGCCTTCGTTTGCGGCATTCGCTAAAAGATCAAGTGTTTGCGCGATCAATGGTTCGGAATCGGCGCGGTTCAGCCAAATCAGCTCGTAATTAGCGGCTGTGTAAAGCGCCTGCATATCTTCGGCGCGGCTGGAGAAACCTGGCTGTACCAAATAAGGATGTTGTTTCGACTCGATCAGCGTGTAAATCTCTTTGCCGAGGCCGGCTTGGGGGGGGGCGGCATCTTGTGCGCGAAGCGGTGATATCTGCCAACCGAGAGATAAAAACAGCAGAAAATGTGCGAGATGGAGCCTGTTTCGGCAATTTTTCACTTTCGCTAACGAAGAAGGTCGGCAGGCAGGGTCAACTTGAATTAATCCCATTGGATCGGTCATATTTGCTACTATAAGCGGATTCATTGATATATCGCGTTGGCAATTGTAAAGGCCATGGCGGAGCTTTTTCAATGTGTTTTAGCAAAACATGGTTGTTTTTACCCTTTTCTTATCAAACATTTGCCGTAATTGGTCATATTATCCGTCCAAACAATGCTTTCCTGCAAATTTCCCCGCATTCTCCCATTATAAGGGATGATCGGTTTGATGTTCAGATCATTTCATCTTTCCGGCAGGCAATGCCGATCCGGGATTGTGCTGTCTAGCCTGATCGTTAATGAATAGGGCGATCGGCCAAAATGCCTTTCATAGGCATTTGTTCTGTGTTTATTGATATTTTTTACTGAAGAAAATGAAAATTAATGGTGTTCTGATAATTTTACTTTTTTTGAGTCTCGGGTGCGGGCGGGTTTGGGCTGAAACGGCCTTGCCTGGCGCCAAGTTGCACGATTCGGCTGCCGAGTTTGGCAGGAAAGATTTGCAGAATAGAATTGATGCGCTCAATAAGCGGCATGGAGTGGACGAAGCTTTAAAAACCAAGGTGTTGGCGATTTATCAGGAGGCGGGAGACAATCTTGAAAATAAGGAAAAATTTGCGGACCAGGAGGCGGACTACCGCGAAGCGTTGAAAACCACGCCGGTACAGACCCGGAAATTGCTGAAAGATATCGAGTCGTATCCGCAAAAAAACGATAAACAGAAAAGTGATGATTGGGGCTATATTCCAACCGGGGAACTTGAACAACGACTTATCATTGAGAAGAGCAAGGCAGCCAATCTGGATGAGCAGATCAAAAAGGAAGAAACTGAACTCGTAGAGCAAAACAGCAGGCCGCAATTGATTCGTGAAGAAATTGTCGCGGCAAAACAGGCGATCGAAACCGATCAGGCTCATCTGGCGGCGCCGGCAGCGGGTTTGGCCTCGCCGCTTGAAGGCGAGGCGAGGCAGGCTTTGTTGAAAACCGCAATTGCCCGTCGCGTTGCCGAGCTGAAAATGCTCGAGGCCGAAGCGCTCAGCAATCCTTTACGGGTCGATTTATTGAAAGCCGAACTGCAATGGCACCAGCTTAAAAGAAATGAATTGGGCCCTGTTATCGAAACCGTTGAAGGGGTGCTTGCGGAGCGTCGGCAAAAAGAAGCGCAGGAAATTCAGGATGCGCTGAGTCAGGCCGAAAAAGAGCTTTCCGGCAAGCATGTCCTGATTCAACAGATCACGCGCGAAAATCTGCAATATACGCGCGATCTGCAAGACATCAATAGCAAAACCGAAAAATTTGCCGAGCAAAAAGATACCATTGACGCCGCCACAGTTAATATCGGCAACGATTTCAAGTCTGCCGAAAAGAAAATCAGTCTGGCGGGACTGAGTCCTGCGCTAGGAAAGATTTTGCGCGAACAGCGGCGCAATTTGGCGAATCAGGACCGTTATCTTCTGCAATTAAGTAACCTGCAGAATGAAGCGGCGACGGTCAGCCTGGAACAATTCAAGGCCGATGATCAGTTACGGCGGCTCCTGAATCCGGACGTCGAGCTCAAGGACCTGATGCGGTCCCAGGTCGATCAACAGTTACCGGCCGATCAGCGCATGATGATTCAGGCGGAATTGCGGGTGCTGTTGAACAGCAAGAAAGACTTGTTGAACAGACTGTCGGCTGCTTATGCGGCTTATTTGCGCACCTTGGGCGACTATGATTTTGCGCGTCAGCAACTGGAATCGCAAATCGACAAGTTTGCCATATTTCTCGACGAGCGTCTGTTATGGGTGCCCAGTTCCGAGCCGATCAACCTGGTTTTTTTCGCGGGCTTATACGAGTCGGCGCAGTGGCTGCTGTCGCCTTTGAACTGGCTTGGGATAGCGAGAGACTTGTTTCGCTCGGCGCTCGACCGCCCGTTTTGGGCTTTGCTGGCGATACTGATTTTAAGTTTATTGCCGTTGGCCAGAAAGTGGGCTAAAGCGCAGTTATCTTTGATGCTGGAAAAAGCCGAAAAAATATATACCGATAATTTCAATAACGGTTTACAGGCTCTGGTTTATACCCTGCTGTTGGTTGTGCCGCTACCTATCCTGCTTTATCTGACCGGCTGGTTTCTGGACAGCGGTTGGCGGACGGCCGATTTTAGCAAGGCGGTGGGGGCGGGGCTTAAGACGGCGGCCATACCGCTGTGTCTGTTGCAGTTTTTTTACCGTCTGTTTTCGGCAGAGGGGATTGCCGTCAAGCATTTTCAATGGCAGAAATCCAATGCGCAGTTGATGCGCAGGCATCTGGGCTGGGTGCGTTTTATCGTGGTGCCCGGCGTTTTTATAGTTTATTGCGCCAGCGCATCGAAAAGCTCGATTTATGGCGATAGCCTGGGGCGTCTGGCGTTAATCATAGTGATGGTTGTGATGGCGGTATTTTTCAGCCGGATTCTGAAGCCCGACAAAGGGCTGCTGAGCGGCCATATGTTGACTTATCCTAACGGCTGGGTGTCGCGCCTGCGTTATTTCTGGTATCCGGCAGTTTCTTTGCTGCCTTTGATCGTGGTCGGTTTTGCGGTCGCGGGGTATTATTTGAGCGCCGTCGAACTGCAACAGAAACTGGTCGTGACGCTGAGGCTTGCGTTTGGTTTGATCGTCATTCATGAGCTGGCGTTGCGATGGCTGACGCTGGCCAATCGTCAGCTTGCGATCAAAAATGCGCGGCAGAAGCGCAAGGCGGCTATACAGAGCGAAAAAGCATCGGCCAGCTCGGCAGGGGGCGACGAGCCGATATTGCCGGTGGATGAGCAACTGATCGATATTCCGAAAATCAATGCGCAGACGATCAAATTGATGAATGTATTGATTGCTTTCGCCGCGCTGGCCGGCGCCGGGATCATCTGGCGGAATATTCTGCCGGCATTTTCGTTTCTGGAACGGATCGTATTGTGGCAACATCTGGACAAGGTGGACGGTCAGGATGTCTATCTTCCGGTCACCTTGGCTAATATGCTACTGGCCGGTTTTTATATTTTTATCATCGTGGCGGCGGTCAGAAATTTTTCCGGAGTGATGGAGCTCTTGGTGTTCAGGCGCTTGTCTGTCGAGGCGGGCGTGCGTTATGCAGTCAATCAGCTCGCGACCTATGCGCTGATTGCCGCCGGTTTTGCGGTCGTAGCCAATGAATTGGGCGGCAGTTGGTCGCAAGTGCAGTGGTTGGTTGCGGCGCTCGGCGTAGGTCTGGGCTTTGGGTTGCAGGAAATTTTTGCCAATTTGGTGTCGGGCATCATTTTGCTGTTCGAGCGGCCGGTCCGGATTGGCGATACGGTCACGATCGGCGATGTGACCGGCAAGGTCAGTCGTATTCAGATGCGCGCGACCACGCTGATTGACTGGGATCAAAAAGAGCTGATCGTGCCCAACAAAACGTTTATTACCAGTCAGCTAATCAACTGGTCTTTAACCGATGCCGTCACCCGGGTCGTGATTCCGGTCGGCATCGCTTACGAATCGAATGTCGAGGAAGCGCACCAGTTAATGATCGCCACGGTCAAGTCAACGCCGCTGGTGCTGGCCGAACCGGAGCCGAGCGTGTTATTTGTCGGCTTTGGCGAGAATTCGCTCAATTTTTCGATCCGGATTTTTGTGAGCGAACTGTCGCACCGCTTGCAGGCGACGCATAATATCCATCTTCGGCTCGAAAAAGTTTTTCGCGAGCATAATATTCATATCCCGTACCCGCAACGGGAGATTCATGTGCGTTCGGTCCAAGGGGATGGCGGCGGCTTGATGCAGGAAAAGCCGGTCTGAGTCCGACCGGATTGCAGCACAGGAGAGTGATCTGGGTTTTTATTGCTCTGCCAGAGCCCGGTAGTGGCTGCGGAAATACAAGAGTGGTTCGCCGCTTCGGCAGACGGTGTTTTCCACTTCGCCGATGACGATCCAGTGCGTGCCGGCATTTACTTTTTCGACGACTCGGCAATCGAGCGACATGATGCTGTCGTTCAACAGCGGAACGCCTTGAATACCAGGCGTCCAGCCGGCTTTCTCGAAGCGTTCCTGCTGGCTCAAACCGCCGGCAAAGTGATTGGAAACGTCCTGTTGCCGAGCGCTCAGCAAATTCACTGAAAAGCGTCCGCTTTCTTTGATCCCTTCGCCTGTATCGGCGGCTTGGTTGAGGCATACCAGGATCTGAGGCGGATTCATCGAGACGCTCGAAAAAGCCGTCACCGTCATGCCTTGGTTGCCAAACTTGGGGGAGTGGGTGGCGACGACGGCGACGCCGCTGGCCCATTGTTGTAACGCTTTTTTGAATTCATCGCCGGTAACAGCCATCAGGTTCTCCATACTCATATGATAAGCGCTGCATCTTCCTGCCGATGAAGAAACAACATTGAAATTGCCGCATATGTTACAACAGCAAGGCGGGCTTGTTAAATCGATGCACGGGGGCGGATAAATACCGGCAGGAATTTCAAAATCCGTCAAAAGCGTTTTGTTGTAAAAACGCCAGTCTTTATGAATCAATGTCTTAACGGGTTTTCGGAAAATAAGCCTACTAAATCAAGGATTTCTTGAGATTTCCTGTGTTGAGAAAAATACCGATTTATGATGTAATGGGGTGATTTTTACCAAAGTGTCTCTCGTATTTGATTGCGGTCGGAATAAGGGGACAATTTCGCGGCTACTTGCTTGGAGAGTAGGTTTCAACTATGCAATTTACAATAAAGAAAGGTTTGGATCTGCCGATTTCCGGCGGTCCCAAACAGGTAATTGAGAAGGGCAACGAAGTCAAAACCGTCGCCGTTCTGGGAACGGATTATGTCGGCATGAAGCCGACCATGTTGGTCAGCGAAGGGGATGCCGTCAAGCTGGGCCAAATCATCTTTTCCGACAAGAAAAATCCTGGCGTCAACTTTACCGCTCCGGGCGCCGGCAAGATCAAGGCGATCAACCGCGGCGCGAAGCGTGCGCTGCAGTCTGTCGTGATCGAGTTATCCGGCGATGAGCAAGTCACGTTCACCCAGTATAAGGAAGCCGATCTGGCGGGTCTGGCTGAAGAACAGGTCAAGGAGAACCTGTTGCAGTCCGGGTTGTGGGCTACGCTGCGTACTCGTCCATACGGCAAGATTCCTGCCGTCGACACGAAGCCGCGTTCGATCTTCGTGACGGCGATCGATACCAGCCCTTTGGCGGCCGATCCTGCCGTGATCATCAAGGAGCGCAGCAATGATTTCGTAAACGGTCTAGCTGTCATTTCCAAGTTGACCGACGGCAAGGTCTACGTCTGCAAGAAGGCGGGCGCGGACATCGGGGTCGGCAATACCTCTTCGGTTCAGGTTGCCGAATTTTCCGGTCCTCATCCGGCCGGCCTTCCGAGCACCCATATTCATTTCATCGATCCGGTCAATGCCGACAAAGTGGTCTGGCATCTGGATTATCAGGCGGTGATCGCGATCGGCGCCTTGTTTACGACCGGCAAATTGAATGTCGAAAGAGTCGTTTCATTGGCGGGCCCCACTGTTAAAAACCCTCGCCTGATCCGGACCCGTGCCGGTGCCAGCACGGACGAACTGGTCAAGGGCGAACTCGAAGATGTCGAAAATCGCGTCATTTCCGGTTCAGTCCTGTATGGGCATCAGGCCTCCGATTGGGCGGCCTATCTGGGTTGCTACAGTAATCAGATTTCCGCGTTGCAGGAAGGCCGCGCCCGCGAATTGTTCGGCTGGATCGTACCCGGTAAAGACAAATATTCGGCGTTGGATGTTTATATCAACAGCCGCCCGGATAAAAAATCAGGCCGTTTGTTTCCGTTTACGACGACTAAAAACGGCAGTAACCGGGCGATCGTGCCGGTCGGTGTTTACGAGACCGTCATGCCTCTGGATATTCTGGCGACCCCGTTGCTGAAGTCCCTGATCGTTGGCGACAGCGATAACGCCCAGTTGCTCGGTTGTCTGGAACTCGATGAAGAAGACCTGGCGCTGATGACGTTTGTCGATCCCGGCAAACATGATTTCGGCCCGGTGCTCAGAGCGAATTTAACTAAAATTGAGAAGGAAGGATAATGTCGGCTAGAGATTTTTTAGATAAGTTAGAGCCACATTTTACGAAAGGCGGCAAGTTTGAAAAGTACTACGGCCTCTATGAGATGGTCGATACTTTCATTTACACGCCGTCGACAGTAACTCGCGGCACGACCCATGTTCGCGACGGCAATGACTTGAAGCGCACGATGACCTTCGTGGTGATCGCGACCGCTCTTTGTGTCCTGATGGCGTTGTACAACACCGGCTATCAGGCGAACCTGGCGATCAACGCGCTGGGACGGGAAGGCGCTGACGGCTGGCGCGGCGTGATTATGTCGGTGTTCGGCTACGGCACGATGAATCCGTTGTCCAACTTGGTTCACGGTGCGCTGTATTTCTTCCCGATCTATATCGTTACCCTGGCGGTAGGCGGCGTGTGGGAAGTCTTGTTCGCCACCGTACGCGGCCATGAAGTCAACGAAGGCTTTCTGGTTTCCTCAATGCTCTATGCGCTGATCCTGCCGCCCGACATGCCGTTGTGGCAAGTCGCGCTCGGCATATCTTTCGGCATCGTAATCGGCAAGGAAGTGTTCGGGGGGACGGGTAAGAACTTTTTGAATCCGGCGTTGACCGGCCGCGCCTTCCTGTATTTCGCGTATCCGGCATCGATTTCCGGCGACTCGGTCTGGGTCGCGGTTGACGGTTATACCGCGGCAACGCCTTTGGGTCTGGCTGCTAACGGCGGTATGGAGGCGGTTTATAAAGCCAACTATACCTGGATGCAAAGCTTCTTTGGCTTCGAGCCCGGCTGTCTGGGCGAGACTTCCACGCTGGCGATCCTGATCGGAGCGGCCTTCCTGCTTTATACGCGGATAGCGTCGTATCGCATCATGGGTGGGGTGTTTTTGGGCATGGTCGCGACCTCCTTGTTGTTTAACGTCATCGGCAGCGATACCAACCCGATGTTCGCCTTCCCCTGGTACTGGCATTTGACCGCCGGCGGCTTCGCCTTCGGGATGGTCTATATGGCGACCGATCCGGTCAGTGCCGCAATGACCGATGCCGGCCGCTGGATTTTCGGCTTGCTGGTCGGCGCAATGACCGTATTGATACGCGTAGTCAACCCTGCCTTCCCGGAAGGCATCATGCTGGCGATTCTGTTTTCGAACATGTTTGCGCCGACGATCGACTATTTCGTAATTCAGGCCAATATCAGAAGAAGGATCAAACGCCATGCCTAATCAACAAAAGCCATGCAAACATCTGGAAAAAGTTTGCAACAAGCTGAATGAATACGAGCAATATCGTAAATTCATTATTTACAAAGACAAAGTGTTGGCGATGGGCAACGATAGCCTCGAAAAGACTATCGCGATCGCGCTGTCGTTGTGCTTTATCTGCGCGATCCTGGTGTCGTTCTCGGCCGTCGCCTTGAAACCGCTTCAGATTTATAACAAAGATCTGGACATGAAGAAAAACATCCTCGACGTCGCCGGTCTGCTCGAAGAGGGTATGGATATCGACAAGGCGTTCGCGGACAAGATCGAGGCGAAGGTCGTCGACCTGGAAACCGGCGATTACGTGGAAAACATCGACGCGAACGCTTACGATCAACGCAAGGCCGCGAAAGACCCGGCGCAGAGCGTTGCCATTCCTAAGGAAAAAGACATTGCGCATATCCGCGTGAAGGCGAAATTGGCCAAAGTCTTTCTGGTCAAGGAAGGCGGCGCGCTGAAATCGGTCATTTTGCCGGTCAGCGGCTACGGTCTGTGGTCGACCCTGTACGGTTTCTTGTCGCTCGATCCGGACGGCCAAACCGTGCAAAGCATCAATTTTTATGATCAGGCGGAAACTCCGGGCCTCGGCGGCGAAGTCGTGAATCCGAACTGGCGCGCCTTGTGGAAGGGCAAGAAGGTCTACGCAGTAACCGATCAGCCGTCGATGGAAAAGGGTCTGATCACCGAAGCCGATGTGGGCGAGCCTGCGCTGAGCCTGATTAAAGGCACTGTCGATACCGGCAAGCCGGGTTCCGAATATCAGGTTGACGGATTGGCCGGCGCGACGCTGACCAGTACCGGTGTGACCAATCTAATCAGATACTGGATGAGTAATGAAGGCTTCTCCAAATATCTGAGCAAAGTTAGAGCGAATCAAGGGGCTAAATCATGAGTGCAATATTAGATAAAGCGGGACTCAATACCGAAACCCAAAAGGTTTTGACCACGCCGCTGGTCGAAAACAACCCGATCACCCTGCAGGTGCTCGGGATTTGTTCGGCGCTGGCGGTCACCTCGAAAATGTCGACCTCGCTGATCATGGCGCTGGCGTTGACCCTGGTTACCGCGTTCTCGAGCGCGGCGATCAGCGCGATCCGCAACCATATCCCGAGCAGCATCCGGATCATCGTGCAGATGACGATCATCGCGTCGCTGGTCATCGTGGTAGATCAGATTTTGAAGGCGTTCGCGTTCGATGTCAGTAAGCAGCTGTCGGTGTTCGTCGGCCTGATTATCACGAACTGTATCGTGATGGGCCGTGCCGAAGGCTATGCGATGAAAAATCCGCCGCTCGAAAGTTTCTGGGACGGCATCGGCAATGGCCTGGGCTACAGCTTGATCCTGGTCACAGTCGCGTTTTTCCGCGAAATTCTGGGTTCCGGCAAACTGCTCGGCCTCGAAATTCTGAAGCTGAGCAAAGACGGCGGCTGGTACGATCCGAACGGTCTGATGTTGTTGCCGCCGAGCGCGTTTTTCATCATCGGTCTGATTATCTGGGGCGTGCGTCAGTGGAAGCCGAACCAGCGCGAAACGGTCGATTATAAAATCATGTCGATAGCTCACGGTGAAGGAGGGCATCACTAATGGAAGCGTATATCAGTTTATTCGTAAAAGCGGTTTTCATTGAAAACCTGGCGTTGTCCTTCTTCCTGGGCATGTGCACCTTCATCGCGGTGTCGAAGAAAATTTCGACCGCGATGGGTCTCGGCATTGCGGTAATGATCGTTCAGGCGATCACCGTGCCGGCCAACAACATCGTTTACCATGCGTTATTGAAGGAAAATGCTTTGGCGGCAATCGGCATCACCGGTGTCGACCTGAGCTTTTTGGCATTATTGAGCTGTATCGGCATGATTGCCGCATTGGTTCAGATTCTCGAAATGATTCTGGATAAGTTTTTTCCTGCCCTTTACCATGCGTTGGGCGTGTTTTTGCCGTTGATCACGGTAAACTGCGCGATCCTGGGCGGCAGTTTGTTCATGATCGAGCGTGACTATAACTTCGGCGAAAGCGTGACCTATGGGGTCGGCAGCGGCCTGGGTTGGGCGCTCGCGATCACGGTCATGGCCGGCGTGCGTGAAAAACTTAAATACAGCGATATTCCTGCCGGTCTGCAAGGCCTGGGTATCACTTTCATTACTGCGGGTCTGATGTCTCTCGGCTTCATGGCTTTCTCCGGAATCCAACTGTAAGGGTAATCTAATGCTGGATATTTTATTAGGGATTATCATCTTTACGGCGCTGGTGATTGCGCTCGTATTCGTGATCATCGGCGCGAAAAAGAAGCTCGTGGCCGAGGGCGATGTGGAGATCCTGATCAATGACGAAAAGAAAATTCATGTGCCGGCCGGCGCCAAATTGTTGACCGCGCTGGCGGACAACGGTTTGTTCGTGTCCTCGGCCTGCGGCGGCGGCGGCACCTGCGGCCAGTGCAAGGTCAAGGTCAAGTCCGGCGGCGGCGAGATTCTGCCGACCGAATTGACCCACATCACCAAGCGCGAAGCGGCCTGCGGCGAGCGTCTATCCTGCCAGGTCAGCGTCAAGCATGACATGGATATCGAAGTCGAAGATTCGGTTTTCGGCGTCAAAAAATGGGAATGCACGGTCAAGTCGAACAACAACGTCGCAACTTTCATCAAGGAACTGGTGCTGGAATTGCCGCCCGGCGAGTCGATCAACTATCGCGCCGGCGGTTACATTCAAATCGAGTGCCCGCCGCATGTGGTCAATTACAAAGATTACCTGATTGAAGACCGCTTCCATGAGGATTGGGATAAATACAATCTGTGGCGCTATGTCTCCGACGTGAAGGAACCGGTTTTGCGCGCGTATTCGATGGCGAGTTATCCGGAAGAAAAGGAGATCATGCTGAACGTGCGTATCGCGACGCCTCCGCCAAGAGCGGACGAAAGCGTGCCGCCGGGCAAGATGTCCTCCTATATCTTCAGCCTGAAACCGGGCGATAAATGTATTATTTCAGGCCCTTACGGCGAATTTTTCGCAAAGGAAACCGAAGCCGAAATGGTCTTTGTCGGCGGCGGCGCGGGTATGGCGCCGATGCGTTCGCACATTTTCGACCAATTGCGCCGGTTGAAATCGAAGCGTAAGATGACCTTTTGGTACGGCGCGCGCAGTAAGCGCGAAATGTTCTATGTCGAAGATTTCGACATGCTGGCGAAGGAAAATCCGAACTTCACCTGGCACGTCGCCTTGTCCGATCCGCTGCCGGAAGACAACTGGACCGGTTACACCGGCTTCATTCATAACGTGCTGTATGAAAACTACCTGAAAAATCATCCGGCACCGGAAGACTGCGAATTTTACATGTGCGGTCCGCCGATGATGAACTCCGCCGTTATCAAGATGCTGCTCGATAACGGCGTCGAGCCTGAGAATATCATGCTTGACGACTTCGGCGGCTAAACCCCGCCGGCCCTCTTCCGTCATGTTAGCATTGCGGAAGGGGGCTTTGTCGTTTAATAGGCGCCAAAAGCTTCCGGCACCGGATTTAACGCCGCCCTTTCATTTCCGCTCCCCATCGGAGTTTTGCCGTGATGACGATAACTCATTGGCTCTTTCCAGCAACTCCATCCCCCCCGGGGAAGAGGAGGCGTATGGATATTAGAAACCTGCTGCTGGCGGTTCTCCTGATATACGCGGGGGCGGCCTTCAGCATTTCCACCATGCGCTGCGGTACTAGGCTGGTCGAACTTTGGGACGACAAATATAAAGTGTTGGAAATCTGTGGCGAGCCGGAATCGATTTCCTATCGCACCAAAATCGTCGGCAGCACCCTGCGCCACCCCCGCCGCACGCTCGACATTGAGGAATACGAAGAAATTCTGGTCGAAGAGTGGGTTTATAATTTCGGTAGAAGACGCATCAAACAATTACTCCGCTTTGAAAATGGTATTTTGGTTGAAATATTGGATTTGAAGCGCGCGCGATAAAATGTCGAACGGTTTTCGTTTTGATATCCTGCAAATATCGAAAAAAAGGCCGAGAGCAAAAACTTTTGGGTTTAAAACCTGTCCCTTAATTGACGAAGCCATTTCGATGGCGTCATACTTCAGTAAGCGGTATTATTCACTCGATTCAGGTTCGGGCCTTGTCTGCTCCTGAAATGGATTCATTGTTTTCAAGAGATTTTGATATGACATATTTTTTAGTAACATTTGCCATCATGCTGGGAGTGGTTGTTTTAATGGCAATCGGCGTGATGTTCGGGCGGCGTGCGATCAAAGGCTCCTGCGGCGGATTGAATTCCGGATCTTGCGTTTGTGTTGAAAAATGCGATAAAAGAAAAAAACTCGAAGCCGAGCAGGCTTCGCTCCAATAGCCTTAGCGCGGGTAAATGCATAGCGTTTTGGCTTGGTTTGAAAAAGGAAAGGGCTGAAATGAATAACAATTCTAAGAATAAGGGGGGCTTATGCTGACCAAAATATCCATAGCCGACTATATGACCACCCACATGGTCACCTTGACGAAAAATCACAGTGTCCTTGATGCGGTCAAGATCATGCTCGACCATAAGATCACCTCCGCACCCGTTGTAGACGACAAGGGGCATTTACTCGGCATGTTTTCCGAAATGGACGGCATGAAAGTTTTCCTGGACAGCGTTTATAACCAGGGTATGAGCGGAAAGGTCGGCGATTACATGACCAAAAATCCGGTTACCGTTGAAGCCAATACCAGCATTGTCGATCTGGCCGAAAAATTCCAGAGTCTGCCGATCAGGAGTTTTCCTGTTTTCGATGAAAACGAATTGGTCGGCATCATCAGCCGGACCGATTTGCTAAGGGCGTGCGCTGAAGCTCAATAGTTGATTCGCGGGTCGTGACGGATCACTCGTTTTATTGGCATGACTACGAAACGTTCGGTACGGACCCGCGCAGGGATCGGCCCGTCCAGTTTGCGGGCGTCCGTACCGATTTGCAATTCAATCCGGTCGACGATCCTTTAGTCGTTTACCTGAAACCGGCGGACGACTGCCTGCCGCATCCGGATGCCTGCCTGATTACCGGCATTACTCCCCAGTTGGCCGAACGGCAAGGCATTTGCGAAGCCGAGTTCATCCGCCTGATTCATCAGGAGATAGCAAGGCCGAACACCTGTACTTTGGGCTACAACACGTTGCGGTTCGATGATGAAGTTACGCGCAACTGTCTTTACCGAAATTTTTACGATCCTTACGCCAGGGAATGGCAGCACGGCAATAGCCGCTGGGATTTGATCGATGTGGTCAGGGCGGCGCGGGCTTTACGCCCGGACGGTCTGGCATGGCCAAATAATGAAGATGGCACGCCGACGATTCGTCTCGATCGTCTGACCGTGGTCAATGGGCTTGTGCATGAGGCCGCGCATGACGCCTTATCCGATGTGGAGGCAACGATCGCTCTCGCCCGATTGATCCGCAACGCCCAACCGAAATTGTACCAGTTCCTTTTCCATCATCGCGTCAAAACCGAAGCGCTGAAACTGCTGCAAATCGGCGGCTTTGAGCCGGTCGTCCATATTTCGAGTAAATACCCGTCGAGCCGGCATTGTCTGGCGATTGTGCTGCCGGTTGCCTGGCATCCGACCAACGGCAACGGTGTGATCGTATATGATCTATCGATCGATCCCGGACCCATGCTCGAACTGTCCGCCGAGGAAATTCGCCGGCGCATTTTTACCGCGACCGCGGATCTGCCCGATGGCTCCGCAAGAATTCCGCTGAAGACCGTCCATCTGAACAAATGCCCGGTTTTGGCGCCCGTTTCGGTAATTCGTCCGCTAGATGCCGCACGTCTGGCAATCGATTTGGAATCCTGTAGATCGAATATCGCAAAAATTAAGGCAGCCGCGGGATTAACGGAAAAAATCGTGCAGGCATTCAAGGCGCCTTCCAGCATAGAAACCGAAGCGGACCCTGATCTTGCGATATATCAGGGCGGTTTTTTTTCGGACGAGGACAAGCGCAAAATGACTCGCCTACGCTCAATGACTCCGGAACAACTTGCCGGGTCGACCCTGACGTTCGCCGATCCGCGCTTGTCCGAAATGTTGTTCCGTTACCGCGCGAGAAATTATCCGGAGTCGCTCGATTCCGAAGAAGGGGAGCGCTGGCGACAGTTCTGCATCGACCGGCTGAGCGGCCGCCTACCTGGCGCCGGCATTACCTTTGATCACTATTTCGCCCGTCTGGAGGAATTGAAATACGACGAGTCTGCCGATAAATCGATGCTATATGCGCTCGAATCCTATGGGGTTGAAAAAATGCGATGTTTGGGAATCGAGAATTGCAAAACCGATTTACTGACCGTCTAGCCGTTTAAACCTAATCCGATTCACCCAGAGGTGCTGAAGATTGCTGTTCAACTCCTACGCATTTATTTTCGCGTTTCTTCCCGTCACGCTGATTTTATTTTTTTGCTCGGAAAACGCAGCCAGTATCTGGCCTCCGTCTGGCTGACTCTCGCTTCATTGGCATTTTACGGCTGGTGGAATCCGAATTATCTGTTGCTGTTATTGGTTTCGATAGGATTTAACTTTCAGGTCGGCAAACAGATTGCCCTGATGAGAGCCATATCTTCCGGATGGACCAAGGCTATTTTCATGGCCGGCGTCGCGGCCAATCTCTGCTTGCTCGGTTACTATAAATATCTGGCTTTTCTGATCGGCAATCTGAATTATTTCGTCGAAAACCCGATGCCGATCCCCGAGATCGTGCTGCCTCTCGGCATTTCGTTTTTCACGTTTACCCAGCTGGCTTTTCTCGCCGACGCTTATCAGGGGCATGCGAAAGAATTCCGCCCCCTGCATTATGCGTTGTTTGTGACTTATTTTCCGCACTTGATCGCAGGGCCGGTGCTGCACCATAAAGAAATGATGTCGCAATTCGCCAAACCCGGCATTTACCGGATCGACTGGGAAAATCTGGCGGTGGGTCTGTCGATTTTCTTTATCGGCCTGTTCAAGAAATTGCTGCTCGCGGACGAAATGGCGCTGTATGCGCGGCCAGCGTTCGATGCGGCGGCCAAGGGGCAGCCTTTGGCATTGATCGATGCCTGGGGCGGCGCATTATCCTACAGCTTTCAGCTTTATTTCGATTTCTCCGCTTATTCCGATATGGCGATCGGAATCTCGCTCTTATTCGGAATCAAACTGCCGCTGAATTTTAATTCGCCCTACAAGGCTGCCAGCATCATCGAGTTCTGGCGGCGCTGGCATATGACCTTGTCGAGATTCCTTCGCGATTATCTTTATATTCCGTTGGGCGGAAATCGGCGCGGGCCATTCCGGCGCTATCTGAATTTGCTGATTACGATGGTGCTCGGTGGAGCCTGGCATGGAGCGAATTGGACCTACATCCTGTGGGGCGGCCTGCACGGCCTTTATTTGATAATCAATCATCAATGGCAAGACAGCGTTTTGCGCCGCTGGGTGACGGCCTGCGTTTCGGCGGGGATCTATGATAAATTCGCGTTATTGCTGACTTTTCTTGCCGTTGTGGTGGCCTGGGTGTTTTTTCGCGCTGAAAATATCACGGCGGCGTTGCTCTTGCTGGAAGGAATGGCGGGACAGCACGGCGTCGTACTGCCGCTAAAATGGCAGTCTGGGCTGAGTAAAATTGGAGAAATGCTGAATTTGCAGGGTATCGAGTTCCGTAATACCGATACCTTCAACGCCGCCAAAGAGCCGGTCAGAATCCTCCTGATTTGTCTGGGCATCGTCTGGCTCTTGCCGAATACCCAGCAAATCATGGAGCGCTATCAACCCGCCCTCGGCATGATCGAACCAAACGAAAGCGGACAGACCTGGTGGCAATGGCGTCCCAGTCGCTTATGCTTAGGTATCGGTGTGCTCGTCGCAACGCTCGGTATCTTGTCGCTGAATGAAATCAGCGAATTCATCTATTTCCAGTTCTGACATGCAGCCGAAACGCTTTACCTTGTCATTGCTGATCAGTATCGGGTTGATTCTCGCGGCGATCGCCGCGATCAACCGGGTAGTGGATCCTTTCTGGTATTACCGGGACTTCGAAATCGACGGCTTGAACAAGATCAAAACCAAAATGCGGCGTTTCGAACGGCACGTGAAGCCGATGATTATCGCGCGTGAGCATCCGAATGCATTGATTTTCGGCAGTTCTTTCTCGGAAATCGGATTTGATCCGACCCATGCGGGATTTACCGGGTATGGCAAACTGGTTGGCTACAATTTCGGGATTGCCGGCGCCGATTGGGAGCGTGTCCTATGTTATTTCGATTACGCGGTCAATACGATCGATATGAAGCGCGTCGTCATCGGAATAACGCCGGGCGCTATGCCGCGCGTCGACTGTAAGGGCAAACTGCCTGAAATTGAGAAATTTTCCGAAAGTAAATTGTTATTATCCCTGAAGGCTATTTCCGCCTCGATCGGCACGATTAAAGAGCAGCATAAAAACAGTCCGAGCCACACCCGCGAAGGCATGTATTACTATATTCGCAATTTACCCGGTGTAGATGCTCAATTTCGTCAATTTTATGATATGCGGATGAAGCAACAGAACTGTAATTTAAAGGTTCTGCAACAGCCGGCGCCCGCTCCGGTCGCGCTTGCTGTTGCGTTGCCGGAGGCCGATTCTTCTCTCGATCTGGAAGGCTTGCGTCATATCGTTCGCCTCGCAAAACGAAAAGGCATCGAATTGACGCTAATTGTGTACCCGAAGCATGCGCTTTGGCTGGAGCTCGATGCAATTTGCGGTGTATACAAATATTTCTGGTCGGCGATTGGAGCAATGGCCGCATTGGTCGAGAAGGAAGGCAGCAATGCAGAACTTTGGGAGTTCTTTGGCTATAACGATATTACGGCCGAGGCGGTCACAAAAAATAGCGCCGTCTATTGGCAGGATCCCGAACATTTCAATTATGAGTTCGGAAATCTGATCTTCGATGCAATTTATCAGCATCAGAATGGGGATAAGCTCGGGAGTCGAATCACAACTCAGAATATTTCTCTTGTTTATCAGAATTATCGGCTTACTAGGAATTCTTATCTGAAGGCTCATCCGGGAATTTTGATGGCGTTACGAGATCAATTATTTTGATGAGGGACGCTTGATGGAGATGAAGCGACGCCGCCAGCATGTTTTATGTAAAGCTGGCGCCGTACGTGACATCTGGGGTTACTGGGTGATTACCTATGAACGCGACTTTCCGCGCCGGATAAAGCGCGCAAATGGCTGCCTCCCTCCGACAAGGCGTTGACGGCGAAAATCCATTTGAACTGGCAATTGCCGGCCGGCAACAAGAAGCGGCGCTTCGCCAACAGTTTCCTATTCTTATGGAACAATCCAGCCGCTTAGAGGGGAAATCGACTGATCTGATCTTAATGCAACCAGATAAGCGCCTTTCGAGGCATGACGTTGTTCAGGGCCCAGACTGAGTCTTGGGAATGTGCCAGGATTGAGCGCATTTTCTGCTTCATGCTCGATATATTCGAGTAAATAATCCCGCGAGAAGTGATCAACCACATGCTCCAGGCTATATTGCAACAAGTTCAATGCGTAATAGGTATTGAATTGAACTCTGTCATTCGTAATCGGAAGCCTTCGGGTATTCATCCAGGCCCTGACCCTGAAGGCATGCGGATGATAGGCTGTAGGCAATTCGTAAGGATAAGCGAAAATGAGTTTGGCGGTAAATTCCGGGGGCAACCTGCTTAAATCCGCTTGTAACATGGAAGAAGGCAGGAAGATGCGTTCGACAGCCTCGGGTTGTAAAGCCAGTTCCGTTAATGCCTCAGAGCCGGATTGACCGGGCCAGACAATGACGGCGCCGGTATGCGGATGATTTTTACTGTAATCGGACCAGGCTTGCCGGAAGTCTTCGATTTTCTTATAGGCAATCTTTTCGCTTTTCAGCGGGCTTTCGGCGCTCAACGCGGTTTGGAAAGCCTGCGCGGGGAGCATTCCGCTGGCCTCGTCTTCCGGGAAAATCTGCACGATCGGATTCGCCGCATCCGTTTTGATTTCCTTGGTTAGATATTTCGCGATCGCTTGGGCTTCCAGCGAGAGTCCGCCGTTGAAGTAGACCGAATAATGGCCGGGCTGCTCCCGGGCCGGCAGGTCGGTGATCGGAAACAGGCAAGGCACGCGGTTTTGTTCGCAGAAGCGGTGGATCGGCGTCCAGTCTCCCGGCGCCATCCCGCCGATCAACGCGAAGACCGGGTGTTTGTCATAATGCGCCTGCAACTCTTTCGGCCAGTTGGCCGGATTGTCCGAAAGCTCCCAGACCTCGTGCCCCCACAACCGGAAGGTCTTCGCGAAATCGGAACGGTAGTTCGGGGAAAAATTGGGGTGGTCTTGATTGCCCTGGGTTTCCAGGTTTAGCCATTCCACGTATTCGGCGATCGTCGACAGCATCGCTTGGCTGCTGTCTGCATCCGCGCCTTTGGCTACGACGGTGGCAAAATAAATCGATCGCTCGTCGATGCCGGGATCGTTGCGGGTGGATAGATTTTTCAGATAGGCTATCAATTCCGCCATGTCGCGGTCGCCGATCCGATAGCGCGGCATGAGCGGGCTCAAGGATCTTCCCGACGGATCGACGCCTTCGCGGATCGCTTTGGCCAAGGACGCTTCCGTATAAGCCGGACGCTCGTAAGCGGACCGCATTCGCGTCCAGAACTGTTTGGTCTGGCTCTCCTTGAACAATTTCTTGAAAAGATCGGCCCGGTCGAACTTCCGGGGATTAAAAAGACTTTCGCCGGTGATCGGCAATACATAGTTTCCGCCTTCGCTGGAACCGTAGCCGCTCCGCCGATGGCACTGGGCGCAATTGAAATTCGCGTCCTTGAAATCGATGTCGCCTTCGGTCCGGCCTTGCAAGGGAGTGCCGGAGGCGTCAAGGCCATGGTTATATATCTGCTCGCCCCGCGATAATTGCGATGCACTTTGATACAGAACGTAATATCGCTTCGCCCAATAGCCGGAAAATCCGAGCAAAATGATCAAAAGCAGGAAGGCGCCGAATTTTCCGGCGCGAGAGGTTAGCAATCTGGATTCCATGTCTGCAAACTGATTTGGTGTTTTGGGTCGGCGAAACGGTTTGCCGGCGATTACTTGTCCGATTCCGGCGGAAGCGCAGGTTCGACCAGTTTTTTATAGGCCGCGATCACTTCGTTCTTGCCGAGCAGCTTTTCAAACAGCCGCCAGGGCGCACCGGGCATGGCGCGCATGAAGGTCAGCGGCTTGTGGTACATTTTGTTGTTGCCCGGATAAGCGGCGCGGAATGCCTTCAGGAGCGAATCGATGTTTTTCCGGTCGCCGGTAAGAAAATACCAGTGATTTCCAGCCCTGAAACGCTTCGCGTAGGCAGCCAGTTTTTGCGGCGTGTCCTGTTCGGGATCGATTGAAATCGAAACAAACCGATAGGGGGTATTCGGCGTATCCAGGACCGGCTGTGCGCTGGCGAACGATGCGCTGAGTACCGGACAGATCGAAGAGCAGGTGGCGAAGATAAACTGCAGCATGACCGGTCCGCCGTAATCGATCACCTGAAGAAAATCGACCTCTTTGCCGTTTTTGTCGATAAGCAACACGTTCGGGAGATCGTAAAAATTTTCGCTGAATTCGGGAGCCGCGACAGCGACTTTTTCGTTCTTATTGCCGGACAGGCCTTCCTGTCCGGGATTCGCCGCCGGCTTGGGATCGGAAAGCACCCAGCTTTGCGTCATTTCGTCGGAAAATACCGTTTGGCTGTAGACCAGCATTAAAACAACGGCTAAAAACAGTGCGCTTCGCAATCCAGACATGGAAATACCAAAAGTAAAAAAGAGCAAGCGCCGCTTTGGTGAATCCAAAAGCGGCGCTTGCTCCCGAATAGGCCGGAATTTAAGTTGCCTTCCGGCTCAGGTTAGTGAATTGACCATATCGCGAAGTCGTGATGCAATGGGTCGAACTGGTACCAGCGCAAACGCCGTGAAGGTTCGAAATTCATCTGCATCTCGAGGTTGTGCTGGCCGACCACTGTGCTGTCGCCCGAACCTGTGGCCGGCGGCGTAATGATCAGCCCCGGTTTGCCCGCGGTAGGCATGCCCGCGTTCACCCACCAGTGCGCGCGCCCGAAGGTGAACCACTGGCCCGCGCCGCCGATCGCCTGGGTCGACTGGAAGGTGTTTTCCCAGCCGCGCCGGCCGCCGAAATCCACGTTGAAATAGGCGTGATCGAAATGATCGCCGTTCAACAGCTTGATTTTAACGGTCTTGCCCCGGAGATTCCAGTCGGGATATTCCACATGGCTGTCGTCCCGAATCCCTTTCATTTGACCATAAATAGTATTGTTGACGAAAAGCAACGTCCAATCGGCGTCCGGGTCGGCGGTCACCCCGTCAGGCAGCTTGTTCCGGTCCTGCCATTGTTCGAAGGCGCGGTTCAGCTTTTGAATATTTTTGGCCGAGGCTTTTCGGCTCGCTTTGATATCCCGCAAGAGATTCCACATGCGCTTTTCGGGCGCCAGATCGCCGATTTTAGCAATGGCGGCCAGTTTTTCCGCTTCGCTGGCGCTCGGGTGCGGACCGAAGACGTCGATCTCCCATTGCGCCAGGGTCTTTCCGCCTATCATTTTCCGGGCATTTTCTGAAACCTGGACTCTGGGGGGATGCTTGCGCCAGCCCCAGTTATAGGTCAGGTTATAATATTTGCCCGGCGCCATTTTGATCTCGAACACCGTCCGGGTGCCGTCTTCCATCGGGAAAAAGGTCTGGTCCATCATTACGTGCGGCATCGGCGGCATGCCCGGAGGGCTGAGCGCCGGGTCGTCGAAATACATTACCATCGGCGCGAAATCCTCGTGGCCGCGGTTGAGGGTATCGACGGTAAAGCGGACAGTCCAGGGCACATCGAGCACATCGCTGGGGTCGATCATCGCCGCGTCCGACTGGATATTGCCGTCGTACCAGACCTGGTGCACATCGACGATGCCGCCGACCTTGACGTTATTTTCATCGTAGACCGCCTGCACATGCTTGATTCTTTCCGGTCCCTGATAGTGCAATAACGCCAAGCCGCTATAGGCGCGGTCCGGAATCGGGTTGCCCTCCAGAATGTCGATGGCCCGCTGCACGGCGGCCGCATTGCCCCCTTTCGACTTTTTGATCAATTTGAAAGCTTCCTGTAAATCGTCGGTCGGCGACGTTTTATCGATCGACGACACCACCGGATCGGGGTGCAGGTTGTAAGGATGTTCGGGCGTGGAAGGCAAGGTATTGACTATCTCGACGCCGTTCCCGTCGCAAACGTTTTTATAAACGGTGGGCAGGTGATTGCTTCCGGGCGGATCGTTGAAAGGATCCTGGCTGGGAAAAGCGCCTTCAGGCGTGATGATGTGAGTGGTGGTTATCCCGTTATCGACCGTTTGCCACTCATTGGCTTGGGGTGGACGCGGCCGCGGCATCACGTCTGTGCAATCGGCGGCAATCGCTACATTTCCTCCCAGGCTCAACGTTATCGTAAACAGCAAACGACTATAGGTAAATTTATTTTTCAACATAACGGACTCTGTTCCTTAAATAGCTGTGAAAGTTCAGCATTGTCGACCGAGAGCATCTCAGGCGTCGCGGTTGCTGTTCTTGTCATGGTGTCGGCTTGCCAGATTCACGGGACCGGCGCGCTTGATTTCAGCACCCGCCGAATTGCCGTTTTTCAGCCATCCAAGACGCGTTACCGCCATATCGGGATCGGCGTCCGAAGCGAACGCGCCCCATAAACCGACGCTGCCGTTTCCGTAATGCACCATCCGCATATTGATGCCGCCATGATGATGGTGCTTGGACAAGTGCTTGGCGAAACGGCCGCTGATCGCTTTGGCGCCGTCATCGGAAGGGCGCAGCAAATGCCAGCCCTCCGGAATTCGATGTTCCTTCGCATAGGCGGCGAGCCTTTCCGGCGTATCCTGTTGCGGATCGGTGGTGATCGAATAGATGCTGACCTCCTTTCCCAGCCTGTCGCCAAGGCGGCGCGCTATCTCCGCAAGGTGCCCGATTGTCGGATAATGTTTCTGTCCTTCGATCGACATGAACTGCACCAGGACCACTTTGTCGCGAATCAGATCGCTGTAGAAACGGTAGGTCTTGCCGTTATGGGAGGTCACGGGAACGTCCGGAATCCGATTGCCCCCACGTCCCTGAGTGGGCGGCGGCAATAGGGCCTTCAGCAATTTGTTTCTCAGCTCCAGTTTGGATGGCGTACCGGATGAAGCCTTCTGAGCATTGTTGTCTTTCATAATTACCTTTAAAAAATGGGTCGAATACAGTGCGTTCAAATGCCGTCATCAATCGCCTTCGCCGGGCGGCACGATATCCCAACGGATCATCATGGCGTGGTCTTCATGCACGACGTTATGGCAGTGCATCACGTGCTTGCCGAGGAAATCGCGCCAGCGCGAGTAGAATTTCACTTCCTCGTTAGGTCCCAGCATGACCACGTCCTTTCTCGCGTGGCGGACATCGTTGCGGTCTATCGGTTTGCCGTTGATTTCCAGGATCTGGAATTCCTCGAAATGGCTGTGAATCGGGTGCATCCAGGTGTTGCCGGCATTCCGGAATGTCCAGATTTCGGCGCTGCCTTGTTCGATCAGCGCATCGGGCCGGTTGGGATCCATCAGTTTGCCGTTGATCGTCCATAAGCCGTTGTCGTAGTCGAATACGAACAATCTTTCTTTTCTGACCAGGCGCCTTCTAATAGGGGGCAGCGCGCGCATATGGTCGGGGATCCGGCTGGGATCTGGCCCTTGGGCGGCCACTACGTCGAAGCGCATGATTTGATTGCCTTCATCCAGCAGCCTTCCGGTCCAGCCGGCGCCGTCTTCGCGAATTTCCATCCGGTTGACCAGGTACAGTTTGTCGCCGGGTTTGTATTTCGAAAAATCGACGATTATGTCGTGGCGCTCGGCGACCCCGAGCCGGATGTTGTGGGTCTCGATCGGCCGCGGCAGCAGGTTGCCGTCGGTGGAAATGACGAAAAATTCTTCGCCTTTGTCCGAGCCGCCTTCTTTTTGCACATACAGCTCGTACAGTCTGGACGGACCGCCGTTCAGCACCCGGAAGCGGTATTTCCGCGCCTCGACGATAAAGAAAGGCTGGATGATCCGGTTGACCGTGAAGCGGTCGCCGATCATGCCGTGGGTCGTATACAGCGCGCTGGGCAGGTCGCCGCCGGTGGGTTCCGGGTTGAAAAAGTCCCAAACGGCCTGGCCGTTCTGGTCGAACTGGACGTCGTGCAGAATCAGCGGCACGTCGTATTTTCCGCTCGGCAACCGGTACGTTCCCTTTTTGGTTTCGTCATTCGCGTCCTTCTTGTCGAAAAGCAGATAAAAACCGTTCAGGCCCGCATAGACGTTCGGAGCGGTGAAATCCATGCGGTGATCGTGATACCACAGGGTGCTCATGATTTCGCGTTTGTCGAAACCGGCTGGAATATTGGCATAGTGATGATCCCAGAACTCTCCCGGCCAGGTATAATCCTGCGGAATCCCGTCGCTTTCGGAGGCAGTATGCGCATTATGCAAATGGATCGTCGTGCTGGGAAGCGCAAACCTGACGTTTCCGGCGCCTACGGGCGGCAGCCGGTTGAGGCGCCGGACAAAAGCAGGTTCGCCGTATTTGGCGTGAAAAGTCAGGCCCGGCGTGATGCCCTGGGGCATGCCCGGCTCGCGAAAGCCCCAGGACCAGGAACCTTGGTTATAGGGAGGATCGCTGTGATAGCGCCAGAGAAATTCTTCGAGATAATGGACATAAAATTTCTGCGGTTTGAATTCATCATAACGCTGATGCCGTTGCGGGTCGGGCGGGAGACCGCCGCCATACTCGGTCGAAAGAAATGCTTCGTCTACGGGTTTAGCAATCGGCATTACGTTGAGCGGTACTACGAAAGGCCGAACTGAGGGACTTGGCGCCTCCTGTATGCTCGGTTTGAAACCATCCGGAAAGACCAGTTCCGCATTGCCGACCTTAGGCGCCAGCAGCCCATAACCGGCGCCCGCCGCACCGATTTTTAAAACATCGCGTCTTGTTGCCATATCATCCTCATTTTAATTATTAAGTTGCGCTCTTTTCCCGAAAACTATGTTCGATTTTTCTAACGAAAGAGGCATAGATCCAGATTAATCTGATCTGAATTTACATTAATAAATTATTAAATGAGCGTCTTGAGCCATTTGTATCATTCTCCTATGTGCGATGACTCAATATGGTTAGGTCGATTAACCTCTTTTTCGGTGGGACGCGTGTCCTATTTTTGGGAGAGAGGAAAAGCTGGGTTGGCCTCCTGTAGGATTTCCCCCTTTAAAGGGCGGCCCCCTGCAAGGAGAGGATAGGCAGAGGTAAGACAGGAAAGAGGGTAGTTATGGTGTTAATTTCACCGACATGAAGGCAGCGGCTCGCCTCGGAAAATGAAAAAGGGACATCATGCGGGTGGGGCGACTTTCACGGCAATCCCTTGGAACGAAAAACTGAGGGATCGCCCTCAGCGCCAGTTTGTATCCGTCATCCGGAATTTCCAAGTGCTCTTAATGCGGAAATTGAGGCTGGTTTCTAAGGTCGTTGGGGATCTGTTTTACGGGTGACAAAAAGTGCCAGTTCGAGCCGGTCTTTGACTTCCAGTTTTCCATAGATCGAATAAATATGGTTGCGCACCGTTTTTTCGCTGATATGCAGGGATCGAGCGATTGAAGAGGTATTATGGCCCTTAACGACAAGATTAACTACTTGTTGTTCGCGCTTGGAAAGACTGGTCAGTCCGAATTTCTCATGCGTCTCTATGTGATTCGAAGGTGCAATTTCAGAAGCGCCGGCCTTTAATATGGTTCTGTCAATCCACAGTTCATTGGCTAGCACTCTGTCCACGGCTTTCAGCAAGACGTTTGAATTCTGGGTTTTCAGGACAATTCCCGCGACGCCGGCTTTGATAAAATCAAGATAATTGTGGGGGGAGCACGGCGAAATAATCAATAGAATATGGCTGTCTTTGCATCGTTGAGCTAGCTGGAGAACGCGCGGAATATTTTCTTCATGGTTCATGCAGGGGTCGGCTATGATCAGGTCGGGTTTTAGATTGAGCGCCAGGTTCAAGTGTTCCTGGTCAAAGCCCGCGTCGGCGACGACGTCGAGATGATCCTGTTTCATGAGCAATTCAGCCAACATCTCTCGATATAGGGATTGGTCATCGACGAGCATGACAGTGTTGACTAAATTTTTAGGGTGATTAAAAACATCCATAACCGATTTCGCAGCAAAAATTCGAAGCCTTAAAACAAAGTTATAGGCATTCGCATTTAGTCGTATTTTAAGAATTAAACCTTACAAAATAATTTTGCGGGGATTAAGAAAGGATATTTAAGCGTACGAATTTTACATGGGCATAAATATAAATACGGCGATACCTCGGCGCGGAGTTTTCGAGCAGAAATGAAAATATAGGCTAAAAGACAAGTCGTCGTCCGAGCGAAAAGGGTCACTCCTCAATACTTCCTTTACATTAGGGTGACATTAGCCCGGGAAGAAAATACTATTTCTTAAACTGATTCTCTAATCAAAGGCTTACGCCCTTTCAAAGCCAACCAGGTCTTCAACGGCGGCATGGCTTCGGGGCCGGTCGCCGGAATTAACACCGCAGCCACGCCGACAGTTTGGCATTCGTGACGAGAGCTTCTGGTCCACGATCTCATCGGTATTGGATTCCATTGCAATCGCCAGGACTCTACCTTCTGATTTTGGCTTAAGCTCGGATTAAAGCAATAGGAAGTAATAGCAATTACAGTTGGGGTAAATTTATCATTATGTATAATTATGCACAATTTATATTTATAGAATGATGACATTTTAATTAAAAATGCTCTCCGCGCGACGAAATGCTCCCGGCGCCGTTCCAAAGTGTCGTTTGAATGCCTTGCCGAAGGCGGCCGCCGACTCATACCGGCAGCTTCGTGGATAATCAGTTCAACCAGCCGAGCCAGAATGGGGCCGGCCTGATTTTGCCTGATCACTATTTCAGCGGGCAACGCCTGCCACAGCAACGATTCGGGCGCGGCCAGTTCGATCTCGCCACAGACAAAACCCGCTTCCCCCTCCGCCAAAAGTCATCCGCATGTCTTCGGCGCTGTCCGGCAAATGCTCGGCGCTGTATGACAAAAAATGCTTGGCGGTATGGGGGAGAAACAGAATCAAGTCGTCTGTTTCCAGAGTCCGCGGTGCCGGCCAACTTGGCGAATGGTGAAAGCCGATCCGTCGATCGTCAATGCATGGAGAAACTGCGCACCATTACCCGATGTTGAGCTGGATGGGTTGGCAACTTTTGCTCGCACCGTGGTGAAAAACCGCGGCATGGTCTGCGGCAAGACGCTCAGCAACTACACCAACCACATCATCGACCCGCCGCTGGATACGGCATTTCAGGCCGAAGCATGGGAGGAAGGATCTGTGCAGCGCCAAGCACTGCGCTTGAGTCAATAACTTGCGCTTAATTACCTGATGCGGCGGCCGTTCCACTGGCCTGCCGCATCAAGGATTTTGAAGGATGAGATATCGCCTCCAATCCTCAATCGTATCAACATCCCATTGAGGTTCCAGCTCATGCAGGCTTAGCCCTGCCTCGCTTGCACGCCGGCGGGTTTCCGCCATGACATCATCGGTTCCCCAGGGCAGGTCGTTAAACAAAATAGGCTGATCGGCATTCAGACCTATCAATACATAGCCGCCGTCTTCTGCGGGGGCGATCACGATATCGCTTCCGTATTGCAGCGCCGTCAATGCTTGCCGCAAATCGTCCGGCGTCATGCTGGGGCAGTCGCAGCCGATCAAAATCGCTTGCCGATAATGCGCTAGCGCTTCAGTAAAAGCGTGCCGCATGCGCTTACCCAAGTCATTCCCCCGCTGGTCGATGACTTTGAGCGGATAATCCTCCGCGCACTGCCTAAAAAAAGCGTGTTCGGCAGTCGGCGCGCAGCACAGCATGACCGGGCACAACGGCTGTCGAAAAGCCCGCACCAATGTCATCCGCGTCAATTGACAATGCGCGGCCGCGGCCTGTTCGGAAGTCAGCGCCGGTTGCAGCCGGGTTTTCACTTGGCCGGCTATCGGGGCTTTGCAGAAGATCAGCAGCACGCTGTCGGGGAAAAGATACGTCATGAGCTACTGGATTTGAAAATTCGAGTATCGCCAAGCATACCGGGAGCGCAGCGGCATTAAAGAGTCGTCTACCGCTATTTCGCAGCTCATCTGTGCTCCAGTCTTTTCGCTAGGGCTCTAAGCAGAGTTGCACAAATCAGATCGCAAAAATCGTGCGCCTCTTCGCTTTGAGACTCCCATGAGGTACGCCATTCCACAAAAGTGCCATTATTCGCGCTGATCGGATGGAGCTGCAGGATCCCCTCGTAATTCCTGACCTCATTCTGCGACACCGGCGACGGGCCGTCATCGGTGGAATAACGGATGCAATGGATCGATGGATTGAATTCCAACAGGGTTTCGTAAAACACGCCGTTCAAAATCCGTCTGGCGCCGGTTTCGGTGCCGCCGAGTTCTCCGACGGCTTCGCAACGGTCGATCACGCCAGCGGCCCAGGAACAATCATGAAAATCCTTCACGATATCCCAAACGCGTTCGACCGGCGCATTGATAATAATGGATTGATAACATTGCGGCATGCGGCTCTCCTGACTTGAGGGGGATAGTCAGTCGTTGCCGTTGACCGACCAATCGTAGTCGATGGCCGCGTCGATTTTCAGATCGGGCAGTTCGGGTTTATACCGTCTGATAAATGCCGCAACTCCGCCGTCGGCGGCAAAGTCTTTTTCGAACCAGTCGAATATTAACGATACCTTAATACGGTCTTGGCCTACGATCAAGCCCTTTCCCGAATTGTTCAGAAAACGTTGCGCCTGATCGTCCAGCTGCTGCTGTAATTTGGCGGCGGTGTATGGCTCGTTGCGTAAATCCGGACAACTGACCGAAGCGCAAACAATGGCCAGATGAATTTTAGGCTCGCCCAGGGGGCGCAAAATCTTGTGTTCCACCTCGCCCAGGGTAACGGTCTTACCGCCCAGTTGTCCCGCCGGCTTGTCCCATACCGGCCTTAACAGATTGCCCACATCCTTGATGCTGTCGATCGGCCAATTGTCGGCCACAGTCTTCAAGGCCAGAATGTTGTAAGCATTGAGATAAAACGCCAGCCGCTCTTCGTGTGTAGATAGCCGCTTAGGGTCGAAGGCAGCCAGCGCCTGATAGGTTTTGTCCAGGCTACCGTTCGCCTTGATGGCGGGATAATCGACCAGCATCAACTGCACGCCATTTTTACGGCCGGGCTTAATGTGGCTTAACACGGACCGGTAGCCGCTCCAGTCAGGTTCTTCCGCACGGGTTGGCGCCGAAGCCGGCATCATTAACAGCGCAGCCAATAGTATCGATGTTACGTTGATACACATGATATTTTCTCCTTTCCCTGTTGACTTGGATTCGCTATATCGAGAGAGTCGGAATAGGATAAAAAATGAAGGGGCAATTTGTTCCAGACTCTGAGCGATTTGCCAATTTTTCGAATATAGTCGTTACGGGAGCTTTTACCTTACAAAATTTCCAAATGCGCGGACGCCAACGCCCCTCCGCAACTGCTGCCCTGGCCTGCGGTGCAGCCATAGCAATGGGCGGCGGTGGCGATCGGCGCCTGCCGCAGCTGTTTTAGACTCAACTCGCTGAGGTGTACTCTCGGTTTGGCGGCGGCGCCCAACGGCATCGCCAACATCTGGTTGAAGTCGCAGTCATAGAGGTAACCTTGCCAGTCGATACTGAGGGTATTGAGACACATCAGATTATCCAGGTTGCCTGGGTGAAAGCTGTCTTTTAATAACTTCAAATAAGACTCGAAGCGGCCTTGGCTAACCAGCATGCTCCCGAAACGTTGAATGGGCATATTGGCGACGGCAAACAGGCGGTTGAAGACGATGCCGTATTGCTGTCGAAGGTGCTGCTTGTAGGTCTGTTCGAGACGATGTTGATCCGGGGGCAGCGCCGCCCCTTGCGGGTTATAAACCAGATTGAGCCTTAACTGGCTGTTCGGCTGGCCGTAGCCCAGCCGATTGAGCCGTTGCAAGGCCGCCAGGCTGTCCTTGAATACGCCCTTGCCGCGTTGTTTGTCGACGTTTTCTTCCAGATAGCAGGGTAAGGAGGCGGTGACTTCCACCTGCTGCGCGGCCAGGAATTCGGCCAGGTCCTCGTAGCCGGAGGCTTCGAGGATGGTTAAATTGCAACGGTCGATGACCTTGATGCCCCGATCTCGCGCCGTCCGTACCAGATAATGGAAATCGGGATGCATTTCCGGGGCGCCGCCGGTCAGGTCCAGGGTATGTATCTTGGCGGCCTCGGCCAGTACGATGACCCGATCGACGGTTTCACGGCTCATCGATTCGGTGCGCCTCGGCCCGGCGTTGACGTGGCAATGCACACAGCTCAGATTGCACAGGTAACCGAGATTAACCTGCAGGATTTCCAGCGGTTTGCGAAAAATGAGGGGAAAGTCGCTGTCGGCCAGTAGCGGTTTGGTGTCATGCATGCTTAATCCTTGGAGAAATCAATGCCGCGCTGAAAAAACGGGTCATGAAACCCAGAATCAGGGCGATGGGGGCGATAATTTCCAGGCCGGCCGCCAAGGTCCAGCTGACATCGGCGGATAGCAGATTCACCGGAAAGGGAAAGGTCAAATCGGCAAACCAGTTGTCCCCGCGGAGCTTTTCCAGCCCGGCTTCGCCGAACTCGTAAGCCAGCAATAGCCGCAGAAATATGGGAGACAGGTCTTTGGCGTAACGGTCCAGCCAGCCGGACAGCTTGGGTGGCATGCTGCCTATCAGGCCCATGCAGACGGCGATCCGGCAGCTCATGCAGTCTTGATTCATGAAGTTGCTCCTTTGGGCTCAAGCCGGGCGACTATCGACGATCGCGCCGCGGCGATGCAATTCGGCCAGCGCGTCGAGGCCAAACTGCATGAATTGTTTGAAGGTGTTGCCGTCAAGATCGGAACCGATTTCCGCCAAGGCCTGTTGCCCGCTGAGGCCGTTGTCAAGCAGGGTTACCAGTCGTGCAGTGACAAGATTGAGATTCATGAATTGCACTTGATCGTCGCCATCGCGAAAACCGAGGATATAGGTAGCCGTTTCGGGCGCTTCCATGGGCATAAAAGAAGAAGTGATGCTATGCACCGGCCACTGGTAATGCAAGAGTTGCATGACCGGCGCAAACACCGGCACCTTTGCCAGTAATTGCGCGTCGGTCAACGGCTTGATCTCCACGGGCCCGGCTTCGGCTATCGACAACTGCAATTCCATCCATTCGAAATGCGCCAATTCGGCCAGAAAAGGCCAATCATCGACACAATTACGCTCCTGCTGCAAATACTGCACGAATTCGTCCGGAATCTGCCGGTAGTACGGCGATCGGCAGCGATGTTCGGCGATGAAATCCACCAGCAATGCCCACCAGCCGCCTTTGGACAGGATGGAGCGGAGGACCGGAAAACAGGCCGTCAGGCTTTCGTCGAACTTGTTGTAGAGAAGGTCGACATAAATCGCCAGGCGTTCCGACGCGAAGCCGGTCGGCACATTGGCCGCTTGCGGCTGACGCAAGTATTGCAAAAACTGCCGTTGCTGGTGTTGAAAGGCCGGTGTATGGCTCATGCCGCGACTCCAGTGATGTCAGCTGTGCTGCGGCAATCCGCATGCCGGCTTTGCAAAGTACGGATCCGCTCCACTTCGCTCAGTAACTCGGACAGCGGCGGAATATTGCTGTCGCGTTCCACCAGCGTCGGAAATACGCCAAAGCAGCGATAGGCCTCGGCCAGCAAGTCCCAAACAGGTTCTATCGTATTCTGCCCATGGGTGTCGATAATCAGTCCGGAAGGTTCCCGCTCATGACCGGCGACATGGCCGTAAACAATGCGTTCGCCCGGCAAGCCGCGGAGAAACGCCAAGGGGTCGTAGCCGTGATTGACACTGTTGACATAGATGTTGTTGACGTCCAGGTGCAGATGGCAATCGGCTTCGGTCAACACCGCGTTGATGAACGCCAGTTCATTCATTTCCGCCTCTGGCGGCTGGACATAATACGAGGCATTCTCCACCGCGATGCGGCGTTCGAGAATATCCTGAGTCCGGCGAATGCGGCCGGCGACATGTTTGACCGCCTGCTCAGTAAAAGGGATCGGATATAAGTCATATAGATGGCCTTCGTCGCTGCAAAAACTCAAATGCTCCGTATATAAGGCAAAATCGTGACCGTCGAGAAATCGTTTCAGCTCGAATAGAAAAGCCGTGTCCAACGGAGCGGGGCCGCCCAGCGAAAGCGCCAGACCGTGCGCCACGAAGCGGTAACGCTCGGTCAGACGGCGGAATTGCTTGCCCAACCGGCCGCCGACGCCAACCCAGTTTTCCGGCGAGACTTCGAAAAAATCGATGCCGTCCGGCACGCCTGTATGCAGCGCGGGGAAGAGGGCACGGCGCAAGCCCAGGCCGGAACCGGACAGGCCGAAAGGATTCACGGGCGTCATCGGCGGTATCCCAGCTTATTGCGCGGTCTTGCCGCTGCAGCCGCCTTCCGTCATTTTGCCGCTACAGCCGGCTTCCGGCATTTTGGCGCTGCAACCGCCTTCAGCACCTTTCATATCTTTCATTTTAGCGGCGCCGCACTTGCCTTCGCCGCACTTGCCCTCACTCATCTTGCCGCTGCACCCGGATTCCGCGGTCTTGCCATCGGCAGCCGCCAATTGTTGAGCAGAGTTGATGCTGGACAGCGCAAAAGGGTTTTCACCGGCCTGAATGGCGGGAGCTGCGCTCAATAAGGTCGAAGCCAGGGCGCCGCCCAAAGTCAGGGATAAGGTTTTCTTGTTAATGGTGTTGTCTCCAAGGATTTAGATGAGTGACAGGACAAGCGACAGCGCTTTCCTGCCCCATCAGTCGGAGCTCGTCAAGAATCCTTACATTTACGCCAATTGTTTTCGCCTCAGGGCTTTTTGCCTGAGCGGCTTTGCAGATAGTCGGTATAGCGTTGGGCCGCTTGGCGGATGAACTGGGTCTGACGCTGGAAGTTTCGACAGCGCGAACACAACATGACATGCATGCCGATCGCCAAGCGTTCGCCAAAGCTGAGTTTTTTGTCCAGGCCCTGAGAAACCAGAGCAGAAATTTCGCGACAACTACGCATGACGTTTTACCTTTTTTGATTTCGATGGAGCGAACCAGCGGATTTCCAGGCATTCCCGCAACCTTAATCTGGCTCGATGCATAATGACCCAGTAATTGGCCTCGCTGAGGCCGGTCTCCAGGCAAACTTCGGCGGCATCCAGGCCGACCAGTTCCCGCAACATAAACACTTGAGCCATTTTTGGCGGCAGGTTGTTCTGGCAGGTTTCGTAAATACCCCAGAACTCCTGTTGCTTTAATGCCGCTTCCGGATCGCTCCAGGCGCTGGGGCCGTCATTCCAGTGGCCGTTGCTCAGGAAAAAGTCGTCTTCATTCCCATCGCTGTCGTCGTTTTCGGGAAAGTCGATCTCCGAGGCGATAATTTCAGGACAATTGCGCCGCCAGTGGTCGGCGATCTTGTGTTTCAATATGCCGATCAGCCAGGTGCGAAGCTGGGCTTTGCCTTCGAAACTCGAAGCCGATTGCCAGGCTGCCAGCAAAGTCTCTTGTACCGCGTCTTCGGCCAGATGGTCATCGCGCAACTGCAAGAGGGCATAGCGGAACAATACCAGGCGATGTTCCGCCAGCAGGGTTTCGGTCAAACGGCCCGCGTCTTCGCCTCCGCCTTTCAGCAGCATGCGCCATCCGCCTTGGAAGTGCCGGCGTGGGTTCCTGGCGAGCAATCGAACAAACCGAAGTGACGGGATTTATCCCCCACCACCTGAAAGTGATCGCCGTACCGGCTGCCGGCCAGCATATCGGCAGTATTCCCGCAGACCCGTAGCGGTCGGCCGGTTTCGAAATGATGATGATCGTCCAGATCGAAACTGTGCGGATGCTGATCGATGCTTCCCCGGTACACGGCTACCTGACCGAAATCCTCGCAGCGGTCTTCAAGCGGCATTTTGAAGGCGCGCACTGTGACGGACTGGAAGTTGACCATACCGATTTTGGCGAACACCTCCGGATCGTCCAGGCTGATAGCGTTTTGTTTGACGGTACGGACGTCCGGGCAGCCCAGGTCTTGCAGAATCCGCCGGAAGTCTTCCAAGTACAGCGCCCCGCCGAGGCACTCGCCGAGCAGCACCGGATCCCGGCGCAATTCGGCGGGGATGCGCCTGTCCGCGAACACATCGGAAAAATACAGTTCGCCCCCCGGTTTCAACACCCGGAAGATTTCGGCCAGGACGCGGGGCTTTTCCGGCGACAGGTTGATCACGCAGTTGGACACCACCAGGTCAATGCTATCGTCGGCAATCCCCACCGCCGCCAGATTTTCGATATGCCCATGCAGGAACTCGACATTGGCATACCCGAAACGTTCGGCATGCCAGTCACGGTGCCGCACGGCCACTTCCAGTTGCTCCGGGGTCATATCCACCCCGATCACTCGGCCGTTGGGGCCGACCAGTTTGGACAGCAGATAGCAATCGCGGCCGGTGCCGCAGCCCAGATCGAGCACGGTCATGCCCTCCAATGCCGGCGGCAGCGGCGAACCGCAACCGTAAAACCGTTCCAGCACTTCCGGATGCAATCCGGCGAGCAGGGCTTTCAAATAGCCCGGCATCGCATCGATGCTGCAGCAGGCGCTGGTTTTCAGGTCATTGCTTGACTGCAACACCTGTCCATAATAATTACGGACCGATTCGCTGATTTCGATACTGGTAGTCACAAAATACCTCTTGTTTTCATGATGGATTTAATCGCCTACGGCAATGGAGTAGATGACCATGGCCGCAACGGCCGCGCATGGCAGAGTCAATAGCCAGGACAATGCAATCGATGCGATCACGTTCGTATTCGCCTTGCCGGTGACCAGGCCGATACCGAATAATGATCCCACCGACACATGGGTAGTGGAGACGGGCATGCCCAGCTTGCTGGCAAAAATCACCAGAAATGCAGTGACCAGATTGGCCGAAAGGCCCTGATCGTGGCTGATGGAGGTGATTTTGTAACTCATGGTGTTCGCCACGCGGCGGGCATTGAGCACGCCGCCCGCCATCATCGCCAACGCCACCGCGAGGATGATGCTCTGCTCGGTCACATTCGGGGCCAGCAATAGGAGAGCCGCTATTTTCGGCGTATCGTTCAGCCCGCGGGCGAAGCAGACGGCGCCCGCGCTGCAGAAATGCAGCCCGTCGCGAAGCCGCTGCATGTCGAAGCCGAAAATCACGCCGGCTTGGCGCTTGGCGCAATTTTCCGTGCGGTCGAGCATCAGCGCCGGAACGAGGGCTGAATCGATTGCCAGGCTTGCATGATCCGAGGCCGCAAGCGCCGGATTATCGGAAGTCTCCAGGCATAAGCACATCGAGTCGTCGACCGGCTTTCGCAGCGACCAGCGGTACCAGAACCAATATACTGTACCGGCCAACAGCAGTGCTAAAATCGGGCTTAGCAAAAGCGGCATCACGAAGTTGTTTAGCAAGGGGGCCAGGCTGATGTCGCCCGATGTCGCCAGTAAGGTGCTGCCGGCCATCGCGCCCAATAGCGCGTGCGTCGTCGAGATCGGAAAACCGAAACGGGTCGCCAGAATCACGGTCATTCCCGCGCCCCCCGCCACCGCGATCATGAACGGCAGGGTATGGATCAAGGCGTCGGGCGCCAGCCCCTTGCCGGAAAATTTAATCAACAATGTCTGCGCCAGAAACAACGCGGCGATCGATCCGGCCAGGGTCGTCAGCGTCGCCCAGGTGATAGCCTGCCGGTAATTGAGGGTGCCGCTGCCGAACAAACTCGCGACTCCTTTGAAATTATCATTGGCGCCATTGGCATAGGCCAGAAAACAAACGCTGAGGAATAACAAACTTGTGAGCATAACGGTATCCCTTGAGGCAAAGCAGTAATTTTTCTAAGTCGTAAATCGAGGTTAAACCTTACAGAAACATTTTTTTATTGACCCTTCCTGCATGCCCAAAATAGCACGCAGGTGTTAGTTGTATCCCGTTGGACCCGTATTTCCTGCCAAATGGTTCTACTTTTCATCGATGTCGATCATTTCAAACGTATCAATGACACGCGGAGACATAATGTCGGCGATCAGCTTCTGCTGAAGATCGCGCGCCGGATTCGGCAAGCGGTCCGGGATTATGACACTTTGGCGCTCACGGCGTCGAGTCGGGCAGGCTCGGCATCGAAATCACCGAACATACCCTGCTTGAAAATGTCCATATCATATGCGATACCCTGAACGAATTCATCGGAGGGGCGCCTATCTGTCGCTGGACGACTTCGGAGCCGGCTATTCCTCATCTCTGTTATCGCCATAACAAAACTTCTGATCAAAAAAGACAGGATGCCGTAGGCGGAAAATATTTCATAGGTGGGACGGTTGAGCGCTTACTTTGTTTTTTAAGGAACTTTGCTTGACTGGATTGAGCGGTATGGAACATACCGGCTTCGACCGGGCGGAGACAAGGCAGCAAGCCGCGCTACGTCAGCGGTAGAGGACAATTCGGTCGGCAAGCGGTAGAGCAAAGGAAATATCCGATACGGCCAAGGGAGGTAGGGGACGTCGTCCCGTTCCTTGGAAAAAAGTATCCAGGGCAGTTTTGCTTCCCGGTTTTAGGGCGCTCAAAAAACGGGGATGCCATTTTACCCCCTTTGAGATGGTCTCAGTTGTTATTCCGAGCCCAGATGCCTGGCAATACTCAAGGTAAAACAGCTTCCGGAGCCTGGTGCGCTGACGACGCTAACGTCTCCCGAGAGCAAATCGACAGCGATTTTTCGCGTCAAATACAAGCCCAGGCCTGTGCCGGATGTTCTTAACCGCAAAAAAGAGTCCAGGCGCTCGAAAGGAATGAATAGGCGTTGCAACTGATCCGCTTCGATTCCGATACCGGTATCCTTCACGTCGATCAATACTTGGCCATCTACCGTGCGCACAGTGATCGAGATATTGCCCTTTTCGGTGTATTTGATGGCATTGCTCAGCAAGTTGATGATGCACTGAAGTACCCGTTTTCGATCGGAATGGATGCGCAAAGATTCGGGCACCCTCATCGTCAGTAGCAGCTTTTTTTCCTGCGACTGGCTCTTTACCGTATCGACCGCTTGAGCGATCAAGAGGTGCAGATCGAAATCTTCCGGATAAACGTCGATGCGTCCGGCTTCGATTTTGGAAATGTCGATGATGTCGGTGATCAGTTCCAGCAAATGTTTTGCCGACCGGGCGACGCGGCTCAACTGATCGTGTTGGCGATCGTTGAGCTCGCCGGACAAGCCCTGCAATAAAATGCCGGTAAAGCCGATGATTGCGTTGAGCGGTGTGCGCAATTCATGAGACATGGTGGCGATGAACAACGATTTGGTGCGGTCGGCCGACACGGCGGCTTCTTTGGCCTGAAGCAATTGCTTTTCTATTTCCTTTTGCTGCGACATATCGGTAATGATGTTGGCGATGTATTGCGGACTGCCGCCTTCATCGCATACCGCAAAAAAATTTTCGAGCGTCGGAATGCGTTTCCCTTGACTGATGCCCAGTTCGAGTTCGCCGGTCCATTGCCCGGAATCGAGCAGCTTTGGCAGAACCTCCGCTTTAAGCTTGCGTGCGGCTTCCTCGGTGTAATAATCCGTAAATACCCGGGATGGATCAAAGGGAATTTCGAGCGAATCGAGCGTTCTGTTCAATGCGGGGTTTATATATACAACTTCACCGCTCATCTTGGCCATCCCCATGCCTTGCCCGGCGCTTTCCGAAAACCAGCGAAACGCCCGCAGTGCTTCTTCGGTCTGTTTTAATCGGGTGATGTCGACATGGCAACCCAAAATGCGGGTTGGCCGTCCCTCTTCATTCCATGACACCGCTTCGCCGCGCGAATGAATCCAAAGATAGGAACCGTTTTTATGCCGTAAACGAAACTCCGATCCGTAGCTGGGGGTTTTCCCTTCGATGTAAGCGAAATTTTCCGCAATGGCTCGTGCCTTGTCTTCCGGATGCAGCCGGTTTTCCCATTCCATGTAATGTTCTGCGATTTCATGATCCTCATAGCCGATCTGACGTTTGTATTCGGGAGTAAACGTCACGCTGTTGTCCACTATGTTCCAGTCCCATACGCCGATATCTGCGGCTTTCGTCGCCAGGCGCAAACGCAATTCGCTTTCCCGTAAAATGGCTTCGGTATGCTGGCGTTCGGCCGCTTCCGCGAGCAAATCGGCGTTCAGTTTAATCAACTCGTCGGTGCGCTCCTTTACCTTGGCTTCCAGTTTCTGATTGACGATGCGCAAAGCGTCTTCGGCTTCTTTTCTTTTGACGACTTCGAAGGCCAGAGAAGCGAGGTCGGCAATGGAGCCGGCAAAGTTTTGCTCATCCAGCATCCAATGACGTTTAGGGCCCACGTGCTCATGGCAGATGACGCCGATCAGTTCATTGCCGAATTGAATGGGGGCATCCAACAAAGACGTGATGTTGAATTGCGGTAAATAAAGTTCGCGTAATTCCTGCGTGGTCTGATCTGCGGATGCATCGTCAATGGCGATATTGCGGGCACCCATCAAGGCGGCAAAATAGGACGGATAGTCAGCGGTCGCTAATTTCTCGCCTGTGGAATGACGGTTTTTGCTGAGTTCGTATTGATCGGCGCAATAAAGCGAGGTTCTGTCTTCGTTAAACAGCCAGATACTCGCCCGTTCAACTTTCAGTGTGGCTGCGGTCGTTTCCGTCATGATTTTTAGGGTTGCAAGAAGGTCGCCGGAACTGATCGAATCACCGAGGGCGATGCGCGACAATGCCAAGTTTTGTCTTTTCAGACGTTCTTCGCTATCGCGTAAAGCATTTTGTTCGCGGCGATGGGCTTCCAAATAAATACCTAGAATTAACGTTAGCGTCATCCCTCCCAGCAGCACATTCCAGGACAATCTTGCTTCGGTGAGTCCGTGATAAAGTGTTTCCGACGCCGTTGCCGATGGGATCTCCCTTTGCATTAAGCGGGTTTCGAATCGATGCACGATAATAAATCCGCACAATGTCAGGCCGAAGCAGGGAGCGACGAGCGGAAACAACAGTCCTTTCCGGCTTTCGCGCCGACCCCAAATCAACAATAATGGCGTTATGACGAGCATGCCCGTGGTATCGCCGACCCACCAGGTGAATGCCACCGTAAAATAATGGTGAAAGTCCATCCGTTGGGCAAGTTCCAGGCCAAGACACCCGGCACCGGCGCCGAGAGCTCCGGAAACGGCGCTGATCATTATATATAAACCGACGTCCTGTAGCTTTTCCGGAGCCAAATCGGGGAAGTTGCGTTTGACCAGATAGCCGGCAATGGCAAATTCAAGCATTGACCCTGCCGCGATGAAGGCGGCCCCTGAAACTGCCGGTATCGAAATGCCTGCATTCTGGGTGAAATAATGCAGGTTATAAAAGAATGAACCGAGTCCTACCCCTGCAATCATCCGGTAACCGTAAACCAGCAGCACGGCAAGCGAAATTCCGGATGCCGGCCAGATGGTCATGACATTGCCGGCAAATTCGGAGGCATAAAAAGCGGCTAGCTTGGCTAACAGGAAATAAACCAGCGCCAGTAAAAAAATGGCGCCTAGATCTTTGAATAAGGAGCGAGTCGGAAAGGATTTGCAAGGGGACAGCATTATCGGTTTTAATCTAAATCCATTGGGATACTGGATAGTGGAAATGAAGTCCCTTGAAATGAAAACTACTATATTTCCTTGAACATACCATGACGGATTCTATTCTTGAATACGGAAAACTACAAGACGGGGGGCAGGAGATGGAGCGAACGAATCCGACGATGCGCAACGGATTGCGAACTATACTTCCGGTTAATTCGCAATTTTGAAGATCGGGTGATACACTTGCAAAACATAAATATCTCGGCAGCGGGGAACATGAATGGCCTCAGTTCTTGTTATTGAGGATAATGAAGATAATCTGGAATTGATCAAGTTCATTCTTGAAGTGCACGGTTATCAGGTGAGTCATGCCGCTTCCGGCCAGGAAGGTGTCTCGCGAGCCTTGACGCTGCTACCAGACTTCATTTTGCTCGATATCCAGCTTCCCGATATTGACGGCGAGGAAGTGCTGCGGCGGATTCGCAAGCAGGAAGCCGGCTTGCGCATTCCCATCATCGCTGTCACCTCCTACGCCATGTCCGGCGATCGGGAGCGTTTGTTGGCTGCCGGCTGCAACGGGTATATCGAAAAGCCCATTGATCCTCATACGATCATAGAGCAGATCAAACTAGTCGTTAGTCATTGAAGATGGTGAAACATAAAGCTACGGTATTGATCGCAGAAGACGATGAAAACTCGCGGGTATTATTGGAAAATACCTTGACGGCCACCGGTTATCATGTGCTTTCCGCAGCGAACGGGCAAGAGGCGATCAATCTGGCGAAAATCCAAGCGCCCGATATCATCGTGTCCGACATTATGATGCCGGTGATGGACGGCTACAATTTTTGCCGTTACATCAAAAAGGATGAAGCCCTTAAACAGGTGCCGTTTATTTTTTATACGGCTACTTATACCGATCATGAAGACGAAATCCTTGCGTTTTCTTTGGGCGCAGACCGATTCATTTTAAAACCGATCGAGATGAAGGAACTGCTCCGGATCATGGAGGATGCGATCGAATCGTCCGCCAAGGGCAAATCCGTAGTTCGCAAGCCTCAATTGCCGGATGAAGAATTGGCGGCGATGCATAATGAGCGGCTACAGTCCAAGCTCAATAAAAAACTGGCCGAACTGAAAAGTGAACACAACCGGTTGTTGGAAAGTGAGCAACGTTTCCGAGATTATGCTGAAGCTTCTTCGGATTGGTTTTGGGAGGCGGATCAGAACATGGTCATCACCAAAATCACTAGCGGTCCGCAGGAGCTATTATCATTCACATTATCCGGGTTGGCGGAGCAAATTGAAAACGGCCCGGATTCCGTCGATAGCAATCATTTCTATTTGGAGTCCTTGCGGGAGAAGAAAGCGTTTCAGGACGTCATCCTGGATTTTAAAGGTGGAAATCAACGCGCGCTGAGCATACGTTTTTCGGGTAAACCGTGTTATGACAGTCTGGGTATCTTTCAAGGCTATCGCGGCGTGGGGCGCGATGTGACTGAAACGGTCGCGCTGATTCATAAAATCGAATATCTGGCAACGCATGACGAACTGACCGGCTTGCCGAACCGCACTCATTTTTGGGAACGTTTGAACCTGGCGTTGAACCGGGCCAGGCTCAACGTGGGTCAGGTGATTCTGCTTTTTATCGACGTCGATCATTTCAAACGCATTAATGACACGCTGGGGCATGATGCCGGCGATCTGTTGCTGCTGGAAATCGCGCGCAGGATTCGCCAAGCGATCCGGGATCATGACACCATGGCTCGAATCGGCAGCGACGAGTTCGTGCTGGTCATTGAGGATGCCAGCCCTAGCGGCGCGCATCGCGTGGCGCTCGACGTTCTGAAACAATTTGAAGCGCCGATGCTGGTACATGAACATCGCATCTTTGTAACGGTCAGTATTGGGCTAAGCGTGTATCCCGACGATACCCAGCAGGCGCAAATGCTGCTTTCCTATGCCGATCTCGCGATGTACCGCGCCAAGGAAAAAGGCCGTAACAGCTTCCATTACTACACGGATGAACTGAACATTGCGGCGCGCGAATGGCTGGCGATCGAAAACGGCCTGCACCAGGCTCTGGAACGGGATGAACTGTTCCTGATGTATCAACCGCAAATCGATCTAAAAAGCTGCCGTCTCGAAGGAGTGGAGGCATTGATTCGGTGGCGGCATCCGGAACGGGGCTTAATCATGCCGGATAAATTCATTCCGATCGCCGAACAGTCCGGCTTGATCGTAAGTATCGGGCAATGGTGTTTGAATACGGTATGCCGGCAAATACGCGCCTGGGACAAGGAAAATTTTTACGTGCCGCGCGTAGCGGTCAATATTTCCGCCCGGCATGTGCATAACAACCGGATTTCTGAGGACTTGCGGGCGGCGCTTGAAGCTCACGGCGTCGAGTCGGGCAGGCTCGGCATCGAAATCACCGAACATACCCTGCTTGAAAATGTCGATACCATTTGCGATACGCTGAACGAAATTCATCGGAGGGGCACCTATTTGTCGCTGGACGACTTCGGCACCGGCTATTCCTCGCTGGGTTATCTCAAACACATGCCGGTGGACGAACTCAAGATCGATCGCAGCTTCATCCGCGGCATCGCCGACCAGGAAGACGACATTGCGATCGTCAAGGCCGTGATCGCGCTCGGCAAAACCCTCGGAAAGAAAGTGCTTGCCGAAGGAGTGGAAAGCTTCGAGCAAGCCAACGCGCTGGAGACGCTGGGTTGCGATGCCATTCAAGGTTATCTGATCGCCAAACCGTTGACCGTAGCCGATCTTAAGTCGTGGGCCGCGCCGCCAATCCCTTTCCAAAGGTCTTGGGGAAAACCAGTACGTTCGACTTGATTTTTGTCCGGTAGCAAAACGGCTTCTCTGGCCGTTCTTTTCTGTGGATTCCGGGTTGCAAATATACAGCTCAAAACGTTCCACAGCCTCGTAACGCAAGCTCGATCTTTTCAATAAAATCCGCCACTGCAAGCCCGATTCGATATAATGTGGCAACATTCGAATTAATCTATTGCTGAAGGGCAGCCATGGCGGAGACGAATAACCAAAAACCCAAAATTGTGATTGTCGGCGGCGGCGCGTCGGGGCTGGAATTGGCGACCAAATTGGGCCGTAAGCTCGGCAAAAAAGGGCGGGCCGAAGTGACGCTGCTCGACGCCGCGTCGACCCATATCTGGAAGCCTTTATTGCATGAGGTTGCAGCCGGAACGCTGGACGAATCGGAGCAGGTCGAGTATCTCGCGCAGGGCTACCGCAATCATTTCCGCTTCCGGCTCGGCAAAATGGAAGGATTGGACCGCGCGAAAAAAGAAATTACGGTCAGTCCGACGCTGAGCGACAGCGGCGAGGAACTGATTCCGCGGCGGACATTCGGTTATGACACGCTGGTGATGGCGGTCGGCAGCGTCAGCAACTCCTTCAACATCCAGGGTGTTGCCGAGCATTGTCTGTTTCTTGATACGACATTGCAGGCCTTCCGCTTCCAGAGGCAATTGGTCGAGACTTATATCAAGACGTTTGCGGCGGAAGACAGCGCCAGTGAAAAGCCCCTATCGATCGTGATCATCGGCGCCGGCGCGACCGGTGTGGAACTTGTCGCGCAGCTGCACGAAGTGACCAACCTGCTGGCGGTGTACGGGCTTCGGGAATCGAACAACGTCCGGCTGACCATCATCGAGGCGGCGCCGCAGTTGCTGCCGGCGTTGCCGAATAAACTGGCCGAAGCGACCAAACAGCAATTGATCAAGCTAGGCGTCGACCTGAAACTGGGTTGCCGGGTCACCGAAGTGACCAAGGAACACATCAAGACTCATGACGGCGCAATTATTCCGGCCGATCTGAAGGTCTGGGCCGCGGGTATCAAAGGCCCGGATTGGCTGAAACAACTGGACGGGCTTGAAACCAACCCTCTGAATCAGCTGGTTGTCGATGAATTTTTGCAAACCGCCGATCCGTCGATCTTCGCGATGGGCGATTGTGCGGCCTGCGCTTGGCCGGGTCACCCTGCCAACATCCCGCCGCGCGCACAGGCCGCGCATCAGCAGGCTTCGGCGCTCTACAAAACGTTGCTCAATCGTTTGTCCGGCAAGCCGCCGGTCAAGTTCGTCTACTACGATTACGGCTCGCTGGTGTCGCTCGGCAAATACACGACGGTCGGTAACCTGATGGGCAATTTGATGGGTTCGGTCAGCGTCGGCGGTTTCATTGCCCGGGTCGTGTATTTGTCGTTGTACAAGATGCACCAGGTCGCGATTCACGGCTACTTCCGGACTGCGATGCTGACCCTGTCCAATCTGTTCAGACGCACCGTGCACGCGATGATCAAGCTGCATTGATTCACTCCCATTATTATTTAGAACAAGAACATGCTGGAAATAGAATACGAGTTCAGAGAAGAAGACCTGGTTCATTTTAATGAAGCGCAATATCTGAGTTCGAAAGACGTCCGAAACCATATGAACAAAAACCGCTGGATCGTGCCGAGCATCATGGTGTTGATCGGCGTGTTTTATTATTACTATTACGGCGATGCGAAGTCGGCCGGCTACATCGGATTGGTCGCGGTGCTGTGGGCGCTGTTATCGCCGAGAGTGATGATGTACGACATGCGCCGGCAAATCCTGAAGCATTATACGCCCCAGGAAAAAAAGGCTATGTTCGGCACTTACACGTTGACGATCGATCCCGCCAATCCGGTTTATCTGTTCGAAAAATCGCCGAGCGGCAAGAACAAGATGGCCTGGCAGGAACTGGTCCGGGTCGAATACGGCAAGCGCTATGTTTATATCTACATCACGCTGAATACCGCGCTGGTGATTCCGGTCGAGACGGTCAAAAAAGGCGATCTGGAAAAGTTCGCCGACCAGGCCGAGAAGATGATCGAGCGCTATGCGGGCTAAATCGACCGGGACTCTATCCAGATGAACATGCGTTCGGCCACTCCCCGTATCGTGGTGCTCGATACCGAAACGACCGGTCTGAGCCCGGAGCAAGGCCACCGGATTATCGAAATCGGCTGCGTCGAACTGGTCAATCGGCGGCTGACCGGCAACCGCTTTCATGTTTACATCAATCCGGAGCGCGTGATCGACGACGGCGCGATCGCCGTGCACGGCATCACGAACGAGTTTCTGGAGGATAAACAGCGCTTTGCGGGTATTGCGGAGGATTTTCTGGGCTTCGTGCAGGGCGCGGAACTGGTTATTCACAACGCGCCGTTCGATGTCGGCTTCCTCAATCACGAATTCGCGTTGCTGCCCGAGCCGCTTGCGCAGATAACGGAATACTGCGGCGTCTTCGATACGCTCGCTTTCGCTCGCCAAAAACATCCGGGCCAACGCAACAGCCTGGACGCGTTATGCAAACGCTACGGCGTCGACAACAGCCAGCGCGAGCTGCACGGCGCCTTGCTCGACGCGGAAATCCTCGCCGACGTCTACCTGTTGATGACCGGCGGGCAGTTCTCGCTGCTCGACGAAGGTTCCGAAACGCAGGCCGCGTCCGTCGAGACCGGTACGATTCAGCGCATTGCGGCGGACCGGCCGCGCCTCAAGGTCATCGCCTGCGCCCCCGAGGAACTGGAAGCGCATCAACAGCGCCTGGCCGCAATCGAGAAGGCGGGCGGCGTCTGTTTGTGGAAAGCCTGATTTCCTCGTTGTAGCCTCGATGGAGCAGAGCGGAATCGAGGTTGGTCGAAGCCGGTATGTTTCATATCGTCCAACCCGCTCAATCGAAGCTCCATGTATAAACAATAACAAGTTCGTAACGGTTTGTGTGGTTTCGGGTGCATGGGCTCCGATGATCCTCGATTCCGCTGCGCTGCATCGAGGCTACCTTGCTGGTTGCCCTGTATCGTAGGGCGACGAAGTAACCGCAACTTCCATTTTTTTAAAACTTGAAGGGCTATACCTAACATTCGCCATAACCGGCGTGCAAAAGCAAAGCGAAGCGGCGCTTTTGCACGTCCGAGTTGATGACGTTGTTAGCCATCGAATGACACAGGCTTAGGCTGCCTATTTTTTTTACGCACTACCACAGTACCCGCAAGTTTGTCATGCCACCCTTGCTTGCGTGCATCGAATGCCACCCAAATGATTCCAAAGCCAAGCGGCAGACCTGCCAAGAAATACGAGAAATAACGTCCAATATACTGTCCTGTGGTAGGCGCACAACCAGTCTTTGCGTCAACTATTCTTGCTGAAACAGCCATCTTTCCCGGAGTTGCCTGCTTTAACACCCAAAAAAGAATTACCGCGACCGCAGGCAAAACCCAAGAAAGAATGAAATCCATAGGCCCTTGAACAGGTTGCTCACTTGACCAGTAGGATTCACCATAAAACGCCGTGAGAATTGGCCAAATAATTACTCCGAGCAAAATCGTATCACTTAATGAAGCGCCTACACGTGACCAAAAACCCACATACTCTAATTCATCGGCCTGCATATTTTCTCCTTTTTGGTTTGATGGCTAATGTAAAGCTAAGGGGCGCGTAGCGAAGCGGAGCGTCCCTTTGAGCGACGTGTTAGGCTGGGTGCGTGATTGCTAGACTTGACCCTGTTCTTTTGCTGTTCTTTAGCGAACTCACTTTACCTTCTTTATCCATTCTCTTAGCTCTTTAATTTGTGTTGATACTACCTCACTCGCGGCACCGTAAGAGAAACCAAATGAACCTGAACAGCTAAAAACAAACCCCTGTGAATCTTTATCTAGATATATCACGTACTTCAATCCTGGACGAAGACCTAACATACAATTTCCCTCACCATATGGAAATTCTTTTAGAAAATTGGGTGAAAAACTCGCTCCTTTAAGAATTTCTATTTCTTCGAAAGAGACACGAACATACTCATCCGTAATATGGAATTTGACGTTTCCTAATTCACTAGAATTCCTAAGTTCAGCGCCAGTGATCTTTACTAGCGCAACATAGTCAGCTTTATCAAATCTGCTTCGTGCTGTTTCTCCCATTTTACAACTGCAAGCCAAGACTGTTTCCATTGGGAGTAAAGCCAATAGCAGAATGACGCAGATTGCCGAAAAATGTCTAACCATTATCTTAGATTCCTTGCGCATAACGCAAAGCTAACCGGGCGTGACCCACGAAAGCTTGAAAATACAAAACGGCCTTATTGCCGCGCTCCGGTTGAGCGCCATGTTAGGCGGGAAATTACTCCCAAATCCGCGCCGCCGCAAGCGAAGAAAACAATCCCCCGTGGGAAAAGGGTAGCGTCCCCTTTTTCTTCGACTGTAAGGAGCGTCCCTTTCCATGCCTTTGTTAGGCGAAATTAGCTTTGATTGGGTGTGATCATTCAACCTAAATCGAGCCCATACAGCATGCGCTGAAGTCTGGGCAAGAATTTCAAAACAGTTAGAATGGTATCAACAGTCGTGCAATCCGTAATTTGTGTCGAGCACGACACCTCACCATATCCTAAACGAATCGCCGTTCTGAAAGGTACGTTTCTCAGGAGAAAATCAAGGATCTCGGGAAATAGATTATGCTCCTGGATGCGTGCGGTCGTTTCTGAGGGGTGCCTACTCATGCAGAATACGAAGCGATCCATTTCCGGATGACCAGTTTCAAACGGAATACCATTAAGCTCAAATATTTTCTCCGGGCCAGCTCCGAATGTGAGAAAGCCTAATAACACGCTATCAATGATACTACGATGTTTCTTGGCGGTCAGTTTCGCGACTAGCGATCGTTGCTTCATGCTTCCTGTATCGAACTCGATAGGATAGGGAGTTTCCAATGCATAATGGACACTAATGAATCCGACGGGCTGAGCTAATACGGCGGGTCGCCGGCCATCGGGTATTTCCATCAAGAACGACTCACTGGTTACCTCGTACAAGGACGGGCCATAGAGCCGCTTGAAACGAACGACAAAGGACGCTTCAGCACGTCCTGCAATGATCAAATCGCCTTCGTCGCCAATGTGCAGGGTGTTGCCCACAGATGGGTAGTTTCGTTCCGGCGGAATCATCGTGGACCCGACTCGCTTCTAGCCGGGCCAAAGGACCTCCGTATGGAACTTCCTCGCCGGGATTCCGAGGCGAGCGGCCAATGCGTCAACTAACTCACCGTACGGCTCCCCAAACCCGCTTTCCAGTTCCTCTGTTCCATATATAAATTCACTACTGGCTTGAAAGTCTATGCTCATCGACTTTTTCCCAAAATATAGCGATCGTCCAACGTGGAGCTAAGGGGCTGCGCCGCTTTTGCGCAGTCCCGCTTGAGCGCAGGGTTAGAGTGCCGAACCTTAGATGAATCATTTTTTATTCTCCTTTTGTAACGAAGAACCGCACCACGGACAAAACTTTATCTCAATAAAGGAAGAGCCGCCATCGTGGACAATAAGCCCATATTTGCGCGGGCGCGACTTGAAGAAAACGACGTTATCTGGACACGCGAAAACGTCAGGGTGTTCTGAGCACTTGAAGTTTGCCCAGTAGTTCATAGTTTCTCAGCAGTGGGTTGCCATAGCACTCTAACGTAAAGCTAACCGGGCGCGGCCCGAAAAGCTGAAAAACAAAACCGTATTATCCCCGCGCTCCGGTTGAGCGCCATGTTAGGCATGAAGACCGGGCTGGAATGGTTTGGCAATAATGAATTTGGCAAAGGTTCTCACATTCATGATCTCCACAATTTCAAATCCAGCGTTTTCCAGCAATTGTTTCCACTCGCTCGGTGTACGCTCACGCCCCGTTGTGCCAATCAACATTTGCATGTCGAAAGCGGCTATTGTTGGGTTAATATGGATTTCCTCAGCAACGGCATCAGCAAAAAGTACAGATGATTGGGTATTACCAATCGCTGTTTTCAGGTTGCTTAATACGGTTGTGCATTCTTCGTCACTTAAACAATGAAATATGGCAGCAAACACGAAGAGGTCATTATCTGAGGCGGCGGCTGGCAGGGACTCAAACATATTGCCGCCCTGAAAATCAATGCGCGCAAGTATATCGGCGGCTATTTTGCCCTGCCAATGGGTTTTGGCGGCTTCGATAATTTGTGGCCTGTCAAACACAATGGCTTTTAGGTTGGGGTGAGACTTAAGAATGGATAAGGCTTTGCTGCCTTTGGAGCCGCCGACATCAATAATACGGTCAAACTGCCCCCAATTAAAGTCTTCCAAAAATAAGTTACCGGTGAGGTTTTCTACCGTGTCCATTGCTTGAGAGAACAGTAAATCAAAGTTTTTGTGCTGATCCATATAGCTAAATACATCAACACCAAATACTTTGGCGAATGGCACGCCGCCGTCACGGATACTTTCCTCCAGAGATTCCATCCACGGTTTAGTCATTTCCGGTGAGTTGTGCATCAAGATCATGGCACGCACGTTTTTGGGGTTATCTTGACGCAGAAACGCCGATGTTTTGGAGTTCTTGAATACGCGCGGGGCAGTTTCATCGAAAATACCGATTGAACCCAACATCCTCATCAATCGGTAGAGATGGTCTTCATGAAGTTGTAAAACCGTGGCGATTTCCTGTGTGCTTTTCTCGGTGTCGCCAAGCACGTCAGCCAATTCGAGCTTAGCTGCCACATACAATGCACGGGACTGCCAGAACAGCGAGCCAATTTGCATGAGTCTGAAGGGCGGTGGCGTTATCTTCGCAGGTATGTTTTGAAGCGCACTGGCAACGCTCATCAATTTATTGAAGAGCTTAACTGGAAATGTGTTCGTGGCTAGTTTTTTCATGTTACCCATCTTAGATGTATTTTTAACGCTATAACCTGAATAGTGGCCAATCAGTGATTACGCCTAACGTTGGACGTAACGGGCGCCGGAGCGCAGCGGAGGGAACCAAAATGCGCAGCATTTTGGCGTCCCGTTGACGGACTGGTTAGCCTGGAGGTTAGATGCAATAGACATGAGGCCCTTCGATTCCGCTCGACC
>JBPFEE010000020.1:0-139880 GCA_051061095.1 Methylomicrobium sp. | reverse complement strand
GTAGCGAGAATTCTTTTCAACTGGCATTACAAGAAAAAAGAAATCACTCCATGCCAAGGTGATATAGCCAGACTCTCATTGGCCTTTTTTGAACAAAACTATGACTTTTCTTTGCCTGAAATCGATAAAGTCTATGAGTCTAAAGACCGAACCGTAAAATTCCTTTTTAGGCTGAAGGACCATCATAAAGTTGAAACCGTCCTGATTCCCTTTAATAACAAATATTCGATTTGCCTCTCATCGCAGGTCGGCTGCGCCATGAATTGTTCTTTTTGTTTTACCGGAGAACAAGGGCTGAAACGGAATTTGGCGACAAGCGAAATTGTGGGGCAGTTCCTCCAGGCCTGGCGCTGGCTGGCTACAAATAGGCCGGGCGAAGAGCGGATATTGAATATCGTCTTTATGGGGCAAGGCGAGCCTTTACATAATTTTGATGCCGTTAAGAAAGCGTGTGAAATTTTTTTATCGCAATACGGGTTTTCGATCGGGGTTCAGAAAATCACGATTTCAACGGCGGGCTATGTTCCGGGTCTTAAGCGCTGGAGCGAGGAAATTCCACGCGTGAATCTTGCCTTATCGCTGCATTCGCCGTTTGAAGAAAAACGCAATCAGCTGATCCCGATTAATAAAAAATATCCGCTCGATGAGGTATTGACCTATATCGACAAGATCCCTTTGAATAAGAAGCAATTTATCACCTATGAATATCTCCTGATCAAGGATTTTAATGATGATCCGGACGATGCTGAAAAACTGGGGATGTTGTTGGCTGGCAAATGCGCTTATATCAACTTGATCCCTTTTAACGCATTCCCGGGATCGCGTTACACAAGCCCGGATATGGCTAAGGTTGAAAAATTTAAGGAAGTGCTGGATACCTTCAAAATTCCGACTTTAATCAGGGGTACCAAAGGTGATGATGTATTGGCTGCCTGCGGACAGCTCAACTCTAGTAATTAATGCCTTTGAAGTGCCAGGGAAGAGAGCGGTGGTAAGCGCTAATTAGCGTTTTATGCCAAACCCAATGGCTATTATCGTGGGGAAGGATATGTGATAGATTATTTCGAGGTGCTAATTTGCAACCGAAGCAAATGATGTTTTGTAAGTTCTAAAGCGAGGTACCTATGTCGAATGTTAATCTCCCCCCGCAAAAGCAGTTGACCGCGATGTTGGGCCACCCAGTAGCGGAAAATCCGATCGACCGGATGTTTGACGATGTCTATGCTCACTATGGTCTGCACTGGCAATTCTGGAAGTCGGATGTCACCTCGGCGGACAAAATCGCCGCCGCTATAGCGGGCATCAGAGCGTTAGGCTTTGCTGGGGCTTGTATTACAGTGCCATACAAAGTGATCTCGATACCCTACCTTGATGAGAGCGATGAAGATGTAAAAGCCATCGGGGCAGTCAACTACATGACTATCCGGAACGGTCGCCTGATAGGCCACAATAATGATGGAAAAGGTGTAGTGAAGGCGATTCAAAAAATCACGCCTATCAAGGGTAAGCGAATTACCATGCTTGGCGCAGGCGGGGCCGGAAGAGCGATGGCGGTTGAACTGGCATGGGCAGGAGCGTCGCATTTAACATTATTTACTCGAAGGGAGTCCCAAGGTGTCGAAGTGGCTCATACGGTCACAAAAGCCACGGGAGTCCCTGCGGAATGGCGGCAGTGGTCAGGTGAGGTCATTGTGCCGGCCGGCACTGACATATTAATGAACGCGACTCATTTAGGTGCCGCACCCGCACGAGAAGAAGTACCGGTTGATTGGCGAAGCTTTGATGAAAATACCACAGTGGTCGATGTGATTACCAATCCGCGCCTTACACCTTTTTTACAGGCCGCACGCGCAAAGGGGTGTCCTATTGTTGATGGGGTGGAAATGCTGGTGCAACTTGCTATGCAGATTTTCGAGGAATGGACCCACATAAAACCTGAAGAAGCTGTTTTTCAAAAAGCTGTTGCCAAGGCACTGGGCGAATAAGCTTTTTTAACTGACCGTGGCAACACCATCTTAATCCCCTCGGAAAGTACAAAAAGTCTCACAGAGGCATTTAGCCTTTGCTCGGCACTCGATTAATTCTCGGGATTTTCTAAATGCATGTCTTTTAAGAGCTTTCCCGATATTCTAGCTATATAAATCAAAACCGCGATTAAAATGACGAGTCCAAAGATCAGCATGAAGTATGCACCAAAGCCGGCTGACGAGGCGCCTTTGGCCAGTCCAGTTAAATGCTTGGTCGCATAACCGAAATAAGCCAGACTACAGTTGTAAACCAGAATGCCGCTGGTGGCGGCCAAATAAGGCCGGAATTTAACTCCCGTCACCGAAAAAGCGTAACTGAGCCATGCAAAGGGAAGCGGCGTCAGGCGCAATAATAACATCAGCTTGAAGGCGTTATCGCCGCTGATCACCTTATCCAATGCGGCCAAACGCTGATGACCGGCAATAAAAGCCATGACCCTTGCTCGCACAAAATCCCGGCCCAGAAAAAATATCACGGCAGCCGACAGGTACGTCGCAATGATCACCACCCACTCGGCGGTCGCGATAGGAAACAGTACGCCGGCAGCAAAACAAAGCCCATCCACCGATACTCCGATCGGCGATAAAATCATGAATAAGAGGATAAAGCCCAGCGGTGCGAAAATACCAAGGCTCTTAATCCAGGCTTCCAAATCCGGAAGATAGAGTTCCAGTTCATGACCGATCAATAAAACCAGTCCGATAAAAACCAAGAGCGCTGCCAGCTTCCTGGCGAGACGGGGGGGCTGTAATTGCATGGCCGGCTTATCCTGTTAAATTTTGGTCCTACGGTAAAATACTCGCTTTGCGGCTTCAGCCGTCGCAATATAGAGCGCAACGATACCGCCCAGTAAAGCCAGTAAATGGAATGGAAGCGGCTGGAAGCCGATCAATGACGCGAAGGGCAAATAAGGCAAGGCGATTGTCAACGCGACAATCAGTAACGTGGCGGTTAGCAGATAGTTACCGGGCCGGCTTTTGAAGATAGACTGATTGCTGCGAACGACCAGCACGATCAACGCGGCCGACACTACCGACTCCAAAAACCAGCCGGTGTGAAATTGCTCGACGGGTACTTTTAGCCATAACAACAAACCGAAGGTGAGATAGTCGAACAGCGAGCTGACGATGCCGAAGGTAAACATGAATTTGCGAATAAACTGAATGTCCCAGCGTCGAGGCTGGGTCACCATTTCCGGATCCACAGTATCGGAGGCAATGGTCATCTCTGGAAAGTCGGTCAGCAGGTTGGTCAAGAGGATCTGTTTGGGCAATAAAGGCAAAAAAGGCAGAAACAGCGAGGCCCCGGCCATACTGAACATATTGCCGAAATTGGCGCTGGTCGCCATAAAGACATATTTCAGCGTGTTGGCAAAGGTGATGCGGCCTTCTTTGACGCCTTCGACCAGCACATCGAGATTTTTTTCCAATAGGACGATTTGCGCCGTTTCCTTGGCCACATCGGCCGCGCTATCGACCGAAATACCGACATCGGCGGCATGCAAAGCGGAAACGTCATTAATCCCGTCCCCCATATAGCCGACCACAAAACCGGCCTTTTTCAGCGCGATGACAATGCGTTCTTTCTGGTTGGGCTCGACTTCGGCAAATACGTTCACCTCGGCCACTCGGCTCATCAGGGCATGGTCGCTCATGTTCGCGATTTCCGGTCCAGTCAGAATCTTGGCACCTGACAGGCCCAACTGCTGGCTGACATTCTCGGCAATTAATCGGTTATCGCCGGTGATGATTTTCAGGCTGACGCCCAATTGTCTGAGTTGATCGATGGTTTCAGCGCAGTTGGCTTTGGGTGGGTCGAACAAGGTAATAAAACCCAAAAACCGCATCTCCCGCTCATCGTCCTTATCGAACCGATTGTCCCCATTCAGAGGCTTATAAGCAAGACCCAGGGTGCGCAGGCCTTGAGCGCTATAGGCGTGATAACTTTGTTCAATACGGTCGCGTACTTCATCGATAGGAGTCAGGGTGCCATCGTGGTTTTCAACCTGCGAGCAGACATCCAGCACATGGGTCAGCGCGCCCTTGGTAATCAGAACGCTCGCGCCGGCGTCGGAAACCAGCAGACTCAAGCGCTTGCGATAAAAATCGTACGGAATTTCTGCCAATTTGCGGCACGCTATGAGATCGAATGCCCGGTAATTCCGGATCGCTTCATCGATCGGATTGTTGAACCCGGTCTCGTAATACGAATTCAGATAGGCATAACGCGCTACCTTCTCGCTGGGTTTGCCCTCATTATCTACTGCACCCTTCAGGCGCACCTTGCCTTCGGTCAAGGTTCCGGTTTTATCGGAGCACAAAACATTCATGCTGCCGAAATTCTCAATCGAAGCCAACTGTTTGACGATGACTTTTTCTGCGGCCATGCGTCTGGCCCCATGTGCCAGGTTGATACTGATCACCGCCGGTAATAATTGCGGCGTCAGTCCCACGGCCAGCGCCAACGCAAACAGGAACGAATCGATCACCGGCTTATGCAGATAAACGTTCACGGCGAAAATCATGATCACCAAAATCAAAGTGACTTCCATCAGCAAATAACCGAAGCGTCTGACGCCGCGTTCAAATTCCGTTTCCGGCGCTTTGAGCTGGATGCGCCCGGACAGTTTACCGAATTCAGTGCTTTGCCCGGTGGCGATCACTACTGCCTTCGCTTCGCCGCTTTGCACATGGGTTCCCATCCAGAGGGCATTGCTGCGCTGGCCGAGCGGGGCATCGGCAGCCACCAGGCCCGGTGATTTTTCGACCGGATAACTTTCGCCGGTCAGCATGGCTTCATCGATGAAAAGATGGTCGGCCGTCAATAGCAAACCATCGGCCGGAATGATGTCTCCGGCTTTCAAGACCACAATATCACCCGGAACCAATTCATCCACCGCCACTTCAGAAACGGTATCGTCGCGCAGCACGGTGACTTTGATTTGCACCAGTTCGAGCAGTTTTTCGACCGCATCGGCCGCGCCTTTTTCCTGCCAGAATCCCAAAATGCCACTGATTAAAACAATCGTCAGAATAATGACCGCGTCGACTCTGTCATGCAGGAAAAAAGATAATCCTGTGGCAACAAGTAAAATCAGAATAATCGAGCTTTTGAATTGAGATAAAAACAAGCGCAAGAGTCCCGTTTTTTTCTTTCCGTTTAGCCGGTTAGCCCCGTGACGCAACAGGCGTCCCTGGGCTTCCTGATGACTCAAGCCTTGCGCTGAAGTTTGTAACCGTTCCAGTTGCTGCTCCACACGCATACACCAGAAAGGCGAATTAGCGTTGGTTATTGCAGTTGCTGGATGCTTGTTCATGATGCTCTTCATGGTTGCACGATTGACCCTTTGTTTATGCTATCTCGCCAGCAGGCCTGCGCTATTTAGGAATGACCCAATCGGAAATGCAAAACCGTTTCGAAAATAAATTACATAATTTATGCCAACTTTCCTCGTTATCTAAAATCAGCATAACTCATTGTTAAAAGACATTTATCTTATATAAAGTGGGACATCAAATAAATGAGCAGACAAGACCTTGGTTCATTTAAACCTGTACCAGTGAAATAGACCTATTTCTCGAGCGTTTATCAGAAAAAATTGCTGTGGTATTTGGCAATAGTTAGTAATCATAACAGTTTTAAAATCGACCACTTTACAACTGTACATGGCCGCAAGGCGGGGGCTTAGTATTGGGCGCGCATGAAAGGCTGCCGGAAGACATGAAGGGTTGGCGGTACAGGCATTCCCGGCTACCGGTTTATCTGCGGGAATAACACAGGATGGAACGTAGGATCGTCGGCTTTCACTAGGACGCCGAGCATCACTGGGTGGCTAAGCTGGATGCGGGCACTTCCAGCATACCCGCCACGATCCGCCCTGGGTGAACCGACCTTGGGTCATCAAGCCGGAAGGCCGTGCGTCCGCTGGGCTATCAGCTTCCGGGCAAGAAGGATAATGTCGGGCGCCCCGGATCACTGATAACCGTCCTGCTGCGGTGCTATTCCGGTTTCCGTCTGCCCGGATTTTCTAATTCGACCCAGCTTGTCCGCCTCACCGATTTACTGAGCGTCTGCTCGACGTCACCCAGCGAACTCACATCAGTGGAACGATTTCCCTTACCGTGTATATTTTAAATTTTCATCCGCTCACCGTTCCGAATAATAAGCCCACACTGGCGGTGATGACCATCGACAACATTCCCCAGAACGTAACGCGGGCAACGGCAGTAAAAACCCTGGCACCGCCTGTCACGGCCGATAATCCGCCCAAGATCATCAACGATAACAGCGAAATAGAACTTACCACGGCAATTAATGGCAAAGTATCGGATCCGGTGAAGTCTTTGGCAAAGTGATTTATCTTTGCCAATGGCAAAGAGGGAAAAAGCATCACCATCAAAAGGGGCAACAGTGCTCCCAGGGAAAATGTCAGTGCGGACGTGAAGGCGGCCTGCCAGGGACGCGCCGTCGTGCTTTCGGTGATGCCTAGTTCATCTCGCGCATGGGCAGCTAAGGCATCGTGCGCCATTAATTGCACGGCCACCTGATGAGCCAGTGCCGGTTCCAGCCCTCGGTTAATATAGATCGTTTTTAATTCATTCACTTCATGATGGTGATCTTCTGCCAGTTCTTTCTGTTCCCGCCTGAGGTCGGCTTGTTCGGTATCGACTTGGGAGCTGACGGAGACATATTCTCCCGCCGCCATGGACATCGCGCCGGCGAACAAGCCGGCCGTACCGCTGACAAGAATCGTCTGAAGATCCGTCTGGGCCGCCGCCACGCCAATCACAAGGCTCGCTGTAGAGACGATGCCATCGTTGGCGCCTAAGACGGCGGCGCGTAACCAGCCGATACGGTGGGCACGATGAAATTCGGTATGTCTCACTTGAGCTCCTTTTTCAGGTGGCAACTGTATGGCCAGGCTACTTTGGGTAAGAGTCATCGATTTCTTTCTTACCCGTCCACATGGCTTTCACCAGTTTCTCTTTATCGATGATGCTGGAGACGATGACGCCAAGAATGTGCAAAAATACCAGCAGTAGGGTGAGGTTGGCGAATGTTTCATGCAACTCTTCCCAAAATTCTTCGGCTTGCTTATCCACCTTGTGCTCGGTGTTGAGGCCTGAGGATGCCTTATCTTCGTCATCATCTTCGTCGTCATTTTCGGTATTGGCCTCATCCACGAGACTGACAGAATGGAGCGAAATTTGCTGTGCAGCAGCCACGGCAAATGGCCCTGCATTTTCTTCCACGGCATACAGTTTCATCCCGGTAACGGCGGTTCCCGACAAACTGATCAAAAGCGCGGCGACCATAGCGCCGCCTGCCGGGTTGTGGCCGATATAATGCTGCGGCTTGCCTGCAAGCAGATTTTTCAGATACTCGAAGACCTTCGTCGGCGCATACAGAAAATTCCGGAAGCGCGCATAGCGGCTGCCGATCACGCCCCACACCAGACGCACCAGCACATAAATGCTTACGAGATAACCCGCCCACACATGTTGGGTCAGCAAGTCGTCTTCGGTAAGATACGCCGTAAAAAATGCAATCACCAGGATCCAGTGTCCAATACGGACCAGCGGGTCCCAAACCTTAACCGTTTTTTTGTCAATTTTCATAAGAGTCCACCTTTCAATTGTCGGATAGAGATAAAATGTAGCGCCATGGTGCGCCAATTTCATTCATTTCACATCCGTCATCCGACGTATAGGGGCGAATAACTATGACATTTTTTGATGATGAGCCATCGATGAACGAAAAGAATCGGTATAGCTATGGGGCAATCGCCCTCAGTGCGATGGTGTTGGTACTGATTACGTTGGATATGGTCGGCGATTATCGAGAGGGCGTCGTCTGGACGCATTTATTTGTTGAACTGCTGATTCTGGTAATTTCCCTAGCAGGCCTCGTCTATTTTGGTCGGCTGTATTATCAATCCGCGCAATCCAAAATTCATTTGCTTGAGCAAAATTTGGCGTCAGCAACTCAGCAAGCCCAACAATGGCGTGAGGCAAATCGTGAGCTGATTGCAGGCTTGGCGGCGCAAATTCAAAAACAATTTGATGACTGGCAACTCACCCGCGCTGAGGCGGAAGTCGGTTTTCTGATCTTAAAAGGGCTGAGCCATGCCGAAATTGCGCAGGTGAGAAAGGCGAGCGAGCGCACCATTCGCGATCAAGCCCGTGCGATTTACCGAAAGTCTGGCATGGCCGGGCGCTCCGAGCTGTCTGCATTTTTTCTGGAAGATTTGCTGCTTCCTCATCAGCATCAGTAAACAAAAAACCGGCGAGTAGCCGGTCTTCTGTGAGTCTTTTGGCATTCAATCCAGTGCCAGGCTTACTTACTCGTTTTTGACCAATTCCAAATAAGATCTTGTATCGATCAAGGAATCCGTCGGCAACGGTAACACATCAGAGAATAAATATTGCCGTGCAAAATCGCCAAAGGGGCCGGTGACCAATGATGAATTGAAGTGGAGTGACTGCTGAAATTTGATTCTTTGCTGTCTCTCGCCTTCTTGAAGGCTAAGGTAGCCGAGAATTATTTTGCGTCATCCTTGCTGACTTTAAATTTGCAGGTGCAATCGCCTTTCGCCATACAACTCAACTGCTCTACTTTTTCACCCAGCAAGGCAGATATCAAGGAGAGATCGAATTCACAAATTTCTTGGTGTTGCTTAACTAGGTCATGATAAACGCAATTATGCGCCTGGATGCAAATGTCATCGGATTCGGCCCGGGCATCGGCTTGTACTTCATAGCCGAGTTCCGTCATGATTTCGAGCAGTTCATCGATCTTTTCATCGAGTTCGTTCCCTTCAAATCGTTTGTGCAGCTTTTCTGCCAGTTTGAGCCCCAGTTTTCGCATATAGTCCCTAAAACGCTCGGGACCTATTTCCTGGCGCAAGTCGCTCAGCATTAATTCCGAAAACCAGGCATATTGCTTGGGAAAATAGTTGATGCCTTTATCAGTCAGCGCATACACCGTAACCGGTCGACCGGCCGTTTTATTCAGAGTCTTTTTTTTGATGTAGCCTTCATTTTCAAGGGCGGCAAAATGTTTTTGAACCGCGGTTCTTGAAATATCCAACGCATCGGCTACTTCGTCGATACACAGTCCTTTCCTGTTCTCGAGTAACAGTTTAAGTATTTGATTCCGACGGGAACTTATATCTTGAGACATGACAGCCTTAATTCTGAAAAAATGTTTTTTGCAAGCATACCATAGGTGGCTATCGCTCGATATATAATCATAATAAGACTTATAAGACTAAAAAGTTGCAAAAGTTTCATTTGCGGTCTACACTTGCTCCTACTGGAGCTTCTCTGTAAACCGGCTGCTCACTGGCCCTCCTCATGAGCATTGAAGCTCCAGTTCCAAAGCAAGCCTGCTTACCAGGCTTTAGACACTGCTGAAGAGGACTTGGAAAAAAATATTCGTGCGGCTCGATCGATGGCGTAATGACCATCGTCTTTTTAGACAATTTTTTTCCAAAGTCTGTAGGGATTTTTTCAGCACTGTTTTTCGACAGTGCTGGATGAAACGGGAGCTTCGGTTACAGCTCATTTGATAGAGAGGCATAAAAAATGACAAAAATAACCCTTTTATTCTTCTGTGTATTTGCATTGGTGCAGACGGCGAATGCCGACACGAAATCCGGGAAAACTCACCTGATCACGATGAAGGCAGCCAAGCTGGATTCCGGGCAGTTGGCTTACCAAATGGTGAGCCATAAAATACGCGATTCCTCCGGACAGATCGAAGACATTACCGCTCGTTACAGCACCGAACCCACCATTCCGGGTCCGGCGATCGTGATGACCGAGGGTGACCAAGCGGAAGTGACCCTGGAACATGGCATTAAAGACTCGAGCGATCCGGTAAGCATTCATGTGCACGGTGTCCATTACAAAGTCGACAGTGACGGCACCATGAAGGTGTTTAATCATCTCGCCGACCAGGCTGCATTCCCCGGTAAATCTTATACCTATAAATGGACAGCCGCGCCGGGCACTGCCGGCACCTGGCCCTATCACGACCATGCCTTCGGTAACCCGATGCTTGGCGCCGAAGACAAGGGCCTGTACGGCACTCTGATCGTCAACCCTAAGGGCGGCAAGGTCTCGGCGATGATCGACGGCCACATAAAGCAGGTGGATATCAAGGACATCAAGCGTGAATTCATTCTTTGGATGCATGAAACCACTTTCTGGGGTACTGAGCTTAACCATCTCGCCAATCGGCAGGTACCGCTGTGGACAAACCCTACGCTCGGCGCCCGTGAAGGTGAACTGGTTCGTTTCCACGTCATCGGCATCGGTACGGCATTCCACACGTTCCATCTGCATGGGCATCGTTGGCTGCAGCCTGGAACGTCGCATCTGGTGGACACTGTGAATATCGGCCCGATTGTGCGCGAAGCCTTCGTGATCAAAGCGGGCGAAGGCGTCGGTCCCGGCCCCTGGCATTACCACTGTCACGTATTGCAGCATATGCAAAGCGGCATGATGGGCGGCTTCAGAGTAATAGAAAATTAAAACCGGAGAATATAGCCATGACAAAAATTTCCAAATTAACGGCAGCGATTTTAATGGCCGGTTCCGCCGGATCTTCCTGGGCGGCTCAATCGGGGGATGACGATCTCATTCTCAGCGTGCCGGGGCTGATACCTTCGGCGGTGCTGGAGATGTCCGACGAACCGGGACTGTGGTTTAAAGATCCCGTCGACGGCGATGCTTTGGTTGTCATCAAACCCAAACAGGCGGCGATGATCAAAATGACTGACACGAATACCGAACACACCATCACCAGCTTGTTATGGCCTGCCGGAGCTAAAGACCTGCCGATAGACCAGGAAAAGCCCTCCAGCGCGAGCGTGACCACAGAGTTCGACAAGCCGGGACTCTACGTGTTTACCTGCAAGGTGCATCCTTATATGTTCGGCGCGGTGGTCGTGGACGATCCGAACACAAAAGGATTGGATATCGGCAGCGAACTGCAATTGGTGACCGGCGCCAAAGTGCCGGCCAGCAGCGACCTGGCCAAGCGCCTGTTGCGCACTTTCTTCGTGGCGACCACGCCGAGCCTGTGGCGCGATTACAGCAAGCCCACATGGGAAGTGAAGCTGCCGGATATTCCGCTCAACATCGAGGGCAATACCATCAGCCTCAGCGCGCTCAGCATGACCATGCCCAATGAACAGAAAAAACCCGGCACGCCGGGAATCGGCGAAGTCTGGGTCAATACCCAGTTCGAGTTCATTGAGGGTAAGAAAAAACCCGGCACCGCGACTCGGCTGAATACGAGCACCTGGGATGTGGCCAACAAGTTCAAGGGGATCAAGGAAGATATGAACAATCCCCATAATATGTGGACCGACAAACGTTATGAATACATCTATCAGACTCAATGGTTCGACAAGAAACTGTTGACCTTCGACCGCGCCAGCGGCCAGGTCTACAGCAATGTCGTGGTCGGCGAATCGCCCTCTCATGTCATGACCCGCCCCGCCGATGACATACTCTATGTCGCTATTAATGCCGGAGAACAGGTGGTCAAGATGACGGGCGGCAAGAATCCGTCTGCACAGAAGAGCATCAATACCGGGCCCCATACGTCACCCCATGGTCACTGGATTACCGATGACGGTAAGTACATGGTGACCCCCAATGCGCTCGCCGGCAGTGTATCGGTGGTGGATCTCGATACCGAACAGAACACCGAAATTCCCACCGGCGGCATCATTCCGATCGCCGTCTGGGGCACCATGGACGGGCAACGGGCCTATGCCGCCAACCTGCTCGGCACGCCTCCGCTGCTGAGTTCGCTGACGGTCATTGATATTCCCGGCAAGAAAAAGCTGATGGATATCAATCTGGCCGCGGACTACGATCCGGTATCCGGCAAGATTAGCGGGGAAGCCTATGGTCTGCTGCCGATCCAGACTCCGGTCAGCCCGGACGGTAAATATGTGCTGACCGCCAATACCTTGAGCGCATCCATTACTATCGTCGACACCGCCACGAACAAGGTGATCAAGAGCCTGCCTTGCGAACCCGGCTGCCATGGCGCCCATTTCGGCATGAAGAAGGGCGGCGGCTATTACGCCTATGTGGCCAGCAAGTTCGCCAATGACCTGGTTGTCGTCGATATGGACAAGCTGGAAGTCGTCGGCCGAGTCTTATTGGCCGACCCCAAGGACATCAGCATCAAGGCGCATAATGGTATGGGCGGGCAGGGCATCTTGGCTCTGCCTCTGGTGGAGCACGGCAATCTCAAGGAAACGCTGAAGCTCTCCGGTACGGGCGAGCTCAGCCCGGATGTCGAGAATTGGCTTAACGCGTTAACGCCTGAGCAAAAAGGGATATAACTTCGATAGGCGGGGATTGATCCCCGCCTTTTCAGGATCGATAAAAAATCCGTTGGTTGTTCCGAAGCGGACGGCTTTGTTGCATAAACCCCCAACTGTCCCCAAATCAGGGGGATGAAGAAGCCGAAAACCTGCTACAAGCTCAAGAATTGGCGGGCTTACAAAGAAGCCTTGGTCAATTGGGGCTCCTTGACGCTCTGGTTTGAAGACGGCCAGATTGAACGCTGGCATCAGCCGGAGCAGTCCGGTTATCGCGGTTGCCCATGACCTATTCTGATGTGGCGATCCAGTGCGGACTGACGATCCGGGAGTTTTGCGCGGTGACCAGGCGTTCGTGATTACTGATAACGGAGCCTATTACGGTATCGCGACGGTTCTTGAGTTGCTGGCGGAGATTACCCGTCAACAAATCCACAATGCCAGACATGCGAACCCGTTGACTCTGTTGCCGGGCAGCGTGCCGACCAATGATCTTATTAATCGTCTTCTGGCGGAAAACAAGGCCTTCTGCGTTGGCTATTTCGACCTGGACCACTTCAAACCTTATAACGATGTTTACGGCTACAATGTCGGCGATAATGTCATAAAAGCGGTTGCCGAAATCCTGACTCGTCATATTCCTTGTGAAGTCGGTCATGTCGGCCATATCGGCGGCGACGATTTTATTGTGGTGTTTACGGTGGACCACTGGGTCGAACGCTGCCAGGCCATCTTGTCCAGTTTCGAACATTCGGTTCCCGGCCATTATAAAGCGGAGCACATCGATGCCGGCGGTATATTCAGTGAAGATAGACACGGATGTGATCATTTCTTTCCGTTACTGAGCCTATCGGCAGGGTGGGTGGATGCCCAAGCGACCTGTTTATGCCAATCCCATGTCGATATTTCCGATTTAGCCTGCGAAGCCAAGAAACAGGCAACAAAGCGGCCCGGCAACAATTATTTCATCAATCGAAGAAAACCGAAGAACTTGTTGAGATCGATGGTGAGCTCAGAATTTGTAGAGGCTATAGAGCTGATTTCCCGTAAGTAGCTGTCAAATTTATCGTATATCCCATCCTTTCGTTAATCGGTCATTCAATATATTTAATTTCCGCCTAGAAAATTCTGTTGGCGCCATGCCTCATAACTAATGATTGCCACGGCATTAGATAAATTAAGACTTCTGTTGTTTGGCATCATTGGAATTCTAATTCTTCGTTCAGTTGGAATACTCTCAACTGCATCAACGGGTAGCCCGGAAGGCTCAGAACCGAATAAAAATACATCACCTGGCTGATACACATTTTTTGTGTAAAGCTGGCTGCCTTTCGTAGTACAGGCAAAGATATTTCTTCCTTCCATGTGTTTTTTGAATTCCTGGTAGTTCGGATAGATGCTGATCTTAGCTAGATCATGATAGTCGAGTCCTGCTCGCCGTAGATTTTTTTCCTCTAAGTTGAAGCCGAGAGGTTCGATCAAGTGCAAGCTGAAGCCATTATTGGCTACCAGTCGAATTATGTTGCCTGTATTTGGGGGGAGCTTAGGTTCAAAGAGAGCAATGTGGAACATGCAGAAGCGAATGATTGGTTTAAATGGATAAGAACAAAAAATGATGGGCTGGCTATTGTAAATGACTGTTTAATCTGTCGGTTAACAATTGTTTGCTATGGCCTGGATATGGAAGTCAAAGCCAGGTGTTGTTAACCAGATGAATTCTGAAATTTTGAGGCCGGTATGGCCAGCGCCTGCGATTATGACGCCGCTTTATTCCTTAGTCGGATAAAATGATCGGATCGGCCTTGGCCGCAACCTTGTCGAGAGACTAACGCATGCCATATGTTTATACAACAAGCATATGGAAATGTTTCTTATTAATAGCTGTTTTCAAATCAACAGCTTAATATTTCTTGCTTATTTGTTTTCTCATCATCAAGCTGTTTCTAGATATTGCGTTCACCGGCATTGAGCGGATAATCTTTTTTTGATCAATTTTCTCAGGAACTATAAAAATATTGCTCGACATCAACCGGCTTATTAACTCACTCCTAAAAGCTGACTGGGGAGGAGATAGTTTTGACTACCGTACAAAAAATAAAAGCAGACATTGTTGGGCCTTTCGAATATATCGATGTGCTACATGTAGTCGTATATCGTCTAGCTGTGCTCTATGATGAAGCACGCCTGCCCGGCTATTTATTCAGCCCCGGCAATTACTTGATGTCTGATGATTCTGGAACCTGCCTGTATCGTCCCGTTAATGCCGACTATGAGAGAGTGTGGACCGGCGGCGAATGGATGCTTCCGGTACAGTGACATTTTTATTTGGACAAGAACGGTTTCTCCACGAAGCCCAACGTCCAGATTGCCTGGGCTCCCAAGGGCAAACCTATCTTTATGCTACAACACGCGCTTACCCCGATATGAACAAGACTCAGCGGCCACGTTAATTTAGCTATCGCCTTGTTATTTCAGGCTCGATCACGGGATATTCACCTTGAAAACATTATTTCCCTTGCCGCCAAAGGCAGCCACGTCTCTATTTTCTCGTCCATCGAGTTTGCTTGCCTTAATGCTGGCCTGTATTATCCTGGAGCTTCCGAGTTTTGCCGGCGCGGAGCCGCAGCAGCCGCTGCGTGTGGGTTCTGAAATCGGCTTTCTCCCTTATGCCGATATCGATGCTCAGGGTCAAGCGACCGGTTTCGCCGTCGAGTTGTTCGGCGCCGTCGCCGCTGCCATGGATATTCCCATTAGCTTTCAGCCGGGAAGTTGGGAGACGGTTTGGCAGGGCCTGAAAACGGGCAAGCTCGACGCCTTGCCGTTAGTCGCGCATATGCCGGAACGCGAAGGTCTGGTGGAATTCACTGAACCGTATACGCTCGGTTATGACAGCTTCTTTGTGCGTAAAGGACATGACCCGATTAAGTCTATCGAGCAGGCGCGAGGCTTGAACATCATCGTACTGCGAGCAGATGCAGCGCATGATGCCCTCGGCAGTCGTGGTTTTAATCAGCAACTGGTGCTCGTCGATAGTCTGGCTGATGGTTTTCGCCTGTTGGCTTCAGGACAGCATGACGCGATACTGGCCCCGCAGCTCCAGGGCAACCAGTTGAGGCGTCGAATCGGCCTGGAAAGCATTATCATGCCCGGTCCCTTACTGAGGGAATACCGGCGGGAGTTCGCCTTCGCCGTACGCAAAGGCGACACTAAATTGCGCGATCGTCTCAATCAGGGCCTGGCCATCGTCAAAGCCAATGGCGAATATGACCGGCTCTACCGGAAATGGCTGGGCATCTATGAGATTCCGACTTTTCCGGTTACCTTTGTAGCTTGGGGCATGTTGGCTGCTTTCAGCCTGTTGGCATTGATGGGGTTATGGACCTGGCAACTGCGTCGTCAAGTGGTGCTCCGCACGACTGAATTGACTCAGGCCTACGCGTCCGTGCAGGCCGAACGTCAGCGGCTATATGACGTGTTGCAGACGCTGCCGGTTTACGTGGTATTGCTGTCACAGGATTATCAGGTAATCTTTGCCAACCGTTTTTTCGAACAACGCTACGGTAAGGCCCAAGGGCAGCCTTGCTATAAGTATCTGTTTGGCCGTGATGAGCCTTGCGAAATTTGTGAAACCTTCAAAGTGTTCAAGACGGGGGCGCCACTGGGCTGGCGGTGGACCGGTCCGGACAACCTTGACTACGAAATCAATGACTTCCCGTTCACGGATACGGATGGCTCACCGATGATCATGGAAGTGGGCATAGACGTCACGGAGATAAATCGGGCTAAGCAGGCGCTACGCGAAACCAATGTGGTATTGGAGCAGCGCGTGGCCGAACGAACAGCCGAACTGGAAAAGGCACGGTATGAGGCCGAACATACACGCGATCTGCTTGAAACGGTGATCAACCGTTTGCCGGCCGCGATCAGCATTCTGCGTGCTTCGGACTTGAGGATCTTGCTGATTAATCCCGAATGCCAGAGAATCGCGCCGAAAAAAGAAATGGTCGGCAAGAGGATTCAGGACGTTTGGCCGGAGGTGCCCGGAGTAGAAGAAAGATTCCGGGAAGTGGCTGATACCGGGAAGCCATTCTCGGTCATAGACCAACCCTATAATATTCGAAGAACCGAGAACGGGCCTCTCGAAGAAGCTTATTTTAGCTGGTCTTTATACCGCATCCGCCTGCCGGAAATGGAGGATTGGGGCATGCTGATTACCGGGTGGGAAACGACCGAGAGGAAGAAGATCGAAGAAGCCCTGCGCCAGAGCGAATATCGCTTACGCCGCTTCTACGACTCGGGTTTGTTGGGCGTTATCTACTGGAACATCGAGGGGGGTATTGTCGAAGCTAACGATAAATTCCTGGAAATGGCCGGTTACGACCGCGAGGACCTGGCTGCCGGACGGATAGACTGGCAGCAGATGACACCCCCGGAATATCGGCATCTGGATAAACGTGCTCTGAAGGAAGCCATAAACACCGGCGCCAATGCCGTGCCGTTCGAGAAAGCGTTTATCCGCAAGGATGGCACCCGCCTGCCTGTGATTGTCGCCGGTGCCATGCTGGACGAAACGAGGGTTAATGGCGTCGCGTTCGTCCTGGACATCACCGCCCGCAAGCAGGCGGAAGAGGAACTGCTGCGGCTGAATACCGAGCTTGAGCAACGGGTACATGAACGTACCGCCGAACTTCGGAGCAACGAAGAGCAATTACAGGCTTCCCTTAAAGAAAAGGAAGTGCTGCTGCAAGAAATTCATCACCGCGTCAAAAACAATCTGCAGATCATCACCAGCCTGCTTAAAATGCAGTCCGATTCACAAACCGACATCCAAGTGCGCGAGTTGTTTCTGGACAGCAAGCGCCGGATCCGTTCCATGGCCCTGATCCATGAGCAGCTCTATAGAAGCCAGGATCTGAAGACGATCGATTTTTCCGATTATATTACTCAATTGGTCAACCACATTCGCCGTTCCTTTTCGCAAACCATTGCCAATGTCACGGTCCGCCTGGATATTCCCGCCTTTGTTCTCGACATCGACCATGCTTTGCCGCTTGGCCTGATCGTCAACGAATTGGTTTCTAATAGCTTTAAATACGCGTTTTCCACCTCCACCCTAGGCAGCACCGAAAAGAAAGAGATTTGGGTGACAATGACGAAAGAACCGACCGACGGCCTGACGCTGGAAGTGGGCGATTCAGGATGCGGTCTACCGGATGAGCTGGATCTCAAGCAATCCCCCTCCATGGGCCTGCAATTGGTGCGAAGCTTGGTGGTGCAACTGCATGGCCGGCTCACCGTGGAGCGCCGTCCTGGTGCAAGGTTCCGTATCCTTATCCCTGCGGAGAAAGATTTCCTGGTTAAAGTAGCGGAATTTGAGTAATCGAGAAGATCAATGATGGGGGCCTATGTCCCGTTGATGTGCTTTAACTGCCGCCGAGAAGAGCGCATCGTGTGTCTCGCTTGGGTCGAATTCGGCCTGTCACTGGGAGGGGATTAGGTGCTTTTTACAGCTATAAATGACGGCGATCATAAGGTTGCGAGGGAAAGTAGGCCGGATTTGAACCCGGCCTACAGGCGCCGGATTAGTGCGCGGTGCTGACCTTTTTGCCTTTGGTCTGGCCGATCGCGCTCAGTGACTTCTCAAACCACGGCGCATCGATATCAAAAGGCTTGCCGCCCTTGATGCGCGGGAATTCGATCGCGCGCAGCACGTTGCCGTTGTCTTCATCATGCCCGATCACGCCGGCTTCGCGGCGCATGGCGCATTCGACCGCGAGGTCGGCGCAGGATTTGATCAGGCGGATGTCCTCGGCGTTCGCAGCTGAGGCGCGTGCGAAATAGCCGGATTTTTGCACCAGCGTTTTTTCCGCGCCGATCATCTGCGCGAACTGCTCGCCGAACCATTTGCCGGGATTGACCGCGTCCAGCTTGATATGGCCGAACGCATCGCGCGGCACTTCTTGTCCTTTCGATTGCATTTCGGCGACGATCGCCTCGACGCCGGCGCCTTCGGAAACGAAAATGTTCACGCAGTCGACTTTGTCCATTACGGCGCGGAGGCGAGTCGCTTCGGCGGCCAGATCGACATCCATTTCCGGTACAAAAATGCCGTGCACTTCATAAGTGTCGCGGCTCAGGCCCAGATCAGGCAGCCATTCCGCGCGGTCGAGCAGTTTACGGTATTCGACGGCGGTGGCGGCGGTCAGCCAGCCGCAGCTGCGTCCCATCACTTCGTGCACGATCAGCATGCGCGGATTCGAGTTGTTTTCCGCGACTACGTTCCAGAAATAGCGCGCGCCTTGTTCGGCGGCGGTCCAGGCACCTAAAGATTGCTTGATCGGAAACACGTCGTTATCTACCGTTTTCGGCAGGCCGATCACTGTCAGGCCGTAGTTGTTTTTCGCCAGGAATGCGGCAAGGTCGGCCGCGGCGGTATTGGTGTCGTCGCCGCCGATCGTGTGCAACACGTCGACGCCGTCTTTTACCAGCTGGTCGGCCGCAACTTTTTGTGGGTCCTGTCCTTCCTGAACCAGACCGCGCTTCACGCAGTCCTTGACGTTGGTCAGCTTGACTCGGCTGTTGCCGATCACCGAACCGCCGAAGCGCTGCAACAGGCCGGCATTGTCGCGCACTGCCTGGGTAACTTTGTAGGAGTCGCCGAGCAAGAGGCCCTTGTAACCGCTGCGGTAGCAGATGATTTCGATCGACGGGTCGATTTCGTTGTAACGCTCGATCAGGCTGCCGATTGCAGAGTTAAGGCACGGGGCGAGGCCGCCGGCGGTCAAAATTGCAACTTTTTTAGGTTTGTTCATGTGCTTTTTTATAATGATGTGATGGATAAAAATGCGCGGACGCGACGATGCCTCTGTGCCGTCACGCCCTTCCGGAACCGCATCATGCCTTCAGTCTGATGCTGGCCTCCGGAATTTAACCGGCCGATTTTATCATAGAACCTAAAAATATCCCGGCTTTATCAAAATGCCGCGATTCGCTGTAAATTATGGGAAAATAGCGAGCAAGCGTTGCTTTCATTCCACTCCGAGTAGGTTGTTTCTGCATGATCGTTTTATGGACCGATGCCCTGATTTTTCTGCTGATCGCGATCATGATCGGCCTCGGCGTCACTATTCGCGGCAAGGAGCATTTCAGGCGGCCGTTCAGGCAAATCGCCGCGAGCCGAAGCGGCATGGTGTCGTTGACGATTCTGCTGTTTTTCATTCTGATCGGCTTGCTCGACTCGATCCATTTCAAGGCGTCCGGTGATGACGGCTATGATGTGATCAGCGTGCTCGACTATTGGGCCGGGCCTTTGCGCCGGCAGGGCGAAAAAACTTATTCGGCGCCGTTTGCGGCATTCGGCTACGGCAAGGAAATGATCACGCGGGGCGACGGCACGGCGCAATGGGATTATCCGCGCCTGAAATACGGCGGCGCGCATCTGAGCGATCCTGAGCGGCAGATAACCGGCGATATTTTTAAGAAAGCCGTTTACGGCCTGTTTCAGGGCGCGAGTCTTTGCGTGTTTTTTCTGCTGTTGCTCTGGGGGATATTTGCCGCCCGGCAAAAGCCTTTCCTTTCAGGATCAGTCCCGGCCAAAAGCTCCCTGGCGGTCGGTTTCGGGATCGTGACGATCGGTTACATGCTGTGTTATCTATCCGCTTATTACCATGTGCTGGGTACCGACAAGGTCGGCGAGGACGTGTTTTATCAGACGATCAAAAGCATCCGCACCGGCCTCGTGATCGGTACCTTGACTACCCTGATCATGTTGCCGATGGCGATCCTGTTCGGCATTCTGGCCGGTTTTTTCCAGGGCTGGATCGATGATGTGATCCAATACATCTACACTACGCTGAATTCGATTCCGGGCGTTCTGCTGATCGCGGCCTCGATCCTGATGGTGCAGGTGTACATGGCGAAACATGAGGAAGCTTTTACCAGCGTAGTCGTGCGCGCCGACATGCGCCTGTTGTTTCTCTGCATGATCCTCGGCGTGACCAGCTGGACCGGGCTTTGCCGGCTGCTCCGCGCCGAAACGCTGAAACTCAGGGAAATGGAATACGTGAAGGCGGCTGAAGCCTTGGGCGTCAAGCAGGGCGCGATTCTGCTGCGGCACATTCTGCCGAATGTGATGCACATCGTGCTGATCTCGGTCGTGCTCGATTTCAGCGCCCTGGTGCTGGCCGAAGCGGTGCTGTCCTATATCAACATCGGCGTCGATCCGACCACCTACAGCTGGGGCAACATGATCAACGGCGCGCGTCTCGAAATGGCGCGCGAACCGGTCGTCTGGTGGTCGCTGGCCGCCGCTTTCGTGTTCATGTTCATCCTGGTTTTGGCGGCCAACCTGTTTGCGGATGTGGTGCAGGATGCGTTCGACCCGCGGCGGAGCGGCAGTGAAGTCGATTGAAAAACTTTCAAATAATGGGTATGAGGTAAGATGATGGCAAAACAATACATTACCGATTCAGAAGGCCACAAAATATCGATCATATTACCTATTGAGGAATATGAGCAACTCATGGAGGATTTAGAGGATGCGGTGGACGCATGTGCGGCGTTGACTGAAGCCAAACGTGATGGATTTATTGATTGGGAGGATATCAAGGCTAAGCATGGCTTATAAAATCAAATTTACGCCCGCTGCCGACAGACAATTTTCCAAGCTTATAAATGAGCAAAAGCGAGCTATTAACGACGCTTTAGTGCGTCTGACTGAAAATCCGCGTCATCAGGGTGTGGTTAAATTATCTGGCGGCCATGATTTATATAGAGTTCGAGTCGGTAACTATCGGATCATTTTTCAGATAGAGGACGATATTCTGTATGTTGTGGTTGTAAAGATTGGTCATAGAAAAGAGATTTATAAGAATTAGCATGATAAATCCGCTATTGTCCGTTCAAAACCTCAGCGTCGCCTTCAACCGCCATCATAAGGTCGTCGATCGCATCAGCTTTTCGATCTATCCGGGCGAAACCTTTGCGCTGGTCGGCGAATCGGGCTCGGGCAAGTCGATTACCGCGTTATCGGTGCTGCGCCTGCTGCCGAATAACGCCAGGATGGAAGCCGAATCGATTACGCTGAGCGGCGACAATCTGCTCGAACATTCGGAGCTGGAACTGTGCAGAGTGCGCGGCCGGCGTATCGGATTGATTTTTCAGGATCCGATGTCGTCGCTGAATCCGGTGATGACGATCGGCAGCCAGATCGCGGAAGTGGTCGAGAGTCATTTTTCGATGCCTAAATCCGCCGTTCGGGCGCGCGTGCTGGAGTTGCTGCAACAGGTCGAAATTCCCAATCCGGAACAGCGGATCAATGATTATCCGCACCAACTGTCGGGTGGACAGCGGCAGCGGGTGATGATCGCGATCGCTTTGGCCGGCAGGCCCGATTTGTTGATTGCGGATGAGCCGACGACATCCCTGGATGTGACTATCCAGGCGCAAATCCTGACATTGCTGAAAAACATCCAGAAACAGACCGGCATGGCGCTGTGGCTGATCAGCCACGATCTGGCGCTTGTTTCGACAATGGCGGACCGGGTCGCGGTGATGCAGCAGGGCATAATCGTCGAAACCGGCGCGTTGCCGGATTTTTTCTATCAGCCGAAACATCCTTATACGCAAAAGCTGTTGCAGGCCTTGCCATCGATGCAGAGCTGCCTTAAACATCAGCCCGAGGAAGCGCCGCCCCTGCTCAAGGTCGACGATTTCCGCTGCTATTACCCGATCCGCAAGGGTCTGTTCAAGCGTGTGGTAGACCATGTGCGAGCGGTCGACGGGGTCGGTTTTACGATTTCGCGGGGTAAGACGCTGGCGCTGGTCGGCGAATCCGGCTGCGGCAAAACCACGCTCGGCAAGGCGCTGTTGAACTTGATTCCGGGCGGGACGGGGCGGGTGCTGCTGGATGGGGTGGATCTGGGGCAACTGGCCGGCGAAGTGCTGCGGCGAAAACGGGCGGACATGCAGATCGTGTTTCAGGATCCCTTTTCGTCGATGAATCCGCGCATGCTGGTCGGCGACATCGTGGCGGAGGGTATTCGCGCCCTGCATCCCGACATCGGCGCCGATGCCCGGAAGGAAAAAGTTCGCCAGCTACTCGAACAAGTCGGCTTGCCGGCCGATGCGGCAGAGCGCTATCCGCATGAATTCTCGGGCGGCCAGCGCCAGCGTATCTGCATTGCGCGTGCGCTGGCAGTCAACCCCAAGCTGATCATCTGCGACGAGCCGACCAGCGCGCTCGATGTTTCGGTGCAGGCGCAGATCATCGAGCTTTTAAAAACATTGCAGCGCGAAAAGCATGTCAGCTATCTGTTCATTACCCATGATCTGGCGGTCGTAGCCGAAATCGCCGACGAGGTGGCGGTGATGTATCGAGGCAAAATTGTCGAGCATGGCGATGTGAAGCAGGTGCTGATGGAACCTCGCCATGATTATACCCGCAAACTGTTGGCGGCGGCGCCTGTTCTGGCAGTTGGTTGACGCTCAAAAAGTGGTGGGGAAGGACTGGTCAAGCTTACTCGCCGTGCAGCGTTGCAACGATTCCTCTTTTGCCGCCATGATTCCGATGCTCGCAGAGATAAATACCTTGCCAGATGCCCAGGTTCAATTTGCCGCGCGTGACCGGAATCGTCAGGCTCGAACCGAGTAGACAGTTTTTAATATGCGCGGGCATGTCATCGTCTCCCTCGTAATCATGCAGGTAATAGGGCGCGCGCTCCGGCACCAGTTCGTTGAAATGGCTTTCCATGTCCTGACGCACGGTCGGGTCGGCGTTCTCGTTGATCGTCAGCGACGCCGAGGTATGTTTGATGAACAGATGCAGCAACCCGCACTGAATTGCGCCTAATTCGGGAATCTCCCTAAGAATCTCATTCGTGATCAAATGAAATCCGCGTTTTTTCGGCTGCAGGAAGAACTCTTTTTGTATCCACATCGGGAGGGTCTCTCACTGAAAGGGCGCATCATAGCATGGCCGGAACCCCAACTAATCGGATTCAATCCGGGGCGGCGGCCAGTATTGGTCGATCAATTCGCGCCGCCAGACTTGGCCGGCTTCCGCTCTAACTTCCGGACGGGTATAGCTATAGCGGTAAAACATGGCCCGCACAAACACCGGCGGATGGTCCGGGAAAGGATTTGTTCGCAGCAGGTTCAGGACGGGCGGCGAGCCTTCCTGCAAGCGCGCCATGAACGCCGCAAACCACGAATCGAGCCGAGGTTTTTTCAGCGCCGCAAACCAAAACTGCCAGTCGAGCCGGGGCTGATGCGGAATGTTCCAGCGCAAACCGCGGTAGAGGTCGCCGGGTTTATAGTTAAACTCGTAGGCCTGCCAGGCTTTGCCGTCGTTGGAGCCCTCGATGATGATCTCGCGCCGCTCGGTCGTCATCACGCCGAACGGGCCGTATTGATTGATCATGGAAAAGTTCGAGGTGATCAGAACCCAGGGGCGGAGCGATTGGGGTGTCCGGTCCGGGAAGTTATGCATCCAGGCTGTGATCGCGCAGATGATCAGCACGATAGCGGTCCATGAGCCTGCAAAAAGATGCGCGGCGATGCCCGGCTGCGGCTGCTTGTGTTGAATCGAAGAGACCAGGCGTAAGGGCAGTCTGCCGGAAAAATCCCTGTCGTCGAATAACCAAAGGCACAGCAGGATCGTCAGCAAATTGAAGAAATTATAATTGCCGGTCAGAATAATCGCGATTTGCAGTGCGATAAAGCTCCAGGCGGCGAACAGGCGGAAAGGCCGGGGCAGAAACACGAAAAACGGCACGATCAGCTCGATAAAGAAAACCCCGGCCACGCAAAGCTTGTTGAACCATTGGGGAAGGAAGTAAGCGTAATAGGCCAGCGGTGTCGGCAGCGGTTCGGTCAGATAATGATAATCCAGCGCGGTCAGATTGGCCCAGGCCGGATCGCCGCTGGCCAGCTTGACCACGCCGCCCATGAACATGAAGCGCGCGATCAGCCAGCGATACAGAAACACATTGATTTTCGAGCCCCAGCTCAGAAAGATCCCGATGAATCCGGCTTCCAGCAAAAACACGTCCCATTGAAACGCCAGGAAGTTCTGCCCGGCTACGGTGACGGACAAATACAACAGATAGCAGAGAATCAAGGCAGGCCGCAGCAGCGCATTCAACAGCAACAGGGCTGCCGAAACCATCCCCGCATAGCAGGCCAGCTTGAGCGCCTGGTCGGAGGCATCGAGCCAGAACAGCGTCGGCAATTCCCAGTATTTTGCGTTGCCGTAAAACTGGGCGGTTTCGGCCAGTTTTGCTTGAATCGGCAAGATGCCGTGGCTGCCGATCAAGCCCTCGATTTGTACCGACATTGAAGCGAAAGCCGCCAGGTAAATCAATGCCAGGCCGCGCAGAAAAATCCAGCTTACGAGCGTATAAGCCGGCGTGGATAAAGCCAGGAACTTGATTATAGAAGGAACCGGCAAAGGCATTTTGAGTTCAAAAAATAAGTCATATACGTCACGGCGTATGCATATACGGCGAGATCAGTATTACTTGTCGCCGCCGCAAAATAAACCAATAGGGTTGCCTTGAGATGGGGAGAATAAGGCCGATTATGCAGCAAAATAAAGTCACGGTCTATTACGATGGCGCTTGTCCGAAATGCATTCGCGACCGGCAAAATTACGAAAAACTTTCGGGTAAATCCGGCGAGGAGGTCTGCTGGTTCGATATTACCGGCCAGCAGAGCCGTTTGCAGGAACTCGGTATCGATCCCCAAAAAGCCCTGACCGAACTGCATGTGCAGGACGCCAACGGGCGCATCTATTCGGAAATCGACGCGTATATCTTGTTGATGCGCAAAGTGCCGGTATTGAAGCCGCTGGCCTGGCTGATTGGGTTGCCGTTGATCCGTCCGGTGTTGGCGCGGCTCTACCATTGGCAAGTGATCCGGCGGTTGAAGAAAAGAGGAGTTTTGGGGTGAGGGAAGGGTATCCGGCAAAAAAGAATCTCAAGCATTTCAACGGTAAATGCTTGACGTCAGAGAAGGCACGGGCGGCAGCTCCCTCGGTTAAAAATCCTTAATTTTTTTGAACTCAAAATCGAACAGAGAAATCACATCAATAAATTTCAATTTTATATTTTTCGAGAAAAATTATCCCTCGTTCTCGAGATGGTTTTTTCAATGGAAGCTGGAAATGATGCTCAACAATTTGGGATAGGTATTGCTGGCAATACGATACAAAATTGGGGGCGAGTAAGAAATCCGGAATCTATCGAATTGGATATTAAATGATCGGATTAAATCAAATATTCAACCCGTAACATAAAGTGGGGGGGTTATGTCTGTCGATATTCATTCAATGCTTTCGCTGATTGCCGGTATCTTGATACTTATTCGTCCTGCCTTATTGAATTATATTGTAGCGCTTTATCTGATTATAATTGGCATATTGGGTATTATTCAATAATCATTCAAGTTGTTAAAAATCAATGATTTTATGTGATAAGATTACCCAATTTTATTATGGCCCTTTATCTGATCGCGATCGGTGCGCTGGATTTGATGCTCAAATCCTTGAAGCAGTTGCCTATTTTTTTTAGGATGGCGTGTGAAAGGTAAATATATTGGGTCGTGCCGATTGAACTTGTTATCGATAGCCCGATTTAACAAACAGGCAAAAATAGCGAATATGCCCCCCCTTGCTCGATGTGGCGCCTTTGATACGTGCTCTGGTGAGAAAACCGCAGGATGCCTTAAACCGCTGACAAGCCTCGGAAGACGGCAAAAAACCGGGAAAAGGGAGCCTCGCTGTCGGCAATTTTAGACTTGAATTGGGTAGGGATGTATTTTGAAGGATCAAAGCGCTTTGAAAATGACTAAGCTTTGTGCTATATTAGCTTTTTTAGGATGTATCGACATATTGCAGCGTTGTTATCCTAACGGCAGGGGCTCAAAGGTTGTAGGTTCAAAGGTCCCCGCTGCCATTTACACGGAAGCCCCATCATGGGGTTTTTTATTTTCTGGCTCCGTGTTTGTGGCTGCAGCATTGGCTAGTGAATGATAAGAGCCCTGGGCTCTTTTTTTTTGTGCGGTGAAAAAGCGAGGAAAAATGAAGCAGGCTCCCGAACATTTAGTCTCCTTGATCGAGCCGGTCGTGGAGGGCTTGGGTTATGAATGTGTCGGCATTGAATATCACCCGCATCCCAAACATGGTTTATTAAGGATTTATATCGACAGCGACAACGGTATTCTGGTCGATGACTGTTCGAAAGTCAGTCACCAGGTCAGCGGCGTGCTGGATGTCGAAGATCCGATTCCGGACAATTATCAATTGGAAGTATCCTCGCCGGGGGCGGACCGGCCGTTTTTCAAGATTAGTCAGTTTGAACGCTTCAAGGGCAGCACCGCGCAGGTGAGTCTGTTCAAAGCGATCGGCGGACGTAAACGGATCACCGGCCTGATCGAAAAAGTCGAGGAAGATATCATTACACTGATCGAGCACGGACAAACCTTCGAAGTGCCGTTTTCGGCGATCAGTAAGGCGCGTCTGGTGCCGGATTATTTAATCGAAAAAGGAGTACGCAGTGGCAAATAAAGAGATTTTGTTGGTCGTGGATGTCTTTTCCAACGAGAAAGCGATCGAAAAAGAAGTTGTCTTCCAGGCGATTGAATCGGCGCTGGAAATGGCGACGATCAAGCGCTATGCCAACCCGATCAAAGCCCGCGTCGAAATCGATAGAAAAACCGGGGATTATAAGACTTACCGTTTGTGGGACGTGGTTGCGCCGAACAGCGAAATCAACGGCGATGTCGAGTTTCCGGGCACGCAGATTTTGCTCGATGTGGCGAAATTCGACAATCCGGATGCCCAAGTCGGCGATGTGGTTGAGGAAGAGATCGAATCGGTCGAGTTCGGACGTATTGCGGCACAGACGGCGAAGCAGGTGATCATCCACAAGGTTCGCGAGGCTGAGCGCAAGAAAATTGTCGATGCCTACAAGAGCCGCGTTGGCGAGTTAATTACCGGCGTCGTCAAGCGTATCGAAAAAGGCAGCGTCTACCTGGACCTTGGCGGACATGTCGAAGCCTATATTGCGAAGGAAGACATGATTCCGCGAGAAGCGGTGCGTGTCGGCGATCGTATCCGCGGCTATTTGAAAGATGTGCGCTCGGAGCCGCGCGGCCCGCAATTGTTTGTCAGCCGGACGGCGCCGGAATTGCTGATCGCCTTGTTCCGGCTGGAAGTGCCTGAAGTCAGTGAAGGTTTGATTTCGTTGATGGGCGCAGCCCGCGATCCGGGGTCGCGTGCGAAAATTGCAGTCAAGAGCAACGATCCCCGTCTCGATCCGGTCGGCGCCTGTGTCGGCATGCGCGGGTCGCGTGTGCAATCGGTTTCGAACGAACTGGCAGGCGAACGGGTCGATATCATTCTGTGGAATCCGAACGAAGCGCAATATGTGATCAACGCAATGTCGCCGGCTGAAATTCAGTCGATCGTCGTCGATGAAGACCGGCATTCGATGGATCTCGCGGTCAGCACCGACAATCTGTCGCAGGCGATCGGCCGCGGCGGCCAGAACGTGCGTTTGGCGACGCTATTGACCGGTTGGGAACTGAATGTGATCGATGCGTCGAAAGCCGAAGCGAACAGCGAGGCGGAAGCGAACAAGATCAAGGATATATTCGTCAAGGAACTCGATGTCGATGACGACATTGCGTTAACCCTGGTGGAAGTCGGTTTTAATACGATTGAAGAGATCGCTTATGTGCCGGTCAGTGAAATGCTCGAGATCGAAGGCTTCGACGAGGAATTGGTGAACGAATTACGCAGCCGCGCGAAGGATTCCTTGTTGATCAGTGCGATTGCGGCCGAGGAAAAAATAGAAACCAACGAGCCAGCCCAGGATCTTTTGGAGATGGAGGGTATGGACAAGGAACTGGCTTATGAATTGGCCAGCCGCGGTATAATTACGATGGATGATCTGGCGGAACAGTCGATCGACGATTTGCTGAGCTTATCCGAAATGGATGAGGATCGGGCGGCAAAGTTGATTATGAAGGCGCGAGAGCCCTGGTTTTCTGAAGAAAAAGGCGAGTAAGGCGGGAGTAGGCGATGAGCGATCAAACAGTACAGCAATTGGCCGAGGTAGTAAAAATACCTCTGGAAAGGTTATTGGAGCAGTTGAAGGAAGCGGGTTTATCGGCCAATACGCCGGACGACGTGATCAGCGAAGACGAAAAAATGCAGCTTCTGGCGCATTTGCGCAAACGCCACGGCAAGGATGAAAGCGAAGCGAAAACAGCGCCTCGGCGCGTGACGCTGGAACGCCGCAAGGTGATCGAAATCAAGCAGGCGAGCGTGCCGGGCACCGCGACCAAAACGATCAGCGTCGAAGTTCGTAAAAAGAAGACCTATATCAACAAGCGCGAGCTTGCCGAAACGGCTGAAACAAAGACCGCAACAGGGCTGCCTTCAGTCCATGAAGAACAGCCGATTATCAAAATTTCTGAACCGGTGATTGCGGCGGAACAAAAAGAAAAACCGATCGAAGCCGTTCAGGTGACTGAAGCGGCGATAGAAGCGGCGCCTCCGGTGGAAGCCAAAAAGGTGCCGGCGGCGGGACAACCGGAAGAGTATGAATACGAAGAAGTAGCCGTTCAAGCTAAGGCGCCGGTCGAAGAGGAGCTGGCGCCGGTAACCCGGTTTGAAACGGTCAAAGCCAAGGAAACCAAAAAAGTTAAAAATGAAAAAGTCGGTAAAGTTAAGGAAGCCGATGAAGTCAAAAAGAAAATAACTGACAAGGATCGCCGGGTCGAGGAATCCATCAATCGCACCGCCGAAAAAGTCCGCGCGCTCGCATTGCAAAAACAGGAAACGCTGCATCGCAAAAAACAGCGCGATGACAGTCCGTTTTCCGAAGGCCGTGACGCCCCGCGACGTCCGAAGAAAAAGGGCAAGGCGCCGCAGCAGCAGCGTTCAAATGCGGGATTTGAAGGCAAGCACCAGTTTGAAATGCCGTCCGCCCCGATCGTTAAAGAAGTCACGATCCCCGAAACGATTCTGGTTTCCGATCTCGCGAATAAGATGAGCGTAAAAGTAGCGCTGGTGATCAAGCAATTGATGAAGCTCGGCATCATGGCGACGATCAACCAAAGCATCGATCAGGAAACCGCAGCGATTCTGGTCGAGGAAATGGGCCACAAGCCGATCATGCAGAGCGACGACGATCTCGAGAAAGAGATGCTCGCGGAAGCGCAAGCGGAAGATATCTATCCCGAATTGCCGCGCGCGCCGATCGTGACGATTATGGGACATGTCGATCACGGTAAAACTTCATTGCTCGACTACATCCGTAAAACCCGTGTTGCCGCCGGCGAAGCGGGCGGCATTACCCAGCACATCGGCGCCTATCAGGTTAAAACCGACCATGGTTCGGTTACTTTCCTCGACACGCCGGGCCATGCTGCGTTTACCGCGATGCGGGCGCGCGGCGCCGACCTGACCGACGTGGTCATCGTCGTGGTCGCGGCCGACGACGGCGTGATGCCGCAAACGAAGGAAGCGGTCGAGCATGCGCGCGCCGCCAATGTGCCGATTATCGTCGCGATCAACAAGATCGACAAGCCGGACGCGAATCCGGATAAGGTGATGCAGGAGTTGTCGGTAATCAATGTATTGGCTGAAGAATGGGGCGGCGATGTGCAGTTCCTGAAAATTTCAGCGAAAACCGGCGAGGGTATCGATGATCTGATCGAGGCCTTGATCGTACAAACCGAAATTCTCGAATTGAAAGCGCCGATCGAAGGCCCGGCTTCCGGTATCGTGATCGAATCGCGCCTGGACAAAGGCCGTGGCGCAGTGGCCACTATTTTGGTGCAGAAAGGCACGCTCGAGAGCGGTCAGATGGTTCTTTGCGGACAAGAATACGGCCGCGTGCGGGCGATGTTCAACGAAAACGGCAAAGCGATCAAGGATGCGGGACCTTCGGTTCCGGTCGAAATCCTCGGTTTATCCGGTACGCCGAACGCCGGCGACGAATTTATGGTCGTGCAGAACGAACGGATCGCCAAAGACTTGGCCAAGCACCGAGAAGAACGCAAGCGGACGACTCGTCATGCCGCCCAACAGGCTTCCAAGCTGGACGAGGTCTTCTCCAGAATGACCGCCGGCGAAATCGCCAGCCTGAATCTGGTGATCAAGACCGACGTGCAGGGCAGCCTCGAAGCGTTGCGCAGTTCCTTGATTGATCTGTCGACGTCGGAAGTCGAGGTCAAGGTGGTCTATGGCGGCGTCGGCGGCATCAACGAAGGCGACGCCAACCTGGCGTTGGCGTCCGGCGCGATCCTGATGGGTTTCAATGTCCGCGCCGATGCGACCGCACGCAAGCTGATCGAAGAGAAGGGCATCGATCTGCATTATTACAGCGTCATTTACGAAGCGATCGATGAAGTCAAAAATTCGATCAGCGGCATGCTGGCGCCGGAAATCAAGGAGCAGATCGTAGGACTTGCCGAAGTGCGCGATGTGTTCCGTTCGCCGAAATTCGGCGCGGTCGCCGGCTGTATGGTTGTCGAGGGTTACGTCAAGCGCAACTTGCCGATCCGCGTCTTGCGCGAAAACGTGGTGATCTATGAAGGTCAGCTCGAATCGTTGCGCCGCTTCAAGGATGACGTGAACGAAGTTAAGATGGGCATGGAGTGCGGTATCGGCGTCAAAAACTATAACGACGTCAAAGCCGGCGACCAGATCGAAGTCTTTGAACGGACTGAAGTCAAACGCGTATTGTAAAGAGATATGGCAAAAGAATTTGGACGCAGCGCCCGCGTGGCATCCGAAATGCAGAAGGAACTGTCGTTCATTCTGCAGCGGATCGTGAAGGATTCTCGGCTCGGCTTCGTGACGATCAATGAAGTCGATCTGACCAAGGATCTGGCGGTCGCGAAAATCTATTTTACGGTGTTGAATGCGGATGCTACCGGCAAGCGGAATCATGTCAAATGGTTGAACCAGCTGGCGCCGGTGATCCGGCATGAACTTGCGAAGCGGATGCGGCTGCGGCATATTTCGGAACTGCGCTTTTATTACGACGATTCGTTCGATACCGGCATGCGCGTCGCCGAACTGCTGAGCGACATCGAGAAGACCGACAAAGAACCCGGGCAGGAATGAGCAAACGCAATCACCGGCGCAACGTGCATGGCATCTTGCTGCTGGACAAACGGCTCGGCGTGTCTTCGAATCAGGCGCTGCAGGAAGTCAAACGCCTGCTGAATGCCGCTAAAGCCGGGCATACCGGTAGTCTCGACCCCTTGGCGACAGGCCTCTTGCCGTTGTGTTTCGGCGAGGCGACCAAGGTGTCCGGCATGATGCTGGATGACGACAAACGCTACCGGGTCGTGATTCGGCTTGGCGTATTGACCGATACCGGCGATGCGGAAGGCGCCGTGCTGGAAACCAAGCCGGTCCCTGAAATTACGCAGACGATGCTCGATGCCTGTCTGCAAGGCTTTACCGGCGAAATCGATCAGGTGCCGCCGATGTATTCGGCGTTGAAGCTGAACGGCAAGAAGCTGTACGAACTGGCCCGCGAAGGCAAGACGGTCGAACGCAAAGCGCGGCGAATCGCGATTTACGAACTGAAACAGCTAGATTTTGCGGGCGACAGGCTGGCGCTGGAAGTGTTCTGCTCGAAAGGCACTTATATCCGCTCGCTGGCGGAAGACATCGGCGCCCATTTCGGCTGCGGTGCGACGGTCGCGGAACTGCGCCGCTTGCAGGCGGGCGTATTCCATATAGAAGCGGCGGTCACGATCGAGCAATTGCGGGCGATGGACGAACAACGACTCGAGTCGCTTTTGCTCAAAGCCGATGCGCCGCTGCAGGCAATGCCCGCGGTTCAGTTGCAGGACATCGATGCCGGTAAGATCCGAAACGGACAGGTTGTCAGTACCGAACCGTCCCGGCCAGGCCGTGTGCGCCTGTATCATGCCGGCGCGTTTTTGGGCTTGGGCGAAATGCGAATGGATGGTAAACTAGCTCCTTGCAGACTGTTCAATTTCTCTGAATAAACAGGTTTCATCGTTCCCACGCTCCGGCGTGGGAACCAAAAGTTTAACTCATTCTCTACCCCCTATCGTGGAAATGGGTGTATTGCCAGCCCTTATCAGGGCTTTTTTTAATTATCTATATTTATAGGGTTTAATAAAATGCCATTTACTGCGGAACAAAAGAAAAAAATCGTTGAAGAATACCGTCTGTCCGAAACCGATACCGGTTCCCCGGAAGTACAGGTCGCGCTCTTGACTGCGCATATCCAGCACCTGACCCCACATTTCGCGGAACACAAAAAAGACAACCACTCACGCCGTGGTTTGTTGCGGATGGTCAATCAACGCCGCAAACTGCTTGATTACCTGAAGAACAAAGATGGCGACCGCTATCGCTCGCTAATCGAACGTCTCGGTTTGCGCAAGTAAGACCAGACTGCAAACGGCGCCGGTTCGGCGCCGTTTGCATTTCAGCGTTACCCCAGTTTTAACTCAACAATATCTACGCAAAGGAACCTAATAGTGAATCCTATCAGGAAAGAATTTCAGTACGGTGATCGCACTGTCACGTTGGAAACCGGTGAAATCGCGCGCCAGGCCCACGGCGCCGTGATTATCGATGTCGAAGGCACCTCATTATTGGTGACCGTCGTTAGTAAAAAAGATACAGGCGGCAACGACTTTTTTCCGCTGACGGTGAATTATCAGGAAAAATCCTATGCAGCCGGTAAGATTCCCGGCGGTTTTTTCAAGCGGGAAGGCCGTCCGTCCGAACAGGAAACGCTGATTTCGCGCCTGATCGACCGGCCCATGCGTCCGATGTTCCCCGAAGGCTATACGGATGAAGTTCAGATAATCGCTACGGTGATTTCGCTGAATCCGGAAGTCGATACCGAAATTCCGGCCTTGCTCGGCGCATCAGCAGCGTTGGCGGTTTCAGGTTTACCCTTTAACGGTCCGGTCGGCGCGGCTTGCGTAGGCTTTAAGAACGGTCAATACTTGTTGAATCCATCACCGGCCGCGATGAAAGACTCGCGCCTGCAACTGGTCGTTGCCGGCACCGCCAATGCGGTGTTGATGGTCGAGTCTGAAGCCGACTGCCTGACTGAAGAAGAAATGCTGGGCGCGGTGCTGTTCGGCCACGAACAGATGCAGACCGCGATCAATGCGATCAATGAATTTGCGGCGGCGGCGGGAGCCGGCGTGGTCGAATGGACCGCTCCGGATGCCGACGCCGAGCTGGTGCGTCTGGTGACAGCCGAAGTCGAGGAAGGCATCAAGGAAGCCTACCGCATTGCTGAAAAGCTGGTCAGACAGGATCGCTTGAAAATGATTCGCAATGCGGCGATCGAAAAATTGACTGCGAACGGCGAGTATGCCGAAAAAGCGATTCGCCACATCATCGAAAATCTCGAATACAACATCGTCCGTCACGCCATCCTGAGCGAAAAAAGACGGATCGACGGCCGCGAGCTTGATTCGGTTCGTCCGATCACGATCCGCACCGGCGTGCTGCCCAGAACGCACGGCTCGGCCCTGTTCACCCGCGGCGAGACGCAAGCCCTGGTCGTTGCGACATTAGGTACCCAACGCGATGCGCAGATCATCGACGCACTGACCGGCGAATACAAAGATCTGTTCATGCTGCACTACAACTTCCCGCCGTTCAGCGTCGGCGAAACCGGCTTCGTGGGTTCTCCGAAGCGCCGCGAAATCGGTCACGGCCGTTTGGCGAAACGCGGCGTGTTGGCCGTTTTGCCGGTAATGGAAGAGTTTCCGTATGTGATTCGCGTCGTCTCCGAAATTACCGAATCGAACGGCTCCAGCTCGATGGCGTCGGTCTGCGGCAGCAGCCTTGCGCTGATGGACGCCGGCGTGCCGATCAGCGCTCCGGTCGCCGGCATCGCGATGGGATTGATCAAGGAAGGCGACGAGTTTGCCGTATTGTCCGACATCATGGGCGACGAAGACCATCTCGGCGACATGGACTTCAAGGTTGCTGGTACGGCCGAAGGTATCACCGCGCTGCAAATGGACATCAAGATCGACGGCATCACCGCCGAGATCATGAAGACTGCGCTGGCGCAAGCCAAGACCGGCCGTATCCACATCCTCGGCGAAATGAACAAGGTGTTGCCGGCCGCGCGCGATCACATGTCCGACTATGCGCCTCGCATCATCACCTTCAAGATCGATCCGAGCAAGATTCGCGAAGTGATCGGCAAAGGTGGGGCGACGATCCGCGGCATTACCGAAATCACCGGCGCGAGCGTTGACCTGACCGACGACGGAGTCGTCAAAATCGCCTCGGTCGATAAAGCCGCCGGTGAAGAGGCGCGCCGTCTGATCGAAGAAATCACCGCCGAAGTCGAAGTCGGCAAAATCTATGAAGGCAAGGTTGTCCGTCTGATGGATTTCGGCGCGTTCGTAACGATTCTGCCCGGCAAGGACGGTCTGGTGCATATCTCGCAAATCTCGAATGAACATGTGGACAAAGTCAGCGACAAGCTGTCAGAAGGCGATGTGGTCCGGGTCAAGGTACTCGAAATCGACCGTCAGGGGCGCGTCCGCCTCAGCATGAAAGAAGCAGAAAAGGAAGACTGAGGTTTTCTTGCTGGAGAATACAAAAAGGGCCGAAAGGCCCTTTTTTTGTGTCCGAGAGGGTTGCAGGCAAACTGGGATTGCCTTTATGACTTCAATTCAAGTGCCGCGCTTAAAAGGGAAACTACAGATAAATCTCATTATATCTGCCCAAGATTTTTAAGTATCTCATTCAGCGGCGCCAGATTCATCGTCATCCTGAACAGAACCTCATTATTCTCCAGCAGCCCATAACAATGATACGTTCTTAGCCGGGTATGGGTGTGGCGAAGTGTGTTGTCAGGAGATTCAGGAAGCTGTTTGACCAGAATATGCAGGCTGTCATTATTTTTCAGTTTGCTCAAAAAAACCCGGTCGACTGAAATTTCATGCGACGTGTAAACCATCGGGTTGAGTTTAAAGTCATGATTTTCCAGTTGCGCTTTTTCGAGCAAGGCGCCGGAGGCCAGGCTGCATGGAAAAATCTCTGGATAATGCGCAACTTGCGTCAGTTCGTCAAAATAATCGGATTGTTCGGCCAGAGAGCCCGACAGAAAATTTTTAACTGAACCGTTGTTCATGTACTTGCGTTTCAAAAAATAATCGGTGCCCGGAACGTACGTACAGTCCGGAATATCGTTAAGATCAGGCTGGTTGTCCAGTTTCGTATCGGCCAAAAAAAGCGGGGATGGAGTTTCTTTTTTAAATCCCAAAAGGACGGTTTTGCCGTCGGATTTCATCGTGATGCGGTTGGTTAGCGTCAGATCAGGAATTGTATTGATCAGTGTCTTTTTGATTTCCAGATAGACAGGCAGGCGCGGGCGAACAGCGTTAATGAAAGTCATCTGGTAATTGCTGAAACGCAGAAGATTTTCGTCAATGACTTTGTCTTCATGATGCGCCTCCCGGTACAGGCGTATTTGATACTCGATCAGGGTATTGAGTTGAAAGCCCAGCACGATCGGGCCTTTGAATGGGTTATGGGTAATTTGCAGCCATTTGTGCTTGTCATGGAACAAATTGAAGTCATCGGATGCATTGCGAGCTACTTCGATATGAATTTGTTCGAATGTGAAAGGCTGGTTGTTCATGATTCAAGTTAGTAATGGCGTGACGGGGAATGAAATGCCAAGCAGGGATAACAGTTCCATGAGGGCATCGGCATGGGGTTCCCGAAGCGCGCTCAGGCAACCGCTGATCGTCTTAATGTGCACGACACCGTCCCTAAACAGCGCATAGACTTAGCGTGTCGTTTTGGCGCTACCTACGGCAATTGCCACACGCAGGCGTGAATTGGCATGAGGCTGCTTTGAGAATGTCTTCACCAATGAAGTCCTATTTTATCAGCAACGGATGTTCTTAACTAATAGATGCTTGCCCTAACGCTTTTATAATTTTTCAGAAGCATAGCCTGAGAATTTCTGAGAAAGTGTCGGCTTTTGTTGGCTTTCGCCTGGATGAATTCGGAATCGGCGACTGCGTGGCATAATCCTGGCTTAATTAGCAGCTTATCTTTTTTGTTAAATATGTGACCTAATTAATATAAATTTAACTAGGACAAAGTATAATCACAACCAAATAATTAATAGAGTAAAGCGCAAACGTTTATAATTAATTTTACATGACTCAAGTCGACAATAATATTAAATATAAATTAAGAAAAAATTTAATAAGTATTTAATGTATTGATGTCGAAATTCAAATTCATCCGGGTTGTAAGTCGGTCTTTTCTTCTGTTTTTCTTAAAAGACTCCATGATATTTAGATAGTTTGTCATGGAGCATAAAAATTAATAGACAGAAGTATCATAAAAATAAAATTCTAAAAAATCGAATAAATATAGGTGCTGATTCTGCGTTATCATTAATAGATTCCCCAGAATTAACACCGAATCTGCAAATAACATCAATTTTTAATTAAAATATTATTTTATTGCCTTCCTTTGCTTTTTTGCGACCCATAAAACGAATATGGTGCTACTGCTGTTTATCAGTAAATAAGCTAAAGCAAAGACTATTCATATAATATGAATAATAGTTGTGATAAATATATATAAAATTAGGTTATTTTGGAGAGAGAACGAAATGCTCCTTCTTGCCATTGTGTTTTGAGAACTCTAAGGACATGTTAAACCATGTACTAATAACCAAGGTATGCAGCTATGAAAATTCTATCCGAGCCACCGATTATCGCATTAGCTAAAAGAATCACAGATCCGTTTATCTGTGGTTTATCCTTTATTACTTTTATCTATTTTTATCAAGTTCCCTGGAATAGCTATCAGGTTATCCTCTTGATAGCGGCAATTTTGTTTTCCTGGATTGTTTCTCAGATGCTGAGGCCGTTTCTGGATTTTCGCGAACATAACACGACTTTGTATATTTCAGCGGTGCTGTTGGGAGCCAGCGTATTTATTATTCTGATTTATTCGCTGTTTTTAAACACGCAGTACGCTGAGAATATTGAAAAGTATGTTGTGCGGGTCTGGCTGGTATCGGTGCCGTTTTTTTTATTGGCGGCCCATGCAATTCTTCATATTTGGATGAAAAAGCAGCACGACACGATCAGGATTCGCAAATGCGTGATAGTAGGCGCAACCCAGCTAGGTTATCAATTAAGCCGGGAATTCCTGAACGACCGAAGCCTTCTGATACAGGTTGAAGGTTTTTTCGATTCGCGTGAGCAAATCCGTGTTTGGGATGGCTGCAAAGAGAAGGTTTTAGGCGGTCTCGATAAGGTTTTGCCATACGTCAAGGACAATGGTATTCAGGTAGTCTTTATTGCCTTGCCGTTCCGAGATGATGATCGAATCACTCAATTATTGGATGAATTGCGCGACACCACGGCGTCAATATATTTTGTGCCCGATATATCGAGTTTTAACCTGATTCAGTCTCGTGTTGATTCAATTCACAACATCCCGGTCGTATCGTTAATAGAAAGCCCGATTAACCATTTGAATGCGATTTGGAAATGTGTATTTGATTTTCTTGGATCATTATGCATTTTACTCATCATTTCCCCGTTATTATTACTTATTGCATTCATTATCAAGCTATCATCGCCAGGTCCGATATTCTTTAAGCAATCGAGATACGGTCTCGACGGAAGAGAAATCAAGGTCTATAAATTTAGAACGATGAACGTATGCGAGAATGGACCGACAATACAACAGGCAACCAAAGGTGATTCCCGGATTTATCCTTTCGGAGCATTTTTAAGAAAGACATCTCTCGATGAACTTCCACAGTTTTTTAATGTGCTCAAGGGAGATATGAGCATAGTAGGGCCCAGGCCCCATGCCGTAGCACATAATGAGGAATATAGAAAACTCATTCAGGGCTACATGCTACGGCATAAGGTCAAGCCGGGTATCACAGGTTGGGCGCAGGTGCATGGGTTAAGAGGAGAAACCGAAACCCTTGAGAAAATGGAAAAACGTGTAGAGTACGATCTGGACTACCTGAAGAATTGGTCGTTGTTATTAGATATTGTGATCATTATCAGAACCTTTGGTGTAGTTCTTAAAACAACCAATGCACATTAGGAAAATAATATTTCTAAATTCAGGTTTCCTGAATTAGGGGCTTATTTACAGACAATAAAATGTCTTGGTTGTTTACCTAGAGCATGGGGGAAATCTTTTAAGTTCTTTCTTTAAGAGAATTTTCTGGATTGCGTTATTTGATGTTTTTATTTTTCTACAAGACTTACGCTTGATTTCAAGTGTGGGACTAAGCTTTTAACTATTGGAGAAAACTATGATAAAGAAATTATTAATGTTGTTTTCGATTTTGTTTTTGGTGATGACTAGCAGTCAGACATTTGCGGATATAGGAAGCGCAATTACCAAAGATATTGTTTACAAAAGAGGTCATGGTCATGGTCATGGTCATGGTCATGGGGGGCCGCATAATACTCCTCCCGGCCAATGCAAAAAGAACCCTTCCGCTTGTTAATAGGAAAAGGAAGATAGCTTAATAAGGATATAGCTTAAATAGGGTAAGTTCCGACGAGTTGATTGCGTCAATTGGCCGAACTTGCCGGATTTGGCTTCTGAGTTCCGGCAATCTCTTTCTCCCCTGTGCGGGATTGCCGGAACGACGGAGTTTTATTAATTCATGGCATGACTAGTCTGATAGGTGAGTATATTTTTGGAGGCTCTGGAAAAACAGATGGAGCTAAGTAATTGTTGCTGGATCTTGCATACCACAATCCCGAAAAGCACACTTGAAGCAGGTCGGATGCGCCTTTTGAAAAATGACATAGATAAATACAAATGAACGGGGCCGCATTTTCCAGCTTTTCTCGTTGGTTGGAATGTTTAATCTATATGGGGTTTTTAGGGGTCTTTGTGATATCTCCCTTACCCTTGGGCAGTAACCGGGGCTGGGCATCCCTTGCCATGTCGGCGGTATTGCTGATTCTTCTGGCAGGATATTTGCTTTTAGAATGCATCAGCATGCGAAGGGATGGAGTAAAAAAGAATCGACAATCCATCAGTCCTGGCGCGCTTTTGCTGTTTCTTGTCGCGCTCTGGATGTGGTTCCAGGCGGCTTTTGAGTTGCCGGCCGCGTGGATGGCTTTTTTGTCTCCGGCTACCCTGGACATATATAAGTCGGCCCTTAACGTTTTGGATCCCGCACATGCCGCGAAAGCATTTCCGATTTCATTAGAACCGGGAAAGACTATGGACAGGGCCATACTGACGTTTGCCTGTTTTGTCATGGTCATTTTGATGCATGGACTAATTAACAGCCGCAGGCGGCTCGTACAGTTTTTTTATGTGTTGGTGTTGTCAGGCGTATTTCAGGCGTTTTTTGGCAGCATGATGGTATTAACCGGGATGGAATATTTATTTTTAATTCCCAAAGAGTCCTATATCGGTAATGCGACCGGTACCTTCGTCAATCGGAACCATTTGGCCGGTTACCTGGAAATGACTCTGCCGATAGGCATTGGCTTGTTATTCGGTTCACGCAAGGTATCAAATCAGGTGCGCAGGAATTGGCGCGGAATGCTGGCTTATATCCTGCAAATGTTGCTGAGCCCAATTGCAATTTTACGTTGTTTGCTGGTCGTCATGGTAATAGGCCTCTTGATGACGCATTCTCGAATGGGTAATGCAAGCTTTTTCAATGCTCTGTTAATTACGTCAGCTATTGCCGTTTGTTCAACCCCTCAATTTCGCCGTCCCGGGTTTATTGCCATCATACTCAGTATTATCGCGGTGGACATCCTATTGTTAGGCACCTTGTTCGATTTGAGCCAAGTCGTAAACAGAATTGAAAGTACCGGTCTCGATCATGAAACCCGGGACGAGGTCGTGCAATCCGTGCTGCAGATGATTCCGGATTTTTGGATAGCCGGAACCGGCGCCGGCACATTCGCTTATATTTTCCCTAAATACAGCCAATTTACCGGGCTTTTTTATGACTATGCCCACAATGATTACCTGCAAATTTTTGTTGAACTGGGAGTCATCGGTTGTATTCCGCTGGCGGTGCTGGTGATATGGGGCCTGTTGAACGCATGGTCGCTTCTGCGGCGCGCCGATTCCAGATTACTGAGCGGCATCGGCTTTGCGTCCATCATGGGAACGGTCAGCCTGCTGATTCATTCAGCGGTGGATTTCAATTTGCAGGTGCCTGCAAATATCGTGTTATTTGTGATGCTTCTGGCTTTGCCTCGGGTTGCCAAGCAAGCGCTGGATAACGAACGCCCTTTAAACTAACTCGAAGATTATGCGAGTCAATCCTCGTCAGTTCGCCTGGGGCTTATTGGCTATGTGCAGTCCGTTATGGGCCGAAGAACTGGATATCAAGAAAGATCCGGTTCTCTTTCCAATCGGACCTTTTGAATTCGCTCCGATCTTCGAAGCGGCAGAGTCCTACAATGACAATATATTTCAGCTAAATCGCTTAAAAAAAGCTTCCTTTTTGACGCAATTTCATGCGGGAGGACAGCTTTCACTGGAAAGGCATTTGAACAGATATGCGTTGACTTATACCCTGCAAAGTTCCCAGTACCATGACAGTCCTCAAGATGATTATATCGATCATTTTGTGGGGGGAGCTTCGCATACCGAATTTACCAGCCGCAACCGGCTGGATATCAATCTTGGCTACCTGGACAGTCATTACCAGAGAGGATATTTCCTGGGGCGGGATTTGCTGGGTCCCATAGCATCAGCCGAACCCGATCAATATCATCTATATAACGCCAATGCGACCTACCGTTACGGCAGAGTAGGAGCCAAAGGCAATTTGGAGCTCAAGTTTAATTTCGAGGATTATACCTTCGACAACAACCGCGAATTCAACGCGCGGCAGGATAGGACGCGCTTTGCCGTGACACCCGGTTTTTATTTCCGGATCGCGCCAAAAACGACTTTGCAAGCGCAGATTGAAAATCAGTTGGTCAAGCACAAACAGGCTGAAGTAGCGCGCTTTGATAGCCTCAAACAGCGATTCTTGATTGGGGGAACTTGGCAATATTCAGTCAAAACTCAGCTTAACGCGCGGATCGGTTATTTACGGCAGGAATTCGACGACCCTAATTCCAAGGAATTCGATGATATAACGTGGGATTTATCCGTTCGCTGGTCACCGTTAAGTTATTCGCATTTGGATGTGGGCGTTGACCGCAACGTGACGCCGACGATAGCGAGCGATAACTTGCGCGCATCCGATCGCTATCGTTTGAACTGGTCGCATGACTGGTCGCCGCGCGTGACGACTCAATTGTTCGGAGCCATCGAAAATGCCGAAAATCTGGGCGTACAGCGCCAGGATGAATTCGCTTCCTTTGGCGTCGATTTGAACTACGGCATCCGGCGCTGGCTGGGCATCGGCGTTAATTACACCTATCGAAGTCTTAAATCGGATAACAATGAGCTGGATTTTAATCAGAATGCGATCATGTTTTATGTAACAGGAAATCCCCGTATCTCTGACGAGGCCAAAACCCCCTGGACATCATGGTATTGAAGTGAAAAGACCATTCATGAAAATTTTATTTTTATTTATTGCGCTGCTGATATCGGCTAGCGTCGGTGCGAATAACGAAACTCAGGTCGATAATGGCTTAATGTCCCATTATGAGCTTGGGGCAGGGGATAAAATCCGTATTTCGGTTTATCGGGAGCCGGACCTCACATTGGAAGCCGAGTTGACCGACGCGGGCACCATCATTTTTCCTTTTCTGGGGGAAATGAATGTGAAGGGATTAACGGTTGGAAAACTGAAGGACAAAATCACGCAGGGTCTCAGCGGCCGCTATTTAAAAGATCCCAGCGTCAGCGTGTCGGTTCTGGAGTATCGCGAGTTTTTTGTGAACGGCGAAGTTCAAAAACCGGGGGCCTTCCCCTATCTGCCGGGACTGACCGTGCAAAGGGCCATTTCGATAGCCGGCGGCTTTACCGAGCGGGCTTCGCAATCCAGTGTTCTGCTTGAGCGCGAAAAAGACGCGAATCGCCAGGGCGTTGAAGTGGAGTTGAATGTCCCTATCGCGCCGGGCGACGTGGTGATTGTTGAGGAGAGCTTTTTCTGATGAATGATTTAAAGATAAGAGCTGCCGCGCGGGCAGCGCTGCCTGACCAAAGTCTTAAAATGGATAGATTCATGCAGGACGATGCTTTTCTTGAAGAGGACGGCATTGACCTGCGCCATTATTGGCGCATCGTGCGTCAATATCAATGGCGGATATTGCTGCTGGCTATCGTGGCGACGGCACTGACCGGCCTTATCGTTTTCACGATGAAACCGGTATACCGTTCTTCCGCCACGCTGCTGGTGGAAGGGAAGCAGGGCAAGTTGCTTTCGATGGAAGACGTTTATTCGATGGATACTTCCCGTGCCGAGTATTTTCAAACCCAGTTTGAGATTATCAAGTCCCCCGATCTGGCGCGCAAAGTGATACAGCGCATGAAACTGGCTACGCATCCGGAGTTCGGCAAGCTGTTGCCGGAAAACAAGAGTGTGCCATTCTGGAAGGACTGGCTGGGAATGTTGCCGGCGCTCGCTCCGGACATTGCGGAAAGCGCCGAAACGGATGAAGCGGTCAAGGCTGAAGAGCGGTTGATTGAAGAGTTTCTGGAACGATTGACCGTCAAACCCCGTTCGAAAACGCAGTTGGTCGATATCAGCTTCGATGCTCAAGACCCTAAATTGGCGCGCGAAGTGGTCAATATGATGGGCGAGACGTTTATCGAGAGCGGCCTGGAGTCGCGCATGGAAGCCACACGCAAAGCGGCGGAATGGCTTTCCGAGCGTTTGCAATCCTTAAAGGACAACCTGAACGAATCCGAAAACCGTTTACAGGACTATCTGGACAAGGAGGATCTAGTCGATTTGGAAGGCGTATTGACGCTGAGCGCCAAGGAAATCGAAAAAAATACCGAAACCTTGGCAGATGTCCGTCAGTCGCGCATCGAAGCTGAAAACACCTACAACAAAATCAAATCGGGCAAGGGGCTGGAGCAAGTTCCCGAAGTCTTACAGGATCATGTGATCCAGGATCTCAAAAGCAAGGAAGCCGAACTGGCGCGTAAGGAGTCGGATCTTGCCGAGCGTTATGGACCTGAGCATCCGGCGATAATAGCCGTTAATTCCGAGCGCTCGGCCATTCGCGAAATGCTTGAAAAACAGCTGGCGAGCATCGTTTCCAGCCTGAAAAGCCGCTATGAAATTGCCAGGGCGAGCGAGCAGGCGGTTCTCTCCAGTATCGAGGGCAACAAGTCGCAGGTGCAGCATATCAGCCGCAAGCAAACGCGTTTGAATGAATTGCAGCGGGAAGTGGAAGCCAACAAAAATCTGTACGAAACCTTTATCAACCGTTTTAAAGAAGCGAATGAAGCGGCCGAACTCGGCGCTTCTAATATCCGCTTTATTGATAGAGCCAGCATACCGATCGATCCGGTTAAGCCCAAGAAAAAACTGATTTTGGCATTGACCTTTGTCGGCATTATATTTTTGGGGGTATTGATCGCCTTCCTGCTTGACTATCTGGATTCTACCTTCAAATCGCCTGACGATATTGAAAGAAAGCTCGATCAGCCGCTCCTCGGCGTGATTCCCTTACTGGATCGCCTGCGCAGCCAGCCTGAAGAGCTGGGGCAGTTAGTCGCGCATGACCCGCGGGGAGTGTTCGCCGAAGCCGTGCGCACGGTAAGAACAGGGTTGGTATTGTCCGCGTTGGACAGTCCGCATAACATCTGGATGATCACGTCATCGTTTCCGGGAGAAGGCAAAACCACGCTGGCAATGAGTTTGGGGCAATCGCTTGCGCAGCTCGATAACGGCGATAAACGGGTTCTGCTGATAGAAGCCGACTTACGCAAACCACAACTTGCAAAACGCTTTCAACTTCCGTCCAAGGCGGCTGGTCTTTCTCATGTGTTGGCGCTCCATGCCAAACTGGATGAATGTTTACATGCGGTGCCGGGATTGGCTTTGGATGTTTTGCCGGCCGGCATGCCGCCTCCCAATCCGCTGGAGTTACTGTCATCCAGAGCCTTTGCCGAGTTATTGGAAGAGCTGGAAAAGCGCTACAGTCTGATCCTGATCGACTCGCCTCCGGTACATGCGGTCAGTGATGCGCATTGGTTGGCGCAGCATGTGAGATCGGTCGTTTATGCCGTTAAAGCCGAATCGACATCGATAAAAGCGGTAAAAGACGGGCTGAGAGCGCTGGAAGGGTTTGGCGCGCCTTTGGCGGGTGTGGTGCTGACCCAAATGGACGTCGAAAAAAGCAAGCGCAACGGCTACGGCGAATACAGCGGCTATTACTATTACCAAACGGCGTATGGCGCCGAAGAAACCAGCGCCCCATGATCGACCTGCACTGTCACATGTTACCCGGTATCGACGATGGCCCCAAAACCCTGGAGCAATCTCTGGAAATGGCGCGTTTTGCGGTTGAGCAGGGAACCCGCCGCTGCGTGGTTACCCCGCATATTCAACCGGGATGCTACGATAACGAAAGCGCCACTATTCAACACGTATTCGACGCATTCCGGAATCAATTGGCGGCCGAGAATATCCCGTTGCAGCTCGGCATGGCAGCCGAGGTTCGGGTATGCGCGGAATTGCCTACCATGATCGGCAAGGGTCAAATTCCCTTCCTGGGGCGCTGGCAAGGCATGCAATTGATTTTGCTCGAGTTCCCGCACGATCAGGTTCCGGTCGGGGCCGACAAATTGATCGACTGGCTGATCGGACGCGGCATTCTGCCGGTGATTGCGCATCCGGAACGCAACCAGGGCGTGATGCGTCAGCCGGAAAAAATCAAACCCTTCGTCAATAAGGGCTGCCTGCTGCAAATTACTGCGGATTCGGTGACCGGATTATTTGGCGATGTCTCGCAAAAGCTGGCTCTGACATTCCTCCGGCAAGGCATGGCCACGTTGATTGCGACCGATGCGCATAATATGCATAAGCGTCGGCCGACCCTGAAAGACGCGCGGGATATGCTATTGCCGATTATCGGCCCCGACAAAACGAGGGCGCTGTTCACAGACAATGCAGAGGCGATGTTGGCATGAGCATTGGCCGCCATTCGGGCGTAAAACCGGAGTTACGGATAATCTTATACCTGCCGGCTATTTTGACACTGATCGTTCTGGCCATTACCGTAATGCGCTGGTCTTTAGCGGATGTTTATGCGACGCAGGTCACTCATCACCTGGAAACCGTGAATAACGACTCGTCCAACAAAAATGCCGGGCAATGGCGTCTGGCCCGGCAGCATCTGGACAGAACCCTGGAGCTTCGTCCCGCTTATGCGCGTTATTTCGAACTGGCAGAGACTTTTTACCAGGTGCTGGATTCCCTTGAATCCGATGGAAACCCTCTTATTCAAGAGCTTGCCTGGAAAAATAATGCGTTTGAAGCCCTTGATAGTGCCGATCGCGGCTTGCGGCTAACGCCATCCTGGCCCTATCTCTGGAGACAATTGGCGCTCAGCAAGCTGGCGCTAAAACAATTCGATAGCAAACTGACTGGCGCTTTTGAACGGGCGATTCATTTGGGGCCTTGGGAGAGAGAAGTTCAATATGACGTGGCGGTACTCGGACTGGATGATTGGCCAAACCTAAAGGAGGAGACACGTGTTCATGTCGTGAAAGCCATGGAACAATCATTGATGATGGATCAAATAAGACCCGACAGGTTTTTTGATATAAAGCAAGTGTGTGAGCAGTTTGGAAAAGATCCGTCCAGTCCACAATTAATTAGACTTTGTCCTGCTAATGGAAAACAGGGCTTAAGCCCTTAAGGAAGCTCTGAATAAGTTGATTCCGTTCATGCCCTTCGACTATGCTCAGGAGAGCGTTCGATCGATTCGACGAGTTCATGGCAGGCGAACTCCACCACAGGGGCGCTATAGGCCATGAACGGAATCAACAGCTTACCGTTCGTCTGTCCCTATCCATAGACCCCCTTGAGGGGGGCCACCCTTGTGGTGGAGCTTGTCGAAGGACTTAATCAGAGTGCAAGTGCGGCGAAATCCAAGTTTCTGCAATAGTAGCCTTCCCAGCCCAGCCCAGCCCAGCCCAGCCCAATACCCATTCCACAGGCTGTTTTCTCGATAAATTGACGTCCGCCGGTCGCCGCTAACACGAAGTCGTCCGGCTTTTCCTCGTAACGTCCACTTTTGCATTTCGGCATAATCTAGCCGAAGTTTCATCCCGGCGCGGAGACGCGTGATTGAACAGTACCCCTTGCAGGCATACATGACATAGGCCTCGTCAGTAATGGGGGCAGCCCATTCCGGGCGCTAAAGAGCGCCATAAGCGGCTAATCCGGCTTGTTTCACTAAAAACGCTGCACCTTCCTTAGTCAGGTGTCCATAATCGAATTGAGCCGGCACATTATTCTCTGTCCACAGTCGACATTTTTGACTACACATGATGTTATACACGGATACATATTTCACATTGTTGGGCAACCTTGACTTGATGAAAAGCTCATCTGTCTGCTTCTGCTGAGTTCGCCGGTGTCTTGCTGCAAATTCGTTTTCATCCCTGTGTTCAGCTACTGAACGAGCCAATATTCTGGGCAGAGGCTGATCATATTCCACGATGGGACCGGAAATCACGACGTTGCCCGCATACTCGCGTAGCTTCGATGCGGTAGAAATGGCGCCCGTAACCTCCTTAGTATTCCAACGTCCGGATAAAATGACAGCATCCACATGATTTTTGGGGAGAAAAACATTGAAAATGTAATCGATCATATCGGTACAACGTTTATCCCCAGTTGTGTCGATAATGGGTTTGCATCCCGAAGCGGTGGCCTGTATGAAATTGATCTGTGGATAGACGGCCTGAAATCCGGGCCAAAGATGCGCGGCATGACTATCCCCAACGATAAGAATATTTTTCTTTTCGTTAGAAAGGTTTAAGCATTCTTCCTTTTTATAATACTCGAATGAATTAAATTCGGAAGTCAGGAAGCAGGTGCCGACGCGCGTTTCTTTACTGTGTTCCGATGCGCCGGTATAAGCCAGGATTTTCTCGACGCGGATTGGGAGTTGCCAGAATTGCGAGCTTATGGTCCCCATAAAAAAAGCCAAAGTGGCAACAGAGGCCATCGATGCGGAAGCGACGGCGAGGGTGCTCTTAACGCTAAGCCGATAGGGCGCTTTACGAAAAGGTCTTTCAATAAACCACCAGGATAACGTTGCAATGATAATGCAGAGCGCAACTAACGATAATTTTTCAGCGAGACCTGAAGGTTCTCTGTTGATACGCGTATAAACCCATATCGGCCAGTGCCAAAGATAAAGCGAATACGAAATCAAACCGATAAAGCGGATGGGCGGCAAGCCTAGAAAGTTTGAGACAAAGGTCTTGCGAAGTCCGCCGGCATAAATGATCGCAGTCGCGCCTGCGCAAGGGATAAAAGCGGCCAATCCCGGAAACGGCGTGCTTTTCGAATAAAAGATCAAGCTGGATGCAATCAGTACAAGACCCAGGCCCGATATGGATTCAATTTGCCAAGGCTTGGCAACGGAGGGAAAGGCTTTTAACGCGAGGAGGGAGCCCATCAGTAGCTCCCATGCCCGAAAGGGGACAAGGTAAAACGCGGCAGTGGGTTCTATGTAAACTTGTACTGCTGATGCTGCAAAGCTGGCTAACGAAAAAATAATCAGCACCATTAGGCGCTTCTTATGAGACAGCGTTCGCATGGAATAGACAAGAATCGGAAAAAGGACATAAAACTGTTCCTCTACCGAAAGAGACCATGTGTGCAAGACAGGGTTAAGCTCCATCTTGTGGTCAAAATAGCTGCTCGATGTATAAAATAAAATATTTGAAACAAAGAATATGGATGAGGCAATGCTTTTGCCTATATCCTGTGTTTCGGAAGGGAAGTTCATCAAAAACGATGCGATCAGGCAAGCTATAAAGATTACAAATAAAGCAGGGAATATACGTCGGACACGCCTGTGATAGAAATCCGTTATCGAGTAAGTACCCTTAGTGATATCTGAATAAATGATGGATGTGATCAAATAACCGGAGATCACAAAAAAAATATCAACACCGACATAACCGCCGGTAAAAACATTTCCGATAGAATAATGGAAAAAAATAACCGACATTACCGCTACCGCTCTGAGACCGTCAATGTCGCTTCTATATTTCATATCTTTATTGCTATTCATTGTTGCTATCTATTTTTTTCAATGCAGTATGACGAACATTCAGGTTATTGAAAGACTGTGCCGATAGGCTGATTCTATTTTTCGACTAAGCGCCACAATCACATTTACGAATGGACTCAAGCTCTACTAAACCTGAGTAATTTTGGCGGTTTGAACAATGTCACGAAACCAACGCGATTAAATAACCAAAATACAAGTAAAGGAATAATCAGGCCAACCACAGTGCCTGCTACCAAATGAATAGCAGTATCGGACACACCTAATATTTTTTGCAGAACAACACGGCATCCACTGCCTGCGAGAATGTGCATGAGATAAATAATCATCGAATTCCGGCCCAAATAGGCGAGCCATTGTAAATTCAATTGACACAATTTTTGTGAGACCACTACGACAAACGCAACACTAATTATACCGATTAGTAAAACCTCAACGGGCGCATTACTGTCGAATCGTAATTTAAGCATCCAATGAAATACCCATTGCACCATAACGAATAATGCATACAAAAAAACCGTCCAACCGGGTAAGGGATTATTGTTTTTTAACATTGTTGACGCAGCTAAAACGCCAAGGGTGAAAAATACAAAATATTGGCTCAATTTGTTTGGAAGATAAGCTATATAAATGTTTGCACTCATAAAGTACATTAATAAGCTAAAAACAAAAACAGCCCTTATCCAAAATAAATCAGATCGTCGGTAAAGGAGAGTGGAGAGTACAAACATAAAAAATAGAACATACAAAAACCAGAACTGCGCACGGGGCTTCCACAACAAAGCAAGCACTTCGCTTATTTCTATATGACCATTGGTATATTTTGAAAGCATAATTTCGATTCCGCCCTGAATCAGTGACCACAACAGGTATGGGTATAGAATCGTTTCGGCCTTAATCCGTATCAGATTGATTGAGTGGGTCTTTTGATTTGATTGAAGAAAAAAAAGACCGGCTAAAAAAAAGAACAGGGGCATGTGAAAAGTATAAATAATACTATCCACTAAATTGTAGGTGGACGGATCAAACTGTATACCCGCTTTGAATATGCCGCGCGCAACATGTCCATAAACAACCAAAATAATTCCTATGCCTTTAGCATAATCAACCCAAAGATATCTGTTACTCATTGTCCTCACCCCAAGCTATGGCGGCACTGAATATTTACAAACTCACCGTCCAATGGCGTAATATTGCAGCCCGCTTTGTTTCACCAGCTTCGGCGGGTACATGTTGCGGCCGTCGAAAATAACCTTGTCTTTCAATAGGCTGCCCAGCGTGTCGAAATCCGGGCTGCGAAATTGCTTCCATTCGGTACAGATAATCAGCGCATCGGCATTTTCTAAAGTGTCGTCCTGTTTGGAGCAGTACTTCAGGCCGGGTTTTTTGCCGTAAATGCGTTGAGCTTCTTGCAGCGCTTCCGGGTCGTAGGCTTGAACTTTGGCGCCGGCTTCGATCAATGCTTCCAGCAGCACGCGGCTGGGGGCTTCGCGCATGTCGTCGGTATTGGGTTTGAAGGCCAGTCCCCACAAGGCGAATACCTTGCCTTTGGTTCCCTCGGGGTAGTGGGAGGAAATTTTTTCGAACAGCCGGCGTTTTTGCCGGTCATTGACGTTTTCCACCGCAGAGAGCAATTCGGCTTGATACCCCATTTCCCTGGCCGCACGCTCCAGAGCCTTGACATCTTTCGGGAAACAGGAGCCGCCATAGCCGCAACCGGGATAGATGAAGCTGTAGCCGATGCGGCTGTCGGAGCCGATGCCGTTGCGGACGTGTTCGATGTCGGCGCCCAGGCGTTCGGCGAGATTGGCCAGTTCATTCATGAAGCTGATCTTGGTGGCCAGCATCGCGTTGGCGGCATATTTGGTCAGTTCGGCGGAACGTATATCCATCGCAATGACCCGCTCCCGGCTGCGGTTGAATGGCGCATAGAGGGCTCTCAATAGCTCCGCGGTGCGCGGATTGTCAGTGCCGATGATGATGCGGTCCGGCTTCATGAAATCTTCCAGCGCCGACCCTTCTTTCAAAAATTCGGGATTGGATACGACATCGAATTCCAGCGTTTCGCCGCGTTGCGCCAACACCTCAGTGACAGTATGTTTGACTTTGTCGGCAGTACCGACCGGCACGGTGGATTTGTCGACGATGATTTTGTAATCAGTCATATGCTCCGCGACACTTTTCGCCACAGCCAATACATAGCGCAAATCGGCGGAACCGTCCTCATCCGGCGGCGTTCCGACCGCGATGAACTGGAACAAGCCAAAATCCACCGCTTCCTTGGGATCGGTGGTGAAATGCAAACGGCCGGCTTCCATATTGTTCTTGATCATTTCTTCCAGGCCCGGCTCGTAAATCGGAATGATGCCCTGCTTGAGCAGATCGATCTTGCGCTGATCAACGTCCATGCACATCACCTGATTGCCGACGTCTGCCAGACAAGCCCCCGTGACCAGACCCACATAACCGCTGCCAAATACTGTAATTTTCACAATTGTTAATCCTCTTAAACCATGTTTCTATTCGATACCAAAACTGATCCGACTGCCACCTTTCTGCAATCGGACCGATCGTGTCAAAGTTTTACCTTGATACTCGACGGTAATTTCATACTCACCTAAAAATCCTCGGGTTGTAAAATGGCCGCCTGCATCGGTTTGGCCGCGCACATCAGTCCACCATTGCCTAAAAACCAGGTCCTCCCAAACTTTACCATTGGGTTTGGCTGACCAATCCTTGTGATATAAAGCGGCGCTAGGGTTGTAATGATGCCCTTCCCAGAAGCCCCACATGACGATCCCCTCTATTGCCGGGTGGCTGAATACCGCTGTCATAAAGTCTCGGGTATAGTCGGCTTGCAACTGAAGCTCCTTCTCGGAAAAACTATAGGATTCTCCCCTTTTGCCAAACCGCACATCGAACTCGGTCACTTGCAGGGGCAGTCCGAAAGCGGCGAAACGATCGAGGATGCGCAAAAGTTCTGAGGGCGGGGTCAATTTATCGTGATCGAAATGCCCCATGAATCCTATTCCGCCCAAAGGCGCTCCGTTATCGAGAAGGAAACGAATCAGCTTGGCATATTTATCGCGCACGATTTCGTTGTACTGTGCAGTCGGCAGAAGAGAGCCTTCATTAATATAAAGGCGAGCGTGCGGGTTGAGTCCTCTGGCCAGCTTGAAAATGTCGACATAAATGCCTTCTCCAAACATATTTCCTAAAGTAATGAGCTTGTCACTCCAGCCGATGGGGTGATTGACGGCATCCCACTCGCTCACAAGATCACCTACTCTGGGGACTTTTTCCTTTATGTGATTGAAGAGTGCATTGCGAAAGGCTCCAGGATCGTTTTTGAATTGACTGTAGGCATCAAGCTTCTCCAACGGTCCCCAACCCACATAATGTCCGCGAACGAGGATATGCTTGTGTTTGAGCCACTCGAGCGCCGCCAATGTTTGCGGATAAAAATATTTACTGCCGGCCGGATTAATCTTGCTTTGATCCCACTGATCCCACTTCAAGTCATTCTCCAAAACAACCTTGTTGAAGCGCTTGGCTACTACATCCCTATAACGATCAGAATCGACTCCCTTCGCCATCAATCGAGTGGCGCCGACTGCCGCACCGAAAGCAAAGGCGTGCCGGGTCATTTTGACTCGAACCTGAGCACCTTCGAGGGCATTGCCGTCTTTGTTCAAGACAGCGATAGTGAAATCGGCCTTTCGATTTGCCTCTATGTTCCGGCTGGCCTGCTTCCGCCATTCTGCTTCAGCCTCGCGGCCTTCGTAAGTGGCCGCTTGAGTTGACATCACCAAGAAAATGGCCGAAATTACCACCAAAAACGAGATTGCCCGATGGTTACCAGTAATCAAGGGGCAACTCCAAAACGAGCAAGGGCATCAGCAAATTTGCGGTAGGCATTAGCCGACAGCACCACTTGCAAGAAAACAACGATTGCCATTTTTAGGCGATAGCTGCCTCTCACCACAGCATTCAAGTACAGCTTAAGCGCTTTCAATAGCTCGCCATGTTGCGCAAACCCTTTGGCAACATGCCAGCCCATGTCGGCCCAATAGGCTCTCGTGGTGATCATGGGCTTGATCTTGTTCAGCCAATCCATGCGTTGCTCATGTTTGCGTTTGCTCGATAAACGATTCGGGTTCCATGCGTCATCCCAAACTGCACCGGGTTCAGGCAACATGTGAAATTCCGCTCCTGCGCATGCCAGCCGTATTGCAAAATCGGTATCTTGACCAAAGCTGATTTCTTCATTGAATTTTACTTTCTTAGCAAGTTCTGCCGGCACAATCAGTGTGCTTGTTTGTATAAAACCCCTATTACGCATTAAATAATCGGATATATGTTCTTTAGGATTTAATGCCCTTGGCGGTTTAAGAAAAGTCAGGCCATCGCCACGGTCAACAATGACTTGAGTATAGGTGCATATATTGACGCCTGATTGAAGAACAGATAATGCATTAGCTAAGTGATTCGGCATAAAAACATCATCGGAATCGAGAAAAGCAATATAGCTGCCTTTAGCAGCATCAATGCCGGTGTTTCGAGCTTTGGAGCCGCCGCTGTTGTCTTGATAAATATATTTAATGCGGGCGTCTTGAAATGATTTTATTAAATCTCCGGTATTATCGGTAGAGCCATCATCCACAATGATTAGCTCAAAATTTTGATAAGATTGCATAAAAATCGATTCGAATAATTTATGCAACGAATTTTCCCTATTATAAGTAGGTACTACGATGCTGTATGTTATATTATGCGCCATATATCAAATTTCTATGTTTTTTGCTTTATAAGTAATATTTTGCGCAATCGCGCATACTATTAATAACGTAATCCAAAGCGCTCTTTCTTTATTTAATAAAGACGACTCTAAAAAGTTATGTAATATGACGAAAGAGATTATAGAAAACAACAATGCAGCAAATTTAGGATGTATATGTCTTGAGTGAGATATTTGATGTAATGGTCTGATTAAAAACGCAAACATAAAGAAAGAAAAACCAATAACGCCCGTGGTTGCTAGAATATCAAAATAACCGTTGTGTCCATGAGGCAATACTGACACCCATCCGGAAGCGTAATTCAAGAACGGAGTATCTTCTCCCACTTGATAAAGAGAGTTAAAGCCAACTCCTTCGATAAAATAATCTTCAATGACCATAATAAGAACACCCCAGATTGCGACTCGTCCGGTAAACGCATCGGGGTCTTCAAATATTTCACCAATTTGGTCGTTCAGCGGAAGCAGGGCAATTGCGCTAAACACCAACAAAAAATACGGTAATAAGATCAACAGCCGTTTATTACTTCCACTTTTTTTGTATTGCTCGAAATAAAAACCGACAATAATTGAGGGGATTAACAAGCCTAGCGATGTCTTTGATTTTGACAAAAATAACAATGCAGCGCCGGCAATGACCGCGATCAACCAAACTTTGCGGCGCTCAACCCTCCACAGATATAAACTAACAATAATACTGATTGCAGCCGTCATGCCGGCATGGTTTTTATGAAAGAAAATGCCGCGCCAGGCGCCGACTATCGATGCATCCCTTTCTCCGGAAAGGTGAACCGCAGCCGGCACAAGCGGTCCCGAGATCAAGCTGGCTATTACGAAGGCTGCCAAGGAAAAGGCCAGCAGTTGCAAGGCGCGCCAAGGGCCAAGTCCCTGTAAAAAGGCAAATGTTGTAAAAATGAGCAACGCGGTTAATCCCAATCGCCTGAGTCCGATCAGCGGAACCGGCGACCAGAGCAAAGTCAGGGCACACCATGCCAATACCAGAAGGATAGGGCCAGGGATTAGCCTGCGCAGGGCTCGCAAACTGTTTTTTCTGCTTAAAAAGAGCAAATAGCTCACGAGAAGCGCCAAACCGATAAAGATAAGTTGGCGGACTATGTCGCCTTCACCGGTTTCCGCCAGATCGTCAATTTCAGTGTGTTCGGCAAAAGGAGTTAGGCCGACGAATATTACAAAAAGAAATACGATGAAGGCTAACGACAACAGGAACTGACGAGGCTGCCTTTGCACGCCGGAGGAGCTATAAGCCGGTTTATTTGCCGTGAATGGTTTCATATACCCTCGGCGGCTTGCCAAACAATCCGTTTAATTTGCCTAGTTGGCGGGTCAGCATTAAAACCGCGCGCATCCCCTTTGCCGGCGACCATGCCATGACAAGGATCAGTAAAGGTGAAAGCACGAGTGCGGTAGAGAGCTTGACCCACTCTTTCACCCATGCTCCAAAGGTCGTCGAATAAAGTTTAAAAATGCGGGCATCGCCACTTCCGATACGATAGGCTCTTTTCACGGCCCAGCTTTTTGTCGCCCGACTGGCGTCAAAAAACTCATGACTCACTGCATCTGCTGCAAATCCAAAAACGGCTCCCTCACGCTTAAGCCGGGTAAAAAATTCCTTATCACCTCCGCCGGTCAAGCCGAAGGATGAGTCGAAAAGGGTGCCGGGAAAACGTTCGTGCAGGCTGCGGTTCAACAGCACATTGGTCGTGCCATGAATCATGTCGATGCTGCCTGCCGGATAAACCGTTCGCCAATAAACCGCCAAACTATCGCTCCATCGAGGGGGAGTTGATTCAAACTCAGGAAGAACAGTCCCGCCGACTACGTCGAAATTTCCTTGTGCCTGCATGTCTGCCAATGCCGCAATCCATCCCGGCTCGACACGCTCATCATCATCGACCATCGCCAGGGCATCCGCCGCCAAGGTTTCAAAGGCAGTCTTCATCAATGCATTACGCACTTGCGATATGCCGCGTTCCGGTACGGCAATGGCAGTCAAGGGAAAAGGAAAGCCTCGGCTACGAACTTCTTCTACGACTTTGAGACCTGCTCCTTGATCGCCTTCGTTATCCGCAACAAGTACATGCGGTATGAACGGCGCCTGCTGGGCGGCGATCGATGCGAGCAGGCGCGCCAGTCCTTGCGGGCGTTTGAAGGTGGGAATCCCAATTACAATGGTTTTGGTTCTGTTCATCGGTTATTGCCTATGCGGCTGCTTTTCTATGTGAAATCTGTTTTCTGGCCAAGCTTCGGGTTAGCGCTGTTGCCACCACCTCTCCGGTCAAGATTCCGGCCAATGACCAAATGGCGCCATATAAATAAACCAATGCCGCGACCAAAGGTATCGTCACGAGGCAGGATATGACCGTGACACGAGCCAACGGTTTGAAATCGCCATTGGCCTGCAACAGTGCGCTTTCCGGTCCACGCAGGCAGCGCAAGCCCATGATGGCTGCCCAGAAATAGGTGGCCTGGATGATGACATTCGTATCGTAATGGCCGCGGATAACGACATCCAGGTAATGGGTTGCTATCCAGTAAATGATTGCCAGATTGAAGATCCAAAACGTGAGCACGGTTCCGCGAAAAAAACGGATCGCGCGCCATGCGGCCTTCAACTGAGTATCCCGTAACAGCTGCGCGATGCGGGGTCGTTCCAATTGCGTCAGCGATAGGATCACCAGCGGAACCGGTCTGAATAACAAAACCGAAGCGGCTAGGGGTGCGAATGCGGCTGGTCCGAGCATTAGCGTAACCATATAGGAGTGAACATTGGCAGTGGCTTCGGTGGTGATGACTCCGAGCAGGGCATGTCTGCCTTGTTCTTTGAACCCTTGGCGAAATGGAGCGGAAGGGCCATTCCAAATGCCGCGGAGCTGAACAATCAAAGACTTGAGCCCCAATGCCAGCAGCCCCAATCCCGCGCCCAGCGACTGCAAGCTGACGACATGTTTAATGGACACTTCATTCAAAACAAAAAGAATGGCTGCGCCAAGCAAGGTAATGACCGTATAACATGCGTCCGAAACGGCAACCCTCCTGTGCTGATGAATGGCATTGGCATAAGACCGGCTAATCCAGCGCGTCCACATCAGCATGGCTGAAACAGAGAAGGCTGCACCGATTTCACAGGATTCGCCAAAACTGAGCGCTAGAGGGACAAGTGACAGCGAAGCTAAAAGGCCGATAAGAAAACTCGCTTTAAAGTAGCTTTCAGCCGTACCCGATTTAGGTGTTTCAGTACGATTTAACGCGACGGTCAAAGGCGAGCCGAATAACGCATTGGATATGCCAAATCCCAGCGCGATGACTACCTGGATAAAACCGTACACGCCAAATTGGGCAGGGGTTACGGTTCGCAGCAATAATATCGAAAGTATGAATCCGGATAGCGCGACGCCTGCGGAACCTCCGATTGCGATTAAGAAACGCCTAAACACCAAAAATCCTTTGTCTTTTTTAGCTTGATTAAAAGCGCATAGCCTCGCTAGGCGTGCCGTTTATTTCGGTGTGCCCAAAGCAGATATAAGGCATGAAAGTTGGTGGTCAAATAACGCCAGAAAAATCTGCGCGGATCCCGCAGTAGGCGGTGCAGCCATTCCAATCCCATGTTCTGCATCCATTGCGGGGCGCGTTTATTGCGGCCGGCCAGAAAATCAAATAAGCCGCCGCAGGTTTTGAGCCATGTCACTCCTCGCAGCCGCTCGCGGTTGCGAATACAGAACAACTGCTCTCGCGGTTTGCCCATGCCGACCCAAAGCACGTCGGCGCCTGATGCCACAATTTGCCGGCAAACGGCTTCTTCGTCAGCCTCGTTGAAATAACCGTTACGCCGTCCAACGAGTTGAAGGTTGGGGTATAGTTTCTGAACCGTCTCAAACGCCTGGCGATTCACTTCTTCAGATGCCCCCAGCAGAAAAAATTTAAGGCCTTTCTCTTGGGCAAGCGATGCGGCGTCGTGAAAAAAATCAGTGGTTGCAATTCGCTCCGGCAAGGGGGCGGACGATAAATATCTCGAAGCGAAAACCAAGGGCTGGCCGTCCGCATGGATATAATCCGCCTTTTGCATCGAAGCTTGGTATTTTTTATCGGTTTGAGCCATAGAGAGCCCCTGACCGTTGGTATCGAAGACCAGCTTGGGTGGTTGCTTGAAGGCCGATTCGCAGTTTGCTAAATAGTCGGCGGCTATGAGGTTGGCAAATTTTTTGCGGTTAAGCCGTACTAAAGGCCAACCGCCAATATGCACAAGTTCTAAAGTGGGTGAAATTATGTCTTCGGCCATGGTCTGATGAGGTTTTACTCGTGTTATTTTGGAATCTGTCCGGCAAAACTAACGCATTCGCATTCTGCAAAAATTGATTTCACCTTCTTGAGGCGTACGGAATATTTTGCGGTTGCGGTAAGAATTCTAAGGAATCGGTCAAAGTAATTTCCGTATAAACATCGTATAACCTCCAGGTATTTGAAATATGGCGGAGCTATGGGAGGGAAGTTATTTTTTTTAACATTACTTAAATCTCCAGTCAGTTGGAGGCATCCGATTAGCCCCAAAAGATAATGTCAACCGTCCAGGGTTTGGAGTGCGCCGCGCATGGCTACGTGAGGCCGCTTCATTCAGGGAATAAAGCAAGGCTTGAAGGCTATTGGTTTGCACGATCGCCTCCGGAGGCGTCTCGATAAGGCGGATTCCTGGTATTACCGGGGTAGTCGTAGATTATGCAAACGATAGCGTGAGCGCATCGGATTTCAATCGCGGACGATTCTATAAACGGTAGGCCGAGTGCGCTTTTTCGTCTATGTACTTCGCTGCGCTAGATAACGAATATCAGCCGAAAGGACGGATCTGAGCAAGTTTTCGAAGACATCCGCTATTAGCATCACTTGCCCGTTTATCATTATTTCGCATTCTAGACTTTATTATATTTATTAATTGATTCTTATATTTTATATACAGGTTTATTCTACCATGCTATTACTTATGTAATAATTAATCACAATTCAATTTAGCGGTAATAGGTCTCAATTTTGATAAATTTGTATGCGCAGGCAGTGAGCGTAAGCCTTTGGCGACAAGTCAACAGCCATTTCCTGTTTTTGAAATACCGTATCGATGGGACAGGATAGAGAAATATGCAGGTGAACTTCTTATATGGCATTACCCATTTTGGGCATGCCATGCGGCGAGGGAGATATGCGGTCAATGCCGTTAAGTTAAGCCGCTCGTGTTGAGCCTGCCGAAGCATGAATGGCTTAACTCAGGCGCATCGGATTTCTCCGTTCGCCTGTCTATGACCACCCTTGTGGTGGAGCTTGCCTATGGGTGAACGGAGAAATCCTTAACTGATTGGAATTAGGGGGATATTTGGCTGGTTTTCAGCTCTTATAAGCCGGCTTTGAAAAAACTGGAAGCTCTGTTTCCAGCAATTATGCCGGAACGATGATTCTATGACTGCGATAATGGTAAAAGGTGGGCGGAGCGGCGCCGCCCACCGTGTTCGATCAAAAGTTCAGCCACCCAGAACCGAACGACGTCGCGAACACCAGGCTGACGATCGTCATCAGTTTGATCAAAATGTTCAGCGCCGGACCGCTGGTGTCCTTGAACGGGTCGCCGACGGTGTCGCCGACCACGGCGGCTTTATGCGCATCCGAGCCCTTGCCGCCGTATTGTCCGGTTTCGATCCATTTTTTTGCATTGTCCCAGGCGCCGCCCGCATTCGCCATCATCACCGCGAGCAGAAAGCCGGAGCTCATCGTGCCGATCAGCATACCGGCTAAGGCTTCCTTGCCGAGCACATGGCCGACGACTAGCGGTACGATCACCGCCAGTGATCCCGGCAGAATCATTTCCCTCAGCGCCCCCTCGGTGCTGATGCCGACGCAGGTTTTATAGTCGGGCTGCGCCGTGCCTTCCATCAAGCCCGGAATTTCATGGAACTGGCGACGGACCTCCATGACAATCGCATGCGCGGCCTTGCCGACCGCCATCATCGTCAATGCAGAAAACAGGTAAGGCATCATGGCGCCGATCAGGATGCCGGGCAGCATGGTCGGACCGAGAATGTTCAAGCTCTCGATTTTCGCGGCGCTAACGTAAGCCGCCAATAAGGCCAGCGCCGTCAAAACTGCCGAGCCGATCGCAAAACCTTTACCGGTTGCGGCGGTCGTATTGCCGAGACTGTCGAGCGCATCGGTGCGGTGTCGGACTTCAGCCGGCAAATGCGCCATTTCGGCGATGCCGCCGGCATTGTCCGCGACCGGACCGTAAGCATCGGTTGCGAGCGTTACCCCCAGTGTGCTGAGCATGCCAACGCCGGACAAGGCGACGGCATAGAGGCCGGCGGCAATCGTTCCGTCAGCCTTGAAGCCGAGCCATATGCTGAGCAAAATCGCGAACGCGGTTATCAATACCGGCAGCAGCGTGCTCAGCATGCCGACCGCCATGCCCTGAATGATTGTCGTTGCGGGACCAGTTTGCGTAGAGTGCGCGATCGAAAGGGTCGGTTTGTCGGTATAGGAAGTGAAATATTCGGTCGCATAGGCGATGCCGTTGCCGGCGACCAGACCGACCAGGATGACTAGCCAGTAATTGATGCTGACGCCTGAAACCAATACGGCCAATAAGCTTAGCGCCAAGACGGCCGCTGATGCGCCCCAAACCGAACGGCGCAGCGCCGTCAACAGATCTTCGAGCGTGGCGTGTTCATCAATTTTCGCGACGAAACGGCGCAAATGATGGCTATAACGAATCCATAAGGAATAGCCGGGGTAGATCGTGGTAGTGGCCTCGTTCGAATTTTTCTCTTCCCCGGTCACCATATAAATTCCGAACAGGCTGGATAAAACGCCGACCGCCGCAACCAGAAACGGCAAGCCGATAAAAGCCGCGGCTTTACCTGCGCCGAGCGTCGCGCCGAGGGTGGCGGCGGCGATAATCGAGCCGCTGTAGCTTTCGAACAAGTCGGCGCCCATGCCGGCGACATCGCCGACGTTATCCCCGACATTGTCGGCAATTACCGCCGGATTGCGCGGGTCGTCCTCGGGAATGCCTTTTTCGACCTTTCCGACCAGGTCCGCGCCGACATCGGCCGCTTTCGTGTAAATGCCGCCGCCTACGCGCGCGAACAAGGCGATGCTGCTCGCGCCGAAACCGAAGCCGGTCACATAGGTCAACTGGTTAGGATCGCCGTTGAAGATCAAGTAAAGCGTCGTCATGCCGATCAGGCTGAAACTGACGACCGACATGCCCATGATCGCGCCGCTGCCGAACGCCACCCGTAATCCTTCGTGCAGCCCCCGGCTCGCAGCTGCGGCGGTTCTGACGTTCGCGCGCACCGCGACATACATGCCCAGATAGCCCGCGGCGGCGGATGCCGTGGCGCCGACGACGAAACACAAGGCGGTCTGCCATTGCAGAAATGAGGAAATGACCGAGGCTACGATCACCACGAAGACTGCCAGAACCCGGTATTCCCGGTTGAGAAAAGCCGAAGCCCCTTCCTGAATGGCTTCCGCGATCGCTTGCATGGCGGCATTGCCGCGGTCATAGCCAAGAATGATTTTAAATTGCCAAAAGACGTAAGCTACGCCCAAAAGCCCCATCAGTAACGCGATAATGATCGACAGCGATGCGCTAAACACCGTTCCTCCTATTTTTTAGTTATAGTTATTGATAATGGCTTGGCTAACGGCCGATGCTTTAAGACGCAATGGACGAAAAAGACGTCCGAAAAGCCCGTTATTTTGTATCGGCATTTTTAAAAGGTCCCTCAAACCTTTCTAAAAATGCAACCCCACAGGAAGCCATAAAGTTTTATTTGTACCCTGTTCGGCCTCGGTCGCGATTACTGATCATTTCTTCATTATCGCGAATCGAGCGTTTGATCTTTACACAAGCCGGCAAGTAGGTTACTGAAAAGTTAAAATAACCACAATCAAAAATTGACGAATGTGATTTTCTTTTAAATTTTATGGGGACTGCACTATGATTATTTGATTTTGACTCCCACTGTCATGATCGAGTTCGCGCGGGCATAAAAGCGGACGTTATCGGTAGCGCGTCGAATTTTATTGGGGCAATCTTACAGTTATTCGACGCTTAGCCGCTCTACAAGCGCTTGCTTCCCGATAGGTTTCGGCCTTGTCAAAAAATTAATTAGGTTCCGCTCGGTTACGCTTGATGGATAGACTTCGGCTTGGAGGGCAAGCCGGCACTTTGTAAATTGGCGGTATAAGCTTAGTCAGGTATATCCGTTAGATACGCGCGTCAGCGGATTCGGATAGTGCGCATTCATCGCTGAGAAAGGCGTATCGATCGACAAACTGCGCCAGGCGGAATCGATTACTACGATTTTGCCGCCCGGACTGGGTAGCCGTATTATTTTCGTCAATGTGTACTCTAAGGGATCGAGGTGCGTAAAGAGTCGTTTACTATTGATCCGGCCTTTAAAAGTTTGAAGCCGTTCGCCTTGAGCCCATCGAAAGGCCAGTCATTCGGGAGCTTCGACAAGCTCAGCCCGAACGGAGTTGAGACTTCATGGGGCCGGATCAATAGGCAGCCCTCGGAAATATTCTCTTAAAAGGCAACTGTAGCCCAAATAACCCGAGCCACGCAATTGCCGGCGGTTGACTAGGCGTGTTTGACCGCGTCGATTTAAAGATCGAAACCGGCAACTAGACCTGATGAGTCAATCATATCCGCTAAAGCGAAAACATCCGCTCGCGGTCCTAGGCCTGCTATTCAGCGGAAAGCTTTTCTTGCCTTGATTAAGGTGAGAATACTGGCTTAATCATAGAAAATTTTCGATGAATTGATAATTTGTCTAGAGAAATCGCTGTAATCAATTAATATTATGCTGTATTGTTCAGTCGAGGTGATTCAATGGATTGCGATTTAAGTCTTGTATCGCATTATAAAAAATATTTCCGCATGCTCAAGGCGGTTAGCCCTGAAATGAAGAAAATCGCTTTTAATATACGCTACCGTGTTTATTTTGAAGAACAACAAATGATCACAAACGATGCGCTTAGTGATCATTTGGAAACCGATTTATGGGATTCTTGTTCGATTCATACGCTGCTTTACCATAAGCCGAGCGGTCGACCCATCGGCAACGTCAGATTGATACCCCTGGATGTCAGCCCTACGAAAACCCTGCCGGTTGAAGAACATTACCACAAGCCTTTTGACTTTAGCGGAGCACCGGTTAAAGATATCCGAATCGGAAAAACGGGAGAAGTATCCAGAATGCTCATCCTTTCTTCGTTCCGGCGTCGGAAAAGTGATCTAAACTACGATTTTGAAAATGAGCAAAGTGTTGGCGCAACCAACGACAATCGCTTTCCGATCAACTATTTGCCGGTTTGCCTGATATTTGCGACCGCCATTTTGATGCTGGAAGAAAAACTCGATTATGGGGTCGGCTTGATGGAACCGCGATTGGCGAGGCTACTGGCTCGATTCGGAGTCGGTTTGAACCAGATTGGCGAGGCGACGGATTATTTTGGCCCTCGTGCTCCGTATCTGATTTTTCCTGAACCTATCTATAAAAATCTAAGTTCGGATTACCAGGCGCTTTACGATACGATAAAATCTGAACTTATCGACTAGTTTTCCCATGAAAACGGCATCTATTTCCTACCTCTTTATGGAAAAAACACAACGTTTTTTGAGTCTGGTCTGGAAAGCCATCCTTTCTGTTAGTTTTGCGACTTTTCTTGCTTCCGGAGCGATTGTGCTGTTCGGCCAGTTCACCTTGAACAAGAATTACGAACAGGAAAGGGCTCGCTTGCATCATGCGTACTCTCAGGCATTTCAAGCGATTTTGGAACAAGTCAAGCATGACCGGATCGATATCGGCTGGCTGATTCCGGGACTTTTGGATTCCTCGATGTCTCCGGGTAAGGCTTTGACGGCTATCAAGCAAACCATCGACAGGAACTGGTCGCAAATCGAGCTGGAGTCGCAGATTAATTCGGTTTTTCTATTCACCAAGGATGCGAAGATGATCGGTAATTGGGGCGGCGCCAATTATCAAAAACAGTTCGTTGATTGGGTTAATCTTGCGGCTAAAAATGAAGCCGCTTACGACTATATCGAGTGCGAGGATCATTGCTTTCATTTCCGCACTATGCCGTTTTTACATAACGGCGATTTTCTCGGCATTTTCATTTTCGGCGTCGATTTGGCCGATACGGTTTTGAAATTGAAAAATGTCATCGGTCTGGATTCCGGTATCCTGACTAAACATTCATCGAGCGAAAATCTGGGTATTTTACGGATAGCGCCATGGTCGATGAATGTGATCGCTATGACCGAGCTAAAAAAAAACTCCGCATTACTCACGGAAATCAGCAAGCGCCATCCTCAAGATTTACCGCAAGGATCGATCGTTTTTGAAGTCGGCGAAAAAACTTACGACCTGATTTCACTGCCGTTTGAAGGCAGCGACGAAACGCGGTTACTGATTATCGAGGACATTAGCGAATCACTCAGCAGCGTCAAGCAGGCTACCGCTCTTTATGCGGTGAGCGGTTTGTTGAGTCTGTTATTATCCGGCGGGGTCTTGCTGTTTTTGTTGATCGGTCCGACGCGGCGTCTCAAAAGCCTGGCCAATGTGTTTCCTTTGATCGCGAAAAAACAATATCACGCTGTCGTAAAACAAATCCGGCTGCCCAAACGCGCATGGTGCCTGAAGGATGAAATCGATGTGCTGGAAGGTGCGGCGCACGAGTTGATCGGTACGTTGCAGGCGCTTGATGCTCAAGTCAATCAACGGACTCAGGAACTGTCCAATCAGGCAATGGAGCTTTTGATCGAGAAAAATTTTATCGACAACATGCTGAATACCGCGCAGGTAATCATACTAACCATCGATAATACCGGCGTCATACGTACGCTCAATAAGTTTACCGAGCAATTAACAGGCTATTCGGCACGCGACCTGGTCGGCAAACAATTTTCCGAACTGTTTTTCACCGCCGAGTCTTCCGAACTGGTGCGCGCGTCGAACGGTATTTTTGAACGGACGCAGAGCAAGAGTTTGCAGTTCGAGTGTCCGATTTTTGCGGCGGACGGTTCCGAACTCTATCTTTCCTGGTTTTTGTCGCCGCTATTTATCGAAGAGCTCAATGCGGAATCGGCGCATGAAATCCTGGTGGTCGGCCTCGATTTAACCGAACGCAAAAAATCGGAAAACCGATTGACCTGGCTAGCCGAACACGATCCCCTGACCAGTCTCTATAATCGCCGTAAATTCGAGAAGGAACTTGAACATGCGATCAGCCTGGCAATTCGGCAAAATTACACCTCCGCGATTGTATTCTTCGATATCGATCAATTTAAATACATCAACGATAGCAGCGGCCATCAGGTCGGCGATGAACTTTTGATCAAGGTGGCCGAGAGACTGCTGCATATTACGCGTAAATCCGATATCGTCGCGCGTTTCGGCGGCGACGAATTCATCATTTTGGCCTCGAATATCGATCAAAAACAGGCCGAGACATTAGCGCAGAAATTATGCAACGAAATGGCGACGGTCGTGATCGATGTCGGCAGTGAGCAGCACCGTGCTTCGGTCAGTGCGGGCTTGCTGATGTTTCCCGAAGGGGATTGCAGCGCGCATGATCTCCTTGCTTCGGCTGATATTGCGATGTATCGGGCCAAAGAAGAAGGACGGGGCAGTTGGAGGCTGGCCAATCATGCCGATATCAACCGGAATGAAATCAAGAGCCGAGTCACCTGGAAGGCAAAAATCGAAAGAGCGCTCGAGGAAAACCGCTTTGTATTATATTATCAGCCGATCATGCGAGTCTCCGACCGGACGATTTCGCACTATGAATGTCTTCTTAGAATGGTCGGGGAGGGGGGAGACATCGTGCCTCCTGCCCAGTTTATCAAGGTTGCCGAACAAACCGGGCTAATTTATCAAATCGATCAGCGTGTGATCGAATTGGCGTTTTCCAAGCAGGCCGAGTTTTTACAACAAGGCCACGATATTAAACTGTCGATCAATCTGTCCGCAGAAATGCTCTCCAATCCGGAAGCCTTTACCGTCATCAGCCGATTTTTGCAGCAATACCGCCTTGATGCCAAGCATTTTATTTTTGAAGTTACCGAGACACAGGCAGTAACGCGACTACAGGCCGCGCATGATCTGATTCTCCAGATCGAGGGCATCGGGGGCAGCTTTGCGTTGGACGATTTCGGCGTCGGTTTTTCTTCGATGAGTTATTTAAAACAGCTGCCTGTCAATTATTTGAAGATCGACGGTTCGTTTGTCAGAAATATCGTGAATAATCGCGAGGATCAGCTTTTCGTTAATGCAATCAACAGCGTGGGCCAAGGCATGGGCATCAAGACGGTTGCCGAGTTCGTCGAAAACCGAGAGATTCTGGACATATTGGCTGGCATGGGGGTTGACTATGTGCAGGGCTACGCTATCGGTAAGGCAATGCCGTATCCCGAGTTTCATGTGGAAAGTGTAAAGGTTTCCGATTGAAGACCTGCCGGATTTTTAAATCCTGGTTGATTTTGTCGTAACTATAAAGCCTAAAGGGGCAGTTTGGCTCAATCAAAAATTATACGAAAGCATGAACGCATACATATCCCAGCGTTGAGTTTCGTCTTGCGTATTCTCCAATCGTGACAGCCAACCCGTACCGTTAATATGATGGTACTCGGCGCTCATCAGCAATGAAGGCAGAATTTCATAACGCAAGCCGAATGTCCAGTCCCGAGCATAACGGGAAAAGGAAGGGCCCAATCGAGTCGGGTAACGATAGCCGTATTGATCATCAAGATCCTGGACCAATTCGTCATAGCGTACGAGGCCTTCCAGCTTGTCGGTAAAACGGTAAGCGCCCTGAATATAATAACTCTGACCGGTAAATCCGATATCGGAAAGTTGAAAGAAATCCAGTCGGGTTCGCCGCAGTGCATATTCCGCGGTCAAAGACCATCTTTCCGCATTGTATTGCGCGGATAAAATCAACGGATTGAAATGAAAAGAACCTTGATTCAAGGGTTGTTCAGAAGAATGGAAATCGCTTAGAAAATCGGCATAAGTTACCGCCAGACGGACCTCGCTGCCGGGTGATTCATACCCCACTCGAGCCACCCATGACGTATCACCTTCCAAATTCCCTGATTCGCCCCTTAAAATCGTGTTCACGAATTCCGGGTCATCCGTGCGCGGAACCACCAGCCCGAAGTTGAAAGAAAAATCGCCAAATTCGGTGCGGTGTTCGCCATACAGGTAGCCCCCATCGGCCGATAAAGCCAGATTCCTATTGCGATCGAAATAGATGGATTGGGGCAATAAGATGCTCGGACGGGTCGCCGCAACGTCCCGGGTTTCATTGTAAAAGCCCAAGGGCGTGACCACCCTGCCTGCCCGGATAGCCAACAGAGTGGATTCAGTGGAAAGCAGATTATAATTGGCAAGCCCATAATCGATGCGCAAACCCGCCTCATCCGTTTGCCCTGCATCGTGCCAAACCACTTGCATTGCCAGTTGCAAATCGGGCAAGGCATTCCACGAGCCGTTGATTCCGAGTTCTCGAAAATCGGTTGAAAGCGAATCGTTGGAATGACCGAAAAAATTGTTGTCGCTCGTATGAATGAAGCCTTGTGATAGAAAACCGTGTACCTGTACCGACTCGGGCAGCCAATTATTGATATTCAAGTCTTGCGCCGGACTGGATGCGCTGAACCCTAAAGCGGCAATGCAGGAGCACGCGAATAATATGTCATGCTTGAAGTTTGTTGGCAAATGGCGCATAAAGGCTTATCTTCCTATTCAATTTCCAATATTTTGACGGCCGACGTTAAATCCTTACCGCTTAAGTAGCCTACAGCCCCAGGTGTTATGCTGACTTGCTTCAGCATTTCCTCTTTTGTCTCGACCAGCATCGGGACCTGCCCTGTACCGCTAAAAATCAGCCTGTTCCAGCCCCTGCGGATCTGATGGGGAAATACGTGCAATTTCTGTTTGCAAAAGGTTTTATGCAAAGGATCTTCGTCCTGCAGTACATAAACCGTAATCGGAGAGCCATCGCTCCAGTGTCTTAAACGCATATTAAATATAGCATTTAAACCGGTTTGGCTGATATTTCTTTGCGGATTGGCTGAGTTGACAATGACATACACGCTGTCAGGATTGCCTTTGTTCGGAAAAGATTCCGGATATCCTCTATCTATCCAAAAGTAAAACAAAATGGCAAGGGCAATTTGGCTTCTTGTAATTTTGAATAGGGGAACCTGCTTTTTCAATTGGATTTCCTTAATGCTTTACAAGAATAAAATGATATAAGTCTAATAGAAATTGAAAGTATTTTTCAATTTTAAAAAAATATTAAAAGAAGGGAAGGAAATTTCCGCTCATGCTTAAGAGCTTAACTGGAAGAATCGGCATGGCGTGCCCGTTCTGTATCTTCATAATTTGTTCAATCTAAACGCATGCCCGGCCACCGGACCAATGCCGTTAAGTTAAGGAGGAATCTCCCTCTCCTGCTGGAGAGGGTCGGGGTGACGACTGAATGGATTCAGGAGATACGACCCCACGGAAGGGGGAGGTAGAGCGCGTCGGGAACCGGCGATCGAGTGCAACGCAGGGAGCAGTTGCCGAGGAGAATCAAAATAAGGAAAATACTTTATTTACTCCCTCATCCCGGCCTTCTCCCGGAGGGAGAAGGAGACAAAGCTTCTTAACTTAACGGCATTGACCACCGGGCCGGTGCTTTTTCAATCGTTATCCGTCAAGCGAAACTGAGCTGTACTTGTAGTCGCCCGTTGATAATGTCTTCTGTTCATGCTTTTAAATAAAACTGATTTCATAACGTGCAAAATGTACGTTTAGCTCGACAAACTTCTCTATTTTGAGCGCCGCATCGATAATTCCCCGGTCAATCGCCAGCACCGTCGTATTTCGATGCCGGCTATCCGGAGGCAAAAATAATTCGGCGCGTTCGCTGTCGGGGCGAACGATAATGAATCCCTGATTTTTTTCAATTGCTACCGGGTAAACTTCTCCTTCGATTTTTTCGAACAAAAGGTTTTTAAACTGGGTATTGCTATCCGGCCGGATATGCCGGATCAGGGCAAAACAGGGAGGCTTCCCTTCTTGAACCAGAATCGTGGGCTCATCCTGCGAACACTTGAGATTGGCGATTTTGGCAACACAAAATGCGCGCTTTTTCGTAGCAAACACCGTCAAGTGGCTTGCCGAAACATTTTTTATGTCGGCCAGAATTTTTGACGACAGCGACGCCATCGTATTTCTGATTTCCAACGGCACTAGCTCCCAATGCGAGGCTTTCTGATGGCTCTGATTCATTCCGCTGAGTTCCATTACACGGTAGCGGCTGATTAAAATGTTTAAAAATTTCTCGGCCTGAGCGCTTCCTATAATCAGGCCGCAGCTCCTGGAGTTTAACGGATCGACTGATCGCCTGATTTCATGGTAGGCGGTCAAGCGATTTAAAATGCCGGAAAAAGCCACGAAATTTGGCAGTTTTTCCGGATGATTTTCCAAAAAATCGGCCAAATCTCCGCCTTGAAGCGATAATACCCGTTGCTCGGGGTTTTCCGGGTCGATACATTCAGGAGGAAGCAGCGCGTCAGGCCGCCAATGGCACAGAGCAAAGTCTGCTGAATCGAGTCCAAGCCTAACATATTGAACTAATTCGGCAGTAGCGGCAAAAATGGCGGAAATCTTACCTGTATCATACTGATAAGGATGGCAAGAATGAAACAGTAAAGCATGTTTTGTTACAGCTTCAATCGTCGGTTGATGAGTTGCTACTGTAACGTGGGCATCGAGCTTTAATGACAGCCATTGTTTGGCTTCCGCCAACAGATACAGTTCCGCGAATTTTTTCCAGAGTGTTAAATCCTGCGCTTCATAAAATAAAGTGCTGCGTTTATTCAGGAGGCACAAAATCTGCATGGCTCTGTAGGCGCACACGGCCTTTTGGGAGTCGGGCAACGCGTTTTCGTTCGCCAATTGCGCATAAGCGAAACTTAGTTTTTTGGGTAATTGAATGGCGGCGGCCATCCATTTTCGAGCTTTATCCGGCGAATAAACCGACTTTTGAGCAGTGCGTTCCATTATTTTGGACACCACCAAAACGTTTTCAGTCAACTTGTCCAACATCAAAAACAAGGTGTTTTTCTCGATGGGACCATTCACCAATTCATTCAGCACCCCGTTGAGCAAGTTGATTTTTTCGGCGGGAAAAAGCTGATCGAGGGAAAGCAGCCAGTTGCCGATGGAGTCCGTGGTGATTTCAAAAGGCAGTGCTTGGATTTTATGCATAAGGCGACCTGGAATGTTAGCAATCCTGGAAAGAGCAATCAGCTCGTCAGCTACCGATTAAAGCAGCCAAATCTGAGATGGTTCACTAGAAGGAAGCATAGCACAGCGCTAAATCGGCTATCGGCAAACAGTGTCACAAAAAGCAGTTTTCTCTTGCCGGTATTAAGGCAGGAGCAATGCCCCAATCGCAATTTGAATGCGGTAGTCGCGTGAGTGGTGTTCTCACAATGTGCTTTCATTTTCTCGGGGATGGTGGAGATTCTTCAAGTCTATTAAGTTCTACTTGCCGTCGGAAACAGTCCACGGATCGATATCGAGAATTTTGATCACATTCGCCGTACGGGCATCGATCAAAACGACCAGGTTCTTGACTTTGCCGCGCAAGGGCAGCCATTTGTTGTCTTTCCAATCGTCCAGATTAACTTCGTTGCCGTTTTTGCGCTGTAACTCATGCAACTCCTCTAAAGGAAGGGCTTTTGCCAATATTTGTGTCTTGACTTGTGAAATTGGCACGAACAGTTCGGGCAATTGCGGCCAGTCCGGTCCACCTAGTACGGAAGAGAACATAATATCTTGAGCACGCTTCGGATCTGGCGAAGCTACAGTCCCCACCCAGCGCGGGCGGGTCCATCCGGCCATAGCCGCCTTATTTCCGTTCTTAAGGGCGGTATTGATGCTGTCGGGGTCGATGTCAGACGCTCGGCTGATTTCAAACCGGTTTCCATTGAACACGATAAAGGCAGGACGTCCTTGAAAAACTGTGTCCATACCATAACTTAACGCGGCCAATTGCAATAGGGCAATGACGGTCAGGTCGAATTTTAATGAGGGTTTATTGGGCTTATAGACAATGAGCGTCATGATGGGGCCTATCATTATGTCGACCGCCAACAGTATTAAAAATATTTGGGTTACGCCGACCGCTTCATGCAGTGGAGCGGGATACCAGACAAAAAAAACGATAAAAATGGCGATTAGGGCAAGGATGCCTGAGATAAGCAAATGGATCAGAAAGGCAGAAAGACGATGTTTCATTGGATGCTGGCAATAAGGCAATAAATGGCTTTCAAATCGAGCTTTTCATCCTTGTGTAACGCATATAAGTAAAAACGCTTAACCGATTTTAAAAGCGACTCGCGGCCTACGTCACGGCGCTTCGGTCAATGAGCTTTGTTGCCAACAGTTTTAAAAACGGTTACGCATTCTTACTTAAATAGCGCGTAGCTAGTATTAACGTGTCCGATAGTTCGTATGTAGTTTGAATCATTTTTTGATTTGTATAAGGATACGGAGTCCGTCTGTTTTACCTTTGCAGAAATCCTCAAGACACAAAAAACCATCCAACCCGATGAAGGATTGGATGGTTTGTTTTAGCTAAACGATATTAGAGATTAATATACGCCTTGGCAAGAACCCGGTAAATATTTTGCTTGTATGCCGTTAGTTGCAGCGGGGCCGCATTTCCAGCCTGCGATTGTCTTGCCGCCATCTGTGGTTCCAACAAGCGCAGTAGTGCCAGTTTGGATCGGTGTTAAAGAAATAGTATTGTGGGTAGCATCAGTTGCGCCGCCAAGAGCGCCATGAACTCCAACTACAGTAATCACGCCATTTGCATCAATTGAACCTGATGTAACATATTTTGATGCTTGAATTGAGCATACACCCGGTAAAACGGCACTGACATCGGCAGCAATTGCTGATTGCACGGCTTCAGTAACAGCAGTTTTGCAGGATGAGCCCGCTAAAATTATTTCAGATGCCTTAGCGCGGACTGTATAGTCTTGATAGGCTGGAATCGCGACGGCCGCCAAAATACCGATGATCGCGACCACGATCATTAATTCGATCAAGGTAAAACCTTGTTGTACGTGTTTAGGTAAGTGTCTCATGATTGTAATCCTCTTGGTTGGGGTGGGTTTTAAGACAATCGGTATTAAGCAGTTCGTGTGCCAGATCTGTTCAAGCGGTGCTTCTTTTTCCTGGTTTTTATGCTTAAAATAATATAAACAATTGATTTTAATAATATTTATTGGTGGTTTATGTTTGTGTTTATTGACGGTTCAGTTGGACGGAATGGCAAATAGCCAGTCATATCATGAAGAGTCGTTGACTCAGAGCGTCGGTAACTGACAAAAAGTGTCATCCCGCCAATCGATCAGAAATCACGGATAACTAACGCGCTGCAAAGCTTCGTGATAAAGGTGGGATATTATGTCGACAACCCGGATGCATCGCGCCGATTGCGCCATCGGTAGTGATGACGAAAATTGTCATATTGACTTGTCCGGTCAGGAGCTCCAGCAATCCATTACCTTGAAAGTCTTCAATGGTAAAGATGACGATTGTCACATTTCATGTGCAAGCAGGAGCTTCGGGTTTGGTAAGTTAAGAATCAGAGTTGTCCTTATTCAAAGACCTGATCAATACTGTCGGAGTAAAGGCACTATTGGACAAAGCCGGAAAATTTAGCCTATACTGGCTTTATATTTTTTGTCTTCATTTTAAGGCGGTTAGCGATGCGTTTTTATGTTTTTCGCGAACTGATAGCCACGGATACCCCATGAAGGAAATTCAAACGCTTCCCTTTGCACTGACGCCCGAATCCGTCGAGCACTGGCTGGTTAAGCTGGAAACGGCGTCCGCGGCCGAAAAAATCAATCAGCTCAATAAGGTCATTACTGAACTGTTGCCATCAGCGATCGACGCCAAACCGCTGTTGATGGTGTTGAGTAAACTACTGCCCCCGGTATTGATGCTGGCAAGCATCCTGGAGCGGCAGTCTTTGGCGGATCGTTCGGCCGCCGCCCAGGAAAGGAACAGCAAATACAGGACGCTTTCTCTGCATTTGCCAAAAAAACTGTGCTTTTTATATGCCAAAATTGCGGCGGATTCGGATTTGGCCGAAGCGGATCAGGCGCTTTGCTTTTACCGGGCGATTCAGATTGCGGGTCTGCTGGGCAGGCGCGCTACTTTATTTTATGAAGGCCCCGATCTTCCGCTCTGGAAGAAATTCGGCGAGATTTACCAGGATGTCAACAAACGGAAACTTCAAAATATTCCGGTCGAAAGCGATGTGCCAGGGTTGGCGCGTTACCCCAATATCGAGTCTGCCCTAAAGCATATCCTTTTATTTCAATCCGTTAACGCCTATGGGCTAATGCAGCAGGAAATTGCGGACATTTTTGCCGCAACCGGCCGCTTAAGTCCTCTAGTCGCTTTGGACAGGAATCCGTCTGAGGCGAGCGGCTTCCACTGGAACACGGCGGGTTATTTTCCTCCATTGAGTGATTATCAGGATGCCAGAGGCGAAAATACGCTTTATATCAATTCGGAAAAGCTGGCCGCTTATTTGGAAAACCATGCCGATGAGTCGGGAAACCGGCAATTGAAGGCGCTTGCATGGCGGCGGCTCACGGCTTACCGGGATATCATCCGCTCGGTCAGGCCGGCCTCGCAAATCAGTTGCGGGCTAATGGTCGGCAATATGCAAGTCAGCCGGTTTTTAACCTCGTTGATCAGCCGCTACCGCATTCTGGAACTGAGCGGCGAGATCAAGACGGAGACCCCAACGAAAAAGCTGGAACTGGTGCCCCTGGAGGTCAAAAACGCGATGGGGCATTTGTCGACTAAAGTGCTGAACGACGACAAATCTCTGGCAGTGCATCATGTTAAATTGTTTGCTACCGATGACCGGAATTTCTATACCACAAAATTGAGAAATGCGAATTTCACGTTCGGCGAACCGGCCTTGTTATTGTCGGAAAATAAAAAACCGCTGTTTGGGGTTCTCAGGCATATCAGAAACGAGCCCGGCGTTGACCTGGCGAATATCTTGCTTGAAGTCATCAACGGCGATGTCTATCCGTTCGACAGCGGAGAATTGCAGGGTTTTCTGATCGTCGAAAACGCCGCGGAGATCGACCTTTTGTTGCCGCCTACGGCCGGTTTGAGCGTAGGCCATACGGTGACGGAAAAAGGCGGGACAAACCGTAGTTTTAGAATCGAAAAATTTATCGAAATGACGGCTAATTTCAGCCGTTATCGTGTCGTTTGCTGTTGAGGTAGGGTAGCCTCGATTTTGCTGCGCTGCATCGAGGCTACGAAAGCAAGGACCTTATTGCGGCTGCTCGATGATTTCGATGGCGTTGCCGTCCCGGTCGCGGCAAAACAGCGCCCGGCGTCCCGATTTGCTGAGCGAATAGGGGACTTGATGGTTTTCCAGCGATTCCAGCACCGGATTCAGCGAAGCGACCGTGAGCGCGACATGGCGGTCGCGGCCCCCGTGTTCGGGGCGGCCGGAAGTCGGGTCGGGGTTGTCGAGTTCGAGCAGATGGAGTTGCTGCATCCCGGACTCGCCGACTTGCAGCCAGGCGCCCGGAAACGGCAGCGAAGGGCGTTCGATCTGCTTGAGTCCTAGCACTTTGTTGTAGAACACTAATGATTTTTCAGTGTTCGAAACAATGAGGCTGGCATGATGCAAGGTCAGGAATTGGATTGACATGATGAGCTCGCTTTTCCGAAAAGGATTTTTAAATCCGGAGTATTAGGTACAGCAGATCAAGGTAAACGATATGAATCTTCTGCCGTTTTACTCTTGATCACGCCGCGTCTAATGGGCGTACCGCGAGCATATCGTGATAATTGATAGGACGAACGTCGGCTACTTTTAGTGTGACTAAAGCTTGAGTATTGCCGGTAGCCGATACAAATTCCACTTCTACCCCGTCGGGTTCGTACAATGCAACTATGGCTCCTATGTCTCCAGGTTGCAGGCCTGAATTTGGCAGTTCTTTTACCAACACGACAGTGTCTAACAATTTGATATTCATATTTACTTTCCTCCCGGATAAGCAGTAATGAATCGAGGGACGCTTTCATCCTTGAGCACGATCCAGGCCGTAACAATTTCTGCACTTCGTAGCGAAGGACTTACGATTTGACCTCTTACTTCGAATTTTTGTCCATATTCGGTACGTTCATTTCGGGTTGCATCGTTTTCAAGCAGGGAGCGAATATCTGCTTCCATGCGTTCCCAATTTTCAGCGGTGTAGCCCAATGATTGAAAAAATTCGGCTTTGAATTTTCCCACCGGATGTGAGGATGATAGCACATAGTCCCGTAATTTTTCCGGCGGTATTATGGCTTTATCCTTATTGGGCAATTTCACTCTTGTCTATTTCAACCTGCATGTGGGACCAAACGACAGGCTGAGTTCCTACAAACCTCGGCCAATATCCTTCTTGATATCCTCGATATTTTCCAACCCCACCGAAACCCTGACCAAACCGTCCTTGATGCCCGCCGCTGCACGGGCTTCCGGCGTCAGCCGGCCGTGCGTCGTGGTCGCAGGATGGGTTATCGTGGTCTTCACGTCGCCAAGATTGGCGGTGATCGAGATCATTTCGGTCGCATCGATCAGTTTCCAGGCATGATCCTTGCCGCCGGTCAGTTCGAAACTGACGATCGCGCCGAAATGGCTTTGCTGGGCTTTGGCGAGGGCATGTTGCGGGTGCGAAGGCAGGCCCGGATAGTAAACTTTGGCGACGCCGGGCTGCCGTTCCAGCCATTGGGCCAGCGCCAGCGCGTTGTCGCAGTGGGCCTTCATTCTGACTGCGAGCGATTCGAGGCCGGACAGGAAGGTCCAGGCATTGAACGGGCTCATCGTGGCGCCGCCGGTACGCAGATACGGATAAATCTGTTTCTCGATGATCTCGTTATTGGCGACGACCGCGCCGCCGACGCAGCGGCCATGGCCGTCGAGGTATTTGGTCGCCGAATGCACGACAATGTCGGCGCCGAGAGTGAGCGGCTTTTGCAGTGCAGGGGTGCAGAAACAGTTGTCGACGACCAGCAGGCAATCGTGCCGGTGCGCGATATCGGCCAATTCGGCGATATCGGCGATATCGGTCAACGGGTTGGACGGCGTTTCGAGAAATAAAAAGCGCGTATTCGGCCGGATCGCGGCTTCCCAGGCGGCGGAATCGGTCAAATCGACGAAATCGGTCGCGACGCCGAATTTGCCGAAATAGTTCTGGAACAATAATACCGTATTGCCGAACACGCCGCGCGAGCAGACCACATGATCGCCGGCTTTCAGAATCCCCATCCCGACCGCCATGATCGCGGCCATGCCGGACGCAAATGCCAGGCAGCGTTCGCCTTTTTCCATCAGGGCGAGGCGTTCCTGAAACGCGGTTACGGTCGGATTCGTGAAGCGCGAATATACGTTGCCGGGCAGTTGGCCGGTAAAGCGCAGGGAGGCTTCCTCGGCGCTTTTGAAGACATAACTGGAGGTCGGAAAAATTGGAATGCTGTGCTCGCCTTCCTGGGTGCGGCGGTGGCCGGCGCGAATGGCTTGCGTTTCGAGTGAGTAGTCGTTCCAGTCGGTGTCTTTCATGGGATTTCTGGGTTCCTTATATTTGGCCGGAAGGGTTTTACAAACCCGTCCGCAACGTTTTCTATTGTAGGCTCATCGGGTGCCCGGAAACGTAAGCGACGGGGTTGAACCCGGTCGCGCCTAGTGTCGAGCTTAGTATCGTACGTTAAGGCCGCAACCTGCCTGCAGCTTTATCAGCAATTCTGCATTTCAATGATGAAATTCTCGGCATTGCGCAGGCCTTGCGCATCATCGTTGCGCAGGCCTTCGATATGTTCGAGATAGCTATCGTCGATATCGCCGGTAATGTATTCCTTGCTGAAGCAGGAAGTATCGAAATGCTGGATATCGGGATTGCCTTTGCGCACGGCGTCGATCAGGTCCTGAAGATCTTGATAGATGATCCGGTCGGCGCCGATCGCCTTGCCGACTTCTTCCTCGGACAGGTTATGCGCGATCAATTCGTGCGCGGCGGGCATGTCGATGCCGTAAACGTTCGGATAGCGGACCGGCGGCGCGGCGGACGCGAAATAGACCTTTTTCGCGCCGGCATCGCGCGCCATCTGGATAATCTGCTCGGAAGTGGTGCCGCGCACGACCGAATCATCCACTAGCAATACGTTTTTGCCTTCGAATTCGAGCCCTATCGCATTCAATTTCTGCCGGACCGATTTCTCGCGCATCTTCTGGCCGGGCATGATGAAGGTGCGGCCGATATAGCGGTTCTTGATGAAGCCTTCGCGGAATTTGACGCCGAGCCGGTTGGCCATTTCGAGCGCCGCGGTACGGCTGGTGTCCGGGATCGGGATGACCACGTCGATGTCGTGATCCGGCCATTCACGCAGGATTTTTTGCGCGAGCTTTTCGCCCATTCTGAGGCGTGCTTTGTACACCGAAATGTCGTCGATGATCGAATCCGGGCGCGCGAAATAGACATATTCGAAGATGCAGGGGCAGTGATCGACCGTATCCGAGCATTGTCGCGTATGCAGCTCGCCTGATTGTTCGATGAAGATCGCTTCCCCCGGCTCGATGTCGCGGATCAGGTCGAAGCCGAGCACGTCGAGCGCGACGCTTTCGGAGGCTATCATGAATTCGGAGCCTTTATCGGTTTTGCGCTCGCCGTACACAACCGGACGGATGCCGTGCGGATCGCGAAAGCCCAGGATGCCGAAGCCGGTGATCATGACCACGACCGCATAGGCACCCCGGCAGCGGCGATGCACGCCGCGCACCGCTTCGAACACGTCGTCGACGCTCAAGTGCAGCTTGCCGAGGCTTTGCAGTTCATGCGCGAATACGTTGAGCAGCACTTCCGAATCGGAATCGGTGTTAATATGGCGCTGATCCTCGACGAACAACGCTTTCTTCAATTCGTCGGTGTTGGTGAGATTGCCATTGTGCGCGAGCGTCAGGCCGAACGGCGAGTTCACGTAAAAAGGCTGGGCTTCGGCCGAACTGGTGCAGCCGGCGGTCGGATAGCGCACATGCGCAATGCCCATGTTGCCTCTCAGCTTCAACATGTGCGTATTAGTGAATACATCGCGGGCGAGGCCGGTTTCCTTGCGCAAGTGGAGGCGGCCGTTTTCGCAGGTTACGATTCCGGCGGCATCCTGTCCCCGGTGTTGCAGCACCGTGAGGGCGTCGAACAACTCCTGGTTGACGTATTGATGGGAAACTATTGCAGCGATACCACACATGTCGATAAGTCCAAGCCTTATAAAAGTTAAGAGTAATGAAGAAAGTCCGAGAATCCGGACGGAAAGCGGGTCTTCAGCCAAATGGCCGCATTCTGAAAATGCGGAAGCAGCTTCGATTCATGCCACCAAGTATCCTTGGGCAGCGGCGTGAGGCCGGCAAAAATCACGATCAGATTGACAAATAATAAGCCGCGCAGTAAAGCCACGGGTAGGCCGGCGAAATGTCCGAAAAGAGAAGGGTAAGACCGTTTTTTTTTGAAATTCTGGATGAAGAACACCAGCGTGCTCAGCGTCAGCGTCAGCACGAACAGGATGCCGAAAGCGGCTGCGATTTGCGCCTTCGGGTTGGTGAGCGCCGAATGGATCACGCGGGTATAGTCATCCGCGAAATACCAGCCGACCGCACTTGCGATCAGCCAGCAGGCCAGTGAGCGCGTTTCCAGGGCCGCTCCGCGCAATAAACCGATCAACAGAAAAAATGTCAGCAAAACCGCGATGACATAATCTATCCACAGCATATGTGCAAAAAGCTGGGTGATGTTTTGAACCGCTGCCATTACTCGGCCAGAATGATCGTTTTGATGTTTTGTTGATTCAGGCGGTTCCGTATTTCGAGCGCCCGTTGTTTGCTCAGTTCGGGGCCGATTTTTAGCCGGTAAATCGTGCCCTTACCGGTCGATAAGGTTTCCAGGGCGGCGGGAAAACCGAGTTTGCGCAGTTTATCCCGTTGCGAAACGGCGTTTTCCTTTTTAGTGAAACTACCCGCCTGAATGGTCCAGCGCTCGAATTTCGCTGCGGTTTTGGGCGCTGGTTTAACGGGTTTCTCTGCCGGTTTCGCGGGCTCAGGCTTGATCTCAGCCTCTTCGGAAACCGGGATGCCGGCTTTCGGTTTGATTGTTTTCGCCGCTGCGCTCGCGGCAGGCGGAGTACGGTCTATGGCCGGCTCTGGCTCTGGTTCGGGCGAAGGGGCCGGCTGGACGATTTCGACTTCTTCGTCCGGCGTAGTCCCGGAATCGGCGTTGGCATCCATTTCGGAAGGCGGTTCGTAATCGGCGGCTGCATTTTCCAGCAGACCGGGTTCGATCTTTTCAACGCCTCCGGCGGCATGCGTATCTGCTGCCGCTGGATTAACGGATACAGGGGGCGATAGGGCAGTGCCGTCTGCATTCTCGACGCTCGCCGCATTGGGCGGCAGTTTGCTTTCAGGGCCATTGGGCGCATTAGCCGGCGGTGCCGGTATCGTCATTTCGCTGACCGCCTGGCCGCTCGTATCGACTGGATCGTCGAACAGCATCGGGATAAAAATGGCGGCGAGCGCTGTGACAACCGCCGCTCCGATCAATCGTTGTTTCAATTCTTGATCCATTTCGTCATTCACCTTTGTCTAGCGCGGAGAGGCAATCGGATACCAAAAAGAAGGACCCAAAAACCAGCAGCAGATCGCCTTCTTGCGACTGGTTTTTTGCGGCGGCAAATGCTTCGGTAAAAGTTTGGAAACCGAAATACGCCGCGGAAATTCCGCATTGTTCGAAAATCGCGCGCATTTGTGTTTCATTGGCCGCCCGGGGATTTGTCAGGGGAGCGAAAAACCAGTCGTAAACCAGCGGGCTCATCAGTTCGAGCACGCTTTTGATGTCCTTGTCTTTCATCATCGAAAACAGTGCGCGGATGCGTTGCTGCGGATAGTGCTCGCGCAGGTATTCGACCAAGGTTTTTACGGCTTCCGGATTATGCCCCACATCCAACAGGAGAGGGATTTTACCATCAATTAATTGAAAACGGCCGACCAGTTTTACATTTTCGAGGCCATGCCGGATCGCCGCGATGTCGACCGGCAGAATCGGCGATAATTGGCGGATCGCCAGAATAGCCGAGGAGGCGTTCCGGTATTGGTGTTCGCCTTTCAAAGCCGGCAGCGGCAAATTTTCCAGATGTTGATCACCGAAACGCCAATGCCAACCGTTCACGGCTTTTTGATAGCCGAATTCCTTGCCGATGCAAAACAGCCTGGCATCCTTGTCTTCGGCGCATTGCAGCAGCGATGAAGGGGGCTGCGGATCGCCGATGATTGCCGGGGTTCCGGCGCGGAAAATGCCGGCCTTTTCGGCGCCGATCGCTTCGCGGGTCTGGCCGAGCCAATCGACGTGATCGATCCCGATGCTGCTGATGAGCGCTACGTCCGGATCGATGATATTGACCGCATCGAGCCGTCCGCCCATGCCGACTTCCAATATCTGAATGTCGACATGGCTGTGAGAGAAGATATCGAGAGCGGCCAGGGTGCTGAATTCGAAATAGCTTAAAGAGGTGTTTTGACGGACCGCTTCGATGCGCGCAAACGCCTCGCAAATCAGATCATCGTCGACCGGGACGCCGTCGATTTTGATGCGTTCGTTATATCGTAGAATATGCGGCGAGGTATAAGCGCCGACCCGGTAGCCCTGCCCCCGGTAAATCGTTTCGAGATAGGCGACGCAGGAACCTTTGCCGTTGGTGCCGGCCACGGTAATGGTGACCGGCTTTCGGTAAGCGGGATTGAGCGCGGCAAAAACACGCGCGGCGCGTTCCAGACCCATATCGATTGCTAAAGGATGCAGGCTTTCTTGCCAGTTCAGCCACTCTTTTAGCGTAATGAAACGCGGCATCAACGGGGAGATCGTAATCGGCTACTGGTCTTCTTCTACGATTTGACTTTCTCCGGCAGCCTCATCGACGCTTTCCGGTTCAGGATCCTGAAGATATTCCAGGCGCGCCAGCGCTTCGGTCTTTACTGGCGATAACATGCTCAGCACACTGGCGATTCTATCGCGGATGTCGCGGCGGTCGATGATCATGTCGACCGCGCCATGTTCCTGCAAAAACTCGCTGCGCTGGAAGCCTTCCGGCAGTTTTTCGCGCACCGTCTGCTCGATCACGCGCGGGCCGGCAAAACCGATCAGCGCATTGGGTTCGGCGGCATTGATGTCGCCGAGCATGGCGAGACTTGCCGACACGCCGCCCATGGTTGGATCGGTCATGAATGAAATATAAGGAAGGCCCGCAGCGGACAATTTGGTCAGCGCGGCGCTGGTCTTTGCCATTTGAAACAATGAAAACAGCGATTCCTGCATGCGGGCGCCGCCGCTCGCGGTAAACACGATGAAAGGACAGCCGAGTTCCAGGCTTTTGTTCACGCCCCGCATGAAGCGCTCGCCGACCACGGAACCCATCGACCCGCCCATGAAGTTGAAATCGAACGCGGCCGCGACGATGTCTGCGCCTTTCAGCTTGCCTTTCATCACGACCAGTGCATCGGTTTCCTTCGTCTGTTTCTGCGCCTGAACGATACGATCCTTATATTTTTTGCTGTCGCGGAACTTCAGCGGATCGGTCGGTTTGACGCCTTTGCCGATTTCCTCGCGGCCTTCTTCATCCAAGAAAATGTCCAGCCGGGTTCGAGCCGAAACGCGCATGTGATGTTCGCATTTGGGACAAACATGCAGATTTCTTTCCAGTTCCAGCGCATAAAGAATCGCATTACAGTTGGGACATTTATTCCACAAACCTTCAGGCACGGCTCCTTTTTTATTGGAGTTCTCCGTTCTGATGGTAGACGGAACCAGTTTTTGAAACCAACTCATTGTCATTATGCCTCATTGTGCGCGTTAACGCGGTTGTCGTGTAACTACTCACCCCCATAGTCAAATGCTCGAGTAAGCGTAAAGTCCCCCTCTTTGAAAAAGAGGGGTTAGGGGAGATTTTTTAATTATCCATCGCCTGGCGCATCGCGGCCAGCAGGCCGATGATTTCGCTTTTTGCGCGTTCAGGATCGTCCAGATTCGCTTCGATATGGCTGATCAGCGCGCTGCCGATCACCACGCCGTCGCCGATGCCGGCAATGGTTTTCGCGGTTTCGGCATCTTTCACGCCAAAGCCGATGCCGACCGGCAGGCTGGCATTCGCGCGGATTTCCTTGAGCTTTTGCTCTACGTCGGCGGTATTCAAATGCCCCGCGCCGGTGACGCCTTTCAGCGATACATAATAAAGGTAACCCGCGCCGATCTCACCCATTATTTTAATCCGCTCGGCGCTGCTGTTCGGCGCCAGCAGAAAAATCGGATCGATGCCGCGCGCTTTGAGTTGGGCTGCGCATTCTTCGCCTTCCTCGGGCGGCAGGTCAACGGTCAATATGCCGTCGACTTCGGCCCGCTGCGCGGCATTCGCGAAGCCTTCATAGCCCATCGCTTCGATCGGGTTCAAGTAGCCCATCAGCACCACTGGCGTTTTCGTATCGGTGCGTCGAAACTCCATTGCCATCTCCAACGTGCGCCGAAGACTCATTCTGTGGGCGAGCGCGCGTTCGCTGGCGCGCTGGATGACCGGGCCGTCGGCCATCGGATCGGAAAACGGCACCCCCAGTTCGATGATGTCGGCGCCGGCCTTCACCATTGCGTGCATCATCGGTACTGTGAAGCCGGGGTTCGGGTCGCCCGCGGTAATGAACGGAATCAGCGCCTTGCGGCCGTTTTGGGACAGTTCTTCAAATTTGGCGGCTAATCGGCTCACAGTAAAATTCCCTCGCGTTTGGCCATGGTTTGCATGTCTTTGTCGCCGCGGCCGGACAGATTGACAATAATAGTCTGGTCTTGGTTCATCGTCGGCGCCAGTTTCATCGTATAGGCCATCGCATGGCTCGATTCGAGCGCCGGAATAATGCCTTCCATCCGGGTCAGTGCATAGAATCCGTCAAGCGCTTCGTCGTCGGTGATGCTGACGTAAGTTGCGCGGCCGATGTCCTTCAGCCAGGAATGCTCGGGGCCGACGCCGGGATAATCGAGTCCCGCCGAAATCGAATGGGTTTCGATGATTTCGCCGTCGTCGTCGGCCATCAGATAGGTGCGGTTGCCGTGCAGCACGCCCGGCCGTCCGGCCGACAACGGCGCGGAATGGCGGCCGGTTTCGATGCCGTCGCCGGCGGCTTCGACGCCGTACATCTTGACCGCTTCGTCATCGATAAACGGATAGAACAGGCCGATTGCGTTCGAGCCGCCGCCGACGCAGGCGACCAGCGCATCGGGCAGGCGGCCGGTCATTTCCTGGCACTGCTGCTTCGCTTCGCGGCCTAGAATGGCCTGGAAGTCGCGCACCATGGCCGGGTACGGGTGCGGGCCCGCGACCGTGCCGATGATGTAAAAAGTGTTGTCGACATTGGTGACCCAGTCGCGGAGGGCTTCGTTCAGCGCGTCTTTCAGCGTTTTCGAACCGGATTCGACCGCGACGACTTTCGCGCCCAAAAGCTTCATCCGGTACACGTTCAGCGACTGGCGCGCGACATCGACCGCGCCCATGTAGACGACGCATTCGAGACCCAGACGCGCGGCGACGGTCGCGGTCGCGACGCCGTGCTGACCGGCGCCGGTTTCGGCGATGATCCGGGTCTTGCCCATCCGCTTGGCCAGCAAGGCCTGGCCGACGGTGTTGTTGATCTTGTGCGAGCCGGTATGGTTCAGGTCTTCGCGCTTCAGATAAATCTGCGCGCCCCCGAGCTCGCGGCTCCAGCGTTCGGCATGATACAGCGGCGACGGCCGGCCGACGTAATGCTTGAGATCTTTATCCAGTTCGGCCAGGAAGTCCGGGTCCTGCAAATAGCGATGATAGGCTTCGTTGAGTTCCTGAATCGGCCGGATCAGCGTTTCCGCCACGAAGGTTCCGCCGTAAGGGCCGAAATGGCCCCGGGCATCGGGCATGTTATATTTATCTGTCATAATTTGTTCTGTCACCCTTATTAACTTCTGTCAAAAATGCCGCCATTCTGGCCGCATCCTTGACACCTTTGGCCGCTTCCACCCCGCTGCTGACATCCAGCGCATAAGGTCTGACCATCCGTACCGCATCATAGGCGTTTTCCGGATTCAAGCCGCCCGCCAGAATGATCGGCAGGCCGCATTGTTCAGGAATCATATTCCAATCGAAAAGATTGCCGGTGCCGCCTTTCGCATCCGGATGCCAGGCGTCAAGCAGCAATCCTGCCGCATCGTGATATTGCCGCGCCAGCTCCGCTATATCGGTTTCAGGCCTGACCCTGACCGCCTTGATATAGCGTTTGTGATACTTTCTGCATGCTTCGGGCGGCTCGTCGCCGTGAAATTGCAGGCAGTCGATCGGCACGCTCTGCAAAATTTCCCGTATCCTGGCTTCCTCTTCATCGACGAACAAGGCGACGACCGTCGTAAACGCGGGCAGCGCGCCGGTAATCCGAAGTGCTTGTTCCATGTCGACATGACGCGGGCTCGGCCGATAAAACACCAAACCGATCGCATCGGCGCCGAGCAGGGCGGCCTGTTTCGCGTCCTCGGCACGAGTAAAACCGCAAATTTTAACGCGAGTTCGCATAAAGTGATATGGGAATTTAAGAAAAAAACCAAGCCCTATAGGATAACATAAAAGGAAGGCGCGTTTGATTGCTAAAATTCGTCGGTTTTGGCGTCGGCGCTTTTCAATCCGGTTCGAGCAGGCGGCGGATTTTCGGCAGCGTTTGCGGAAGCCGGGTAGGGTGATAGTGCGATTTGAATAAATTGGCACTTCCTTTACAATGGGCGATTTGTTGCGTCGGCAAAACAGAATTACTAAAGGTATGGCTAGGGCTAACTTCCTCTGCCGAAGACCTGCCAGGTTTTAAAAACCTGGCAGGTCAATGCATCGCTATGCGGAGATTGTTTTGACAGAAACAGTACGAAGACAATATCCGCGCTTAAAGTCGGATAAAATAGATGAAAAAATTAAAATGTGCGGTAATCGGCACGGGGTATCTCGGCAAGTTTCATGCGGATAAATACGCTTCATTGCCGGACTGCGAATTGGTCGCGGTCGTCGACATAGATGAAGCGGCTGCCCGTAATATCGCGGAAAAACACGGTGCGATGGCGTTGACCGATTATCGGGATCTTCTGGGCCAGGTCGATGCGGTCAGCGTGGTTGTGCCGACCACCTTGCATCACCGGGTGGCGAAGGATTTTCTGCTCGCCGGCGCGCATGTGCTGGTCGAAAAGCCGATTACCGTCACGCTCGAAGAAGCCGACGAACTGATCGCGATCGCGCATGATAAAAATCGAATCCTGCAGGTAGGCCATCTGGAGCGCTTCAATCCGGCTGTGCTCGGGCTGGATAAGGAAGAAAAGCCGCTGTTCATCGAATCGCACCGGTTGGCTCCGTTCAACCCGCGCGCGAACGATGTCAGCGTGGTGCTCGACCTGATGATTCACGACATCGACATCATTTTGGCCTTGGTCGATTCGGAGGTCGAACGTATCGACGCCAGCGGCACGGCGGTGTTGACGCCGGGCACCGACATTGCGAACGCCCGCCTTTTATTTAAAAACGGCTGCGTCGCGAATGTGACCGCGAGCCGGATCAGCATGAAGCTCGAGCGCAAGATGCGCCTGTTCCGTCCTTCTTCCTATGTGTCGGTGGATTTCCAGAACCGCGTGTTGACCAAGCACCGCACCGGCGACAAGGAGATGTTTCCCGGCATCCCGGAGATCGTGACCGAAGAATCGGTATTCGCGACCAGCGATGCGCTGCTGGAAGAAATCAGGCATTTTGTCGCCTGCATCCGAAACGGCGAAAAGCCGCTGGTGCCGGGAGAAGCCGGAAGAAGAGCGCTCGCGACTGCGATCAAGATTACCGAGTTGCTGAATTTACAGGAATTCGGCCAGTAATTGATTCCGCTTTGGGCTCGGTCACAATTAACTTTTCTGAACTCAACCTCATCGTTCCCATGCTCTGCGTGGGAACGTAGTCTGAACCGCTCCGCGGTTCGGGACGCAGAGCGTCCTTGAGCGGGTTCCCACGCAGAGCATGGGAACCATAAATGGAGGTTGTTTTTGGCGGAATCCTCAGGGTTCCCACGCAGAGCGCGGGAACGATAAACTTTCTCTATAGACTCAAGGTTTGAAAAAATGATCCCAATGGTAAACCTGAAGGCGCAGTACGCCGAAATCAAGGATGAAGTCGAGCTCGGCCTGGCCGAAACGATCGCGAACTGTTCGTTTATTCTCGGGCCGAACGTACACGCTTTCGAACAGGAATGCGCCGATTATCTGGGCGTCAAACATGCAATCGGCGTTGCCTCCGGCACCGATGCGCTGCATCTGGCGCTGATTGCGGAAGGCATCGGCCCCGGCGATGAAGTGATCACGACCGCATTCACGTTCATCGCGACGGCCGAGGCAATTTGCTATGTCGGCGCGAAGCCGGTCTTTGTCGACATCGACCCCCTTACCTTCAATATTTCGCCGGAGGCGATCGAAGAGGCGATCACGCCAAAGACTAAGGCGGTGATGCCGGTGCATCTGTTCGGCCAGCCGGCGGACATGGCGCGGATTAGCGAGATCTGCGCAAAGCACAATCTAAAATTGATCGAAGATTGCTGCCAGTCGTTCGGCGCCTCGATCGGCGGCAGGCAGACCGGCGCGATCGGCGACGCAGGCGCTTACAGTTTTTTTCCGAGCAAGAATCTTGGGGCCTACGGCGACGGCGGCCTGGTCGTGACCAACTCGGATAAAGCCGCCGAAACGATCAAGATGCTGCACAATCACGGTTCGAAAGTGCGTTATTATCACGACATCATCGGCTACAACAGCCGTCTCGACGAAATGCAGGCGGTGATTCTGCGCGCGAAGCTGAAACGGATCGACCGCTACAACCAGTCCCGCCGCCGCGCCGCGCACCGGTATTCGGAACTGATGGTCGGTTTGCCTTTGATCACGCCTTTTGAAGACGGCGTCGGCGAGCATGTGTATCACCAATACACCCTGTTGTGCGATCGCCGTGACGAAGTGATGAAAGCATTGCAGGAAAGCCGGATCGGCTGCGCGATCTATTATCCGGTGCCGCTGCACCGGCAGAATGTGTTCAAGGAAGAGTGTGCGGGCGTCTGTCTGCCGAATACCGAGGCGGTCGCGGCAAAATGCCTGTCTCTGCCGATCTGTTCGGAGCTGGACGATCAAACGATAGAAACGATCGTGGCGGTGATTCGCGGCGTGTTGAAGGGGTGATCATCAAACGCTGCGCGCGCCCCATTGCCGCCAAAGCAGTTTGAAGGTCGGCGTCAACCGTATGTCGTCGGCTTTGACGCGGGCGTCGATTTCGTGCGGCATAAACCATTCTCCGGCGTCGATCTCATCGTCGGCCAGCGTAAACGGTCCGTTGTGGGTGACGCGATAAACCTGAACAAACTCCATGCCGTTTTCAAGGGTCGGCGGGATTTTGAAAAGCGGCGCCATCGGGGCGTCGTGCTCTACGCCCAGTTCTTCGCGCAACTCCCGCACCGCGCTGAAATCATACTCCTCGTCCGCGTCGACATGGCCGGCGGCCGAGGTATCCCAGAGCCCTGGGTTCAGATCCTTGCGCATCGAGCGTTTTTGCAGGAACAGGCGGCCGGAATCGTCGAATACCAGAATATGCACCGCGCGGTGCCTCATGCCCGAGGCATGCACGATATGCCGGGCGCAAGTGCCGATGACATTATCGTTCTCGTCGACGACCGCTAATAGTTCCTGGTGGGGCAGTGGCTTCATGATTTTCCGCTTGTCGGACTTGCGAGTCTGGTAAGCTTTCGCGACGGACGCGCGGCGCCATTTGGCCATTTCGGTCAGGCCCGCGATGGCGCTAGGAAGATAGTATGATAGCAAGGCAACTTAAGTCTCCGCCCACCGTGCGGCGGACGGGACTGCTAATACCGGCGATACTTAACCGGCTTTGCCGGCTTCCGTTGCGGAGGGAACTTCAATCAAGCGCCCGCTTTTGCAATCATAGATATAACCGTAAACAGGAATGTCGCGCGGAACCAGCGGGTGGTTCCTGATGCGGGTGACATCTTCGAGCACACTTTGTTCCTGGTTCGGGATCGTCAGCCAGTCGATGTAATTGCCTTCGGCGGAGCCTGGGCCCTGACCGCTGTCGTGCCAGCCGCTGGCGTCGACCGAAGCGGTTTTCAGGCTGCTGTTCAGCAGGCGGCGCATGATGTCGTCGGTAAAGGTCTCCATACCGCAATCGGTATGATGCACCACGAACCATTCGCGGGTGCCGAGCAGTTTGTAGGAAATGACCAGCGAGCGGATCGCATCGTCGCTGGCGCGGCCGCCGGCATTGCGGATCACGTGCGCGTCGCCTTCGGACAGGCCTGCATACTTGGCCGGATCGAGGCGGGCGTCCATGCAGGTCAGAATCGCGAAGTGCCGGCCCGGCGGCATCGGCAAATTGCCTTTTTCGCCGAAATTATTTACATAGTCCCGGTTGGCGGCTAGAACTTCATTCAGTATTTTGCTCATGAGTGCCTCTTGTCGTTATTATTGGGGATCGAAAACCGGTCGATATAAAAAAACCGCTTGGTCTTGTCTCTTTCGATGCACAGGGCCAAGCGGCTTTTAACTATCTCCGTTGAATACTATACTCGACTAAACCCAGACTTTAAATAGCGTTATAAATTTATAAAATATAAACTTATAGTTTATAGTAGGGGCAATGGATAAACTGAACAACATGCAGGTATTCTGCCGGATCGTCGAGCTCGGCTCTTTCGCGGCGGTATCGCGCGAAATGAATCTGTCCGCGATGATGATCAGCAAATACATGGCCCAACTCGAAGAATCGCTCGGCGTCGCCTTGCTGAACCGGACGACGCGCCAGATCAGCCTGACCGAGGCCGGAGAAATTTATTATTACCGCTGCAAGCAATTGCTGGACGATTTTCTGGAACTGGACGAATCGACTTCCCAGCTCGGCAGGAAAGTGCGCGGCGTGTTGAAAATCAGCGCGCCGATCGACTTCGGCGGCCTCTTCATGGTGCCGGCGATTGAAGCGTACCAACGAGAGTATCCGGACGTGAAAATTTTGATGACCTTGCACAACAGTCGGGTGAGCCTGAGCGAGGGCAATTTCGATCTGTCGATCCTCGTGACCGATACGCTTGACCTTGGCGTAGTGGCCCGGAAAATCGCCGAGACAAGGCTATGTGTTTATGCCTCGCCTGATTATATCGCTGCGCACGGCAAACCGGAACGGATCGAGGAGCTCAGCGAACATCGCTGCCTGCATTATACGGATACGCCGCACCGGGATTACTGGATTTTCCGCACCGGCAACGACGAGATCAAGATCAAAACTCAATGGCATTTTGCTTCAAACAACGGCCGTGCCCTATGCCAGGCCGCGGCGTTGGGAATGGGGATCACCCAGGCGCCGGAGTTTTCGGTCGTGAATTATCTGGCGCAGGGGAAACTGGTCGAAGTGCTTCAGGAGTTCCGGATCCCGTCGCTGGCGATTTATGCGATATATTTGCACCGGCGTTTTTTGCCGGCCAAGCTGACCACGTTTGTCGATTTTCTGGTCAGATACTTTGCGGAAATCAGTCCGTCCGGCAAGGTAAGGGAAGCATGAAGCGGCAGAGGGAAAGCGTCTTTGTAGAATACCTCTGCCATGAAAAATGAATTGCATGGAGGACAGGCGCGTAGCGCATCCCCCAATGCCGGCCGTAGAATGCGTTTTTCATTCGCGGGGTGAGTTTTGTTTTCATGAGGGTTAAGTTAAATCTCATGGTGAATTGCCCCAGAACGGCACCTCAATTTCTAAAATTTATCCTCTAATCGTAATGGCAAGAAGAAGCCAACATACTCTCCCGGAAATCAAGGCCATGGTGCTTCAGGCCGCCGAAACGCTGGTTGCCTCGGAAGGCAGCAAGGCGCTGACGATGCGCAATGTCGCGTTCGAAATCGGCTATACGGTCGGCAGCATCTACATGGTATTCGAGAACATGAACGATCTCGTGCTGCATTTGAACGGGCGCACGCTCGATACGCTGATCGAACAGTTCGACGCCATGCCGCCCAAGAGCCCGGCGCAAGCAATCGAAGATATCGCGGGGATTTATCTGAACTTTGCCCGCCGACACTTCAATTGCTGGAGCCTGATTTTCGAGCATCGACAGCCGGAAGGGGCGGAGTTTCCGGACTGGTATCGCGAAAAGATCGACCGTGCGTTTTCACGTTTCGAAGCGGAATTCAAGCGGCTCGCAAAGGAGCGTTCGGATGATCAGGTCAAACAGGCCGCACGTGCGTTATGGGGCGGCATCCACGGCATCTGCATGCTGTCGTTGACAGGTAAATTTGCCGCTGCCGGCGCGGACGACATGGAGGCCGGCGTGAAGCTGCTGGTCCGGCATTTTCTCGAAAGTTGGCGGAATCAGGCTTTGCCGTAAGGATTTTTGCCGATAATGACTTCACAGACCTGCCAGGTTTTTAAAACCTGGCAGGTCTTCGGTCGGGACATTATCCGTTATCCAACCCTAAGCTTCTTGTGAGGCTTCCTCTGCCGCAGCCGAAACCGCCTTTGCTTTGATGCCGGCGATGCGATCCGACAGCCAAGCAATCCAGACCGGAAAATTTTCGCCTTTTGTGGCCGACAGGCAAATGATTTGAATGTCGGGATTCACTTGTCTGGCAAACCGGATGCAGCGGTCGACGTCGAAATCAACGTAAGGCAGCAGATCGGTTTTGTTGATCAGCATCAGATCGGCGGCATGGAACATATCCGGGTACTTGAGCGGTTTGTCGTCGCCTTCGGTGACCGACAGCACGACCACCTTATGCGCCTCGCCGAGGTCGAAGGAAGAAGGGCAGACCAGATTGCCGACATTCTCGATCGCCAGCAGGCTGTGGTCCTTGACGCCGAGAGCCGCCACCGCATGGCCGATACCGTGGGCATCCAGATGGCAGGCGCGGCCGGTGTTGATCTGCACGGCGGGCGCGCCGGCGGCCCGGATACGTTCGGCGTCGTGTTCGGTCTGCTGGTCGCCTTCGATCACCGCAATCGGTATCCGGTCTTGCAATGCCTTGATGGTTTCGACCAGCAGGGTTGTTTTGCCGGAGCCGGGGCTTGAGACCAGATTCAGCACGAAGATATGATGCTGTTCGAAAAAGCTGCGGTTTTGCTCGGCGTAAGCATTGTTTTTGCCGAGCAGATCCTGCTCGATTTTAAGCAGCCTCTCCGCGGAGTGATCGTGAGCGTGTCCGCCGTGAAGGTCCTGGTTGAGGACGAAGCGATGCTCATGATGTTGAGGGGGTGAGCCGCAACCGCAAATTCCGCACATGATTTTTCCCGAGGTAGATAACGATCGAATCTTAACAAATAACGCTTAAATCTTTAATTTTCATTTCGATAATTTCACGACCGTCAGCGAGTCATGAAAAGTCATGCATGCCGGAAGTCTTCTTCACGCTCCGGCCGATTGCCTACCTTGCTGCGCCATTCGGCAGGCTCGGGATTCCGCAGTAATCCGTCGGCGAACGATTCGGCTTGCCGTAAGTGGCGTTCGGCGTTTGCGCTCAAACCTTCGCCCAGTTCGAACGCTTCGCCTTTGATCGCCAGCAGAAAACAAGGCGGCGGAGGCTGTTTTCTGATCGACCGATAAACCGCCATCACCGACGCCGGATGCAGCGCATGCGTCGTATAACCGACCGCCGCGACCGGTTTAAGTTCGGTCAATTCGAAAGGGGGGATGCAAGCGACCGAAGCATCAACGAACAGTACGAGTTCCCTGTGATCCAGGTCCAGCGCATGTTCGATCTGCAACTGAAAATCGGTCAACACATCAATATATGTCGTATTGAAACGGTTTTGAATAGATTCGATCAGCAAGGGCCCCAGCGCATCGTCGCCGCGGCTGGGATTGCCGTAGCCGAATATTAGAACGGGTTTAGGCATCGGCCAAACGTTCGAGCGTGCCATCCCCGTGTTTAAGCACACGATCGGCGGTACGTCCTTCGGCATCGATCAATTCGACCTGCATCGGCATCTTGCCGACCGCGTGCGTCGCGCAGGACAGACAGGGATCGTAGGCGCGTATCGCGACTTCCAGGTTGTTCAGCAACGGCTCGGTCAGTTCGCGCCCGGACAGATATTCCGCCGCGACCTGCCGCACCGATTCGTTCATCGCCGTATTGTTGCTGGTGGTCGAGACGATCAGGTTGGCTTTCGTCACGATGTCGTTTTCGTCGACCTGGTAATGGTGGAACAGCGTGCCGCGCGGCGCTTCGATCACGCCGATGCCTTCATGGCGTTTTTCGCCGTGCGCGACCAAGTCGCCGCCCAGAATGTCGGGGTCGTGCAGCAGGATTTTGATGCTTTCGGCGCAGTGCAGCACCTCGATCATGCGCGCCCAGTGGAACGCGAGCGTGCTGTGCACCATTGCTTCGCTTCCGTGCGCCTTGAATTGAATGCGGGCAGCTTCCGCGAGCGGCGTATCGATAAAGTCGCAGTTGTTCACCCGCGCCAACGGACCGACCCGATACCAGCCGTCCTGCTTACCCAGAGCCAAGAGATAAGGGAACTTCATGTAGCTCCAGGACCGGACTTCTTCATGAATCACATCGTTGTAGCGGCAGTAGTCGACATGATCGAGCAGGGTTTCGCCCTTGTCGTTTTTGACGCGGATGCCGCCGTGGTAAAGCTCCAGGGCGCCGTCGGGCCGGGTCAGGCCCAGATAATTGCTGCGTATCGTCGCAAACTCGTCGTAATAGGGCAGATTCGAGCCGTGCACTTTCCGGGTCAAGTTGACCGCATCATTAGACCAGGAGATGATGCGGTCGATGTCTTCCAGAAGATAATCGCGTTCGGCCGGCGTCAGCGCCTTGTTCATGCCGCCGGCTATCGCGCCGGTGCCGTGTACGCGCTTGCCGCAGATGACCCGGATCACTTCCTGCCCGTACTTGCGCAGCTTGACGCCCTTCAGTCCGATGTCGGGATAATCGCTCAAGACCCCGATCACGTTGCGTTTGCCGATCTCGCTTTCGAATCCGAACAACAGATCCGGGCTGGCCAGATGAAAAAAATGCAGAGCATGCGACTGCAACACCTGGCCGAAGTGCATCAGACGCCTTAATTTGTCCGCACTCGGCGGCAGTTTGGCCGGATCGATGCCGACCAGTTGATCGATCGCCTTGGCGGCGGCCAGATGATGGCTGACCGGACAGATGCCGCATAGGCGCTGTACGATCACCGGCAGTTCCCAGTAAGGACGGCCCTGAATGAAGCGCTCGAAGCCGCGAAATTCGACGATATGCAGCCGGGCTTGTTTGACCTGGTTGTTTTCGTCCAGCAAAAGCGTGACCTTGCCGTGGCCTTCGACGCGTGAAACCGGATCGACGACGACGCGTTTCAGGTTCTCGGGGTTTTCGGCAGTTTCCAAATGTTCGTACATGACAATCCGGTGGCGTTCAATCGAAATGAATCAAGGCTTCGGGCAGCGACGGCTCGCGTCCAGCCAGCAAATCGGTCAGGAATTTCCAGAACACGTCCGCGGACGGCGGGCAGCCGGGCAGGGAATAATCGATCTTGACGACTTCATGAATCGGCCGCACCTTGTTCAGCAGTAATGGCAGTTCCGGATCGTTCGGTATCTGCGGGTTTTCGACGCCGATTCCGTTCAGGTAGGCTTCGCCGAGACATTCTTCCAGCGGGATGTAATTCCGGTAGGCGGGCAGGCCGCCGTTGATCGCGCAGGCGCCGACCGCGACCAAAATTTTGCAGTGCCTGCGGAACTCGCGCAAGGTATGCACGTTTTCGGAGTTGCAGACGCCGCCTTCGATCAGGCCGATATCGGAATCGCCGCAATGTTCGATGTCGGTCAGCGGCGAACGGTCGAATTCGACGACCTCGGCCAGTTGCAGGATGCGTTCGTCGATGTCGAGGAATGACATGTGGCAACCGAAACAGCCCGCCAGCGAGGTGGTGGCAATTCTGAGTTTTTTATCCGTCATGACGGCCTCCTTCTCCTGCGACTGCCAGGGTTGGCGGCCGCGACTGCTCCCGGCAGTCGTCGGCATTCCCTCCGTCCTTGGAGGTCCGGAGTGCCGAGTCAGGAAGGGAACCGGACTCGGCTTCCAGGCTGACTTGTGCGATTGACTGACGGTCGTATTCGCGCGCGCCGATCGGCGTCGTGTAGCCGGTGCGTTTGATCAATATCGCGCCGGTCGGGCAGATATGCGCGGCCTGGTCCGTCGCTTCGAGGTCGGTATCTTTCAACTGGCCGCTTTCGGCGTTCGCTATCAGATGCTTGTTGATGCCGCGTCCGCTGATCGCGAACACGTCCTTGCCGTCTTTCTCGCGCGAGGCACGCACGCACAGCGTGCAAAAAATGCAGCGGTTGAGGTCAAGCAGCACATCCGGATGCGAGGCGTCCAGTTTTCGCGGCGAAAAAAAATGCGCGAAATGGTTGTCGAGCATGTTCAGATGATAGGCTACCGCCTGCAGCTTGCAGTTGCCGCTTTTCTCGCAGCCGGGGCAGAGATGGTTGCCTTCCACGAACAGCATCTGGGTGATACGCTTGCGGTCCTCGTTCAGTTCGTCGCTGTGGCTCTGTACATCGAGTCCTTCGGCGGCCGGAAACGTGCAGGCGGAGCAGACCCTGCCGTTCACGATCACCGAACACAGTTTGCAGCTACCGTGCGGGGTATAATCGGGGTGATGGCACAAATGCGGAATATAGACGCCCGCTTCCGTCGCGGCGTCGATGATCGTTTGGCCGTCGCTGAAAGGAACCGTTTGGCCGTCGAGCATAAAGGTCTTGCTCATTTCATTCCCCGGTCTGCGATAGATGGGCCGCAGCATCGCTCCGGTTTGCGAGGCGGCGTGCGATTTCGAGCTCGGCGTCCAGATCGAACCCGGGCTCGTAGCTGATTTTCTTCAACCGGCTTTCGTAGGCTTCGGGATAGCGCGCCAAAGTCGTCAGCACCGGATTGGCCGCGGTCTGGCCGAGGCCGCAATGGCTGTAAGTTTTGACCAGCCGACATAGCTCGTCGAGCGCCGCGACGTCGCCGGCCGAGCCGTGACCCTCGTAAATCTTGTCGAACTGTTTCTTCAATAACGAGGTGCCGACACGGCAGGGGGTGCAGAAGCCGCAGCTTTCGTGCGCAAAGAAATGCGTGAAGTTATGCGCGATGTCGAGAATGTTCCGGTTATTACTAAATACGATGAACGAGCCCCCGGTCGCGAGGTCCTCGAACGCGAGCCTCCGGTCGAATTCCTGATCCGAAATAAAGGTGCCCGACGGCCCGCCGATCTGCGCGCCGAGCACATTTTTGGCGCCGCAGTCGTTCAAAATCGCTCGAACCGGCGTGCCGAACGGGTATTCGTAAATGCCGGGCCGCGCGCAGTCGCCGCTGATGCTGAGGATTTTGGTGCCCTTGGACTTCTCGGTGCCGTGCTCTGCAAACCAGCTGCCGCCATGCACCGCAATCGCGGCGGCGGCAAAAAAACTTTCGACATTATTCACGACCGTCGGCTTGCCCAAATAACCGTGCGAGACCGGGTAGGGGGGACGGTTGCGCGGAATGCCGCTTTTGCCTTCCAGCGATTCGATCAGCGCGGATTCCTCGCCGCAGATATAAGCGCCGGCTCCGAGGCGGATTTCGATGTCGAAATCGAGGTTGCGTTCGAGAATGCCGTGCCCGAGCAGGTCGGCTCGGCGGCGCTCCGCAAGGATTGCCTGCAGTTTGTCGTACAGGTGCAGATATTCGCCGCGTAAATACAAAAAACCCTGCTTCGCGCCGATGATCGCGGCGCACAGGGTCATGCCTTCGAACACCTGGTCCGCGAACGTATTCAAAAGTACCCGATCCTTGAAAGTGCCGGGTTCGCCTTCGTCCGCATTGCAGACTACATAGCGTTCGTTTTCCGCTTCCTCGGCACAGAAGCGCCATTTGGCCGCGGTTTTAAAACCGGCGCCGCCGCGGCCGCGCAAGCCGGATAGATCGATTTCGGCCAGCGTGTGGACAAGGCCTCTCCCGTACGCCGCATGCAGTGCCTCGCCTCGCGGGATCGGCCGGCTCAGCAGCAGTCCGGGCTTGCGAATATTGTCTTCGGCGGCAAAAAGTTCAGGAGGCCATTCCGCGAGCGGAACTTGCCGGTCGATTAATTCGGCGATGTGGTCGATTCTGGTGCGGTCTAAACGTACCAGTGCATGGCCATTCACCAGTCCCGCTGGTCCCTGGTCGCACATGCCGGTGCAGGAGGTATTGTCGAGGCTGACCAGGCCGTCGCCGCGCACGCCGCCGACCGGCACGCCTAATTTTGCCGCCAGATACTCGATCAGGGCATCTTTCCCGAGCATCCGGTCGGTGATCGAATCGCTGATTAAGAGTTCGTAACGGCCTTTCGGGGTAGGCGAAAAGAAACTATAAAATTCGACCGCATCGATGATCCGGGTGCGAGGGATTTGCAGCGCTTCAGCCAGCAGTTCGACTGCTTCGCCTGAAATATGATGATTGCGGGACTGAATCTCCCGCAGCATTTCGAGTAAACGCATCGGCTGAAAATGATGTTTTGCCGCCAGATCCTGGATAAATGGTCGCATACGTTTGCTGGTTTTGAATGTTCGAGGCGTATCGGCATTATAATAAGTCCACTTAGTGTTTTAATGCCATTAAATCTTTCCGGGACGGATTTTCATTATTCGCGAACATCTTCAGATTCAGATCGAGGGAATCGTCCAGGGCGTCGGCATGCGGCCGTATGTTTTTCAGCTTGCCCAGAGATGCCGCCAGAACGGCTGGGTTGCGAACACAAGTGCAGGGCTGACGATAGCGATCGAAGGCGCGCCCGAGATGCAGCAGCAGTTTCTTGACGGGCTAAAAGACCTGCCGCCGCCGGCAAGTATTCTCTCGCTGACCGTATTCCGGCAGCCTTTGGCGGACTACCGCGAGTTCGAGATCAAAAGCAGTGAAGCCGAAGGCCCCAAATCGGCTTTCGTTCTGCCTGACCTGGCGATCTGCGGGGATTGCCTGCGTGACCTGTTTAATCCCTCAAGCCGATTCTACCGTTATCCGTTTACCAGTTGCAGCCGTTGCGGGCCGCGTTACAGCATTATTGAGAGTCTGCCCTACGACCGCGAGCGCACCGGCATGGCCGGGTTCACGATGTGCCCGGCCTGCGAACACGATTACCGGACTGTCGACAACCGGCGTTTTCATGCCCAAACGATCGCCTGCGCGAAGTGCGGGCCTGTTCCGAGCCTGCTCGATCAGGCAGGCAATGCGCAGGCAATGGGCGACGAGGCGCTGGAGGCTGCCTGCCGCTATTTGCGGGGAGGAAAGATCATCGCAGTCAAAGGGATCGGCGGCTATCAGCTTTGGGCCGACGCGGCCGATCAGGCGGTGGTCGAACGGCTGCGTATCCGCAAGCATCGTCCGCAAAAGCCGTTTGCGTTGATGGTGTCGCGGCTTGAAGACGCCGAAGCGCTTGGCTTTCTGAACGATGACGAGCGGCAGGCGCTGGCTTCGCCCGCCGCGCCTATTGTGCTGTTGAAAAGACGAACCCGGGCCGGAATCGCCGAGGCGGTCGCGCCCGGCAGCGCTTTATTCGGGGTAATGCTTGCTTATTCGCCATTGCATCATCTGCTGCTGCGCGGATTCGGCGGGCCGGTCGTCGCGACCAGCGGCAATCGACACAACGAGCCTATTTGCATCGAGAACGATCAGGCCTTGGAAAGGCTGGCGGACATTGCCGATTACTTTCTGACGCACGACCGTCCGATCCGGCGTCCGCTGGACGATTCGGTTGTCCGAATGATCGGCGGCAGGCTCACGCTGTTGCGAAGAGCCCGGGGCTACGCGCCGCTGCCGATCTTTTCGAACACGACGCTGCCGGATGCGCTCGCAGTCGGCGGGCATTTGAAAAATACCGTGGCGATCAGCCAGGGCCGCCGGATGATCGTCAGCCCGCATATCGGCGATCTCGATTGCGCCGCTTCCGAACGGCAGTTCGAGGCAGCGTTGGACGATCTCCGGCAGTTTTATCAAGTCGAGCCGGAAATCATCTTGCGCGATCTGCACGACGATTATGGCGGCAGCCGCATCGGGGAACTTGAATCGCAACGACTGCCCCATCCAATCCGAATACTTAAAGTACAGCATCACTATGCGCACATTCTGGCCTGCATGGCCGAACACGGCCTGGAGCCGCCGCTGCTTGGCATTGCCTGGGATGGTAACGGCCTCGGCAGCGACAACACCTTGTGGGGCGGGGAGTTTTTGCGAATACATAGTCATGGCTTCGAACGTGTCGCGCATCTTCGGTCCTATTCATTGCCGGGCGGCGGCAAGGCGATACAGGAACCCCGCCGGGCAGCGTTGGGCCTCCTTTATGAATTGAATTCAGCGAGCGCATTTGAAAGAGTGGCGCCGCTTTTTTCCGAAACGGAATTGAATCTGCTCGAATCCGCGTTGAATAAACAGGTCAACTGTCCGCGTACCACAAGCGTGGGACGCTTATTCGACGCGGTCGCGAGCCTGATCGGGCTTTGCCAGGTCAATCAGTTCGAGGGGCAAGCCGCGATGGCGCTGGAACAATGCGCGGCAGACACCCAATCGGACTTAGGTTATGACTTTCATATTATCGATAAGCAGCCTTATGTGATCGATTGGCAAAATACAGTTGAACAACTGCTGACGGACATTCCAACCGGCAACTCCGGACTGATCGCGAAAAAATTTCACAACACCCTGACGGCGATGATCATGGCAGTAGCCGAACGTGTGGGCGAACAGACCGTCGTCTTGAGCGGCGGCTGTTTTCAAAATGCGCTGTTGACGGAGCAGGCGTCCCGGCAATTAAAATCCGCTGGCTTTCGGGTCTATTATCATGAAAAAATACCGCCGAATGACGGCGGTCTGTCCCTCGGCCAGCTTTATGCCGCCAAATATCTTGGATAATTGAATATGTGTCTTGCCGTTCCCGGCCGAATCATCAGCATTTCTGAAGACAACGATCCTTTGCTGCGCAAGGGATCGATCGATTTTTCCGGCATCATCAAGGAAATCAGCCTGGCTTACGTGCCGGAAGCGCAAATCGGCGACTATGTGATCGTGCATGCCGGATTTGCGCTGTCGGTACTGGATCAGGACGAAGCGCAGGCCGGCCTGCAGGCGTTTCGCGAATTGGCTGAACTTAGAGGTCAAGAGTGAACGTGCAGCAAGCCTTTCGCGACCCTGCCGCCGCGAAACAACTGACCGCCGCAATTGCCTCGATCACGACCCGGCCCTGGAACATCATGGAAGTCTGCGGCGGCCAGACCCACAGCATCATCAAATACGGCATCGATCAGCTTCTGCCCGAAGGAGTGAACCTGATTCACGGCCCCGGCTGTCCGGTCTGTGTGACGCCGCTGGAATACATCGACAAGGCGCTGGCGATTGCCGAATTGCCCAATGTGATTTTATGCTCGTTCGGCGACATGCTGCGCGTTCCCGGTTCGCGGCAGGATTTGCTTGCACTAAAGGCTCAGGGCGCCGATGTACGTATCGTTTATTCCCCGATCGATGCGCTCGAAGTTGCCCGCCAACATCCCGATAAAGAAGTCGTATTTTTCGGCGTCGGATTCGAAACGACCGCGCCGACGATCGGGCTTGCCGCCTATCAGGCCAAGCTGCTGCGGCTGAAAAACTTCTCGCTGCTGGTCTGCCATGTGCGCGTACCGCCCGTAATCGAAGCTCTGCTGAGTTCTTCCGCCAATCGGGTGCAGGGATTTCTGGGAGCGGGGCATGTCTGCACGATCATGGGCTGCGATGAATACCTGCCGCTGGCGGAGCGCTACCGGGTGCCGATCGTGATTACCGGTTTCGAGCCGGTCGATATTTTGCAGGGACTTTATTCATGCATCAAACAGCTCGAAGCCGGCCAATTCGAGGTCGAGAACGCCTACCGCCGCGTCGTGAAAGAACACGGGAATCCGGCCGCGCAGCAGTTGCTGCGGCAGGTATTTGGGGTGGTCGACCGCAACTGGCGAGGACTCGGACTGATCAGGAACGGCGGCCTTGCGTTGAACGACGATTACCGCGATTTCAACGCCGAGCGGCGTTTTTCGGTGGACGCTGTGGCTACGCAGGAGCCTGCCGCCTGCCGCAGCGGCGAAGTGCTGCAAGGCCTGATGAAGCCTTCGGCGTGCCCCGAATTCGGCATCCGCTGCACCCCCGAGCGGCCGCTCGGCGCGACGATGGTGTCGTCCGAAGGCGCCTGTGCCGCCTATTACCGTTACCGCCGCCTTGAGCATGTCTGATTTCGAACTGAACTGTCCGCTTCCTTTGCAATACGACCGAATCGTGATGGCACACGGGGGCGGCGGGCGCCTGATGCAGCAATTGCTCGATACGCTAGTCGAGCCGGTTTTCCGCAATCCGATACTGGGCCAGAAACACGACAGCGCGGTTATCGACATCAACGGGACGAGGCTCGCATTCACGACCGATTCCTATGTCGTCAAACCGCTGTTTTTTCCCGGCGGCGACATCGGCAAACTGGCCGTCTGCGGCACCTTGAATGATCTGGCGATGAGCGGCGCCAAGCCGTTGTATCTGACCTGTTCGCTGATTATCGAAGAAGGACTTTTGACCGTCGATTTACAGCGTATTTTGCAGTCGATGCAGCAAACCGCTAGCGACGCCGGCGTGCTGATCGTGACCGGCGACACCAAAACGGTGGATCACGGCAAGGGCGACGGGCTGTACATCAATACCGCCGGCATCGGTATCGTCGGCGAGAATGTGAATGTCAATCCGTCGGCGATTCGGCCCGGCGATGCTATCCTCGTGAACAGCGATCTGGCCCGGCACGGGATTGCGGTCATGCTGGAGCGGGAAGGCATGAATTTCGAACATCAGATTCAAAGCGACTGCGCGGATGTGTCAGGGCTCGTGCAGGAGCTCTTGCAAGCCGGCATCGACATCCATTGCCTCCGCGATTTGACCCGCGGCGGCCTCGCCTCGGCGCTGATCGAACTGGCGTCGGCCAGCGGCCTTGAATTCGAACTCAGCGAAAGCGCGTTGCCGGTGCGGGATGACGTGAACGCCGCCTGCGAAATTTTGGGCTTCGACCCGCTTTATATCGCCAACGAAGGTTGTTTCGCGATGTTCGTGCCGGAACCGCAAACCGAAGCCGCGCTGGCCGTGTTGCGCCGGAATCCTTTGGGGCGGCAATCGCGTATGATCGGCCAAGTCAAAGCCGAACACGCTCGCGGCCGGGTCACGCTGCAAACGCCAATCGGCGTGAATCGGGTTCTAGACCTTCTTAGCGGCGAACAACTTCCCAGAATTTGCTGAGTGCCAAGCAGCGGAGTTGGCGTTCAAATTTCCGCAGCCCTACCGGGTTGATCAATGCCGTTATCGGGAAAGTCCTTAAATTTGCCGTGGGAGCGACGCCCACGTCGCGATTAACGTCAAGTCGCGATGTAGGCGTCGCTCCCACGAATGACTTCCATTTTCCGTGGCGCTGAAAATGACTTCAAGTTTGTTAAGTTAAATAGCCGGGTTTATTTCGATAGATCAGATAATAAACCACCGGAATCACGACTAGCGAAAATCCGGTCGAGGCGAAAATCCCGAAGATGAAGCTCCAGGCCAGGCCGGAAAAGATCGGATCGAGGATGATCACGACCGAGCCGAACATCGCCGCGCCGGCGGTCAGGAAAATAGGCCGCATCCGGGTCGCGCCCGCTTCGATCAGGGCTTCTTCGAGGCTGGGGTTATCGCTGCGCGCACGCGTGCGCTCGATGAAATCGATCAGGATGATGCCGTTTCTGACCACGATGCCGGCCAGCGCGATCATGCCGACCATCGCGGTCGCGGTGAAATAGATCGAATCGGTGAAACCGGCGATCGTTTCGGCGAAGAAGACGTTCAACAGCCAGAAGCCCGGCATGATGCCGATGATCGTCAACGGGATTGCGATCATCATGATCGCGGGCAGACTCAACGAGCCCGTCTGCACGACCAGCAGCACATAGATCATGATCAAGGAAGCGCCGAACGAGATGCCGAGATCGCGGAAGATAGCGACGGTGATTTTCCATTCGCCTTCGCCGCTCAATTCGGCGCGGTAGCCTTCGGGAAGCGGGCGGTCGTCGAACTCGGCGTAAAGGTCGATGATCGCCTCGACCGGACTGCGGCCGACGCTGTCGCCGATTACATAGGCGACGCGTTCAAGATCCTTGTGATGGATGACCGGCTCGCCGGCTTCATCGATAACCGCGCCGAGTTCGTTCAGCGCAATCAATGGGCCCTGGCTGCTTCTGACCTTCGTATTCAATAATTGGGGGAGCGAGGAGCGTTCCGCGCGCGGCAGGCGCAAGCGGATTTCGAGCGGCAGCCTTTCGCCGGAAACATGCAGCGTACCGGCATCGCCGCCGCTTAAAGCCGCACCGAGCGTCTCTGTAATCGCGGCGGGACTGACGCCGAGCAGCGCGGCTTTTTGCTTGTCGATCCGGAACAGTCCGGTTGGGTCGGGCGCAACGGAAAGGTCATCGACATCGACGACGCCCTCTATTTTTTCGAAGTGATGTTTGATTTGAGCAGAGGCTTGGATAAGCTGGTCGTAACCCGCATCGGCCGGACCGTACACTTCGGCGACCAGCGTCGACAGCACCGGCGGGCCGGGCGGCAATTCGACGATTTTGAGCTTGGCGCCGTATTGCCGGCCGATGCGTTCGATGTCGGCGCGAATGCGCATCGCGATCTGGTGCGACTGCTGCACGCGCTCGTCTTTCGGCAGTAGGTTGATCCGAATATCGCCCTGCCGGTTGCCGGAACGCAGGTAATAATGCCGAATCATTCCGTTGAAATCGATCGGAGAGGCGAGGCCGGCGTAACTTTGATAATCGGTCACTTCATTCACCGTCGCGAGATATTGGCCCAACGCGCGCATCACCGCGTCGGTCATTTCGAGCGTGCTGCCGGCGGGCATGTCGACCACGATCTGCAATTCGTTTTTATTGTCGAAGGGCAGCAGTTTCAAGGGCACCGCGCGCGTGACTGCGAGCAGCGACGACAGCAGAAAAGCGATGCCGACCGCGATCAGAAACCAGCGGCTGCGCTGCGGCGAGGCGATCAACGGTTCGAGCAGATTTCTGTAAAACCGGTAGCCGGTCGAGGCTTTCAGATCAAACGCGGTTTCATCCTTGCCGTATTCGCTGCGCAGCAGCAAATAGCTCGCCCACGGCGTGATCGTGAACGCGACGATCAAGGAAACCCCCATCGCGACCGGTATGTTGAACGCGAGCGGCGCGAGGTAGGGCCCTATCATGCCGGTGATGAAGAACATCGGAATGAACGCGAGCATCACCGCCAGCGTCGCCACGATCGTCGGCGGGCGGACTTCGTCGACCGCGGACAGCAGCGCGTCGAGCGGCGCTTCCCGTTTCAGCTTGAAATGGCGGAAGATGTTTTCGACATCGACGATCGGATCGTCGACCAGAAGGCCCAGCGACAGAATCAGCGCAAACAGGGTGACACGGTTGATCGTATAGCCGAATACCAGGTCGCAGAGCAAGGTGATCGCGAACGTGACCGGCACCGCGATGCAGACGATCAGCGATTCTTTCGGGCCCAGCGTGAGTGCGAGCAGCACCAGGATGATCGCGATCGCAAGACCCAGGTGTTTGACCAGTTCGTTGACTTTATGGTCGGCGGTTGCGCCGTAATCGCGGCTGACCGTAATCTCTACGTCGGCGGGAATCAGCAGGCCGCGCTGCGCTTCCACACGCGCCAGAATATCGTGGGAAACCTGCACCGCATTGCTGCCCTTGCGCTTGGCCAGAGCGATCGTGACCATTTCGCGCTCGTCGCCGGGCTTCGCCTTGGGGCCTTCGGCATGGCCAACCGTTCGCATCTTGGCAATCGCCGGGCCGAAGCCGATCCGGCTGTAGTGCTCGCGGTCTTCCTCGCCGTCCTCGATGCGGGCGATATCGCGAAGGTAAACAGGCCGTGCGCCCGCTGCTTTGATCACGGTTCCGGCCAAATCGTTTACCGATTCGAAATAGGTGCCGGCTTCCAGGATCGTTTCCCGGTTGCCGTGGATGAAATGTCCGGCCTGTAAATGGATGTTCGCGCCTTCGAGCGCTTTGATGATGTCCGGCAGCGTTACATCAACGCCCGTCATCCTGGCGATATCGGGATAGATCGAGACCTGCCGGCGCGCGCCGCCGATCACTTCGGTTTTCGCAATATCGTCGACGCCGCGCAGGCTGGCTAGGAGTTCATCGGCGATCCGGCGCAGCCCCATTGCATCGGTCTTGCCGGCCGCGGAGGACAAGGTCAGCATCAGCATCGGCACGTCGTCGATATCGACCGGCTTGATGTTCCAGCCGCGCACGCCGGGCGGCAAGAGGTCCTGATGCGACATCACCTTGCTCCAGGTCTTGACCAGGCTGTCCTCGGGGTCCTCGCCGACATAATAGCCGACCGTGACGACGGCCTGGCCGGGCCGGGAGGCCGAAAACACATGCTCGACGCCTTCGATTTGCTTCAGCATCGTTTCGAGCGGCGTCGCGGCGAGTTTTTCGACCTCTTCGGAGGAAGCGCCGGGATAGTCGATCATCACGTCCATTACCGGCACGACGATTTGCGGATCTTCCTCGCGCGGCGTCAATTGCAGCGCGACGACGCCGGCGATCAACGCCGCGATCAACAGCATCGGCGACAGATGCGAAACCGTGAAGATTCTGACGATCGCGGCGCTCAGGCCGCGCTGTGATTCGTTCGTCATCGAATGGCCACGGTTTCGCCTTCGTCGAGGCCGGAGAGAATTTCTATCTGTCCACCGAAACCGGAGCCGGAACGCACATGGCGGATGCTGAGCCTGGCGCCGTCCTTTACGGCCACGACCTCGACCTGACCAATCCGCCGTAGCGCCGACTTAGGAATCAGCAGCGCGGTATGCTCGATGCCGCAGGATTGATCGAGCCAGCCGAACAGGCCCGGTTGCAAACCCTGGGTTTCCGGCAGGCTGACCTTGACCAGAACCGTGCCGGTCAGAGGATCGGCAGCCGGCACGATTTCGTCGATTTTGCCGCTGAGTGAAATCTTTAAGGCGTCGATCCGCACGGTGGCGGGGTTGCCGATGCGGACCGTGCCGGCGCAGGAGGCGGGAACCGAAGCTTCGAGGCGCAGCGCAGAGGGGTTGTGCAGGAGGATGACCGGCTCACCCGCGAGCCCCATGTCGCCCGGTTCGTGCAGCCGCCGGGCGATTACTCCGTCGAAAGGTGCGCGTAGTACCGTTTCTCCGCGTTGTATCGCGGTTTCGTGCATCCTGTGCGTAGCTGCCTGGGCATTGGCCGACGCCTTCTGCGCATTGGCTTCGGCGTGTTCATAGGCTTCCCGGGTCGCGGCTTCCTGCTCGAAAAGCCCGCGTATCCGTTTCAGATCGGCTTCCGCGCGCATGGCGTCGGCTTTCGCGGCAGCGGCGAGCGAGGCCGCTTCGCGCTCGAGCGCTTGATTCTGTTCCGCATCGAGCCGGGCAATAATAGCGCCCTGTTTGACCCGGTCGCCTTCACGTACGGCGACAGACAGGAGGCGGGCATTGATCTTCGGGGCCACCCGGGCTTCGCTGACAGCCTTGATCGTGCCGGGCCAGGCCTGAGCATCCTGGATGGTTCGCCTTTCCACGCGCGCGGTCTCCCGCGGGGCGGCAGGCTGAGCGGGCAGGGGGGTCAGGCCGGGTCCGGTTTTGTCGCTGCCGATCAGGCCGAGCATCCAGAATATCAGCAGAAGCAGTACGAGCAGCGCACCCGCCGGGAGTAACCATTTTTTTTGCAGCGAATTCGTCATCGCTAACGGTTAGGTATTTAGAAAAAGCGGTTGATGTTCGCCCTTGGACAAACTCGGGCGGTTGAATGAAATGAGCTTACTTCGTATCGTTCCCACGCTCCGGCGTGGGAATGCAGCCGGTGACGTTCCAGCGTCACGCACCGCTGGAGCGGTGCAAACTGCATTCCTACGCCGGAGCGTGGGAATGATGCAGGACAGACTTTTCCGTGATCCGCTCATCGCCAGGCTCCGAGCGCGCGCTGCAGGGCGGCCTCGGCGCGTAACGTGTCGTAGCGCGCGGTCATCCATTGCGTCTGCGCCTGATCGTTCGCCACTTCGCTTTCGGTGAAACGGGTCACCGTCGCGGTCCCTGCCCGATGCTGCAGGGTGACCAGGCGGAACGCTTCGTCGGCCGCGGCGACCGCCGCCTGGGCGACCTGGGCGCGTTGCAGCGCTTCCTGGAATTCCAGATAGGCGGTTTTCACATCCTGACCGATCTGCAATTGGATTTTACGGGTTTGCGCGTCCGCTTCGGCCAGACGCCTTTCCGCCTTGCTGATACGCGCACTTGTGGCAAGGCCGGAAAATAAATCCATCTCGACCGCGACGCCGGAAGTTACATTATCATGCGCCGAAGAAAATTCGGGCGTGCGCTCGTTCAGCCCGTAATTGACATAGGCGTCGACGCGCGGCAAATGTTCGCCCTGGGCGATTTTGAGCTCGAGCTGCCGGGTTTCGAACTGCCTGCGGGTGATTTGTATTTCCGGGCGGTTGCCGAGCGCCTGGGCTTGCAGGTCGTTCAACGAGGCCGGCAATTCCGGCAGCGCGCGTTCCGGATCGATGCGGGGTTCGAGCGGGTCGGTTTCGGAAAGGTCGAGCAAGGTTCTGAGTACCGTGCGCGCCATCTCGCTCGCATTTTGCGCGCGGATGTCGGCTTCGCGGGCGGCGGCCAGACGAACCTCCAGCGAAAGCACATCCGATTTCAATACCGTGCCGGCGGCGTGGCGCTTCCGGGTTTCCGTCAATTCGCTTTGCACCGCGCCGATTGCGCGCTGCGCTATCGTTTGATTTTCCTTAGCGATCAGCAGGGCATAGAAACCTTCGGTGACGCCGTGAATCAGATTGTTGCGGACCGCAGAAAGCTCCAGTTCCGAGATTTTCTTGCCGAGGTCGGCGACCTTGCGGCGATGGTAATCCTGTCCGCCCCGGTACAAAGACCAGGTCGCCTCGACCTCGGGGCGGAAATCGGTCACGCCGTTCGGATTGTTGATATTCTGGTCGAAAGAAAAACGCCGCTGCGCGACGATCATCCCGAAGGCCTCCGCCGGATTGTCGCTATAGCGGTAGCTCAGGCGCGCCTTGACCTGCGGATAAAACGCGGCGAGGCTTTCGCCGATCGCGGCTTCGGCCTGGGCAATTCGTTCATTGGCGATCTGCAGGTCGGGGTTGCGTTCGATCGCCAGATCGATGGCGTTTTTCAATGTGAAGGGAGTCGGCTGCGCGGAAAAGCCGGCATCGGCAGCCGTTTGCGATTCTGCCGCCTGAGGGAGGTCTGCCGCGGCAGCGATTGTGCAAAGCATGAGCGGCAGCAGAAAACAGGCAAGCTTTGAGTTTGGCGGCGGCATGGACCTTCAATCGCGCGTTATCGATGCAAAAAAGTTACAGGATAATGGCGGCAAGCCTTTCGGTAAAGGCTTGAGCTTAGCATTTTCTGAAATTGGATGGATCGGGTTTTATAAAGGAATGTTTTCAATATAAAAAATAAGGACGCTAACGATCAATTTTTAATCATTGGATACAGGGCGGGTTTTTACCGGCCATTTTAAACGGATGCTTGCGGCAATGGATTATCATATAATGCGTAGTTTATTTATTAACGTCCCACTCAGGAGTTATCATGAAAAAAGTGTTGTTCGGCATTCCGGCCGCGATGTTTTTATTCTCGTCGCTGGCTTTCGCGCACGGTCCGGTACGCCAAAAAGCTCAAGAAGAAATTGTCATCAATGCGCCGGCAGAAAAGGTATGGGGCATCATTAAGGACTATGGCGACATGTCCTGGCATCCCGGCATCAGCAGCGTGTCCAATAAGGACGGCAACAAGAAAGGCGCGGTTCGCGTTCTGACCTTGGCCAGCGGCGGCACCATCACCGAAGAGCTGAAAAAATACGACGAAGCGAAGATGTCGTATTCCTATAAGATCACCGAAATGAGCACCGCGCAGACGATTACCCATGCCGGCGCGGAAGAACATGTGCCTGTATTGCCGGTACACGATTATGCGGCCAGCATTGATGTCGAAGCCCAAGGCGCGGATCAGGCCAAGGTTTCCTGGAAGGCAGCCTATTACCGCGCCTACATGAACAACGATCCGCCGGCGGAAATGAACGAAGAAGTTGCCAATAAGGCGGTCGAAAACGTTCTGAAAGCAGGTCTGGCCAACCTGAAAACGCTGGCTGAAAAATAAGCATGCGTTCGGCGCGCCTTCAGACGCTCGCGGCGGCCGTTTTGACGGCTGCCGCCCTGCCGTTGCCGGCAGCCGCGGCGCCGTTTGCCTATATCAGCAATCAATTGGCGGAGAATGTCGCGATTATCGATACGCAATCGGGCGAAGTGGTGGATACTGTCCCTGTCAAGGGCAAGCCCGCCGGCATTGCGGTATCGGCCGACGGCAGCCGGGTCTATGTCAGCGCGCCGGAAAGCGGCAGCATTGCGGTGATCGATACGCCAACGCGGCAACTCATCAAAGAAGTCAAAGTCAGCAGCGGCGCATTGGGCGTTGCGATCGACCGCACCGGCAAACGATTGTTTGTCGCGGACTGGTATCAGGCTATCGTAACCGTGCTCGACGCGGAGAGCCTGCAAAAAATCAAAACGATCGAAGTCGGCCGGTCGCCGTCCGGTATGGCCGTCAGCCCCGACAACCGCTGGTTGTATGTGGCGAACCGGCTCAGCGATTCGGTTTCGAAAATCGACCTGGAGCGTATGGCGGTAGTCGCGGAAGTCAAGGTCGGCGCGCATCCGTTCGGTCTGGCGGTCGACAGCGAAGGCCGGCGTGTTTATACCGCGAATGTCGAAAGCGACGATGTGACGGTGATCGACGCCGATCCTATGAAAGTCGCGGCAACAGTCAAAGTGCAAAGCCGTCCGTATGCGGCCGCCTTTGCGCTGAACGACAGCCGGCTCCTGGTGACCAATCAGGACAGTGATTCGGTTTCGGTGATCGATACCGCGGAATTGAAGGAACACGCAGTGATCGAGGTGGGCGGAAAACCGGAAGGGATCAGTACGCATAGCGACGATCGCCATGTTTATGTAGCCAATTGGTTTGATGGTACGGTATCGGTGATCGATGCGAAGAGCCTGCGCGTGGTCGAAACGATCAAGACCGGCGAGGGCAGCCGGGCGTTTGGGCAGTTTATTAGGTAGGGTACGCTGTGCGTACCTTTTTGGGGTTATTGAGTAATAATCCATTCGAGATGGTACGCACAGCGTACCCTACAATTGATATTTTTAGGTTCAACATGGCAGAAAACGTAGAAGAATTGAGCATCGCCTATGAAGACGGCGGCGTGGAAACGGTTAAGGAACTCGACAAAAAAGTCCTGAGCAAGGGCGCCTGGGCGACCGTGATGTACCGCTACCAGGAATGGAACCGCGCGAAGGAAGAATACGGCCCGGACAAATATTCGATTCGTCGTTACCAGAAACAAAACGGCGAATACCGCCAGAAATCCAAATTCAATATTTCCAGCAGGGAGCAAGCTCAGGGTATTATTGATACCTTGGAAGGGTGGCTGGGCGAAGAATGATTTTTCGCCAAATATCATACGATATCGTGAGCGATGGGCTTCCTTCGTCAGCCCATCGTACGGCCCTATTTAATATTCTCCAGCCAAGCCAGTGATTCTTCTTTAGTAGGAAAAACTTCGCTGATGAGTCCGTGATTATAAGCGACGGTAACACCGAACTTTTGCGGATCAATCATCTCAGGCTTTGCGACGACGCAAATCCGAACACCTCTTGCTGCCCTTGCCCATTTTTTAATAAAGAAGTAGCGAGAAGCGAGAGTGGGTGATTCAAACCCCGTTAAATCAGTTGTATCAACCAATAATTTAAAAATTTTTTTCTCTTGCGCCAAAGTAATGCCAGCAGTGACTATCTCCACCATTTGATCGAGAGAAACATTGCCCACCGGATGAAAAACCGCATGATCTCCCACGATCTCAAAAAAATCTGAAATATTCATGATGACCGCCTATCCTATAGTTCCTTAGGGTACGCTTGCGTACCACTTAAAAAATTGTTTGAATCGAATCCCGGCCAGCGTAGGGCGGAATAGCTAGGTAGGTCGGGCATGCTTTTTATGCCCGACATTTCAATTCTTCCATCGGTGACGGATTTTGGAGTGCCCGTTACCTTTCTATAATCGAACACCTAAACGTCGGGCAACGATAAGGCTGTTGCCCGACCTACTGTGCTGAGATACGATGCCCATCAGTCGCGAACCGAACCATAGACCTCCTTCGCCAGTCCATTCTATAGCTGCTTCACTTATGCAGCCATATCGAATTCATATTAGGAGGCGCCCATGGCACCCGATCACAAACTCAAATACCTCAGTTTGGCTCTTCGAATCATTGGGACTCTTTTCATCGTGGGCCTTTATCCCCTAATGATGTGGATCTGGCCGGCAGGGTGGGGCTGGGAGCCGCGACAGCCTGAATACGAACAGATGATCTTGGGGATCTATGCGACTTTGGGCGTATTTCTGATCCTTGCCGCAAAAAATCCGCTCGAACATCTGAGCCTGATCTGGTTCACGATCTGGTCCAGTCTCGTGCATGGCGGCATCATGCTGATTCAGGGGATGGCGGACGAAAACGAACGAGCCAACCTTATCGGCGATGTTCCGGCGTTATTTTTGATCGCCATCGTGCTGTGGTTTCTGGTGCCGAAGCAATTCGATAGGATAAGTTGAGGTACGAAGCCCGCTTGCGTCCTCAAGGCGTATTAAGCGTGAATGATGATCTTTCTTCGTCATGATCCTGTATTTCTCGTTCGACATTTGCAAGAAATCAAGCCGGGCTTGTGCGGCTCATGTAATTATCTTCAAAGCTTTCCGCGGTCAGGGGGGGGCTGAAATAATAGCCCTGGAACGCTTTGCAGCCCCGCGTCTCCAGAAACTTCAGCTGTTCTTCGTTTTCCACGCCTTCGGCGATGACGTCCAGTCCGAGGCTGCTGGCCATTAGGATGATGGTTTCGACGATTACCGCGTCGTTTTGATCGATGCAGATATCCCGTACAAAGGTTTGATCGATCTTTATCTGGTTGATGGGCAGGCTTTTCAAATAGGATAACGACGAATAGCCGGTACCGAAGTCGTCGATCGAAAACCCGATATTCATGGCCTGCAGGGTTTTCATTTTGGCGATGGTGTCATCGGTATTTTCGATCAGACAACTTTCCGTCAATTCCAGCATCAGTTTTTGCGCACAAATACCGCTGCCGTCGAGGATTTTTTTAAAGCGGTCGATGAAGTCGGGCTGGCGGAAATGACGCGGGCTGATATTCAGGGATAAATGCTGCAATTCGGGCCATTGCTGAATTTTGCGGCAGGCTTCCTGAATCACCCATTCGCTGATGGGCAATATGAGGCCGGTTTCTTCGGCAATTGCGATCAATTCGTGCGTCGGTATGACGCCTTTTTGCGGATGGATCCAACGCAACAGGGCTTCGGCGCCGATCATCCGTCTGTTGATGTCGAATTGCGGCTGATAATACAGGCTGAACTGCTGTTCGACCAAGGCTATACGGATGTCTTTTTCGATTTCGAGACGCCGATCGGCTTTTTTCTGCATTTCCGCATGGTAGAAGCAAATCATATTACGTCCGCCGGTTTTGGCCGAATACATGGCGGTATCGGCTTGCTTCAGGATTTCTATCGCTGACGTCTGCCCTTCAGGAAATATGCTGATGCCGATACTGGACGTCACATGATGTTCGTGCTCCTGAAGCATATAGGGGCGGGTAATGGATTCCTGGATTCTTTCCGCCAGATTGAGTGCAAGGTTATAGATGGTTTCGGCAACCGTTGTGGTGCTGCGCAGCAAGGCGACAAATTCATCTCCACCCAAACGCGCGACCGTATCCTCTTTACGGATACAATCGCTAAGCCGATGTGCGACCTGACGTATCAGTTCGTCGCCGATCTCGTGTCCCAACGAGTCGTTCAGGGTTTTGAAATTATCGAGATCGAGGTATAGCAATGCATAATAGGTATTATGGCGATGGGTTTTGATGAATTCCTTTTCCAGTTCATCCAGCAGCCTACGCCGATTGGGCAGTTCGGTCAACGCATCGTAAAACGCCAGGTGCATGATGCGGTCTTCGTAAGTTTTATGATCGATCGCAATGCTGGCGATTTGCGAGAGTTCCTCTATCCGGGCAATATCGGCCGGGTTTGGGGTAGCGGCCTGGCGCGAATAGAAAGCGAACGCCCCTAAAACCTGACCGGTCGAGGAAAATATCGGCGATGACCAGCAGGAGACGATTTGCGCAATTTCAGCCATGGCAGTATAGTCGCGCCAATAGGGGTGCTCGAAGACATTCTCGACGATCGTTAATCGTCCGGTGGCTGCTGCATGACCGCAAGAACCTTGTCCGGGGCCGATTTCCGATCCGTCAATGGCGGCAATGAAGGCCTCAGGCAAGCCGGTCGAGGCTCCATGTTGAAGATGCTTGCCGTTTTTGTCCAGCAACAGTATCGAACACAGGGTGCCCGGTTTGTCTTTTTCGACACTTTGTACGATCAGTTGCAGGATTTGGGCAAGAGGCTTCTGACTGGCTACGGCGCGTAAGATCTTGTTTTGGTTTTCGTGTTGCCGAATGATGCGTTTCCGTTCAGTGACTTCGATTTCAAGCTCGCAAGTCCGGTCGCGGACGATATCTTCCGTGCGCAAGGCACGGCCGGTCAACATTAAAAGGCCGCAGCCGACAAAACTGGTAAAGGAGAAGCCGCCTAACAGCAACCACCAGATGGCCCAGGATAGCTGTCGATAATAAAACCTGGGCGAAGGTGCGTAATTGATTTCCCAGGTACGGTTGGCGAAGCGCAATAGGCGCTTGATCTGGAGTCGTGGAAAATTAAGCTTGTGTTCGATGGAATTGTCGATATTGCTGAATAGAAGGCGGTTTTTCTCGCTGATTTGCAGCAGCAAGGGCAGATGGTTGGCCTTGGCATAGATTTCGTCAATCTCAAGATTGAGGCGGAATATGTTGGCGGTAAACCCTACGATCTTGTTACGCCGGTCCGCCAAATTATCGAGGCGGGTCTGGGGAGCGTATAGAGGCGAATAGATTGCGAATGATGCGTCGGCGCGAGGGTTATCATCGTCGTTATAGGGCCAGCGAGCGGCAATGGTTTGGTTGTTGTCGGCGGCCAGCCTGAGATCCGCGAGAACTTGTGCATCGGCGCCGATATCGGTTCCCTGCAAAGCTTCATTGCCCTCCAGGGGCGTCAGATAGTCGATAACATAATAATCCTTGCGTTCGTTTGCATAATTCCGGCCTCCGGATGAGTTTTTTTCGCGAATGGGTAGGCCCGTAGCGCTTGACGATTCAACATCGCTCCGATGGATATCCGAAATTTTCGAAATTCGCGCCAGAATTTGCAAGTGAGGATGCTTGTCCATCAAAAAGACGGCAAAGGTTTGGAATTCATCCTGCGTTACCGCATCAGATGCGTCAAACAGGGTTTTCAAAGTTTCATTGGTTGCAAGATGGTGAGCAAGTTCGTCATGTAAGGATCTATGAAATAAATTCACTTGCGAGTTAAAAGCGGTCTCCACGCGCTTTAATTCATGTTTATTGCCGAAATGAAACAGCAGGGACACAGCCACTATCGAGATAATCATCGGAAACCCGACGGAATGGTGCCGAGCTCTCCACAAGGATTTAGGGTGGGCGCAGAAAACCATCATGATCGGCGTAAAGACCAATACCCCGATGACATCTCCAACCCACCAGATCAGCCAGCTTAAAGTCATATCGCCGCCAGTGAGGATATTTTTCATGGTCAGGGTAGCAATTCCGATGCTGGCGGACGTCAGACAAGAAACTGGCCCCCCCAGAGCCAGAAAAGCCATAATTTTTCGATCCGAAATTAAAGGATCGTTACGGCCGACGAAGCGATTAATGAGTTGTGCGCCAAAGAATGCCTGAAGTGTGGAGCCGATACCCGTAATTGCGCCGATCAATAGCGAATCGTGAATTTTATCGGCATTCGAGAAATCCCCGAAAGCGTACATTTGGATGAGGAAAGACCCTATAAAAATCCCCGGCAGGACTTTTTCTCCGTAAATATAAACTCCAGCCAAGGCGATTCCTGCCGCCGGCCATACCGGACTGGCGTTGCTGGGAGGGAAAGCCAGCAACATTCCCAGATAACCGCTCACAAAGTAAAGCAGCGCCAAGATAATATTTTGGCCCAGTTTCATAACAGTCTCATTGTTTATACTGATAATACCAAGGAACAGCCCATTATTTCATTGTTCGAAGGCAGGCATAAAATAGTTTTTTTAACCCGTGTATGAATATTTCGTCAACTCTGCCGAGAATGCGTATTGAGTTGGATGAGTCCAGTCGCTTCGAAAGCGCAGGCGCCGGGTTTTAATGTTCAAGCAGCATGAACCATAACTATAGCCAGTTAATCTGATTAAAATAGGTTTGTTCTAATCAAAATATCCGGTGTTCTGACTTATGAAGAAACGAATTATTGCCGATATATCTGCCAACGAAAGAGCGGCTACAACATGGCTGAATTTGGAAGCGCTTGCTGATGTAGAGATAACTTCTGAAAGCAGCGAGCATCCCATAGAGGGGGCATTGTTATCCGGCACAGGTCGTGGTTGGCGGGCCGCTAAACCTGGCATGCAAACGATTCGGCTGCTTTTTAAAAAGCCCCAAGATATTAATCGGATTCATCTCATTTTTTTGGAATCCGCAATCAAGCGGACGCAGGAATATGTGCTTCGCGGGTCACGGGATGAGGGGCAAACATGGAATGAGATCGTGCGTCAGCAATGGAATTTTAGTCCCGACGGAAGTACGCGCGAGACAGAAGATTACACCTTGGCGCTTCCCGGGGTGACTGCGCTCGAATTGATCATTACGCCCGACATTAGCGGTCAACGCGCATTTGCTTCTCTTGAAAAATTGCGGATTGCATAAAGCCGGTCATCGCTTCGATGAAGGCTTCATCACAGCCGTTTCGATATGGCTGACGAATTGTCCTTATCGATTTAAATCCCTTTCAATCCAGCCATTTGATGATGTGGTCTTCAAGCCGTCTGACCTGGTTTTCCATGATCGCATAGCTGGAGATCGAAATGCCTGCCCGCTGAACGCTGCCCTGGCGGTTGGAGACTAAAGGATGCCATGAAGGCAGGTCTTCGCCCTCAGACAGCAGCCGGTACGCGCAGGTCGAAGGCAGCCAGTGGTAGGCGTCGGGGTCGAGTTGCCTGACGTCGAGGCAGTTCGGCACCAGGCGGGTGCGTTCGGCATAGCGCGTGCAGCGGCAGGTTTTCAGGTCGATCAGCTTGCAGGCCGCGCTGGTGAAATGAATTTCGCCGGTCTTTTCGTCTTCGAGTTTGTTCAGACAGCATTTGCCGCAGTTGTCGCATAATGACTCCCACTCTTCGTCAGTCATTTCATGCAGTTTTTTGGTTTGCCAAAAATTCATCGCTGCGGCGTCGGTGGCTTCAACCCGTTTTATTTCAAAAACGAGCAGCAATAATCGGTCGACGCTTTGATCTTGACCGTGAATTGGGCATTGCCCGGCACATTGAACGATTCGCCGCCTTTAATCGTCTGCCAATGCGACGCGCCAGGCAGCCATACGTCCAGATCGCCGTCGAGGATTTCCATCAGTTCGGGATCGGCGGTATTGAACGTGTATTCGCCAGGCAGCATGAAGCCCAGCGTTTTGATCGAGCCGTCCGCGAAACGGACCGTGCGGCTGGAAACATTGCCGCCGAAGTAAACATTGGCTTTTTTGACGACTGTGACATTGCTGAATTCTGACATGGATGCCTTGGTAAGAGTTAAGTTTAAGGGCCGCCATGATACCAGATTACGGGCGATTTGGTTCAGCGTGATCGCCCCGCTTTCGTTTACGTGGAATTAAAAATTCAAAACCTACTTATTTACTATGAAATTAAATTGGACTAAAATGGTCCTAATTAACGAGAGTGGATATGCTACGTGTAAGTAAATTGACCGATTACGCTACGGTAATCTTGAGTTTCATGGCGAAAGACGCCCGCGATGTGCATGCGGCGATCGAAATTGCTTCCGCAACCGGAATTGCCTTGCCCACGGTCAGCAAAATTCTTAAACTGCTGGTACATGCGCAAGTATTGATTTCGACCCGGGGTGCGAAAGGCGGCTATGCGCTTGCTGATGCGCCGGACAAGATTACCGTCGCCGCCGTGATCAGTGCGCTGGAAGGCCCGATCTCGCTGACCGAGTGCAGCATTTCACATCAGGGCTGTGAGCAGGCGTCAGGTTGCGGGATACGCAGCAATTGGGGTTTGATCAATCAGACGATACATGATGCGCTGGAGTCGGTGACTTTGGCGGATATGATCAAGCCGGCGATATCGCCGGAAGAAATTTTGATTCCGGTAGCGAGCTTGTACCGCTGAATCCAGTTAAAGCAGGCTGTAGGATGGGGAGAGCGTGGCTAACCCCACCCTCACTACCTTTATATTATTTTGAGAGAGTTTTTTATGTCAGCAAGTGCTCAAGAAATCCAAAACCTGATCCGGCAGGAATACAAGCAAGGCTTCGTGACGGTTCTGGAAACCGATACCTTCGCGCCGGGTCTTGATGAAGAGGTGATTCACCGGCTATCGAAGGTCAAGAACGAGCCCGAATTCATGCTGGAATACCGTCTGAAGGCGTTTCGTCATTGGCAGACGATGACCCCGCCCAAGTGGGCCTTCGTCAAATTCGATCCGATCGACTATCAGGCGATCAGCTATTATTCTGCGCCGAAACGTAAGGAAGACGGCCCGAAAAGCCTGGACGACATCGATCCGGAAGTGTTGAACGCGTATAAAAAGCTCGGTATTCCGCTCGACGAACAGGAGCGTCTGGCCGGGGTCGCGGTCGATGCGGTGTTCGACAGCGTCTCGGTTGCCACCACTTTTAAAGGCAAGCTGAAAGATGCCGGCGTTATCTTTTGCCCGATTTCGGAAGCCTTGCGCGATCATCCGGATTTGGTCAAGCAATATCTCGGCTCGGTCGTGCCGCATACCGACAATTTTTTCGCGGCGCTGAACTCAGCCGTATTCACCGACGGTTCGTTCGTGTATATCCCAAAAGGCGTGCGCTGCCCGATGGAACTGTCGACCTATTTCCGGATCAACGCGGCCAATACCGGGCAGTTCGAGCGGACGCTGATCATCGCGGACGAGGGCAGCCATGTGTCTTACCTCGAAGGCTGCACCGCTCCGATGCGCGACGAAAACCAGCTGCATGCGGCGGTGGTCGAACTGATCGCGCTGAAAGACGCCACGATCAAATATTCGACCGTGCAGAACTGGTATCCGGGCGACAAGGAAGGCAAGGGCGGCATTTACAACTTCGTGACCAAGCGCGCCGATTGCCGCGGCGACAACTCGAAGGTGTCCTGGACCCAGGTCGAAACCGGTTCGGCGATCACCTGGAAATACCCGAGCTGCGTGCTGACTGGCGACAATGCGGTCGGCGAGTTTTATTCGGTCGCGCTGACCAACAATTATCAGCAGGCCGACACCGGCACCAAGATGATTCACATCGGCAAGAACACGCGCAGCACGATCGTGTCGAAAGGCATCTCGGCCGGCAAGGCGCAGAATACCTACCGCGGTCTGGTCAAGGTGCTGAAAAGCGCCGAGCATGCGCGCAATTACACGCAGTGCGACTCTCTCTTGGTCGGCGATCGTTGCGGCGCGCATACGTTCCCTTATATCGAGGTCAAACAGCCGTCGGCGCAGGTCGAGCACGAAGCGACCACCTCTAAGATCAGCGAAGACCAGCTGTTCTTCTGCCAGCAGCGCGGACTTTCGGCCGAGGACGCGGTGTCGATGATCGTCAACGGCTTCTGCAAGGAAGTGTTCAAGGAATTGCCGATGGAATTCGCGGTCGAGGCGCAGGCGTTGTTGGGGTTGAGTCTGGAAGGCTCAGTGGGTTAACGGCCGTTCTATATTTTTGCGGTGACAGGATGAATGTGGATGCTTCTGTAGTTGCCAATCAGGAGGAGGCGCGTAGTTTTTTGCGGGGCGCGTTGATGTGGCGCGGCTCGGTCACGCAAAGGCTGCTGCCCGGCCTTATATTGGCCTCCTGCTATCCCCTGGCTCTGGTGCTGATCGATCAATACTGGATGCCGCTGCCGCATCTGAACGTGACCCCGTTCGAGTATACCGGCGTGGTTCTGGGTTTGGTGCTGGTGTTTCGGACTAACTCGGGCCATGACCGTTGGTGGGAAGCGCGCAGGCTGTGGGGCGGCATCGTGAATGCAAGCCGAAACATTTTACTGGCGGCGCTGAATTACGGGCCCGACAATGCCGAGTGGCGGCGAGAGGTAACGCATTGGACCATCGCCTTTTCGTTCGCCTGTAAGGAATCGCTGCGCCAGAGCCAAAATTTCGAGGAACTGAACGGCGTGTTGACCGCCGAGCAGATTCGGGAACTGCAGGCGGCTCAGCACATGCCGCTGTTTGTGGCCGAAAAAGTCGCCCGATTATTCGATCGAGCCTATCGCAGTCACGATATCAATGAAACGGTCTTCAAGGAATTGGAGCGTCAGAGGACCTATTTGATCGATTGTATCGGCGGCTGCGAAAGAATTTTAAAAACTCCTATGCCTTTGGTCTACGCGATCAAGGCTCGGCGCTTCATTTTGATTTTTTTACTGCTGCTGCCTTTCTCGTTGATCGAAAAGGCCGGCTTTAACAGCGTATTGATTTTCGTTTTGGTGGCCTATCCGTTGCTTGCGCTCGACAGAATCGGGTTCGAATTACAGTATCCGTTCGCGACGAAAAGCCTCAGCCATCTGCCGTTGCATACGATATGCAATACGGTGAAGGCTAACGGGCTGGCCTTGCTTGGGCGCGCCGGGGCCGAACGCAAGAGTTAACAATTCCTATTTTTTCATCAATTTCAGTTAAACCAGGTAACGATATGCTCAGCATAGAAAATCTCCACGTCAGCGTGGGCGACAAGCCGATCCTAAAAGGCATCAATCTTGAGATCAAGGCGGGAGAAATCCACGCAATCATGGGGCCGAACGGTTCCGGAAAAAGCACACTCTCGCACGTTTTGTCAGGGAAAGCCGGCTATACGGTCACCGAGGGTTCGGTGACCTATCGCGGCATGGACCTGATCGAGATGGCGCCGGAAATCCGCGCGCGCGAAGGCGTATTTCTGGCGTTTCAGTATCCGGTCGAAATTCCGGGCGTCAGCAACATTTATCTCTTGAAAGCCGCACTGAACGCGGTTCGGAAGCATCACGGCCAGCCCGAAGTCGATGCGATGGATTTCCTGACGCTGGTCAAGAACAAGGTCAAGCTGCTCGAAATGGACGAAAAGTTTCTGTACCGCGCAGTCAACGAAGGCTTTTCCGGCGGTGAGAAGAAGCGCAACGAAATCTTGCAGATGGCGATTCTGGAACCTAAATTGTGCATTCTCGATGAGACCGATTCGGGCCTCGACATCGACGCGCTGAAAATCGTCGCGGACGGCGTGAACTCCTTGCGTTCGCCGGAGCGGGCGTTCGTGATGGTGACGCACTATCAGCGTCTGCTCGACTACATCAAGCCGGACGTGGTGCATGTGTTGGCGCACGGCCGGATCGTGAGGTCCGGCGGTCCCGAGCTGGCGCTGGAACTGGAAGAAAAAGGCTACGGCTGGCTCGAGGCGGCATGATGAAGGCGGTGACTGCAAGCCGTTATGCGGCGGAATACGATAGGGTCGCGCCAAAATTGCCGGGCCGGGATTTGCCGTGGCTGAGCCAACGGCGCAGCGATGCGCTCGCGCAATTTTCGGCCGGCGGCTTTCCGTCGCCGCGCGAGGAAGAATGGCGTTACACGAATGTGTCCGCGATCGAGAAAAAACTGTTTTCGCCGCTGCTGGATGCGCGGGAGACCGCGATCGACAAGACATGGCTCGATAGTTACCGTCTGCGCGATGCGTGGTCTGTGGTAGTGCTGAACGGCTGTTTTTCGGCCGAACTTTCGCGGCTGAATGGATTGCCTGAAACGGTGTTGGTGCTCGGCATCGCCGATGCGCTGACTCAGCATCCGGAATTGGTCGAGAGCCGTTTCGGCAAGGCGGTTGAAGACAGCGAGCATGGCTTTGTCGCGTTCAATACGGCCTGGTTTACCGACGGGCTGTACGTGCATATTCCGGCCAGGCAAGTGCTGGCGAAACCGCTGCAATTGCTGCACGTCGTGACCGAGGCCGATGCCTTGGCGACCACGCGCCACCTGCTTGTTGCCGAAACGATGTCGCAGGTCGAAATCGTCGAAACTTATATCGGCGCGGATTGCGCTTATCTGTCGGCTTCTGTCAGCGAAGTGTTTGTCGGCGCGAATGCCGATCTGACACTGTATAAATTGCAGGCCGAATCGGATAAAGCCTATCATTTCGGCGGCACGTATATTGCCGAGGCGCGCGATGCGCGTTTTGCGCATCATAACTTTGCGTTCGGAAGCCTCCTGGCGCGCAGCGACATTCATGCCGATCTGGACCAGGCTTCGGAATGTATCCTGAACGGCCTGTATGTCGGCGGCAAGCGCCAGCATATCGACATTCATACGCGCATCAATCACTTGCAGCCTTATGCCAGCAGCCGTGAACTTTATAAAGGCGTTCTGGACGATAGAGCGCGGGGCGTGTTTCAGGGGCGGGTGATCGTCGCGGAAGACGCGCAAAAAACCGATTCCGTAATGAACAACCGCAATCTGTTGTTATCGAACGATGCGGAAGCGGACACCAAGCCGCAACTGGAGATTTACGCCGACGATGTGAAATGCGGACACGGCGTGACGGTCGGCCAGCTGGACGAAAAATCGGTGTTCTACCTGCAATCTCGGGGTGTCGATGATGAAACCGCGCGCAACATGCTGACTTTCGCGTTTGCGAATGAAATGGTCGACAAGATCAGGATCAGGGAGTTGCACGATCTGGTGCTGGGCGAGCTGTTGCAGCGGTTTCCGCAGCAAGGCGTCGAAAAAGCGTGGCTGTAACCATGGATCGTTTTTAATTTGCAGCCGCCGAATCTGAAATAGAAATTTTAACCTCATGACAAATTTTCCCGTAGAAAAAATCAGAGCCGATTTTCCGATTCTGGCTCAAAAAATCCGTGGCAAGGACCTGGTATATCTGGACAATGCGGCCAGTTGCCAAAAGCCGAACGCGGTAATCGACGCGATCAGCGATTTGTACCGGCATGATTATGCGAATATCCACCGCGGCGTGCATACCCTGAGCGTGCGCTCGACCGACAAGTTCGAAAGCGCGCGCAGCAAGGTCAAGGACTTCATCAATGCGGCCAGCGAAAAGGAAATCATTTTCGTCAGAGGCGCGACCGAGGCGATCAACCTGGTCGCGCAAAGCTATGGACGGGCTAATATCAAGGCCGGGGACGAAATCCTGATTACGGCGATGGAGCATCATTCGAACATCGTGCCCTGGCAGCTCTTGTGCGAACAAAGCGGTGCGGTTTTGAAAGTCGCACCGATCAATCTCAAAGGCGAATTGATCTATGAGGCGTTTGAACCGCTATTGAGCGACAAGACCCGATTGGTGGCGGTCTCGCACATGTCCAATGCGCTGGGTACGATCAATCCGGTCGAGAAAATCATTGCGGCCGCGCATGCGCGAAATGTTCCGGTGCTGCTCGACGGCGCGCAGGCGACGCCCCATATGAAAGTGGACGTGCGCGCGCTCGATTGCGATTTTTATGCTTTTTCCGGGCATAAATTGTATGGGCCTTCCGGGATCGGCGTACTGTACGGCAAACAGGCATTGCTCGAAGCGATGCCGCCTTATCAGGGCGGCGGCGACATGATCCGCAAGGTGACTTTCGAGAAATCGGAATATAATAAGCTCCCCTACAAGTTTGAAGCCGGCACGCCGAGTATCGCCGATGTGGTCGGATTGGGCGCGGCGATCGATTACTTGAATGCGGTCGGGATGGAGCATATCGCGGCCTATGAGGCCGAACTGCTCGATTATGCTACGGAACAGGCCCGGAAAATCCACGGTCTCAGGATCATCGGCGAAGCGGAGCACAAAGGCGCGATCCTGTCGTTCGTGCTGGACAATATCCATCCGCACGATATCGGCACGATGCTCGACAGTCTGGGCATCGCGGTCCGGGCAGGGCATCATTGCGCGATGCCGGTGATGGACTTTTTCGAGGTGCCCGCAACGGCGCGCGCTTCCTTCGCAATGTATAACACCCGCGCGGAAATCGATGTGTTGATGCAAGGGATAGAATCTTTAATTAAGGTATTTGGCTGATGTTTGATGATTTACGCGATCTCTACCAGGAGGTCATTTTCGATCACAACCGCAACCCGCGCAATTTTCGGGTGATGGAAAATGCGGACCGGCAGGTGGATGGCTTCAATCCCTTGTGCGGCGATCGCCTGACGCTGTACCTGAAAATGGACGGCGATGTGATCAAGGACGCGAGTTTCCAGGGTTCCGGCTGCGCCATCTCGACCGCGTCGGTCTCGCTGATGACCGAGATCATCAAGGGCATGACCGAACAGGAAGCCGAAGCACTGTTCAGGAAATTCCACGAAATGACCACCGGCAAGGATGAGAATCTGCAACTGGAAGCGCTCGGCAAGCTGGCCGTACTGGCTGGCGTACGCGAATACCCGGCGCGCGTGAAATGTGCAACCCTGGCCTGGCATACGCTCGATGCGGCGCTGAAGAATCAACATACGCCCGTTTCGACGGAGTAATGTTCTTTTCATTTCGCCTTCGCATCGAATAGATGAGTTCGATGCGCCAATGATCGACCCTGATTCCGTTTATTCCGGAAAACTCGCCGTGCTCTATGAAGGGCAGGGCGATCTGTTGCCTTTCCGGCAGTTGGCAGAACGTTTGGGAGTCCCGTTGCGCAAGGCGGATACGATGGATTTCAGCCCGCAGGAAGCCTTCTTTCTGAGCTGGCGCGACGGCTGTTTGAAGCTGCTGGACAGCGAATTGCTGAAAGCCGGCGGCCTTACGGTCGAGATCGAACCGCGCGCCGGCGAGCAGCGTTCCTGGCCCGCCCCGAAGCAGGGCCCGCTGGCGCAGGCGCTGGGCCGCAAGACAAAAACGGTCATCGATGCGACGACCGGCTGGGGGCAGGATGCCTTGCATGTTTTCCGGATGGGATACGAGCTGACCTGTCTGGAGCGTTCGCCGGTGATGGCCGAACTGCTCGCCGACGGCTTCAGGCGGCTGACCGAACTGGACTGGATGCAAAGACTTGCGCTGGCGCCGCCCACATTAATCCAGGGCAATGCAATAACAATCTTGGCGAATCTCGATAGCAGGCCGGATTGCGTTTATATCGATCCGATGTTTCCCCCGAAGCGCAAAAAATCCGCGCTCGCGAAAAAGTCGATGATGGTGCTGCGCGATCTGCTGGGCGATGATGCCGACAAACAGCATCTATTCGAGGCAGCGCTGGGCGCTGCGGGCAAACGTGTAGTGGTTAAAAGTCCCGATTATGCGGAGCCGCTCGGCGGCAAGCCGAACGAGAGCTTTCAGGGCAAATTGCTGCGTTATGATATTTATTTGAAAGGCTAGAAAAAAGACAGGTACTACTGATGACGGAATGGGTCGATGTTTGCGGACAGAGTGCTCTGGCTGACGGCGAAAATGTGGTTGTCGATGTCGATGGAACCGATGTGGCGGTATTCCGAATCGAGGGCTGTTATTATGCGATCGAAGACGTCTGCACGCATGACGGCGCCGAAATCGCCAGCGGCGAACTGGACGGTGATCAAATCATTTGCCCCCGCCACGGTGCGAGGTTCTGCGTAAAAACGGGTGCTGTCCTGTCGCCGCCGGCTTACGAAGACATCCATGCTTTTCCGGTACGTATCGAAGCCGACAGGGTTCAGGTGCGGGACGACCGCTGGGACTAGTCTCGGCGGAAGGGCAGAATTACCGAATTTTAACGTTTATACTCAACCACAAACACTCGATAAGGAAAACGATATGTTAAGCGAAAAACACCATTTGGCGCTGGAGTTCCCGGAATTCCGCGAGCAGATCCATGTTCTGAAAATCACCGACCCGGAGTTTGAAAAACTCCATCAGGAATATGATGAACTCGACGACGAAATTCGCCGCACAGAGCTCGAAATCGAGACGCATTCTGACGAGTTTCTGGAAGATCTGAAAAAGCGCCGCGTGCAGTTGAAAGACACACTGTACGGTATGCTGCAAAAAGCCAGAGAAGAATCTGTGGAGAGCTGAAGCGGACTCATGCGTTAACCGAAAAATAAAGTTATACAAAAAAGGGTATGTAAATCGTACCCTTTTTTATGCCCGAAGAACTAAACCGCCAGCAGTAGCGGTTCTATCTGTGTCTCGATGAATATCGGCTGGCTTGCGGTTTCCGGCTTGCGTAAACGGCCAGCAACAACCACGCGATCAAAAAGCTGACGCCGCCGAACGGCGTGATCATCCCGAGCTGCTTCACATCCATGATCGCGAGCAGATACAAACTGCCCGAGAACAGCACGATTCCGATCAGCATCAGCCAGCCGGCCCAATTCAACAGTTTGGATTCAGCCTCATGCCGTCTGAGCAGGGCGATCCCGATCAGGCCCAGCGCATGCCACATCTGGTAATTGACGCCGGTCTGGTAGACCGCCAGCATTTCCGGGCTGATCACATTTCTCAGGCCATGTGCGCCGAATGCGCCCATGCCGACGCCGATCAGGGCGCTGAATGCGCCGAAAAATAAAAAAATCGATTGCATGTCAGGTTTCCAGAAGTCTCGGCATCAGTTGCACGAGGTTGCAGGGCTTGGTGCGGAAGTCGAGCTGGTCCTTGATCAGTCCGTCCCAGGCGGTGCGGCAGGCGCCGGACGAGCCGGGCAGGCAGAAGAGATAAGTGCCGTTCGCGACGCCGGCAATTGCCCGCGACTGGATCGTCGAGGTTTTTATGTCCTGATAGGACAGCATCCGAAACGTTTCGCCGAAACCGTCCAGCACCTTGTCCAGCAGCGGTCTGACCGCTTCGGGGGTGCCGTCGCGGCCGGTCACGCCGGTGCCGCCGGTGGTGAGCACGACATTCACCTCAGGGTCGGCGATCCATTGCGAGACGACCGCCCGGATCCGATAGACATTATCGGGCACAATTTTTTTTTCAACGACATGATGGCCGACGGCTGTCGCGCGTTCGACCAGCGTCTTGCCGGAAACGTCGTCGGCTTCGGTACGCGTGTCCGAGATGACCAGTACGGCGATATTTAAAGGAATGAAAGCGTTCGTCATCATTTTTCACTATGCGGGTTGTTTACCCGCATAGAGTAAACAGCATTGATATTTATCGCAAGACGACGAAGAAACCTTCCTGGCCGCGTTGAATATTGATCATCAACGGCGAGTCCGGATTGGCGGCCTCCTTCAGTTCGTCGATGTTATGCACCCGGTAGCGGTTAGCCGTCACGATCACATCGCCGGGTCGAAGTCCCACGCGCCAGGCGTAGGAGGCGGTATTGATTTTCTCGAACAGGATGCCTTCGACCTGATCTTTCGAGGTGGCGCCCAAAATCGTGCCTTTCAGGGTCGGATGCAGTTTCTCGCCGTTCAAGTGCGGGCGTTCCGGTTTGCCGATCGTCGCGGTGACTTCTTTTTTCTCATTGCCGCGATAAAACTCGAGGTTCACTTGGTCGCCAATCTGCATGAGGCCGATGATATTGCGTATCTCATGGCTATTTCTGATCGACTTGCCGTTGGCGGCGACGATTACATCGCCCGGTTCGAGGCCGGCCTTCGCGGCAGGCGAATTGCTTTCGATCCGGCTGATCACCGCGCCCTGCCGGTTGGTCAGATTGAAGGCGTTGACCAGATCGGGCGTCAAATCCTGCGTCGTGACGCCGAGCAGACCGCGGCGCACTTCGCCGTGCTTGACCAGGGAATCCTTGATGCTGGCGACCATGTTCGAAGGAATCGCGAATCCGATCCCGACATTGCCGCCGCTTGGCGCCAGGATCGCGGTATTCATGCCGATAAATTCGCCGTTCAGGTTGACCAAGGCGCCGCCCGAGTTGCCGGGGTTGATCGAAGCGTCGGTCTGAATAAAGTCTTCATAGCCCTCAATGCCCAATCCGGACCGCCCCAGCGCGCTGATAATCCCCGAAGTGACTGTCTGGCCGAGGCCGAACGGGTTGCCGATTGCAACGACGAAATCGCCGACTTTCAACTGGCTCGAATCGGCCATCGGCAGTTCGGTCAGATTGTCTCCGGGAATCTGAATCACCGCGACATCGGCCTCAGGGTCTGCGCCGACCAAATGGGCGTCGAGTTGCCGACCGTCGCTCAAGGTGACCATGATCTTGTCCGCCTTGTCGATCACATGGTTATTGGTCAGCACGTAGCCCTTGTCGCTGTCGATGATCACGCCGGAGCCGAGACTGCTCTTCTGCTGCTGGCGTGGAGATTGGTTGGGCAGATTAAAAAAATGCCGGAAAAAAGGGTCCTGCAGCAAAGGGTTTTGCGCGACTTCGATTTTGGTCGTGGTCGAAATATTGACCACCGCCGGCATGCTTTTTTCCAGCATAGGGGCCAGCGACGGCAGATTCTGTCCGCCCAGAAAAGCCGGCAGCGTCGCTGTTGCAGGTGCAGTCATCCCCAAGCCAAACGTTAAAAGAACCGGTATCGCGAGCTGTATTCCAAAATTTTTTCTCATAGTGATTCCCAAGCGTATTAAACGAGGCAGTAGACAATATAGGATCAAAAACGTTTAAAACAAGGCCCTAAGTAGGACTTTTATCAATAAGACTTTATTGTTTCGATGCGGCATGATATTTTTCAACTCTCCGACAGGTTTTAGAACAGGCAGCCGGGTTCGGGCTATGCTTAAATTTTGCTAATTGCGTTTAATGGGTCCATGGCGATAGATGTAAATTCCGAAGATGCCTTGCGCATCCGAAAGCTGGTTCCTTTAGCCACCTTACCGGGGGCTTTATTCAATGACTTGTGCAACGAAATAACGATAGAGGAAATCAAGGATGCTTTTTTATTTAAAAAAGGCGACACGGAGAACCACTTATTCTATCTGATTGATGGCGAAGTGGTGTTACAGGCGGAAGGGCTGGTGATCGAGGTGATTTCGTCGGCGCATGAGTCATCCAGGTTTGCCTTGGCGCACCAATTGCCTAGAAAAATCGATGCGGTTGCAAAAGGTGTGGTTCGGTTCGTCAGGCTGGATGCGGAAAAGGTCAATAATCCACCCCCTATGGAATATAAAAAAGAAGATGAAATGATGGTGCTTGAAGAGGATATCGAGGAAGATTCAAGCGACTGGATGACCGTGCTACTGAAATTGCCCATCATTCAGCGTCTGCCTCCGGCTAATTTACAGAAAATTTTGATCGCTCTGGAAGAGGTGGCGGCGGAAAAAGGAGATGTTATTATCGAACAAGGCTCTGTCGGGGATTATTTTTATTTCTTGAAAAGCGGACGATGCGTTATTTCGCGCAAGCCGGCGCCCCATTCAAAAGAAATCCGTCTCGGCGTGCTGGAAAAAGGCGAGATTTTTGGCGAAGATGCGCTAATTACCGATGCGCCGCGTACGGTTTCGGTTACCGCCTTGACTGATGTGACATTATTGCGCCTGGACAAGAAACGATTCGTCAGCTTGATTAAGGCGCCTTCCCTGACTTTCATCAACTATGATGAGTTATTGTCGCTGCAGCAGGAAGAAGGTGCATCGGTGCTGGATGTTCGCACACCCGATGAGTTCGAGAAACGCTATATCGACGGCAGCATCAATATGCCGTTTTTTTCTTTACGGATGCAAATTAAAAACGTGAACCGGGATAAGCCGGTGATTGTGGTATGCCGTGACGGACGAACGAGCGAGGCGGGGGCTTTCTTTCTGCTGAAGCACAGGTATAAGGCGTTCATTCTAAAAGGGGGAATCGAATCCGTACCCGAAGCGGCTGAAGAGCCAGCCGAAACACAAGCCGAAACCGCGGTCGAGTCGCCGGATCAAACGGAACAGGAAGATACCTTCGAGCTTAAGGAACAGGACGAAGGCTACGATGAGCAGATTCGGAAGCTCAAAACGGAGAATGCAGCATTGCGGAGCGCTGTCAGGCAGCTGAATGGAAAATGCAATAAGCTGGACATGGAAAAGAAACAGATTGAAGACCGTTTCGCCATATTGTCCAAGCATTTCGAACAACTAAAGCAGATGGTGCAAAAGCTCAAAAACAACGCATGAAATGAACCGCCCGGACAGAACCGCTGGCGGCAGGCCAAGGTTAGTCCGGGAGCGGAATGAGGAAGCTTATTTAATTTTCGCTTCCTTGTAGATCACGTGCTTGCGGGCGACCGGATCGAACTTCTTGATTTCCATTTTCTCGGGCATCGTTCTTTTGTTCTTGGTCGTGGTATAGAAGTGGCCGGTGCCTTCGGTAGAAACTAATTTGATTTTATCGCGCATTTTCCTCTCTCCTTACACTTTTTGACCGCGGTTGCGCAGGTCGGCCAAAACCGCGTCGATGCCTTTTTTATCGATGATCCGCATGCCTTTGGTCGAAACTCTCAGGCGTACCCAGCGGTTTTCGCTTTCCACCCAAAACCTGTGGTGTTGCAGATTAGGCAAAAAACGGCGGTTGGTTTTGTTGTTCGCGTGCGAAACGTTGTTTCCGGTAACAGGCTGTTTGCCCGTTACTTGACAGACTCTGGACATGGTTACCCTCAATGTGCCTTGATTCAAAAGTTAATCTAACTTTATACCAAAATTTCTTTTCAAGGTAAATAACTCCCGATAAAATAAACCGGAAATTCAAGTCAACGAACGGGAAAACAATGTCAATCAAGCTCGGCATGGTGATGGACTCCATCCAGAAGATCAATATCAAAAAAGACACCAGCTTTGCCATGCTGCTCGAAGCGCAGGCCAGAAGCTGGGAACTACATTACATGGAATTGAACGATCTTTATCTGCGCAATGGCCGGGCTTATGCGCGAACCCGCACATTGACCGTGCAACGGGATCCGCAGCGTTGGTTCGAGTTCCATCTCGAGCAGGATATGCCTCTGGATGAACTCGACGTGATCCTGATGCGCAAAGACCCGCCGTTCGATCAGGAATACATTTACGCGACTTATCTTCTGGAACGTGCGGAAAATTTGGGAGTCTATGTCGTAAACAAGCCCCAGTCTCTGCGCGATGCGAACGAGAAACTGTTTACCGCGTGGTTTCCGCAATGTTGCGCCGAAACATTAGTGGCCAGAGAGCCCGAAAGGATCCGTCATTTTTTGCAGGAGCAGGAGGAAATTATATTAAAACCGCTGGACGGTATGGGCGGCACTTCCATATTCCGCTTGCGCCGGGGCGATCCCAATCTGAGCGTGATACTGGAAACGATGACGCGTTATAATACCCGCTATGTCATGGCGCAAAAATATTTGCCCGAAATCGTCGACGGCGACAAACGTATTTTGCTGGTGAACGGCGAAGCGGTGCCGTATGCGTTGGCGCGGATTCCGGCGGCAGGCGAAACGCGCGGTAATCTGGCGGCAGGCGGACGCGCCGAAGGGCGGAAATTGACCGAACGCGATTGGTGGATCGCCAAGCAGGTCGGACCGACACTGCGGGAGAAAGGACTGGTATTTGCCGGCATCGATGTGATCGGCGATACGTTGACCGAAATTAATGTGACTAGCCCGACTTGCGTTCAGGAACTGGACCGTGAGTTCGGACTGAATATTGCCGGTATGTTGATGGACCACATCGAGAATACGATCGCTTGATATGATGAGCCGCACTCTACTTGAACCCACAATCTCGCCCGGCAATGATACGATTCTGGTTTTCCTGTTTGTCGCGGCGGCCCTGCATATCCTGATCATTCTGGGAGTTGATTTCGCGCCGGCCAAGCCGGAAGAATTCAAGCGTTCGATCGAGATTACGCTGGTCGACACGCCGGCCAAAAAAGCGCCCAAGCAGGCAAAAATGTTGGCGCAGGAAAATCAGGTCGGCGCCGGCAAGCAGGATATCAAGCCGAAACCGCAAGCCCAGAAAATCGCCAATGAGGGCAATACCAGCCAAAGCAAGCATTTGGTAAAGGCCGAACCGAAACAGCAACAGCAAAGCCGGCCCAAAGTCCAGAAAAAAGTCGTTACTCAGCAAAAGTCCGAAAAAAAAATTGCCGAGACGACAGCGAAGCCGAAGCCTGACAAGGAACCCACGGTCGAACAGCGTCATCATCCGATTCTGACGCCCGAGGCGCTGCAGGAACAGATTACTCAGCTGGGCACCGAAATTCGCGACAGCCAGCTGAGCGGCGAGCAAAGCAAGATCAAGTTCATCAGTATGGTCAGCACGCATAAATATCTTGCGGCGCAATATCTGAAAGACTGGGAAAACAAGGTCGAAAAGATGGGGAACCGTAATTATCCCGAAGTGGCCTCGAAAAAGAATTTTTCGGCTACCTTAACGATGGATGTGGGCATTAATGCCGACGGCAGCATCTACAGTATCCGGATCAATAAATCCTCGGGGATTCCGGAGCTGGATGAAGCGGCCAAAAACATCGTACGGATGAGCTCACCGTTTGCCCCGTTGCCCCAGGATTTGTTAAAGGAGTTGAATGTGCTGGTGATTACCCGGGTTTGGAAATTTTCCGATGAGTCGGGCATTACGACGCGTTAGTTAAAAAGATGCAGTCAGTTCAGTAACCTTATACATTGAGTGATAGCCATGAACGAAGCAACTTATTTAAACAATCAATTCATCATCGCGATGCCGAATCTGGCCGATCCGAATTTTTTTCATACCGTCACATATATGTGTCAGCATAATAATGATGGGGCATTGGGCATCGTAATCAACCGCTCGACCGGCATGAAGCTCGGCGAAATCTTCAAGCAAATGGATATTTGCGTGACCTCCGAAGCGGCCGCCGAGACGCCGATATTCGCGGGCGGACCGGTGCAGCAGGACCGCGGTTTCGTCGTGCATACCACTTGCGGGCAATGGGACTCGACGATGGCCGTTTCCGATTCGATTTCGTTGACCACCTCGCGCGATGTGATCGAGGCGATTGCGGTCGGCGAAGGGCCGGAACACTTCCTGGTCGCGTTGGGCTATGCCGGGTGGGGCGAAGGCCAGCTCGAAAAAGAAATTCTCGACAATGCCTGGCTCAATTCGCCTTTCGGCACCAAGGTTTTATTCGATCTGCCGATCAATATGCGCTGGGCGGCGGCAGCCGGGCAAATCGGCGTCGACATCAATCAGTTGACGATGCCGGCGGGACATGGCTGAGGATTTTTACAGGCTCTCCGGTAAAACGAAGATTTCCGAACGCAAGGATCCGCTGGCTCCCAAAAGGGCCGGCGATACCTATCTCGGCTTCGATTTCGGCACCAAAAAAATCGGCGTGGCGGTCGGTCAGACGGCAACCACGACCGCAAGCCCGCTGCATACGCTCAGAGCCGTCAATCAACAGCCGAACTGGCAGGGTATCGCAACGCTGATCAAAGAGTGGCAGCCGGCAGGGCTGATCGTCGGCATTTCCCTGCAGGCGGACGGCAGCGATAATCCCGTCACCCCGCGTATGTTAAAATTCTGCCGGCAACTGGAAGGCCGTTTCGGCCTGCCCGTTTATCGGCAGGACGAGACCTTGTCGACTTTCGAAGCAAAACAACTGCTGTTCGATGAGGTCAACGTCAGCGCGACGAAACTCTGGGAAGTTCAGGATCAACTGGCCGCACAGCTTATTTTGCAAACCTGGCTTAACGCCCGCAATCGAGAAAATGAATCCTAACCACATCGATATTCCGGAACTGATCGACCAATTGGCCGACCAGCTTAAAACTCTTATTGCCGAGCGCAATTTAATCAACCCTTTGCTGATCGGCATACGCACCGGCGGCGTTTGGGTCGCGGAGCGCCTGCACCAAAAACTGAGAATTCAGGAGCCTTTGGGTTTGCTGGATATTTCTTTCTACCGCGACGATTTTTCGCAAATCGGCATGAACCCGAAGGTCAAACCGAGTCAGTTGCCGCCGCAACTCGAAGGCCGCGACATCATTCTGATCGATGATGTGTTTCATACCGGTCGGACCATCCGCGCCGCATTGAATGAGATATTCGATTACGGGCGGCCGAATCAGGTCGTGCTGGCGGTGCTGATCAAGCGTGACGGCAAGCAGATTCCGATTGCGCCCGATTGCGTCGGCATCCGTATTGATCTGAACTCCGACCAGCGCATCAAACTGACCGGACCGGAGCCTTTGGGCGTGCATATCGAGTCGGCTAAAGGAGCGGCTTAAGCGATGGCCGGCAATCTGCAATTGACCCCGGAAGGCAGGTTAAAACACTTCTTGACAATTGAAGGGCTGGATAAAACGCTGTTGACTGAAATTCTCGATAGGGCCGAGTCGTTCGCCGGCATGTCCGATCAGCAGGTCAAGAAAGTGCCGATTCTGCGCGGCAAGTCGGTCGTGAATTTGTTCTTCGAGAACAGCACGCGTACGCGAACCACCTTCGAGCTGGCCGCCAAGCGCCTGTCGGCCGACGTACTCAGCATCAATATTGCGACTTCGGCGACATCGAAAGGCGAGAGTCTGCTCGACACGATCCGCAATCTGGAGGCGATGTTCGTCGATATGTTTGTCGTCCGCCACGCGTTGAGCGGCGCGGCCCATTTCATCGCGCAGCAGGTCGCGCCGCATATCGGCGTGATCAATGCCGGTGACGGCCAGCATGCGCATCCGACCCAGGCGATGCTGGACATGTTTACGATCCGCCGGATCAAGAAAGATTTCACGCCGCTTAAAGTCGCGATCATCGGCGATATTCTGCACTCCCGCGTAGCCCGCTCCGAAATCATCGCGCTGAATACTCTCGGCGTGGACGAAGTTCGGGTTATTGCCCCGAAGACCTTGCTGCCTGCGCATGTCGAAACGCTGGGCGTCAAGGTGTTTCATAACCTGAAGGAGGGGCTGAAGGATGTCGACGTGGTAATGATGCTGCGCCTCCAGAAAGAGCGCATGAGCTCGGCGCTGCTGCCCAGCGAGAGCGAATATTTCAAATGTTTCGGCCTGACCGAAGAAAAATTGAAAATCGCCAGGCCCGATGCGATCGTGATGCATCCGGGGCCGATCAACCGCGGTGTCGAAATCGATTCGAAAGTCGCCGACGGGCCGCAGTCGGTCATACTGAAACAGGTCAGCAACGGCATTGCGGTGCGGATGGCGGTGATGGCGATGGTGATGCATCCGCACGGAGTGAGCGCATGAACAGGATACAAATCCATGGCGGCCGCATCATCGATCCCGCCAACGGTATCGACCGTATCGGCGACGTTTATATTGCCGACGGGAAAATTTTGTCGGTATGTTCCAAGCCGGACGGTTTTGACGCGGACATTCGAATCGATGCGAACGGGCAGATCGTATGTCCCGGGTTTATCGATCTGAGCACCCGCCTGCGCGAGCCGGGACAGAGCCGCAAGGGGACTTTCAAGAGCGAAACCCGCGCAGCGGCGAGTGCGGGTTTTACAACCCTGTGCCTTCAGCCGGATACGGTGCCGGTGATCGATACCCCGGCGGTCGCCGAGCTGATCAAGGAGCTGGCCGAAAAAGCCGGCTATCCCCAGATTCATCCGATCGCCGCCTTGACGCAGAAGCTGGAAGGCACAGAGCTCAGCTCGATGCTGTCGCTGAAACAGGCCGGCTGTATCGCAGTCGGCCATGCGAATCAGCCTGTCAAAAACCTGCTGATTCTGCGGCGGGCGATGGAATATGCGGCGAGCCATGACCTGTTGCTGATGTTCCGGCCCAACGATTTCTGGCTCGGCAACAACGGCTGCGCGCATGAAGGCGCGTTGGCGACGCGCTACGGCCTGCCAAGCATACCGGAGGCCGCCGAAACGATCGCGCTGGCGCAATGCCTCGAACTGGCCGAACTGACCGGCTGCCGGGTGCATTTCGGCCAGCTCAGCTGCAAACGCTCGGTGGTCAAGATCCAGCAGGCCAAAAACGACGGCTTGCGGGTGACCGCCGATGTCGCGATGCATCAGTTGCATCTGACCGAAAACGATATGACGCCGTTCGACAGCGCCTATCATGTGCTGCCGCCGCTGCGCACCGAATCCGATAAACAGTACTTACGCCTGGGCCTGGCGGCCGGAGCGGTCGACGGCATCGCTTCCGATCATCAGCCGCACGACCTCGATGCGAAGCTCGGCGCTTTCCCGGAAACCGAACCGGGTATTTCCGCTTTGGAAACCCTGTTGCCGCTGCTGCTGAAACTGGTCGCGGAAGGCGCTCTGACATTGCCGGAAGGCATTGCAGCGCTGACTTCAAAGCCGGCGCAGATACTGGGGTTGCGGCGAGGCGCGCTGATGCCGGGTTTCTCGGCCGATATCTGTGTTTTCAATCCGGATTCAACCTGGACGATCGAAGCCGGCAACTGGCGCAGCCAGGGGACCAATACGCCGTTTTGGGGGCAAACGATGAAAGGCCGGGTCACGCACACCCTGCAGGCAGGCCGGGTCATACATAAACCGATCTAGCGGCAGTGGGACTTTTCCGTATAAAATTTGGAAATTACCGAAACGGTTAAATTTCATCTCCGAAACAAACAGGGTAATCCTGACAGACTTCGCAGGAAGGCGCGCGGCAGACATAAAGTCCTTCGGCCTCGCACAACTGCTTGTAGATAAACTTCTTCCATTTCATGTCGCGGTTGTTGCGGGCGGCCATTTCGGGAAAATTATGGCTGAGCATCGCCGACAATTCCTTGCGGCTCCATAGGCCCAGGTCCTGCCAGAGATGGTCGCTGCCGAGGCAGGCGGCGACGATGATCGCGATCAGCCATTCGGTTTCCCGGTTTTGCACCGCGGCAAACCGGCGCAGAAAGCATTCGAGGTCCTGTTTTTCGAGCATCCGGCTGAAATCCAGCGACTTTCCGGACGGGGCGAGGGGAGTTAAACGATAGCCCGGAAAGCGCTCGGCCAATAAACATTCAAACTCGCTTTCGTTGAGCCCGAGCGCATCCGGCAGCACGCCTTCGCCGACCCGCCAGCTGGCGATCATCTGCGCGAGCCAGCGGCAGTTGGCCGAGCCGTCGGCAAGGGCCATCAGTTCCCGATAGTATTGTTCACGTGATAAAGGCTGTTTTAACGCTTGCATGACGGCATCGCTCTCAAAGTTGCCTGTCGTCGCACGGCTATCCTGCAGGCTCGCCGTGCGCAGTACGGAAGCATTCGCTAAACCGGTCAATAATCGACGCGGATGTCTTCGTCGCGGACGATCATCTGGCAGGCCAGGCGCCATTCGGACGGCAGGTCATCGACGATCATTTTTTCCAGGTCTTCTTGCGTCACCTTGCCGAGTTGCTTCAGCACGGTTTTTTCCTTTTCGGTCAAAGGGCCGCCCATGCGCTGATTCTTTTTGTCCACGCTGGAAACCTTGACGACACAGGTGCCGCATTCGCCGTCTTCGCAGGAAAAATTGATCGGAATCTTGTTTTCGAGCGCCAGTTTCAAAATCGTTTGGGTATGACTGCCGGCCACCGCATAAACGGTTTTGTCGCGGTAGTCGGGATTAATGAAAGTTACTATAGCCATAACATTGCCTCCGAACGGTTAAGCGGGTTTGACGGAAATATGGCCGGTCAGCAGCTGGGCCTGGCAGGCCAGGCGGTTGTGTTTGCCGGCCATGTTTTCCCGCAGGATTTTATCTTCCAGCACCGAGGGCTCGCTGAGGTTGTTCCAGCCGTCGGTGATTTTCATCAGGCAGGTTCCGCAGTCGCCTTCCCGGCAGCCGTAAGTGATCGACGAGCCGACTTTTTCGGAAACCTCGATGACCCGGGTTCCGGCCGGGACAGTGACGGTAATATTGATGTCTTCAAAGGTAATGGTTGCTTTAGCCATTGAGCATGCTCCTGAGTGGATAAATTGAATTTTGGAAAAACCGAATCCTGGTGTTTTCCGTTTTTTGGCCGTCTTAACTCTTTCAGGCCAAATCCGCAAAATTGATCGTTTTGGCTTCCCGAAGCCCCATCAATTCCTGAGCCAGTTCCAGGCCGAACGCCTTGCATTCGAGGATTTCGTCGTCGGTCGGAATCAGTTTGACCCGAAGCCCCGGAATCGGCACGCGGAGCTTTAGCCCACGCAGGCGGTCTTCGACCAATCGCACGCCTTCGCCGGTCCAGCCGTAGGAACCGAAAACGCCGCCGAGCTTGTTCTTCAGATTCACGACCGTCAGCGAGGAGAGCAGGTCCCATATCGGCTTGACCGCATCGCCGTTGATGGTCGGCGTGCCGAGCACGATACCGTCGGCGTCTTCGATCAAATCGACGAACGGCGCGACCTCGCCGCCTTCCAGGTCGTACAGCGACACGCGCACGTCGTCGACCTGCAAGGCGCCCTGATAAATCGCCTCCGCCATGCGCCGGGTATTGCCGTACGAACTGATGTAAAAAATCAGTAGGGTCTTTTGCTGCGCGCTGATTTCGCTATGCAGCGCCGGGCTCGACAACTGCCGATAGCGCTGAATATAGCGGTCGGGCCGGTCGCGCAGGATCGGGCCGTGGGTCGGCGCAATCAGCTTCAGCGGCAGAGGTTCGATCAGGTCCAATGCCCGCAGCACGTATTCCTTGAAAGGACGCATGATGTGCGCATAGTAATATTCGAACGAAAAGCGAAAGTCGCCGGTCCGGTCGTTGAACAGGCGGTCGTCGCAAAAATGGCAGCCGAAGACATCGCCGGAGAAAAGCGTCGCTTCCTCGGGCAGATAGGTGCATTGCGTGTCGGGCCAGTGCAGATAGGGCGTATGCAGGAACTGCAGCGAGCGGTCGCCCAGCGACACTGCATCGCCGGTCAAGACCGGCGTAAAACGCAGATTGTCCTGTTTCAGCAGGCCCTTCAGCATAGACTGGGCTTTTTGAGAAATATACAATTGTGCCTCGGGCGCGCGCCGCATCAGCTCCGGCAGGGCGCCGGTATGGTCGGGCTCCAGATGGTTCAGCACGATTACCTTGATTTCGGCGTAGTCGGCGATGCTTTCGAGGCGGGCAAAAAAGACCTCCGCGAAACCTTCCTTGACTGTGTCGATCACCGCCACGCCGCCGCTGCCGCGAACGACATAGGCGTTGTAGCTGGTCCCGTTGGCGGTTTTCAGAATGAGGTCGAAGGTTCGGAGACTCGGGTCGAAGGCACCGACCCAATGTACCCGATCGGATAACGGTACGGCGACAGGAACTCCGTCTGGGCTTTCCAGCGTGATCTTGTTCATGATCCGCATGCCGGAGCATGAGCGCGTTTCGGGCAGCTTTCGAGGTCCTCGCCGCCCACATCGACTTCCAGCCACGCTTCGATTTCCCCGGCATCGAAGCCGGCGCGCCGGCGCCCGTCCGCTTCGAGAAGCGGCCGGCGGATCAGCAGCGGGTCGGCGACCATCAAGGCGATCGCCTGCTTTTCGTCGAGCGCTTCCGGTACCACCTCGCCGTTTTTGATCGCCGGCGCGCTGCGGTTGAACCAGGCGGCGACCGGAAGATTGCCGAAAAACGAACGCAATTTGTCCGGTTCTTTCGACCACGGCTGACGCATCAAATCGTGGACGAACACGATATGGCCGGCATCCAGCAGGATTTCCCTTTGCCGTTTATTGCCGGTACAGCCCGGTTTTTCATAAAAATGGACGACCGCCATAAACGTCAATGCGCTTGCAGTTCGGCCATCGCTTCGGCCATTCTTTCCGGCGGAATGCCGGTCAGCGATCCGGGCGGATTGATCGGCGCGCCGAGATGATCCAGAATCGCGCCTTCGATCGGGCAGATGCTCGCGCACTGCGGTTCTTTGTAGTCGTCTTCGCATTCGGTGCATTTTCTCGGGTTGATCAGAAAATGTTCTTTGCCCATGAAAATCGCCTTGCTCGGGCACAGCGGCTCGCAGGCATAACAGTTGACGCAGGATTCGATGATTTTTAATGCCATGATGATTCTCCCGTTAATCTGTAAGAGCGATTGCCTGAGTCGCGGCTTGAAATAGGGTACGCTGCGCGTACCTTTTCGGAATGTTCCACTGCAGAGGCGTTGTTAAGGTACGCGCAGCGTACCCTACGAAATTCCGTGTTGGGCAGCCCACATGCAAACCTATTCATCCCAACCTTCCTCCGCCATCGCATTGAAACGTTCGGGATCGGGGCCTTTGCTTTGATTGATCGCCTTGGCCAGCCAGGCGGAGGGGCCGGATTTCATCTCGGCTTGCAAATCGGCCAGCAGATCCTTGATCGTACTGCCTTCGTGCACCTTGATCGGCTGGATGCCCTGGGCGACGATCTGCTTGATCGCCGAAGCGCCGATCGCCTGGCAATACACCGCGGCGCAGCCGTCCAGCAGTTGAATCTTGACCGATAACTTGTCTTCGTTGCCGTCCTGTGACAGTTCGCCGAATTGCGCGGCTTCGAGCAGTTCCGACTGCTCCGGGTCGACCGCGTAGAGCGCGAACGATTTGGCGGAGCCGAAGTGCTGATTGACGTGCACCATATCGGTGGTGGCGAAGGCAACTTTAATGGCGGTGTCCATGGGTATCCTCTGGTCGTGGAGATGCACGATCTGCATCCGGCGGGTTAGTGACATGACGGCGGACAAACGTGGCATTCGGATTCGGGTTTTTGCGCGTAGGGCGAGCGATAGATCTCGATCTCTTCATGCGCGAAATTGATCACCAGATTGGCCAGGTCGAACAGAGCTTGGCGTGTGCCTCGGTAGCCTATCCAGGTCTTCTGATAGCCGCCGATGATGTCGTACAGCGGAAAGCCGGCGCGCAGGATCGGAATCCCGAGCCGCTCGGCGCTGGCAGCCGCGTGCGAATTGCCGATCAGGAGTTGCACCTTGCGCTCCTTCGCAAGCAGTTCCAGGTCTTCCAGATCGCCGATCTTGACGCTGTCGATCGGCAGGGCAGACAGGACCGGCGCATTGGCCGCGCTGACCGCGGCGACCACTTCGCCGCCCATGCCGCGTATCAGATGCGTGAACGCATTCAGCTGGTCGGGATCGGCGGCGATAGCGACACGCAGCTGGCCGAGCATGAAATGGGTGTCGAGCATCGCATCCTGCAACTGGGAACGCTGACGTTCGATGCGTGGCGGCACCGGCAGTTCGCTGATTTCCGTAAGGGTCATGATCAGCGCGTCGTTTGCCTCCAGTCCGTACAGATGATCGAAATACCGGCTCGGCACGCCGGTTTTCTCCTGGAGCAGCTCGCCGGCTTTTCTTAACGACGCGCCGACCACCAGCGTGGCCTTCGCGTCGCCCAAGGTCGCCAGTTCCGATACCGGGGTGCCGCCGATAGTGACCGGCGAGAATTCGTCATCGGTCAGGCTGCCGTCCAGCGAATCGGACAAGTCCGGCACCAGCACCGGCCTCAGGTTGAATTGTTCAATCAGATCGCGCAGCGCTTCCAGGTCGCCCGGCGTCAGCATCGGGCTGACCAGGACGTTGACCTGACGCTGGCGCACGCCGGGTTTGGTGTTCGCGGTCGCCCGATCCGGCACTAGCGTTTTGATGATTTCATAGAGGGTCGCGGCATAGCCGGTCTCGACACAGCCGGTAAAGTCCGGCGTATTGACCGCGACCACCGCTACATGATCGAACTGCGGGTATTTGGCGCGAAACTCGCGCACGTTGCGGTGCACGTCCGCGCCCTGCGTTTCGGCAAGGCCGGTGGTCAATACCGCGATCAGCGCCGGATTCGATTTTTCGGCGATCGCTTTAAGGCCCTCGACCACGTTTTCGTCCGCGCCCAGCACCGAACTGCTCTGGTCCATCGCGGTCGTCTGCAGCGGAATCGGCTCGCGGAAATGGCGCACGAAAAACACCTTTGCGAACGCGGTGCAGCCCTGCGAACCGTGCAGCATCGGAATCGCCCGGTCGAAGCCGAGGCAGGCCAGCGAGCCGCCCATCGGCTGGCTGGCTTTCAGCGGACTGACCGACAGGGCTTTGTTGCGTTTCAGTATCTCGGCCATGGTTTTACCCAATTGTAGATACCGTCTTAAAAATCAAGCCGTCCTCCCATAATCGGGTTGATAAGGTTGGCGTGTTTTGAGGACGCCAAAGCACAAATGGACCAATTTGCGCATGACGGCGCCCAAGGCGGACATTTTGGTTTTGCCGCGTTC
>JBPFEE010000019.1:0-59792 GCA_051061095.1 Methylomicrobium sp. | reverse complement strand
AAAATGGAAGAGAGGTTCAGGCTGTTGCTGCTGTTTTTATGCCCGCCTGAAATGGTCACGGTCAGCGGGCAGAATCCAGAAATCGTGGCTCTCAAAATATGATTGAGAACCGGAGTTTTAAATTTTTGTCGTGTACAGAGGCTGAATTGTTAATAAGAAACAATCGACCTGGAATATATACTGCCTCTTCTATGCTTCCATCCAGTGGCATGTGGATACGATGATAGTCTTGGGGGGATAAATAAATCGTGGTGAAAATGCCATTTTTGAAAAGATCTGCTCGTTTACTATCTCCTCCAAGTAACGCAGTGACAGTAAATTTTTTGCCTTTAGCCAGGAATATCTCATCTTCAGAAATAATGCCCGCTTGACTGACAGTGCCATCCGCTGGACATGCGACACCATTCTCAAACGCGGTAATAGGGCGGACTCCCGGTTTGAGTTGACGGGTAAAAAAGTGGTTGAAACTTGGATATTTATTTAAGTCACGAGAAACAGCCTCTTTCGTGTTGATATTATAAAATTTAGCAAACTTTTTTATTATTAGATTCTTCCATACTTCATTTTCACAACGGGATAAAAATCCAAAAAAATGAGAGATTAAGTGATGCGATAAAATATGCTGAAGTAGTGTAATAAGTAATTCTCTGATAGATGTATTTTTTATTGGCATAATGATTTTCCTGAAACCGTAACTTCAAAAATTTTTTCATTTCATTATTGAAGGTTGTTATTAGCTCCCACAGACCGATCAATGGCTGAGCTATTTTTTGAAAATCACTATAAATAAATTACATAAATAATTTTTCTGATGAAGTCACAGTTTCAGACTCTTTTATCGAGAATCAAACGCTCACCAATGACACGAGGTAGTGTATGTTGAGTTGCAGTACGAACCGCACCTGTCTTAAGGTAACCGATCGGTCAAGCAGCGCGGCTTGGGTAGCTTCTTGTGCGGTGCAGGGACGGTCCGATACCGGAACGCCCACATACTCGCCCGTATGCTGCACGCACAAATGATCGTTTATTTTGCGGATACCGTGGGAAGAAAGCAGGTATCTATACCGTTCCGCCGGGACACGGACTTGTTCCGACTGATAGCAGTCGTCGGGCGCATCTTCCCAGTGATCGAAACCTTCATCCCTGTACCGAACCGTTTTCCATGCCCACCGCAACCGTTGGGAGATAGGAAGGGTCGAGCCTGTAGCCGAAAGCAGCTGTAGAATTGCGTAAGAGACCACCGAAGAACACGCAAGCAGTTCATTCATCTGGCACAGCGTTTCTTCATCCCATTCCAGGGGAATGATCAGCCGGGGTTCGTAAAATATGCAGCCGTTGATTATTTTCCTGTTTCTGGGTTGATAAAGGCGCGCCGCCCGATGAATTTCGGACGCTGTATATTTAAGAGAAGCAGATGCCATCATATTTGCCCCCCCTCTCTTCCGGCTCTGGCTGTGCCGCGTGCAGGTCAAGCTATTAGCCGAAAATCCGCCCAACAACACGCTTGCTACTGAATATGATTACTCATTAGAGAACCGAGGCTAACGAGAGTTCGGCAGTATTTTGATTCTTTTTTGCTTCGCGGTGCTTGAAAAATGGCAAATGCCGAGCGCAATTACGCCGTTTTAGCGGGGAATTTTTTGATTTCATAGTGCTCTTATCGTAAATCAGCGAAGTTTATGGCGATCAACTTCAAGTATTGAAATTTTCCGGGCGTTTATGATGCGGGTTCACGTCTTATCGTTTTTTCAAAATATTCAGGTCCGGTTGTCTATACGCTAAATCCAAAATTGTTTTTAAGGAATTTTCAGTCGAAATGATCCGGTTTTCCGGCGGGGAGATAGAAAATGAGCACGCTCGAGCTAGGAGTGGTGGGCAATTGCGGTTTTAGCGCCCTGATAGACCGGCGCGGGCGCGTCGTCTGGTGTTGCCTGCCCCGCTTCGACGGCGACCCCGTTTTTTGCAGCCTGATTAACGGCGACAACCCTGAAGCCGGCTTCATGGATATTACGGTCGAGAATTTCGACCGTGCCGAGCAGTGCTACGAAAACAATACGGCGATCCTCGTGACCCGGCTCTTCGACCGCAACGGCGCGGGCGTCGAAATCACCGACTTCGCCCCCCGCCGCGTCCATTACGACCGCGTCTACCGTCCCACGCTGCTCATCCGCCGGTTGCGCCCTTTAAACGGCGCGCCGCGTCTGCGCGTCAGGGTCCGGCCTACCCACGACTACGGGACGGAGCGCATGCTGGCCATCCCCGGTCCCAGCCATATCCGGTTTCTGGCGCCGGAACTGACGCTTCGCCTCACCACCGATCTGCCGATCACCTACGTGCTGACGGAAACGCCCTTTCTGCTGGAGGGACCGGCCGATATGCTGCTGGGTCCCGACGTCCCGCTGCGCCATTCCATCGCCAGCACAGCGCGCGAGCAGTACGAACAGACTCACAAGTACTGGCTGGAGTGGACGCGCAGCCTCTCGATTCCCTACCAATGGCAGGAAGCGGTCATCCGTTCCGCCATAACGCTCAAACTTTGCAGCTTCGAAGAAAGCGGCGCCGTCATCGCCGCCATGACGACATCCATTCCGGAAGCCCCTTTCAGCACCCGCAATTGGGATTACCGGTTCTGCTGGCTGCGTGACGCCTATTTCGTGATCAACGCCCTGAACCGGTTGGGAGCAACCCGGACGATGGAAAAATATCTGACCTACATCATCAATATTGTCGCCAGCGCTGAAAATGGCCATCTCCAGCCGGTCTACGGCGTGACGCTCGAACATATGCTCCTGGAGCGCGAGGTCGAGACGCTGGCGGGCTACCGAGGCGACGGTCCGGTGCGAACGGGAAACCTGGCCTATAAGCAAATCCAGAACGACATCTACGGCAGCATCATCCTTGCCGCGACCCAGAGCTTCTTCGACCGCCGCCTGGTCCATCCGGGCACGCGCGGTTTGTTCGACCGCCTGGAGCTGATCGGAGAGCAGTGCAGACGGCTTTATGACAAGCCGGACGCCGGCATATGGGAATTCCGCGGCATCGCGAGGGTGCATACGTTTTCGGCCGTCATGTGCTGGGCCGGATGCGACCGGCTGAGCCGCATCGCCGCCCAGTTGGGGCTCGGCGAACGTGCCGGCAACTGGCGCAGCGAGGCCGAAACGATCCGCAAAGCGATCTTTGCGAATGCTTTCGATACCGGGCGCAACACCTTCGTCGGCAGCTTCGGAGGAAACGAAATGGACGCCAGCCTTCTGCTGTTGCACGACCTGCAGTTTCTGGCGGCGGACGACCCCAAATTCATCGGCACGGTCGAGGCGGTGGAACAGGCCTTGCGGCAGGGAAACCATATGATGCGCTATGCCGAAAAGGACGATTTCGGCCTTCCCGAGCACGCTTTCAATATCTGCACGTTCTGGATGATCGGCGCGCTGGCGGCGATCGGCCGGCGCGAGGACGCCATCGCCATGTTCGAAGAAATGCTGCGGTGCCGCAATCATCTGGGGCTGCTGTCGGAGGACACCGATCCGGTAACAGGCGAGTTATGGGGCAACTTCCCTCAGGCTTACTCGATGGTGGGATTGATTCATTCGGCCAGGGTGTTATCGACTCCCTGGGAAGAAGCGTTTTGAGTATTGTCTCGCGCTTTGCTTTTTATCCCGGATTCCGCAAGCTCCATCCGGGCTACTTGCTATGGCGATAGGTTAAGCGAGAAAATCCGATGTGAGGAACGGCAAGCTTAGTCCTAGTTTGTCGGAGCCGGTATGTTCCATGCCGTCCAAACTCGTCGATCGAAGTTGCTTGTAAAAAAGCCTTAAAAGATTTTGCGGTTTCGGGTTCAGCGGCTCCGATAATCCTCGATTCCGCTGAGCCCGCCGCGTAGATCCGATTAGCGCAGCGTAATCGGACGCATGTCATTCATCGCACCCACAACCGAATCAGCACAGAAAGTGGTCAGGCTTTGCATAATAACACCTGCCAAGACAATCCATACTATCCAGTTTGACGGGTATATCAATAACTTGAGGTAACTTCTTTTGGGCATAAAAAAACCCGCGAAGCCAGTAAACTTGCGGGTTTTTGAATCTTTTTGAATCTCGCTGGATGCTCAATTGGCGGAGAGAAAGGGATTCGAACCCTTGATACGTTGCCGTATACACACTTTCCAGGCGTGCGCCTTCGACCGCTCGGCCATCTCTCCGAATTTTGAGCCCATGAGCATGGGAACCGCTAATTGTACCGGTTTTTACTTTTCTTGGCAACGACCTCGATCAGCCGCTCTCACCCGCCATTTCTTCGAGCTCGTCCCAGCGCTGGTAAGCCTGTTCCAGTGCGGCGACGGTCTGGTTCAATTCGTCCAGGGTTTTAGCAATCGTCGGCTGATCGTTTTTATAAAAGTCGGACGAATTCATCAATTCGTTCAGTTCGGCCTGCCGGGTTTCTAGCTGTTCTATCCGTTCGGGCAGCTGGTTCAGTTCCTGCTGCTCCTTGTAACTGAGCTTTTTCTTTTTGGCAGGCTGAGGCGGCTCGACTTTTTCTTTTTCCGGGACTTTCTTGACCGGCTGCGCTTTTGCCTCGGGTTTGGGACGCTGCTCCAGCCAGTCGCTGTAGCCGCCGACGTATTCCTCGATTTTGCCGGTGCCGTCCAGCACGAAGACGCCGGTCACGACGTTGTCGAGAAAGGCGCGGTCGTGGCTGACCAGCAGCAAAGTGCCGTCGTAATTGACCAATTTTTCTTCGAGCAATTCGAGCGTTTCGAGGTCGAGATCGTTGGTCGGCTCGTCCATCACGATCAAATTGGCCGCTTTGGTGAACAGCCGCGCGAGCAGCAGGCGGTTTTTTTCGCCGCCCGACAGGCTTTTGACCGGCGAACGAGCACGCGCCGGCGCGAACAGGAAATCGGCCAGATACGACATCACATGTTTTTTGCCTCCGGGCAAATCGACGAAATCGTTGCCGTGCGCGATCGTGTCGGCGACAGTTTCTTCGGGGTCGAGCTGGTCGCGGAGCTGGTCGAAATAGGCGATTTCGAGCCGGGTGCCCTGTTCGACCTTGCCGCTGTCCGGCTCGATCTGTTGCAGCAGCAGTTTCAGCAGGGTAGACTTGCCCGCGCCGTTGGCGCCGATCAGACCGATCTTGTCGCCGCGCTGGATGAGCGTCGAGAAATGGCTGACGATCTGCCGGTCGCCGTAGGCGAAGCTGATGTCGTTCACTTCGATCACTTTTTTGCCGGAGGCGTCGCCGCGCTCCAGGGTCATGCTGGTAGTGCCCTGGCGGCTTCGGCGCTGCGCACGCTCCCGCCGCAGCTGTTCGAGCGCGCGCACGCGGCCTTCGTTGCGGGTGCGCCGGGCTTTGATGCCCTGGCGTATCCAGACTTCTTCATCGGCCAGTTTCTTGTCGAATTCGGCGTTCTGGTTCGCCTCGTCCTCGAGCGCAGCGGCTTTGCGGCGCAGGTAGTCGTCGTAACTGCCCTGCCAGGACACCAGCTTGCCGCGGTCCAGGTCGATAATCCGGGTCGCAAGCTTTTGCAGAAAAGCGCGGTCGTGGGTTACGAATAATACCGCGCCCTGAAAATTCAACAGTTGCTCTTCGAGCCAGGCGATGCTCTCGAAGTCCAGATGGTTGGTCGGCTCGTCGAGCAGCAGGACTTCCGGCTCGATCACCAGCGCGCGGGCCAGCGCAACGCGGCGCTTCCAGCCGCCGGACAGTTCGCTGATCTTGAGGTCGCCCGGCAAGGCCAGCTTGCTCAACGTCGTATCGACACGGTTGCCGAAATGCCAGCCGTTGTGCGCTTCAAGCTTGTGTTGCAGGTCGCCCAGCTCGCGCAGCGCCCGGTCGTCATGGGCCGATAGCGACAGATAATGATAACGGGTCAGCCATTCGCCGAGTTCGCCGAGGCCGCCGGCGACCGCATCATAAATCGTCGACTCCGCGGGTAAATCGGGCGCCTGTTCGAGCCAGGCCAGTTTCAGGCCGGGCTGCCGCCAGATTTCGCCGTGGTCGGCATGGATGTAGCCGGCGATGATCTTCATCAAGGTCGATTTGCCTTCGCCGTTGCGGCCCAGAAGGCCGACCCGTTCGCCGGCGTCGAGCTGGAAATTGGCGTTGTCTAACAGCGCATGGACGCCGAAGGCGATGGAAATGTTGGTTAAGCGTAATAACGGCATATTTTATTAAAAACCTAGTAATTCACGGCGAAGCTTGTCGAGCCCGAACTGCGCGGCCTGATTTTGTTTACGAGCGGCAGGCCCGGAAAGATAACGGATATCCAAGCTCCATTTGGTCGACTCGCGATCTTCGAGGCCGATATTATGCACGAGCGTGGTATACAGTTTGACGGTTTGATCCTTTTCCTGAAATTGCTCGACGCTTCCTTCGTACATCTGCACCAGCACGATGTCGACCCGGCTGTGCTTCCATAGCGCAGTTGCCAGCGCACTGCCGGTATTCGCCGTATCGAGGCCGTCGATGTTTACTCTGAGCCGCCGGGCTAAAACCGAAAGCGATTTTTCATAGGTTGCGCTATGCAGCCACGAACAGCCCAGGCATTTGGCGGCCAGTAAGCCTTGGCTCGCGGTTTCGACGACCGCCAGCGTTGCACCTGCCTCACACATTAAGCGATCGACGACCGCGGCGAGACTGCCGACTTTTTCGCCGAGGCCGTCGATGCCGAATACGTATACGGGTCTGATTAGGCGGGCGGCGACTTTGTTCGTCAATTCCATCATTTCGGGCTCGGAATAGCCGGGCGGAAACAATAGTTTGGCCTGTACCTCATCGACGCCGGCGCGGAAGCCCAACTGTACCGCATCCGGTATCTCAATGTTTTCAATCATCTGCTGGATGTCCGATTCCCCAAGGCCGACCGTTTTGATCGTGACCAAACGGGATGGCTTCAGCAAAAAGCGCGCATCGAGCCTAGGCCTGACCCGTTCGACAAACATATTGCGCATTTCCGACGGCACGCCGGGCATGAACGCAAACCAGCAGCGCCCGGCTTGTACCGCAAAACCCGGCGCGGTGCCCCAGTCGTTGTCGAGACGGATGGAGCCTTGCGGCAACAGGGCCTGCTTGCGGTTTACTTCGGGCATCGGCCGCTGCCGGTTGCTGAAATAGGCCTGTATCTGCCGGTAGGCGACCTCGTCGAATTCGAGCGATAGGCCGAAGGCAATTGCCACCGCTTCGGCGGTCAGGTCGTCGCTGGTCGGGCCGAGTCCGCCGGTGCAAAGACAGCAGTCGGCGCGTTCCGCAATTTCCTTCAATAGTCCAATCAAATCGCCAAGTTTATCGCCGACCGCGGTATGCCGGCTGACCGTAAAACCGAGCTGCACGGCCTGCTCGGACAGCCAGGCGGCGTTCGTGTCGACAGTCTGGCCGGTGACGATTTCCTCGCCTTGCGAAAAGATTTCCAGAATCGGCATGGTCTTAACTCTGCATGGATTGAAATCAGCCGGCCGCCGCAACTTGATACCAGAACGGCAGCGTTGCAAGGCTCAGCAACGTGCTGAGCGTGACCGACATCGCGTAAAGCGAACTGTCCAGCCGATAACGGTCGCAAAACACGATGCCGAGCACCATGCACGGCATCGCCATTTCCAGCACGAGAGCGTTCTTATGCGCCTGATCGAGCGTCAAATACTGGCTGAACCAGAGCGCGAATAAGGGCATCAGCGCCATTTTGATCAGGATCACCGGCGTGACATGAGGCAGATTACCCAGGGTGACGGCGCGCCAGTTCAGCGCCAGACCCAGCGAAATCAGCATCAACGGCACCACGCCTGCGGCCAGTTTTTGCAGCACGGAGGCGATCCAGTCAGGAGCGGGGACGCGGCAAAGATTCAGGATTACTGCCAGCATGGCGGCCAGAAAAGGGGGAGCTGTTAAAAACGCCCAAGGCGGTTGGCGGGCCGAATCGTCGTTTTGGCCGTAATGCCGCGCCGCCGCAATGCCGACCGTCAGCAAGACAGGCGCGACCGCGAACAGATCGATCTGAATCGCCACGGATCGCGCCCAATGGCCGAAGGTTTGTTCAAGCACCGGCAGGCCCAGATAGGTCACGTTCGGAAACGCCGCCGCCAACAGCACCGCCCCCATTTGCTGCGGCTTGAACCGGAGCAAACGTCCGCACGCCCAGATGCTGGACATACCGAACGCCAGGCAAACCGCGCCGAACAGCGTATATTGCAGCGAATGGATGCCGACATCGGCTTTCCAGAGCACTTCCAACACCAGTGCAGGCAACAGCAGGTAATAAACCAGGGTAGTCAGGACGCTTCGTGTCTGCTCTGCGGACAATCCGCCGGGGCGCCCGTAGCGCCATGCCGCGCCGCAGGCAATCAACGCGAACATTTGCCACAATGTCGAAGTCATGAAGTCCCTGATGGATTAACGATGCGCCATTTTAGCATTCGGCATCGTAAGTAAGCATGTGAGCCGCGGCGAGATGCGGCTTGGGAGCGAGATAGATAAGCCCGGAGAAACTTGTGAATGCGATGATTGCCCGGTTGCAGACCTTGCAGGCCTGCAACCGGAACAAAAATCAGAGCAGGGTAACTTCTTCCGCCTGCGGACCTTTTTGGCCTTGGGTAATGTTGAATTTTACCTTTTGACCTTCGTCCAGGGATTTGTAACCGCTGCCGACGATATTGCGGAAGTGTACGAATACGTCCGGGCCTGATTCTTGTTGGATGAAGCCGAAGCCTTTTTCTGAGTTAAACCATTTTACGGTACCAGTTGCCATTGTTTACGTCCTTTAAAAAATAATAAAAAATTGCCTTCAAGGCGGGTAGAGCTGGGGGAATAACGCGAATCACTTATGATAAACAGGACAAGCAATAGACAAGGAACTGCGTAGAGATAAGCAACGGTAAATCACTCAGACTCAAGACATCTTAAAGGAGAGCCGAGCTTGATGTCAACAGCTTAGCTTTCAACCTAGCTTGAATCCCAACGAAAAACCGGCCACGGCGCTAACGCCTCGGGTCGTAATCGTCGACAGGCGATCGACCAGGAAACTGCCGGAATCTTTGGCGGCTTGCGTCGCGGCGTCCGCCACATGCTCCAGTTGCGCGCCGTTGACGCTGACGATGCCGTAATGCTCGCCCGCGAACATCAGCACGATCAAGCCGCCGCCGATGAACAGCGCGGTCTTTAGCATCTTTTTGGCGAAATAGCCGACCGCCATGCCGATCACGAACGGAGTGCCGACGTTGCCCAATAAAAAAGGCGCACTGAAGATATCGTTATCGGAAGCAGCGGGGATGTCTATGGATTTTTGAGTCATAACAATAAATAAATAGATGAGTAGGCATGGTTCGTGCTGGATGAATGACTGCCGATAGTATATAAAATTCAGGACGGTAAATATACTTGAGAAAATTGATATAAACAGTAAGGAAGAGGCCGGGAAGGCTTGCCTTACAGTACCCTTTTGCCGAGTGCCGAAACTATGCATCGTTATTCAATTGTTCGCCTATCCTGGTGCCTTTTGGGCGCCGCTTCCGCTATCACGCTGGCCTTGTGGCTGGCGGGACCGCCGATGTCGTCGTTACTGCTTGCTTCATTGGGAGGCTCGACCATTTTTTTATTCGGCCTGACCAAAGCGCCGGCCGCGCAGCCGCGCGCCTTGCTGGGCGGTCATCTGGGCGGCGCCACCATCGGGATCGCCTGCTACCAAGCGTTCGGGGATGCCCTGTGGGTTTATGCGCTGGCAGAAATCCTGACCTTGTCTTATATGCTTCTCACCAAAACAGTGCACCCGCCGGCGGGCGCGAATCCAATCTTGATGATTTTCGCGCATGCGGGATGGTCGTCGCTGTGGCAGCCGGTATTAATCGGGGTGCTGAGCCTCGCGTTAATCGCGATGATCTGGAGCCGCTGCTATCCGGGTCTTGCCCGTTACCCGGTCGCCTGGTTCGAGCGGTCGCCGTCGACGATGTTTTGGGGCGGCTGGAACGACTGACGAATATACAATAAAGCAGGAACGAAGCGTTTATCAACGGGGTCTCAGTGATGTACAACCTAGACACATCAGGAGGGCGCCATGACAACGCTCAAGAAAATATTAAAAAACTTATCCGTTACCACCGCGGTATTATCTGCAAGCATATTTTCCCTCAACGCCGGAGCCAACGAAGCGCCTAGTCCGGAATTCGCGGGAACCGTGCTCTATACCACCCCGGCTTACGGTCCGGCTATCCACAGCTATCCCGGCAGCGTGGCGGAAAAAAAGCCGCTGAGGCCGGAAATCGTTTATGTCAGCTTGGCTAACGGTCCGGCCATTTACAGTTATCCGCATGCAGGCAGTGAAAAAACCGTGGATTGGAATGTCGAATATGTGGATCCCGCATATGGCCCGGCTATCTACAGCTATGACAGGCATGAGGTCCAAGGCAAGATCAGCGTGTTCCCGCTCATGTTCGATTGAAACGGCACAAAGATCTAAAGCCAGTTAAGTTTCGAGATGCCCCCATTAAACCCGCCGGGCTTTTAAAGCCTGGCGGGTTTTTTGCGAAATATCATTTTGAACGAATGCGACGGACCTACATCAGCGGCAAAAGCTGATCGAAAATCTTACCGTTGGTCGCCAGGATTTGCTTCGGAAACAGCCCCGGCTTGCCTTCGAAGTCGGTCAACGTGCCGCCCGCTTCCTGCGCGATCAAGGCGCCGGCGGCGACATCGTACAGATTCAGTTCCTGTTCCCAGAACGCATCGACCTGGCCGTCCGCGACCATGCACAGATCGAGCGCGGCCGAGCCGAAGCGGCGCTGGCCGGTCGTATGCTGCGCGATACGGCAGAAGCGTTCGAGATTGTTCTCGACCAGATAACTCCGCAGGCAGGCGAAGCCGGTCGCGATCATCGCCGCGCCGAGATCGGTTTCGTCCGAAACGGCGATGCGTTCGCCATTCTTGAACGCGCCTCTGCCTTTTTCGGCGACATAGAGATCGTTGAATACCGGCGCGTACACCGCACCGAGCGCGATGTCGCCGTCGATTTCGAGCGCGACGCTGATCGACCAGCCGTATTGGCCTTTCGCAAACGAATGCGTACCGTCGATCGGATCGACGATCCAGCGGCTGGCCTGATTGGCGCTTTGCCCGGTTTCTTCGCCCCAGAAACCGTATTCGGGGTAATCCCGGGTCAACGTTTCCTTCAAAAACGCCTCGATCGCGACATCGGCTTCGGTCACGAAATCGCGCGCGGCTTTTTTGTTGATCGCAACGTTCTTACGGTCATTAAAATATTTCATCCCGATGACGCCGGCATCGCGAATCACTTTTTCAAGCGCGGTTTGGGTTACCCTCATTCAGGCAACCTCGGTAGCGGCAAGGTTTGGCATAACACAGCAATTTCCCATGCAAATCGCTTATTATATCAGCCGATTACTCGAGATTGGCCGGAAAAGTCCGCGGCCGCCTTGCGCGGGGCGGATATTTTGTTATATTGCCGTGCTGATCTTGGCATACTGACCGCCAAGCGGATGGACTACTGATTAATTAATGATTTTTCATGCTCAATTTTAAAAATATCGCCCTGCGCCGGGGCGTGAGACTGCTGTTCGACGAGGCGTCGTTTACGATTCACCAGGGCGAGAAAGTCGGCATTACCGGCGCAAACGGAGCCGGCAAGTCGAGCTTTTTCGCACTAATTCGGGATGAACTGCATCTCGACGCGGGCGATTTTTCGATGCCGCCGGGCCTTGAAATCGCGCATGTCGCGCAGGAAACGCCGGCCGCCGAATGTAGCGCGATCGATTATGTGATGGACGGCGACCGCGAACTGCGCCGCCTGCAAGGCGAGCTGCAAACGGCCGAAGCGAACCATGACGGCTTGAAGCAGGCCGAACTGCATGCCGCGCTCGAGGTGATCGGCGGCTATGAGGCCCAGGCGCGCGCCTCGCGGCTGCTGAGCGGGCTCGGCTTCAAGCCGGCGCAGGAACAGGCCCAGGTCGGTTCCTTTTCGGGCGGCTGGCGGATGCGGCTGAATCTGGCGCAGGCGTTGATGTGCCGCTCCGACGTGCTGCTGCTCGACGAGCCGACCAACCATCTCGATCTGGATGCGGTGATCTGGCTTCAGGAATGGCTGTGCCGGTATCCGGGCACTCTGCTCCTGATTTCGCACGACCGGGATTTTCTCGACGCGATCACCGATCATATCGTGCATATGGAGCAAGGCAAGGTGAATATCTATACCGGCAACTATTCCGCATTCGAAAGGATGCGGGCGGAGAAGCTTGCGCAGCAACAGGCCGCGTTCCAGAAGCAGCAGCGCGAAATCGCGCACATTCAAAGTTTCATCAACCGCTTCAAGGCGCAGGCAACCAAGGCCCGGCAGGCGCAAAGCCGGATCAAGGCGCTGGAGCGGATGGAGTTGATCGCACAGGCGCATGTCGACTCGCCGTTCCATTTCAGTTTTGCGGAGCCGGGACGAATGTCGAATCCGCTGTTGACGCTGGACGCGGCGGACATCGGTTACGGCGACAAGATCGTGGTTAACAAGGCCGGCCTGTCGTTGTCGCCGGGCGACCGGATCGGCCTTTTGGGGCCGAACGGCGCAGGCAAATCGAGCCTGATCAAGGTGCTGGCCGGCGCGATGCAGCCTTTGTGCGGTGACAGACAGGAATCGATGCATCTGAAGATCGGTTATTTCGCCCAGCACCAGCTCGAACAATTGCGGGTGGACGAGTCTCCGCTCTGGCATTTCCAGAAACTGGACCCCCAGGCGACCGAAAAAGACCTCCGGAATTTTCTCGGCGGCTTCGATTTTCAGGGCGACAAGGTAATGGAACCGGTGCGGCCGTTTTCGGGCGGCGAGAAGGCGCGGCTGGTGCTCGCGCTGTTGGTCTACCAGAACCCGAATCTGCTGCTGCTCGACGAGCCGACCAACCACCTCGACCTCGAAATGCGCGAGGCCCTGATCATGGCGCTGCAGGATTATCAGGGCGCTTTGGTCACCGTATCGCACGACCGGCATTTGCTGCGTTCGGTCACCGACCGCCTGCTTCTGGTCGCGGACGGCAAGGTCGAGCCGTTCGACGGCGATCTGGACGATTACAAGAACTGGCTCGGCGAACAGAAAAAAGCCGAGACGAAGGAAACAACGGCCGAAACCGCGTCCGGGGTCAACCGCAAGGATCAACGCAAGTTGGACGCCGAACGCCGCCAGCGCCACAAACCGTTGATGGATGCGCTGAAGAAAGCCGAACAGGCCGTCGAAAAATTCCATCAGGAGCAGCGGCAGTTGGAACAGCTATTGTCCGATCCTGGCATTTATGACGAATCGGAAAAGAACCGGCTGAAAGAGGTAATGGCCAGAAAAGTGCAGGTGGACAAGGCGCTCGAAGACGCCGAGGCGCTCTGGCTGGAAGCGGAGGAAAAGCTCGCGGCGGCCCAGCAGGATTGAACAGTCGTGCCCCTACCGGGCGTGCTGCCCGCATATATCTTGAAGCCGTAGGGTACGCTCGACTGCAAGGATGCAGGAGATAGAGCAATGCAGGAGCAATTGCCGAGTGCGTACCTTAACCATGCCGCCTCAGCGAAGCGTTATAAAAGGTACGCACAGCGTACCCTACGGTATTTCTCCTATCTGCGGCGCCACGGATAACGGTAATAGTCGACGGAGCGATAGGGAAATTGATGCGATGGATGTCCCCATTTCCTGAATAACACCAAATAGAAGCAAGGTAGGCCAGCCCATGTACGAACTGATCATTCTGCTTTTCGCTATTTGCCGCTTAAAAAAAGGCCCGGAGGATTTGCCTTATTCTCTGTCCTTGCTCAAAATAGTCGTGGCCGCCTTCGCCGTGGTCCGGGTATTGATGCATTACCGAGGCGATAATGTGCTCGGCGCGTTCCTTGAGACCGCCGTGGAAATCATTTATATCGGACTGTTCAGCGGCGTGATGCTGCATGCGAACCGGCACCTGAACCGTTATTATCAGGTCGCGAGCGCTTTTTTTGGCTCCTATGCACTGCTCGGCTTTATCGCCTGGCCGGCTGTCACGATACTGATGGTCGGACAGCCCGGAGGTCTGGCTTTCATTGTTTTGGTGGGTATCACCGCCTGGTTCTGCGCAGTCACGGCGCATATCGTTTATCATGCGCTGGCGCCGAATATCCTGGTCAGTTTGGGTTGGGCGCTGGCGTTTTTGATCGGTTTTGTATTGCTGTCCATGTCCTTCGGACATGTCAAAGGCATCGGTTAGGGGGTAGGAGAAGTTATGAAGTCGTACAAGCATCTATTATTGGCGGTGGATTTTTTCGACCAGCAAACCCTTGTCGCCGAGCGCGCGAAGGACCTGGCGGAACGTTACGGCGCCAAGCTCAGCGTGATCCATGTCGTCGATACCTTGCCGATCGGCGATCCGGCGAATGATGTGCTGGTGCCGTTCGAGATGGACTTGTCTCAGGAGTTTATCGCCCTCGGCAGAAAAAAACTGGCCGAGCTGGCGGCGTCGTTGGCGATTCCGGAAGCGCAAACCTGGCTCGAAACCGGCAGCCCGAAACAGGAAATCATCCGTATCGCCGAAGAAAACGCAGTCGATCTGATCGTGGTCGGCTCGCACGGCCGGCATGGCCTCGCCCTCTTGCTGGGCTCGACCGCGAACGGCGTTCTGCATCATGCCAACTGCGATGTATTGGCGGTGCGTTTGCAAAATCCATAAAACAAAATAATAAATCAGGCGTGCGCCGAGCGGCAGCAAACCTCCGGCGACAGGCTTTCATATTAAGGTAGGGGAAAATGATAGGAAAAATTGCAAGTTTCGATTCCGAAGCCGGGATGGGAATGATCGATAGCGAAGGCCAAACATATCCGTTCGAGGTTAAAGACTGGGCTGAGGGAGTTCCTCCCGAAGCGGACGACGAGGTCCGTTTCGAACTGGAAGCCGGTAATGCCGTACGCGTCGGTTTGCTCGGCGTTTCCCGCGAGGAACCGAAAGCCGTCAAGTCCAAATACATTGCGGGCCTGCTCTCGTTGCTGTTCGGCTGGGCCGGGTTGTCGCGGTTTTATTTGGGCTATTACAAAGTCGGCTTCATCCAGGTCCTGCTGACGCTTTTTTTGGTGTACGCGAAATTCATGGTGTTCGTGCCGCAGTGGGGATTTGTCGAGGCCGTGCTGCTGTTTTCGAGCAAGTTCGACCGGGACGCAAAAGGCCGGCCTTTGAAGTAAATCGGCAGCTTGAGCATCTGGCTCGGGCCCCATCGGGCGCCGGGCCTTTGCTTCGAGCGATTTTCAAGCGCAATTACGGCTTTTAATCCCTGCACGCCTCAGGTAAAGATTTTATAAAGCCCGTCCAGCACCAGCGAATTCGGGCTGACAATACCCACAACCTTCCGACCCTCGATCACCGGCGCCCGTACCAGATCATACTGCGCAAACAGTCGCGAGCAATAGCGGATATCCATTTCCGGGTGCACCGAGATGACCGGTTTGCTCATGATTTCATAGACATTGACCCGCTCCGGCGCCCTGTCCTTGGCCAGCACATGGCGGGCGATATCGCCGCAGTTGATCATGCCGTATTCGTCATCGTCATGGCGCTTGTTCACGATCAGCACCGCGGTCTGCATTTCCTTCATTTTCTTCAGCGCTTCGGCAATGGTCGCGACGCCGTCGATCGTGCCGAAGTCGGTTTTCATGACCTCCTTGACACGGATGGTGATTCGGTTTCCGTTCATATGGTGTCCTCAAGCTCTTTCGTTAACGCATTCACCTGATGTCTGACGCCGATCGCGTCTTCGACATCGATCTGAATGGCGATGCCGGTGCCGGGCTCGTCGTCGAATTGCGCGACCGCGGCGATCTTTTCCAGAATGAACCGGCTGAGATGCTCTTCGACGAGCAGCAGCAGGACATCGCGTTGCGCTTCGAGCGTCAGGCCGAAAAAGGTTTTCGATTGTTTCATGCCCTCGCCGCGGGCATGGTTGATCACGGTCGCGCCCTTCGCGCCGCATTGCCGGGCGGTATCCAGCACCAGCTCGGTTTTGTCGTCATCGACGAACACAATGATTAATTTGAAATGCATGCTCTCTACCTCATGATTGGGATGATGATTTGTCTTTATTGAGCCATTGCGCGATTTGCGCATAGCTTAGCACCGCGATGATCGGGAACAAACTGGCAAATGCAATCAGCCCGAACCCGTCCAGTAAAGGATTGCGCCCGGGTATGGCCTTGGCCAGACCCAGGCCCAGGGCGGTAATCATCGGCACGGTCACCATCGATGTGGTGACGGCGCCGGAATCGTAAGCCAGGCCGATGATCTGCTTAGGGGCAAAGCGGGTCTGGATCATTACCAGAATATAGCCGGCGATAATGAACAAATAGATCTCTCCTCCGGTAATCAGGCGAAAAACGCCGAGCGCATTCCCGAAACCCACGCCGAGCGCAACCGAAAGGCGCAAGCCCCAAGCCTGGATCGTGCCCCCTGAAATTTGCTCGACTTTCAACGCGACGGCGAGGAGGGAGGGCTCCGCCAGCGCCGTGGTAAAACCGATGCTGGCGGCGAAAACATACACCCAGGCATAATTACGCCAGTCGATATTGCCGGCAGCAGGTTCGACGCCGAGGAATTCGGGCATGGTCAACTGCGACGCCATCAGTTCGCCCAGCGGAAACAGCGCCATATCCAGACCCTTGAGAAATAAAACGATCCCGATCAGTACGTAAACGAAACCGGCCAGGATTTTTTTCGGATGCGCGATCGGCCGGCGAATGACAAGCAACTGGAAACCGAGTATGGTGGCTGCGATCGGCAACACGTCCCGGCAGGTTTCCAGCAGTTTGAACGCAAACTGCACCAACCCGTCAACTGCTCCGCCGCCGTCGATGCTCTCGACGGCAAGCAAAATATGCCGAAAGGTTTCAACCAGCGCCGCCACAAGTCTGCTCGATTCGTCGATCATACCGTCATTCCGTAAACCAGTACGAAAACAATGGGCGCTAATGCCGCAAAAACCACCATGCCGAAACCGTCAGTCAGCGGATTGCGCCCTTTGATGGCGGTCGCCAGACCGACGCCGAGAGCGGTCACCAAAGGTACGGTAATGCTGGACGTCGCAATGCCGCCCGAGTCATAAGCGATGCCGACGATTTCCTTGGGTGCAAACGGCGTAAGCGCCGCCACGCAGATATAGCCGATAAAAACCGGGACGTACGCCGGCCATCCGCGGATGATCCGCAAGACGCCGACGATCAGCGAAAACCCGATCGACAGCGCGATCGTGACGCGCAGACCCAGCGCATAATCTGCCTTCGCCGACTCGCCGGGCTCGATCATTTTGCCCTCGCTGGCGATATCCGCGGCTTGTCGGGCGGCAGCGATCAGTGCCGGTTCGGCGATCGCGGCGCTAAATCCCAGACAGAACGCAAAGAGCACCAGCCAGAATAAACTGCCCTTACGGGCAAAATCATAGGCCATGTCTTCGCCGAGAGGAAACAGGCTGAGTTCCAGCCCCTGGACGAAAAGAGTCAGGCCGATGATCAGAAAAAGCGAACCTTCAATCAGATTAGCCAAGTCGGGAAGCGGTTGTTTGACGACTAAACCTTGAAAAATCAGCACGACTGCAAATATCGGCGCCAAATCCCGGCAACTGCCCAGCAGGTATTTGATGAAGCGATTGTTGAGCATGAGTCATGAGGGTAATTGCGGTTTAGGGATTGTATATGAAAGCAGGCGGATAAAGCGAATCCGGGAATATGGCATTGTTAAAACGGCAGCTTACGTATAAACGCGGACGGGACCTATTTGAGACGGCCTTGCCGCCGCGAAGGAATTCCTACGCACAAAGACGACTCGAACAGGATAAAATAAAGCCATCGATTTCCGTCGATTATCACGATAACCCTTGAGGCATCCCATGAATAAAGCAATTATCAGCCTGATTCTAGGCTTGGGCGTATCCTGGACGGCTCTTGCCGAAACCGGGCAACCCGCGGACGCAACTCCGGCAACTCAGGCCGCCCCACCGCAACCTGAGCACGGCAAGCATCACGGCATCAAATTGAAAGAGCTGAGTGAGGAGCTGGGTCTGAGCGAAGCGCATGAAGCCAAACTCAAATCGCTCTTTAAAAAGCATAAACGACAAATCAAGGAATTCCGTGAGGAAAACAAAGGAGAGATCCAGGCAACGCTACAGTCGGAGCATGAGCTCAAGCTGCCTCAAAATAAAAAGAAAAACCGCGAGAAAATCAAGGCGCTGAAAGAGGCTATCAAGGAGGCGGATATTAAACCTTAAGCGGCGGCCAATCTTTTGTCACGGTTTGAACAGTGCGACCCGCCTTTTCAATTGTTTGACGCCCTGCGGCGCCGCTTGCCTGCCGTAACGCAGGTTGATGAACAATTCGGTAATCCGGTCGATCTCGTCCGCATGCGGCGGCAGCGCAATCTTGATGCGTTCGGCGAAGTCCTTGGCGCCTTCGCCAGCCCCTTTGATCAGGCCCTTTTTGGCGAGTTTAGCGCAGAAGCGCGCATAAATCCGCAATGCCGGATCGGTTTTCCGGCGCTTTTGACAGAGCATTAACGGGCTCAACAAAAGCGTCATTCCAGTCAGGATCACGGTCAGCCAGTACACCATCCCTTTGCTATCCTTGATGCCGAATCCGGACAGGAAATTGGCCTGGTGCAGACTATTGTAATTGATGATCCAGCGCTGCCAGCCGTAATCCACGGCGCCCCAGAGCCATCGGGCCTGCTTGAACAGGCCGACCATTTTTTTAAATTCCCGATTGTCGCTGTCGAAAATAATGCTTTCTCCCGGACTCAAGCGGCTGACGTCGAGCGGATATTCGATTCTCTCCGGCGCAATCGCCGCGGTCGGATCGTAGCGGACCCAGCCCTGATTTTCGATCCAGACCTCGGCCCAGGCGTGCGCATCGGCTTGCCGCACCTGGATAAAGTTGCCGACTTCGTTCGTTTCGCCGCCCTGATAACCGGTCACGACGCGGGCCGGAATACGCGCGGCGCGCATCAGATATACGAAAGCGGAAGCGTAGTGGCTGCAGAAACCGGCGCGCGTATCGAACAGAAAGGATTCGATCGGGTTGTCGTCGAGCTTCGGCGGCTCCAGCGTGTAGCGGAAATTTTCCTGGCGGAAATAATCCAGCAAATTCCGGATGAACAAGGGTGCCGGCAGCTCGTAACCGTGCAAGCGGCCGACCAGATCCCTGACGCGCACCGATGGCCTGGCGGGTAATTGGGTCGAATCCCGAAATTCGTCCAGCGTAAGCGGACCGGTATTATAGTCGGGATAGGACATCAGCTTATAGGTGGCGCGCTGTCCCGGCGCTTCCGAGGTAATCATTTGAAAATTGGCGTTTCGGCTTAACGGTGACGAAAATCCGACCGGCATGTCGAGCGCAAATACCCAGTTTTTATCCTGAGGCTCCATCAGCAAGGTGTAACGGTAAGACTGGCCGGAAACGTTCGGATTGCGTTTGGGTCGGCGCTCGAAATTCGGCGCCTGCATCCACAATTTGCCGTCGGTCATCGACATCACCGGGCCCCGCCAATAACGCAGCCGGGGCGGCGGGATCGGGCCGTCGAACTGGGCGCGGAACACCAATTCATCGGACAAGCCCAGATTGCTGATCGAACCGGGCTCCATCACTTCGCTGAGGCCGGTCCTGTTTTTGGTTTCGCTGCTGACGGCCATCCATTTCGGCGGGTCGAGGCGCGGAAACAGAATGAACATCGCGGCCGCCAGCGGCGCCGCCTGCAGGAGGATGATGCCGGCCAGTTTCAGGGCCTGCACGATGTTACGGTGCAGGCCGTTCTGCGCGATCAAAAGCGTCAACAGGAGGCTGCAAACGAAACCGATATAGGCGCCGAACAGGATACTTTGTTCGTAAAGAAACTGGGTGGCGGCCACGATGAAAGTCATGTAAACGATCAGGTAGAAATCGCGCTCCTTTTTCATTTCCATCAGCTTCAGGCCCAGTGCGGTGATGAAAAGATTGGAGCCGGCATCGCGGCCGAGGATGCCTTGCCGTTCCGCGAACAGCAGCGCAATTCCCAAGAGCAACAGCAGAAACACGATATACCGTTCGGGAAGCCATGCCGGACGCCAGACGCCGAGCACGCGCCAGCTCAGCAGGGCCGTGAAAAAGCCGAATGAAAGGATTGAAATATGCTGATAATGCGGCAATACGGCCAGCCCTACTACGCCGCACAATAAAAGCTGGAGTTTTTTATCGAGGGCGTCTGTCTTCATGACGGATACAGCGCCAAGGCTTCGAGACAGGATTGCCGATGCAGCGCTCCGGCGGCGGGCAGCAACCGGGTGCCGGGCAGGCAGAGTCCGTAACGCAAGCCGGCCTTGTCGGCCTCGATCACCCAGCGGCATAGCTGGCTCAGGCGGTCTTCCACGCCATAGCCGGGCGTCTCGTCGAAATCCAGCCAGAGTTCGCCGCTGCCCCCGCTGCCGTACTGTTTGCTGAATACGCCATGCCCTTTCGCATAGGCTTTCCAGTGGATATGCTTGATCGAATCGCCGGCCGTATAGTTTTTCAGCCCGTAAAAGTCATCGCTGCCTTTTTGTCTGTCGCCTTGCGGATTCAAGCTGACCGAGAGCAGAGGAAAAGGCATGTCCGCTTCGGCAGGCTGCGGATAAACCAGAATTTTCAGGTTGAAACGCAACGGCGACCAGGCGCGGAACAGGCCGAAAGGAAAAGTACTGTAAAACGTGATCGTACCGGCCTCGCACCAGCCGCGCTGCGTGGCGGTTCGATAAACGTAAGTTTGGTTTTGGCTGTCAGGCAGCAGCGACAGAGCGGTTTCGGGCTGATCCGCGATCCGGATTTGCGGGCGCGGCAGCGCGGAAGGATTGTCGATATGGATCGGAAAAGCCGCCTGCTCGCCGGCGAATACCGGCTTGCCTTGGCCTTCCCGGACCACCAGTCCGGACAGCGTTCTGAAGGTGTGCACCGTGGCGATGAAAAATATGCTGGCCAATAAAAACGACAAAAGATAGACCGGATTGTTGTTGTAAACGAACGCGATGAGAAACAGCAGCACGGTCAAAAGCGCGAAGCCAAGGCCGCGCGTTGTCGGCAAAATGAAGATGCGGCGATGAGTCAGCGCGACAGGCTCCGGCGACGCTTTTTCGCCGCGCACGAAACGGCTGAACCGGAAGCGCTCCTTCAAACCCGGTGCGGCCATCAAACGGCCACCTGACTCAAAATCGGCGCGACGACCGCATCGGCTTCGAGGTGGCCGGAACGGATTCTATGTCCCGCCACCGCGGCCAGGACGGCCTGAATGTCTTCGGGAATCACCGCATCGCGCGCGTCCATGTAGGCCCAGGCCTTGGCCGCCGTCAACAACGCCAGTCCTGCCCGGGGAGATAACCCGACCGGGTAGGCGGTCGATTCGCGGGTGAAACGGATGATTGCCTGGCAATAATCGAGCAGCGCATTCGAGGCATGCACCTGCAGCACTTCAGTCTGAATCCGCTGGAGTTGTACAGGCGGCAGCATGACGGTCAGAGAATCGATTAAACTGTGACGGTTCCGGCCGGTCAACAGCAAGCGTTCGGCGGCCGAGTCCGGATATCCCAGTTCGATCCGCATCAGGAAGCGGTCCAGCTGCGATTCGGGCAGCGGAAACGTGCCGATCTGATGCGACGGATTTTGGGTCGCGATCACGAAAAACGGCTCCGGCAGCGGATAAGTCTTGCCGTCCACGGTGACCTGATGTTCCTCCATCGCTTCGAGCAAGGCGCTTTGCGCCCTCGGGGTTGAGCGATTGATTTCGTCGGCCAACACCATCTGGCTGAAAATCGGCCCAGGATGAAAGGTAAATTGTTGGTTTTTCGCATCGAATACCGAACCGCCTATCATATCGGCCGGCAAGATGTCGCTGGTAAACTGGATGCGCTGGTAATCGAGCCCGAACAGCTTGGCGAGCGTATGCGCCAGGGTGGTCTTGCCGACGCCGGGGATGTCCTCGATCAGCAAATGTCCGCGGGCGAGCAGGCAGCAGACCGCCAGCCGGACTTGCCTTTGTTTGCCGAGCAGGATTTGATTAGCCGAATCGAGTAACGCGTTGATTGCATTTTGCATGAGTGATGATACGATGGCTGGGTAAGAATGCCGGCTTGCATCGGGCCTGGCAAGATCTTTGCAAGTATAGCAGGATGTGTCCTAACATCCTTACGGGCGTTAGATAGAACGCTTATAACGATAGACTGACATGGAGGACCTCCCCGTGAACGAATATGAAGAAATACGCGGTAATTTGATCGACATGCTGGAAGAGCTGAACGACCGGCTGGGCAAGATCACCGATGATGTCAAGCATGTCACGGAGCCTCCGGAAAAGGACTCTGAAGAACAGGCCATCCAGGCCGAGAATTATGAAGTGCTGGATTTTCTGGGCAATCGCGCCAGAAGCGAAATCGCCCAGATCAAGGACGCGATCGCGCGCATCGACTCCGGCCATTACGGCATCTGCCAAAGCTGCGGCGAACCGATTGCGGAAGCCCGGCTGAAAGTACTGCCTTATTCCGATTTGTGCATCAAATGCGCGAGCCAGCAAGGTTGCTGAAACGGGCACAGTGCACTCGCGATGACTGAACTTTTACCGATAGCCCGGCAATTTACCGGATCGAGTTCGGCTCTCCTGCCGCTGGGCAACGGTCTGATCAACGAAACCTATCTCGTGACGACCGCCTCAGCGCCTTTCGTATTGCAGTGCATCAATGCGTATGTGTTTCCGGAGCCGGAAGCGGTGTTGAAGAATCTGGCCGAAATCGGCCGGCACCTCGACAGTAAAACGCCGGACGCCGTCAAGCTGCAAATTCCCCGGCTGCTCAAATCCGAAACCGGCGGCGACTCGGTGCGGGATGAACAGGGGCGCATCTGGCGCGCGATCAGCTACATTGCCGAGTCGGTCAGCCTGGAGGCGCTTGAAGATTTGCAAGAGGCCCGCCAGGCCGGCTTTGCGCTGGGCCATTTTCACCGTCTGCTCTGCGATTTGAATCCCTCGCAGATGAAGGACACCCTGCCAGGCTTCCATATCACGCCGTCCTATCTCGCGCGATACCGTGAAGTCATGGCAACTGCCGATTCCCGCCGCGTCGACAAGGAGTGCGCTGCCTTTATCGAGCGCCATCAAGCCATGACCGGCGATCTCGAAGCCGCGAAACGGCAAGGCTTGCTGCCGCTCAGAATCATCCACGGCGACCCGAAGCTGAACAATTTTTTGTTCGACCGTAACCGGCGCACAGCGATCGGCCTGGTCGATCTGGATACGGTCAAGCCGGGCCTTTTGCATTACGACATCGGCGACTGCCTGCGCTCCTGCTGCCACCGGCTAGAAAACGACGCGTTCGATCCGGAGATCGCCGAGGCGATACTGGCCAGCTATCTCGGCGAAGCCGGCCGTTTCTTTACCGGTCCCGACTATGCGTATCTTTATGCCGCGATCCGTCTGATTCCGTTCGAACTGGGACTGCGCTTCTATACCGATCATCTCGAAGGCAATCGCTACTTCAAGGTCGAAGGTCCGGAGCAGAATCTTCAGCGCGCGCTCGGGCAATTCCGCTTATGCGCGAGCGTCATCGCACAGGAGCAATCGCTTAGACGGCTGATCGAGTCGTTACACGGCAAGACGCCGGTTTAAGGTTTAAATGCAGACGATCGGCGATTTGATGCAATGTTTTCCCGTGGCGGGCGAACTGGTCTGGATCGGGCTCCGGCCGGCGCGCACTGCCCCGATGCAGACGGTCGAACAAGTGTTCGCCGAGGCGGACGCGGGACTTGCGGGCGACCGGTATCACGGCAACGGCAAGCGCCAGGTCACGCTGATTCAATGGGAACATCTGGCCGTACTGTCGTCGTTTACGAAGCGGCAGGTGACTCCCGATCTCTTGCGCCGCAACCTGGCGATCCGGGGCCTCAATCTGCTGGCGCTGAAAAGCCGGACCTTCCGGATCGGCGAGGCGGTTTTTCAGGCCACCGGCCAGTGCCATCCCTGTTCCCGGATGGAACAAATTCTAGGCCCCGGCGGTTATAATGCGATGCGCGGCCACGGCGGCCTGACCGCGCGGATTATCCGAAGCGGCCTGATTCGTATCGGCGACCGTTTGACGGTAGAGCCGGAGAGTACTGACGCCTGATGGCTTTCAAACAGGACAGGCGGAATTACGCGCTCGGCCTCGCGCTGGTGCTGCTAGGCGCCCTGGGTTTTTCGATCAAGTCGATCCTGATCAAGCTGGCTTATGCGGCCGGCCCCGGCCTCGATGCAATCACCTTGCTGGCGCTCAGGATGCTGTTCTCGCTGCCGATTTTCATCATGGCGGCGCTTTGGCACAACCTCAAAGCGCATCCGCCCGCCTTGTCGAAAAAGGAGTGGCTGACCGTCACGCTGTTGGGTCTGGACGGCTATTACCTGGCCAGTTTTCTGGATTTCGCCAGCTTGCAGTATATCTCGGCGGGCCTGGAGCGGGTGATCCTGTTTCTGTACCCGACCTTCGTCGTGCTGTTTTCGGCGCTGCTGTTCCGGCGTAGAATCACCGCCGCGGTAATCGCCGCGCTGATGCTCAGTTATACCGGCTTGGTCCTGGTCTTTCTCGATCACTTGCCCGCCGCCTCGCCCAATCTCCGGCTAGGCTCGGCATTGGTGCTCGGCAGCGCGCTCGTGTTCGCGGGCTTTACGATGGGCAGCGGCGTGATGGTGCACAAGATCGGCTCGTTCCGTTTTACCGCTTATACGATGACCGCGGCCGGCATCGCGACGCTGATTCATTTCGCGGTACTGCGCGGCGCTGCCCTGACCGGTTTTTCTGCCGATGTGTATGGGTTGGCGTTGTTGATCACGATATTTTCGACCGTATTGCCGGCGTTTTTCATGAACGCGGGCATCCGCCGGATCGGTGCGGATTTTGCGGCGATCATCAGCACGACCGGTCCGATCGCGACATTAATCTTCGCGTATTTCTTATTGGATGAGTCGATTACCGGAATGCAGATCGGCGGCACAGCCTTGGTGCTGGCCGGCGTGTATGCGCTCGGGCGAAGCAAAACCTGACCAGGCTTACCTTAGAATGTTTTTTGCGCCAACTTATTGGATTTCTTGAGGTCCAACAGCCAGTTGAATCGATTCTGCGTACGCCTGGGCGGAGCAGAGCGCACAGCCGGAGGCCCGCCACATGAATATCCCCTCAACCGAAATTCTCGCCGAACTGCCGCCGCAATGGGTGTGCCTGGAATGCGGCTACAACATGATCGGCGAAATGCCCGATGTGTGCCCGTTCTGCGGCGCACGGCACGATCGATTTCTGGCCTGGGAGGCCGCCGAAAAACAATTTCGGGTGACCGAATTTCCGGTCAGCGAGAATGTCACCCAGTTGCTGTCGGTGCCGAAACTCGGCTACGAGCATGCCGCTTACCGGATCGATACCGCCCAAGGCGGAGTCTGGATCGATGCGCCGTCAGCCTTCAATCGCAACCTGAAACCTACAAAGGCGATCTTATTCACGCATCATCATTTCATGGGCGCCTCGAACCAATACCGCCGGCTTTGGCAGGCCGAAGTCCGGCTGCACGATCTCGATGCGAAGCAGCCGCTGGCAAGATTGTTTGATGTCGACCAGCGTTTTACCGGAGACTTTACCGCTTTTGATATAGAGGCTCATCATAGCGGAGGCCATACGCAGGGATTCACATTTTACATTTATCGCGATGTGCTGTTCATCTGCGATTATGTCTTTTTGACGCACTCCGGCATGACCTTCAATCCTTACGGTCCGGAAAGCGAAACCCGCAGGCAAGCCTCCCGTATTCTTGAAATCGTGAAGAGCCGGCCGCTCAAGACCGTCTGCGGTTATAACTATGTCGCTCTTTTTGCCGACTGGCTGCCCCGTTTTGAACGCCTTGCAACCGGAAGTTAGCTTTACGAGCCGATCCTCTGTTTTATCGCCAATGTTTTAGGAGGTCTACGCCATGATCTGGAATGACCCTTACCGAGTCCGGCAAGATTTAACACTGACCGCTTCCTGTTCGCTTGCTTATTATTCACTGCGCCGTCTGGAAGATCACGCGAAGACCGATCTGTCGCGGCTGCCGTTTTCGATCAAGATTTTGCTGGAAGCGCTGCTGCGCAACTGCGACGGCTTCGCCATCACCGAGGAGCATATCGCGCAGGTGGCCAACTGGCGGCCGGAGGGCGAGCGGCGCGAGATTCCGTTCAAGCCGGCGCGTGTGGTCCTGCAGGATTTTACCGGCGTTCCCGCGCTGGTCGATCTGGCGGCGATGCGCGATGCGGTGCAGCGGCTGGGCGGCGACCCCAAAAAAATCAATCCGTTGATTCCCTGCGACCTGGTGATCGATCATTCGGTGCAGGTCGATTATTACGGCCAGACCCTTTCGCTCGCGCTAAACGAGGCGGTCGAATTCGAACGCAACGCCGAACGCTACGCGTTTTTGAAATGGGGACAGGCCGCTTTCCGGAATCTGCGCGTGGTGCCGCCGACGACCGGCATCGTGCATCAGGTCAATCTCGAATATTTGTCGCCAGTGATCTTCCGAAACCCGGATCACAATTTGTGTTATCCGGACAGTTGCGTCGGCACCGATTCGCACACGCCGATGGTCAACGGGCTGGGCGTGTTGGCCTGGGGCGTCGGCGGCATCGAGGCCGAGGCGGTGATGCTGGACCAGCCGATTTACATGCTGGTCCCCGATGTGGTCGGAATCAAGCTGACCGGCAGACTGCTGCCGGGCGTCAATGCGACCGACCTGGTGCTCCGGATTACCGAACTGTGCCGAAGCGTCGGCATGGTCGGCAAGTTCGTCGAGTTCTTCGGCCCCGGCCTGTCGTCGATGAGCATTCCGGACCGGGCCACGGTCGGCAACATGGCGCCGGAGCAGGGTTCGACGGTCAGTTATTTTCCGGTCGATGCGCTGACGCTGGATTATATGCGGCTGACCGGCCGCAGCGCCGAACAGATCGAACTGACCGAGCGCTATGCGAAGGCGCAGGGCCTGTTCCGCACCGACGACATGCCCGATCCTCTCTACAGCCAGGTATTGACGGTCGACCTCGCCGATATCGAACCGGCCGTGGCCGGGCCGAAACGCCCCCACGACCGGATTTCCTTGAGTCAGCTCGGCTCCGGATTTCGCCGCATGCTGACCGAACCGGTCGGATTCAAGGGCTTCGGACTTGCGGAAAACGAGCTCGGGCGAACCGCAACTGTCTCGGTCAATCATGTGGACGAAGAAATCGGCCACGGCGCGGTCGTAATCGCGGCGATCACCTCCTGCACGAATACCAGCAATCCGTCGGTGATGCTCGCCGCCGGCCTGCTCGCGAAGAAAGCGGTCGAGAGAGGGCTGCGTGTGAAGAACTATGTCAAAACCTCGCTCGCGCCCGGTTCGACGGTGGTGACCGAATATCTGAAAAAATCGGGCCTGCTGCCTTATCTGGAGCAGTTGGGTTTTTATCTGGTCGGCTACGGCTGCACGACCTGCATCGGCAATTCCGGCCCTCTGGAGGAGTCGGTCGCCAAGGGCATCGTGGATAACGATCTGGTCGTTTCGGCGGTGCTATCCGGCAACCGGAATTTCGAAGGCCGCGTGCATCCTTTGACCAAAAGCAATTTCCTCGCCTCGCCGCCGCTGGTCGTCGCCTATGCGCTGGCCGGCTCGACCGCGGTCGATATTGCCACCGAACCGTTGGGTTTCGATAAGCAGGGCATGCCGGTCTATCTGAAGGATATCTGGCCGGCGGATGAGGAAATCAACGCCGCGATCGCCTCGTTTGTGACGCCGGATATGTTCAGGGAGCGTTATGCCGAAGTGTTTACCGGCACCGAGGAATGGCGGAAGATTCCCGCAGCGGAATCGGAGCTTTACCCCTGGAATGAGCAATCGACTTATATCCGCAAGCCGCCGTTTTTCGACGATTTTCGGGTCGAACGGAAAAAAATCGAACCGCTCGCCGGCATACGGGTGTTGGCGCTGTTCGGCGATTCGGTCTCGACCGACCATATCTCGCCGGCCGGGCAGATCGCCCCGGATTCGCCGGCGGGCCTATACCTTGCCGGCAAAGGCATAGCGCGGAAGGACTGGAACAGTTACGGCTCGCGGCGCGGCAACGACGAGGTAATGTGCCGCGGCACCTTCGCGAACATCCGGATCCGAAATAAGCTGATACCGGACTCGGAAGGCAACCGGACCATTTTTCATCCGACCGGCGAACAGATGACGATTTACGATGCGGCGATGCGCTATAAAGCACAGGGCATACCGCTCTGCATTCTGGCCGGCCAGGAATACGGCTCCGGTTCGTCCCGCGACTGGGCAGCGAAAGGTCCCTACCTGCAAGGCGTCAAGGCCGTGATCGCCGAAAGCTACGAGCGCATCCATCGCAGCAATTTAATCGGGATGGGCGTCCTGCCCTTACAGTTCGAACAGGGCCAAAATGCGGAGAGCTTGGGACTCGCCGGAACGGAAACCCTGACAATCGAACTCGATGACAATCTTCGGCCGAAACAGACGGTCCAGATCATCGCGAAACGGTCCGAAAGCGAAACCTTGACGTTTCACGCCGTCTGCCGGATCGATGCGCCGATCGAAATCGATTATTACCGCGACGGCGGCATTCTCAGAACCGTGTTGAAAAAATTGCTGTCAAAAAGCCGATGAACGCCCCTCGTTTTATCCCAGAGCGATTGTGTCCTCGATGCAGTGCTTGATGCCGAGTTCTGGCGCTTCCAGCGTCATCTTGACCCGGATGCCCTTTGTCCCGGCAAGTTGTCCGTTTTCAACGGCTTTCTCCACCGCATGTTCGATTTCGCGCTGCGAAGTTACGCCGACTTTCTTGAGGAATTTTCTGATTTCCATGTTCAATGTGTCTTCGTTCATGTTGGCCTCCCGGAGTTAAACAAATTCCACCGGCCGGCAGTAGCCGCCGGAGTCCATGCTCGCTGTAATAGTGACTCGGTGGTACCGCAAATAATTCCGTTACCCCTGATCGGGGTCTGAATTTTGTGGAACTTTTTTATATCCCCGTGCATCTCAATAACGCACGCCTTACACGGCGTCGGATCAGCCTCGCTCTCCCCCTGCATTCGGCTGATTTTTCTTTAAACCCCAAAATACCACTCAGGTATTTTGGGGTTTTTTCTTTTCTACGGGTTTCTGCGGCCTTTTAAATCCGTTTTCTTTGCTATGCTCATAAAAACACCTTTCTTCAACTTGTGTCATGCGCATGGACTCTCTAAATTACGCTCAACTCGTTGCCCAGGTCGAAAAGATGCCGGCGTTTCCGAAAAGCGTACAGCGAGTGGTGCAGTTGACCTCCAATATCGGTGTGTCCGCGAAGGAGATCGTGCAGGTGATCGAGTGCGACCCGGTGTTGACGGTCAAAATTTTGAAAGTCATCAATTCGGCATTTTATGGGCTCTCGCATAAAATCAATACGGTGCAGCGCGCGGTCGTGCATCTCGGCTTGAATACGGTCAAAAACCTCGCCATGAGCGTTGCCGCGATAGGGATGCTGAAAAATTCGAACAAAGCCGATTTCAACCCGACGGCGTTTTTGCTGCATGCGTTGACGACCGCCGCGATCAGCCGCAAACTCGCGGAAAGGGCCGGTTTGAGCCCACAAGAATGCAGCGATTGCTTCGTGGCCGGGTTGCTGCATGATTTCGGCAAGATTGTATTCGCGGAATTTATGCCGGAGCGCTTCAAGCTGGCATTGGCCAAGAGCAAGGAGAACAATGTTCCCCTGCATTTGACCGAACACGAATTCATCGGCATAAACCATGCCGATGCCGGCACGCTGCTGGCCGAAAAATGGGGACTTTCCGAGTTATTGATCGAGGCGATCCGGCATCATCACGGCGAGCCGATCAATGCCTTTGGCGAATGCCTGTTTGCGGCGAATCAGATCAGCAAACAGTTGCATTTCGGCGACGGCGGCAATCCGGTCGTCGAAGCCTTACCCGATGCAATCGAAAGCCGTTTCGGTTTGTCCCTGGAACCCTTGATCGACGATCTCGGCAACCTCGCCATTATTGCGCTGGAAGCCGAACTCTTCATCAAGTCATAATCAAGAAGATACTGCAATGAAATTCAAGTTTTGGGGAGTTAGAGGATCCATTCCCACACCGGGTCCGCAGACCATTAAATACGGCGGCAATACGACCTGCATCGAAATCAGGACGGACCGGAACGAGCTGATCATTCTCGACGCCGGCACCGGCATTCATGCGTTGGCGCATACCTTGCTCGATGACATGCCGATTACCGCGAACATTTTCATTACCCATACGCACTGGGACCACATCCAGGGCTTGCCTTTTTTTCTGCCGATATTCTTCAAAAACAACCGGATCAATATTTACGGCGGACTCGACCCCGTCACCGACGAAAACATCAACCGGGCGCTGTCGGTGCAGCTGCAATATAGCTATTTTCCGATTCACGAAGCGCAGTTGAAAGCCCACATCGATTATATGACGGTCAGGCCCGGCGAAACGGTCAGCGTCGGCAGCGCCCGCATCACGCCGATCATTTTGAACCATCCGGTGTTGAATTTCGGTTACCGTGTCGACTGCGACGGCGCTTCGCTGTTTTTTACCGGCGACTTCGAGAGCCCCGTCAATATCTATCAGCCCGAGGATGATTACTACGAGTCTTTCCAGCTATTTCTGGCCGAAAAACATCAGGAAATCTTACAGGCGATGCAGGACGTGGACGCCTTGATCATCGATTCCTCGTACACCGACGAAGAATATGTGCTTCGGCTGGGTTGGGGGCATGGAACTTACCGTTCCGGGATAAAGCTGGCAACCGCGTCGAATGCGAAGCGGCTGTTTCTGACCCACCATGAACCGACCCGAACCGATGCGGAACTCGATCTGATTTATCAGGAACTGCGGGATCAACACCCGCATTTCGCGGACAGGATGTTCATCGCGCAGGAAGGAATGGAAGTCAGCCTTTAATCCGCGACTGTACGGGCAAATAAATGATCCAGCGCCTCATGCGCCTCGTCCACGCCGTTTTTTTTCAGCGACGAAAACAGTTGCACACTCAACGGAATCGGCGCCTCGCCCAATTCTTTCTGCACCTGAAGTAGCGCATTTTTAGCGGCGCCGAAATTCAGCTTGTCGGCTTTGGTCAGCAGAATATGCACCGGCAGTTCGGCATGGCCGCACCATTCCAGCATTAGCCAGTCGAACTCGGTCAAGGGATGCCGCACATCCATCACCAGCACGATCCCGCAGAGGGATTTGCGCCGGTTCATATACTCCTCGATCGCTTTCTGCCACTGCTGTTTGATCGCCAGCGGCGCGGTCGCAAACCCGTAGCCGGGCAGATCGACAAAGCGACGATGCTCATCGATCTCGAAAAAATTGAGCATCTGCGTCCGCCCCGGCGTCTTGCTGATCCTTGCCAGCGCATTTTGCCGGGTCAGGGTATTCAGCGCGCTCGATTTGCCCGCATTCGAACGGCCCGCAAAAGCGACTTCCAGCCCATGGTCGGGAGGGGCATGTTTCAGATTTGGGGCACTGTTAATAAATTTTGCTTGATGATAAACTGGGTTCATTGCTGTCTCGCTTCGCTAAGGTAAATGGGGTAGAATCCCGGGCCAAGCCGGAAACAGCCAGTTCCGAATGTCATAAAAATAACGAAAAATTCCGAAGGGGAGTCTGATGAAAATAAAGTTCCTGGCCGTTGCAATCGGTATCGTGATGTGCGGCGCTTCCGCTATTTTACATGCCGAGGGCAATCCTCGCGCAGGAAAAGACAAAGCGGCTTCCTGCAACAGTTGCCATGGCGACAACGGTAACAGCGTGGCGCCGAATTTTCCGAAGCTGGCTCAGCAACATGCTTCCTATCTGGTCAAGCAATTGCAGGCGTTCAAGGGCGGCGTCCGCAACGATGCGATGATGTCGGCGATGGCGTTGCCGTTGTCCGACGACGATATGGCCGATATCGCCTCTTATTATGCGGCGCAAAAAATCTCGGCGAACTCGATGCCGGTACTGCCGCCGCCCGATGAAGACGAAGACGAAGACGAAGACGAGCAGCCTGCCGCCACGCCTGGCAAAATCAAATCGGTGCCCGAACTGATCGCCCAGGGCAGCGATTTGTACCGTAACGGCGACCGGCAACGCGAGGTCTCCGCCTGCATCGCCTGTCATGGCCCGTATGGCGAAGGCAACCAGCCGGCCGCGTTTCCTGCCCTGCATTCGCAGCACGCCGATTATTTGATCAAGGCGCTGACCGATTTCAAAACCGGCGCGCGCGGCAATACGCCGGAAAACATGATGCATATGATTGCCAAAAAGATGACCGACGAGGAAATCCGGGCCGTGGCCTATCATATCTCGATGATGAAATAAAGGTCATTTTCAACTCTATGGGAAATCGAAGTTAATGCGTAAAAACTTTACTCAAATCGGACTCATCATTTTAATTCTTGCCGTACTGGCGGGCGTTTCGATATTCTTCTACCAGAAAATGCAGAAGCAGCCCGGCAATGAAGCCGCCGCACCTGCACAGACGACTGCCATGTCCGCTGCCGTAGAGAAACAACCGGCTGCCGAAGCTGCACCGCCGTCACAAACCGTCGAAACGCCGGCAGTCCAGGCACCGCCGCCGGCCGCCGAATCCGCCGCCCCGGCAGAGGCTACCGAAGCTCCGGCAGCCGCAGAAGAGCTGACCGGAGGCTACGAAACCCTGGATACGCCGCAGCCGACCCAGAACCCGGACAAGGTCGAAGTCATCGAGTTTTTCTGGTACGGTTGCCCGCATTGCTACGATTTTGAGCCGATTCTCGAAAGCTGGGTCAAAAAGCTTCCCGCCAATGTCGATTTCATTCGCCAGCCGGCCGCGTTCAGCGATCTCTGGGCAAAACATGCGAAAGCGTTTTATGTCGCTCAAGCGTTGGGGGTGCTCGATCAAGTCCATGCCGGCCTTTTCGATGCCTTGCAGAACAAACATCAGAAGCTGGAAACAGAAGACCAACTAGCCGCATTTTTTACCGCGCATGGCGTGAAAGAGGTGGACTTCCACGAAGCCTATAATTCATTCCTGGTCGACACCAAAGTCCGCCAGGCCGCCGTCACGCCGGCGCGTTACGGCGTGACCGGCGTACCGGTGCTGATCGTGAACGGCAAATACAAGGTCGACGGCAAATCGGCCGGTTCGCATGAAAAAATGATCGAGGTCGTGAACCAGTTGATCAAGAAAGAAGCCGCGGCTAAAAAATAACTTTCCGTTTGAAGACCTGCCAGGTTTTTAAAACCTGGCAGGTCTATGCTAAAAATTCTCAATAAAGCAGGCGCCGATTCAAGCCCCCGCCGCATCAATACCAGAACCGCATCCCCACCACAAAGCGCACGCTGTGGTGGTGCTCGCGCAGGGATTCTTCCTCGACATAATCGAAACCGACATAGGGTGCGAATTCGCGCTCGATTTCATAGCGCAAACGCATGCCTGCCTCGAATTCGGTCACGCCGGCCTTGACCCCGCGGTTTTCGATATCCCAGGCAGCCACATTCACTTCGATGCGGGGCATCAGAATCAAACGCTGGGTCAGCAGCAGTTCATAGCCCAGGCTCAATCGGCCGAGCAAATTGCCGTTTTCATTGATGAAGAGAGCGCTGTCGACTTCGATGAAATAAGGCGCGAGGCCCTGAAAGCCGATCACTGCGTCAAAAGTCCGTTCCGGCTCGAAAGCCCGGCGCGCGCCGATCTGAAAATCCCAGAACGTACTGATATTGCGGCTGTAAAGCAGTTGCAGATCGGCGCGTCCGAAGATGTCCTGATCGGCCGAGTAATCGCCCTCGGTTTTCAGGTAAAGCTTGTGGTTATCGTTGCCGATCCAGTGCTTGATGTCCCACTTGAATAAATGCAGGCTGTCGTTGCCCTCGTATTCGAAACGCTCGGCCATGAACTTGCTGAAAATCATCTGATCTTCCTGCGCCCCGGCCGGATGGGCGCACATCATGTAAGCCAATAGGCTCCCTAGCAGGATGCGGAACTTGCCCGGCTTATCCGTGTGCGTCTTCATCCGTGAATGTGCTCCGCTTTCTCGACGATCAATCGGCGAAACATGCCGGTATCCATGTGGTACAGCAAATGGCAATGAAACGCCCACTCCCCTTCCGCGTCGGCGACGACGATCACGCTGACCGTTTTGCCGGGCGGCACGTTGATCACGTGCTTTTTCGGATTATAGGCGCCGTTGCCGTTATCCAGATATTGCCACAATCCGTGCAGATGGATCGGATGATTCATCATCGTTTCGTTCACGTAGGTGAAGCGAATATGTTCGCCGAATTTGACCCGGAGAGGCTCCGACTCCGAATATTTAATGTCGTCGAACGACCAGATATAGCGGTACATGTTGCCGGTCAGGCGCAGCCTGATTTCGCGGTCGGGCTGCCGCCACTCGCTGTTCGGAGCGGCCGCCATCAGATGCTGATAGCTCAATACCTTGTAGGAACCCATCGCGGGAGTTTCTGCTGGCTGCATAGGGGATACATGGGGATTTTCAGGTTCCGGTCCAGCCATATCATGTCCCTGATGCATTGAGTGATCCGCATGTGCCGAATGACCTGCATGTTCGGCATGAGCCGGCTGATCAGAGGCGCGACCGCTCGGCAGGGTTGCCTGATGATCGGCATGGGCTCCATGATCGCCGTGCATCGGTCCCATATCCGTCAGCGTCAACAAGGTCCGCGGGCGCATTTTCGGCAATTCTGCCAGCAGGCCGATCTTCGACGTCAGCGTCGCGGCCGCAAAGCCGCTGCGATCCATCGCCTCCGCGAAAATCCGGTAAGCCCGATCCGCTTTCGGTTCGACGAGAACGTCGTAAGTTTCGGCGACCGCGATCCGGAATTCTTCGGTATCCACCGGCATCACCGGCTGGCCGTCGGCTTCGATCACCCGCATCTTGAGTCCCGGAATCCTGACATCGAAATGGGTCATCGCGGAAGCGTTGATGATGCGCAGGCGCACCCGGTCGCCGGGACTGAACAGCGCCGTCCAGTTCATCGCCGGCGTTTGGCCGTTGACTAAAAACCGATAGGTCGCCCCCGTCACATCGGCCAAATCGGTCGGCTCCATCCGCATCTGTCCCCAGGCCAGCCGGTCGTTTAATGTTTCAACGACCCCTCTATTGCGAAGGTCGTTAAACAGATCGGCGACGGTTCTTCTCTGAAAGTTATAGTAATCGCTCTGTTTTTTCAGGCGCGCGAGCGTCCGTTCAGGATCGGCTTCGGGCCAGTCCGACAGCAGCAGCACATAGTCGCGCTCGGCTTGATGATGTAGATGTGCCGGGGCGATCACCAGCGCGCCGAACAAGCCCTTCTGTTCCTGCGTGCCGGAATGGCCGTGATACCAGTAAGTCCCGTTCTGCTTGACCCGGAACCGGTAAGTGAAGACGGCTCCCGGTTCGATGCCCGGAAAGCTGATGCCGGGCACACCGTCCATCCGGTAAGGCAGCACGATGCCGTGCCAATGGATCGAGGTGGGTTCTTTCAATCGATTGACCACGTGCAACGTGACCTCTTCGCCTTCGCGCCAGTGCAGGGTGGGCGCAGGCAAGCTATCGTTGGCGACGATCGCGGTTTGGGGTTTTCCGACCAGGTTGACGGCTTGTTCATCGATCGTCAGCGTATAGGTTCCGGCGCCGGCTGAACCGAAACACAGTTGCGATAGCCATAGCGTTATAATGAAAAAGCGACAGTACGACAGGTTCATAGCAAAGCCGAGAAGAATTCCTGATTTGGTATGGTCATAAATAATTCCCGTTCACCGTCTCTCTGTATGTCCTGCGTCAATGCCAGAGAAGGAATCTTTCAGGGCGAATAGGGGACTAAAATCGCAAGTGGCGAAAATGACAGAAAATCTGTATAGTCGGCGCTTTCGTATCTCATTTATGACTATATTCATCTCTTATTCAGATGTCTAGCGTAGATTTACCACCATTCAGTCAGTTCCATGATTGAAGATATTATTAGTAAACGAGGAGTCACAATGAAAAAAATGAACAAATCGCCTTTGGCTGCTGCGATGGGGGCTGCCATTATCACCACAGCGGCCGCCACCGCTCATGCGGAAGCCAATCCGTTCGGCATGACCGAGCTGAACAGCGGCTACATGCAGCTTGCGGCCGGCGAGATGGCCTGCGGCGCCAACATGGGCGGCATGGACAAATCCAACATGCAACCGCCTCAGAACAAAACGGCTGAAGGCGCCTGCGCCGGCCAGAAAACCACTACCGCGCCAGCCAAAGCCGCCGAAGGCAAATGCGGTGAAGGCAAATGCGGCGGTATGATGGATGACGGCAAAATGAAAAAAGGCATGGAAAATGTCTGCGGCGCGATGATGAAAGGCAAGGAAGGTTCTTGCGGCGCGATGAAGAAATAATTCCGCCTAAAGAAGCCTTGGAAGCGGCGCATGCGCCGCTTCCGCAGGGATTTTTATTTCCCTCAAAGCGAATTTTCCCTTTCGTTTTAAACCACTCAATTTATGCCGCACTTTCAGGTTCAAGGCGCGGGGCTCGGCCTGAGACGCTCTTTGCTCGCCGAGATCGCCAATCATCCGCCAGCGCAAACCGTCGGCTTCTACGAAGTTGCCCCGGAAAACTGGATCACGCTCGGCGGCCAATTCGGCAAGCAGTTCCGCGCGCTGACCGAACGCTTTGATTTCGTCTGCCACGGCCTGTCCCTATCGCTCGGCAGCAGCGACCCGCTCGATGAAAAGCTGGTCCTGGACATCAAACAATTTATGGCCGAACACGGGATCAAGTTGTACAGCGAGCATTTGAGCTATTGCAGCCACAACGGCCATCTTTACGACCTGATGCCGATCCCGTTCACCGAAGACGCAGTCAGGCATGTCGCCCGCCGCATCCAGCGTGTGCAGGAGCTGCTCGAACAGCGCATCGCGATCGAGAACGTGTCGTATTATGCCGCGCCCGGCCAGGAAATGGCCGAGATCGATTTCTTCAATGCGGTCGTCCAGGAAGCCGACTGCGACATCCTGCTCGATATCAACAATATCTACGTGAATAGCGTCAACCACGGCTACGACGCCGAAGCCTTTTTAAGGGCGGTGCCGGGCCAAAGAATCGCTTACGCGCATATTGCCGGGCACTATGTCGAAGCGGAAGACTTTCTGGTCGATACTCACGGCGCGGAAGTGATCGACCCGGTCTGGAAGCTCTTGGGCAAGGCCTACGAACTTTACGGCGTGTTTCCGACCCTGCTCGAACGCGATTTCAACCTGCCGCCGCTGGCCGAACTACTTCGTGAAGTCGAGACGATCAAAGCGATACAGGACGCCTGGCGCAGCGAACATGCGAAACGCTCGGCCTGATTGACGATGGGTGTCGATTTCAAAGCCAGGCAGCAGGAGTTTTCCGCCTACCTGCGCAATCCGGAAAAGCATCCCGCGCCCGCCGACGTGAAGCCCGAACGAATGGCGATGTACCGGGAACTGTTCTTCAACAACATCGATAATTTCCTGACCGTTAATTTTCCGGTGCTGCGCAAAATTCTGAGCGACGCGCAATGGCGCGGGCTGGCACAAGACTTTTATGCGCGCCATACCTGCACCACCCCCTATTTCTCCGAAATCGCCGAGGAATTCCTCGACTATCTCCAAACCGAACGCGACAATCCTTCCGACCCGCCGTTCATGCTCGAACTGGCGCATTACGAATGGGTGGAAATGGCGCTGTCGATTGCGAAAGAGGACGCGCCGGCCAATCCGCCCTTTACCGGCGATTGGTCCGAAGCAACCCTCCAACTTTCGCCGCTCGCCTGGCCTTTGGCCTACCGCTTTCCGGTGCACCGGATTTCGCCGGATTACCAGCCGCCGGAGCCTCCCGAACAGCCGACCTTTCTGATCGTATACCGCGACCCTAAGGATGAAGTCCACTTCCTCGAGATCACGCCGGTCACCTATCAACTGCTCGCCTTGATCCAGGAACAGCCGAGCCAGACGCCTGCCGCCTACCTGCAAGCGGTGGCGGAACAGCTAAAACATCCGCAGTCGGATGTCATCTACGAGAGTGGGCTCAAGATCGTGCAGGATTTGGCGGGCAAGCATATCATCCTTTCGGATGTTCCGGCTTAAACGCCAGCCATAGCTGTAGGTAAGCACCGCAACCCCTTCGCCACATGCTTTTAAAATGGAGCGTGGCGGCGTGTATCATACCTATACTGCAATTTTTCAGGCGCATCCTAGAGATGATGTAAATACTGTTCTCTTCATATACTTTGATTGATATCAAAGCCTGACGCCCGCTAGCCCCAGCTTTAAGCGCCTAATTTAAAAATCTAGCCTTTCTCTTCTGGGTTCAGCATAACTGAACTCACTTATTTGAACAGCAATATCTCCGTTTACTGCGCTCCTATAAATTTTATTAGCCAGTTTGACTAAGTCGTATATGTCGCCCATACCGCTTTAAATCAAAATACTATTGCAAGTTTTTTGATCTATTTAACAAAATAGCTAAACGGGAGTTGATTTAAATTTGTCATCCACTAATCTCTTAATCTAGTTGTTTTTATCAGTTGCTAGAAAGGTGTCGGAAGATGGTGGGTATTAGGCTCAAGTCAAGAAAAAAGGAGCAGGCTAACGTGCTTCCAATTTGCCGTAAAGACCAATATCTGGCGGACCCCGCCAGTAGTCAAGCGAACCTTGTCTCGAACGGCACGGGTTACATCACATTGCAAGTCGCATCAACAAGGCTGCCGGAAGCGGAACAAGTTTCTGCATTCTCGGCCTGCGGTAACCGAACCGGTTTCTACGGCTTTGCTCCAGCTTACTTTTCAGATCCTGGGCGGAAACGCAGACTTTCTCCTAAATTAACTCTGTTGGTGTTAGTTGGTACTTTCAATGCCGCACTCGCCATGGACATTGCGCCCCAGCCTGGGGAATATGGATTCGTTTTGTGCCAACCCTCGGACGTTACCACAATGTTAGCGGCTGAGTGCACTGTTTGGCAGGAGGGAGTCTGGAAGGGAATCTATGCGCCGGTGAGGTGCGAAAACCCCAAGTTGCCCTTTCCGTGGGATTCCGAAACCCTTCTGATTCCCAAGGTTTCCGCTTATTACGGAGGGCCTGCCACAGCTAAGGGCTGGCTGGCATCCGGACAGACGCTACCCTATAACGGTTGCTGGCAGGGGCCACCCGCGTATACCTATGGCATCGAGACCTCCAATGTCCAGCAGATTGAAGTTACTCTTAATGGAACGGTATGGGCCGCAACGGCGCGACGTGATCGGACAGTCAGCTGCGACAACGTCTACTACGACACCTTGCCCAACGGGGCCTGCCGCCTCAAGGGCGCCGACCCGGGCAAGAACAACAACATTTGCCAGGCGGGGGACAACGGCTCCAACCCCATCCATTCGGCCACGGGCAGCAAGCTCCAGCGGGAAGTGGATTATGTAGGGAGCGGCTCGAACCGGCTCCGCTTTGTCCGCCAGTATACCAGTGCAAAGACCATGGACCTGGGCGGGCTGGGGCGGCATTGGCAGCATAATTACTCCCGCAAGGTCGTCTTTGTCGACAGTATGCTGGCCACGGCCAGCGTGAGCCGGGAAAACGGCGACAGTTACCATTTCAACTTCGACGCGGCCTCCGGCCTCTGGGTCGGCGACCCCGACGTCAACGACAAGCTGGTGCGCATGATCGACGCAAACGGCCTCATCACAGGTTGGCAATACAGCAGCGATGACCAGACGGAACTTTATGACGGCGCCGGCAAATTAATCTCGGTCCGGCACCGCAACGGCATGGAGGAAACCTTAAGCTACAGCACGGCTGCCACGCCCGCGGCGATAGCGCCGGCGCCCGGTCTGCTGATCAAAGTCGAAGACGCCTTCGGGCGTTCCCTGAATTTTGTCTACGACATCCGCGGGCGCATCGTCCGGATGATCGATCCGGCAGGCACCCCCTACCAGTACGGCTACGACCTGGCCAACAACCTGGCGACCGTCACCTATCCCGACGACACCCCGGCGGATTCGACCGACAATCCCAGGAAAACTTATCTCTATGGCGAGCTGGAACACACCGCCAATGTCAGCCGGCCCCATGCGCTGACCGGGATAATCGACGAAAACAACAAGCGCTTTGGCACCTGGGACTACAACGATCAGGGCCGGGCTATTTCCTCCGAACACGCCGGCGGCATCGATAAGACCGCGCTGGCCTTTAATGCCGACGGCACCACCAGTGTCACCGACCCCTTGGGCAGTGCCCGCAAATTCCGCTTTCAGCTGATACACGGCGTGTACAAGAGCGTCGGCGTGGACCAGCCCGGCGGCTCCGGCTGCGGTGCTTCTGCCAGTAATATCGGCTACGACGCCAACGGCAATGTCGCCTATCGGGTGGATTTTAACGGCAACCGCACCAACGCTGTCTTCGACCTCGTACGCAACCTCGAAACCAGCCGTACCGAAGGGCTGACGGCGGCAGGAGCCATCACGCCGGAAACACGTATCATCGAAACCGAATGGCACCCGACCTTCCGCCTGCCGGTCAGGATCACCGAGCCCGGCCTGGAGACTACCATCGCTTATGACGACAAAGGCCGCATCACCCACACAAGCCGCAAGGATTTAGCCAGTCAGGCCACACGGGAATGGCATACAGCCTACATCGACTCGGCTACCGTCCCCGGGGCGTTATTGCAAAAAGTCGAGGATGGCCCGCACACCGATGTTTCAGACCTTACCACCCATGATTATTATCCCCCGGATGAAGCCTGTAGCGGCGGCCACTTGGGCTGCCGGGGGCAGCTGAAGCAGATTGCCTCGGCACTCGGCCATGTAACCCGCATCACCCGCTACTCCGCTCATGGCCAGCCGGAAGAGATCGTCGACCCGAACGGCCTCGTCACTACTTTGGTCTACGATGCCCGCCAGCGGCTGGTTTCCTCGGATATAGGCGGCGAAGTGACCGCCTATCAATATGATCCGGCCGGGCAAATGACCCGTATCACCGAACCCTCGGGCGCCTATCTGGCTTACCGCTACGACGAGGCCCATCGCCTGATCGAAATCAAGGATCACCTGGGCAATACCTTGAGTTATAACCTGGACGCTAAGGGCAACCGGCTTAAGGAAGACCTCAGCGATCCCATGGGGCGGCTTGTACGCCGCCGGGAGCAGATTTACGACGCGCTCTCGCGTCTGCAAAACATTGTGCAAGCGCAGTAAGGGGAACCAACATGACCTCGACTACAAAAACTTTCCTTTCCTGGGTTTTCATAGTTCTTGCTGCGCTGCTGGGGCCAAGCCTGTCCCAGGCCGCTCCTAAGGCCTATAACCTTTTCGTCGCCAAGAATGGCACCGGTCTTGGCACGGTCGCCAGTTCTCCGGCGGGTATTGAGTGCGGCAAGACCTGCAAGGCACGCTTCAAGGTCAACGCCAGCATTATCATGACCGCAACGGCCGCTGCGGGCTCTTCTTTCCAGGGCTGGAGCGGCGCCTGTACCGGTACGGCCAGCACCTGCACGGTCGTGATGAGCCGAGCCCAAAGCGTCACCGCCAACTTTACTGCAACCGGGGTTACACTGAGCGTCAACAAAACCGGATCGGGGACGGGAACCGTCACCAGCTCTCCAGCCGGTATCGACTGCGGCCCCACGTGCGCCGCCGATTTTAATCAAAACAGCACCGTCACGCTCACTGCCACTCCCGCCGCCGACGCTATCTTCCAAGGCTGGTCGGGTGCTTGTTCCGGCACCGCCGTTACCTGCAACGTTACCATGGACCAAGCGTCGACAGTCAGCGCCAGTTTCGCTATTGCCCAATTGTCGATGAACGTCACCAAGACCGGCGAGGGAAGCGGCACGGTCACCAGCACTCCCGCGGGCATCGACTGCGGTCCCGCCTGTTCGGCAGGATTCGATGTCAACAGCGATGTCATTCTGACGGCGACGCCGGCGGCAGGGTCGCAATTTTCCGGCTGGGCCGGCGCCTGCACCGGTTCGGCGAATCCCTGTACCGTTACCATGACCCAGGCGCAGGCTGTTAGCGCCGGCTTCGCTGTTGCCCCGGCAACCAAGGTAACGTTGAGCATCGCCAAGACCGGTCAAGGCACAGGGACGGTTGTTAGTACTCCTGCCGGAATCGACTGCGGTTCAATCTGTTCGACCGAGTTCGATCCCAACACTCTAATTACGCTGACGGCCACGCCCGCGGCAGGATCCCAGTTCGAAAGCTGGTCAGGCGACTGCACCGGCACCGACAACACCTGCGTCGTCACCCTAAGTCAGGCGCTGTCCGTCCAAGCCGATTTCTCCGCGCCGGCCCTGTCCACCTTTCAATACGACCCCAACGGCAATCTGACGCAAATCGCCGATCCATTAAACCATGTCACCCGGCACGAATACGACAGCCTCGACCAGGTTGTCCGCACCCTGCAGCCGCATCCGGACATTTCCGGGCAAACCCTGGGGCAGATCGACGCCGAGTACGATCCCCTTGGCCAAATTACTCGTGTCACCGACCCGCGCAATCTCGAAACCGGTTACCAGGTCAACGCTTTCGGCAACCTCCTCACGCTGACCAGCCCCGATACGGGTATGACGACCTTTACCTATGACGAGGCCGGCAATGTCAAAACGCAGACCGACGCGCGCGGTAAAGCCGTCGCGTATACCTACGACAACCATAACCGGATCACCCAGGTCGTCGACGACGATCAAACAGTCGCCTACACCTGGGATAGCTGTGCCTACGGGATCGGCCGGCTGTGCAGCCTGAACAACGGCAGCAGCCGGCTGGCATTCAGCTACGACCTGCACGGGCGGATTATCCTGCAAAGCCAAACCGTCGGGACTACTACACTGACCATTGGCTATCATTACGATCCCGACGGCCAGCTCGATCAGCTGACGACACCGGGCGGGCAAACTATTGCCTATACCCGGCAAGAAGGCCGCATTGTTTCGATCGCCGTGAAGGGCCAGCCCTTGATCGATGCGATTGCCTATGAGCCGGACGGCCAGATTGGCGGCTGGGTCTGGGGCAACAACACGCCGAGTCAGCGGCACTACGATCTAGCCGGCCGGCCCGTGCAGATCGACTTCGGCCTGGACGCGCAAAGCCAGCTGACGGAAACGCTGAACTACCGTTATGACGCGGCCGGGCGCGTTACCGACATCAGCCATACGGTAAACACCACTGCCGATCAGCATCATGATTACGATGGGCTGGACAGGCTGACGGCCAATACTCAGGGCGTGCCGAGCCAGGCTAGCGACAGCTATAGCTACGATCTGAGCGGCAATCGGACCGGCAAGCTTCACAATGCCGGCGCTGAAGCCTATAGCATCGATCCCGGCAGCAACCGGCTGCTATCCCTCAGCGGCAGCGAAAACAAAACCTACCGCTACGATGCGGCCGGCCACCTGACCGGCGACGGCGCACTTACCTATGGCTACAATGCCGCGGGACGCCGGACCAGCGCCAGCGGGCCGGGGCTGAATGCGGGCTACACCTACAACGGCCTTGGCCAGCGCGTCCTAAAGACGGTGAACGGCCTGACCACCCTGTACGCCTATGACACTCAAGGGCATCTGCTCGGCGAATACGACGGCAACGGGCAGCCGCTTCAGGAAATCGTCTGGTTCGGGGATCTGCCGATTGCGATCTTGAAACCTGCTGCATTGCCCGGCACCGGCATCGATCTTTTTTACCTCCATGCCGATCACCTGGGCACGCCCAGGAAAGTCAGCCGGCCCGGCGACAACCAGGTTCTGTGGAATTGGGACGGCGAAGCGTTCGGCCACAGCCAGCCTAACCAGAATCCGTCAAATCAGGGCGAGTTTGTATTCAATCTCCGCTTTCCGGGGCAGTATTTCGATGCCGAGACCGGCTTGCATTACAATTATTTTAGGGATTATGATCCCCGTACCGGACGGTATGTCCAGAGCGATCCGATTGGGTTAACGGGAGGCATTAATACTTATGCCTATGTCAATGGGAGCCCGGTTAACCTAGTTGATCCGCTAGGGTTAGATGAGTTTCGGCTTTATTCATGGGGGCAAGGCTTTAGGATTTCTGGTCGGCCCTTAGAAGGCGGGACCATTATTGGTGGACCGCTTGATCCGGCTCAATTGGCTTTATACGGTATTGAAATAGGCGCTACTCTTGGTGTTTCCGAGCTTAATGCCGCAAAGTATTTGGCTGGTGTTAGTCGGGTTTGCCCTAAGGCTATAAAGGGTATAAATAATCCTGTTCCAGAAGCTGTGGCTAGGGTTGTGCCTGATAATGCAATTACTCGTGTATCAGGTACTCTTGGCAGACCGGATGCAGATGATGTCTTTATAACTGCGGCAGAGGATATTCAAGGGCTTAATGCCAAAGACATAGCTGAGCGTTTAACTATTCCCGAAAGCCCTACAGGATTCCGAGTTATTGAGTTTCCAACCCCGAAAGCGGGCATTGCTTCACCAGTAAATAGAACAGACCCAGGCTTTATCGGTGGGGGTCGAACAGCGGGAGGAGCACGAGAGTTTGTTATCCCTAATGGTCCATTTCCTGCGGATTCTAGTACGAGGGTTGTACGATGAGAAGAAAACCAAGTATTAATGAAATCAGCTTAGTTGGAAATTGGCTAGAAAAAGACGGCTCTGTAGTTGAGGATTCCGTATGTGAAAGAATACATTGGCTAACTGATTTTTACTTTGAGCAGATTGCCGTGGATGGCGATAATTGGTCTGCTTTATATAAAAACCCTGATGATAGGAGTTATTGGGAGTTAACATATCCAAAAAGTTATATGCATGGCGGAGGTCCTCCAACATTGCAGCGCATATCCGAAGTTGAAGCATACAAAAGATACAGCCTGGGGAACAGCCAATGATTACTGCCAGAGATACTGGCGAAAATAATCGTGTCTGTCCCTATTTTTTCCTCATGACAAATAGTTTTATTTGAGCTTAGACACATCCAGAACGAAGAGGTCAATTAGCCCCACGAGTTCCGGTGGTAGCGTTGCTTCGATGCTGCTTTTAAGTTCTCGGGCGCTTCCAATAGCGTGTCTTTTACGCCCGGCAACCTTTTCGTCTCCTCCAAACCAGATTGCGAGGAAAATGCCTTGTTGTTCGGCATCTGGATGGATAGCGTAGCGTTCATGCAGTTGAGCGGATGCGGCTGTATATAGCTCATCATGCCATTGCCCTTTGACCTCCGTAACAAGCAATCGTCTTTTGCCGCCAATTATTTTGGTCGCCGTGAAGTCACTCCGCTTTGCACCCTTTAGCTGATGCTCCGGCGTCACAGAGATGCCTTGCGGCTCAAGCCTCAAATTGAGGCGCTCAGCTATAATTTCAGTAGATCTTACTTCGTCTAGCCGTTCACCTTTTTCATAAAAGCGATCTGCGGAATTGTACTCTCCACCATCAATAGCTTTCTGAAAGTCATTAAGCTCTTGGATCACGAGTTGACGCAGACCTTCCACAGTAACCACTGCGTCGCGGTCCAGTCGATTTACGATCTCCAGTGGTGTCGGCGGTTCGAAATCCCTTAGTGCTTTCTTTCTCACTTGACCGGCATGTATGCTCTTCAAGTCATTGTGTAGGTCAGCGAAACGCGGATCGGCGAGAAGCCGGACGAGGACAGGGACAGCATCATCGGGATCATCTGAATTAATTGACCAAATCACTTCGGTCAAGAATCGGTATGCGTTCTCTTCTTTGGGGCTTCCCGTCCCCCAGTGGCTCGGCAGGTCAACCTTAGGCCATTTGTCGATGAAAGCATCTAGAATGGCTTCTACCTTGCTTGATGTCAACTTGGGCCAATAGGGATGATCACTGTAATTTAATCGCCCAGATCGCCTGTAAAGTATAAGCAGTGTGTCTTTATCGGTTTTGAGCCAGTCCCAGTATGCCTCAGGTGCGTCGTCGAGGAAGTACCATGCGCGCACTAGCCAGAAAGTGCGCTTTTGTTCGATATTTTCGCTTTCAGTCAGCTTGGGCCAAGCGTACATGAATTCTGCGCAACGTTCTGCAATGATTGCTTTCAAGTCATCCCGATTGCCATATTGAGCAGCAATCTCGAAAAGCGAATCTAGTGGCCCAAATGCCAATTCACTAAAATGCTTAAGCCATTCAATTGATAGCGTGGCGCGCAAATGGCTGAAAGCGTCCAGACTCCGCAACAGCCAAAGTTCAGGATGATTACACCTCGGCTGAGCCAATTGCGGCTCGACGTACTGCCGGATAAAATTCTCAGCACTCGCGGCATCTGTAAAGATGAGGCGGTCAACCTCGGTCTCCAGCACATCACGCTCTTCCTTTGAAACTGCGCTGTAGCCCATGTGAATGTTAGTCCGCAGCGCTCTGAGAAGGCGGAGATCAACTTCTTCTAAGTTGCCTTTAACACGCATGATCTCTAAGCAAGCTGCATAAAGAATCGTTTCAGAGTGTAAGCCCTGTGAAGCACATTGTAATTCTGCGAGCTTGATCAGATCGGGAACGTGCGGCGCTATAAAATCGAGACAGTTTCTGAGCGCATTCCGAACGAGAGCCTCATCGCCGAATTCGCGCTCAATCTCGTCCGGCGACATAAGCACAAGTTCCGCAAAGCGAACCAAACAATTCCAATGACGACCACCTTCGACAAGTTCCCGGTTGTCTTGAATATACTTAATGTTCGCTACGCGGATGGTGTCTTCTTGCAAGCGACGGCGCTTCATCTTACGTTCATGTCTGAATTGTCGTATTCCGTGTTGCCGCTTGAATTGTGCTGCCTCCCTGTTGGACTTAGCCCACTCTCGCATGAACAAAAGTTTTTCCAATGATTGTTTACGCATGTGACGTCGCAAATCATTCGGGCCTCGTTCTTCCATATTTGGATAGTACTGTTGCCTAGCTATGAAACTCGCCCACAAATTCGGGTTGTCGGTCTCAAACGCCAGATCGACTATGTACCTGTGGTCTTCAGTATGAAAATAAAGGCCGGAGTGCGAGTGCCATCCGAACTTGTGTATCTTGGTTTCGAAAATCTGGTCACGGTCAGTCAGTTTCACAAATACATGAGCAATAATGCTTTGGCGCAGGCTATCGTCTTCTTGAAGTACTTGTACTGCCTTACTTTGTTTTGCGGTTTTGTTTTCATGGTAGTTCAGGTTGCCAACCCATTGCCAAACCCGTATGGGATCAAAAGGGGGCTTGGCCAGATTAAAGTACCGATCCAGCATTAATCCGACGATTTTACTAATACCATTTCGACAATCGCATTCATAAGATTCCTTGCCGCAATTACAGGCTAGGTCTTTGGTTAGCTCGTCCAAGAGCCATTCGATAGTTGCCAAGTCTAATTCAGCTATGAAACGCTTTATGAAAAAGCGCTCACCTATTGTACGCCCACGTCGCTTTTGGTGGGCCGGGTAAAGCTTTGAACAAATTCGAAGGAATTCTGCAAGGTAGGCAGGCTCAAAGGTTTTCGGGCCTAAGGTTTCGATAGTCTCAGCCACAATAGAGAGAGACGTATTACTGGCCTCAGAAATTAGAATGTCCAAGTCAGAGCGATGGTCATCACCCTCAACGTCGAGCAAACACTTATTCGCCAACAAACGAGTGTTTTTGCTTTCAGTCGGCGTTAAAGCAAGTTGACGCAACTCATCTCTCAACTGCTTGATCGCTGGTGAGCCTGCCAAGAGTTCAAGGATCAGATCACGCAAGTGCCCGTCGCCTCCAGTCACGAGAAGAGGTTTGATCTCATTCACAACGTCTGGGGTGAAGAATTCTGCAACGCTGAACCGGCGCCAGAAATCACCTCTCCGGAAGTAGGGATCTTTGGTCTCAATTTCTTTTAGCCGATTTACAAGCAGGCGTTTTGACGAATGCTTAAGCTGGGACGGATCGCCGTTCGCAAGCACTGCATAAGGGTCAAGTTCGATTGCGGATTCTTCGATAGGTTTGTTGCCTAGCGCTGCCATCCAGCCCAGCAAGCCGCGAAGTTCATCACGCACTGTGGAATTTGGCGCGATAATAGGTAGGCATTTGGGTAGAGTGAGAGGATCCGCTGGGTCTGCTATCCGCTTGGTGAGATAGTTCGCTGCGCAGTATTCAGCGACAATCTTGTGAACCGGACGATGCTGGTCCGCACTGTCGCCCAGTTTAAAAAGCCGAGTTGCTAGGATACTATCAGCTGGAGTGTCGCTGATAAATAATGATGCCAGCAACGGATACATCCTATTTTCGCTGGCCTCGCTTGTGCAGACGCCTTCAGCGCCTGACAACAAGAGCTTAGCGAAAACTTCAGACGACATGTCAACTTTTTGACTGGTTGAAAGTGTCGGTTTGCTTCTCGCTACATTGGGATTTGCTTCCTTCGCCAGGCGTTCGACCGCTTGTACGAAGATTGATCGTTTGTCAGCGAAGTGTCTTTCGCTCTCGACATATGCGTCAGCAAACAGTTTCAGAAACTGGGGGTTTGGGAGAAGCGTTTCCAAATCAAATCGAGCAACCTCTGCCTGGAACGCAGCGAAGTCCTCCTCTGGCACATAATGATCAAATATCGCCCGCTGTTCCCTTTCGTTAAACTCGCATAACTTAACTACCAGAGGGGTAAAGGCAAGAAACTCTTTAAATGCGTTAGTGGTTGCATTATCCCACTCACTGGACCTGCTCGAAATGATGACGTGCGTCGGATTCGCTTTTCTGGCGTTAGCAAGAAGCCTATGAATCCCTGACTGATCAACCTTGGCCAACTCATCAAATGCGTCGATCACGATTGGACAATTCTCTCCATCTGCACCAACCTGACCAAACACATTTGCAGTTACGGCTGAAGTGCCCAACTGTTGTGCAAGGCTCCTCATAAGTTCAGTCTTACCAGCGCCTGGTTCAGCTAATACAACGACATAATTAGATGCGGCGAGCAATTCCGTTTCAGTGTATGTCTTCTCACTACTTGTGAGGCTACGTGGAAGGTAGCAAGTTGAACTCATATGCACATAGTTTAGAAAATGGGACGTACTTATTTTATTCTAGCCCGTAGGATGCGCTGAAAGAAGTAAAGCGCATCGCTCGCAATTGATATTTGAAATTCAAAGTTATCTACTTAATTTTCTCGAAAGTAATCGAGTTTTTGAGGGCTTCGATAAACCGGCGAATATATAGCCGAGGCCGATACAACCGGATTTTGAGCCACGCTTTAACTTGCTTAAACCGTGCCGCAATCCTCTGGTGAATGGCGCTGAGCTTGATCTTTTCGATGATCAACAGGATCAATTCATACGACCGTTCGAACCAGCCGAAGGTCATCAGTTTTTCTTTCGAAACCCGGAACAGCCATAAGGTAAACGCGGCGACCGGAATTTTGCCGGCGTAGAGCATCGTCCCGGCAACCACCTTCCCTGTGCCGATCAGTTGCAGCGCGAAAAGGCCCATCAGTTCAACCTGAACGAATAAAACCAGAAACACCCCCAGCAGCACATGGCGGTCGAGCCCTCGGATAAACTCCTCGGGCTTTTGCAGGATTGCCAGACCATGGATAAACCGGTAAATTGGCTCGGCAATGTTTTCCCAGACCAGATCTTCCAGGAGGATATAGACGGCGACCAATATTCCCAGAATAAAATCGGTGGTTTTGGCGAAGAATTTTTTTAACATGGTACGCTTTCCGGAAATATCATTGTCAAACGCTTGATTGTAGAGGCTCAGTTCGGCCCGGAAGGTTTAGACCAGGAACGTCTAAATGCAGAGCCATGAACAGGAGCCGGACTTCGGACTTGCGGGGCGTGTTACGCTTCACGACTACAGCCCCGGCAAAAGATCGGGCAGTTCGGCAATGGAAGGAATGATCAGGCCCGGAACGACCGGGCTATTGTCCGCATTATCCTGCCGGTATTTGCCGGTTTTGACCAGAATTCCGGTCAGGCCCGCACGCTGTCCGCCGCCGATATCAACGTCTATATCGTCGCCGACGATCGCAACCTGTTCCGGCGGCAGTTCCAGTTCGGTCAGGGCAGCCTTGAAAAAATCGGGCGAGGGCTTGCCGATAATCGTTGCCTGCTTCCGGCTGGTGTATTCCAGCGCGCTGACGAAACCGCCAATATCCATCTGCAGGCCGCGTTCGGTTTGCCAGAAGCGGTTTTTGTGGATTGCGATCAACTCCGCGCCGTTGATCAGCAGGTTGAAAACGTTGTTCAGCAGTTGGTATGACCAGGCCTCGCCGATATCGCCGACGATCACAAAATCGGCTTTGCGGTCTGACTGCCTGAAATGACTGAAATCCTGTTTGACGTCGTCGGCCAGCAGCAAATGGCAGACGGGATCGTCGAATTGCTGTAGATAGATCAGGGCGGCCTTGGTGGCGCTGATAATTTCGTGTTCGGCGATGTCAAAGCCGAGACCGGTCAGTTTTTCATGCAGCGAAGTGGCGGACAAGGTGCTGGTGTTGGTGATGAATCGGCAGCGGTAGCCGCGCCGTTTAATGTCGTCGATCGCCTCGACGGCGCCTTCGACGGCCTTGGAGCCGACGTAGAGGACGCCGTCGAGGTCGAAGAGAATGCCGCGTATGAAAGATAGATGCACCATCCAAAACTCCGAAGCCAGTGGTTTAAGTTCGAGCGATGAATAAAGACGACCATCATACGCCCCCGCCGCAAGCCCGCAAAGGCCGCGGAGCGTTGAGCAACCGGACGGGGCGCTTCGAGGCCGAAACGAAGGAGGCGTTCGACGACGGCTGGGACAGCCTAGACGAGTTGCCGGAGCGCGTGCCGACCTCCTTGAGCATCGACACGGCGAAGACCGTAATCACCTATAACCAGTCGCCGGATGTGCCGTTCGACCGCTCGATCAATCCGTACCGGGGCTGCGAACACGGCTGCGCGTACTGTTTCGCACGCCCCAGCCATGCCTATCTGGGGCTGTCGCCGGGGCTCGATTTCGAAACCCGGCTGTTCTATAAACCCGACGCGCCCGAACGGCTGCGCGAGGAACTTGGCGCCCGCCGCTACCGTCCCGCGCCGATCGCGCTGGGCATCAATACCGACGCCTACCAGCCGGTCGAGCGCAAACTTGGGCTGACCCGGCGGATTCTTGAAGTGTTGCAGGAAACCCGGCATCCGGTCTCGATCGTGACCAAGTCCGCGCTGATCGAGCGCGATCTGGATATTTTGCAGGAAATGGCCGCGCTCGGACTGGCGCAGGTCGCCGTTTCGATCACGACGTTGAAGACCGAACTGGCACGGCGTCTGGAACCGCGCGCCGCCGCGCCGAAACGGCGGCTGCTGACGGTCGAGCGGCTGGCGGCGGCCGGGATACCGGTATCGGTACTAATCGCGCCGTTGATTCCGATGCTGAACGACGAAGAGCTCGAAAAAATCCTGAGCGCAAGCCGCAAGGCCGGCGCGGTCGATGCGGGTTATGTGTTGCTGCGCCTGCCGCGAGAACTCTACGATCTGTTCAGCGAATGGCTGCATACGCATGAGCCGCTGAAGGCCGAACGCGTGCTGCACCGGATTTTCGAGGCGCGCGGCGGCAAGGCCTACGATTCGGCTTTCGGGTCGCGGATGACCGGCACCGGCGAATATGCCGATCTGCTCGGCCAGCGCTTTAGACTGGCTTATAAACGGCTGGCTTTTCCCGGCTCGCCCGACTTCAATTCGGACCGGTTCCGGCCGCCGCATCCGGGCGGCCAGTTGGACCTGTTCCGGTAAGCCCAATGCCGCTAAGGATTTCGTCAAAAATAACATCCTCCTTTTGAAAAAGGGGACCCAACACGGCCTCCCCCTTTGAAAAAGGGGGATCGAGGGGGATTTATTTTTAGAAAATCTCCCCCCGGCCCCTCGGCAATGCAGGAGCGGTTGTCGAGGAGCAAATCTCTGCCCATGCAGTCGTCTTTTTCAAAGAGGGGGTGAAGCAAGCAGCGCTATTTTTGGGCGAAAAAAGCCTGAATCGCCGCATTCCGGCCTTCCGCGACCTGTCTGACATAAGGACGGCTTTCCATCTGTTGGAAATAATCCGCTACGCCCGGCACATGGGCGGCGACCAGATCCTCGCCATAAATTTTCTGCGTCGCCATCGCGATCAAGCCTAAATGCAGCCAGGCGACGACGTCGGCCGCGGTGAAGTTTTCGCCGAGCGCATAGGGTGCAAAACGCACCAGACGCGTCAATCCTTGCAGACCCGCTTCGACTTTTTTCCTGACTTCGTCCTTGGTTTCCTGGGAAACCGGCGTTCCGAATAGCGCTTCCCCGTAAATGCGGCGCGCGACCAGTTCCACGTTCAATTCCAGATGCTGGATGAACTCCCGGCATTTGGCGCGTTCAAACGCATTGGATGGATATAAGGGACGATCGGGATAGGTATCTTCCAGGTATTCGAGAATCGCCTGCGATTCGGACAAATAGCCTCCGTCAGCCTTGATGAAAGGAATCTTGCCCAGCGGCGAGCGCTTTAACACGGCCGCATCCTGCGACGGTCTCACTACCTCCTCATTAAAAGGAATGCCTTTTTCGAGCAGGGCTAATTTAGTCTTGTTGTAATAATTGCTGAGCGCGAAGCCGTATAAGGTAATCATGGTGTTGTTCTCCAAGTTGAGCGCAAAGAATAGACTGACCGGTAAGTCATTTGCAATAATACAGACCGGTCGGTATAGTTGCAACTTTATTTTTGTAAATTTTGTTCCATGTCCAGCAATCTCAAAGAACGAATCCTGCAAACCGCGTCCGAACTGTTTTATCGCCAGGGTATCCGCGCGACCGGGATCGAGGCGATCGTGAAGGCGGCCGGCACCACGAAAATGAGTCTGTACCATTATTTTCCATCCAAAAACGACCTGGTGCTGGCGCATCTGCAAAAAAGCGCCGAGGCGATGAGCGAGCGGATCTTGACGGGCATCGAGACGCGCGCATCCGAGCCGAAAGCACGGTTACTGGCTGTCTTCGATATCTTCGGGGAAACGCTGAGTTTAGACGGATTCCGTGGCTGCCCGTTCATCAATGCCGCGACCGAAGCGGCGGGTGATGAAGAGCCATTCAAACAAGTCTCCGCCGATTTTTATCGACAATTTCGCCTGCGTCTTGAGGAATGGGCGGAGGCAGCCGAGGCCCATCATCCCGACAGGCTGGCTCATCAACTGATTCTGTTGCTTTCCGGCGCGATCATCGCCGAACAGATGCGGCGAAACTCAGGCGCCATAGAGGCGGCCCGCCATGCGGCGGAAATTCTGATCAACCATGCCAGCGTCTAAATGCCGGCAGCTGTCGGGCAAAAAACGATTTGACTTAGATGCAGTCTACTTAAAGGGGAGACATCGTTAATGTACCGTTATAAGCCGAGCATCATGCTTGCCGGGAGTCAGAATGATCATTAGAACCCTGCGTTTGCCACTGCCTCTCTTCCTGCTGATGCTATCGCTCTCCAGCGTGGTGCCGGCCCAGGAAAAGGCAATTGACTTAAGCCATTTGCCGCGCGAAGGCCGTTTGCTTGCTGATTTTACGCCGCCGGGATGGGCGGTCGAAGAGAAGGCCGATGGCGATCTGACTGCCGACGGAATTGCCGATATCGCCGCGATCCTGGTTCAATCCTCTTCGGTTCCGAATGCCGAAGAAGGCCAACGCATTCTGCTCGTGCTGGTCGGCGGCGCCAACGGGAAATTTTCGCTCGGCGGCAGCAATGGCGAGCTTCTCATGTGTGTCCACTGCGGCGGCGTGAAAGAAAGCGCCGACGTCGATATCAAAAAAGGCGTTGTGATCGTCAATCAGTTGATCGGTTCGAGAGAATTTACTGATCAAATCTGGCGGTTTCGGTACGCTGCGAAATCTCGCCGCTTCGTACTGATCGGCAAGGATATAAGGCATGGCGATGGCGCTCTCGGGACCGGCAAGAAAGAAAGTTTCAATTTTTTGACCGGCATAAAAATCAGCGAAAGCTACCGCTATGATCAAAAGCGCGACCGGGAAATCACGCTTTCTTCCAAAAAAGAAGAAATTCCGAAACGAACGCCGTTTCTGGAAGGTGTGAAGATGGAGTAAGGGAATATTCTTCCGGACACAAACCCTAAGGCAAATACACGCTCCAGCTCATTCCGCCCAGAGTCTTGCTCGGCACGCCTTCCAGCTTGCCGCCCAACAATTCGATCAGATCGCTCACGACCGCCATGCCGATGCCGTGTCCATGAATATTTTCGTCGGCGCGGACGCCGCGTTTTAAAATTTCACTCAACTTTTGCTGCGGAATGCCGGGGCCGTCATCTTCGATCAGCAGGCATAGCGTGTAATTACGGCGGTTCTTGCGCGGATTCGGCACGACATTGACCCGAACCGTTTTTCGGCACCATTTGCAGGCATTATCCAGCAGATTGCCGATGATTTCGTAGAGATCGCCCTCCTCATAATATACCGGACTCGTCTCGGGGATGTTCAGGTCGAACGCGATCCCTTTGTCGAGATATACCTTGGTCAGCGAGCCAACTGTCTTCCGGATGATCTCCGATACATCGGAGGTTCCGACGGTCTTGGTTTCGCCTTTCGCCGCCGCGCGCTGCAACTGATATTCGATGATCTTGTCCATATAGGTCAGTTGCTCGATCACGGCGTCCTGATTGCCCTGAAAGGAGTGCGCGCAACCGTGCAGAATCGCCAGCGGGGTTTTCAGGCTATGCGCCAGATCGGCCAGCGTATTGCGGTAGCGTTCCAGATGAGCGCGCTCGCTGTTGATAAAGGCGTTCAGGTTGTTGGCGAGACCCTGCAATTCGGTGGCATAGTAATGATCCAGGCGCTGGCGCTTGCCTTTTTCGATCGACTCCAGATCCCTGACGATCCGGCGCAACGGCTTCAAACTCCAGCGCAGCAGTGAAAACTGGATCAGGATCAATACAATGCCGATCACCAGCAGCCAGGACCATAGGGTCACGGTAAAATGCTTAACCTGCTGCGTGACAAAATCGCCGTCTTCGACGACGGTAAACAGGTATTCGCGCTCCATGCCCGTTACGGTTTGCCATATGACTCGATAATGGAACGCATAGCGGTTGCGCTTTTCCAAGGTGAACGCCGGTTCGCCCGGCGCCATTTCGGGAAGAGGCGGCGGGTCGAGACCGATCGCGGAAGGCGAACTCCAGACCAGTTTTTTATTGCTTTGCCGGATGAAGCCATAGAGCCCCGAGCCCGGATTCATAAAACGCGGGTCCTGCAGATTCGGCGAAATGGACAATTCGCCGTTATCCTTCAGTTCGGCGGACGACAGCAGAGAATACACCTGCACCTGCAAGCGTTCCTTTAAGGCCTCTTCGGCGCTTTCGCGAAAGCCCTGTTCGAGCACCAGGGCGACCAGGGCAAAAAAGGCCGCCAGCACCAGGCCTTCGGAGGTCAGCAGTCTAAAACTTAAGGATTTGGTGCGCATTTCGTTTCTCATTGGAGGAATTCAGGGTTGAATCGGGGGGGGGGGCATTTGTCTTGTCAGGGAGTCTATTTTAATCAAAACCGCTAGCGCATCGTTATCCATAATCTGGCAGTCATACAAAGAAGTTATTTTCGAGGACATTATACGAACTCCGTTTGTGTTATAATATAACATTGCATTTCAATCGAATGTTTCCATGCAGATCAATCAAAGCGCAATTTATTCCTCTTTGGCCGTCTTTTTGTCGTTTTCCGGATTGCCGGCAGCCGTGCAGGCCGAAGAACAGGACGGCAAAATGCTGGAGGAAGTCGTGGTCACCGCGCCTGCACCGCAAGAACAAGAAAATCCTGTTCAGCCTGCGACGGTATTGAGCGAGGAAGCACTGCGGATGAAAACCGGCCACAGCATCGGCGAAACGCTGAAGGACGAACTGGGTATCAGCAGCCAGTCGTTCGGGCCCGGCGTGGGCACGCCGGTGATCCGGGGCCAGGCGGGGCCCAGGGTACGGGTCTTGAGCAACGGCATCGGCAGCAACGATGTATCGGCCTTCAGTCCGGATCATGCGACCAGCGTCGAGCCGCTGCTGGCCGAACGGATCGAAGTCCTGCGGGGGCCTGCCACGCTGATGTACGGCAGCGGCGCAATCGGCGGCATCGTCAATGTGATCGATAACCGCATTCCGGACAAGATGCCAGATAAACCGATCGGCGGGGCGCTCGAGCAGCGTTTCGATTCGACCAGCGACGAAACCAGCACCGCAATGAAGGTCGAAGGCGGCCAAGGCCCTATTGCTTACCATCTGGACGGCTTCTACCGCCACCGCGACGATCTCGCAATCGGCGGCAGCGCGATCGATACGGCCAAGGCTTCGATCACTGACCCTTCGCTCGTTATCGTCGATAATCCCAAAGGCCATCTGAACAACACCGGCGCGGAAGCGATCAGCGGTTCGGCCGGCCTCTCCTGGATCGGCGAGCCGGGATTCGCGGGCGCCTCGATCAATCATCTCGAAAACAATTACGGGATCGCCCCGGACGGGACCGGCGAAGAATTCGTGCGTATCGATCTCCGGCAGGATAAGTACGACTTCAAAGGCGAGCTGATCGATCCGTTCCGCTTCGCTAAAAGCCTGCGCGCCCGTCTGGGTTATACCGACTACCAGCATACCGAAATCGCGAACGGCGAGCCGGGCGCGTTTTTCGCGAACCGGACCTATGAAAGCCGCCTGGAAATGGACCATCAGGACATCGGCCCCGTGCGCGGCACCGTCGGTTTTCAGGTGCAGTCCAGCGACTTCACCGCAATCGAGAAACTGACCGGCGCCCCGATCGTGCCGCATTCGCTGATCGACAGTTACAGCATTTTCGCGGTCGAATCGTTCGATGCCGGTCCGGTAACCTACCAGTTCGGCACCCGGATCGACCAGACCGACATCCGGCCGGACGGAATGAAGGGGCTCGACTATACGCCGGTCAGTGCGTCCATATCCGCCGCCTGGAAAATCGACAAGCGAAACACCCTGAATCTGGCGGTCACCCGCTCTTCGCGCGCGCCGCAAGTGCAGGAACTGTTGGCCAACGGCTTCCATGACGCGACCCGCAGCTTCGAGCGGGGGAATGTGAATCTTAAGGAAGAAACCTCCTACAACCTCGACCTGGGCTACCGCTTCAAGTCCGACTGGATGCGCGCCGAATTCGACCTGTTCCACAACTGGGCCGGCGACTACATCTACCAGCAGCGCAGCGGCGAATTCGTCGATGAAGAGGGTAATCCGTGCAGTATCGACTGTTCGCAGGTCCTGGTCAGCAGTCAGCAGGACGCGATCTTCAAAGGCTATGAAGCCAAATTGATCTTTCCGGTGATGGAGAACCGCTACGGGCTGCTGGACCTGACCCTGTTCAGCGACTATACGCGCGGCGAATTCGCCGACGGCAGCGACGTACCGCGGATGCCGCCTTTGCGTTACGGCCTGCAGCTCGATTATTTGCAGGACAAACTGTCGAGCTATCTGCGCTTCACGCGTGCGGACGATCAGCCGCATGCAGGCGATTTCGAAACGTCCACCGCCGGCTATTTTCTGCTGAACGTCGGTGTCAACTACCGGCTAAAGGCCTACAAGGACGCCGAATTGATGCTGTTCGCGAAAGGCAATAATTTGCTCGATCAAAACATCCGCAATTCGACCTCGTACCTGCGCAATTTCGCGCCGGAAGCGGGACGGGGGGCTGAGATTGGGTTTCGGGTGAGTTATTGAAGCAGGTGCTCCAGTCCTTGATAGCTTAGTCTGAGAATTTTTGTCTTCTCTAGTGTGTGCGAATACGCTACGCTAATAACACCTACAGCTCTTTCGGAATTAAAAAAATTTTATGACTCCAGAAAAATTTGAAAATCTATTAAAGCTGACTCAAGAAAACGACTTTCGGTGTTTTTCAAGATAGTTGTCGCAAAAATCATGCTGCTTTCTTCAAGTTTTCTCGGGTTGCCTTGTCGGGGTTGAGGGCCACGGGACCGACCGGATTCCAATCGCGGATGTCCTTCGACCAGCGTTCCGGGTGTTTGGCTTTAGCGGCGGCATAGACCTCGATCCGTTTGGCCAGGATGGCCTTGTCCTGGCCACGGTGGCGTTGTTCGGGCGTTACGAAGCGTATCTTGCTGTGCTGGTGCTCGTGGTTATACCAGTGCATGAAGGTTTGCATCCATGCCCGCGCCTCCTCCAGCGTGGCAAAGCCTTGGGCGGGCCAGGTGGGACCGTACTTCAGAGTGCGGAAGAAGGCTTCCACATAAGCGTTGTCATCGCTAACCCGTGGGCGACTGAAGGAGGTGGTGACGCCCAGGGATTCCAGTTTGGCGCGCAGGGTGAGCGATTTCATCGGGCTGCCGTTGTCGCTGTGCAGCACGGGTTTTTTGCCGTACAGCTGTTCGCGCCAAATGGCTTTTTCCAGCAGCTCTGCCGCATGCTCGCCGGATTCGCTTTCATGCACTTCCCAGGCGACGCCGTAGCGGCTGTAGAGGTCTTCGACCATGTACAGGTAGAAGAACCGTCCGGTGACGGTGCTGGGCAGGTAACTGATGTCCCAGGTCCAGACTTCGTTCGGTCCCTTAGCGATGTGCGTAGTCGGAGCTCGGCTAGCTTGCGGCGCTTTGGCGCGGCCGCGGCGGTGCAGTTGGTTGGCGGCGCGCAGGATGCGATAGAAGCTGGACTCGGAGGCCAGGTAAATGCCCTGATCAGCCAGTTTCGGCACGATCTGGGACGGTGGCAAACTGGCGTAGGGCGGCTGGTTGCAGGTGTCCACCACTTGCTGGCGTTCCTCCGCAGACAGCTGGTTGGCCGGTGCCGGGCGCTCCGCCAACGGCCGCCGGTCTGCGCGTACGCGCTCGGCGCCTTTAGGTTTCCAACGTTGCAAGGTGCGCGCCGTGATGCCGACGATGGCGCAGGCTCGGGCGCGCCGCGCACCGGCATTGACGGCCTCGACGATCCAGGCGACCACCTGTTCACGCTGCTGGGTCGTGGTCATCATTCCTCGTCCTCCCAGAGCGTGTTGAACTTTTTTTGCAGTACCAGGAGCGCCGCGCTTTCCGCCAGTGCCTTTTCCTTGCGCCGCAAATCTTTTTCCAAGGTGCGGATCTGCTGCTTGGCGGCCTTCAGTTGGCCGCTGACCACTGGGTCGCGGTTCTCCTGAGTCGCTGCGCCTTCGATGCAAGCTTGCCGCCAGCGGGCGACTTGTTCCGGGTATAACCCTTTCGCGCGGCAATATTCGCTGAGTTCGCTGGCATTCAGCGGTGCGGTTTCGATGACTACGGCGAACTTGGCTTCGCCGCTCCAGTCTTCGGGGTTGTTAGTGAGACTACCCGGCACGGGGACTCCTTGGTGTCTGGCTTGTTTCAGCCAATTGTACAATGTGGCTTCGCTGATGCCTTCCGCTTTAGCGATTTCAGGCACCGATCGATTGTGCGGCGGCAACAGTTTGCCCAGTACCGCGGCTTTACGGTCCTCAGGATAACGTGGCATAGTTGTGTCCATTCCGTCCCCAATTGTCTATTTCAAAAAATACGACAACTATCCTGACATAGGAGGCTTTATTGATTTCAAGAGCGAAATGTATTTCACAAATCCTAAAAAGGACAAAATCAAATCAAGATCTGAGTTTATTAAAGACATTGTGAGCATGTGGAATACACCAAGAGACACGGATGCTTACATAATAATAGGCATAAAAAACACAAATAACGAAAATAAACAAATAGGTATAGATAAAAATAATATTCCGGATGATGCCAATTTAAGAGCTCAATTTGAAGGACTAAGTACTTATGCAAAATTAACCTGGTATTTGCTGCCCAAATTTTCGAAGATTTCATTCAACGCGGAGCGCAGGGTTTCAAAGCATTGGTAAGCCGCCCAGGGTAACCATTCATATTTAATTTTCTTCCATAAGATCTCGA
>JBPFEE010000018.1:0-122461 GCA_051061095.1 Methylomicrobium sp. | reverse complement strand
GGACAGGAAATCAACCAGTTCGGCGACCTCTTCCTTCGCCTCCTCGCAGCCGGCCACATCCTGGAAGGTAACCGTGCGCTTGTCTTCTTCCAGCAGTTTCGCCTTGCTCTTGCCGAAGCTGCCGGCGCCGCCGCTCTGCTGACGCCGCATATAAATTACCCAGATCGCAATCAGCAGCAGCATCGGAAACCAGGAAACGAATAATTCCATGAGGAACGATCGCTGTTGCGGGTGTAATGTTCTGATCTGCACGCCGGCCGCCAATAAATCATCGATCATATGCGGATCGCCAGGATTGAAGGTCTCATATTCCTGACCATCATTCATGCGAATGTTGATATGATCTCCCATGATTTCGACGCGTGTAACCTGCTTCGCCTTAACTTTATTGAGGAACTCAGAATAAGCGATAGTGCCTTCCGATACGGGCGGGGGCGAATTGAACTGATTGAAAACCAGCAGGGAACCTACAATAAGGGCAGTCCAGAGTAGCAGGTTTTGTACATTTGTTTTCATGATAACGTCTCCTGTGCACCCAAATTCATCTGGGCAATAATCATGGGTTAACCGGCATTCCTAAGGCATTTGTCCATGCCTTAGGAATGCCGGCAAGGGCCGTCCTTGGTGGAATTTCCAATGCGGAAGGAATCGTTCCTGCCGATTATCCCGGTCATTCATGGAAAGATGATCGGGATTGCAAATCCCTTTGCCTCACGGCAACTGCTGAAAAAGAATTTTCAACAGGCCGCGGTACAAGTGACGTTGATTATTATTGTAGGGAGTACGCCAAATGATTCAATTTAATCGAGTGTCCCCTTTAAATTAAATATTCGCTGATTCTCATCATAATTCAATATTTAAGCTAATTCAAATTCCGCTGCACTGACGCCAAGTTCATTGGCGATCCTGATCGCAATTTTTTTCTCGGACAGATCGAAATTGCCGTCGGATGAAGCAATCGCAATAATCATCCGCATCAACAGACGGGCAGCATCGTTGTTAGATTTCATCTTGCCCAGTGCCTGATAAGCCTTGGCCTCGCCGATATCCTTATCGAATTCGAGCTGGCCGACAAAATCCTGAAATGATTTGATGACATCGCTGGTCGTAAATACCGACAAGGCTTCATTGCTTTCGATGAATTTGATCATTTTTTGCTTTTCTTCGCCGGTAATGCTGCCGTCGGCCATCGCAATCAGAGCGGAACCGGCCATCGCGGCATTCAGAAAATCCTTATTCTTGAATTTCAACGCTTCGGTTTTTAATTCACTGGCTTTGCTTTTCAGTTGACTCAGGAAACTTTCGAAACTCACGGATTAACTCCTTATTATGCTGTTAGGTAAAAAAGTTGTTTACTTAATGTATATGACAAATATTATTTATTTATGCTCCACGGCTTTGCCGATATCCGAATAAAAGTATACCGGTAAATCAAGAAATCGCAGCTTTATCTTTATTCGCCAGAGAGAATTCACCTCTCTTGCCTACCTGCCAATGCAATTCTTTTGGGAGTATTTCTATTTACTGCCTGCCACATAATTTAAACCCCAGCCATAGGCATGATCCATTTGCTGATGGCCGGAAAAATAATCGACCAATTTGGTGATGCGTAGCTGGCCGTTAACGTTTTCGAGCATCGCGATCGCGCACATGAATTGATCGTTACGATGACTGTCGAGCCGCACTTCGATGTCCGGCTGATTACTGCACTTGATCGTAATCACCGCATCGACATGCGACCAGTTCGGCACGCCTTCATAGATGAATGCAAAAATCAGCACCCGGCTAAATTCGGGCCAGTATTTACCGTTGATGCGCATCGTTTCGCCGCCGATCGAGCGGCCGCTGCGGTCGTCCTGATCCAGTTCGATGAACGGAAATTGCTGCAGATTGCCGAAATGCCCGCCCAAAGCCTGAACAGCACCTCGCGCACCATCCTGGAATTCCCAGAGACAGGCCAGATCGAGGTCTATGCCCTCCGCCTTCCTGCTGAACAGGCCGGCCGATTTGGTCGGTGTTGCGTTCCAATTCAAATTGACCACAATCTCACCCAGGCCGTTCTGGTTCTTCTCCAGCGAGATCGACTGGCCGCGTTTTTCGAGAGTAATCTTGCTCAAATTGAGTTTCTGTGGGGCTGGGGCCGGCGCCGGCTCGGCTGAAGCAGGAGGCGGCATCGGCATAGGGCTGGATGATTCGCCTTCACTGACATCGACGCCGTAAAACTCTGCCAAAGGCTGCAATCCGCCGATAAAACCCTGGCCCACTGCGCGCAGTTTCCATTGGTCCTGATGCCGGTAAAACTCGGCTAAAATCAGCGCGGTTTCCTGGGTTTTCGTCGTATCGAGCACAAAACTGGCAATTTCAATGCCGGTCAAAAAATCCTTGACCAGCACAGTCACTTGCTGAACCTCCGTAAAATTCTGGCCTTTGATCTGACCGTCGGTGATCGTCATCGTCAACGCAATTTTCTGTACGGCTGGCTGTGTGCGGTCCAGATGCAGGGTTAAACGGTTCTGCCGGGGTTCGAGCTCGACGCCCTGATCGGCGCGAAGAGGTTGATTGTAAAAAACGAAATCTTCATCCCTGGACACCTTGCCTTGCGCATTCAATAGAAAAGCGCTCATGTCGAGATCAGGCCCCGTAATTTGTCGTCCCGTCATGACGGTGACATGTAGCGCCGACACAGGCATCGGACAATTTTGCCCGGCTACCATATCGATCCTGTTAAACATCGATAAATCCTCCCAACAGTGATATGTACATGATTAACTGTGCACTTCTTTATAATCCGGCAATGACACCATCTCCCGATTCCCGTAGCAGGCATGTCGGGTGATGATCTCATTGCTCCAGTGTCTGTGCGTCGCGATTTCGCACATTGCATCATGCATTCTGAACACGGCCGGCGCGGCGCTGTCGTGCATCGACACGGCCATTTCGTAGTCCGTGCGCTCGACGCGGTACGCATTTTCGATCGCCGGCACCTGATCCGGATGAATCGCGGTCTTGCCGATCAGCCCATGCGCCAAATCCTGCCGAATCTCCTGCTGTAAAGTTTCAGGGTCGTCCAGATATTCGAAAACAGGAGAGGACAACGAAAAACCGAAAGGTTTGAATTGGGTGACCAATTGCGCTACGACATGGCCTAATGGCGTTTGGTAAAGCGTCATATGCCGGGGTCGGCGCATGCCCAATAGGTTCATCAAATCGTTGCCGCCGATTCTGAGCATCAGAATGCGCTCTCCCACCCCATCCTGAAGCAGTGCCTGACGAAGTTCCCGCATTGCCTCGGCATCGAACACCTCACGGGTTTCGAGCGTGGGCATCACCTTAAAAGAAGTGCCCTGCAGCTGATCCAAATAAGCGGAAAAATTGTCGATCGTAAACTTGGGCAGCACGAAGCCGTCGATGCGTTCGATATGGGGCAAATCCAGCAAGCGCGAAAGAATTTCGGGATTGCGCGCACGGATAAACCGGAAACGCTGTTTGGTTTCCCGGAAGCCTTGCATGCACAAGCCTAAATGACGGATACAGCTTTCTACCTCATATTTCAAAACCGCGTCTTCGGTGCAAAAAATCATCGACCGCAGCATCGGCAGCTTATCGCCATTCGCAATATCGCGGAGATCCAGCCTGTGGGCAGGCATGTACAGCGGAGCCCCCAATTGCCACGGTGAAAACGGCCGGTTGTGTTCGGAAACAGCGGTAATGTGATTCATTTAATCTCTTTAATTAAAGCCGCCGCGCAATACGGTAAATCCTTGTGCACTTCGATCGGAATCGATTTCGACTCGGCCAGCCAAAGCAAATGCCGGGTGGCTTCCGAAGCCGCATTTCTGAGCAGCAAACGTCCGGCTTCGCGTCTCAACAATACGCGGGTCGCTTCGCCAATCCCGGGTTTAATGTAATTATAATGGCTTAAGTCATATTGTTGAGCAACAGTCTGTAAAAATTCGAGCGATGCGGCCTTCAAGGCCTTCCGGTCGAGCGGCATTTCAGGGGCCGCAATGCCGAACTCCCGATAGGCCTCTTCCGCCTGTTTCAGCATCGCATCGATGAAAAAACGGGATAAATCGTACGGCTCGAATTCTTTATAGTACAAACAGCCATGAAAAGCCGCGGCGCCTGCAATACCCTGCCGCCAGACCGAACGACTGACTAACCCGGATACGGTGGCATTCAATACGCAGGACGGTATAAGATAATCCTCGGACGAGGCAGCGACCGCCGCCGAACCGGACAGATCCGTCAATACGAATAAATCGGCCGGTATGCGAATGCCGTCGGAAAAAGCAAAATCTTCCAGACTTGCCGCCAATTGCTGTGCGATTACCCCCTTGCCGGTCCAACCGTCCACAAAAACCAGGGATTCCGGCGAATGGCGCTGCAAAATATAGCGCAGCGCGTTTTGATCGATACCTTTTTCGCGCAGAATCGAAATCGAATAATGCGCGGCCTTGCGTTCGAAATGGCGCTGCAAAATATGCTTCAGCATCACCCCAACCGGCGTGCCGGCGCGCGCGAGCGATACCAGCGTAATGCGTTCCCTACGCAATTGGTCAATCCGTTCGGCCAGCGCCAGCAGATGCCCGGCCATGCGCCGGCCGTTCAAAGCCAGGGCATCGTGAAACAATTGCAGATAAGCTTCGGAAGGCAGCGATTCGTGCGTCAGCATTTCCGAATAATGACGCCGGCCCGACTGAATCAGCGCTTCCTTGACCGCCACCGGCGTGTCTTCCATTTCGATCGGCGTCAGCAAAAATTCGACATCGGCCGCCGAATAACTGCCTGTAAACGGGGCCCTCATCTCATTGCACCGCGGCAAGCGTCATGAATAGCTGCGTATTTTTCGGAATCAATGCATAATCGCAGAGCGCGAGAAAGGGCGCATCGGTCCGGCTGTCGCCCGCGCCGAACGTCAAAATTTCGGGATGTTGCCGCCGGTAGTGGTCGAGCAGATACTGCACCGCGTCCTCCTTATTGATGATTTTCGGCAAAATCGCCAGGTTATTGCCGTTCAAATGCGTATACAAACTGCCGTCCTTCATGAAACGATGCGGTTTGAGAACTTCTTCGAGCAGTGTTTGCAGCGGCGATTCGAGGCTCGATCTATGCTTCACGACGCCGAACCATTCGGTCCCGAAATCGCGGACCAGACGCAATTTATAACCTTCGCGGCGGCCGGCAAAAACCAGCACGTCTTCCCAGACTTCCAGCAGTTTTTCATAATAGGCGGGCAAAAGATCCTGCATTCTTTCCATCCACGGCTTGTCGTAATGACGATTTTTGTTCAGGATCACGGCGCCGTGATTTAGCACGGCCTCCTCCCGAAACGGCAGATTTACGCGCCCGAAAGCCCCGGCGTCGCGCGCGGTGACCGGCACGACTTTAAAATCCTTCTGGAACCATTGCCAAAGCCATTGCTGCTTGCGCGTCGCAAACGAATTCGGCGTGCCGTCCGGCAAAAATGCGCGCACTTCCAGTGCCGGATCGTCGGGCCCGTGCTCGCACTTGCGCAAGGTCTGGAACAGCGTGTCATCCAGGTCTAGAAAAATATAATTTTGCATGTCCGGTCGAGGGATCGATAGCAATACGGGCGCCGATGGCGCGCCAGGCATCGAGGCGTTCTTGGAGAGACTCGCTCAGCGGAGTTTCGTGACAAAGAATGATCGTTTGATAGGCATCGGGATTTACGTTGTATATAAAATTATCGATGCCGTCGTCATAATTGTCTTTGAAACGGCAGACCGAGGCAATGTCATTGCCCGGATGAATCGGCGAACGGGTCGTACTTTGCACTTTGACCCGGTAACCCCGGCGCTCAAGCTCGCGTCCGAGCAAATACGCCGGCGCGTTGCATTCGCCGGAGCCCAGCACCAGCAACAGACGCGAATCGGTTGAGTTAAATAACGTCTGCAATTCACTAATGTCGGTGTCTGTCAAACTCACCGGCGCCTTGATCCCCAAACGTCCTGGCCAGGCCAGCAAATGCTTCTTGCAGCGACCGTTGCCGATAACATTAACCGCCACCGGAGTCAAAGCCTCATCAATGACATCCTCAAATCGCATACGACCCTCACGCAGCGCCACCCATTCGACCGGCACGCCGGCCTGCGCTTCGAGTTTCGCCCTATCTTCCGGCCTCGCAAAATTGACCAAGCTGACGATGAATACTTTGCGCAACCCCAGATTGACGGCTTGATAAGACTGAATCAGCCGCAAAAACGTGCGGCCGGTGCTGATTTCGTCGTCGATCAACACCAGCGTTTCCGCGCCGCTAAAAAGCTTCAACGCATTCGCTTCGGCCGGATAATAGAGAAAAAAATCGGTCGCATGGCTGTGCGCTTCGTCGAATTCGAGACGCGGCAGGCCTTCCAGATGATAACGCGTGGTCTGCATGAACAGGGCGTTCTCGGCGCCTTCCCGGGTGGCCGCTTCGAAGACGCCATAGCCGAGGCCGGTCGCGGTTTCGGCCATCCCGATCCAGAGCGAGCCTTGCCCTACCCCGCTGTTGAGCACCGCCCTCGCCAAGGCGCGATAAGACCAACTCATCATCAGGGGACTGACCGGATAATGCTTGCCGAGCACCTTACTGACCAGCAGAAACTTGCGCTTGCTGCCGATGCGCGAGGCAAAACCGAGTAAACGCCGGATCGGCACGCGGCCCGGTTCGATGTCAAGATGCAGAACGCCGGTAACGAGTGGGATGGAGAGGTTTTTGGTCATCGGAATATCGAATGCAGAGAATGCGCGCGGCCTTTTTGCGGGCGCTATGAGAGGCTAAAGCAGACCGATAAATATATCGAAGATATTCTACAGATTGAGGATATAGACACGTCAGGCAACACAAGCCTCATCCAGTAAAACCACCGGCGTATTGATTTCGCTGATTTTAAGTCCATAACGCAGAGCCGGAATCTCCGGTTTTTTACCCTCGAAGCCATCTAGCGCAATCTTTGCCAAATTCGCTCCGGCAAGGCACGCCATGCCGAAACCGCCCGAAGGGCGCGGGTTAATCTCGAGCAGGCGCGGACCCGACTCGCCTTCCTTGTATTGAATATTGACCAAGCCGTTCAAGCGGTAATGCCGGATCAAACGCTCGGTCATTCCGGCGATTGCGGGGTCATTATCGATAGACTGGCCATGGCCTGCAAGCGGCGATTTTTTACGTTGCACCGCGCACAAGAGCTCGCCGTGCCGGGCCGCGCAATCGACGCTCCATTCGGGGCCTCCCAGATGCTCCATCACCAGCAACGTATCGAAATATGGCGTATGCCGCATGCCGTCGCGCAGTTCCCGCAGCGGAATCTGGTATTCGACGCCCTTCAATAAATGGGCGATGCTGTCGCGTTCCCGGTCCAGAATCCTAAAGCCGAGCCCGTACACCGAGACGGCCGGCTTCACGCACAAGCGTTTATGTTTTGACGAAAGCGTTTCGACCGCCCGATCGAAGGCATCGGCATCATTGACCACGGCAAAATCCATTGCCAACGCAACTTCTTTCGGCAAATCGGTATAAAAATGCGCCTTGTTATGCAATAGCGTCAGCGTATTGTAATCGGCTGCCGCCATCAACCTGACGCCGGCAGCCTCGAACTGCTCCCGATGTTTACAGGCTAAAGCGGCTTCCTTGCCCGGCCAGAACAGATCGATACGATGCTCGCGGCAAAATTCGAGGCACCAGTCGATATAGTCCAGTCCATGCAGTTCGGAAGGTTCCAGATAGGCTTCGTCTGCCGCCAGAAAGGCGGTGGCGGTCCGATGCGTATGCGTACAAACGATCGTGACCTCCCCGCTGGGATACCCCGTTTTTAATTGCCTGAATACGGCGCCGATCGTCGAAAACGTCTTGTTGAACCAGACTCGCATGCAGTCTTACAGATTCGCGGTGATTTGCGGCATCAGACTATCGATCGTCCGGCCGTGGCCGTTTTCGCCGATCGCATGCATCTTCCATTCGCCTTCATGACGGTAGACTTTCGCCATGATCTGCGCGGTATGCGAGCCTTGCGAGCTGAGCGTATAACGCGCGATTTCCTTGTTGGTGCTGCTGTCGACCAGACGGCAGTATGCGTTTTCGACCTGATCGAAAGTCTGATTGGTGAACGAATTGACCGTAAATACTAGCGATTTGACATTGGCCGGCACCTTGTTCAAATCGACGATGATTTGCTCATCGTCGCCGTCGCCCGCGCCGGTGCGGTTGTCGCCCGTATGCACAATACTGCCGTCCTTGCTTTTCAATTGCCGGAACCAGACCGTATCGACGATCTTCTTTTGTTCGTCGAACAGCACACAGGAGGCGTCCAGATCGATCGATCCGCCGCCTCCGCCGCCGAACATTCCCTTCAGCAAACCGCCGCCGGATTTTTTCGCATCCCAGCCGAGCCCCATGATCACTTTGCTCAACTCGCCGCCTGCTTCTTTGTTCAGCGAGATTTTCTGGCCTTTTTGTAAACTGATACCCATTGCTTTGCCCCTGAGTTTAAATATTCTTAATTATCGTTTGCTGGATGCAATTCCGTAAACGGCGGCATCAGCAAACGATGTTTTTGATTTTGGCCGCTTGCAGCCACTGCGGAAACTCGCCCAGCAAGCGATCGTAAAGCGCTTGTTCGCTGATGCTGTGCAGGTCGTCCAGTGCAAAAAAACCGCAATTGTCGACAATCCGCCCGGGCATCGTATCGAGCTTTTCAAGAATGCCGTAATTTCTGCCGCCGATCCCGACAAACTGCCAAAAAATCGGCAGCGACGCCGCATCGGTCAATAATTGTTTGATTTCTTTATTCTGACTGACGCCGCCGTCGCTGACGAAAATCACCAAAACAGGTAACGGCGTGTTTCGGTAATGTGCAATTACCTTTTCGATCACCGCCGGCTCGTTATTGATGCTCATCATGCCCCAATTGCGCCAACCGCGTTCCGCGCTATTGATGTAATCCGCATAATTGGCGAGCGTCGCAGGCGGCAGCGCCAGCACCTTACGGGAAAACGCCCAGACATCCAGTTCGCCGTCGTCATCGAAATGCACGGCCAGCGGCAACAGCCGCTCGATCACTTCCTGCACCCGGCCCCTGCTGTATTGCCCGCTCATCGAACCGGACGCATCCAGAACCAGACCGACCCGGGCAATCGTTTCCTGCAGGCGATGCTTTTCCAGGGAGACGGACGCTTTTTTAGCCAGATCAACCAGCTTGGGCGCATCGGCCGCGATTTTCTTTTCCAACGACAATTTGGCGCTGGCTGGCGGCGGTGCCGCCGCCTCCTCCGCCACCTCGCCGCCGAAATGCTTGACCAATGCCGGCAGGCCGCCGTTGAATCCCTGGCCGGTCGCGCTGAACCGCCAAGCGCCGTCCTTCCGGTAAAGCTCGCCGAGCATCAGGGCTTTTTCATCCTGAAAATCCAGACCGGAAAAGACAAAGCGCGCATACTCCTTTCCCGCCTGCAAAAAGCGCACATGGCCGGACTGTATTTGCTTCATCACTCCCGTGCCATCCACCGCCGCGGTAAAAACCAGACGGTCGATCGAAGCCGGCAGGCGGTCAAGCCGGCACAGAAACCCTGCCTGATCGCCGGACGAATTCTCCAGTTCAACCCCGCCGCAAGGCGATTTCGGCTGATTGTAAAAAGTCATGTAACGGTCGTCAGACAACTTTTGCTGCGCATCCAGGCCGAAACAGGCGAAATCGGGAGCGCCGCCCAATCCGCTGATTTGCAGTTCGATCTGAAAATTCCGCAGGTCGCCGCCGAACAACGAGGACAGCGACAACCGCTGTCCCTTGGAAATGTCCATGCCGTCGAGTTAAACGATTCTAGACATTGACGCCGAAAGAAGACGCCAAGGGTCCGAGGCCGCCGGCATAACCCTGACCGACCGCCTTGAATTTCCAGTCGGAACCGACCCGGTAGATTTCGCCGAAGATCATCGCGGTCTCGACCGAGGCATCTTCGCTCAGGTCGTAACGCGCGATTTCCTGGCCGCCGTCTTCGTTCACAATGCGGATATAGGCGCGGCTGACCTGGCCGAAATTTTGCCTGCGCGACTCGGCATCGTGAATGGTCACTGCAAAGACCACCTTGTCCAGATCGGCAGGAATTTTGCTCAATTCGACCTTGACGACTTCGTCGTCGCCTTCGCCGGCGCCGGTCAAATTATCGCCGGCATGAGAAACCGCGCCATCGGCGACCGTTTTATTGTTGTAGAAACAAAAATCGTTGTCCGAACGGACTTTGCCGTCCATTTTGACCAAAAAAGCGCTGGCGTCGAGGTCGAATGCCGCGCCGTCGGTCGCGCGCGCATCCCAGCCCAGGCCCACCTGGATTTTATTCAATCCGGGCGCTTCTTTACTCAAATTGACATTACCGCCTTTGCTCAATGAAATCGCCATGCTAATGTTCCTCTTATTGGTTGTTTTAAAGTTGCGGGTTAAACATTAATGCCGTACTGCCGCGCCAAAGCGGCCAGGCCGCCGGCATAGCCCTGGCCTACGGCGCGGAATTTCCATTCGCCGCCGTGGCGGTAGATTTCGCCGAAGATCATCGCGGTCTCGATCGACGCATCTTCGCTCAGATCGTAGCGCGCGACTTCATTATTCGTATCCTTGTTCACGATCCTGACGTAAGCGCTAGCGACCTGGCCGAAATTCTGCTTGCGCACTTCGGCATCATGTATCGTCACTGTAAAAGCTACACGCTGAACATCGGCGGGGACCTTGTCGAGCAGCACCACGACCGTCTCGTCGTCGCCGTCGCCCGCGCCGGTGCGATTGTCGCCGGTATGTTCGACCGAGCCGCAAGTCGATTTGGTTTGATTGTAAAAGATGAAATCGCTGTCGGAGCGCACCTTGCCGTCCTCCTTGACCATGAACGCACTCGCATCCAGATCATAGTCGGCGCCGTCTGTCGCCCGTACGTCCCAGCCGAGCCCGACCAATACATTCTTTAACGTCGGGTCAGTCTTGGACAAGCTAATATTACCGCCTTTACTCAGGGAAATGCCCATGGTTATCCTCCTCGATGCTTTGTAGGATTGAATCGTCGCGTAATTTTGAAAGTGCGAATCCGTAATAGGATAGAAGAATATCGCGAAGTTAACAAAATTTCCAGAACAAAAAAATTGTTTCAAAGAAAAATCAGCTGCTTACGCGCAAGTCCTAGAAAGAGCAATGATTTTGGCACTCCTTTGCCGCTACTTATCAGGTCAGAACAGCAATTAGCTGCCTTGATCCGGCTGCCAGCCGGTCTGCGCCTGCGGCATTGCCGGCGTGTGCGACTGAGCCCGCTCCTGCTGACCTTTGATCAGTATGCGCGCCAGCTTCCGCAAGCCTTCGGACGAGATTTCCAAACCGAACGGCCGGCCCAAACTTTCAAGCTGGTAAATCACATCGGTCGCCGCGATAAAGGTCATGTAGCGCAAACCTTGAATTTCGGGCAATTGCTTCGCCAGATTGTGCAACTCGGGCGCGAGGCGTTCCCAGGTGTCGGAAAAAAACACCCGCACCGGATCTTTGCCGCCCGGCTGCTGGCCTTTGGTTGCGGCCTGAAAGGCGCTGCGCGCTTCGAGCAGAATTTCGGTCAGCGAGTCGCGCATCTGCTCGGAATTGGAATCAAAAGAAGCTTGCTGAATTGCTTTGCTGAAAAACTCGTCCCAGGCTTGCCAGGCTTCCTGCCATTGCTGTTGCTCGGCGGCGGACAGCGGGCCGGCCGGCGCGCTCGACAAAGGCTTAACAGGCGCATCGAACCCCAGTTGCACCGAGACTCCCTCTTCCTTGGCAGCCGCGCCGGTAAACCTCAGTGTACTGATCACCTGATGCAGTTCCGCCTCGTTTTCCTTCGGCAAATATTCGGCCAGTTTACGTTCGATGTCGCCCCGTGATTGATTCAAATCGACTTTCAGGCTTGCCAGTTGCGGCTCCGCATAACGCCGCAATAAATCCTGCAACTGGTCGATATTCAAAGGCATTCCGGACTGATCATAAGCCCGGGCCTGGGTGACGGGCAGACTGAGCACCGTTTGCTGAGGATTGATCGTCGGCTGCTGCCAGGTCTCGAGCAGGCCGCTCCATTCCAAAAGCGGCATACATTGGCCGTTCATGCCGGTGCCGAAACGGACATGCACATTGTTGATTAAATGTACCTGTCCATTCTGCCCGTCCAGCTGCGGATTGGAGAGTTGCAAGAAACTGCAACCCTGGCGGTCTTTCCAGATATTCGCGCTGGTGCCGGGGCCGGTGAACAGCTGCGTAACCAATGCATTCTTGATCAGGCTATAGTCCGCATAAAGCGGGAGATTGAACGATTCGGCCCGACTGTTTTGAATCATGGCGCCGAATAAAATAACGAATAAAGAGATGAATCGGGGGTTCATGGGTTTGAATTTTCCGTATAAAACCAGGTTATGAGGCGCTGCTAAAAAGCGTAAGAAATATCAAAATCAGACAAAAAATGATTAAAAACCGTTCACTTAACCCCCTGGTGAGCCTAAGATCAATAGACAAAAATTATTCGGGCTCGGCTATCCTTAGTTATAGCATTGTATAGTTGGCGGATTAGGGTTTGATTAATCCGCCAAGCCTAAAGACTTCAACGCATTTTCGCGAAAAAATCTGTACAATGACTGAATGATCTGCGCCCTAAACCGGCTGCGCAACTACGTATCGTTCGTTATGAAAAAAGTCTCCTCAGTTATTTTATTTGCAGCGCTATTTGGCTTCAACCCCGTACATGCCGGAACCAATTCCTGGGTAGGGGTCACGACTCCCGCTGCGCTCGGCCCGACCTCCGAAAGTATCGGCTCTTATACGGCCGGCTGCCTTAGCGGCGCGGTCGAGTTGCCGCCCAACGGTACCGGCTATCAGGTGATGCGCCTCTCCAGGCACCGTTATTACGGCCACCCCGACCTGAAAAATGTTATCGAAGCCTTGGGGAAAAACGTCGCGGCCCAACGCCTTGGCGTATTGCTGATCGGCGACATGGGGCAGCCGCGCGGCGGCCCGACCTTGACGGGGCACCGCAGCCACCAAACCGGGCTGGATGTCGACATCTGGTTTCTATTGTCTAAGCAGGCCGAAAGCCGGACGCTAGCCGATAATGAGCGGGAAAAATGGAGCGCGCCATCCGTACTGCGCGATCATTCCGATCTGATCGACAGCCGCCAATGGTCCCAAGCGAATGAACGGATACTGCAAATCACCGCGGAGATGCCGGAAGTCGATCGGGTATTCGTCAACGCCAGCATCAAGCGGGAACTGTGCCAATCTCATCCCGGCAAAGCCTGGCTGAGCAAAATCCGCCCCTGGTGGAAACATGACGACCATTTTCATGTCCGTCTGAAATGCCCCCTGGACAGTCCTAATTGTGAAAAGCAGGAACCCCTGCCTGCCGGTGACGGCTGCGACGCTTCGCTGGCCTGGTGGTTTTCGGCCGAAGCAAAGGCGCCCGCAAAAAAACTGCCGCCGCCGAAAGCCCCCATACTGCCGGCGCGATGCGCTCAGGTCTTGTCCCGTTAACGCCTGAATCGTTTCAGGTAAATTTATGTCTTACCCGATCGACAAAAAATTCGTCATCGCCGTTTCTTCGAGCGCCTTGTTCGATCTCGGCGAATCCGACCGTATTTTTCGCGAGCAAGGCCCCGTCGCCTATAAAACGTACCAGGAACAAAATCAGAACGAGATACTCGACAAAGGCGTCGCCTTTCCGTTCATCCGCCGCTTTCTGAACATCAATGCGCGCTTCAGCGCGGAACTGCCGGTCGAAGTCGTGCTGCTGTCCAGGAATTCGGCCACAACCGGTCAGCGCGTATTCCGTTCGATCCGGCATCATGGCCTCGATATCAGCCGCGCCGCCTTTACCGAAGGCAAATCGCCCTATCCTTATATTCCGGCTTTTAATGCCGCCCTGTTCCTGTCGGCCAATGAGAACGACGTACAGAAGGCGATCGCAGCCTGCTACCCGGCGGGCGCCGTACTGCCCTCGACCGTTTTCGACGATCCGAATGATGAAGAATTGCGCGTCGCGTTCGATTTTGACGGCGTACTGGCCGATGACGAAGCGGAAACGGTTTACCGAAACGGCCAGTTGCAGCAATTTCACCAGCACGAACAGGACCGCTCCCATATTCCGCACAATCCCGGCCCCTTAGCCGATCTGTTCCGAAAGCTGGCCTACATGCAAAAACTCGAAGATCAGGCGATGGAACAGGATCGGAACTATAAAAGAATCCTGCGCACGGCGATCATTACTGCACGCAACGCGCCCGCGCACGAGCGCGTTGTTACTACCCTTGAAAACTGGGGCGTTAGTGCAAATGAAACCTTTTTTCTGGGCGGCATGAGCAAGGAGCGCATTCTTACCATATTCAAACCCCACATCTTTTTCGACGATCAAAAGAGCCATCTCTTTACGAGCGGCAAGGATATTCCGATGGTACACATTCCGTTCGGCATCGCCAATCGTGGCGCACCTCCGGTGGAATAACCGGCGGTTACCAAACACCCGCCGGATAAGTTTTCCGTAATGGGCGAAATTAAAAGCAATAAGCAGCGTAAAGCCGAAATCAAGGCCCGTCGCCGCAAACGCCAAACCAAAGCCCAAACCGAGCCCAAGACAAACACTCGCCTGACGCCGCCCGGCTCTGTCTTATGCGATCCTGCCTTATTGAAACCCTACAACAGCTATGGTGTCCCGCTTTTCGTAGCCCGGGGTTATTATCTCGGCATTGAATTTACTTGCCGCGATTGCGGCAAACACGAAATCTGGAAAGCCGCGCAACAAAAATGGTGGTACGAAACCGCCAAAGGCAACGTCGAATCCAGCGCCGTCCGTTGCCGCGCCTGCCGTAAAATCGAACGCGAACGTAAAGAACTGGCCAGAAAAGCCCAGCAGGAAGGGCTCATTAATAAAAGGCCGATCTGATTAAGATATTCTTAATTATTTTCTTTCCTTCCTCTTTATTTGTGTTATATTGCACAAAAATAGGAAGCTCAAGGTCTGCCATTGCGCACTAATTGTACGGCATATCTCCCGATTAATGAGTGTAATACAGACTGCATCCGGAATCTCAAGAGCACGACTTTGTTTTTTCATTATTATGCAAGATTTCAAAACAAAGTCTGATCAAGAACAACGCGGACTTAACTCCATGGCCAGTGCGAAACGTAATCTTCTGATTTTTCAAGATCCACACTCGGAGGTGGATTCTTATCAGGCGCTTACAGATTATGGCTGGAAGATTTACCTTGCCCGCACAAACGATGAAGCATTGTCGTTGCTGGTCAAATATAAATTCCTGGTAGGCCTCTGCCTGATCGAGAATCAATACGATGAAGCCTTTTGGGAGAAACTGCGGAAACTCTGCGATAACTCGCCAAAAATCAGCTGGATTCTCGGACTTCCCAAAAAATGCTTGAATGACACGTCAGTCTATTCGCATAGCAACCGTTTCATCACGGACTACTGTTTCGATTATCTTATTCTGCCCGTTCATATCGAACGGCTCGGCCATGCCATCGGCCATGCCTATGGCATGGCCGAATTGTCCTCCAGCCCATTCCGGGAATTTACCGATTTCCCCAGTTTCGAGGGAATCCTCGGAACGAGCCCGGTTATGCGCAAACTCTACAGGCAAATCGATAAAGTCAGCAAAGAGGATGTGTCGGTATTGATCGAAGGCGAAACAGGGACGGGGAAGGAGCTGATCGCCAATGCCATCCATGCCCATTCAAAACGTAAGGACAAACCGACCGTCGCCATCAACTGCGGCGCCTTCCCGCCCGAATTGATCCAGGCGGAACTGTTCGGTTATGAAAAAGGCGCTTTTACCGGCGCCCACTGCCGCAAAATCGGCCGTATCGAGGCCGCCCAGGGAGGTACCTTATTTCTGGATGAAATCGGCGACCTGCCGCTCGCTCAGCAGGTCAATTTGTTGCGGTTCCTGGAGGAACGATGCATCGAACGCGTGGGCGGGATTGAAAAAATCCCCATCGATGTACGCATCATTTCCGCCACCCATGTCGACTTGAAACAGGCCGTCGAAGAAGGAAAATTCCGGGAGGATTTGTATTACCGCTTAAGAGTATTACATCTAAAAACTCCGCCTTTACGGGAAAGAGAATCCGATATCGAACTTTTGACTTGGTATTTCTTTGAGGAATTTTCCAAAAATCTGCGCCGCAAACCGAAAGGCTTCTGCACGGATGCGCTTTACTTATTGCAACAGCATGATTGGCCCGGCAACGTCCGCGAACTGATGAACTGCATCCGCCATGCGGTGGTCATGTCGGAGAACCATCTGCTTACCCCGGCTGATCTAGGGCTGGACAAGCGCAACAAGGAGCGAATCAGCGTCAAAACACTGGAACAAGCCCGCGCCGATGCCGACTGCGAAACCATATTGTCCACCATACGCCACACCCGTTTCAACATGACCCGCGCGGCGCGCAACCTCGGCATATCGCGGGTCAGCCTTTACCGCCTGATCGATAAATATCAATTGAAGGTATAAACGCTGCCCACGCGACAGAATGGACAATGAAGGCAACGGCGCCGCTTGCTATAACGTAACATTTTGATTTTTTGATATTTAAAGCTCAAAAAACGCATAGTTGCGAAACCCAAGCTCCATCCTTCAATGCATGGCGTTAAACATAAGCGCCGTCAATCCGGCGGAAAAACGAAGCCGGCACCAATGCCATTAAATTAAGACGTTTGCGCTAAGGCATCGAAGCGCGATCGTCTTAACTTTCCCACAAAAAGGCGGGCTCCGTTCACCCTTCGCCACCTCAGAGTGAACGGAACATACCCTGACTTGACGACATTGCCTACTTCGCTTTTTGTCATTTCTTCTCGTTTAAAAGCTTATCGATCGCCTCTTTGAATTTCGCAAACGGTTGCGCACCGACAATCTTTTCGATCGCCGTGATTTTTTCCGGGTCGTTCGCATCGGTTTTGCCCAGAAAGAAACCGGGGGTGCCCGTTATCCCCAATTTGCCACCTTCGGCGATCGAGGCATCGACCTGGGCGACATATTTATCCGCCCTCATGCAGGCGTCGAAAGCTTTCGCGTCGAGCCCGAGCGCCTTGACGTCCTTGGACATCTTGCCGGGATCCGGCGCCTTATTAGCATTGAAGATATGATCGTGCATTTCCCAGGCCTTGCCCTGTTCGCCGGCACACAGCACGGCCTCGGACAGCTTGGCGGCGTTTGGATGGATTTGCTTGAGCGGAAAATCCCTCAGCACGTATCTGACTTTGCCGGTTTCCACGTATTCCTTCACGATTTGGGGCAGCGTGCCGGTGGCGTGGCGTTTACAGTAAGGGCATTGATAATCAGTAAACTCGACTAATGTGATTGGCGCATCGGCCTTGCCGAGATATGGCGCGCCGCGGATGCTCAAGGGGCTCGGCTCGAACGGTTTCGGCTTGGGCGGTGTGCGGTCCGCCACCCATTTTTTGAGTTCGTCCAAATCCTTCTGCATGGTTTCCTGGTTCTGTTTCAGCGCCGCAACCTCCTCGACAGTCGGCGTTTCGGCGCAGCCCGCCATTCCGGCAACGGCAATCGTGACAATAATACTTGCAACCCTTTTACGTCTCATGTCCAAACTCCTTTGCATCGTAAAAATTGTAAAATCATTAGCCGGATAATTTCTGATTCCCACACCTCAATCGCCGCTCGCACTAGAAGCGGGCTACTCCAGATCGGGCTCGGCTGTATTCATCGATTCCATCAGCTTAATTGTAGATTAAAAATAATTTCCATAACAGTAGCCTGTATCGATCGCCCGAAAAAAGTAGAGCTTTTTCAGAAATGTAACAAAGTACAAAAGATACTATTTTTATAGTTTATATATTTGTTTTTAAATATATTAATTGTTAATAGACAAATACAACCAACGTCTAAGGGCGCATAAATGTATTAAAAATGTTGCATGAATGCTTATTAACTATTGGGCTTATTTTCCGATTTGCATTTTTCAATGAAGAATATAAACAAGAATCGCTTGTAGAGCAGCTTTTCCATTACCCGCTGAATTACCGGCCCTTCCATATTGCCTCTTCCGATGTGCACCTCAGGCAACAACCTTGGTGTAAAAAATTCTATACAAATCCGGTGCTAAAACCCGCAATGATTTTATTAATTTTCACTTCAGAACCGAGCGAATACGGCACATTCCAAGGCATGGCACATAAATTGCCTAAACTCTCTTTACTTAAGTTGTCCCTCAGACTCAAGCATTTGATAATGAGGGAAAGTCTCATGCATACGAGCCTCAATTAAGCTTAAGCCAGTAATACGCGCTAATACCGATATTGTTGGCAAGGATAATTTAAGTTTGGACCGAAAACCAATAAGGAAGGATGGTTTTCTGTAATTTTGATTACTACCAATACTGAAAGGGGAATGTTATGAAAAAACCAATTCCACCCAATGACTGTCGGCTGGGCGATGTGCCTACGCCACAGCGAAATCATAAAAACGCGGCGGCGTTGTTTCTGGCAATATTTATCACTTTTCTCAATGGGTTATATAGCAATACCGCCTCAGCGGTTTCTCCCACCGGCGTGAATACAACATTGGAAGGCTGCCGCCTCCCGGCCGGAGCCACTTTACCTAATCAGAACGGTGATTTTATCTGCGACGATGCGGCATATACCACCGGCAACCTGGGCAAAAGCTGGAACGAACTGGATCTCGTCCCTTATCGCCTTACCACCAGCGCCGGCAATTCGGCTCCCGCCACGCAAACCTATGACTTGGCCGTTGTTCTGGATAACATAGAGAGCGGACGCACCGGCTATGACGTACTTTCGGCGCCCGTCATCAATGCGGGAAAATCGGATGCCTCATGCGCTATCTTGGTAGATGACGCCGACACCGTCACGCCCGGCATCGGGGGAACCGATACCTCGCTCTTCCGTTTGATCAAAATTACGCAAGCCAAAAACACGACTTGCGTATTCGATTATTATGGGCGACTGGCGCTGGGTTCCAGCCAGTATCCGGGGTCGTCCCTGCACGCCAACCTGACCAATGAAAATCTCGGGACGGCAGGGATAGGCGCCCGCGACGTTTCGATTCCGGTCAAGGAAATCCTGCCTCAGGAAATCAAAAAAGACATGACGGCGACGCAAAACGCCGCGCATACCTGGAACATCACCAAGGGTCCGCAACCCGTGTCGGTCGATTTCGGCGATGTTTGCGCTCCCGATCAGGATTTTGAGGAACCTGTTACGATACGGGTGGAATGGACGAAGCTCGCTGCCGTGCCCGGCGGACCCATTACGATAGTCACCAACATTTACGCCAAGAACCCCGCGGCGCGCATCATCACGGTTGGCGTAAGCGACGACATCCGGGCGGGAACCACGGTGCTCGACACGGCCAGCTCGGGTCCTATCGACGTACCTGCTAACATCGACAATTTCCTGTTGCTGACGCATACATTCGTAGCGCCTGCCGGCAGCAGCAATCTCAACGACTTGGCGACCGCGACTTATTCCGATAAGGTTACCGGCATCCCGGTACCCGGCAATACCACCGCGACGGCCAGCGCCACCGTGCAAGCCGGCACCGTCCTGGACAGCACAGCGCTCATCACCGACGTCGAATCGATCAGCGGCACAGGCCTAAGCTATTCGACCGATGGGTTTTCCGGCGCCGCCGGCAGTTTCCAAAACGGTTATGTCGCGGGCACGGAAACCACAGGCCTGGTGACCTGGCTGTCGGCTACGCAAAACAATAGCGGTTTCGTCGAGTTCGACAAGACCATCTATCTCGACGGCAAACAGGTTACTACAGGCACGCTTTCCGATACCGCAACGCTGAACGCTTCGGACGGCTTCACGGCGCAGGCCTCGGCATCGGTCAATATCTCGTCGACGGTGTTCGGCAAGCTGACCGTGGAAAAGACGGTGCCGGATGTCCTGGAACCCGGAGAGAGACTGGAAGTTACCCTCCATGTGGAACGGAACGGAGGCGGCTACAGCAACGATGTCGTGTTGACGTTCAACGCCGGCGAGTTCTCGAAGTCCGAGTTGCTCACCGCGCTGCAACCTGGCATCTACACCGTCGACGAGACGCAGACTCTGTTTTTCGCAGCCGGAAGCAACGTAGGCCAGGTGATCAACCTTCTGGTTTCCGATGGGCCGAAACAATCGCTATCACTCGGCGCGCAACAGTGTGAAGATACGGTAATGATCGTCAATACCGTACCGCAGATCGAACCTCCGCGTGTCCGCGTTCAGAAGACCACCGACCCCCTGCCAGGCGCCTCCGGTTTCGACCCGGCTAGCGATCTGGTCTGGGAGTTTACGCTTTCGGGTCCCGGCATCCCCGGCGGCGTAGAGATCAAAACGGTGGATGCAACCGCCGATTTTGCCAATCCGATCCACACGTTGTTTGATGCACCGCTCGAACATGGACACTACATCATGACCGAGACGCTGAAAACCGGCTGGGATCTGATCAGCGCAGCACCTCCGGGCGGCAACGCCACCGCGTGCGAGTTCGACGTAAACCTGGAGTTCCCTGACTTTGTTGACCAAGGCCAGATCTTCACTTGTATTTTCCACAACGTCAAACGCGCCGAAGCCAAGGTGATCAAGACGATTTTGGGACTGGCGCCGCAAAACGGCGATCCTGCCTTCCAGTTCGAGATTCGCCAAGGCGCCTCGGCAACGGATGTCGGCACGATCCTCGAAACCGGCTTCGCCGATTTCAACAACGGCGGCATCATCGAGTTCAGCACGCTGCTGGTGCCTAACACGACCTATCAATTGTGCGAGGTCATCATGCCGGGCTGGACCACGACGCTGGGATCGCCGCAATTCGTCGTATTCAATCCTGACGGAGACAACAGTACCGTCTGTACCGACTTTACGGCGCAACCCGGCGAATTGAAAGTCTTCGAAATCGACAACGCGCCGCCTCCCGGCGGACTGGCTCGCACCATCGGCTTCTGGAAGAACTGGACGTCCTGCGACGGCAAAGGTAATCAGGATCCTGTGCTGGATCAAACCCTGGCCTTGGCGACACCTCCCGGCATCCAAATCGGCACGCTGTTCCTGGTTGGCGACACGCTCAATGACGAGGTAGCGCCCGATTGCCTCAAAGCAATCCGCTTACTCGACAAATCGAATATTGTAACGGATAAGAAGATGGCCAGCGATCCAGCCTTCGGCTTGGCGGCCCAGTTACTGGCGGCCAAATTGAATGCGGTGGCCGGTGCCGGCGTCTGCCCGGCGGCGCAAACAGCAATCGATAATGGACAGGCTTTGCTGTTCTCGATCAATTTCAACGGACAAACGCATGGCGCAATGAACAAAGCGCAACAAAATCTGGCGAGAGCCCTCGCGTCGACGCTGGATTCCTACAACAACAACCTGCTCTGCCCCTAAGCCGAAAACGTTTTAGAGCAGCAACAACGGGCCCGGCTTCCGCCGGGCCCTTTCTTTGTTACTTTTTACCGTTTACCGTCACGACCGCGGTGTTGCTGAAAGCGGATTCGTTTCCAGCGGCATCAAAGGCGGTTACCGAATACGTATAGCTTCCGACAGCCGAAAGACTTTCGCTAAAGCTTACACCGCTGGTGCTCGCGATAGTCGCGCCGTTTCGCCAGACGTGATAGCCCGACACCCCCACATTGTCGGTCGCTGCCTTCCATGCTAAACCGACCTGCTTTCCTTTGATACTCGCGATTAATGCCGTCGGTGCGGTCGGCGCCTGGGTGTCGCTTGTAATCAGATAGCTGCCGCCAGCCGAGGCGCTGTGATTGGACGCAGCGCTATCGGAGGCAGAGGTACTTACCGCATAATTTCCCGCCGTTGCGCTGGCGGACGACGTCACCGACAGTGTCGCGGAGCCGGATTGCCCCGGTGCCAGGGTGATCGTGCCGGGCGATACCGAGCCGGACCAACCGCTAGGCAGGCTGCGCGAAAGATAGAAAGTGCTGGAGGAGCAGCCGCTGCTGTCGCGGTTAACAATGGATACACCGTAATTCAGGGTATTACCCGCCTTTCCGCTTTGGCTCGACGGCGACAAGACCAGCGCAGGCGTCGCTCTCGTGCATGAAGTAACCGTAGTGACCGTATAGCTGGCGCTCGCCGAAGCCGCGTGTTTGCTGTTGGCCGCATCGGAAACGTTGACCGCCAACCCGTAGGATCCGCCGTTCGCCGTGGAGGGCGATGCGACCGTCAACGTTGCCGTCGCAGATTGGCCCGGCCCCAGCGTCAGCGTCGCCGGAGAAACCGAGCCCGACCAGCCGCTGGGCAGCATGCTGCTCAAATTGAACGAACTGTTCGGACAGCCTGACCAGTCGGTATTGGTCAGGGAAACGTTATACAGCAGGCTCGAACCGGCACTGCCGCTTTGGCCGGAGGGCGAGATAGCCAAGGACGGCGTTCCGCTCTGGCAGGATGAGGAAGCGCCGAGTTGAACCGTGACGGTGACTTTGCTGTCGCTGTGGCTAACCTGGGTGACCGACACCCCGTTCGCCGTATCGGTAAAGCTCCCGCCGTCGCCCAGAGTCTGCAGCAGATACGTCCGCCCGCCAGTCCCTGCATAACGGTGAATGTTCAAGCGGCGAATATAGGTCGTGCCGAGACTGCTGTCGAAACCGATAGGCAGCCGATAGGACAGATAATAATATTCGCCGGTATCGGGTTTTGCTATCTTCAGAACTTGCGGAACCTGCGTCTGGCTCTGGTCGGTTTCTAACGGCGCAATGTCGTAAGTATTCGACTGCGTAACGACGGCCACCTGCTGCGGCAACCAACCCATTTGCTCTTTGTGGGCCGAGTTAAGGTGGCGCAGGCCATAGCCGCCGTAGCCCATCACATCGGAGATGTCGGCGTATTCGTTGGTCGGCGTCGATGCGTGGTTCATGCCCAGGTTGTGACCCAATTCGTGGGTATAGCTGTCAGCTACGTCGCATCGAAACGTCCAGGCGCGGCTCGGGCTGCCGCCGACCTGTCCAAGACCCGAATAGCCGCATTTGTTGGTGGACGGCAAAACATAGACTTTACGGGTATAGGAGCCTACATTGATCTTGGCGGCCGTCGCGGCGGCATCGGCGGCGTCCGCCCATGCCGTCGGATTGCAGGAGTCGGTGCTGAGCCCATTGATGGTATAAGGGCCTCCCACCTCGCCGCTGAACGACAACTGGTTGAAGGAAGTTTCACGGTAAAAGTCGTCCACCGATTTATAAGCCGGGTCGGTAAACATCAAATCCCGAACGGAACTGGCCGGACAGGCAACGGGAGCGTCCTTGAAATTGACGACCATCACTAGCGTTTTTTGGTCTCCCGAAACCACCGTCGCAGCAGGAGCCAGCGTGGTCATCGAAGAAGTAGAGCCGTCCGCCGGCAAATACAAATCGCGCTCCTTTGCAAAGCCGTGAATGCGAACCTTTGCGCCCGATATGAACCCGGAAGGCAACTCGCCTTCGAAGCGTAACCGATATTTATTTTTTTTCGATCCGTCTTCCAGATAAACTTCGTATTTGCCTTGACTGTGGTCGAAATCGTCCATATGAAGCACGGTAAGGAGTCCTTCTACATCCACGGGCATGGCATCAACCGGGGGAGCGAGAGGCTGAGCTGCCGCTGCTTCATCCCGTTCTATGGTCTGTATATGGGCATAAGCCGGCAACGGGAAGGCTAGGGTCAGAAGCAGCGCAACGAGTAAAAAGAACGCATTGCGGAAATTGCGCTGAAAAAGCGGGGAATAACGCATCATGGAGGGACCTCTGATTACTTGCTAAAAGATCTCAACCACGACAAGAGGTAGGGAAACTGCTTCTTTCGGCAGCCCGGCAATCTCAACATTGAGACCCACGGCTTTGCGCACTCCGGTCACCCGGAGGTTGCCTTTATCGGAAAGAGATCGGATTTTTGGAAAATTGATTAGGTTAAGTTGCTCGTTGAAAAAAGATTAGCCGGCCGGCGATAGTTTTTATGTGACCCGGTTCAATTAACCAGACAAAAACTGTTGATTTTATTCCGCCGAAGGTTTTCTTAGTCACGGGGAGAGGGGCAAGATAAGCCCCAATGACTTCCGTAAGGAATATAAAGTCCTGCAAATTTGCCGGAAGAATGGCAATAAATGGAGACAAAGAAGGGCGAGAGTCACGTCTATCGCCAAACTGACATTAGCCATTAATCTTAAGTTTTAAATCAAATACTTTTGAAAAGTATTTAATATAAAATATTAAAATTAAACCGTACTTAAATACAAATAATATTTATTCATGAACTTACATGCCATATTTTAGTATATTTTTAAGTGTTTTATGATGAGCGTCTCCCAGGATAATAAGCCGAAAAATGCGAAAACCGATTCCGGACTTTTGAAGGGGTCTTTGGGGAATTTCGCGTGAAATTCAAAAAAGTTACATGTTTATATAATTTGTTATGTTGCTATGTTAAGCCATTCATATCTGAAGGCTTATTAACCAAAAAAATATACTAAATATTAAGATTTCATTAAAAATTGTTTTAAAAATGAAACACTCGTGATTAAGCGGATGGCGATCTCCCGCAGAACCCAGAAAAGCCATCCCCAAAAATCTCTTTATGAAACGGTTCTCCTAAACCGGCTTCAACACAATAAATCAGCCTATTAGCCAATATTTGCCGACTCCGGCCGCTTGTTTGTTTAGGCGGTTTTATCTCTACTACCGAAAATTCGTTATTCTACGGCCAAGTTGATTCAACAGCAATGTAACTTTTTTGCGACACAATTTTTTGTCAAATTTGGCTGTTCATTTTACAAGCCAAATTAAAACCAGAAATATCTGCTATTTGGCAACTCTGGCACATATTCTGCTTCACACTACTTGCTTAATTTTCAGTTAAGAATCGTATTCTGCGTAACGAAACGGGGAATGATGGCCCCATATGGTAAGCCGAGTCCGCCGAGGATGGGCGTCATCCATCATTAAAATCAGCAGCAGTGACCGAGTGAATCATTTATCAATTTAGGAGAGCAAACATGAAATCAAAAACAAAGATTAAATCGACACCTTTGTGGCTGCGATGTCTGGGCGTGGGAGCGGCGGCAGGGGCGCTTTTGATGGGAATTCAGCCAGCATCGGCAGTTGATAACGGACCAACATCAACCGGTGAGATCTGCATGCAGAATGTGTTTGGTTCTCCTGTGACACAGTCTAATCTACTCAACTGTACGGCCAACGACATTAGGCTTTCAAAAGCAACAAGCGTGTCTCCAAGTACGTGTACCGATGGCGAAACCATCAACTTAACCGCAACATTTGAGACAATCGTAACCGCCAACGCTCGTTACGACGCCGGTTTCTACTTCAGAATCGATGGCGGCGGCAATGCCAGAGGCGATGGTACTGACGCCAGCGGAATTTGTTCGCTCAGCAAGCTTACTCCGGGTATTTCTCCAGCACTGAATCCAGGCGATGGCGATACTTGCGGCGACCTCAATTCAGGTACGTACAATGTGACATTCACAATTCCTGGTGTTCTTTGCCAAGATTCCGACGGCGACGGATTCTTGAACCTGCCAAACTGCACGAGCTGGCACAGCAATGCGAACAATGTCTGCAATATTAACTCTGATTTCGATTTCGACCCGGATAATAAGTCGAAATGTGTCTGTGATGACACCTTCCAGGTTCCGGTTATTGTCGAGCAAGCAACTCTCACTGTCGCGAAATCCGCTTCTCCAACCCAGGTGTCTGAAACGGGCGGTACAGTAACGTACACTGTGAATATAACCAATAATGCACAGTTTGTGTCCGTTGAGATTACTTCCATCATTGATACTCCATACGGTGACGTCGGAGCAGGCGATCCAGCGGGTGTCACTGATAACACATGTCCCGATCTGATAGGTGATGTCCTGGGACCAGGCGACTCCACTTCTTGTTCGTTCAAGTTTTTTGTATCGGGCGATTCTGGTCAGACGATAACAGACACCGTTGAAGCCTGCGGTGACCAAACCAATAACGGTAATCAAGTCTGCGACGATGACGATGCCGACGTCACCATCACCGACGTATCTGCAACCCCGACGCTTACGAAAACTGCGACAGCTGCTGCCAACTGCCACATGGATGTGTCCTATACGGTCACGGTTAGCAATAATTCTGCGATCGATACGCTGACTGTGAATTCGCTGAACGACGACAAGTTCGGCGATCTCACCAATGCGATCGGTGCGAATGCGGGCAATGATCAAGTTGTCAGCACGGATTGCGCAACAGGAGGAACGATCGCAGTTTCCGGTAATTATACTTGCAATTTCGTTGGGCGGATCATAGACAATGATTGCACGATCAATCACACTAACACGGCAACAGGCGGCGTGACTGACGATGACGGCGTTCAATCAAGTCCATCAGATAGCGCAAATGTGACTGCTGCCCCATCATTCCAATAAGTGCACCAAGGCGGTATTTCCTTCACTGAGAAGGAAATCCGCTGGCGATGCAGTTTTAAAAAGCATAAATCTCCCCCGGCGGTTACGCTGCCGGGGGAGTTTTTTATGCTATTGATCCGGCCCTTAAAAGTTTGAAGCCGTTCGCCTTGAGCCTGTCGAAAGGCCAGTCATTCGGGAGCTTCGACAAGCTCAGCCCGAACCGAGTTGAGACTTCATGGGGCGGATCAATAAGAAAAAATGCTCAAGGAAGAACGCCCTTACTGCACGGTGAACTGTGTCGCCGCGCTGGCGGACACCCCATCGACCGTCGCAACAGACTCCGCTTTGTATATGCCGGGCGGGGCCTGTTTCCTGAGCCGATATTTATATACCGCCACACCGTCGCTACCCGTTGTCACACTGGCATTAGAGACAGAGCCGTTTGACTCGGTGATTTTGAAGTTCACGCCTGTGTTGCTCACGAGATTTTCTCCCACAGTGACAATTGCCATGACGGTTACCGTCTGGCCCTTGGTGTAGAGAGCTGAATCGGTCGAAACCGAGACTGTCGGCGAACTCGTTCCCGTCGAACTCCCTCCCCCGCTATACATCACGGTCACAGCTGCGCCAGTGGCGGTCACCGAATCCGCCGTGATGGTAACGCCGGCAACGGGATCGGTAAAGCTTTCGCCTGCCGTCAACGCCGGATCGAGCCAGTCTTTCGTCGTTAACAACTGGCTGGCCGGCGTCAGGTCCAGCAGGTAGCTGCTGTCGCCGTTACCCTCTGTGCCGGTATGAATCAGCACGCCGTTGATGACGTTGGCGAAACCGGACAGAAAAGCGTCGAAACCGATCGCCTGGCGGGCTTCGACGTAATACCAGGTACGTTTGCCCGTGACGGGATCGGTCGATTTTAAAATTTTCAGCGCTTTGGGGCCTGTGCCGGCGCTTTCGTAGGCATCTAGCGAATAAGTCCCGCTGCCGTCTACTGTCATGATTCCCGGCGAATTCCCCGCATTGAGCCAGCCTAAACGTTCTTTCAGGAAGGCGTTGTAATGCCCCGCATAAGTATTACCCATTGCATCGAAGGCGTTTCCGTAAGCCATTACCGTGCAGTTGTCGCCCAGCGAGGTTGTGCCGCAATCCAGCGCCTTGGCATGATACAATCCTAGGTTGTGCCCAAGCTCATGACTAACTTTGGACATGTCCAACGAGCCGATGATCCATGCCTGGGAAGGATTGCCGCCCACCGTCCCGATCCCGAGGCCGCCGCAGCCGTTTTTCGGAAACGAATAAATAATGTGCTGATAATTCGTCAGAACAATCCCTGACGCCGCTGCGGCATTTTTTGCCTGGTAAGCCAGCGTATCGATATCGCACACCGTAGAACTCAGATCAATGGTGAACCAGCCTGCGACATCGCCGCTTAGCCAGGTCTGGCGGCTAGAATTCTCGAACATAAAGTCGCTGGTTGCGCCGAAGACGACATTCCGCGCATAATCCGCCGTCCAGGGTTCAACAGGATTGTCTTTAAAGTTGACGAGAATCACTAAGGTGCGCCTCTCGCCTAAGGTGCTTGGTGCCGTTGCAGTGCTTGAAGTGCCGGTATTGCCGACGTTGGGATTGCCTTTCGCAAGTATCGTAATCCCCGCATCGCCAGACTCAATAAGCAGGGTTCCATCCGCTTCCTCGGGGGCATGCACCTCGGTTCGGAAAAACCCCCTACCGTGCACACGTATTTTGTCGCCGCTCAACAATCCGGGAGGATTGGCCGCAAAATGCAGGGAAAACCGCTGTCCGGCGGGCGTATTCAGAAAATATTCGTAACGGCTTTGCTTAGCGTTCGCATGATCGACATGCAGTACGACAAGTTCCCCTTCTGCCGCTTCCGTCTCCTCGAACAGATTCAGAGCCGAATCGGGTAAATTTGCCAAGTCCGAATCGGGTAACGTCATGCTCCAGACGAAAGCCGGATCGCTTTCCATGAGTTCGAGCAATGTCTGCCGGCGTTCCTGGGCCAGGCGGGTCATCTGCTCGATAAGGCTTGGTTTTTCCGATGCGTCGGCCGACCGATAATCCGTCATCAGGTCTGTTATTTTCCGGTTGAGCGCGCCAGCCTGAATTTTTTGTTCCAGAGTCGCGGCAACAGTCTCTGCCGATTTTTCGGCGCCCGGTCCGTGCGAGTAAGCAGCCGGCGACACCGCGACGGCAATAATCAAAGCCGACATTAATAAAACCGCATTCAGCCTGCCGCGCCGAAAAGAGTGATTGTTTTTAAATTTGTAAGAAAACATGGCTGGACCTCGATAAACTGCATAAAAGATCTCGGCCACGACAGTGCTTTTGGAACTTCCTTCGGCAGCCCGGCTGTCTCGCATGAGACCCGCAGCTTTGCGCGCTCCGGTTGCCCGGAGGTTGCCTTTATCGGGAAGAGATCGGATTTTTGGAAAATTGATTAGGTTAAGTTGCTCGTTGAAAAAAGATTAGCCGGCCGGCAGCAATTTTTATGTGATAGGGTTCAATTATTTCGGCAAAACCGGTTGATTTTTATCGAACACCTCCCCCCCCCCCTCAGACTCACAGGGCGTTTTCGAGACACGCAACGCTTCTCGTCCCCGGCATTGGGGCAGCCTATTGATCCGGCCCCATGAAGTCTCAACTCCGTTCGGACTAAGCTTGTCGAAGCTCCCAAATGACTGGCCTTTCGACAGGCTCAAGGCGAACGGCTTCAAACTTTTAAGGGCCGGATCAATAATGTGCCGGACGCTTCGTTACGCACACAAAGGCTAAAGCGGGAATTCAAAGTGCCGAAAAGGTATCGTTGGGATAAGCTTCCATTTGCTCGGATAACAAAACATTTGCAAACTGTGCCCAACATATCCGATGAAAGTTAAATACTGCTTAAATATATATTTTTTTCATTAACTTATGAAATATATTTAAATTTAATTTAAGACTTAATAGGTCCTGATGTTGCATATCCGCAGACTGGACCGGATACAATTTGGTAATTACACTTTCCCCTGGTCTCAAACCAGGTTTGAGCTTCCGGCCGATTCATGATAATATCGACACGATACTATAGTGGAGGCTTTAAAAAGAATGAAAACCGCAAAACAATTTTTAATGAGCACGCTCACCGCCGGCATCGCAGCGATCCTTTTCCCGCACGGCGCCCAGGCCGTTTCGGACGATGCCCAGAAATACCACCAGCTTTATGAAGAAAATTGCGCAAGTTGCCACGGCGCGGATCATGGCGGTTTTCTGGCGCCGGCGTTAAATAATGAAACGCTGAAAGGCCGCAGTCCGACCGCGCTGCGCACGATTGTAATGACAGGCAGCTTCGATACGCTGATGCCACCTTTCTACGGCAAACTATCCGATGACGACATACGCGGTCTGGTCAAACACCTGCAATCGACGCCGAAGCTGGACAATCCGGCCTGGACGATCGACGATATAAAAGCCTCGCTGAAGGTGTATGTCTCAGACGAAAGCAAGCTGCCGGAAAAGCCGACCTATGCGATCGACGACATGGACGACATCATCGGGGTGGCGGCGCGGGGCAAATATGGCCGCGGCGAAGGCTCGAAAGCAGTATTCATCAACAGTAAGACCCATCAGAAAGTCGGCGAAATCGCGACCAACGCGGCCGCGCACATCATCGACTACAATCCGGTCAATCCGCGCTGGGCTTATGTTAAAAACGACACCGCCGAAATTTTCAAGGTCGACCTGTATTCGATGCAGGTGGTGCGCAGCATCAAGACCGGTTTCAACGGGCCCGGACTCGGCGTTTCGCGCGACGGCAAATACCTGATGGCCGGCTCCTATGTCCCGCATAATGCGGTGATTCTGAACGCGGATACGCTGGAGCCGTTGAAGACGTTTGAACTCGAAGGCGTCGATCCTGACGGCAATCTGGTTTCGTCCGACTCCGGCATGGTGATCGGCACCCCGTACGCCGACGTCATGGCGATTGCGCTGGAAAATGCCGGCCAGGTCTGGGTCGTTGATTTGAAGGACGATTTCCCGGTCACCAAGATCGAAAATGTCGGACGCCATCTGCACGATGCGTTCCTGACGCACAACGGCACCAAATTGATGGTCGCCTCCTATGACGACAGCATCGTGACTGCGATCGACCTGAAAGAACGCAAGATCATCAAGAAACTGGATGCGGGCTGCGTGCCGCATGTCGGGGGCGGCGCGGCGGTCGAAGTCGACGGACGCACCCTGGGCTTCGGCACCAACTTCGGCGACTGCGACAAGATGGTCGTCAGCGTCTGGGACCTGGACAAGATGGAAGTCGTCAAGCAGGTGCCCGTCTCCGGCGGCACCGAATCGCCGGCCGCGCATCAAAACGCGCCTTATGTCGCGGTCGATATCATTTCCAAAGACCGGCGCGCCCGCACCGTGCAGCTGATCGACAAGAAAACGCTGGAGGTCGCCAAGACGCTGGACGTCGGCGGTCATGCCTACTTCCCTGAATACAGCGCCGACGGCAAATATCTGTATGTCAGCGCCGGCTACAACGGCGACGAAGTGGCGGTATTCGACTCGACCTCTTTGGAGAAAGTCGCCGCGGTTCCGATGGAAAGCCCGGCCGGCATCTTCTCGCACGGCCGCGTCAAATACATCACGCGCGGTTTGTCGCCTGAAGAGTCGAAAGGAGCCAAATAATGAGAGCGCTGATCTTTACCGGCGCTCTAGTGGCGGGTGCATTCGCCGCAACTTCTGCGAGCGCGGCAAGCATTTATGCGGGTCAAACTCGCGCTGCCCAGGTCTGCTCGCATTGCCACGGCGTCAAAACGCCATCCGCCGATGCCCCGTTTCCGCCGCTGGCCGGACGCGACGTCGAGTACCTGCAAATGGCATTGAAGCAATACCGCGACAAGACGCGTAAATCGGACATCATGAACGCCATAGCGGGATCGATGTCGGATGACGATATCGCGAATGTCGCCGCCTATTACGCCCGGCAAAAAATGACTCCATGATCCAGAAACTTCTGCCGCTGCTGCTGGTGACATTGTCGGCAGCGGCCGGCGAGATTTCGTCCGAGCGGCAGCAAGCGCTCCGTGATCTGTTGAAACAGGATTGCGGGGCCTGTCATGGCTTGACTTTGAAAGGCGGCATGGGGCCTGCGCTACTGCCGGAAACGCTGGCCGGCAAATCGGATGACTTTCTGGCCGATACGATCTTGAACGGACGTCAAGGCACCGCGATGCCGCCCTGGCAGCCGTTCATGAATCGCGATGAGGCCTTGTGGCTGGTGAAGATTTTGCGTAAACAGCAGTAGGGTGCGCATCGCGCACCAAATCCTGTCTGCCCAAAAGCATGATGGTGCGCGATGCGCACCCTACTCGGTTAACAATTATCAGAGCGGCAAAGCAACTGCTCATGATCTTGATGATGTAGTGAAAGAACTTGGTTTGGATCATTAAATACTTATTTATGCGTTTTAGGATGCGATGGAGCATGGAAGCGGTGCTGCCTGCTTTCTTACTCTTCTGCATGGCTTCATTCCCCGCCTCTGCCGAACTCCGCGCCACCGGCGATCTCGGCATCGTGATCGAACGCGAAAGCGGCAGCGCGGTAATAGTCAATACGACTTCGCATAAAGCGCTTGCCAGAGTCGAAGGCCTCGGCGACCTGTCGCATGCCTCAGTCGTATTCGCGCGCGATCAGCGCTATGCATATGTTTTCGGCCGCGATGGCGGACTGACCAAGATCGACCTGTTACAGGACAAGATAGAAAAACGCATCGTGCAGGCCGGCAACAGCATCGGCGGAGCGATTTCCCAGGACGGCAAGCTGGTCGCGGTATCGAACTACACGCCGGGCGGCATGAAGATATTCTCGGCCGACACGCTGGAGCCGGTCGCTGACATTCCCGCAAGCTATGCGGACGGCAAGCTGTCGAAAGTGGTCGGCCTGACCGATGCGCCCGGCCAGCGTTTCGTGTTCAGTCTGTGGGATGCCGGCGAAATCTGGACGGTTGATGTTAAAAATCCGCAAAAACCGGTGATTCAAAAATATCCGCACATCGGCAAGGAACCCTACGACGCCTTGATGTCTCCGGACGGACACTATTATATTGCCGGGCTCTTCGGCGAACCCGGCCTGGCGCTCTTGGATTTATGGCAGCCGGAACATGGCGTTAAACGCATTTTGCCCGATTACGGCAAGCACGATGAAAAATTGCCGGTCTACAAGATGCCGCATCTCGAAGGCTGGGCCGTCGCCGGCGATTATTTGCTCGCGCCCGCGATCGGCCGGCATGAAGTGCTGGTGATCGATAAAAAAACCTGGCAGTTGGTCAAAGCGATTCCGGTACCTGGACAGCCGGTGTTCGTGATGGCACAGCCCGACGCGCGTCAGGTCTGGGTCAATTTCGCCTTTCCGGACAACAATCAACTGCTGGTAATCGATACTAAAAACTTGTCATTGACGAAACTGCTGACGCCGGGCAAGGGTGTGCTGCACATGGAATTCACCCCGCGCGGCGAAGAGGCCTGGGTCGCGCTGCGCGACGACAATCAGGTCGTCGTTTACGATACTGAAACGTTGCAGGAAGTGTCGCGCCTGCCGGTACAAAAACCGAACGGCATCTTTTTCACCGCACGCGCACACAAGATCGGTTTATAGACATGCTGCCCGATCTGCATAAACACTTGTTGAACGATTTCCAGCGCGATTTTCCGCTGATCGAGCGTCCCTATCTAGAAATCGCGAATAAGCTCGGCGTCAGTGAGGACGAGGTGCTGTCGGCGTTGAGCGAGTTGCGCGACAACCAATTAATCAGCCGCGTCGGCCCGATCATTCCGCCGAACCAGATCGGCGTCAGCATGCTGGTCGCGATGGCGGTGCCGGAACCCGAATTGCAGCGTGTGGCCGACATCATCAGCCGTTGTCCCGAGGTCAATCATAACTACGAGCGCGAGCACCGCTTCAATCTCTGGTTTGTCGCGGTCGCTGCCACGGCGGAGCATCTGGCCCGGGTACTCGACGTGATCGAAAAGGAAACCGGTTATCCGACCCAGCGTCTGCCGCTGGTGAATGACTTTTTCATCGATTTGGGATTCCGCCTGGACTTGAGCCATGCTTGATGCGCGCGACTTTGAATTGCTGACCGAAATCCAGTTAGGCCTGCCGATCAGCCCGCGGCCGTATCATGACATCGGCCTTGCACTCGGGATGACCGAAGCGGAGGTGATCGAGCGGCTGACCGTGCTGAAACAGACCGGCCTGATCAAACGGCTCGGCATAATAGTCAAACACCGCCAGCTCGGCTACCGCGCCAATGCGATGATCGTCTGGAATATTCCGGACGCGCTCGTGAAAGCACTCGGCGACCGGATCAGCCGGTCTTCATTCGTGACGCTGTGCTATCAGCGGCCGCGCACGTCCGAGTGGCCTTATAACCTTTATTGCATGATCCACGGCAAGGACCGCGACACCGTGCTTCAGCAGCTCGAACAACTCGGCGCGGACTGCAATCTGGATCAATTCGACCGGCAAATTCTTTTCAGCCGGCGCTGCTTCAAACAGCGCGGCGCAATTTATCGAACAGCGTCGCCTACCCTGCCTGCCGAGCTAGCGCATGGATGAAATAGACCGCCGCATCATCAACGCGCTGCAAACCGGATTTCCGATCTCGGAAAGACCCTACCAGGAAGCCGCGCAGGCTTTGGGGATCAGCGAACCGGAACTGATCGAACGCCTCGAAAATCTGTTACAAGATCAAACCTTATCGCGCTTCGGACCGCTGTATGACGCCGAAGCGATGGGCGGCTCATTGACGCTGGCCGCCATGCAGGTGCCTGACGAACGCTTCGAGGAAATCGCCGAAATCGTGAATGAGTTTCCCGAAGTCGCGCATAATTATGCGCGCAATCATGCGCTGAATATGTGGTTCGTACTCGCGACCGAAACGCCCGGACAATTGCGGCAGGCCTTGACCGGCATCGAACGCCGGACCGGCATGACCGTGTACAACATGCCGAAAATCACCGAATATTTTGTCGGCCTAAAGCTGGAAGCCTGATGTCACAACTCGATGAAGTCGACTTGAAAATCATGCGTATCACACAGTCCGGCCTGCCGTTGACCGCGCTGCCCTATCATGCCGTCGCGGAACGGCTCGGGTTGACCGCTGACGAGGTTATAGAACGGATGCGCCGGATGCAGGAACTCGGCGTAATCCGACGGATCGGCACGGTGCCGAATCATTACAAGCTGGGTTATCGCTTCAACGGCATGACGGTCTGGAACGTGCCCGACGAAAAAATCGACGCGCTCGGACAAAAAATCGGACGGCTCGATTTCGTCAGCCATTGCTATCATCGTCCCCGGCATTTGCCGCTATGGCCTTACAACCTGTTCGCGATGGTGCACGGCAAGAGCCAGGAAGACGTCGACAGACAGATCGGGCAGATTGCGGAGATTCTGAGCGAGAACAATCTTGGGTCGGATGTGCTCTATAGTACTCGAATATTGAAAAAAACCGGGTTTCGGAGCCGGTAAATAATCATCGAATGCTAGGGTACGCTGCTCGTACCTTATGCAAAACCAAGCAGATAGACTTCAAAATGGTACGCGCAGCGTACCCTACAAATTTTTATTAACGCCCTTCTATGTTCAGATTAAGCCATTTCATGCGGGAACTGCTGGATCCCCAGCCTTTGAAACCTGCGCGCAAGCCCGCCGCACCGGTCGTGATCTGGAATCTGATCCGCCGCTGCAATCTGGCCTGCAAGCATTGTTACACGACCTCGGCCGACATCGATTTTCCGGGGGAACTGACCACGCAGGAAGTCTACACCGTGATGGACGATCTTAAGGCATTCAAAGTCCCGGTGCTGATCCTGTCCGGCGGCGAACCTCTTCTGCGCCCGGATATTTTCGACATTTCCCGGCGCGCGAAAACGATGGGCTTTTATGTCGCGCTGTCCAGCAACGGCACCCGGATTTCGGAACGTAACATCGACGAAATCGCGGACATCGATTATCAGTATATCGGCGTCAGCCTGGACGGGATCAAGGAGACGCACGACCACTTCCGCCGCATGCCCGGCTCATTCGATGAAGCATTGCGCGGTGTGCAATTGTGCCTTAACAAAGGCATCAAGGTCGGCATCCGTTTTACGCTGACCCAGGATAACGCGCACGATTTTCCGGCCTTGCTGCAGTTGATGGACGAGTACGGCATCGACAAGTTTTATCTGTCGCACCTGAATTACGGCGGCCGCGGCAACCGCAACCGCAAGGACGACGCGCATTATCAGATGACGCGCGAGGCTATGGATCTGCTGTTCGACACCTGTTATCGATGGCTGAAGGAAGGCAAGGATCGCGAGTTCGTGACCGGCAACAATGACGCCGACGGGGTGTATTTCCTGCACTGGGTCAGGCAACGCTTCCCGGAACACGCCGAACACATCCGGGCCAGGCTCGAACAATGGGGCGGCAATGCCTCCGGCGTCAATGTTGCGAATATCGACAATCTCGGCATTGTGCACCCGGATACGTTCTGGTGGCATTACGACCTAGGCAATGTCAGGCAGCGCCCGTTTTCGGAAATCTGGATGGATCGCAGCGATCCGTTGATGGATGGTTTGAAGCAATCGCCCCGGCCGCTCGAAGGCCGCTGCGGAACCTGTCATTATCAGGCGATCTGCAACGGCAACACCCGCGTCCGCGCCGCGCAGACGACCGGCAATTTCTGGGCTGAAGATCCGGGTTGCTATTTGACCGATGCGGAAATTGCCGCACCGGTATAATCGGAGAGTCAGAGCCCCGGTACCCACAGCGTACCCTACGCCAAGCCGATCAATGCGCCTTCAACAATAGCCGCGAAACGATCGCCTGCCCTTCCCGCTCCGGATTGATCGCGGTATCGAGAATGAATACCCGCTCAGGCAAAATGCCGCCCTGCTGCACGACATACTTCGCAATCGCCTGCGCTCTTTTCGCGGCCAGACCTTTCAAGCGTTCCTCTTCCGGTTTGATGATAGTAAACAACTTTTGTTTGGCGACCTCGTAAAAATCCTCACCTCCTTTCGAATCGATCAGACGCGGCTTGCCGAACAGCGAGCGATCCGCAAGCAGCGGAAATTTGTCGATGAACATCTGCGCCAGATAATCCTTGTATTCGTCGTCCGATAGTTCGATATATTCCGCCCGTACTTTTTTGCCTTTTTTCGCGATCGCGGCCGCTTTCAGCCGCTTTAACTGATCGTAGAGCGCCGCATCCTTCAATGCCGGCCAGTCCTGCTCCTCGTAGGCGGCACCCTTGATTTCGAGATTCAACGCCGGACGTTCTTTCAGCGCCTTCGCCAAACCGTCAAGTTTAGTCAATTGAGCCTTATCCAACTCGGCCTTCCCTGCTTTGAAATCGATATGATCCAAATTTTCCCCTTCCTTGAACATCGAAGCGAGCGCTTTAAACGGGGAGGCAATCACCTTTTTTAGCGCATTCAGCAGCGCATCGGCGACGATCGCCCGAATGCTGAATTTCGGATCATCCAGGCTGCCGGTAATCGGCACGTCCAGTTTGATCCGGTTATCGCTATCCTTCAGCAAGGCAACCGCCAAGTCCAACGGAAGCGAGACCGCATTCGGATTTTCAACCTTCTCACCGAGTTCAAACTGATCGATCAAAATATTGTTCGATGCGGTCAGGGCGCCTTTCTCGACCCGATATTTCAAGTCCAGATTCAATTTGCCTTTTTCGACTTTATACCCGGCAAATTGCACCATATACGGACTGACCAGCGGCATCGGCAAACCGTGGAAACTCAGTTCAACATTGTACTCGCCGCGATAAGGGCTCACTTCGCCGCGTACATCGACCGGCGCCAAATCGTAGGCATTGCCTTTTAACGACACTTTAACCTTGGATTCTTTTTCCGAAGAAAAGCCGGATGCGCCGCCGTTCAATTCCTGGATTTCGGCGGCAAAGGGCAGAATCAGCGAAAGATCGGCAAAATCGGAGGAGCCGTCATGTACCATTATCTGGTCGAGCTTGAAAAACATCGGTGATTGCTCTTTCTCCGATTTCGGTTTCCTGCCTGTTGCGTCACCGGCAGTTTTAGGCCGTTGACCTGTCGATAAAACCTCATTTACGTTGACCGTTTTGTCCTTTTTGATTAAGACCCTGGCATAAGGCTTTTCGAGCAACAGACGTTTGGCGGTATAACGGTTCGCCAGCAGGTCCGCATCGATCCCGTTCAAGGTCAGCTTTTTCCATTTAATGAAATCCTTGTTCTGGAGCTGGTCGCGCGTCACCAGTTCGTCCACCCCGGCACTTCCCTGAAATTTGATATCGGGCTGCTGTTCCTTGAGTTGAACATTCAGCTTGCCCTCGGCAAAAAAACCGCCATCGACCACATCCAGTCGGGCAAAACGGTCAACATAAGTTTGAAATTTATCGAGCGCAATGTCCCCAATCGAAACATTCAACTGCGCGGTCAACGGATTGATCACTACATTACCGTCCAGTTTGATGTGTCCATGTTGATTGAAACCGGTACTGAACTGCACGGGCAATTTAGCCCCGTTTGTATTGGTGAAATCGCGTAATGTAAAATCGATCGGTTTGACCTGCACGACGACCGGCTTGGCTTGTGTCCTGTCTTCGAAATTGACTCCGAAACCGGTCAATGCGATCGACTTGAGCGCAATCGTCCAAGGTTCGGAAGTTTTTTCAGCCTGCTGCACCGCCTTTTCGGTTGTCGACGGCATTCCCTTCTCCGGCAACAGCGTCAGATAGTTGAGTTGTCCCTCTTTCGTCAACCAGGCCTGAACATCGGCATTTTCGGATTTGATCGCTTTCACGGAAACCATCTGCTTGAGCAGATTCAAATCGATGCCCTCGCCTGCCAGGCGTTCTATTTTAATCAAGGGATTATTTTTGTTACTTTCGGAAAATTGGCTGCCGCTGATCGCCATTTGCCCATTCTGAACGATCAAGTTGAATCCGCTCCCCATGTACCCCGCATTACAGGCCGCTGTTAGCGCAATTTCAGGAATCTTCAAAGATCCCGCTACCGGTCCCATACCAGTCAAGTCGAGATCGCGCAGTTTAGCCTCGGCTTTCTCGGCCGCTACTTGCCATTTCTGACCCGCATAAGTGATTTTATAACCGGTATCCAGTGAGACGGCGGATGATTTGACTGTCAATTTTTGCGGCTCGGCAGCCGCGTAAACAAAATCTTTCAGTTCAAAACGACTTTTAGGAATCTCCAGTTCCAAACCCTTTGCCGCGGAATAATTGAAGCGGTATTCCGCCTCCAGCGCTTCCCCGCCCTGCAAATCGAAGCTCACCGTATCCTGCAACGCAGCCCCGGTCAGGTTCTGCAGCTTGAGCTGGTCCAGTTTGAGACGGCCTTTCGAGTATAAAGGCTCGATGCCGACCTCGCCTTGCCAGTCCAACGTACCCCCCGACTTTAACGCCAGCTTCAAATGCAGCGAAAAAGGCTGATTTTGCCCGAGCGAAAAACGTTCAATATCCAAGTCGATCGGAACGATTTCTTCCCTGACCGGTTTTTTGAACTTCTGATCCTCCCAGAGCAATTTGCCGCCGGCCAGAGCCAAACGATCGATCTGCATGGGGAACAATTCGTGTTCGCTCTCGGGTGGAGGCTCTTTTTCGCCGGGCAGCAAATCGCCGAAATTGAATTGGCCGTTTTTGTGTCTGGCCAGACGTACGAAGGGTTTGATCAATTGCACATCATCGACCGTGAGCGCGGCTTCTTTCAGCGACCGCCATAGCTCGATGTCGGCAGCAAAACGTTCGAAGCTAGCGAAAGGCTGGCCGTTCCTTTCTTGTAACACAAAACCTTGAATGGCGAAGCGGAATACGAAGGGGTTCAACTCGACCTTTGCGATCGACGCCTGCCTGCCGGTCAGTTCCTCGATCACTGACGGAGCCCTGGACTTCACAAGATAAGGCAGAGCATAAAAACCGGCGAGCGCATAAAAAAGCGCTACGCCACCTATGATAGCCAATCCTTTTAAAATCTTGATCAATAGGGTTCGAGCATTCATACGATTCCTTGAGCTATTCGTAGATTAGCATAGCCCTTTCCAATAAAAAAGGCGACTTGGAAGCCGCCTTTTATGTGACCGAAATGCCTTCAGGCTATAAGTTGACGTAGCCGGTTTCTTCATGCAGCACCTGATCCAGGCCCTGCACTTCTTCATCGGCAGTCACGCGCAGGCCGATGAATTTGTCGATCAATTTCAACAACACGAAACTGAAAAACGCGCTCCACGCGACTGTCACCACAATTGCCAGCGCCTGCACGCCGATTTGGTCGCCGATCGACACCCCTTCGGCCAGCCCCAAGCCGCCGAAACTGTTTGAAGCGAATACGCCTGTCAGCAGCGAACCGGTTATCCCGCCAACGCCATGCACCGGAAATACGTCCAGCGAGTCGTCTATCTTCAACGTACGTTTGACATACTGAGTCGCCACGAAACAGACGGCTCCGGCCACCACGCCGATTACCAGTGCGCCGATCGGGCCGACGTATCCTGAAGCCGGGGTGATCGTGCCGAGACCCGCGACCATCCCGGTCACGATGCCCAATACGCTCGGTTTGCCGAAACGCTGCCATTCGATCATCATCCAGGTCAACGAGCCGGCTGCCGCGCCGATATGGGTCACCAGCATCGCCATGCCGGCACGCCCGTCCGCAGTCAGCGCGCTGCCGGCATTGAAACCGAACCAGCCGACCCAAAGCATGCCCGCACCGGTCACCGCCATGGTCATGTTGTGCGGGGGCATCGGCGTAGTCGGGAAACCCTTGCGGCGGCCGATCACCAGCGCCGCAACCAGTGACGCGACACCGGCGTTCACATGAATCACTATGCCGCCCGCGAAATCCAAAACGCCCAAATCGGCCAACCAGCCGCCGCCCCAAATCCAGTGGCAAATCGGAATATACACCAGACAGAGCCACAGGCCGCTAAACCAAAGCATCGCGGAAAATTTCATCCGTTCGGCAAAGCTGCCGACGATCAACGCCGGGGTGATGATCGCAAAAGTCATCTGAAACATGAAATAAACGGTTTCGGGCAAATCACCGACTTGCGAGGCAGTACCGATCTCGGGTAAAAACGCCTTCGAGAAACCGCCGATCAGTTTTTGCCAGTCGCCGCCGTCCGTGAAAATCAGGCTATACACGCCGGCCAGCCACAGGATGGAAACCAGGCAGGTAATCGCAAAACACTGCATCAACACCGACAGCACGTTTTTGCTGCGCACCAGGCCTGCGTAAAACAGCGACAAGCCCGGCAGCGTCATGAACAACACCAGACCGGTTGAAGTTAAAATCCAGGCCGTGTTGGCCTGATTGATCGGATCGGCCTCCGCCGCGAACGGCAACAAAAGTAAGCTAAAAAAAAGTCGTTTGGGTTGCATGCTCTTCACTAATTAAATGGCATCCTCGCCGGTTTCACCGGTTCTTATTCGGATGATTTGTTCTAGATTGGTTACAAAAATTTTACCGTCCCCGATTTTGCCGGTGTTCGCCGCTTTCACGATCGTTTCGACCGCCTTGTCGAGCACATCGTCCGACACCGCGATTTCAAGCTTCACTTTCGGTAAAAAATCGACCACATATTCTGCACCCCGGTACAATTCGGTGTGACCTTTTTGACGGCCAAAACCTTTTACCTCGGTCGCCGTGACTCCGGCGACGCCGATCTCGGACAGGGCTTCCCTGACATCATCGAGTTTGAACGGTTTAATTATTGCTGTTATTAATTTCATAATGTCTCTCTGTCACAAGTAACGAAAAATTGACTCCGAAGTTTTGCAATCATACACAATCCTTATTGATTTACAATTGTTACATAATACAAAAAGCCCTATGCAGGGCTTCGGCATAAACGGGTGTTTCCCCCCCAAAAAAACCTGAGGTCATATTTTTCATTTCGCTATTCACCCTCCCATTAAAGTTATTATTCTTCTGCTGAAAACGCCGAAAGCCGCCCACCGGATTCGGAGGGCGGCTTTCGAGCGCGACAATTTATACCTTATAAGTTATATGCAGATTCACCATGACTGGAGACATCCAGACCCACCCGCTCGGATTCCTCGCTGACCCTGAGGCCGACCAGCATATCCACAAACTTATAGGCGATGAAAGAGACGACTCCGGACCACACAATCGTGATGACGACGCCTTCGGCCTGAACCAGCAACTGGCTGGCGATAGAGAAATCCTCCGCCCCGGTACCGCCGAGCGCAGGCGCCGTAAATACGCCGGTCAACAGCGCGCCTAAAATCCCGCCGACGCCATGCACGCCGAACACATCCAGCGAATCATCGGCGCCGAGTAGCCTCTTCAGTCCGGTGACGCCCCACAGGCAGAGAAGACCGGCGGCCAGCCCAATGATGATGCCGCCCATGGGCCCGACCGAACCGCAGGCCGGCGTGATGGCAACCAGTCCGGCGACTGCGCCGGAGGCGGCGCCCAGCATCGAAGCCTTGCCTTTGATGACCGCTTCGCCAGCCGACCATGACAACACGGCGGCGGAGGTGGCCAGGAGCGTGTTGATGAAGGCGAGCGTCGCTCCGCCGTTGGACTCAAGGTTCGAACCGGCATTGAAACCGAACCAGCCTACCCACAGCAACGAAGCGCCGACCATCGTCAAGGTCAGGCTGTGCGGCGCCATATGCTCCTTGCCGTAGCCGATCCGTTTGCCGATCAGATAAGCGCCGACCAGGCCACCCATCGCGGCATTGATGTGGACCACGGTACCGCCGGCGAAATCCAGCGCCCCTTTGCCAAGCAGATAACCGCCGGCTCCCCATACCATATGCGCAATCGGCAGGTAACTGAAAGTAAACCATATTGCGCAGAAAATCAGCACCGCGCTGAATTTGATCCGCTCCGCAAACGATCCGACAATCAGCGCGCAGGTAATCCCGGCAAAAGTTGACTGGAATGCGGCAAAAATAAACTCGGGAATCTTCACATTGTCGGTAAACGTATCGGCCAACGAATCGACAGTAATACCTTTTAGGAACACTTTGTCGAAGTTGGCTATGATCAAGCCTTCGCCGCCGAAAGCGAGGCTGTAGCCGTAAATACCCCAGAGCACGCAAATCATCGAAAATACGACCATCACCTGCATCAGCACCGACAGCATGTTTTTACTGCGCACCAGGCCGCCGTAAAACAGGCCCAATCCCGGAATCACCATCATGATGACAAGGATGGTCGAAACCATCATCCAGGCCGTATCGCCCTTATCGGTCGTCACCGCCGCCGCAGTCGCCGCTTCGGCCGCCGGCGCCGCGGCCGGGATTTCAACCGCCGCAGGATTGGCAGGATCCGCGAGGGTCTGCGTTTCGACTACCGGGGTAACGGTTTCGGCGAACGATATCCCGGCGAAAACCAGCAAGGTAAAGAAAGTTAAAGTCGTTGCAATATGTTTCATAATCTTATTCCGCTTGAATGCTTAAAGTGCGTCGCTTAGAGAGCGTCATCGCCGGTTTCTCCGGTGCGAATCCGGATCACTTGTTCCAAATTGGTTACAAAGATTTTGCCGTCTCCGATTTTTCCGGTCCCCGCCGCTTTCGTAATGGCCTCTACCGCCTGATCGAGCAACGCACTGGAAACCGCCACTTCCACTTTGGTTTTCGGCAAAAAATCAACGACATATTCAGCGCCGCGGTATAGCTCGGTATGTCCTTTCTGGCGACCGAATCCCTTGACTTCAGTAACGGTAACGCCGGTAACCCCGATCTCTGAAAGCGCCTCGCGGACATCATCCAGTTTAAAGGGTTTAACGATTGCAGTGATCAGTTTCATAAATTGCCTCTTGCTGATAAAAATAACGATTCCGCATCAAATTAAAGCAATGATTATGCCAACACCCCATAGCCATAAATAGGGGACTTTGCTGATTTGGACACTACTGGCGAAACCATGCCTAATAAGAGAATGGCGGTTGAAGATTTAGAAACTTTCAGTCTCTATTAAATCGTCAATTACGGCTATTACCCCAAGGCTATTCACCCTTAACTTCACTCATCCGGCAATTATCCGCCTTATCGTGAGCAGCCCAGGATAAAGGGGTTACCAGAATATTCCTTTACAGATAAAGGGACATCAAGCACAACAGGTTAGCGCACCACTTCAGCTCGTATTACCAAATAACGCACCGTTTTTGTGCATTGCAATGAGCCAATTGAGGCACTTACCCCTACCCTGCATTGATTCCCCCAATCCTTCAGCCTTGGCGGGGAAGAAATTATCTCCGCCATTTTTACTCATGACCGCACACCTCGAGGACAAGGATACGCCTATTGGAATGCCCTACAGCGCAATAGAAAGTTTAATAATCCCCTATAAAAACAAAATGCGCCCTCAGGCGCATTTTGGTGAAGCGGTAAAGTCGAATGACGAATTAAAAACTGACCGTAACATCCGTTGAAAACAGGAACTGATCCAGCTTACCCACCTTTGTACTGTCGCCGCCGAAAGGTCGAGCGCCATCGGCCCAGTCATAGCGCACGTTCGGACGCAAATTCAGCCACTTGACCGGCTTCCAGTTGATGCCTGCGGTTACCGCGTAATAGCTGGAAGGCGCGCTGGTCGATAAGAAATTACCCGCTGCGGCGAAACTGTTGCCGTTGCCGTCGGTGGCAGCCCCTACCCGGCCAGGAGAGAAAACGCGAAATCCGTTTTGATCGCGGAACCATTCGCCGCGCACGCCGGCAGTCAATGTATCGTTGATGTCATAATACAAATGCGTGTTGATGCCGTACCATTCGGCATCTTCAATACCGTTCGCGGTTAAAACGCCATCGGCGTAGCCATGGTCGTGCTGCAGAACCCAGTGGGTCTTGTCGTCGATATCCTGCTTCAACACCACGCTATACATGCCCCAGGCTTTGTCGCTTTGCTCGGAAGTCGCGCCATAAGTACCGGTCACGTTTAAAGAGGTGCCCGAATCCGCGTTGGTCCAGGTTGCGCCGGCGAGACCAGCCCAATTGCCTAGATGCTTGTCCCAGCCACCATCCCAACCGCCGGTCGCGCTGCCGGTCACAACGCCGCCGACCGCGGACCAATGATCATCGAACGTATAACTGCCGAGTATCCCGGTATGGGTAAACGGCTCGCCGTATTGCATCGTATAGGCGTGAGTATAGAAAAAGTTATCCGGCGCCGGCACCGTTTCATAGCCGATAGGCGTGTAGAAGTGGCCGGCCTTGATGTTCACGCCGTTGCCGATCGGCAGGTACGCTTCCAGATACGCTTGCGGAAATGCCAGATCATAGAAGCGGTTGTCATTGCTATTCAGTAAATTCAGGTCCCAGTGGTTCCGATTCAACGGTGCGCCCGTGTTCACATCAAACGCAGGCACTCCGTAGGCTTGCGTGAAAATTGCGTCGGTGCCGAACATCACGTCGAAACGAAAGCCCAGATCGAAGCTGTCGCCTTCGGTCGCGACCGCGCGCTGCAGGAACAGATTCAACTGATTCAACTGAAATTCGCCCGACCGGTCGCCGAATGTTACAGGCCCGTTGAAATTGTTTTCCGGGCTGACCGAGTTGTAAGTGATACCGGCATTCGCCCAGCCGCCAACCGTAAGCCCCCAATCTTTCATGAATTTGCTGCCGTTTGGGTCCCCTGCTGCTTCCAGCAGGCGTTCAGCCTCGGTCAGCGTAGCGGCGTTGATCGCGCCCACGGCCGAATAAAGCGCCATTCCTAACGCCAAAGGTTTAAAATTGGCGCGATCATTGCTTAGATATTTTTTCATGGTGATAGTCCTGCATTAGATTATCTGATTTGTAAACAAGAACATAATGGCTAAACAAACTGACTGCCCTGCATTGGGAGCATCAATAGCGCATTATGCACCTGCGGATATATTATGCAATATTAATGCCAGTTGCATTGCTGCAATTATTTTTGCAAAAAAACAACACAAATTCATATCATTGGCGTCCATGAAGCTGACCGAACAGCTCCCAACGGAAAAACATAGCGCACTGTTATTGTGCGTTTTTACTTTATTATGCACCACAACCAACCACTTGCAAGAGATTCATGCTTTACTCGCTGATGAATCGTTTCAATTTTGAGACATAATTAGGTTCAATATTTTTTTGTAGATCATCTGACAAAAAAAATGTTATCGTAAACTAGTTTGGCTAAACCATTTGACACAAACCGATCCCAGGAGACTAAATAAATGTCTGTAGAAAACGTACTAAAAATGATTAAGGATAACGACGTAAAATTCGTCGATTTCCGTTTTTGTGATACCCGCGGCAAAGAACAGCACGTCACTTTCCCAGCGCATACGATCAGCGAAGACACTTTCGAAGAAGGCAATATGTTCGATGGTTCTTCGATTGCAGGCTGGAAACACATCAACGAATCCGACATGATTCTGATGCCGGATCCGACCACCGCAGTAATGGACCCTTTCTATGACGACGCGACGCTGATCCTGCGCTGCGACATCATCGAACCGAAAAACATGCAGGGTTATGAGCGTGATCCGCGTTCGATCGCGAAACGCGCGGAAGCTTATCTGCAATCGACCGGCATCGGCGACACCGCATTATTCGGTCCTGAAAACGAATTTTTCATCTTCGACGACGTGCGCTGGGGCGCAGACATGAGCGGCGCTTTCTTCAAGATCGACTCCGAAGAAGCAGGCTGGAACTCCGAAAAAGTTTATCCCGACGGCAACATCGGCCACCGCCCAAGCGTAAAAGGCGGCTACTTTCCGGTTCCGCCGGTCGACTCGCTGCAAGACATGCGCTCAGCGATGTGCCAGGTTTTAGGCGAAATGGGCATGAGAACCGAAGTGCATCACCATGAAGTCGCGACCGCGGGCCAATGCGAAATCGGCGTCAGATTCAATACCTTGGTTAAAAAAGCCGACGAAGTGCTGGCATTGAAATATGTCGTAGCGAACATTGCGCATGCTTACGGTAAAACGGCAACCTTCATGCCGAAACCGATGGTCGGAGACAACGGCAGCGGCATGCACGTTCACCAATCGATCGCCAAAGGCGGCGTGAACCTGTTCACCGGCGACCTGTACGGCGGCCTGTCCGAACTCGCGCTGTACTATATCGGCGGCATCATCAAGCATGCCAGAGCCCTGAACGCATTCACCAACGCGTCAACCAACAGCTACAAGCGTCTGGTTCCTGGCTTTGAAGCGCCGGTCATGCTGGCTTATTCCGCCCGCAACCGTTCCGCTTCGATCCGTATTCCTTTCGTGAACAACCCGAAAGGCCGCCGTATCGAAGTCCGCTTCCCGGATTCGACCGCGAATCCTTACCTGGCATTCTCAGCGATGCTGATGGCAGGCCTCGACGGTATTCAAAACAAGATCCATCCGGGCGATGCCATGGACAAAGACTTGTACGATTTGCCGGCGGAAGAAGCGAAAAGCATCCCGCAAGTCTGCCATGCCTTCGACCAGGCGCTGGAAGCACTCGATAAAGACCGCGAGTTCCTGACCCGTGGCGGCGTGTTCACCGATGACGTAATCGACGGCTACATCGACCTCAAAATGGCCGAGGTAACCCGTCTGCGCATGAGCACCCACCCTGTCGAATACGACATGTACTACAGCTTGTAAAATCTGTTTACATCGCTCTCAGCTCGACAAAAAACGCCCCATAATGGGGCGTTTTTTTTGCCCTGCCCTATAATAATCCGGTTTACGAGATTATCATCCTCTAAACTTTCTTTTTTTCGCTCATTTTTGTACATTGGTCTGTAAATTGCTTAATAAATATCGACAGGATATGAGTTAGATTAAAGACAGCTATGCATAAAAGGATACTGGATCACCTAAATTCCGCGATTTTATTGTTCGACCAGGATTTGAACCTGGCCTATATCAATACCTCGGGCGAAGTATTACTGGCCGACAGCGCCAATCAATTACTCGGTATGAATGCCCGCGAGTTGTTCAAGACCTCCGACCCGGCCCTACTCGCTAATTTGAAGCTGTCGCTGACGATGGCCGAGCCGCTGCTCGACCGCGCATTGTCCTTGAACCGCATCGGCCAGACCGTCACAATCACTTTCAGTGCCACCCCGATCGTGAACGACGACGACCAGCCCGAAGTGCTGGTCGAATTGCTGCAGGTGGACAATCACTTGCGCATTTCGAAAGAAGAGCAACTCCTGTCGCAACAAAATACAGCAAGGCTTCTGGTGAGAGGACTGGCGCACGAAATCAAAAACCCGTTAGGCGGCCTCCGCGGCGCAGCGCAACTTCTGGATCTGGAACTGATCGATCCTGATCTGAAGGAATACACCGGCATCATCATCGCCGAATCGGATAGGCTGCAAGGATTGATGGACAAGATGCTCGGCCCGAACAAACTGCCGAACAAAAAGCTGCTGAACATCCACGAAGTGCTGGAGCGCGTCAGACAATTGGTCGAAGCTGAAACTAGCGGCAATCTGTTGATTCTTTGCGACTACGATCCGAGCATCCCCGATTTGAAGGCGGACAAGGATCAGTTGATTCAGGCCGTGCTCAATATCGTCCGCAACGCGGTTCAGGCCGTAGACGGCACCGGCATGATCAAACTTAGCACCCGCATCAAACGCAATGTCACGATCGGGCGAAAAAGCCACAAACTGGCTGTCAAAATCGACATTATCGACAACGGCCCAGGAATCGACGCCGAAATGATGAATCAAATTTTTTATCCGATGATTACCGGCCGTCCCGAAGGCACTGGCCTTGGGCTGTCGATCGCGCATTCCCTGATCAGCCAGCACAATGGCCTGATCGAATGCCAGAGCGAACCCGGCAATACCACTTTTTCCATACTGTTACCGATAGAGTCCGGCAATGATTAAACCCGAAACTGTCTGGATCATAGACGACGACAAATCGATCCGCTGGGTCGTCGAAAAAGCCCTGCAGAAAGCCAAAATGCAGACGCTGACGTTTTCGAATGCTAAAGAACTGATAAACGCGCTGCAACATGACAAACCCGACGCGCTCCTGACCGATATCCGCATGCCGGGTATGGACGGCTTCGAACTGCTGGACCGGGTCCAGAAAAATTATCCCGGTCTGCCGGTGATCATCATGACTGCGCACTCGGACCTTGAAAGTGCGGTATCGGCCTTTCATGGCGGCGCCTTCGAATATTTGCCCAAACCGTTCGACATCAACGAAGTCGTCGAACTGGCTCACCGCGCCTGCACCCACAGCCGGCAACAGCAGGAAAACCAGAAAGAAGCCGCCGCGCTCGAATCGCCGCCCGAAATCATCGGCGCCGCGCCGGCAATGCAGGAAGTGTTCCGCGCGATCGGGCGGCTCGCGCGCTCGAACATCACCGTGCTGATCAATGGCGAATCCGGCACCGGCAAGGAACTGGTCGCGAAAGCCCTGCACAAACACAGCCCCCGCGCGAAAAATCCGTTCATCGCGCTGAATATGGCCGCGATTCCGAAAGACCTGATGGAATCGGAACTGTTCGGCCATGAAAAAGGCGCTTTCACCGGCGCGCAATCTCGGCGGGCGGGACGCTTCGAGCAAGCCAACGGCGGCACGCTGTTTCTCGACGAAATCGGCGACATGCCGGCGGAACTGCAAACGCGGCTGCTGCGCGTACTGGCAGACGGCGAATTTTATCCGGTCGGCGCGCATCTTTCTGTCAAGGTCGACGTGCGCATCATCGCCGCCACCCATCAAAATCTCGAATTACTGGTCGAGCAAGGCCGTTTCCGCGAAGACCTGTTCCACCGTTTAAACGTAATTCGGATACACATTCCGCCGCTACGCGACCGCAAACAGGACATCCCTCTCCTGCTCCGCCACTTTCTGACCCAGGCGGCGCAGGAACTGAACACCGAAATCAAAACCCTGCGTCCGGATGCGGAAAATTATCTCAGCAGCCTGGATTGGCCCGGCAATGTCCGCCAGCTCGAAAACTGCTGCCGCTGGCTGACCGTGATGGCCTCCGGCCGCGAAATCCATCTGCATGACCTGCCCCCGGAATTTTTGAATAAACCGCAGGAACGGGAAGCTGAAAGCGGCAATTGGGAGTCAATGCTTAGGATCTGGATTGATCGCCAATTGCTGACCAAAGAGCACGAGGTCGCCAAGCAAACGATTCCGGCGGTCGAAACGATTTTGATCAAGGCCGCACTGAATTTTACCCACGGCAAACGGCACGAAGCAGCCATTTTACTGGGTTACGGCAGAAATACCCTGACCCGCAAAATTAAAGAGTTGGGAATAGAGGAATAAAAAAGCCTTTAATAACCTGAGTTCGGGATAAGAAAAGCTAGAGCGAGCGCGTCCTTTTTCGCGTAAGATTCTGTTTTAGCAAACTTATCTGAAGGGAATCGGGAGGCGCTCATGGACAGTTTAACCGAACTTTGTTGTCTGATCGACGATTTTTGCCGGGTGTTTGAGCCGGCATGGAAACGCCATCTGTTAGCGAGCGGCGCCAGCGGCCCAGTACCTTGAGTCTATCGGAGTTAAGGGGAATGCGACGGCATTTCCCTTGCCAATGCCACGACCTTGGTCGTCTGCGACAATCGGCGCATTTCGCGCCATAAGGTCTTCAAAGGGATCGCCGCGCGCGGCAAGACGTCGATGGGCTGGTTCTACGACTTCAAGCTGCACTCACCATCAACTCGAAAGGCTAGCTGATCCGTCTCAAACTGACGCTCGGCAACGTCGATGATAGCCAGCCCAGCCGGAGTTATGCCACGGGTTATTCGGTCAACTGTTCGCCGACAAAGACTATCTGAGCAAAGGGTTGACCGAAATTCTGGCCAGGCAAGGAATCCAACTCATCACGCCGCTCAGGAAAAATATGAAGCCTGTGCCCCGCACCGACTTTGAAAAAGCCATCCTGCGCCGGCGGGCTCTGATCGAAACCGTCTTCGACGAATTGAAAAACCTGTGTCAGGTCGAACATACCCGGCACCGCTCCGTGGCCAACTTCCTGATTAATCTGATGGCCGGCATCATGGCTTACTGCCTGTATGATAACAACCCCACGCTCTCTTTAATCAATGTCAATCTGTTGCCTTGAACATAAGGGCTTATCCCGAACTCAGGTTAAAATTAAGCAAAGTGGAAAGAAAATGGAAAGGAATCTTTCAGGCATAAAAAAACCTGTTGACCAAAACAGTCTAACAGGTTGATTTAAATAGGTATAGTTGGTGGGTCGTATTGGATTCGAACCAATGACAACCGCATTAAAAGTGCAATTTAAAAAACTTAACACATTGTTTTTATTAAAATATTAAATTTGTTTGGTCTGTCTACGCAACACGACGAATCACAACTGAGCATAACTAAGTCGCGTAAATCTCGCGTAAGGTTTTTCTTCTTCTATTCGCGTCAATCGGAGTCGAAAATTTGTTGTCAGCACGTCGGTTAATTAGTCAAAAAGAACCGATGACCTGATCTATAGAAATCTGAACTTGATCTGACAGCTTCACAAAACGGCTTTCACAGAATCTGATATTAATTACTGAGTTCGGCCAAAACCAGACGATCAACAAATCTCGGTTAAAGACGGATAAAGGTTCACCAGCAGACATTTAACGAAAGCTCAGTTGCCGCCACGAAAGCGGTGATGCGCAATTGGAAGCTAATTCGGAAGCAAAGTTGATTAAAAGCGCCAAGATAACGATTATCGATAGCCTTGGCTAATGCCCTTGTTCCGATGCCATAGAATTGATGTCGGTCCGGTTAAGTTCGGACCGGGTTCGCTGCTGGCATTTCAGTCGTTAAAATGGCTCAGAAAATTCACCCTCGATGTCTACAGCAGTCTTCTTTGTCGTCAAGGTAAAAGCATGCCGCGCCTTTTGCACTATTCGCTCTAGCGAGTACTCACTTTGCTGCAGAGCCGCCTCGACCCTTTCCTTGAACCCCGCTGATTGGTGTTTGGACAAAAGTAACTGATAATCGGATAAACCATGAAGAACGGCATTATCGTCAAGCTGTGACTTCACGTCATCGATGAAACATTCCAATTTTTGCTCTTGCGCCAAACTTTTTAGACTGCGCTGCGCAACAAACGTGAGCAGTTCGAGAGTCGGGATAAATTGTGGATCGTTACTGGACGCTTCTCGGTAACACGCAGGCTGTTTTATTTGATCCCACTGTTTCGGACTCAGCCGGGGAAAACAGAGTTGAAATGGAGCAATCAATGACATCACTGCAAGCTGTTTCTCATCAGCAATATCCGTCACGATGCGAGCTGGTTTAGCTTCAACGCAGTCGGCCACCGATGCTCGAAGGGTTGCCAGTGGGCAATGTTCTGCATTATGAACAAGTAAGCATATGCCATCCCGTCCCTGCAAACATATTACGCGATCAAGCAAGCTGGAAATGCATTTACGGGTTTCGCCTGCGCCCTTTGGGCTGTATGCGTAATACAGTACATGTCCCATGCTCACGAGAACATCATCAGTCGATGCGAAAGGCAAAGGCTCTGTACCCAGAACATTAGCACATTGAACGTTAATGACTTTAAGGCGCTGGAAACCCTTAACCATTAGCAACAATCGTTTTGTACTCCGAACGAAACGGTCGTCCGCGTCGAGGCTATAATAGTTCACACCATGGCCTTGTGGATGAACGCGATTGATAGCCTCAATCATTTCATAGGCAGTATGACCCTCTCCACAGCCGAGATCCACCAATGTAGTAGGCTTGCCGTCCTTCAGTATTACTCCACATTCTTTCAATGCATGTAAGAGTGATTCGAGAATGAGACCGTGAGCGGACAGTGAATGTTTATTATGAACTGCGAGAAACGTTCAAGTTACCGATTTGCAAACAGCATAGCGAAGCGACGCTGCTTGAGTCCGGTTCACCTCCGGGTTGGGCGTCATTTCACATCACCCATAAATTGATAAGTTCCCTTCAGAGGAGGAGACTCGTCTGTAAGGTCGATGAAGCGTGATAGACGAACCGGTTCCGCTTGATCCCGAGCATACACTTCAGCGCGAATAAGTGAGTATCCATTCGCAAGTTCCTTTAGTTCAAAGTTTGTCTCTGGAGGACCGCCGACTTGTACTGGTCTTGGGTATGCCTTCTCTAGCCGATAAACGACATACTGGATACGTCTCAATGCTTCCGGAGTACCGAAGACGATGACATGTATCTGGTACATTCGGTGTCCGCCGAATTCGCTGTCTCGTTTGGGTACCCTCCAACTACGGTGTATCAGGGCCAGATGGTCATCTGTGAGCAGTTCACCGGATGACGGCATCTTTAGCTGGCCGACTGCTTGTCCTATAGTAACTATGCCGACCTTGATTTCATCTCCTCGCTGAACTCTGGCTACGGCAACCTGAAGGAGCGACTTAACTAAACCTCGATAGTAGAAGAGCAGCGCAGCGGCGAGAATTGGCCAAGCCAACTTCGCAAGTACGTTTAGTAGTGGAATTACGTCACTCATGGCACTCCTGTCAAATCACCTGGAATTCCCCGAACCGGCTTACATCTAATGATCTTCCGTCTTTTCTGATTCTCACCAAGATATCGCCTAGCCGCACGCTACCAACAACCCAAGGTGACTGAGCGAAGCTGGCAGTCCCCGCAATCTCACTCCCCACTACGCTCAGCAGGGGTGCGGATCCATCTTTTAGCGATGGCAAGGATTGTTCCGGGTTCAGATCCTATCGGTCGCATTACTGCTCTAACATCGATTCCCTCCAAACATGGCCCGGACTTGGGATGAAGCGGATCGTTGGTATTATACACAAAAAGGCCTCTACGCTCTACGCCCGACAACTACCAGCTTTCCAGCCGCTCGCGTCAGGCTCCTGCAGCCATCGAAAACGTTTGCATAGGCGTGTTGAATATGTTTCCAGGCTATCGTTCGTCAGCGCATAAAGCTCATTTGAACTGGCGACCGCATCTAGGATCGGGGTCGATTGACAACTGGCTGCGTTAGGCTTCCGCACTCCTTGACCATCGATCCAACCAAAGCCATCCTCGCCAAAAAGAGCAGCGATCCTTGCTAGGTCAGAGCGCCTCGCACAACAGGTAACTGCCATGACCGGATGAGCGTCGGCCGCATTGGGTTACTGAAATCGTACACCTGCATCCCATCGCTTATGATAATAAGGATGCACCGTGCTCAATCAGACCGCCAAGGGCCTTCCGATGGCATTCGACGATGAGGATCAATAAGCACCAATTGAGAGAGCCTACATTAAAAAGCGATCGAGAGTATTAAATGGTACCTCTGGCACGATACCTACGAAGCACTCGAACACCTGGATACCCTGGAGATGGATTTGGATACCGCTGGTGAGAAGGATAAAAACTCGGTCACGCGCAAGCTGTTGCGAACGGTCGAAGAATTCCATACGTACATTGTTAACAATCAAACATTCATCCCCAACTACGGCGAACGCTATCGCCAGGGAGACAGAATCAGCACGGGCTTCGTTGAGTCTGCGGTAAACTACGTCGTCGCCAAACGCTTTACAAAACGGCAACAAATGCAGTGGAGCCCTAAGTGTAGCGGCATGAGAACATAAATCACAGGAACCGATTACATCCGTTTTTCGGGACCATATTAACTGAGAATATTCGGACGCGGGTACTCAACGGCTAATTAGAACAAACGTTTCGGGAGTGGCATCCGGGTTTTCAGGCAAAGAATGATGAAATACTTAAAAAGGCTGTTTAGCTATTAAAATCTGGACCTTGGCTGACGAGAGTGTAAAACAATCCGTGTAAACCGCGGTTAAATTTACTTGGGCATTCGGTCTGGAAACATAATCATAAACTGATTAATAGCCGGCTTCCAATCGCGCAATGGCATGGACCATTTTTTAGAGGCATTCTCTATCGCCAAATAGATGACTTTCATAGCCGCATCGTCATTGGGGAACAGTTTTCGTTGATCGATGGCTTTTCTAATCACGCTATTGATCGATTCAATGGCATTGGTGGTGTAAATGATTTTCCGGATCTCGTCAGGGTAATCGAAGAAGGCGATCAAGTTAGCCCAGTGGTTGCGCCAGGAGCGGCTGATGGAGGGGTATTGGCCGTCCCATTGCGCGGCAAAGGCTTCCAATTCCTGTTCTGCTTCAGTCACGGTAACGGACTGGTAGATTTTCCGGAGCCCGGCGGCGACGGTTTTGCGGTCTTTCCAGGACACGAATCGCAAGGAATTGCGCACCATGTGCACGATACAGAGTTGGACTTGTGTGCTTGGGAAAGCGGCGGCGATCGCTTCCGGAAAACCGGTTAAGCCATCGACACAGGCAATGAGCACATCCTTGACGCCGCGGTTTTTCAGTTCGGTCAGGACCGACAGCCAGAATTTGGCGCCTTCATTTTCGGACAGCCACAGGCCTAACAATTCCTTTCTGCCCTCCAGGGTGACGCCCAGCGCCAGGTAAACGGCTTTGTTGATGACCCGCTTGTCCTGCCGGATTTTGACGACAATGCAGTCCAGGTAGAGGATAGGATAGAGCGCATCCAAGGGTCGGGATTGCCACTCGTTCACTTTGCTCAGCACCGCTTCCGTGACATTGGACACCAAGGTCGGCGAGATATCGGCGCCATAGAGTTCGCGAAAAGTTTCGGCTATATCTCGCGTGCTCATGCCCTTGGCATACAAGGTCAGAATCTTATCGTCAAAATGACTCAAGCGGGTTTGATTCTTGGTGACCAGCTGCGGCTCGAAGCTGCCGTTACGATCGCGCGGTGTGTCAATCTCAATGACCCCGTGTCCGCTTTTCAGCTTCTTCGTGCCATAACCGTTGCGACTATTGCCGGAACCATAGCCTTCGGGAGAATGCTTGGCGTACCCTAAATGGGCATCCATTTCGGCATTCAGGGAGGCTTCTACCGTGATTTTCAGTAAATCCTGAGTCAGTGCCGCTAAATCGCGCTCTGACTTAATGCCGCGGGCCAAATCTTGCAAAGCGGCAATCATTGTGGGGTCTTTAATAATATCGCTCATTTTCGGTTCTCCTTGGGAGAAGTTTACTACGCTGAAAATAAGCGGTTACACGGAATTATTTACACCCTCCCGTTCCTCCTAAATTTAGTCAATCTCCGTTAAAGCTTTCCTTTTTGTCAGGCAGAGCTATGTGGGCTAAGGTACAGACAGAATTCTATCGCTGGCATTAGACTGACTTACAGCATACGCCTTACCCGATACAAAGGAATAATTCCCGAGGGGTGGAACCATGCGTATGGGCTGGCGCATCGGCAGTTTTGGGCAGTGTTTTCAAACTCAAACCTGAACTCTGGACGGATATTTACCCTTTAAAAGGAGAATCGTTATGGCAACGAGCACGGTATTACTGGTCATTTTGGTCTTAATCATTTTAGGCGCCGTTCCCATTTGGCCGTATAGCCGAAGCTGGGGATACGGACCCAGCGGTATACTCGGGGTAATACTGGTCATTTTTCTGGTTTTACTTCTGTTAGGCGGGATTTAGGCATCGGAGGAGAGTATCTCCATAACCAAAGGGAATCAAAAAAGAGCAATTCACTGCTCTTGGTCTGCGGCCTCAAACTTCGAGCGCTTCATCGTTATAATTCTGCCGCTATCTTGAGTGCTAACGGTTTTTCTGCCTGGATTTGTGACTTGGCTTAGCAATCAGGGACTGATAGGGAAGGCTTAAAAACGACCCTTTAACAATATTCCCTTGTTAAAGGGTCGTTTCTACTATGGTTTAATTTACAATTTAGTGTTGTCTTCCTCTTCCACTTTCTTCCTCTTTCCCTCCATGGGAGGCTCCTCCATGGGAGGCTTTGCCGCCTTTGCGTCCGGCTTCCCTAGCTTCTTCGGAAGTAAACTCGTGAGCAGTCCCTCTTTCATGAGCAACTTGACCCCCTTTACGGCCCGCTTCCCGGGCTTCTTCCGGCGTAAACTCGTGGGCTGTGCCTCTTTCATGAGCAATCTGGCCGCCTTTACGACCGGCTTCCCGAGCTTCTTCCGACGTAAACTCATGAGCTGAGCCTTTCTCATGACTGGCTTGACCACCTTTACTGGCAATCTCGCGTTGTTTTTCCGCATCCATTGAAGCAAAACCGCGGCCTGATTTACCTTGGCCTGAACTCGTTGTACCTCTTTGTCTAGGCATGGCATGTCTCCTCAAAAATATAACTGAATTATTGGTTAAGTTCTGTTTGTATATAACCAAATACCCTATTCTTTTTTATATAAAAAGAATGAACAAAATATACGGGTCTTATATAAAAGTTCTGTACGCTATCGCACATCTGTAGGTTTATATAGAAGGCCTTATATAACTCAGTCATAAATGCAGACTAGAAAGAGCTCTAGTTAAAATAAAAAATAAGAAGAAATTAGGGGCGATTGCCTGATGAAAATCAGTTACAACTTTACCGGTATCTGCATGCCTTTATGCGATGAAAGTCCGGAAATTTTTTAATTTTTTAGCTGGAGAATCTATGGAAAATCGAAATTAAAATAAACAAAAATTGATTTTTAAATATATTTAAGTTTAATTAACGGGTATATGTTGGTAAGCGAACCGATGTAATTTTTAATTTTGGTTATGGTTAATTACAGTGTTTTATTTAAATAGCCGATATCGAATATCGAGATGATAAGCGTTAACATCAAAAAAATTTTTCATGGCAGTTTGTATGCCTTATTGATCATGAGTTCGGGATTGCCGGGCTGTACTGAAAAAGAGGAAGGCAAATCCGTTGCCAAAACCGGGAAAGAAAATCAGGCTGCTTCCTCTCAAAAGACGCACAAAGAAATTGGGGAGGCCTCCTGGTACGGGCCCGGATTTCATGGCAAAAAGACTGCCAGCGGCGAGATATTCGATCAGAAAGAAATGACGGCCGCCCACCCTACTTTACCCTTGGGGACCGAAGCTGAAGTGACCAATCTTGAAAACAAGAAAAAGGTCGAGGTCGAGATCACTGATCGTGGGCCGTACGCGAAAGATCGCGTCATCGATCTGTCCAAGGCGGCGGCGCAAAAGCTGGACATGAAAGAGGAGGGCGTCAGCAAGGTCAAGGTTGAGGCCACCGCACCCGTTAAGAAAAGTTCATCAAACAAGGCTTCGAGCCAGACACAGAAAAAACAGACCCCTAAAACACAGGCAAAATCCGAGGCGAAGTAGAGTTAAAGCCAGCCCAAAAAGTTTGCCGCGGAGTTCGCCAGGCGGCCCGCTAAATAACGAAGAAGCCATAAGTTCGACACCGAACCGACAACTGTTGATGATAATTCTAGAGTTATTCCAGATTCGCTCTCAGGCAGATACTTCGCCTGATGCCTCAGGTATACCTCATGATCGGATCGACCGTCCTCGCTTTATTATTCATCTGGAGAATTAGTTATGGAATCAATTAAATATTATTCGGTATTTTTTCTGGCTTCGATATGGCTAGGGTTGGCCGGGTGTGCGACGAACGGCGAACGTCCTCCAGAAAGTACCGAGGTATCGCAAACCCCCAGCGCTTATATGGACGACAGTGTGATCACCACCAAGGTAAAAACGGCCATATTTAATGAACCCGGCTTGGATTCCGCTGAAATCAGCGTTGAAACCTATCAGGGCGTCGTGCAGTTAAGCGGTTTTGTGGAGTCCCAGTCCGATATTTCCCGAGCGGTTGAGGTGGCTCAAAGAGTCGAGGGCGTGAAGTCGGTAAAAAATGATATGCGGCTTAAAAGCACCCGGACGAACCCCTAAAAATCGCTTTAACGAATGGGGAATCGCTGCATTAGCATCGGTTCCCGGATTTCTTAAATAAAACCTCGATCGTATGTCACTCAGGGAGGCCGCTATGTCTAATAAGCATCAATTGACCGATGTTCCTACCTTGCGCGCGCAAGCACGCCAGCATATCGATCAGGGCGCCATAACCGCGGGCTATACGGCCGATACGAAGACGGTTACCCGGTTGCTCAATGATGCCTTGGCTACGGAACTGGTATGCGTACTGCGCTATCGGCGCCACTATTTCATGGCGCAGGGCATTCAATCCAAAAGCATCGCCGACGAGTTTCTGGCGCACGCCAACGAGGAGCAAGGTCATGCCGATCAGATAGCTAGGCGCATCGTACAGTTGGGCGGCGAGCCCGATTTTTCGCCGGACAGTCTGACAGGCCGCAGCCATGCGGAATATGTGGAAGGGGATTCGCTGGTCGACATGATCAAGGAGGACCTGGTAGCGGAACGCATCGCCATCGATAGTTATCGTGAGATGATCCAGTACCTGGGTGATCAGGATCCGACTACGCGCACGATGCTGGAAAGTATCCTCGCCGTAGAGGAAGAGCATGCCGACGAACTGGTTGACCTACTGCAGGAACGCTTGGCGGAATCCGGTTTATGAAACGAGAGCGTGCGCCTGCCATGATTACGCTGGCGGCCGCCTCATTCCTTATCGCCGGTTGTGAATATGGAGAGCTTGTTCGCCTTTATTTTCAGGAACAGGAATATCAAAAGGATCAGGAGTTGATCGCCAGGATTAAAGGCGTTTTGCTTGCCGACCTGCAGGTCCGGTCTGAGCCTATCCTGATCGAGGCCTACCTCGGGGATGTCCGGCTTAGCGGGACGATTTCATCGCCGGGGCAAAAGCAGCTGGCGGAAGATGTCGTCGGACAGATCGACGGCGTGGAGTCTCTGGATAACGATCTGATTGTGGGGGCGCCATAATGCGTAAGAGCGCTTGCGCGGCGCTGCTGGTGGCCGCCATGAGTTCCTGTTCTTTTATGCCCGGTGCTCAACTGGAGCGGATAACTTTGCCGACCGGATTCTCGATCACACTCTATGAAGAGAACGTGCCCGGCGCGCGCGCCTTGGCGTTAGGCGATAAAGGCACTCTTTTTGTCGGTACTTATAAGGAGGGGAAAGTCTACGCGGTTCCCGCGCGCCTCGGCTCTCAAGAGGGCAAGGGCGACGTGTTCGTGATTGCCGAAGGTTTGCAGGATCCTCATGGCGTTGCCTTCAAGGATGGCGCCCTGTATGTGGCGGAGCGAGGGCGAATAATACGCTTCGATGATATAGAAAACCGTCTCGCCCGCCCGCCGGCGCCGGTCGTCATCTACGAACTCGGTCTCAAATATGCCCATCACGGACTGCGCGTGATCCATTTCGGGCCCGACGGCAAGTTATACGTAGCGATCGGCGTACCCTGCAACATTTGTATGCCCGAGCTTGACCGCTACGGCGTCATTATCCGCCTCAACGGCAAGGGCAAATCCGAAGTATTCGCCCGCGGCATACGCAACTCGGTCGGCTACGACTGGCATCCTAAAACGCATGCCTTATGGTTTACGGACAATGGCCGCGATCTGTTGGGCAACGATACGCCGCCCGACGAACTCAACCATGCGCCCATGGCAGGGATGCATTTCGGCTATCCATACTGCCATGCCGGCGAATTGCCCGATCCGGTATTCGGACTGCGCAATCGTTGCTCCGATTATACCGGGCCGGCACAAAAATTGGGTCCCCATGTCGCGGCCTTGGGCATGCGGTTTTACACCGGACATCAGTTTCCGGCTTCGTATCGGAATCGTATTTTCATCGCCGAGCACGGTTCGTGGAACCGCAGCCCCAAGCTGGGCTATCGGGTTACCATGGTTACGCTTGCCGGTAATGGCGCGGTGAAGTACGAGCCTTTCGCCGAAGGATGGCTGCAGGGAAACTCTGCCTGGGGACGGCCGGTTGACGTGATCGTGGCGCCGGACGGGGCGTTGCTGGTTTCCGACGATAAAAGGGGAGCGATCTACAGAATCAGCTATGGCAACTCCTAGACATTTTTCGGGGTTTAAGTGCTCGGCAGTTAATTCATCCTCCGGTAAGTAGAGAACTCAAATTATTTTGTGTGTGATATCGAACCGACTAAGCGCCGTTTTATCTTTAGTATGAAATTTAAGATGTATTGCAGTTAAAAACCGCCTATGGCGGAAACCCTATTGAGGACAGCCTGCCGTTGTCGTGGATTGTGGGTTGGCGGCTTGCGATGAACAGAAGGGCGGCTGAAGCCTCGCTATTTTAGAGGAGAATATTATGGGCAGGTATATATTTGCATGGTTACTCGGAGTTCCGTTGACTTTACTGGTCATCATTTATCTGATCTTTAATTGATTTTACTTCCCCGGTTTTGGCCGCTGAAATTCGGCATCCGAAATCGTAATCGATAACAGGTGCTCTTAATCGGGCACTTGTCGTTGAGATCCTTTGATCTTATAACCTTACCAATATCAGGAGTTTATTATGGAACCGACAAGAACAGGTACTACTGGCGAAACCGTGGAGCGCGTTAAAGCGGGCGCGCATGAAGCTGTGGAAAGAGCTGCCGACGTGACTCTGAGAGCGGCGGATACCATCAGCGAGAAAAGCGAGCGCGTGAGAGACGCTCAAGAGCGATTGCAAGAGCAGGTACGCGAGTATGTGCGCGAAAATCCGGTGACCTCGCTTGGCATCGCCTTAGGCAGCGGCTTTATATTGAGCCGCCTGATGAGTCATCGCTGAATCGAGCTTACGCTCCTTCTTCCGTTACAACTTCGTTAAAACGCCCGGCTCCCATTGTTAGAGGAGGGGCCGGTGAGAGCGTTCCACTCGCGTTACGTTTCCTGTATTCCTGGCCGGTTTGACAATAGCTCGCAGCGTGGAAGCGTAGCGCCGGAATACTCCACAAATTAGTGGAATTTGCCGGCGATTTTCCCGTGCCGTAGACAGACTTTACGTTGATTAAGAGGGCGGAACCCGGTATTTGCAGCTTTTATTCAAGGAGAAACCTTATGTTAAAACGATTACCATTACTGACCCTGGCGTTGGCGGGTTTAATGCTGATGACGGATATGGCCAGAGCCGAAGGAGAAACTACCGGCAGCCCTTTAGAAAATACCGAACGCAACGTACGCGATCGGGGCGAGACGACATTAACGCCCGAAGACCAACTTCAGAATGAGGGTGATCTCCAGATCACGGCATCAATTCGCCAAGCCATAACCGACGACGACTCGCTCTCGGTCAATGCGCATAATGTGAAGGTTATCACGCGCAACGGCACGGTCACTTTGCGCGGGCCTGTCGATAGCGAAGCGGAAAAAACCCGGTTGCAGGCCATCGCTCAAAAAACTTCAGGCGTGAATCAGGTTGACAATCAACTTGAAACCGAGGCGCCATAACCGATTGCAGGAGAATGTCATGAAAAAAGCAGTGTTTTGTATTACACAAACGAACGACCAGGTGGAGCGCATCGTCAGCGAACTGAAAGCGGCCGGTTTTGCCAATAGCGATATTTCCGTGCTGTTGCCGGACAAATCCGGAGAGCATGATTTAGGTCATGAAAAACATACCAAATCGCCGGAAGGCACGGCGCTTGGCGGGACGATAGGCATCGGCACTGGCGCTATATTGGGATGGTTGGCTGGCATCGGCTCGCTGGCGATTCCCGGTTTAGGCCCGTTTATTGCGGCTGGGCCCATCATGGGCGCATTAAGCGGGGCGGCCGTGGGCGCCGCTACCGGCGGCCTGACCGGCGCCCTGGTCGGCTTGGGCATTCCCGAGTATGAGGCCAAGCGTTATGAAGGCAGGATTCAGGGCGGCAATGCCTTGATTTCAGTCCATACCGAAACTTCGGAAGCGCGCTCGACAGTCGAAGATATTTTTGAAAGGGCGAACGCGGAAGACATTTCCACGGCCGGTGAAGCTGAACCTAAACGTTATTCGTCGGGGGGCAATGTCGATATCGAACCCACCAAGCGTTATTAATTATTGCTTCTCTCACTCAGGCCTTATTAAGAAGGAGGTTGATATGCTGAACATCGACAAAGTTGAGAAATTGCTGAAGAACGAACTGGCTGCTGCGGAGACCTATCATCAAGCCTTGGAAAAATTCGAAGAAGAGGCTCAAAGCAACGAAATCAATTCGCTACAGCCCATTTACGAAGAACATACCGAAGCCGTTTCCGAGTTGCAGGAGAAAATTCAGCAACTGGGCGCTACGCCCCCTACCGGTTCGGGCCTCTGGGGCTCATGGTCCGAAGCGCTGATGGGCGGCGCCAAGCTGATCGGCAAGGATGCCATGCTGAACGCCTTGCTGGCCGGAGAAAAAAGCGGTCTGGATGATTATCAGGACGCGGCGGAGGACCCCGACGTGCCTCCCGAAGTGAGCGATTTGATTAAGTCGAAGTTTATGAATTCTCAGCAAGAGAATATACGTGTCCTTAATCGTTTGCTCCAGAGCTAGAGGCCAATATGAAAATCTTTGATTTTTTTAAGAAAAAGTTGTGGTTGCCAGCAGTATTCGGCGCCATTCTGGCGGCTGGTAACGTGCAAACGGCTTATTCCGGAGATGTCGGTTCGGAAGGTGCGAGAGGCGGCGGTTCGTCAGGCACGAGCGGCACTATGGGGGAAGGCGGAGCCGTGCAACAGGCTCCAAGCTTTCGGCAAGCGGATAAAAACGGCGACCACTATGTGAGCAAAGAGGAGTTAGAGGGGTTTCCTGAATTGCTCAAGCGTTTTGATGAGGTTGACGCCGGTAAAACCGGGCGGCTGGAGGAGCATGAGTATGGCAATCTGATAATGGAAAAAAGCCGGGAAAAAGGCCGTTAATCGATAAACTTGCAGCGGGACTATAACGGGTAAAGGCTCCGTCAGGGGCCGGTTTTTTCGAGAATCAACGGAGGTGACTGTTATGACAACAATAGACAAACTATCGAGTGCGGCTGAAGAAGCGGGCGAGAAAATCGCCGATGCCAGCCGTCAGGCCGCCGAAAAGCTTGGCGAAAAGGGCGAGCAATTAATGGACATGGAAGAGCGATTCCTGAAGCAATGCCGTACCTGCATACGGGATTACCCGATCGCATCCATAGGCATCGCTTTAGCGGCCGGTTATATTTTGAGCCAGCTGACGCATACGTGTGAGCACAGGAGAAGATAGATGGCTATTCGTCCTACCGAGGAGGAAAAGCTTTTCGAGTTTTCTTCCGCTTCCGGCAAGCCGGTAGAACAGCATGCCGACTTGCTGGAAGATATCCGGCTGCTGTGGCTGGATCTGCGCGGGTTGACCCATGACCATTTAAAGCTGGCCGCGCTCGAAGCAAGGCAAGCCGGCAATAGTCTTGCCAGCATTGTGGCCGCCAGTCTGGTCATGGCTGTGGTACTGATCAGTGTTTGGGTCGGCTTGATGGCCGCCGCGACGCTGGCGCTGATCGAGAGCAATTTCGTAGGCGATATAGAAGCGATTTTATTGATTGCCGCCGTCAATTTGGCGGCCGCATTGCTTTTGTTCTGGTTCATCCGGCGAAAGAGCCGGTATCTGTTATTTCCGGAGACGGTTCATAGCTTTCGGGATAAGGAGGGATCATGAAATTGTTGGGCAAAAACAATCACGGCAATGGAAATTCAGGCACCTTAGCCGCGCAGATCGAAGAGACCGAGCACCAGCTTGTGCAGCGCCGGCATTATGTCCAAATTCATGCCGATACTTTTATCAGGGATCTGCGGCGGGAGATGGCCTCTCCGACCACTTTACTGTTGGCAAGTGAATTCGGCTTCATTCTCGGCGAATTGACCAAGCGTCCTTCTCTCCATGCAGGGCCCGCTGCGAAAAAGGAGGCGGACGGTAGTAACTCGCACGAAGAGATTTCGCCGTTAAAAGAAGCCTTGGATATCGGCAGCTTGGTGACAACCTTATATCAGGCATTACCGCTCGCTTTGATTATGGATACTTTCCATCCGCAGGATGCGCCCCAAGCAGGATCATCGGCTGCCGCAGTTAAAAACACGAAAGCCAAGGTCGACCTGACCAAAAAATAATTGATGTGCTTCTTTTAAAAGGCGCGGAAAGGAACGGCGGTTAGATCGTATTGCCGCCGTTCTTATGTTGCCGGTGCTAAAGGTTTTATTGAGCGGCGGTGAGGTGTTGGGTTGCTTCTTCAGCGGCTTTTTGGGCCACGCTGCCGTGATCCTGTTTGCCATGCTCAATGGCTTCTTGCAAACTTTTTATGCCCGCATCCAGATGTTCATCGGCGACTTTGGCGTGTTTCAGCGCTTCTTCGGCATGTTGGGCGACAGCCTTGCCGTCCGTTTCTTTGGCGGCCGTCATGGCGTGCTCGACAGCTTGCTGAAGGTGGTTTTCTTCCGCATAAACGGCAAAAGAGCCGGCAGTTAGTGCGATGCCCGCCGATAAGATAGTCAGTTTCATATTCATATAAATCCCCTTCCAGTAGTTTCAAAAATCATCTTTATGATTCGGAATCTAAACGGCGCTGCCGGAAAGCAGCGCGGTATGAAAATCAGCTGATTAGTGACGTGTAGGACCGGTTTCGCTTGTATACGGCTTTGTTCCATAAAAGGAATGGACTTCGTTGGACCAGGTTTCATCGGCCATATTGGGCCAACGGTCCGGGTCGAATCCTGGTGCTCTTTCCAGGCGTTCCTTATCGATGTCCAGTGTGAAGCGTTTATTCTTCGTGTCGAGCTTTAATGCATTCCACGGTACGGCGAACAGTTTTTCGCCCAGCGTCAGAATACCTCCGAAAGACAATACCGCGTAAACCACTCTGCCCGAAGTCATATCCAGCATGATTTCCTTGATATCTCCCAGGTCTTCGCCCTTGCTATTGTAGACATCGTTGCCCAGCAGCGTGTCGGCGCCCATTAGCCGGGGGCCGGGGCCTTCTTCCTCGAGCCTGTTCTTGTATATGCCATAGGTATCGCGATCAACATAACTCATCTTCGTGTCCTCAATAATGTAATTCGAAAAACTGGAGCATTATGTCCAGCGCCCTATGCTTAAGAATACCTGCAAGATTGGAAATAATCGGTACGCTGGCGCACTTAATAATTAATTTGAGCCGGAGAATCCTTCAGCCAAAACCGACGGCTGTTTTATGTGTTTAAGCGTACCGACAAGAGGACCTTCGATAGGTAATCTTTAGCGCATCTATATGATATAGAAAGCGACATAATACAAGCTGAGCAGCTATTCGATTTTTGTGTCATCGGTTATCGCCCGAGTAGATGCTCATCAGTTTCTATTAACTGACTTTGGAGTATATGGCTATGAGCAATTTACCTTATGAAGAAACGCACAAAACGCATATAAGCTCCGGCATATCGCCTCAGAAATCAAGACGGATGCGATGGATAAAAGGGATAGCCTGGACGTCGGTTTTTGCGGGTGTCGTTGTTGCCCTGGGCGTTCAGATGCTGCTGACCATGCTGGGTACCGGTATCGGTATGAGCACGATCGATCCTTTGCATGCAGGCGGCACTCCCAGCGCCGGCGCATTCAGTATCGGCGCCGGCTTATGGTGGGTCGTTTCCAGCTTCATTGCGCTGCTGATAGGCGGGTGGGTTGCGGCCCAGTTCTCCGGCTACCTGCGCCATATCGATGGATTATTGCATGGGCTGCTGGTCTGGGCGCTAACCACGCTGCTTACGATCTATTTTCTCGGCAGCGCCATCAGCGCAGTCGTAAGCGGCGCAGGCACTGTAGTGGGCGCAGGTGCTCAGGGCGTGGTACAGGCGACGTCCTCGGTCGTGTCATGGGACGATATCAGGCAGGAAGCAAGGGCTTTGCTTTCGCGTCAGCAAGTGACCGGCACACAGCAGGCCATCGACCCGCGGACCGGTTTGCCTGCTCCCGGCAAGCCGCGCTCTACGGTTATGGATCCGGAGTTTAATTTGGCGCTGGAACGCTTCCTGACCACCAATGATATCAATGCCAAGGAAAACTATCGAACCGCGCTGATTAATCTGTTGACCGCACGTACCGGTATGAGTGTCGATGAGGCGATGAATCGGGTAAACAGCTGGGAAAGGAACTACGAACAGGCTGAACTAAAAGCTCGGGAAGCGGCTGATAGCGCGGCCAAAGCCGTCTCATGGTCGGCCATGTGGGGGTTTATGGTGATATTGGTGAGCGCCATAGCCGCGGCCGTGGGCGGTTTCGTGGGAACGCTGGTTCCGGATGTAGAAATCCGCGAAACGCGTTAACCGTCAAACGGCCAAAAATTATGCGAATGGAGTGCACAGTGTGACTTTTTAATCTTAATAATCAGAGGTAAACGTAATGAATCAGAAACAAAAACAGTCAGCGGGGAGCGCCCACAGGGGGCAGGATGCCATCGTGCTTCTCACGCAGGATCACGACATGGTAAAAGAGCTCTTCGAGGAATTCGAAATGCTTGAAGCGGACGAGGAGGCGGAGAATGACAAACTGGATCTCGTGCATCAGATATGCATGGAGTTGACGATCCATACCCAACTCGAAGAGGAAATCTTCTATCCGGCCGCGATCGAAGCGATCGGTCAGTCGGACATTATGGATGAAGCCGCCGTCGAGCATGCGAAAGCCAAGGAGCAGATTGAACAATTGATGGAGATGGCGCCCGAGGATGAGTATTTCGACGCTGAAGTGACAGTATTGATCGATATGGTCGAACATCATATCCAGGAAGAGGAGGATAAGATGTTTCCCAGGCTGAGAAAGTCGAATATCGATCTCGCCGCGCTAGGAGAACAGATCAGTCAGCGCAAACAGGAACTCCAGCTGGATATGGGGATGGTCGGCGCTGCGATGCACAAGGATCAGCCGGGTAAAAAACAGCAAATACAGCGCGGTCCGATGCGTTAACTCCCCTGTTCCCGTGATAAAGGGCGAGGCCCGGCTGCCCTGCCGGGTTTCGCCCTTTATCATATCTTTCCTTTTCTTTTTTCTTTTCTCGGACGGCCCGGCCCTTGTTGCAGGCCGGGAATATTCCTATGACCTCTTGCAGAAGGAGTTCAATTATGACTGAACAAACCCATGGCCATGACAAAATAGACAGTCTCGAGGTTTTTCGTGCCGAGACCGGCGAAAAGCTCACGACTAACCAGGGGGTAAGTATTGCGGATGACAAAAACTCCCTGAAGGCCGGGGTGCGCGGTCCCACGCTGCTGGAGGATTTTATCCTGCGCGAGAAGATCATGCATTTCGACCACGAACGCATTCCCGAACGGGTCGTCCATGCGCGCGGCGAAGCGGCGCACGGCTATTTCCAGGTTTACGAATCGATGGCGGAATATACGAAGGCCGACTTTCTGCAGGATCCGGGCATCAAAACGCCCGTGTTCGTGCGTTTCTCGCCCGTGGCGGGCTCGCGCGGCTCGGCCGATACCGTGCGCGACGTGCGCGGATTCGCGGTCAAGTTCTATACGCGGGAAGGCAATTACGACCTGGTCGGCAACAATATGCCGGTCTTCTTTATTCAGGATGCGATCAAATTTCCCGATCTCGTGCATGCCGTGAAGCCGGAACCGCACAATGAAATACCGCAGGCGTCCTCGGCGCACGATACGTTTTGGGATTTCATTGCGCTGACGCCGGAATCGATGCACATGATCCTATGGCTGATGTCCGACCGTGCAATACCGCGCTCGCTGCGCATGATCGAAGGCTTCGGCGTGCACACCTTCCGCTTCGTCAATGCCGATGGCATCGGGCGCTTCGTCAAGTTCCACTGGAAGCCGTTGCTGGGCGTCCATGGCTTGGTTTGGGACGAAGCACAGCAGATTGCCGGCAAGGATCCCGATTTTCATCGGCGCGATTTATGGGAAGCGATCGAAATGGGCGACTACCCGGAATGGGAGCTTGGCGTGCAGATTTTCGACGATGCCGAGGCGGACGGCTTCGGCTTCGATATTCTCGATGCTACCAAGCTCGTTCCGGAAGAACTGGTGCCGGTCAGGCGCATCGGCAAGCTCACGCTCAATCGCAACCCGGACAATTTCTTCGCCGAAACCGAGCAGGTAGCGTTTCATCCGGGCCATGTCGTGCCGGGCATCGATTTTACGAACGATCCGCTGCTGCAGGGCCGCCTGTTCTCGTATCTCGATACGCAGTTGATACGCCTGGGCGGACCCAATTTCCACGAGATCCCGATCAATCGGCCGCTCTGTCCGTTCCACAATAACCAGCGTGACGGTTATTCGCGCCAGACCATCAATCCTGGGCGTGTTGCGTATGAACCCAATAGCCTGGCGGGCGGGCGGCCTAAAGAGGCCGCATGGGATCAGGGCGGTTTCGTCAGTTATCCGGACCAAAGCGAAGGACAGAAAATCCGCCGGCGCAGCGAGTCGTTTGGCGATCACTATTCGCAGGCTACGCTGTTCTGGAACAGTCAGTCAAATGTGGAGAAAGGCCATATCGTCTCGGCGTTTACATTCGAGTTAGGCAAGGTCGAGACCCCGGCCATTCGCGAGCGCATCCTGTCCATGCTGGGACAGGTGGATGCCGAGCTTGCGGAGAACGTCGCGGCGGGGTTGGGGATTGCGAACGTGCCGCCGATGCAGAGTTCGCCCGTCAAAATGGCCTCCGAAGTCGCCTATTCCTATGCTTTATCGATGATGTCATTGACCGGCAAGGAAGGCATCAAGACGCGTAAAATTGCGATTCTGGCGGCCGATGGAGTTGATGGGAAAGCTATTGCCGACATGCGGCAGGCGCTGGCGGATGCCGGTGCGCAGACCAAAATCATCGGGCTCCGCTTAGGCGAGATTGCCGCGGCGGACGGGCAGGGCGTGCCTATCGCTCACCGCATCGACACCATGCCTTCGGTCGTTTTCGATGCGGTTTTTATTCCCGGCGGCGCGCCCAGCGTGGCCTCATTGATTGAGCTGGATGAAGCGCTGCAGTTCGTCAGGCAGGCCTACAAGCATGCGAAGAATATTGCGGCGGCAGGGGAAGGCGCGCAATTGCTGAGCGCGGTCGGCATTATCGGCGATCAGAGTCAGGCGCATTATCCGCCCGGCATTATCGTGGCGCCGGAGGGCAAATCGGTATCCGACATGGCCCAGGCATTCATTGCCGCCATAGCCGGCCACCGGCAATGGGAGCGGCCTACGCTAGCCAGCCTCACCGCTTCCGCCGCATCGTCCAGGTAGATTTGAATAAGTCTTTCGGCAAGTTCCCTCGTAAGGGCGCTTTCCCTAAAAGGGGCTATGGAATAGACAGGCGAAGGGTAAATTCTTGCTTCCTTCGTGGTGGACTTGCCGAGTCATGACCTGAATCAATTGCAGAGCATCCTTGCGACTGGGTCTAACCGCCGGCATCTTTTGGGCGAGGAGCGAGAACGCCGGGAGCCTATCGAAAAATCGTATGGATAATCGCAATCAAGCCAGTAGGTGCGATAGCGCACTGACTCGCGCCGCCGTTCAGGTCAAATTGTCCGTCAGGTTTTGACTTCATGGGCGCGGCAAAGCCTGGCTTTACGTAAAAAAACTGCGCGCCTTTCCTAATCTCTATGTATTTCCAAAATTTGGAGGAACCGATCATGTATACGCCTCAGACTGAACCCAAAAAATCCTCAAGCGCTGCTTACCTCTCCATGCAGTCGTGTATAGACATCTGTAACCGTTGCGCCCAAACCTGCCTGCAAACGGCGATGAATCATTGCCTGGAAACGGGCGGGCGGCACGTGGAGCCGGAACATTTCCGCCTGATGATGAACTGTGCCGAAATCTGCCAACTTTCGGCCAACTTCATGCTGAGCAGCTCAAGATTCCACAATCTAACCTGTGAGGTTTGCGCCGAAATCTGCGAAGCTTGCGCCATGGACTGCGACAGTATCGGGGATATGGAAGAATGCGCCTCTATCTGCCATAAATGCGCTGAAAGTTGCAAACAAATGGCCAGCATGTCCATGCATTGAGGTTGAATTGCATGCGCCCCGGGCATCCCCGGATAAGCGTTGGTTTGCCGTGCGCCTTGAATTCTGACTATGATAAGGCCGCCTTGCCGGATGGCTTTTGCTTTTGACGGCGCTTCTGTTATGGCTCCAGCTTCTTTTCGCTCCCAGTATTGCCTTTCTACCGCAGGAAGTAAGCATGATCCGCTCGTGTTACGCTTCCTGCAACCTTCGGAAGTAATTGCAGCCTCATCACGTACGGTTTGACGTAGCTAGCAAAACCAGGCGTTCGTCCTGAGCCTGTCGAAGGACTTATTCAGAGCTTCCCTAAGAAACTCAAGTTGCTCCCTGTTTTAGCTTCTCTAACAAACCCTTATCGAAAATAGCTGCAAAATACAATTAGTATGGTTACTTAAGCAATCATACTAATGGCGAGGCGCAAAAAAATTCTATAAATTAAGCCTATTCGAAACTCCGGGGGAGAATAGGTATGGAACTGCAAGAAGAGCTGACTAAATTATCCGAAACGCTCAAACAGCAACGCGATGAAATCAGGCTGCAAATTCATCTGGCCACTGCCGATTTGAAGGATGAATGGGAAGACAGCGAGAGGGAATGGGATCATTTTAAAGGCAAGTTTGCCGAAATCATCGATGAAAGCAAGGAAACGACGGCTGAGTTTCTGGAAAAAACCCGGATCGTTGGCGAAGAGTTGAAGATTGCCTATAAAACCATTCAAAAGCGATTGACCTCCTGAAAATCATGAGGCGGGACAATATCATTTCAGGAACGGCAAGAGGCTGTATGTGCGCCAACTACATGAATTTCCCTGAGGGTAGGCATGACGATTCAGCGCTGTGTGCGAATGGCGTACGGGCGATGAAAGGGGAGAGCCGGATATGTCCGAAAAATTGACCGGGTTTCAGGTCGAGCAGTTCAAAAATCTGCTGCATAACCGCTTCTACATGGTACGCTCCGATCTTTACAAAGAGATTCTCTCGATCGATAAAGAAAGCGGCGCCAAAATCGCCGAGACGGTTTATCAAGCCGCGGCCGCCGCCCTGGCGCATCTGCTGTCCGGGCTGAAACGAATCGATCTGAACCGCTACCTGAACGAAATCAAAGACATCGAAGCGGCGCTGATGCGTATTGCCGAGAACGAATACGGCATCTGTCTCGATTGCGGACGCGCCATCCATTTCAAGCGCTTGCTCGCCTATCCGACCGCCAAGCGTTGCCTGGCTTGCCAGCGGCTTTATGAAAAGGCGAAAAATGAATGAATATCCATTATTTTGGAAATTAGGATTTACTTGGCGCTTATTCACCGCTATAATGCGCAGATGAAGTAACAACTTCAGGCGCGTAGCTCAGTTGGTTAGAGCACCACCTTGACATGGTGGGGGTCGTTGGTTCGAGTCCAATCGCGCCTACCAGACATCCAGAAGCACTGCTCCGCAGTGCTTTTTTTATTATGGAAACCGAATTATTTTGATTTAGCATGCCAGTAATCACTCTTCCCGACGGCTCCAGGCGCGAATTCGACCGCGCGGTTACGGTGCTGGAAGTCGCCCAGTCCATCGGTTCCGGGCTGGCCAAGGCGACTTTGGCGGGCAAGGTGAATGACAAGCTGGTCGATGCGAGTACTCCGATCGAACAGGACGCCTCGCTGCAAATCATCACCGCGAAGGACGCCGACGGCGTCGACGTGATTCGCCATTCCACCGCCCACCTGTTGGCTCAGGCCGTCAAGCAGCTGTTCCCCGACGCGCAGGTCACGATCGGTCCGGTCATCGAAAACGGCTTCTACTACGACTTTTCCTATCACCGCCCTTTTACGCCGGAAGATCTCGAAGCGATCGAGGCGCGGATGCAGAAACTGGCGGCCGACGATTATCAGGTGACCCGTTCGGTCATGTCCCGCGATGAAGCGGTGCAATATTTCCGCGGGCTCGGCGAACATTACAAGGCCGAGATCATCGAGTCGATTCCTTCCGACCAGGCGCTGTCGTTATATAACCAGGGCGATTTTACCGATCTGTGCCGCGGTCCGCATGTGCCGAGCACCGGCAAGCTGACCGCGTTCAAGCTGATGAAGATCGCCGGCGCGTACTGGCGCGGCAATTCCGAAAACGAAATGCTGCAACGCATTTACGGTACCGCCTGGGCCGACAAGAAAGACTTGCAGGCGTATCTCACGCGTCTGGAAGAAGCCGAAAAACGCGATCATCGTAAGCTGGGCAAGACACTGGACTTGTTCCATACCCAGGAAGAAGCGCCCGGCATGGTGTTCTGGCACGAGAAAGGCTGGACCATTTACCAGCAGATCGAGCAATACATCCGCGAGAAGCTGCGCGTGAACGGCTACGGCGAAGTCAAGACGCCCCAGATCGTAGATCGTTCGCTGTGGGAAAAATCCGGGCACTGGGACAAATTCAGCGCCGGCATGTTCACGACCCATTCGGAAAATCGCGATTATGCGATCAAACCGATGAACTGCCCGTGCCATATTCAGATTTACAATCAGGGCCTGAAAAGCTACCGCGATCTGCCGATCCGTCTGGCCGAGTTCGGTTCCTGCCACCGGAACGAGCCTTCCGGCACCCTGCACGGCCTGATGCGGGTCAGAAATTTCGTGCAGGACGACGCGCACATTTTCTGCACCGAAGCGCAGATTCAGGACGAAGTGTCGATTTTTATCGACATGCTGTTCGACGTGTATAAGGACTTCGGTTTTGACGAGGTGATCATCAAGCTGTCGACCCGTCCCGAGAACCGGGTCGGTGACGATGCGGTCTGGGATAAAGCCGAAAGCGCGCTCGAACTGGCCTTGAACAACAAGGGCCTGAAATGGGATTTGCAGCCGGGCGAAGGCGCCTTTTACGGGCCCAAGATCGAATTCTCGCTGAAGGACTGTATCGGCCGCGTCTGGCAGTGCGGCACGATCCAGGTCGATTTCTCGATGCCGGGCCGTCTCGGTGCGACTTATATCGCCGAAGACAGCTCGCGGCAGACGCCGGTGATGCTGCACCGGGCGATCCTCGGTTCGCTGGAGCGTTTTACCGGTATTTTGATCGAGCAATACGCGGGCACTTTCCCGGTCTGGCTGGCGCCGGTGCAGGCGGTTGTGCTGACAATTGCGGACCGCCACGACCAATATGCGCTTGAAACGCTGAAAGCCCTTGAAAAACAGGGCTTCAGAGTCAAAATTGACTTGAGAAATGAGAAGATCGGGTTTAAAATCCGCGAGCACTCGATGCAGCGTGTCCCTTACCTTCTGATTATCGGCGATAAAGAGCTCGAAGATCGGACGATTACGTTGCGCACGCAAAAGGGTGACAACTTGGGCAGTCTGACGATCCAGGAATTTGGCGAACGGCTAAATCAGGACATCGCGGACAGAAAATGATTGTAGCTGGAGGATTTGAATATCGCTGCTAAAAAAGATGAAACCCGCCTGAACGATGCAATTACCGCCAGACGGGTGCGGGTGACGGGCGCTGATGGCGAATCATTGGGCATTATTTCGCTGGAAGAAGCCAAACAGATGGCCTATGCGGCCGATCTGGACCTGGTCGAAATATCGCCGAATGCGGATCCTCCGGTTTGCAAGATCATGAATTATGGCAAGTACCAGTTTGAGCAAAACAAAAAACTGGCCATTGCCAAGAAAAAACAAAAACAAATTCAGGTCAAGGAAATCAAATTCAGGCCAGGAACAGACGAAGGCGACTATCAGGTCAAGCTTAGAAGTCTGATCAAATTTCTGAATGACGGGGACAAGACTAAAATCACCGTGCGCTATCGTGGGCGCGAACTGGCGCACCGGGAAATCGGCATGGAGCAGCTAAAACGCCTCGAAAAGGATTTGGAAGATGTCGCCGTCGTCGAGCAGTTTCCGAAGATGGAAGGCCGCCAAATGATCATGGTGATGGCCCCGAAAAAGAAAAAATAACCCGTAAGGTGCGCGATGCGCACCCTACAGGTCTAAACCCTATTCCGCAGTTTCAGGATGAAGCTGCCAGCATCATAAAATCAATTTGATGCGCCTAATTCTTCAGGGCCATGCATTTTGCCTTGCTGGGTTATTTTCTCAGGGATTTTTATTTTTAACGTTGGAGCAAACAAATGCCAAAAATCAAAACTAATCGCGGCGCAGCCAAGCGTTTCAGACGCACCGGCAACGGCGGTTTCAAATGCGGCCAATCGCATAAGCGTCATATTCTGACCAAGAAAAGCACCAAGCGGAAACGCCAACTGCGTAGTCCGGCGGCGGTTCATCCATCCGATGTGCGTAGCGCGGCTCGCATGCTGCCTTACACCTAAGCGGGGAGATTTGCCATGCCTAGAGTTAAACGCGGCGTCACCGCCAGAGCAAGACACAAGAAAATTTTAAAACAGGCCAAAGGCTACTACGGCGCCCGCAGCCGGGTCTATCGCGTTGCGAAGCAAGCGGTCATCAAGGCCGGTCAGTATGCATACCGCGACCGCAGACAGAAAAAACGCCAATTCCGCGCCTTGTGGATCGTGCGTATCAATGCAGCCGCCAGACAGTGCGGTCTGTCTTACAGCCGTTTGATTAACGGTTTATCAAATGCGAATGTTGCGATCGACCGTAAGGTCCTGGCCGACATCGCCGTGCGCGACATGGATGCTTTCGCCGAAATCGCAAAGATTGCGAAAGCCAACGTCAGCCCTCTGTAAGCGGGCCTGAATCTCCCGGCTAATCGGGAGAAATAATGTTTCCGCCCGGTCTTTTTGGTAAGGTTCGGGCGGAACACAAAACCCGAATTGATAGAATTTCAAGCAAAGCGGCAGGATCGCATGTCGATCCGTTTGCCGCTTTGTCGTGTTAGCGTAACGCCATTTTCTTCCATTCCAACAGTGAGCCAAGCAGTGCCTTTCACTCCTGAAGAAATTCTCGCGCAGGCCTCTACGGCGCTTGCGGATGCCCAAGACCTCACGCAACTCGATCAGGTCCGCGTTCATTATCTCGGCAAGAAGGGTTTATTGACCCAGCTGATGAAAGAACTCGGCACGCTCGATCCCGATCAGCGCCGTGAAGCCGGCCAAAAAATTAATCAGGCGAAAGACCGCTTCCAGGAACTGCTGGACAGCCGCAAGCAACTGCTAGAAGCCAATGAACTGGCCGCGCGCCTCGCGAGCGAGCGGATCGATGTGACCCTGCCGGGCAGAGGCCAGGCGGTCGCCGGCCTGCATCCGGTCACGACCACCCTGCGCCGCATCTCGAAGATTTTCACCAGCGCCGGTTTCAAAACTGTCGAAGGGCCTGAAATCGAGGACGATTACCACAATTTCGAGGCATTGAACATTCCCGCCCACCACCCGGCGCGGGCGATGCACGACACCTTCTATTTCGATGCGCATACCGTCCTCAGAACACACACGTCGCCGGTACAGATTCGGGTGATGGAATCCGAAGAACCGCCGCTGAAAGTGATCGCGCCGGGCCGCGTTTATCGCTGCGATTCCGATCTGACCCATTCGCCGATGTTCCATCAGGTCGAAGGCTTTCTAGTCGATCGCGACGTCAGCTTCGCCGATCTGAAAGGCGTCGTCTACGACTTTTTACAGGCCTTCTTCGAAAAGGACAGCCAGGTTCGTTTCCGCCCGTCCTATTTTCCGTTCACCGAACCGTCGGCCGAAGTCGATATCGAATGCGTGATCTGCAACGGTTCGGGCTGCCGGGTCTGCGGACAAACCGGCTGGCTGGAAGTGATGGGCTGCGGGATGATTCACCCCGAAGTGTTCAAGGCGGTCAATATCGACAGCGAAAAATATACCGGCTTCGCGTTTGGGATGGGTGTGGAACGGCTGGCGATGCTGCGCTACGGCATCAACGACTTGCGCCTGTTCTTCGAAAACGATCTGAAATTCCTGCAACAATTCAAGTAAGCCGCCGATTAAGTCATGCAAATTAGTGAAGCCTGGTTAAGAACCTACGTCAATCCGGCCGTCAGCACCGAAGAACTGGTCGCACAATTGACCATGGCCGGTCTCGAAGTCGACTCGGTTACACCGGCCGCCGCGGTATTCAGCGGCGTGGTGATCGGCGAAGTGCTCGAAATGGAGCAGCATCCCGATGCGGACCGTCTGCGCGTCTGCAAGGTTGAAGTCGGGCAGGGCGAGCCGCTGCAAATTGTCTGCGGCGCCAGCAACGTGCGCCCCGGCCTGAAGATTCCGGCGGCCCTGATCGGCGCGGTATTGCCGGGCGATTTCAAGATCAAAAAATCCAAACTGCGCGGCGTCGAATCTTACGGCATGCTGTGCTCCGAAAAGGAACTGGGCCTGGCCGATGACGCGAACGGCCTGATGGAGCTGGCCCAGGACGCCCCGGTCGGCGTCGACATACGCGACTATCTGGCGCTGAACGACAACCTGATCGAGGTCGACCTGACGCCGAACCGGGCCGATTGCCTGAGCATCGAAGGACTCGCGCGCGAAGTCGCGGTACTGAATCAAATCGACTGCCAGGGTACTCCGCTGCTGAAGGCGGCTGTCGCGCACCGCGATACCCTGGACATTACCGTCGACGCGGCCGAAGCCTGCCCGCGCTATTTCGGCCGCCTGATCAAGGGCGTCAATCCGAGCGCCGAAACGCCGCTCTGGATGCAGGAACGGCTCCGGCGTTCCGGTCTGAGAAGCCTCGGCCCGGTCGTCGATGTGACCAATTATGTGTTGCTCGAACTCGGCCAGCCTTTGCATGCTTTCGATGCCGACAAACTGAACGGCGGCATCCGGGTGCGCTGGGCGCAAGACGGCGAAGAACTGGCGCTTTTGAACGGTCAGACGATCAAGCTCGACCCCGAAGCGCTGGTCATCGCCGATAATTCGCGCGCGCTCGCCCTGGCCGGCGTGATGGGCGGCAGCGAATCGGCGGTCGGCGAGGGCACGCAGAATATTTTTCTTGAATGCGCGTTTTTCGCGCCGCAAAGCATTGCCGGCAAGGCGCGCCGCTTCGGCCTGCATACCGATTCCTCGCACCGCTTCGAACGCGGCGTCGACCCTTTCCTGCAGGAACGCGCGATCGAACGCGCAACCCAATTGATCGTCGAAATCGCCGGCGGCAGCGTCGGTTTGCTTAACGAGGCGGTTGCCGAAGCGCATCTGCCGCAACGCCTGCCGATCGAACTTCGCCGCGGGCGGATCGAACGGCTGCTCGGTCTCCTGCCAAGCGACGAGCAAATCACCGGCATCTTCCGCCGCCTGGGCATGGGCCTCGAAACCACCGCCGACGGCTGGCGCGTGACTCCGCCGGGCTTCCGTTTCGATGTGGCGATCGAAGCCGACCTGATCGAGGAAATCGCGCGCATCTACGGCTACAACAACCTGCCGAGCAACCGCCTGCTGGTGCGCACCGAACTGCACAAGGCGACCGAGTCGGCGCTGGAGCTGGACCGCGCCCGCGATCTGCTGGTCGATCGCGGCTATCAGGAAGCGATCACGTTCAGTTTTGTCGACGAGGAAACGCAGCAGGCGATCCTGCCGGGCTCGGAAATGATCGTCCTGCAAAACCCGATTTCGTCCGAACTGTCGGTGATGCGCGGCACGCTCTGGTGCGGCCTGATCAAGGCGGCGCAGCACAATGTGAACCGCCAGCAAAACCGCGTCCGCCTGTTCGAAACCGGCCTGCGTTTCACCAAGCTCGAAGGCAAGACATTCCAGGAAAAAACGCTGGCCGGCGTGGCGCTTGGCAGTGCGCAACCCGAACAGTGGGGCGAGGGCACACGTGCGGTCGATTTCTTCGACGTCAAGGCCGATGTCGAGGCATTGTTTGCGTTGACCGGTTGCGTGGCGCGCTTTGTGCCGGCCGAGCATCCGGCCCTGCATCCCGGCCAGACCGCTGAAATTCAGGGTGCGGACGGTCAAAGGATCGGCCTGATCGGCATGCTGCATCCGAATCTCGAAAAACAATTCGGCTTCGAGTGCCGGGTATTCCTGTTCGAGCTCGATCAGGATGCGCTGCTGGCCAAACAAAAGGCCCGGTTCAAGCCGCTGTCGAAATATCCGTCGGTGCGGCGCGACCTGGCGTTGATCGTCAAAGAAGCGGTCACCGTCGAGCAGATTACAACTTGCGTTAGCGAACTCCGGGAGCCGGCGCTGCAAACCGTCATGCCGTTCGACGTTTACCGCGGCAAAGGCGTCGACGAAGGCCACAAAAGTGTTGCCCTGAGTCTAACGCTGCAAGATTATTCACAGACACTGACAGATTCCGAAATCGATGCTATAGTTAGTAAGCTTTTGGAAAACTTGAAAAATAAAATTGGTGCAAAGTTGAGGGATTGATTAAATGGCATTAACCAAAGCTGATTTTGCTGAAAAACTTTTCGAAGAGCTCGGCTTGAACAAGCGCGAAGCCAAAGACATCGTGGAGCTGTTTTTTGAGGAAATCAAAACCGCTCTGGAACGCGGCGAGCAGGTCAAACTGTCCGGTTTCGGCAAGTTTGAACTGCGCGACAAGAACAGCCGTCCGGGCAGAAATCCGAAAACCGGAGAAGAAATACCCATTACCGCCCGACGTGTGGTAACATTTAGATCTGGTCAAAAACTCAAAGCGCGGGTAGAAGCCTATGCTGGAACCGAGTCATAATAACGAACTGCCTCCCATACCGGCGAAACGCTACTTCACGATCGGTGAAGTGAGCGAATTGTGCGCGGTCAAACCCCATGTGCTGCGCTACTGGGAGCAGGAATTCACCGAACTGAGTCCGGTCAAGCGCCGGGGCAACCGCCGGTATTATCAGCGTCACGACGTGCTGATGATCCGCCAGATTCGTTCGCTGCTGTACGAGCAGGGCTACACGATCGGCGGCGCCAGAGCGCATCTGACCAGCGACGAGCATAAAGAGGACGCGACCCGGACCAAACAGCTGATCCACCAGATGGTCGCCGAACTCGAAGACATTCTGGAATTGCTTAAGTAAGGCCGGCTATACTATAATTCCTCCTCTTCGGCTTTGCTCAAAAGTCGATTTTATCCTTTCTTTCTAAATTGCGACGGCGATATGCCGAAGCAGTTGTCAAAATCATCGGGGCGTAGCGCAGTTTGGTAGCGCACTTGCATGGGGTGCAAGGGGTCGGAGGTTCAAATCCTCTCGTCCCGACCAATGAAATCAAAGAGTTAAGAATTGATTAAGTCAAAAGAATTCTAAGTATTCTTTTTTGGGCTGACTTTTGGGCTAACAATTATTTTTATGAAAGAATCTGCTGGCAATTCAAGTTATCGATAAACGCCCGCTCTCCACCCTAAGACAATGGTTAATTTTGAAGCCACAGGCTCCTGACCCAGTGATAGCGATTCGGGTTTCCCCGTAGCAGAGAGGTTTTTTCTGCTCACGTTTGGCCTTATCCGCACGAAGGAAGATAGACCGAAGCTCATTGTCAATCGAGCGCTCACTGGCGCCCCGCTCTGCTGCCTTGGCGTACCAATCCCTGCCAAGCTCATAATTTCCCAGCTCGAAATTTACCGCGCCCAAGAGGGTACATGGGCGGAAGTCCTTCGGAGTCAGCACATGCGCTTGGCTGCCGAACCTCAATGCTTCATCCAAGCGCTGTAAATCCCGCACCACGCCACCATGGGTGGTGCAGATCGCCGAGTTCAGCTTCGAGGCTTAGCCTGATCAGCAGGAATGGAATAGAGTAGCTCATCGGCTTTTTGGGCCGCGTTGCATTTGCGATAATGGCTACTGGCATTGACAGCATGCCAGGGATCTTCTGTCCGCTGGTACTCCGCCGAAAAGAACTCGGCTTCCAGAAGATGAAAGGCTGACTGGAGGTCCTCCGTATAGTAGTCTTTGTCCTTTTCTTTTCGCTTTTTTTCTGCGACGGCTAGCTCGCGTTTGACTTGTTCTTCCGTGGCTATTTGACAAAAAGTCTCATAGGTAACTTCATTACGTGCCAGCTGCTGGAGTGCAAAGAGACCCTGATGCTGCAAGTATGTCAGTGCCAGTTCTGACAGCGATTACCCATGCTCAAGCCTATCGAGAATTTTATGAGGACGGGTCGCCGGGAGTAGTGCCCCCGGAAAGTCAGCTACAAAATATTTGCGGGCGAAATCGATCCGGGAGGGATCCACTTTTATCTGCTTGAGCCATTCAATACCCTGACGGGGATGGCTCTAAAGTGACGATGGGTTTGCCTTATGATTTTGCGGTTTCTGCTCATAGAAAAGGATCAGTAGCGGCTTTAAGTTCAGGTATGATAGCCCTCATGCGAAATACGACCGAAATTAAGCAGGGCATTCTGTAAACAACTTCTGTTGTAGGTGGCAATCAGAAATATCACATATAGGCGATAGCATAAGTTGGGATTGAACTGACACGATCGGCTTTTTTCAGCAGTCGCTTCTTCTTTATTCTCGTTGGGCCTCTGATTATCATTAGCAAGACGGGCCGGACTTGCTTTTAAATTCAAGTTTAGGAAGCGACACGATCTGCTTGGTGGCCCTCGTTGTGGCCTCTATCAGGAAGTCCTCTGCTGGTAGCGATGGACGCCGACGAGCGGTGTTATTCCTACACAGGAAGACAAATTTATCGAAGTGATTTTCCTGATCTCATCACATGATCAAATGCAAAAACGTGCTCCTTCGGTGCTTCTTCACAGCGCCCGATAATTCGATTGAAAAATTCTTTTCCTCCAGAACTCGCAACGACCTTTCCTTCGCAAATTGGACATTTCGCCGTGTAGCGCACAGCCTTCAGCATTTTCTCGGCATATCTCGGCGGAGACCGTAACTCCAACAGGCGATCAGTCTGGGTAAAGTCAGTTTGCATCCACTCCGGTGCCACAACGATTCGCCAATCCAATACTTGAAAAAGTGGGGTGAAATATGACCATAATATCCAACCGATGCCGGAGGCTCCAATTAAATAGTAGAACAGGTCTTTTAACGAGGGTTTCGTCATAACGAGAAGGAGCGTGAGCAAAATAAGAGCAAGCGCAACTAAAATGATCGATATGAAGCCAGCGACAAAGACCCAACGTCTCCAGCCCGCCATTAGATAACCCCGAGCGAAGATCCGAGCGATCCAACCTGCATCGGTAATATCCTCACAAATGTAATGAATTTCCCCTGGTTTCAATTCGATGGGTTTCCCAACCGTCAAATCCTTTAAATCTATCTCTCTTGAATTTATGTCCATTGAATCTATCGGATCGGCAGCAATGAAGTAACGGGTTCTGTGCCCGGCCCCTCCATCTGTACTTTTCCGTCTTATTTCTGGTTTAGCTGAAAGCCCTTGCTCAATCGCAAGTTGGCTAAGCCCTTCCTGTTTGGTTTTCCAGGTTTCCTCAAGTTTGTTCCAATTCCTTCGGATCTTGTCTGGAATATCGTCGCTGACATTTGCCCACTTGCGGCTGAGAATGGCATTTACCTCTTCAGCAAGGTCTTCCGGCAGAAAACCTTCTTCTGCTTGTTCTGGTTTGCGTTGGCACAACTCGCACAAAGCCCTCAGTAGCACAACATCCAGCCGATCTCTTTCCTTCCATCTAACGGCTGCGTTCGCAACTAACCCCGCGATTTCCTTAACTAAAAACCCCGTTTGAACCCCGTTTAGCCTCTGTACGGGCTGCAGCTGATCGCTAGAATAGCACTTGAAAGACACCATTAATCCTCACTAACTTAAGGAGACACATCATGAACAGTTCTAGTTTAGTACAATCATTTGCAGTCAATAAGGAAGGCAATGTGGTTTCGGTTGACGAAGTACCTCGCGGTCTGGAGTGTAGATGTAACTGCTCAATCTGCGGAGCCCCGTTAATGGCAAAGCAAGGCGAACATCGCATTTGGCATTTCGCCCATTCCACAGGTAACGATTGCGAAGGTTCAGCTGAAACGGCGCTCCACTTAGCCGCCAAGCAGGTGCTTCAACAATCCATGGGCCTAGAAATTCCAGAAATTATCGTCGAAGGAACCGCGCAATTGGCCGATGGGCGAAGAGCCAGTGCACAGGAAGTGATTCCTGAATCCTGGTTAGATTTTGAGATTGTATTTCTGGAACAGGAACTAGCCTCCATTCGACCGGACGTCATTGGTCAATCAGGTAGTAACAAATTTATTATAGAGATCGCGGTGACTCATTTTGTCGATGAGCACAAGCGCGCCCTCTTGGAGGCACTGGGCTTTCCTGCAATTGAAGTGCAATTGAAGCCATCCTTACGAGAGGCGTGGACATGGGAGGCATTGGAAGAAATCGTAGTGCATGGGACGGAATTTAAATCCTGGATTACCTATCCGGACCTATCCGAATTAAAAGCTCTAGCTAATGCAAAAGCATACGAAATGGCATCTGCCCAGATTCTCTTAAATCAGACACAAATAGCTGAAAACTCCAAGCCTTCAAAAATTCGCTTTACGATTCAAGGAATGATTGTTGATGTCAACGAGCTTAATTTTGGAGTCACGGTCTGGTCGCCTTATCATCCAGATGTAAACGAGATTATAAAAAATATCGTGAGACCGCTCGGTGGCCGTTGGCAGCCTAAATACCGCAATTGGCTGCTGCCAAAAGCAATGAAACCTTTTCTCATATCTGCCTTAGATGCTGCAATAAAAACTGTGGCGGCATAGCCAAGAGCTATTAATCGTAGAATTTATAAGTGAGATCAAGATCACATATTAAAAACGAATGAGGGCATCGAGTGCCATTAGCCATCGCTCAGGCATTCTATAGATCTCGGTGGGGTTGGCGAATTTATACCTGCTCAGGAAGCCATTGCTGGCGGCCTAGGCTGAAGTCCTCCCGCCGCGCGCCGATTGCGGCAGGCGGAGCGAGATAGTCGGCAGAAATTGCCGAGTCGAGCGGCTATTTTTGAAAAAATTACTTCCTGGTAGCGATGCACGGCCTAGATTTTGAATAGTTCAGCGCTTCCCTAGAGGGGTCAGGTTAATTAGAGCGAACATAAAATCCATTAGATAGAAAAACTCGTTCCAGTTCGATTCTCGCAGACCTAACGTATTCTAGCTGGTTTTTTCGTCTATCATAAGGTGCAATACTCATATTGAAGCACTACAATAAGACAGTAAAAATCTTAAATCTAAGGAGAGGTGATGCGGATCGAGAAAGTCAGGGTGGAAGGATTTCGGCTCTTAGAAGATGTCGAAATTATGCTTGAACCTAATTCGACAATAATTGTGGGGCGAAACAATAGCGGCAAGACCTCACTCACTGACGTTTTTAACCGGTTCATAAGCGATGATGGACCAAGTTTTCGTCTCGAAGATTTCTCTGAGGGCATCCGTAAGAAGTTCCTTGAAGCAAGAAAACTCCGAAATGAGGGAGCTGCGCCGGAGGTCGTACTTACGGCATTACCGAAAATTATCCTCACACTGACCTTCCGATACAACCCGGACGCGCCGAATCTCGGCCCGCTTTCCCCGTTTGTAATCGATCTTGATGCTCAATGTACAACGGCGATCGTATGTGTCGAGTATGCGCCAACGCTTGCGAAGCTTCATACGCTGCTGGATGTACCCTCGCCCGAGGAGGGTATAGATGGGACCATTTATTTCTTTCGCTGCCTCAAGGAGGCATTACCAAAATCATATAGCAAACAGGTAATAGCTATTGATCCGACTGATCCATCGAATCAGCGTCATTTCGAGGGGACTGCTGCTTTATCTGCTCTTGTGCAGTGCAATCTGGTCAAAGCGCAACGTACACTCGACCATGCTAAACATGGCGATCCAGATGCGATTGGAAAACTGCTTAATACGCTCTTCAAGACTGCAACTACCCCAACTGCTGCTGATACAGACCAGGAGCTTGCTGCTCGGCTTAAGGCGTCTGTAGAGATGGTAGAACGAGATATGCAACGTAACTTTGATGAGATGTTGAAAGGCTTATTACCTGCCTTGGAGGTATTCGGCTTTCCTAGCCTCAATGATACAGAGTTACGCCCACAAACATCGCTTAATGTAGAGACGCTTCTTTCAGACCACACAAAGATACTCTATTCAGGTACAGACGGCGTCCATCTCCCCGAAGGCTATAACGGCTTAGGAACCCGCAACCTCATTTATATGCTCTTGCAATTGGAGAGCCATCACAAATCCTATCGCGCCAAAGAGACCAGGCCAGGAACACATCTTGTATTCATAGAAGAACCTGAAGCACACCTGCACCCGCAGATGCAGGAGGTTTTCATCAACCAACTGAATGCGGCAGTAAAAAAACTCTCTTTGAAATATCCTCAGGAGCCAGCGTGGAAAACCCAGTTTATCATTACAACCCATTCTTCACATGTGGCAAACGCCGCATCGTTTAACGCTATTCGTTATTTTTTGACTGAACCACCTATCGAAAACGAGCATCGGAGAACGAAGGTGAAAGATTTCAAGAAAGGGGCGGTGGCCATCCGGCCGGAAGATCAGGAGTTCCTTCATCAGTACATGACATTGACGAAGTGCGACCTCTACTTCGCAGATAAAGCCATTCTGGTTGAAGGACCGACAGAACGCATTCTCATGCCCCGCCTATGCGAAATTGTGGACGAAGGACTCACGGATCAGGCAAAGTTGGCCAGACAGTACGTCACTACAGTCGAAGTCGGTGGTGCTTATGCTCATATCTTCTACCCTCTGCTCGACTTCCTTGAACTAAAGACGCTTATTATCACTGATCTCGACGCAGTCCGGCCGGTGGTAAAGCAAAATAAAAAAGAAAAAAATGTGACCGTATGGGAAAAGTGTCCCGTCGCAGATGGTGAGCGTACCTCAAATACCGCAATACGAGAATGGTTTAGGCCGGCTGAGGAAAAAATGGAGGAGGGCTGGCAGAGTGAACCTGCTCCCGATCTATCCATCGATGAGCTTGCCTCAAAAACAGACGACGAAAAGAAAGATGGCTATAGGCGCATTGCCTACCAAGTGGCAGAACAGCCTGGTTCCAATATTTGCGCACGCAGTTATGAGGACGCACTTATCCTCGCTAACCCTGATCGCTTTGTATGGCCAAATGAGCAGGGTGAAGCAACCGAGGCTTGGGAAATCGCGCAGGACTTAAACAAGACTGAAACAGCGCTTCGTTTTGCTATACATGAGAAGGACTGGGTCGTTCCTCGTTATATTCGTGAAGGACTTATATGGCTGTCAGAACCCCCAATCAAAATCTCATCCATCATCAATCCGGCTCCTGTAGAGTCAGCCCCTGTCAAAGAAGAACTTGAAGCAACCGCATGACTGATAACAACGTTCTAAATCCTGCGGTCATTGCTGCACAGGAAGCCCAGGCCAAAATTGATGCCTGTCTTGATACTGGACGCAGCTTTCGGCTTGAGGCTGGAGCGGGCGCGGGAAAAACCTATTCGCTAGTGAGGGCTTTGAAACGCTTGATCGCTGAACGGGGAGTCACTTTCCTCCAGTCCGGTCAGAGAGTAGCCTGCATCACCTATACCGAAGTCGCTCGCGACGAGATCAAACGCGAAATCGAGGAGCACCCTGCGATCCTTGTAGATACGATTCATGCCTTCTCCTGGACATTTCTCGCACCGTTTCAAAAGTCCTTGCGTAGTCTCGTAGAGAGGCTCGAAGACCGGCAAGACAAGATTGCAGAAGGCGGCGGTGTTGGCACAAAGCCTGTCGAGTACAATCTTGGCTATTTTGGGGTCGAGGAAGATCGGATCACCTTGGGCCATGACGATGTGCCCCTGTTTATGGCGCGACTGCTCTCACAGGAGAAGTTCCGGAAGATTCTGATGCAACGGTTTCCGGTAATATTCATAGATGAATATCAAGATACAGACAAGCATTTCATGGGGGCGATCTCAGAGTATTTCTTCCAGACAGGAGAAGGGCCATTAATCGGTCTATTCGGTGATCACTGGCAGACAATCTATCGAGGGGAATATGATCTAAGAAATTTCCCTATCGAAGCGATCGATAAGGGGGCGAACTTTCGTTCTGTGCCGGCGATTGTGAACATGTTAAACAAGCTGCGCCCAGAGCTACCCCAGGCTGTTAGTAACCCGGATGCTAAAGGGGAAGCTCGATTCTTTCACGCAAACTCCTACCAGGGGGAACGAACAAACTCTGCCCACTCGAAGAATGATCTTCCTCCCGAAATTGCCCGTTCCTTCCGCGAAACTCTGCTTCACCGGCTTGAGTCCGAAGGCTGGGAACTTAGTAAGACCAAGGTCTTAATGCTTACCCATAATGCCCTTGCGTCTGAGCAGGGTTATCCCTCCATCGCTGAGATTTTCGAGCGCAAAGAGGCCTTTGTTAAAAAGGAGGATCCCACTATCAAATTCTTCGCGGAAGTTTTGGAGCCTATGATTACCACCTACGCCGCTGGAAAATACGGCGAAATGTTCAGCTACTTAGGGGGTGTGCCAACAATTAAAGCGCATGCCGATAAACTGTCATGGCGAGATAGCATGGATACGCTCGATCATCTTCGCCGCGAAGCTACCATCGGCATCGTTCTTGATCACCTTAAACAAAGCAGGCGTCCACAGTTGGCGGACCAAGTCATGCGAAAGGAGGAAGAACTCAAACGGTTGGATGGAGCCGACATTCCAGAGGGGGCGAGATCCTTACTTCGGCACAGCAAGCTCCGTAATGTTCCCTATGCTGAGGTTATCGAGCTTGTGAAATTTGTCGAAGGACACACGCCGTTCGCGACTCAACACAGCGTCAAAGGCGCTGAATTTGAGAATGTGCTTGTCATATTGGGCGGTGGCTGGAATCACTACAACTGGCCGCAGTTGCTGGAGCTTCTGGAGACGGAAGCAATCACCGATAAGAACGCCAAAGGGTATTATCGCGCTCGCAATCTCTTCTACGTATCAGTATCGCGCCCGATGAAACGTCTTGCAGTTCTGGCGACTCAGACCATGCCAGACGCAGCGCTCAAGGCTGCCGTATGCCTCTTCGGCGCAGGCAATGTCGAAGGTCTTGTACTAAGTTAATCGCTCAAACCCGGCATCAGCTATGAGGTCTGGTTCAGCCGGTTCGGTACCTCCTAGAAAGTGATCGAACAGTATTAGAGTGCCCGAGCGCCGGAGAAGCATTACCATAACTCAATCCAAACGTCTGCGGGGAACGCGACCGTAATCTGGATACCTAAATTGTTGCCAAAATATACCGATTTGTACTGATTTATAAGGATATGACAAATCTTTTAGGAGAAATAGTCAAATCTGGTGTACGCCGACTTTAAATCAGGCGGCGATCTGCTGCATTTCTTCGGCTATCTCCGACTCCCGGATGACGGCAATGCCATCCTGAAAGCGGACACCGCTCACCACCTCCGGCAATTGCTTAAACCCCCGTATCTTACGCCAGCTCTTTTCGGCCGTCAGCGCCAGTTGGAAGACCAGTCCCAACAAGGTGTTCCGCGATACGCAGTTCTTGGTGCGGGTCGTCCGGTGGCGAATCGTGGCAAAGCTGGATTCGATTGCATATTCTGGCCCAACCTGAACACCTATTCTGATCTAATCTGAACACTGATTCTGATCGAAGTTGAACACCGATTCTGATTTCAAGCTGAACACTTTGGGGGGCATTTCCAGAATAGGTGTTCAAGTTGCCAGAATGGGTGTTCAGATTGCCAGAATAATTCCTAACGCATTGTTTTTTAATCTTCGTTATCCTTTTCGGATTTTGGAAAGGATATGTCAGCCAAGAGAACAGCAATGCGAAAGCTCAGAGAAGTCCTCAGACTGCGTTACAGTGCCGATTTAAGCATTCGGCAAATCAGTGCCAGCACCAAGATCAGTGTGGGCAGTATTCAAAACGTCCTTAAGCTAGCCGAGCAGCACCAGCTCTCCTGGCCCTTACCGGATGGACTGGATGATCAGGCCTTGGCCTTGAAGTTGTATCCGGCATCTGATGCCAAGCCTTCGGCAAAACTTGAGCCACCGGTGTGGTCCGAAATGCATCGGGAGCTGAAGAAAAAAGGCATGACCAAGCAGTTACTGTGGGAAGAATACAGCCAGCAGTTTCCGAACCGGTGTTACAGTTATTCGCAGTTCTGCGCCCGCTATGCCGACTGGTTGAAAAAGCAGAAACGCTCGATGCGGCAAACGCATCGGGCCGGCGAGAAACTGTTCATCGATTACGCCGGGCCGACGGTGCCGGTGGTGTGCGCCACGACCGGCGAAATCCGCCCGGCCAGTATTTTTGTCGCGGTGCTGGGGGCGTCCAATTACACGTTTGCCGAAGCCACCCGTAGCCAGAGTCTGCCGGATTGGTTGGGTAGTCATGCCAGGGCCTTTGAGTTTTTCGGCGGCACCCCGCAGCTGTTGGTCCCCGATAATCTGAAAAGCGGGGTCAGCAAGGCGTGCCGTTATGAACCGGAGCTCAATCCGGCCTATCAGCAATTGGCGGCCCATTACGGCGTCGCCGTGATGCCGGCCCGGCCTTATAAACCCAAGGATAAAGCCAAGGCGGAAGTCGGCGTACAGATTGTTGAGCGCTGGATCCTGGCCAAGCTGCGCCAGCAGACGTTTTTCTCGCTGGCCGAACTGAATCACTGTCTTCAGGCGCTCTTGACCGAACTCAACCACAAACCATTCAAGCAGTGGCCTGGCAACCGTCGGCAGTGGTTTGAGCAGCTGGACAGGCCGGCGCTGAAGCCGTTGCCCAAACAGGCGTATCAATTTGTCGATATCAAGACGGCCAAGGTCGCTATCGATTATCACATCCCCTACGACCGACACCTGTACTCGGTCCCGCATCATTGTGTCGGCGAAGCGGTAGAAGTTCATGCCGGCGAGCATTTGCTGGAAGTTTATTTTCATCACCAACGCATCGCGTCCCACGTCCGTAAATTTTACCCAGGCACCACCACCGATCCCGCCCATAGGCCGGAGAAACACGCCAAGCATCAACAATGGACGCCAGGGCGATTAATGAACTGGGCACAGGCCTTGGGACCTGAAGTCCTGATTTGGGTCAAGACTCAATTACAGCGCCAACCGCATCCGGAACAGGCGTACCGGGTTTGCCTGGGCTTGCTCAATCTGCAGCGGAGCTTCCCGGCCCCGCGTCTGAACCAAGCCTGCGCCATCGCCAACCGAGAAGGCTTGTATCGATTGAAAAATATCACGGCCATTCTGCAGAGCAACCGGGATAGGCTGCAGGAACAGGCACCGCTCCAAGTGACCTTATTGCCGCAAGACCATGACAATATTCGCGGCCCTCAGAGTTTTCATTAACCCCAAGATTGCCCATCAGCACACGATGGGCGACACCGCTCTCTTTTATACCACAGGAACAACCGATGATTGAACAAACCCTTAGCCAACTGCGACAACTGAAACTGACCGGCATGGCCGGCGCCCTGCAAACGCAACAAGAACAGCCCGGCACCTATCAAGGACTGGCCTTTGCCGAACGCCTGCAGCTGCTGGTCGATCAGGAAACACAGGAACGACAACAGCGGAAACAGGAGCGCCTGATCCGAACCGCTCAATTTAAACTCAAGGCCCACGCCCAGGGCATCGATTATCAGCACCCCAGAGGCTTGCAGCAAGCCCAGATGGCATCACTGCTGATGTGCGACTGGCTGAACAAAAACCAGAACCTGCTGCTGACCGGCCCTTGCGGCAGCGGTAAAACCTATCTCGCCTGCGCACTCGGTCATCAGGCCTGCTTGAAAGGTTACAGTGTCCGCTATATCCGCTTGTCCCGTCTCGTCCTGGCGCTCACCCAGGCCAAGGCCGACGGCAGCTACGGTCAATTGCTCAAAACCCTGGCCAACTTCGACTGCCTGATCCTCGATGACTGGGGTCTGGAACCCTTAACTGCGGCGACCCGCAATGATCTGATGGAAATCATGGATGACCGGCACGAACAGTCCGCCACGGTCATCATTAGTCAATTACCCACCGATCAATGGTATCAGGCCATCGGCGACAACACCCTGGCCGATGCCATTTTAGACCGGCTGATGCATAACGCGCATCGCATCAATTTGAAAGGGGAATCGATGCGAAAAAAATTAAATTCATTGACCCAAGTTGAACACTTGGGGTAAAAATTTACTGCCACGGATGCGTTAGGATTTTAGCTGTTCAAATTGACCAGAATCGGTGTTCAAATTAATCAGAATACGCATTCGATCGGGTTGGTGGTGCGGATGTGTACCCAGTGTTCCGCCGGGAAGTCATAAAACGCCAACAGCGCTTCACGATCTTTCTCCAGCAGATTAGCCGCCTTCGGGTATTTGGCTTCAAAATCGCGCTGGAAAGCGGCCAGGGCCTTTTCTGCATTGGCCTTGGTCTCGGCCAGCCAGATGGCCTTGAGTCCCGCTTTGGCCTTGCCTTGGAGAGAGTCAGGCAACTGCGCCAAAACATTGGCCGTCTTATGCACCCAGCAGCGCTGGTGACGGGTCTCGGGCCAGGCTTCATTGAGCGCCGCCCAAAAGCCCAGGGCGCCGTCGCCGGTAGCCAGTTTGGGCGCGTCCTGTAAGCCGCGTGCCTGCAAATCCTGCACCACACTCAGCCACGAGGCCTTCGATTCCCGATAGCCATCCGACAAGGCCAGCAGGCGCTTTTCGCCTTGTGCGTTGACGCCGATCAGCACCAACAGGCACAGCCGGTCGTCCTCGCCGCGTAAGGTCGAGTAGATGCCGTCGGCCCACACATACACATAACGCTCCTGCGCCAACTCCCGCCGATTCCAGGCCTGGTAATCGTCAGCCCACTGCGCTTTCAAGCGGCTGACCACGGCCGGCGATAAGCCTTTGGCCTCGTCGCCCAACAGCACCGAGAGGGCCTCTTGCATGTCGCCCGTGGAGATGCCGCGCAAATACAACCACGGCAGCGCCGCTTCCACGCGCTTGGCCTTGCGCACATACGGCGGCACCAGCGACGAGTTGAATTTAATGCCGCCGCCGGAACGATCTCGCACCTTGGGGACTTTCACCGCCACCGGACCCACCCCGGTGACGATCTCCCGCTCCGGCAAATACCCATTGCGGACGACGGTTTGCCGGCCGCGTAAATCCGTGATCTTGGCGTAGTCGCCCAGGAACGCTTGCAACTCCGCTTCAATGGCCTGTTGAATCAGGGCTCTCGCGCCGCTTCTCAATAACTCCGTCAAGGGATCGTCAATGGCCCCTACCCATTCCCCGTTTTTTGCTTTATCTTTGCTCATGGCGTCTCTCATTTTTGCTGTGATTCGATCTCGACAATCTTATTTCAGCAGAGGACGCCGCCTCTCTTCAAGCTGGCTGTACACCAGATTCAGTTATAACTCATCTTTTAGCGCTTTATTGCTATAATGATAAGTTTTTATAGGCTCAATTTTTACATGTTGCGCTAAGTGACGAAAGCCGAAGCAAGACAGATGGTTATCCGTAGATGATATTTGCGACTATCTCGGTGTGAAGCGAGATACTATTTATAAATGGATCAACGAAAAGTCCATGCCTGCTCATCGTGTGGGCCGTCTTTGGAAATTTAAAAAAGAGCAGGTTGATGCTTGGGTTGAGGCTGGCGGGGCTTCTGATAAATCAGATAAATCGGACCCAAAATAATTAGGGGACAGCCATGGCCGGTCCGATACATGACAAGATAAAACAATCTCTCAAGACAGCTGATAGTCTGTATCACCGTCTAGTATTGCTGGTAGGCGTAACCGATTCTGGCAAAACCAAAATACTTCATGATGTTGCGGATGATTTTGGCGTTGAAATCATCAATATAAATCTGGCTCTTTCAACTGAGTTGCTAGGGCTTACTGCCAAACAACGAGCGCTGCATCTGCAAGAAATACTGAACCAGATTGTAGACGGGGATCAGACACTGATTGTTCTTGATAATCTCGAAATCCTCTTCGATAAGACACTGAAGCAAGACCCGCTGCGTGTTCTGCAAAGTATGTCGAGAAACCGTCCCGTTCTGGCCTCATGGAGCGGAACATTTTCAGAAGGAAAGCTTTTATACGCTGAAGCTGATCACCCAGAGTATCGGAGTTATGACTCGATCGACGCACTGATCGTGGACATGAATGGATATGCAACGATCGATACGGCAAAAAAATAATAAAGAGAAAGAATAAGCATGAAATACGGAGACCTTATCCAATTCGACCCGATTGAATCGGTTGTCCAATTGCGTGACTCAGACAAATTCAGCGCCGCACATCAATTGGTGAATACATACGTCATTTCCGAGGAAATGGCGGAACGGATTACGCAGCTTGTTATCCCGCAAATGCAGTTCGACCGCCCGGTCGACAACAAGGGTCTGCTGGTCGTCGGTAATTACGGTACCGGTAAATCGCATTTGATGTCCGTGGTCTCCAGCCTTGCCGCAGACGCCTCTCTGCTGGAAGCGCTAAATCACCCCGGCGTCCGTGAATCTGCCGGGCAAATAGTCGGTCGATTCAAGGTCATTCGTACCGAGATTGGGGCGACCACCATGTCTCTGCGCGATATCCTAGTCGCCGAACTGGAAGAGAATCTTGAGAAGCTTGGGGTGGACTATGTTTTCCCTGATGCGGGCACGATCTCCGGTCACAAAAAAGCTTTAGAAGATATGGAGGGAAAGTTCCTCCAAAAATATCCTGATCAAGGGCTGCTGTTGGTGGTCGATGAACTATTGGATTACCTGCGAACCCGAAAGGATCAGGAGCTTATCCTCGACCTTAATTTCCTACGTGAGCTTGGTGAATACTGTAAAGCCTCGCGTTTCCGCTTCATGGCCGGAGTTCAGGAAGCCATTTTCGATAGTCCCCGCTTCGCTTTTGTCGCCGACAGCATCCGTCGAGTGAAAGACCGTTTTGAGCAGATCCTGATCGCGCGCAGCGACGTCAAATTCGTGGTAGCCGAGCGTCTGCTCAAGAAGACAGCCGAGCAGCAGGCCAAGATCCGCGATTACCTGACGCCTTTTGCCAAATACTACGGCGGCCTCAACGAGCGGATGGACGAGTTCGTCCGACTCTTCCCCGTGCATCCCGATTACATCGACACCTTTGAGCGAGTCACCGTGGTGGAAAAACGTGAGGTCCTCAAAACGTTGTCCATGGGGATGAAAGGCATTCTGGGCAAAGATGTGCCGCAGGATGAGCCTGGTCTGATTGCCTTCGACAGTTACTGGAACACGCTCAAGCAGAACGCATCCTTCCGAGCCATCCCCGAAATTCGGGCGGTCATCGATTGCAGCCAAGTATTGGAATCGCGCATCGAAAACGCTATTACTCGCAAGCAGTACAAGCCGATGGCATTGCGCCTGATCCATGCGCTATCCGTCCATCGCCTGACCACTGGCGACATCTATGCCCCCATGGGCGCATCCGCCGAAGAGCTGCGCGACCGCCTCTGCCTTTTCGATCCGTTGATTGCCGAGTTGGGCAGTGACGAGCCCGACAAAGACCTGCAGACTCATGTGGAAACCGTTCTGCGTGAGATCCATAAAACGGTCAGTGGCCAGTTTATCTCGTTCAACGCTGACAACCGCCAATTTTATCTTGACCTGAAGAAAACAGACGACTTCGACGCACTAATCGACAAGCGGGCCGAGAGCCTGGGCAGCGCTCAACTCGACCGTTTCTATTACGAAGCGCTGAAGCGAGTTATGGAATGCCAGGACGCCACCTACGTAACAGGCTATAAGATCTGGCAGCACGAACTGGTCTGGCAGGATCACAAGGCCGCTCGTACCGGCTACTTATTTTTTGGGGCCCCAAACGAGCGCTCGACCGCCGTGCCGCAGCGAGACTTCTATCTCTATTTCATCCAGCCGAACGATCCGCCCCGTTTTAAGGATGACAAGGTCAACGACGAAGTCTTTTTCCGCTTAAAAGGCACAGACGAAGAATTCCAGACCGCTCTGAAATGCTATGCGGCTGCCCTGGATCTTGCTGCCACCTCTTCGGGCCATGCCAAAGCTACCTACGAATCGAAGGCGAACGGTTTTCTGAAGAAGCTTGTTCAGTGGTTGCAAAAGCACATGAGCGATTCCTTCGAAGTCACCTACCAGGGCCGCGCCAAGCCCATGACCGAATGGGCCAAGGGTAAGTCAATCCGCGACCTATCCGGCCTGTCGCCTCACGAAACCATCAATTTCCGCGATCTGGTCAATAGCATTGCAGGTGTCTGCCTGGCCCCGAACTTCGAGAACCAGGCGCCGGATTATCCGTTTTTCTCGGTGCTGATTACAGGCAATAACCGCGCCCAGGCTGCGCAAGACGCACTCCGCGCCATCGCGGGGCAGAACCGAACCAAGCAGGCGACAGCCGTACTAGATGCACTGGAACTGCTTGATGGCGATAAAATCGTCCCCTACAAGTCGAAATATACCAAGTTCATTCTTGATGCAGTCAAGGCTAAGGGCCACGGCCAGGTAGTGAACCGCAGCGAAATCATTCTGGACGACCACGGTCTGGAATACATGAATCCTGGAAGCTCCCGGCTAGAACCTGAATGGGTGGCCGTCATCCTGGCCGCATTGGTCTACTCCGGCGACATCATGCTCTCTATCCCGGGCAAAAAATTCGACGCCACCGGACTACAGCAACTCGCCGCGACAAGCATGGACGAACTAGTCCGCTTCAAGCACTTGGAGCAACCCAAAGAATGGAATCTACCCGCCCTCAAGGCTCTGTTCGAACTGCTCGGTATGACACCGGGCATGGCCCAGCTTGTCACCCAAGGCAAGGAGGAGCCGGTTCAAGACTTGCAGCAGGCGGTGGGCAAAGCGGTAAAACGCATTGTCATGACCCAGCAGACTTTGCGTGAAGGACTCTCTTTCTGGGGACTGGATCTGCTTGTTGGCACCGATCTCGCCAGCCAAACCAGCGGACTGGATGAAGCCAAGACCTTTTTTGAATCGCTTCAGGCTTACTCATCGCCTGGCAAGTTGAAAAACTTTCGCTACAGCGCTAACGAAGTTATGGCTCATGAAAAGGCTGTTAAAGTCCTTGATGAACTGGACGCCTTGCGTGAGTTCATCATGGATCAAGGGCCGACAGCCTCATGGCTTTCCACTGCCGAAGCAGTCCTGCCCGTTGAGCATGACTGGGTAGACAGCATGAAGGTCATCCGGCAGGACATACTGGATACGCTAAAAAATGTGAATCTGACCGAGTTGTCTGCCCAATCCCAAGTTATCGGAACCAAGCTTCAAAAGCTGAAAAAGGATTACATCGTCGTTTACATTAGCCTACATACCAAAGCGCGTTTAGGCGTCAACGATGACAAGCAAAAAGCGGCGTTGCAGAACGATCCGCGTCTGCAAACCTTGCTTAAATTGGCGAGTATTGACCTGATGCCAAGACAACAGCTTACCGACTTTCAAAATCGCCTGGCGGGGCTAAAGAGTTGTTTTGCCTTGACCGAAAAAAACCTCGAGACTACGCCGTTATGCCCGCACTGTGGCTTCCGGCCATCGACCGAAATCAATATGATCGCCGGTTCGAAAATGATTGACCGAATGGATACGGATCTTGACGCCATGGTGACAAGCTGGACCTCTAACATCCTCGGCAACCTTGAAGATCCAATCACCCAAGCCAACATGGATCTCCTGAAGAATGAAGACCGTGAACAGCTGGATATTTTCATTCAGTCACGTGAGCTACCTACGCCACTTGATAACAATTTCGTTCATGCCTTGAAAGAGGTGCTTTCGGGTTTGGTTAAAGTCACGGTCAAATTACATGACTTGCAAACCGCTTTGCAGGCTACCGATGGTCCAACGACACCTGCGGAGATGAAGAAACGCTTTGAAGACTATATCGATCAGCTAACCAAGGGCAAAGATCCCGCCAAAGTGCGGATTGTTCTAAATAATTGATGCAGAAAAACACTCCCAATAAAGCCAAGATCAACAAGCGATAGGGCAAAGCCTTGTAAAAGGAAGATCAGTAATGACTTGTTTCATACACACCGCAGACTGGCAGTTAGGTAAACCTTTCGCCAATATTGGCGATCAGCATAAACGATCATTGGTTCAGCAAGCTCGTATCGATGTGCTCAAACGCATCAGCCACCTTGTCAAGGAGCATCAGGCTAGTTTCGTTTTGGTTGCCGGAGACCTGTTTGATACTAATAGCCCTGATAAATCTACCGTGGCTACGGCATGCGGCGCCATTGGCCGGATGGAAGTCCCCGTGATCGTCATTCCCGGCAATCATGACCATGCAGGTGCAGGCAGTATTTGGGAACAAGAATTCTTTCAAAGAGAACAATCGGCACTGGCGCCCAATTTGCACATTCTCCTGGATAGCAAAGCTCTGGAGTTGGATGATGCCGTGATATATCCTTGCCCATTGCAACGCAGATCAGAGGCTGTAGACCCCACGGCATGGCTTCGGGACTCAGACGTCCTTCAGGCGGGAGCCGCAAATAAACCCCGTGTCGTTATGGCACATGGCAGTACCCAGGCATTTATCAGTGTGGACGATGATGACGAATCTATGGGCATGACATCCAATCGTATCAACATTGACCGTCTACCTATTGGCGAAATTGATTACATTGCGCTCGGCGACTGGCACGGCACCAAACAGGTAGGTACAAAAGCCTGGTACTCAGGTACACCGGAAATCGATCATTTTCCTAAAGGTGAAGATAATCACCCGGGGCAAACTCTGATTGTTAAAACTCAACGCGGAGAAAGCCCGATTGTAGAGGTTGTCGCCACCGGTCGCTTGAATTGGCTAGAAACCACTTTTGATTTCAGCAATGACGACAGTATCGATCAATTTTCCTGCCAAATGAGCGAGCTTTTTGGCCAGCGCACCAACGAAGATTTGTTGAAACTAACCTTGACCGGTTCATTGGGCATTGAAGCAACATCCCAGCTTGAAGCATTATTGGAATCCTTTGAAGCCAGGCTTTTGCGGCTAAAACTAAAAAACAACACAGCGATTGCCCCGTCTGAAGTCGAGCTCGATCAGCTAACTCGCAGTACCTACGACCCTTTGATTGCAAGCGTTGCTCAACAACTTGTCGATTTTGATAATCAGCCTGACAGCGAATCAGCTGCAATTGCATCCTTGGCCCTCAGAATGCTGTACTCAGCCGCCCACAGAGATGTCCGTTCATGAAATTGATTTCCGCAACCGTGCGCAATTATCGAATTCATCGCGAAACCACAGTTCATTTTGACGAACACCGGTCGTTGATTGGTGGTGTTAATGAATCGGGTAAAAGCACCTTGATCGAAGCCATACACCGTGGATTATTCCTCAAATCCAGAGTAACTGGCGATGCACAAAAAAGCATGATTTCGATTCATCATGCCGGTCATCCAGAAGTTGAAATTGACTTTTCCGTCAACGGCAAAACTTTTAAGGTCAACAAGCGCTTCAGCGGACAAAATGGGACCACTCAACTGGCCGAGGTTGGGGGACATGCTTGGCATGGCGAAGAGGCGGAGTCCAGACTGAATGCGCTCCTCAAGGTTGATGACGTGGGCAGTGGTCGTGGTCTGGCCGATCGAGTCATGCAGCAATGGGCTCATCTATGGGTCTGGCAAGGAAAAAGCGGCACCGATCCCACCCTAGATGTAGCTTCGGAGCACAACGCGGTCTTGCAGCGTCTACAGAATGAAGGCGGCGCAGCAATGATGCAATCCGATCGTGATTCGCGCGTTGCCGCGCATTTCGCTCGCCAATACGAGCTGGTCTTTACTCAAAATGGCAAATTCAAATCAGGTTCGGAGGCGGATAAAGCCGAAAAAGCTTGCGCAGACGCGGAAGAAAAAGAGCGCAATTGCAAAGAACGCATGCAACGACTCAAGCAGGCGGCATTGGATTTTGAGAAATCCGGGCAAAATATTGCCGATGCTGATGCCGAATTAAACCAATTGGGCCAACAAAAAAAACAGATTGAAAGCAGCCTTACACGGGTTCATCAACTGCAAAACCAGCAAGAACAACAGGCTGAAGCATACGCCCGTGCGGAACAGTGCGATAGCGAACTGCAGCACGCTAACCAGGCAATTCTGGATTTGAGAGCCGAGGTCAATAACCTATCCTCCGAATTAGCGCCCAAGCGTGATGAACTATCCCGATTGCAACAAAAACTTGCTGAACTACAGCGTCAGACCCAAAGTGCATCCGGCAACTATCAATCGGCAATCCAGAAAGCCCGCACCATTCGCCAGCAGCGTGACTTAGCCCAGCTCTGGGTAACTCGATTCGACCTTCAAGACCGCTTCGATAAACTTTCTGCCAGCATCGAAAAAGTACGCAAGCAACAAACCGAAATAGAGCAACATCAAGAATCGTTGAACCAATTGCCGCTCATCGATGAAAACACATTACAGGCGTTGCGCAAGATTCAAGAGCAATTGAGCAATGCACAAACAGCACTGCAAGCGATGGCTGTCGGCATTGAAGTGATCGCAGCTGAGGGTGTCATTCGAATTGGCGATCAAGACACAACGGCCGGCAATAATTTTCATGTGAGTGAACTCACCGATATCTGGTTTGGGGATGCAACCCATTTGCGCATTCAACCTGGTGGCGGTGGACGTCTCGAATCCGCCCGCCAGCAAGTTCAAACACTCCAAAACCAATTTGAGAGTGAGCTGGACCGCTACGGTATAGACGATATTTCACAGGCCACGACTATTAAGAGTCAACGGGACCATATCGGGAAAGCCATCGCACATCTCCAGAGCACCATCATGGCGCTCGACGATGGAACGCTGAACGAGGAATATCTCCATGCCAAAGAAGAGTTGGACAAAGTAACGGCCGAGACTAATCGGCGTGCAGAACAACTGTCTGAATATTCTGCGCCGGCGAATCGAATGGAAGCAGTGACTCAACTCGATGGCTTGCAAAACGAATTGCAACAAGCCGATACGGAAGAACTCGAAGCCAAAACCGAAGTTGATGCACTGACAAAACAACTCTCTCAAACCGAACAGGACTTTCAGGCAGCCAATAGTGACCTCGCTGAAAATGACCGGCAGATCACCGAAAAACAAGCCAACCTGAAACTGCTGCTCGAAATGCATGGCGACGATGCTCAACGCGCCAATGAATTGCAGCAAGCTCAGTCCGCCAAGCAGCAAACGAAAGCAGCTCTTGAGCAGACACTCAAAGACCTTGGAACCTTGCAACCCGAACAATTGGAACGGGACCAGAAACGCATCGATCGCGCGATAGCCACGCAGGAAGAGAATCGGCAAACAGCCAGAGAACTTCGCGCCGTCAGCCAGGCAGCATTACGCCTGGATGGCACAGAAGACCATCAAGCGGCTTGGTCTATGGCGCATGCGCGTTTGCAAAATGCACGAGATCACTTCACCTATGCCAATCGTAAAGCAGAAGCCATTAAACTTCTGCATCGCCTGTTTCAGGAGCAGCAAAAACAACTCTCCGATCGATTTAGCAAACCGCTTGCCGACAAAATTTCGGGATATCTCCAGGGGCTATTTGGTACAGAAACCCAAGTTTCGATCACCAGTGACAGTGACGAGGGGACTTTCCGAGATATTCGACTGGTTCGTCCAGGGGATGTCAGTTCCTTTTCCTTTGATAGCCTCAGTGGCGGCACTCGCGAGCAAGTTGCTGCTGCAGTTCGCCTGGCCATGGCCGAATTGCTGGCTGCCGACCATGATGGCAAGCTGCCGATTGTATTCGACGATGCCTTTGTTTATTCCGATCCGGAACGCGTCAAAACTTTGCAACGCATGCTGGATTTGGCGGCCGAACGCGGGGTGCAAGTCATCGTGCTGAGTTGCAATCCGGCTGATTATGCCGGTTTGGGCGCCCGATTAACCCGGCTCGATGGCTCACTGATCGTGATGGGTTAACACTTCACTATGCAGTATTCTGTAAACAAACTGGATTTTGGCCAACTGGTCGCCAGCATTCGTCAATTGCACGACAATCTGTCCAATCAAGCCAGCCGCGCCGTCAATGTCAGCTTGACTCTCCGCAATTGGCTGATTGGCGCGTACATTGATCAATACGAATTACATGGCGAGGATAGAGCCCGCTACGGCGAAGGCTTGCTAGCTTCACTTGCGAAGGAACTGGATCTAGTCAGTAACTGCAACAGGCGCCAACTTTATCGCTATCTGCGCTTCTACCGATTCTATCCGCAAATTGTGGGGACACTGCCGCCGCAATTACGGCAATATTTACTAGCCGATAATTCATTTGAAAAAATGGGCACAGCGTCCCCACTATCGACACTTGCGCAGGTAACTTTGATCGAGCGCCTTTCTTATAGTCATATCGACTTGCTGGTCGATATCGATGACGAAACCAAACGTACCTTCTACGAACTGGAATGCATTCGCGGCAACTGGTCAGTCCGGGAATTGAAACGTCAGATTGGCAGCCTGTATTACGAGCGCTCCGGGCTTTCGCATGACAAGCAAAAACTGTCCGAATTGGCGCAACAAGGCGCAGAGAGGCATCCGGCTCCCCTGAGCATTCGCGATCCTTACATCTTCGAGTTTCTAGGTCTCAGATCCAAAGAAGTAATGAGCGAATCCCATCTGGAAGATCAATTGATCGATAAACTCGAGGACTTCCTGCTGGAATTGGGACACGGCTTTTGCTTTGAGGCCAGGCAACAGCGCGTTCTGATTGGCGATGAACATTTTTTCATCGATCTGGTGTTTTACCACCGTATTCTTAAATGTCATGTGCTGGTGGAATTGAAGTTAGCGCAATTCAGCCATGAAAACATCGGCCAGCTTAATACCTATGTCAGCTGGTACCGTAAAAACATGATGACCGAAGGTGATAACCCGCCAATAGGGATTCTGCTGTGCACCGACAAAAATCATGCTCTGGCCGAGTATGCCCTGGCAGGCATGGATAATCATCTATTTGTTTCCAAATACCTGCTGGAACTACCAAAGAAAGACGAGATGCAGAAGTTTATAGAACAACAAATACAAGGTTTCGAGCATGAGTGAGCAATTCCAAATAGATTACAAAATGGAAGTGGAGTCAAAATCCTCCAAACCGGTGACTTGTTTGGGGCTTACCTTTGAGAACGACGAAGCCCGACGCGCCCACTTCACGGAGGAACTGCGCAAGAAGCTGCAGGACCCGGAGTTCCGCAAGATCGAAGGCTTTCCCATCGGCAGCGACGATGACATCCTGAACCTGAGCGATCCCCCGTATTACACCGCCTGCCCGAACCCATGGATTGCCGACTTCATCGCCGAGTGGGAGGCACAGAAGCCGGAGCAGCCCGAGGGCTATCACTACCACCGTGAGCCCTTTGCAGCCGACGTGAGCGAAGGGAAAAACGACCCGATCTACAACGCGCACTCCTACCACACCAAGGTGCCGCACAAAGCCATTATGCGTTATATCCTCCACTACACGCAGCCGGGGGACATCGTTTTTGATGGCTTCTGCGGAACCGGCATGACGGGGGTTGCGGCGCAGATGTGCGGCGACCGTGAAATGGTCGTGTCTCTCGGCTACCAAGTGAAGCCTGACGGGACCATATTGCAGGAAGAGACGGATGAAGATGGCAAAAAGGTTTGGCGGACGTTTTCCAAATTGGGCGTTCGCAGAGCGGTACTAAACGACCTTTCGCCAGCGGCAACGTTTATTGCCTACAACTATAACACGCCGGTCGATGTCTCAGTATTTGAAAAGGAGGCCAAACGCATTCTTAAGGAGGTCGAGAAGGAATGCGGTTGGATGTATGAGACGCTTCATACGGATGGAAAGACTAAAGGCAAGATCAACTATACGGTTTGGTCAGATGTATTCTTATGTCCAGACTGTACCGGTGAAGTAATTTTTTGGGATGCAGCAATTGACCGCACAACAGGTCGCGTGCTGGACACATTTTCTTGTCCTGAATGTAGAGCTGCGCTGACAAAAAACGCCATGGCACGGGCAAAAACGACGTTCCTTTGCAAGCCAATTAATAAGGTTATAGAAAAAGCGAAACAGGTTCCTGTTTTAATAAATTACTCTACATCTGATGGTAGATTCGAGAAGAAGCCGGATAGCCGAGACTTGCAGTTAATTGAAACAATAGAGCACTCAGATATTGCCGACTACTTTCCTAGCACAAGAATTGATAGAGATATAGACCTTTGGTACGAACGAGACTACAGGTCTCTCGGTGTTTACTCTATTGATGCTTTTTTTACAAGCAGAAACCTTAGAGCACTTGCGCTTACCAGAAGACTGGCGTCGACATCCCTAATTAGTCATCAGATGTTATTTGCATTCACGGGGATAGTTCAAATAGCCAGTCGTATGAGCAGCTTTCGCTTCGATGCGAGAAATCCTCAAAATACTGCGGGTGGAATACTAAAAGGAGCTTTGTATATACCGTCACTTAGTAAAGAAGCAAGGATAACAGACCTGCTAAAGAGGAAGATTAATGGATTGGTCAGCGCATGGAAGACGAAGAGAAAGGACGGTTGTGTCGGAATATCAACTCAAAGTACTACGAATACAAATATCGCTGCATCAAGCTGTGACTACATGTTCTTTGACCCACCATTCGGAAGCAACATAATTTATTCCGACCTTAACCTACCGTGGGAATCTTGGCTACGCATTTCTACGAGGACTGAAAACGAGGCGGTAGTCCACAGGCGGAAAAAGGACTGCCCAACAACAATGGATGGCTACAGGCAGTTAATGACGGAATGCTTCCAGGAGGCATATCGCGTGCTCAAACCTGGCCGTTGGATGACTGTAGAGTTTTCAAATACCAAAGCAGCGGTTTGGAACAACATCCAAACTGCACTCATTGAGGCCGGTTTCATCGTGGCCAATGTATCCGCTCTCGACAAGAAGCAGGGCAGCTTCAAGGCTGTAACCACCCCTACAGCCGTCAAACAAGACCTCGTTATCTCAGCCTACAAACCCAATGGCGGTTTTGAAGAGCGTTTCCAGAAGGAGGCACGAACCGAAGAAGGCGTATGGGATTTTGTCCGCACGCACTTGAAGTATCTGCCGGTCACTAAGCAACAGGGAGCATTGCTACAGTTCGTCCCAGAACGTGATCCTCGCATCCTGTTCGACCAGATGGTGGGTTACTACGTCCGCAAGGGCTACCCCGTGCCGATCTCCAGCCAAGAATTCCAGCTCGGGCTGGTGCAACGGTTCAGCGAGCGTGACGGCATGTATTTCCTACCGGATCAGGTCGCCGAATACGACCGCAAGAAAATGACCACGGGCGAATTGACGCAAATGTCCCTGTTTGTTTCCGACGAAGCCTCCGCGATCCAATGGCTGCGCCATCTCATCAAAGAGAAACCTCAAACCTTCTCCGACATTAACCCGCAGTTCATGCAGCAACTCGGCGGCTGGAGCAAGAACGAGGCCCAACTCGACCTGCGTGAGCTACTGAATCAGAACTTCCTCTGCTACTACGGCAAAGGTCCGGTGCCCGAGCAGATCCATGCCTATCTCTCAACCAACTGGAAGGAACTGCGCAACCTGCCCAAGGATGACCAGACCTTGATTGCTAAGGCCCGCGACCGCTGGTACGTGCCCGATCCCAACAAGGCAGGCGACCTGGAAAAGCTGCGCGAGAAGGCCCTGCTCAAGGAGTTCGAGGAGTACAAAGAAGCCAAGAAAAAGCTCAAGGTCTTCCGTCTGGAAGCTGTCCGTGCCGGATTCAAGAAAGCCTGGCAGGAGCGCGACTACGCCGTTATCGTCGCCGTAGCCGATAAGATCCCCAACAACATCCTGGAAGAAGATCCCAAACTGCTCATGTGGTACGACCAGGCAGTAACACGAATGGGAGGGGAGTCATGACAATTGAACAAAGAGCTTTGGGTTATCTGAGGACCGGACTTAATAATCATCAGGCTTCTTTCCGTGATGGTCAGTGGGAAAGCATTGAGCAGTTACTTAATCGACGTCGTGTTTTGGTTGTTCAGCGTACTGGCTGGGGGAAAAGCATGGTCTACTTCCTTGCCACAAAACTATTGCGTGAGCAAGGAGCTGGTCCGACTCTTCTGATCTCACCTTTGCTATCGTTAATGCGGAATCAGCTCGAAGCTGCCCAAAGGATTGGTGTAGTCGCTCGCACAATTAACAGCACCAATAATGAGGAATGGCAACAGATTCAGAGTGAGTTGGTTTCAAACCAGGTGGATGTACTTCTGATCTCGCCAGAGCGTCTTGCAAATGATGACTTTCGCCAAAATATTCTGGCAAATATGGCCAACAATATTGGGCTGTTCGTCATTGATGAGGCCCATTGTATTTCAGACTGGGGACATGATTTCAGGCCGGATTATCGTCGCATTGTACGTGTACTGCAGGCCATACCCTCTAATGTACCGGTCCTTGCGACCACGGCAACAGCAAACGATCGAGTCGTGAACGATGTTAAATCGCAGTTAGGTCAAAATATTATCCTGCAAAGAGGATCACTGGTCCGCAAGAGTCTGAAACTTCAGAATATCAATATGCCCAGTCAGGCAGGCCGCATGGCGTGGTTGGCGCAAACTATTCTATCTCTTCCAGGAAGCGGGATAATCTATACGCTCACCCAACGTGATGCTGAACGCGTAGCTGAATGGCTTCAGATCAATAATATTGACGCAAAAGCTTATCATGCAGATATATCTGACCAGGAAGATGGGAGTTCGGTCAAAGAAGAGTTGGAACAGCAGCTTCTGAGTAATGAAATCAAGGTACTGGTCGCGACTGTAGCCCTTGGGATGGGCTTTGATAAGCCTGACTTAGGATTCGTGATTCATTTTCAACGCCCGGCATCAGTAGTACATTATTATCAGCAGGTTGGCCGAGCCGGTCGGGCTGTTGATGAAGCCTATGGAATCCTTCTTTGTGGAGAAGAGGATGATCATATCGCAGACTTCTTTATACGGAATGCTTTCCCTCCCCAACAGCATATTTCTGAAATTCTTGGGACTCTGGATGAAACTGACAATGGCCTTTCTGTTCCGGAAATGCAGCGTGTCTTGAACCTGCGGAAAAGCCAAATCGATAAAACCATAAAATATTTAACAGTTGAATCACCATCACCGATAACAAAAATCGGCACCAAATGGCAGGTCACCGCAACCGCTGCTTCTTACCGGGTAAATCAGGCATACGTTAATGCAATCACCGATATAAGGCGGGCGGAACAACAGCAGATGCGTGACTACATGGAGCATTCTGACTGTTTGATGGCCTTTTTGCAGGCTGCCTTGGATGATTCATCCCCAGCGGCTTGCGGACAATGCAGAAACTGTAACCCTGATTTGCTATTGGATGAAATATATAACGACGACCTGGCCAATAGAGCCGGACTATTTTTGCGTAGAAGCTATCAACCACTTCCGCCAAGAAAACAATGGCCAGCCTCAAATATGTTTACTCAATCTCCATTGAGTGGATATCGAATCCCACAGGAACAACAGGCTCAGGAAGGTCATGCGTTAAGCCTATGGCGTGATGCTGGTTGGGGGCAGCTTGTGGCACATGGAAAATACCAGACGAATAGATTTTCAGATGAACTTGTAACTGCCTGCGTAGAAATGCTGCAGGCATGGTCTCCCGATCCAGCTCCCAAATGGGTTACCTGTATTCCGTCACTTAATCATCCGGAGTTGGTGCCAGACTTCGCGGCACGGTTGGCAGGTGCACTTGGGTTACCATTTGTCCCTTGCATTGAAAAGGCCCGTGCCAACAGGCAGCAGAAAGAGATGGAAAACAGCTTCCAGCAAGTCAAAAACCTTGATGGAGTTTTCACGATTACCGGCCAGTGCCTGAATGGTGAATGCTTGTTAATCGATGACATGGTCGATTCCGGGTGGACTTTCACTGTGGCATCGGCCTTATTACGTCAAGCGGGTTGTTCCGCCGTATATCCAATAGCATTAGCCTTAAACTCGCCAAGGATAGATTGATGATGAACGACTTTTTAACAGAAGATACCAAAGCGATTATCCTGCTCTGCGGTGTTTTCGGAAAAGACCGTTCCGAAAACCCGCTTTCACTGGCAGAATATTCATCGCTTGTTCGCTGGCTCATCGAGGTAAAAATGCGCCCGAGCGATCTACTGAAAAAAGAAAATGTTGCCGAGGCATCCATGGGATCTGGCATTGACAGGCATCGTCTGGAATCCCTGCTTGGTCGAGGTGTGCAGCTTGGATTTGCCGTAGAAGAGTGGCAGCGCAATGGCATCTGGATTATCAGCCGAAGCGATACAGATTACCCGGTCCGTTACAAAAAACATCTCAAAGATAAAGCCCCTCCATTGTTGTTTGGTGTGGGAGATCGCTCTCTGCTGAATGGTGGCGGTCTCGGCATTGTTGGCTCACGTAATGTGGATCAGGAAGGTGAAGCCTTTACCCGTCAAGTCGCAGAGCTATGTGCCTACAATCGAATGCCGGTTGTTTCTGGATGTGCTCGGGGGGTTGACCAGATTTCCATGACTGCAGCGCTTGAAGCGGGGGGCGTAACAATAGGCATTCTGGCAGAAAACCTTTTAAAGAAAAGTGTAGAACGCAGTGCTCGTCAGGCAATTGCCCAGGGGCGACTGTTGTTATTTTCGCCTTACCACCCCAATGCCCGCTTCACTGTGGGAAGCGCTATGGGTAGAAACAAGCTGATCTATGCCATGGCGGACTATGGGCTAGTCGTCAGTGCAGAGTATAAAAAAGGAGGCACATGGGCCGGTGCTGAGGAGGAACTTAAACGGGAAATTTCACTGCCTGTTTTTGTCCGAGTTGGAAAGAATACGCCACTGGGAAACAATAAATTACTGAATCTGGGGGCTATTCCATGGCCGGAATCCATCGACCGAAATGGCATTAGGCAACAGCTATTTGACTTGGTAACCCAAACCCGGGAAAAGCGAAATAAAGAGAATCTAAGTCTCTATGATTTTCAGGCAAATCGCGAACCCACTTCTATTGAAGAGCAACAGACGGTAAATGAGCCTATTCATGAGGCGGCTCATCCAGCTGAATGCGAAAGCAAAACACAGGAATGTCCGGTATCAATATATCAAGCCGTTTTACCTGTCATTTTAAATAAACTGGATAGCCCGACTACCGCCGAGGATCTTGCCGAAACTTTGGATGTGAATAAAACGCAGCTCAATGCATGGCTGAAGAAGGCTGTGTATGAAAACAAGGTAGTGAAGCTGTCAGGACCTGTGCGATATAAAAAGAAAAATTCGGAATGCAGAAGCGATTGTGGCTAATAAGTTCACAGACTCAAATAGAAGGTAAGGAAAAGTTATTTAGAGATGACATTCCCTTGGCAATTCAGCACTGTTCATAACAGCGCCTGCAAAATCATCGAAGAACAGACCTTGTGGGGCCAGACTGTTTGCCGTGTCTGGTTGCCGAGCCAAGATGCGGTGGTGCGGATTCCTCGCTCCGCCTTGCGGCCGATAAACGTCGACCTGCAGCTTGAATTTGAGGCTGGCCGTATTGCCTATATCGCCGCTGCCACCAAGGTCGCCGAGGTGCTCGAAGGCTCTGCCAGTGCTTCTAATGGCTATGTGCTGCTGGCTCCCATGGAGTCCAACGTCATCCCTTTGCCGCACCAGATCCATGCGTTGTCACGGGTCATTTCGGGTGATCGCGTGCGCTATCTGCTAGCCGACGAGGTTGGTCTCGGCAAAACCATCGAAGCTGGTCTTGTCATGCGCGAACTCAAGCTACGCGGCTTGGTACGCCGGACACTGGTGGTGGCTCCGAAGGGACTGGCCACCCAATGGGTGACGGAAATGCAGACTCACTTCAGCGAACAGTTCCAGCTCATACTCGGTGACGACATCAGCACATTGCAGCGTCTGGCTCCGAGCGCTGACCGTCAGAGTTCGGCATGGTCAATGTTTGATCAGGTTATCGTCTCGCTCGACTCCGTCAAGCCTATGGACAAACGTCGCGGCTGGACGGCTGAGAGAGTAGCCGAATACAACCGCAGCCGGTTCGAGGATTTGATTACCTCAGGCTGGGACATGGTGATTGTTGATGAAGCGCACCGCCTGGGCGGCAGCACCGACCAGGTGGCCCGCTACAAGCTCGGCCGCGGTCTTGCGGAGGCCGCGCCTTATGTGTTGCTCCTTTCAGCCACGCCTCACCAAGGTAAGACGGATGCCTTCCATCGTCTGATGAACCTGCTGGATGGTGACGCCTTTCCGGATATGGACAGTGTCTCCCGCGACCGAGTCGCTCCTTATGTCATTCGCACCGAGAAACGCAAAGCAATCGATGCCGATGGCAAGCCGTTATTCAAGCCCCGGCGCACACAGATGGCTCCAGTAATATGGGAGACTCGCCACCAACTCCAGAAGCTTCTGTATGAAGCGGTCACTGATTATGTGCGTGAAGGCTACAACCAGGCACTGCGGGAGAAAAAGCGCCACATCGGCTTTTTGATGATCCTGATGCAGCGTCTGGTGGTATCGAGTACCCGGGCAATCCGCACAACGCTGGAACGGCGGCTTGCAGCGCTCAAGAATGGCGAACAACAAGCCAGCCTGCGACTGGCGGAGCTTGAAAATGGTTCGGAGAGCTTCGACGAATTATATGATATGGACGGACAGGAGTTGCTTGATGAACTGCTGAAGTCCCATGTGTCTGCCCTGCAAAGTGAAGGCGGTCATGTGGAGACCTTGCTCGCTGCGGCCCTTCGCTGTGAACAGTCTGGCTCGGATGCTAAGGCTGAGGCGCTGATCGAATGGGTCTACCAACTGCAGAACGAGGAAAACGAACCCGATTTAAAAGTGTTGATCTTCACTGAGTTTGTACCTACCCAGGAGATGTTGAAGGAATTCCTGGAGGCGCGAGGCATCTCGGTGGTGACATTAAATGGCTCCATGAATATGGATGAACGCAAACGGGCACAGGATGACTTCCGCAGCTCTGCACGCGTGCTGGTCTCGACCGATGCGGGCGGCGAAGGTTTGAACCTTCAGTTCGCCCATGTGATTATCAACTACGACATTCCCTGGAACCCCATGCGGCTAGAGCAGCGTATCGGCCGTGTTGACCGTATCGGCCAGCCCAAGACGGTGCGGGCGGTCAACTTTATTTTTGAAGACTCGGTCGAGTTTCGCGTACGCGAGGTATTGGAACAGAAGCTCGCGGTGATCTTCGAGGAATTTGGCATCGACAAGACCGGGGATGTGCTCGACTCAGCTCAAGCCGGTGAGCTTTTCGAGGAGATGTTCGCATCAGCCATTCTGAATCCCGATGACATTGAAACCTCTATCGGCCACACGGTGGCCAGGATTCGCGATGAAATCCAGCAGGTACGCGATTCCTCGACGATTTATGGCATTTCCGAAGAGCCGGATATACAAACGGCTGAGCGTTTACGCTCTCACCCACTGCCACACTGGATCGAGCGGATGACGATTGGTTACCTCAATTCCCATGACGGTTCGGCAATCCGCAAGCGCTCCTGGTGGGATCTGAACTGGCCAGATGGTAAAGAACACCGCAAATGCGTCTTCAGCGCCCGGGAAGCAGATCGCTTGACCGATGTCATTCTGCTCAACTTAGAAAACAGCCGGGTGCGCAGCCTGGCTCTCAATCTGTCGCAGATGGCCGCAGGTCAGCCTTTGCCTTGCGTGGCCTTAAGTGGGTTACCATCCAGTATTACGGGACACTGGGGACTGTTCGAGATTCGTATCCAGACTGGAAATCACCAGAAGCCCCAATCCTTGCGCATCCCGATGATCCGGCGCGGTTATATCAGCGTCTTTTTGAGTGAGGAAGGCAAGCTATTCCTACCCACAGCCCGGTATATCTGGGATGCACTGCAAACAGCCGACCCACAGGTTTTGGATACGCTGGGTTACGATGAGTCCGTTGCTACCTTTGAAAGACTGCAGGAAGCGGCAGAACAAGCTGGGCAGGAATTGTTCGATGCTCTGCAACAGACCCATATCGCCGCAGTTGCCCGGGAAGAAGAAAGAGGAACGGTCGCCTTCGGTTCAAGGCGCAAGGCCATCGAGCGGGTAGGTCTGCCTGAGGTTCGTCAATACCGCCTTGCAAGATGCGATGCCGAGGAAGCCGAATGGCGAAATGAACTGCAATCTGCGCGGCAGATCGTGCCGGAAATACGGCCACTGCTATTGATGCAGATTATTAAAGCTAAAAAAAACTCTGAAACAGAAAATAACACTTAGGAGAAATGTTGCAATGCGGTTGATTTCCAACGGATTAACTTTAAGTAAAAACATTATTAAATTGCTAAATAAGCATGACAAAATGGCTTTTGCTGTCGCATGGGCAAGCTCCGAGACAGACGCTTTTGAACAAATCAGAGAAAACCGACAGAAAATAGTCCGTGCAGCAATCGGTACTCACTTTTATCAAACGCATCCCACTGTCCTTGAGAGCTTTGTTGGTAGTAATAAAGTTAAGTTTGTACTCCAGCCACAAGGTGTTTTTCATCCAAAAGTTTATTTATTTTGGAGCAAAGGAGGTTGGGATGTATTAATTGGAAGTGCCAACTTAACCGATGGTGCAATGAACAGTAATAGTGAGTTAATGCTTCATATCTCATCTAAAGATAATGAAGATTCAATACTTAACTCGGAAATTCAATGTCAAATTGATGAATATTGGAATATGGGAGAAGTGATTACCGATGGATCAGCAGAAAAATATCGTGCTTTGTGGAAGGCTCAGCAGCCAGCTTTAAAACGGATTTCTGGATTGTATTCGGGAGAAGGTAGAAGCAAAGCACCTATCCATACAGAAATAATGTCTATGTCATGGGAGTCATTCTATAACCTCGTGCAAGCTGATCCACATCATGGCTTTGATTTGCGCTGTGATCTTCTTGAATTGGTTAGAAATGCATTCAGAGAAAATGATTCATTTGCCCACTTGGATATTGGCCTTCGCAAAACTATCGCTGGATTGCCAAATGATCAAAATGAACATTGGGGCTGGTTTGGAAGTATGCAAGGCGCTGGTTATTATCACCAGGCAGTAAATGACAATAACTTTCATCTTTCTGCGGCGCTAGACTTAATTCCATTGGATGGTGCAATAAGTTGTGAGCACTATGATTCTTATATTGAAGAATTTATTCAGGCTTTTCCCAATGGCAGGCATGGCATTGGCATTGCTAGTCGCCTGCTTGCGCTAAAACGACCTGACTATTTTGTATGTCTCGATTCCAAGAATAAATCACGTCTCTGTAAAGACTTTGGGATTAAACAGACAGGAATAACCTATGAGCGTTATTGGGAAGATGTGATTTGTAGAATTACAGATTCTGTTTGGTGGAATTCGCCTAGACCACGAGATCGCACTGCCTTGCGTGTTTGGCTGGGGCGAGCAGCAATGCTTGATGCTATTTTTTACCAGCCCTAAATGATCCTTTCTGGATGAAAAAAGTTTTATATAATCAGGAGCTGTTATTTCAGGGGAGTTTGAAATGACTAGCTGGCGAGATGCCATCCTGAATAATTTTGTTCCTAATGTCAGTAAGTTGACGCTGGTTGCCGATCCGGACAGCCTGTTGACTGAAGAGAAGTTGGCGATGGAACTGCGCCAGCGCGGGTTCGATTTGGTTGAGTTTAACGACCCGGTCGAATTTAGATATGCATACGAATCGAAATACCGTTCGATCTGGGATCGTAGCGAATATACAGACCTGGTGGTGATTCTTCGTCTCCAAGATGCCGAACTTGAATCATTACCTTATGACTTGCTATATGCAGGAAGAAAGCTTTCCTTCAATCTTGGCGAGCTCTTTCCAAATCTAAGCTATCCTGTCATCGAAAAGTTGGACCGGAGCCTGCTGGACGACTTGTATGACGCTCAACGCAAATCGCCACCCGATCTCATGGGAGACAACGCCACCAAGGACTTCATTCTCCGCTATGTGTTCGGTATCGCCGCAGAGCTAATTGCCAATGATGTGGAATTGCTCCGGGCCTTACTTCGTCTGCACTATGGAAAGATTCAGATACCTCTTATGTTGGCCAATCGGCTTGTACAGGTGCTTCGTGGCCATGATGGCTTCAAGACATGGCCTTTGGATGAAATCGTCCCAGATGACGAGGCATTTTTCGCATTTCTCCAGGAGCGTTGGCCGATATTCCTGAGCAATTTGAGCAATGCGGATCAAGTCAGAGAGAACTCTCCTGTAAATGCTCTCAAATATTCTGGGCCTGACCTCCTACCGTTCAGCCATCAGGATATCAAGATTTACATCGACAATCTGTTCCTCGAGGGGAAGCTCGAGCCGGTTAAGATTAATGAGCTCGATTTGGAGCCTGATCATTGGATTCGAAGTGGCATCGCGCCTGCGAGTGTGGATGATAACGAAGTGCGCATCACCCGTCTGTTCGAACTTGCCGAGAAGGAATTGCCAACAGCGGAATTCCGATACTCAGACTGGACCGCATTTGCGCTAAAATGGGCCGAGCTTACATCGCTGATTCATTGCGGGAGTAACGCCGCACATCTATCGCGTCTTAAAGATGTCGGCGATGACTTGAATGCCAGGTTTGCCGAATGGCTGAGTAACCATTACGCCGGTTTGATCAATCTTCCGCCTGCCAACCCAGCGATGTTGCATCATGTACCCAGACGTCTGGTTCGCGACGTGGAAGGCTCAGGCGACTGCCGCGTCGCATTGATCGTGGTAGATGGCCTGTCTCTGGATCAGTGGATGACTATCCGACATCTTATGCAGGAGCAGGATCTCAATCTGGTCATACGTGAATCTGCAACCTTTGCCTGGATTCCAACACTGACTTCCGTATCAAGGCAGTCGATATTTTCCGGCAAACCGCCGCTCTATTTCCCGACATCCATCAATTCGACCAATAGCGAAGAGAAACTTTGGAAGCAGTTCTGGGAAGGTCATGGTGTTTCCAGGCTGGATGTCGCCTATCAGCGCGGTCTGGGTGATGGCGATGTATCCAATGTGCTCGATGCAGTGATTCATCCAGGCAAGACCAAGGTGGTTGGGTTAGTTGTAGACAAGGTCGACAAGATCATGCACGGTATGCAGTTGGGTGCTGCGGGGATGCACAATCAGATTAAGCAATGGTGCCAAGGCGGATTTCTCTGCACACTAGTCGGGTATTTGCTGGATTATGGTTATGATGTTTGGTTAACGTCAGATCACGGCAACATCGAATGCGAGGGCAAGGGTTGTCCTTCTGAAGGGGTGATTGCCGAGACTCGCGGTGAGAGGGTACGTGTTTACCCAACGCCGGAACTCCGCTCGCAGGTTGCTAAGAAACTCTCCTTCGCCCACGAATGGCAGCCTGTTGGACTACCAGCGGATTATTTTCCTCTCGTAACCAGAGGCCGCGATGCCTTCGTAAACCCCGGAGATTCTATTGTTGGACATGGCGGTATTGCCATAGAGGAAGTCATCGTGCCTCTTGTAAAACTTGAAAGGAGGATACGGTGATGGGTAAAAGACATGAAGCCATCGGTATTAAACAGGCGATCCGTATTGAATGGATGGAAAAGACCGCCAATCTGCTGCTTGCCGGACTCGATGCCAAGACGATTCGTCAGGAGCTGCATGAGTTTTTATCCGAGCGAAAAGGCAGTGGCTCCGAAGGTGAGCGAAGCAACAAAACTCGGACATTTGTGGTAGGTAACCTTATGAAGATTTGGGTATCTCCGGATCCGGAGTTGATACCTTTTCGAGATGCATCATTGGCGTTTCTGCAGGAGCAGCCATCAATGAGCCTGGTGATTCATTGGGGAATGATTTCGGCTGTCTACCCGTTCTGGTTCAATGTGGCTCGGCAGACGGGGCGCTTGCTGGCACTGCAGGATCAGGTTACTCAGGCGCAAATCATTCACCGTCTCAAGGAGCAATATGGCGATCGACAGACCGTCAGCCGTTATGCGCAGTACGTTATTCGCTCGTTTGTAGCTTGGGGTGTGCTGAAAGATTCCGAGGCGAAGGGATGCTACGAGAAATTACCACCGATTAGCGTGGCTGATCCGAAGCAAGCCATCTTGATGTTTGAGTCCGCGCTATACGCCACCCCCGAAGGAAAGGGAGCATTAAATCTTCTGTTAAATAATCCAGCTTTCTTCCCGTTCCAGCTCCCGATAATGACAGGAGATCTGGTTGCTCAACGCACTGCAAGGATCAATGTTATGCGCTATGGATTAGATGACGAATTGCTAGAGCTAAAGTAATAAGAAAAGAACTAACTAATTGCTTTTTCTCACGCTAGTTCATTGGTCATGCAAGAGGTATTAGAGTTTATAGCTTCCGTTTTGCCAAACATCCCTCTCAATAATTCACCTTAAACGTCGGACTGTCCTTCGGGAGGGTCTTGCGGTGGTCGTAGATTCGCGTCGTGCCGATATTCGCATGCCCGAGTCATTCCTGCACCTTGGCGATATATCAATCTGATGGTTGAGCGCATTGGTCGCCGCAGTAATCCTGGCGGAGGGCGCACCGATAGTAAAACCGAGGTCGGTCAAAATAAACGCGCACGAGCTTATAAATGCCGTCGTGCGTATAGTCTTGCCCCACGCGGCGGCTTCTGGAGCGCAAGGCCCTCCACAACTTGATGCATCTGTGGCTAGAGGGAGCGCCTCGTACCGCGATCCGTGCAAATATTTCGTGCCAACGCAGCAAGTCCAAAACAACGATAAAGGGTCATCCAGCGTTGAGCTGCCCGGTATGGAATGACAGCATGGCGGGCCACAAGCGTGAGAGGAAGTCCGCCTCCACATGCGGTTCCAACATACGAAAGCGCTCCAAGGCTTTTTGACGATCCGCTTCCTATAATGAAGGCAGTTCGCTCATCGATTCTCTATTCGATTGCTTCATTGCAAATATTCTCCATTACCTGAATGTCTCGCAATGAGGGATTACGCTTCATAAAAAATAGAGACGCAAACAAGCCAACCGATATCTTTCGGTGTGCCTATTTTTCAAGGTTGGCTTTACTTTATCTTTATAAAGGCGCACACTATACATTGACAGTTAAAAAAGCAGGTATATTTAAATTTGTCAGCCCACCAACTTATAGCCAGATAAATCCAAATTGTCCCTATTCATCGCTTAAAGGAAGCTTTACCAGCGTGGCAAATTTTCATCTTGATGCGTCGATTGTCGGTCGAAAAGCAGAGCAAGGGGCTATTGGTTTCGCCGCTTATCGGTCCGCGGAAAAATTGCTTGATGAAGCGACTGGAAAAACTTACGACTATTCCAGAAGAAGAGGGGTGCTTTATAAGGAAATTATCGCGCCTCAACACGCACCGGCCTGGGTATATGATCGAGCAAGGTTATGGAATGCCGTGGAATCATGCGAAAAGCGAAAGGATTCCCAGGTGGCACGGGAAATTATGGTGGCACTCCCCGCCGAATTAGACGCTTCGCAACAGATCAAATTAGTGCGCCGATTCATTCGCCAACATTTTATCAAACTAGGGATGATCGCCGATTTTGCCATTCATGCGCCAAGCCAACATGGGGATCAGCGGAATTATCATGCGCATATTCTGTTGACGATGCGAGAGATTACGTCGGAAGGATTCGGCGGCAAAATCCGCAAATGGAATGGTAAGTTCTACATTTACCAATGGCGGCAGGGTTGGGAACAGCATGTGAACCAGGCGCTTCAACAAGCCGGTTTCGATTGTCGAATCGATGGACGCAGTCATGCCAGCAAGGGCTTGGACCGAGAACCTCGGTTGCATTTAGGGCACCAGGCAACTGCCCTCGAGCGGAACGGTGAACGCTCCGAACGCGGCGATGCAAATCGCGCCATTGAAGCCCGTAACGCGGCCCGGGCGGAATTAGAACGGCGCAGCGGAACCTCTCAAATCGAAGGAAAATTCGATGAGCTTGAACCATGGGGCGATGGCGAGGCGCAAGCGATTTCGCCGCCAGCCGAGAGTCAGCATGTAAAGAATACTCTCCAGGACGCTGATCCTGATAAAACACTTAATACGGTTCAACTTCAAGACGAGTCCCTTTTAGCGCTTTCTCCCGATCCACAAAAGCACCAGATGACTTCATTCGAGGCGCGTAAAGCGACTCTTGAGCGGGACAAGGAAGCCTTTGAAGCCCGGAGGAATGAGTTGCATCGACAGCTAGAAAATGTGTCTGATGAAAAAACGCAAGCGCGGTTGCAGTTGCAAGAAAAGCTGGAAAGCGCGAAGTTTACCAAGGCCTACAGTGAAGGGCTTGCCGGTATTCTAGCTGATGAAGGGCTGCAACAAAATCATGCCGAAATTGCCATCTTGCAACACAAGGCCCGGAAAGCGGATAGAGACTATAAAAGATGGGCCGCTGAGTGGGATTTTCGGGCCGTTCGGGATGATAATTATCTACCTAGAGACGCAAAATCAGCCGAAAAAATTACCCAATTCAAAAAGAAAGAAAAGCGTCGATGGGCTGAATTCGCAGTTAAGGCAGAAAGAAACGGCTGGAGCCCTTCAAGAATTGAAAAGGAAGGGCAGACTTTGCAGAAACGCATGGATAGGCAACTGGCCTTGGAGCTTGGAATAGACTTAGGCGTTCACCTGGGTAGGGATAGGTAAGGCCTGGAGCGTTAGCCCTGGTCACGTTTCTCAAATGGTTCACCCATCTACAAGCTGAATGTTGCACTGCGCGGTTTGACAAACTATTTCTCAATGGCTGAGACGTTTTCTTGGTTTGTCGCGAGGAATAGGGCGAAGGATGGCATTGCTGCGTGCGATACAAGACACTTGCTGCGGTATAGACTACTCGATCTGATCCTTTGGGGACAGCACGTCCGTTGAACCTTAATCGACAAGAACGTGTACGATACCCCTTTCGAAAAAAAAAGGGGGGCAATGCCGTTAAGTTAAGCTTCACCGGTACTGCCTTCTGGGCTTTGGAGTGATATGTTTTTTGGGTCTTGGCGCTTTCCGATCAGGTCGTTTACGCTCCAGCGTTCTGGCATAGAGAGTGATCAATTCCAACACCTGGTCGTGCGGCACGCGTTGTATCAGCCAGACGAAGAGACGTGTTTTTAGGGACTGGAGGATATAGCTGACGTTGGGGAAATAGCGTGCGGCTTTATCTTCCGGCAAGGAAGCGTAAGCTTCCCGCGCCAGGGCTTCGGCCAGATTGGCGGTGAAGATTTTGGCATGAATGTCCTGGCGTATGGATTCGGGCAATTCGCCGGTGAATTGTTCCAGGTAAAGCCGATGTTTGAGGACCTTGAAAGCTTCTTCGATATGCCAGCGGGCATGATACAGCTCGGCGAAGGCTTCAGCCGGATAGGCTTGGGCGTCAAGGAGCGAGGTGGCGAGGACTTCAATTTGACCGGTGGACAAGACCACTTTGATCAGCCGCAAGGAGACCGTGTCATCGACCAGCGTCATGCCGACGGCTTGGGCTTGCCGGCGGGCGTGAGCGGATACGGTTTGTTGGATCACCGTTTCGGCAAGATCGGAGCGCAGGAAGCGTTCAACGGCAGGCCATTGATTGCCGTCCATGCGGGCCAGAAAGGGCAAACCGCGTTGTTGCAACAAAGTGAACAGCCACACCGCCGGAAAGCCGCGGTCCATGATCAAGAGATCGTCGCAACCCAGGTGCGGCAGCAGGGAGACCAATAATGCCCGCTCGGCATCCTCGAAACGGCCAATCGCGGTTTTGAGCATGAGCTTTGAAGCGCAGGCGAACAGCCCCAAGGTGCGCGCCAAGACATAAGGTTGACCGGCGCTATCGGTCTGAACGCCGAATTCGGCTTGATTTTCCAGCCACGGCGGCAGGCGTAAGGTGGTCGAATCGGTGGCGATCAAACGCAAGCCACGCCAATGCGGTTCGGGCAGAAGCTCATTGAGCAAGCCGACCAGGCTGTCATTGAGCGCTTCGAAGGCCGTGGCTTTGAGTTTTTGCCGGGCTTGGGAAACGGCGCTTTTGCTCACGGCGCGTAGCGAGCCTCTGTCCAGGGTGGCGAATAGGTCGTCCAGCAAGCTTTGTAAGCTGCCCTTGAAGGCGCACAATAAAAAAGAAACGAGAACCGGAAAAGTGAGAATGCGTTGCCGGATGAAAGCTTTATCGTGTGTACGATGGGCAGCGATAAAATCGGGCGAATGCAGAAGTTTTGAAAGATGGGCGAGAATGCTGGCATGGATACTGCTAAGTCGGCTTCATTGTTTGTCCTGTAATTTCAATAAGTTAATAAAAAAATTATACCACAAATTGTTTAACTTAACGGCATTGGGGGGGGGGGGGGGGGCTGGCAGAGAGTTTGCGGTTGAGGTTACCTGGGCGGCTTGAATGAAAAAAGAAGTGCAGCCAGTGGATTAAATCCACCGGCTGCCCTCTGCGTGCTCAGTTTATCAGCTTCAGTTAATGATTTTCGAGGGGCTCCGCTTTTTGAGCGGGGCTATTTTGGGCTCGCCATACCCAACGCATTACTGGCTTAGCCGAAAGTCTTAGTGAAAGTCGATTTCTTCGGGAGGTAAGATTTTGCTATCCGCCTCTAAATCAGGAGATTCGTAATACTTGGCTAAATAGCAAAAAATGGGTTTCGTTCCATTGATGAAAACAATTTGCTCATTTTCTCGCATTCGCAGGACTTCATCCGCGGTCATCAGGCGGGCTGGGGCGAACGAACCCGTTCTTGACGTATTGGAGCTAAAGGTTTCATTCTGGTTGGTTAAAAAACCCTCGGCATAGCCATTGGAATGACTTTCTGATGAGCCGATTGACTCACTATGCTGTCTGACAGTGGTGACCCCTATCATCTCGGATACAAGTTTTGCCGTTTCGATATCATTGACGCCGAAAAAACATTTTATATCGGTATTGGAAAAAAATGACGTCCAGGACTTTTGGTAATGGCGCTTCAATTGGCTGATATCTTGGATAAAAAACCAAAAGCGCACCCCGTAACCTGCTATATACGATAAGGCGTCTTCAATAGGCTGCATGTAACCGAGCTGCGGAAACTCATCTAAAATAAAAAGGATCGGAGGGTTATCTTGATATTCAGGCTTTTTTTTTGATACCAGGTAAGAGTCTTTCGATTCCCGGAGGGCAAGGCCGGTCATGACGCGCAGCACGGATTGATATTCCGTCAGGTTTTCAGGGGGAATGATCAGATAGATTGTTGTGTTGCCATCGCGCAGTTGAGAGAAACTGAAGTCATTGGGTGCGGGTTCTCCATTTTCAGAAGCCTTGTAAGTCACACCGTGCAGACGCTCGTAGGACCAAACCTGCGTTTGGACTATTACCGTGGTCAAAATAGATTGGGTCAATCTTCCGTCACTCGCTAGGCATTGCTTTAGATTAGTCCCGGCTTCCTGGACAAGTTTTCTGCTCGATTCAGCCATATCCTCGAGTACCGAAGAGAAGGTGTCTTCATCCGAGGTAAGCAGGCGCCTCATTTCACGCATACTTCTCTCTCGGACGTGGTGTTTGAACTCGGGTTTGTCGGCATCCTTAACATTTTTCAATTCCAATAAGGCGGCGGTGCGGATATGGAGCAGTAAGCCCACTAGAAACGGTATGATGACGTTTTCCCAGAAGAAGCTGTCTACGCTTTCGCTTTTAGTAATCAAAAGATCAACCAGATACCGGGTGTCTTCTTCCTCTTCGCATCTTTCTTTCCAGGTTGGATTGCCGTCTAAATTGGCTCGGATGCTCATGAGCGGATTCAAGGTATGACTTGTCTGTTCAAAGGGCGCAAAACGATAAACTTGTTGTCCCCGCTTTTTGGCTCGACATCCAGCGGTACGGTAATAGTTTTCTCCTTTAATATCAATAACAAAGGCTGATCCTTGCCATGTTAGGAGAGTGGGGATAATTTGGCTCGTGCCTTTGCCGGCTCGTGTGGGAGCGTCGGTGAGTATATGGCCATTCACCTCAGCCAATACTTTGGTGCGGGAGGAGGGCCGTCGAGCAAATAAATGAAAGGTTGGGTCACTGGTGTTAGTTTTGCGGAGGGATCCTATAGCGGGGCAAGCGGTGCGTCCGTTGCCTGCTTGGTTGAGATTAAGGTCTATTGCTTCCTGAGGAGTCATGAAGCTGGCGCTGCCGAATAAGGTGTAGTCAAAATCGACAATTGATCTTGATCCCCGGGGAGGCATGCGTGCCCTAATAAAAGAAGGAAGCAGGCTCTCAGAGGAGGGGATAATATGACGAGAAGGAGGCGGCGGCGTTCTTATATAATGAGGAGCAGGTGGAGCGGGCGGCGTAGGCCTTCTTATATAATGAGGTAAAAAATCATTATCCATAGATGATCCAAAAAATTTAAAAAATTAATAATTTTGCCGCCGGCATAGAGGCCGGCAGCAGGGATAAATGTTGATTTTAACGGTTCCGCTCGGCGATTTTGGATCGCACCCAGGCCTGGATTTCGGACAGCACCCAAGCTACAGCTCCTCTAGGTCCTGAGCTAAGTTTTATGGGGCGAGGGAAAGTAGGGTCATAGGATGGAGAGCGGGGATTCAAACGTGCATAAACGCCAGATCGCGATATGGACGTGATTTGAATCACCGCCGACAGACGGATAAATTGAGCTTGGGGGGACATTACTGAACTCCAAGGTATTGCACTCCCGATCCGGGCGTTTCCTTTAGGAACAGTCCCAGCGAGGGTTACAAGCTGATTTTGGGTAAACTAGGGGCGCTTTTAAAGCGCTGGTAAACTTATATGGCGCCTCTATAGGCGCGGGGCGCCTTTATAGGCGCGAGGTGAATTGTATTGTGCAAGGCTTGACGCGATGCAAGCGGACCTGCAAGGCAGGATCATTATGATCAAGCAATAGCGCAGGTTCATGCACTGGCTAGAGGAAAAGATAGCTTATAAGCTCTTCCTCATCAGTAGCCGGGGCAAAAATATAGCATATTCCCATTCATTGTCAATGGGGTCTCAAAATTTTGGGCGGATCGCCCCGGATTTCATGGAGGCTCCCATCTTTAATGAAGAGAAGGGCCTTGAGGATAGTTCGGCTTCACCCTCGCTATTCGCGAGGGCTTTTGCTTAATCGGTGGCGCGATCGTACCGAAACCACCGGCTTGCTGTGCCTCGCGCGTTCGCCAGGGTTTTTTCCAGGGTCGTGCCGCTTCGAAGGATCAGGTCGACATAATAGATCCCCGTGCCATGATGCTGCAGTAGTGATTTATCTCTGAGCCTGAGTTCCAGCGGCAAAGAGTCCCGACGCTTTCCTGAAATGGACTCAATATAGCGCCGTCTGGGGAACAGTGTGTGGAGGTGAGTGACGCTTGGGATACGAAAAACAAAGCAGCCTAAAGGTTCGCCGCCGAGCGTAACGTTCAGGTAGCCGTAAGGGTTGCAATCCCCACCTCCAGCTAGAGGACATAGTTCCGAGGAGCATGGGCGAGATGCCGTGATAACACCATTTTGGGAGTCGTGCTGGCGAATTTCGTCCGGATCGACGCCGAGATGTTGTAAGCTGTTTCCGTCGATCAGCGGGAGGTGAAGACGGGAAGTGTCGAACCGCAGCCGAATTGGTACGTGGCGCTGAGCGTGATTCGCTCCGCGGGCAGTACCGCCGACAACACCGACAAAGAGGCCTGATGGCTTTATTAAATCGCGAGTTAAGTTACGTTCGGATTGATAAGGGGGGCAGTGGAGGGTCATTCGGGAGTTCTCCATAGAGGGTAATTTACAATAGGGGGTTAAGGGGTATAAGCATTGATCTCTCTGTACTCGTAATAACGCAGTAACTCGAGCCGCCTTTCGGGCGTGATAGAGCGATGGAGAGAAAACGATATAGATTAAGTTTGCGTCAGCGCATTTTCCCTTCGGTTGGGTTCTTCACTTCGATAAGACAAGACTACGGGGAAATACTGGAGGGGGTACGTGCTTTGCGGAAGCGCTGGCGAGCATCAGTTATTAAAACATGAGATCTAGACGGCATTGGGTCCTGATTGATAACCGGTAACGATAATCGTTCAGAGCCTGTTCAGTTCTTAGGGGAGCAGGAACCCTGATGCCAAGGACATGATATAGCAATTCAAAATGCTTGAATTGACGGTGCAGATCTAGTGATACAGTTGGGCTTAAAGCTTGTGAGGGAGAGACCAGACACGGCTAACCTCCCTGTTATGAGGATGCATGGTTCTACTAACGGCAGTGGCGGAGTTACGCATATGTAAGGAGGCTTTCCTTCATTTCCAAACGTGAAGTATTTCGGTAAGCGTTAGGTGATCAAGAGTCTCAATAAAAAATTATTGAGAGTGTAAAACAATCCGTGTAAACCGCGGTTAAATTTAATTGGGCATTCGGTCTGGAAACATAATCATAAACTGATTAATAGCCGGCTTCCAATCGCGTAATGGCATGGACCATTTTTTAGAGGCATTCTCGATTGCCAAATAAATGACTTTCATAGCCGAATCGTCATTGGGGAACAGTTTCCGTTGATTGATGGCTTTTCTAATCACGCTATTGATTGATTCAATGGCATTGGTGGTGTAAATGATTTTCCGGATCTCGTCAGGGTAATCGAAGAAGGCGATCAAGTTGGCCCAGTGGTTGCGCCAGGAGCGGCTGATGGAGGGGTATTGGCCGTCCCATTGCGCGGCAAAGGCTTCCAATTCCTGTTCTGCTTCAGTCACGGTAACGGACTGGTAGA
>JBPFEE010000017.1:0-45453 GCA_051061095.1 Methylomicrobium sp. | reverse complement strand
AAAATGGAAGAGAGGTTCAGGCTGTTGCTGCTGTTTTTATGCCCGCCTGAAATGGTCACGGTCAGCGGGCAGAATCCAGAAATCGTGGCTCTCAAAATATGATTGAGAACCGGAGTTTTAAATTTTTGTCGTGTACAGAGGTTTGAAACCATATAAACAAAAAGTAAGGTTCAATTTCTCTACTTGAAATAAAACCCATTGTATTCAAATCAATTCCTGACTCCTGTTGAAGAATTCTCTTTTTATTTGTATGGATTGACGCGCCTCTTTTAGGAAAAATTACTGTTCCCTTTGGATATAGTTTTACTTTAAATTTATCAATTTCTTGTTTTGTGAGTGCAATTGAGTAATTTTTTATATAAATCTCATTTCCGTCTAGATTCATATCACTAACGCGTAAAAATGGATACGTTCCATTTCCAACGGCTGATTCTATGGACTTTGGCGTTGATCCATTGACAACATCAACAATTTTGGTGAGTTCAACGATGATCCATTTTTCCTTTCTCAACTTCATACTTCAATGCCAATGTCTTTGAGTTTTCTGGTTCCCACGCGCTGCGTGGGAACCCTGTTTGTCCGCGCCGCGGGCCGATACTCATGGCGCAGCGCGTGGGGACGAGGGGAACTGTAGCAGTATGTTGTCTTTACTTTGCTTATGCATCAATGCCAATATTTTTCAGTTGAGCAAACAAATGATCCAAAGCCGCATTAATTTGCAGTTGTCCCGCCTTGATGTCTTCAATCAGTTCTTCGGTATCGTGCTCAATCGCGTTGCCTGACTGCTTGACATACAACTGCACGCTCAGATTGCCGTTGTTATGCAATACATCCTCGATGCGCATGACTTTGGCAAAGCCTTCGGCATCGGTAAACTGCCAATAGGCGTCGCTGATTTTTCCTGGTTCCCACGCGCGGCGTGGGAACCCAGTTTGCCCGCGCTGCGGGCCGATACTCGCGGCGCGCCTGAACTGCGTCCCCACGCAGCGCGCGGGGACGAGGGGAAGCCGTTGCTGCATGTTCTGTTCATTTCTTAAACCTCAATGCCGATATTTTCCAATTGCGCAAACAAATTATCCAAAGCCGCATTGATTTGCAGTTGCCCGGCTTTGATGTCTTCAATCAACTTTTCGGTATCGTGTTCAATCGCGTTGCCGGTCTGCTTGACATACAACTGCACGCTCAAATTGCCGTTATTTGCCAGCACATCCTCGATGCGCATGACTTTGGCGAAACCTTCGGCATCGGCAAATTGCCAATAGGCGTCGCTGATTTTTTCGATATGCTGCGGCTCCAGCCAGGCATTGGTTCGATCGATGCGCAGTTCTTCTTTGGCGTCGATGAAAATGATTTGCCCTTTGCGTTCGGCAGGCTTAAGCATCCGGCAAACCAGCAAACAGCTTTCCATGCTGCTGTTGTAAAACAGATTCTTGCCCAGGCCGATCACCGCATCGACGAAATCTTCCTCGATCATGCGTTTGCGTATCGCGCTTTCGGCATCCCGAAATAACACGCCATGCGGCCACAGCACCACGCTTCTGCCGGTGTCCGGTTTCAGGCTTTTCATGATGTGCTGTTGAAACGCATAATCGGCGCAGCCTTGCGGCGGAGTGCCCCAGATATTGCGGCCGAACGGGTCATTCGTCCATTTCTGCTGATTCCAGCGTTTGACGCTGTAAGGCGGATTCGCCATGATCACGTCGAACTGTTTCAGTTCGTCGTTTTCGAGCAATTGCGGATTGTCCAGCGTATCGCCCTGCACGATCAGAAACTCATCGACGTTGTGCATGAACATATTGATGCGGGCGATCGCGGAGGTAATCAGGTTCAATTCCTGTCCGTAAAGCTTCAACGTGCGGTATTCCCTGCCTTGATCTTTGACATGCAATACGCTGGACAGCAAAATCCCGCCGCTGCCGCAGGTCGGATCGTAAATGCTTTCGCCGCTTTTGGGATCGGTGATTTGCGTCATCAGCTTGACCACCGTGCGGTTGGTGTAAAACTCGGCGGCGGTGTGGCCGCTGTCGTCGGCGAATTTTTTGATCAGGTATTCGTAGCCTTCGCCCATGATGTCGTGCGGGACATTGCCGACCGTCAAATTCATCCGGCTGAAATGTTCGATCAAATCGAGCATCTTCTCATCGCTCATGCGGCGCTTGTTGGTCCATTGCGCATCGCCGAAAACATCGTGCAGCATGTCGAAATTGGCCTTCTCAATGCCGTTGATAGCGCGCTGCAATGCCGCGCCGACATCGACAGTCTTCTTTCTGATATCGTCCCAATGACAGCCTTCGGGAATCTGAAAACGGTGGTTTTCGGCAAAGGAGGCATAATCCAGATCGCCGCCGCTTTCGTTCAACGCGGCTTGAAACTCTTCGTCCCAGACATCGCTGATGCGCTTGAAAAACAGCAGCGGAAAGATGTATTGCTTGAAGTCGGCGGCATCGATCATGCCGCGCAGAATGTTGGCCGCCCCCCAGAGGTAGTCTTCGAGTTCTTTTTGAGTCATGTATCCGTTTTGATTAATTTCGTGTTCGCAAATTAGGAATGTGAGGCGATTTTAACAAAAGCGGCGCAGGATTATGGCACTTTATAATTTTCTAGTAAAAATGCCTCTCATATGCTTGTTTAGGAAAAAAACGGGCGACTGCCCGCTTTTTGTTTTGAGGCGATAAACAAAAATGTCTATCAGCTTGTCCAAGAGTTATTAAATTCCACCCACAAAAAGGAGTTTCGTATGCAGCCTCTCGACCCGGTTTGGGTGCGTTCCCGTTTTCCGGCGCTCTCTCAGGAGATCGAGGGGCGCATTCCCGTTTTTTTCGACGGCCCCGGCGGTTCGCAAGTACCCGGCTCCGTGATCGAGGCCATGGCCCGCTATCTCATCACGTCCAATTCCAACGCGCATGGGGCTTTTGCGACCAGCCGGCGCACGGACGAATGCATTGCCTCGGCACGGGCGGCGGCCGCCGATCTTCTCGGCTGCGACCCCGATGAGGTGGTTTTCGGGGCCAATATGACCACGCTCACCTTCGCTTTCAGCCGCGCCATCGGCCGCGAGCTGCGTCCGGGGGACGAGATCGTGGTGACCCGGCTCGACCATTACGCCAATGTCTCGCCCTGGCAGGCGCTGGAAGAAGAGACCGGTGCAGTTGTCCGCGTGGTGGATATCCATACCGAAGACTGTACGCTCGATATGGAAGACCTGAAGCGCCGGATCAATCCGAAAACGCGGCTGGTGGCGATCGGGTTTGCGTCCAACGCGGTGGGCACGGTCAACGACGTAGCGGCCGTGGTAAGCCTGGCCCGTGCGGTCGGCGCCTGGGTCTTCGTGGATGCGGTCCATTACGTTGCCCATGGCCCGATCGACGTGCGCGCGTTGGACTGCGATTTTCTCGCCTGTTCCGCCTACAAATTCTATGGGCCGCATGTGGGCATCCTGTACGGCAAACGGCAGCATCTCGCTCAGCTCCGCCCATACAAGGCACAGCCCGCCCCTGAGGAAGTGCCGTCACGCTGGGAAACGGGAACGCTGAATCACGAGGGTTTGGCCGGACTGGCGGCGACCATCGATTATCTGGCCGAACTCGGCCAGCACATCTCGCCGTCGGGATCACGCCGCGGGGCGTTAGTCGCAGCGCTGGAAGCGAGCCGGCAGTATGAGCGGGGGTTATGCGAGCAATTGATTGCCGGGCTGTTAAAAATACCGGGACTGACTCTGTACGGCATTACCGATCTCGCGCGGTTCGCCTGGCGTACCCCCACGGTCGCGATCCGGCTGGCCGGGAATACCCCAGGTGCCGTCGCCAAGGAATTGGGCGATCGCGGCATTTTCACCTGGCATGGCAACTTTTATGCGCTGGGCCTCGCCGAAAAATTGTATGTCGAGGCGGACGGCGGTTTCCTGCGTATCGGGCTTTTGGCCTACAACACGCGGGAAGAGATTGAACGGTTATTGCAGGCGTTACGGGAAATTGCCGTGTCGGAATAAAGAATTCGAAGCGGCAACTCTGATTTCTACATTTCAATGGAAAATAACTATTCGGTTTCCCCCTCATCCTAACCTTCTCCCTCAAGGGAGAAGGGACTGAACGGCATTGGGCAGCGCCACACCAGCTTATTTCTCATTAATCCATCATCAAACTCGGGCAGGTCAGCACGAATACGTCGCGGGTTCCCACGCCCTGGCTAGCCGGACGCACCGAAGTCGTATAATGGAAGAACTTCCGATCATTGACCAACACCAGCTCTCCGGGATACAGCGTCTTGTTGAACACCGACGTCTCCCCGCTCTTGCTCGTGTACAAGTGGGTTTCGGCGCCCTCGACATTGTTCCGGTCGACAGAATAGATACAGATGAAATCGGCGCCATCCTGGTGTATGCCTTCCGGCGCGGGATCGCCGAAACTCTCCGATGTACAGGTCGTCCGGATTTGATGGACGCCTATTTCAGCGCCGGCACGGAGGGCGCAAAGATCCCGAAACGCCAGCAGCAGGGCTTTGAACATCTCCAGATCGACAAGCTCATCGTTGAGCTCTTCAAACTCCCTTTTGAGGTCGCCCACCAAGGGATTATAGTCCTTGCTTTGGAATAGGTAGCCATGAGGAAGCTTGATGACCCCATCTTCGGTAATCCTGAATCGTGACAGTCGCCGGTAACGGTAATGGCCCTTGATATTGGGATCTACCGGGAGATCATTAAAGAATGGTTTGAATGCCGCCGGATCGATCGCGTTTTCCGTTCTCATGCAAAACAGGAAACCGAACTGGATTCCGGTCGATACGAAGACTTCGTGCATATTTGCGGTCTCCCTGAAGACGATGACGTCCCGCTTTCTTTTTATACAATGCTGTAAGACACAAACTCAGCGACGAAAGGCCTTCACCCAATCCGCTTTTGATGCGTCATCTTATTGTTGGAAATTACCCTGGGAATACAGTAATGTTCCCGGCGCGAACCGTGAGTCATGCTTTAAAGTAAAAGACCGTTTCGGCGCGGATAAAGTTTCCGACGCCTGCGGTTAGAATGGGAGTGATTCGGATAACGCCAATGGGGGTTTACGACTCATTCTTGAAATCGGCAGGAAAAATAATGATCCGTGACATTATGAGGCGCGTGTAGCCCCGAAGAGCGGAATAGTCCAGCGTATTCCGGAGAATGTCCGAATCCTTGTGCAGCAGTTGCAGCATGACGGGTAAACTGTCGAGGCTTCAACTTCATTGAATTGATATACCTTCGAATTTTTTCTTGATTATCTTTTTAGTGCATGCCCATTCATGTTGACGACGATGGGCTGCCGTCATACCTCCCGCTTTGAAACATGGTCAGCTCCCAACGATGCTCTAACTTATCGTGCCGCAGAATGTAAATGTCGTTTTCGCCTCCTCGCACCTTGAAATAACTGTAATCGGGAGCTAACCAGCGGTCGATGACTTCTTCAATCTCAATCGCTTTATTGCCCATAAAAAATCGACGTGGCGTTTGCTCGCCCTGGAAGCCTGCATCGCATTCCACATGAATTGTTAGCGGGTCCGTACCCATAGCATTATTGGCCTTTATTGGTGCATCGTATGGCCTATGGTAATGCGATCGACTGTTTTGCGGTAGAAAGATCGAGAATTTTTTAAATCTCGGCAGGTAAAAATGGCAAGGCCGGCAAGAGCCGGCCTTAATTTATGGCTGTAATATGTGACGGATGAATTCGCGCTATGTTCGATAAGAACTGTCCCTTAGTCGACCGCATGAGCTGCTGTCCGCACGCATTAGACGGGTAGCTGCATCAATCGGAAAACACAGAAAGCTCGACACGCTTATCGGCAATGACGGGAGTGAGTAAAAGAGGCTCTTCGAGCCTCTTTTTCGTCTTTATCCTATCAGCTTTCGCTTGACCTCGACGATATTGGGCAGGCAACTGATCCTGTTCAATACCTGGCTCAGTTGGCCGATATTTTCGATTTGGATGGTCAGGTTCAGATCGGCCGAAAAATCGGGATGCGTATTCAACGCCGCATTCGAAATATGAATCTTCGAGTGCGCCAGGAGCTGCGTCACATTGCTCAACAAATCCTTGGCGCTTTGGGCCTGGATCACGATCGGCACCGAATAATAGGATTTGTCGCCGCCCCATTCGACTTGAATCAGCTGAGCCTGTTTATCGGGACTCAATTGCAGGATATTGTCGCAGCTGGCCCGGTGAATGATGATGCCTTTTTTATGCGAAATATAACCGATGATCTCGTCGCCCTGCACCGGCGAGCAGCAATGTGCGAACGTGGTCAGCACGTTGTCGATGCCGTCTACCGTGACCACCGATTTTGCGGCCGGTTTTTTCTGTTGAACCTTGACGGCCGGAGCTTCCAGTTCGGGAATCCTGAAAAACGCGGTGAGCTGCCGGTTGTTGATGTCGCCGCGGCCGATCGCCTCGTAAAACTTGTCCTTGTCCGTGTGCTTGAAATGTTTCGCCAGCTCGTTCAGATTGATCATTTTGAGGCCGAGCCGCTGCACTTCCTTGTCCAATATGCTTTTTCCGGTCGCGATGTTTTGAGCCATCTGCTGATTCTTGAACCAGCTTCTGACGCGCGCGATCGCGTGCGGCGATTTCAGGTAGCCCAGGTTCGGGTCGATCCAGTTATGATTCGGTCCACCTTCCTTCGCGGTCAGGATTTCGACCTGTTCGCCCGATTTCAGGATATAAGTCAACGGCGTAATGCGCCCGTTCACCTTGGCGCCGCGGCAGCGGTGGCCGATTTCGGTGTGGATCGCATAGGCGAAATCGAGCGGCGTCGAGCCTTTGACCAGGTCGATCAGCTTGCCGGCAGGAGTCAGCACATAAACGCGGTCGGAGAACAGCTCGGTCTTGAAATCTTCGGCCAGCGTTTCGTCGTTGTCTTTTTCCTCGAGCAGTTTGCGCAACGAGGCGATGTTTTTTTCGACCGCGGCGTTGTGTTTGCCGCCTTCCTTATAAGACCAGTGCGCGGCGACGCCCATTTCGGCAAACTCGTGCATTTCGCGGGTGCGAATCTGCACCTCGATGCGGTTGCCGTCATTGTCGATAATTACCGTATGCAGCGACTGGTAGCCGTTTTCCTTCGGGTTGGCGATATAATCGTCGAATTCTTTGGGTATGGTTTGCCAGAGACTATGAACGAGCCCCAATACGGTGTAGCATTGGGTCAAATTGGACACGATCACGCGCACGGCCAGAAGATCGTACAACTCCTCGATGTCGAGCTGCTTCCTTTGCATCTTTTTCCAGATGCTGTAGATGTGCTTCGGCCGCCCGTACACGTCGGCGGTAATCCCTTCGAGGCTTAGCGCGGCGTGTAGCTGTTCGATGAAACGGGTCACGCAGCGTTCGCGTTCTACCCGTTTATCGGCCAGCGACTTGGCGATGCTCTTGTAAACCTGCGGTTCCAGGTAGCGGAACGCCATATCTTCGAGTTCCCATTTGAGCTGGTGAATCCCCATCCGGTTCGCGATCGGCGCATAAATATCGAGTGTTTCGCGCGCGATGAAGTGACGCAGTTCTTCCGGTTCTTTGGCGAGACTGCGCAGGCGCTTGATCCGGTAAGCCAGCTTGATCAATACCGCGCGCACGTCATGGGTCATCGACAACAGCATCCGGCGCAAGGTTTCGGTCTGGTTCGGCTGATGCGTCATCTCGGGCGTATATACCGAGAGTTTGTTCAGCCAGTTGACGTCTTTGACCAGGGAATCGACCGTTTCGCCGAACAGTCCGGCGATATCCGGGCGGGGGTTCAGGGTGCTCAACCGGGGGTCGCTTAAAATAGCCGCCAGAGTCGTTTTCAGATCGACATGAAAATCCGTTAAAATAGCCGCCACTTCATAACCCTTCGGACGATGATAATCAGGATCGTCGTGAATTTGGGCGATAATCGCCAGCGCCTGATCAAGCTGTTCACGGTCGGGCTCGGCAAACCCGTCTAACAGTGATTTATTGGGATCGATTTTTTTCGACATCGTACGGAAAAATGCAAGAAAGGCCGCATGGGCTCTTGGCTTGATTATCGGGAGCTTAGGCAGGCGGTATCGCCATTAGAGTCAGTTTCTTCCATAAATGATAAACGAATAATATGAAAATTACAGTATTCGGTAGCGGTTATGTCGGCCTGGTGACAGGCGCCTGCCTGGCGGAGGTCGGTAATCAGGTGATTTGCATCGATATAGATGCAGAAAAAGTGGCCAAGTTGCAGCAGGGCGTCATTCCGATCTTTGAACCGGGACTCGACGCGATGGTCAAGGAGAATCAGGCCGCCGGCCGCCTCAAGTTTACCACCGATGTGAAGGAAGCGGTGGCGCATGGCGTGTTTCAATTCATTGCGGTCGGTACGCCGCCCGATGAGGACGGTTCGGCCGATTTGCGCTATGTGCTGGCCGTCGCCGAAAGCATTGCAAAACATATGACCGACTACCGGGTCGTGATCGACAAATCGACCGTACCGGTGGGCACCGCCGACAAGGTCAAGGCGAAGATCAGCGACGTGCTGGCAAAGCGCGGCGAACAAATCGAATTCGACGTGGTCTCGAATCCCGAGTTTTTGAAAGAAGGCGCGGCGTTGAACGATTTCATGCGTCCGGACCGGATCATTATCGGCGTGGATAATCCGCGCACGGCGGAGTTACTGAAGGCGCTCTACGCGCCGTTCAACCGCAGCCACGAAAGAATCATAACGATGGACGTGCGCTCCGCCGAACTGACCAAGTATGCGGCGAACGCGATGCTGGCGACCAAGATCAGCTTCATGAACGAACTCGCGAATCTGGCCGAATACCTGGGTGCGGATATCGAACAGGTTCGCCAGGGCATCGGCTCCGACAGCCGCATCGGCTATAGTTTCATTTATCCCGGATGCGGCTACGGCGGTTCCTGTTTTCCGAAGGATGTGAAGGCGCTCGAGCGTACCGCGCGCGAACAAGGCTATCATGCTGAATTGCTTAAGGCGGTCGAAACCGTCAACAACCGGCAAAAAAACCGGCTGTTCGAAAAAGTCAGCAAGTATTATCAAGGCAGGCTGGAAGGCAAGGTCATCGCGCTCTGGGGCCTCGCTTTCAAACCCGACACGGACGACATGCGCGAAGCGCCGAGCCGGGTCGTGATCGAAAGCCTTTTGCAGGCCGGCGCAACCGTTCGGGCCTATGATCCCGAGGCGCTGGCGGAGGCGAAGCGTATTTACGGCGACAATGCGAGCCTGAGGCTCTGCACTTCACCCGACGCCGCACTGGAACAGGCGGATGCATTGGTCATCGTGACCGAGTGGAAGGAGTTCAGAAGCCCCGATTTCGACGCGCTGAGCCGCTCGCTGCGCGACAAAGTCATTTTCGACGGCCGTAACCTATACGAACCGGCGTTTGTGCGCCGCAGCGGTCTGGATTATCATGCAATAGGCAGGCCTTAACCAATACTGTTATGATAAAAGTTTTGGCGGTTGCCCTGCGTAAGCCTCCAAAACTTAAAACCCTGGAAACCTCTAAAAAGAAGGGTATGCGTTGCGCACCCAGCCAAGCCCTCAAGATCATATTCCTATTATCCTTCCTGCGGAAGAACTCAACCATTTAACGCCCATGACTAAACAAGAAAAATCCCTCGCGATGACCGTGCTGATGACGCCGGACATGGCCAATTTCGCCGGCAATGTGCATGGCGGCTCGCTGTTGAAAATGCTCGATCAGGTGGCCTATGCCTGCGCGGCGAAATATTGCAAAAACTATGTCGTGACCGCGGCGCTGGATCAGGTGTTTTTCAAGGAAAACATCAATGTCGGCGATCTGGTTACCTTTTACGCGCATGTGAACCATGTCGGACGCTCGTCGATGGAAGTCGGGATCAAGGTGGTTGCCGAAAACCTGACGACCCATGAAAAGCGCCATACGACCTCCTGCTACTTTACGATGGTCGCGATCGACGGGCATGGGCATAGCATCGAAGTCCCCCAATTGATACTCGAAACCGAAGTTGAAAAACAATTGTTCAAGGATGCGGAACAACGCAAAAAATGCCGTGAGGAACTGCTCGAAAAAAACCGCGCGATCCGCGTCGATCTGCCGGAGGGGCTGCTCTAAGTGAGTTTGCAGGACAATTTCGAACAACTGCCGCTGAAGGAGTTTGCCGAGAAAGCCTACCTCGATTATTCGATGTACGTGATCCTGGACCGGGCGCTGCCGCATATCGCCGACGGCCTGAAGCCGGTACAGCGCCGCATCGTCTACGCGATGTCGGAACTCGGCCTGACCGCGCTGGCCAAATATAAAAAATCCGCGCGCACGGTCGGCGACGTGCTCGGCAAATACCATCCGCACGGCGATTCGGCCTGTTATGAGGCGATGGTGCTGATGGCGCAGGATTTTTCCTACCGCTATCCGTTGATCGACGGCCAGGGCAACTGGGGCTCGCCCGACGATCCGAAATCGTTCGCGGCGATGCGCTACACCGAGTCGCGCCTGACGGCCTATGCGCAGACCTTGCTCAGCGAACTCGGCCAGGGCACCGTCGAATGGGCCGATAATTTCGACGGCACGCTGAAAGAGCCTGAACTCTTGCCTGCAAGACTCCCGAACGTGCTATTGAACGGCACGATGGGCATCGCGGTCGGTATGGCTACCGATATTCCGCCGCACAATCTCCGGGAAGTCGCGGCCGCCTGCATGCAATTGCTCGACGAGCCGGATAGCACGCTCGATCAGATTCTGCAGCATGTCCAAGGCCCCGATTACCCGACCGACGCCGAAATCGTCACCTCGCGAGACGATATCCGCAAGATGTACGTCAACGGCGGCGGTTCGGTCAAGATGCGCGCGAAATACGAAGTCGAAGACGGCACGATCGTGATTACCGCGCTGCCGTATCAGGTCTCCGGCTCCAAACTGATGGAACAGATCGCGGCGCAAATGCTGGCGAAAAAACTGCCGATGATCGAGGATTTGCGGGACGAGTCCGATCACGAGAACCCGACCCGTCTGCTGGTGATCCCGAAGTCGAAGCGCACCGATACCGATGCGGTGATGTCGCATCTGTTCGCGACGACCGACCTCGAAAAAAGCTACCGCGTCAATATGAACATGATCGGCCTGGACAACCGGCCGCGGGTCAGGGACCTTCGCGAAATTCTGGTCGAATGGCTGGCCTTCCGCACCGAGACGGTCAGAAAGCGTTTGCAGCACCGCCTCGACAAGGTGCTGGCGCGCCTGCACATCCTCGAAGGCCTCTTGATCGCCTATCTGAATATCGACGAAGTGATCGCGATCATCCGCCGGGAAGAGCACCCGAAGCCGGTGCTGATGGAGCGCTTCGGGATTACCGATATCCAGGCCGAGGCGATACTGGAGCTGAAGCTGCGTTATCTCGCCAAGCTCGAAGAAATGAAGATCCGCGGCGAGCAGGACGAATTGCAGGCGGAACGCGCCGCGCTCGAAAAAACGCTCGGCTCGCCGCGCCTGTTGAACCGGCTGATCCGCAAGGAGCTCGAACGCGATGCGGAAAAATACGGCGACGACCGCCGTTCGCCGATCGTCGCGCGGGAAGCGGCGCAGGCGATGGAAACGACCCAATTGATCAACAATGAGCCTTTGACCGTGATTCTGTCGCAAAAAGGCTGGATCAGGGCCGCCAAAGGCCATGACTTCGATTTCGACAGCCTGAACTACCGCGCCGGCGACAGCTTTCTGGAAGCGGTCAAATGCCGTTCGACGCAGCCGGTATACCTGCTCGATTCGACCGGCCGCGCTTACAGCATCACGACGCACGACCTGCCGTCGGCAAGATCGCAAGGCGAACCGTTGACCGGCCGTCTGAATCCGCCGCCCGGCGCGCTGTTTGCGCATCTTTTGGCCGGCCATTCGGACGACTGGTATGTGGTCGCGAGCAATTACGGCTACGGTTTCCGGGTACAGCTGAAAGAATTGTACAGCAAGAACAAGGCCGGCAAGGTCTTGCTCACGCTCTCCGAGGGCGCCAAAGTGGTCAAACCCGCCGAACTCCGGAGCAATAACGATCGGCTCGCGGTCGTGACCCAGCAGGGGCGCTTATTGATATTTCCGGCGCAGGAGTTGCCCGAATTGGTCAAAGGCAAGGGCAACAAGCTGATACAGATTCCCTCGGACGATCTTGCCGCCGGCAAGGATGCGGTCGTTGCGGTTGCGGCGCTGCCCGAAAACGGCCAGTTGAAAATTATCGCCGGTAAGCGGCAGTTAACCTTGAAGGAAGGGGACATTGCCCAATATGCGGGAGCGCGTGCGAAACGCGGCCTGCACCTGCCGCGCGGATTTCAGCGAGTCGATGCGCTGGAGTCCGAATGACGGAAAATGGCAGCGGAATGAATTCAGCTGCCTTCACGCGGTCTTAATGTTAGGCTATTAACATAGTGAAGGTATTTTTCTCTATGTATTCAGGCCATGTAAAAAGAAGAGTCGGTATTGAATAATCAAATAACTCGTACTCTTATTTGCTATATTATTTAAGCGCCACAAATAGATTGTTTAACCGATAATATTCGATATACCATCGGAGGATAACAAATGAACAAGTTACGCTTTTATTTGACGGTTGCCATTGCCGTTCTATCGCTAGGGATTGCTGCGAACGCCAACGCGGACAATACGGCGGCAGGAAAATTCGGGCGCGGACTGGCCGGTATGACCTGCGGATTTCTCGAAATTCCGGGCAATATCGTTCATGAAACGCGCCGAAGCGGCGCGATTGGCTTTCCTCTAGGTTTGGCCAAAGGGCTGGGCATGACGGTGACTCGTGAATTAGTGGGTGTTTACGAGTTTATTAGCGCTCCTTTCCCAGTGCCCGCCGGCTTCAGACCCATTCTAAGCCCTGAATATCCTTGGGATTATTTCTAATTGAAAGGTATTTAATTAATCTCCTTCGGTTGGCGCCAAGCGAAACGAATGCCGCGCCAACCTTTTCGATCTCTCCTATTTAATCCCGCGCAGAATTCCGATACTCCCATCGGCGGGACATGCCAGTATTCCGCGCCGCCTTATTGGCTGTTTTTTTATAGGCGCTATTCTTTTTTTCGATCCTGAATCCATTGCGTCAACAAGGAACCGGACGCGGAACGGATGAGTCCAATTCTCAAGTAAATCATCTGTGCAGCCTGCGTCTGAATTTATTCACACAGGCTGATTCTTAACCGATCGAAATTGAGAGGGCAACGCGATGAGACGCATCTATTTTTTAGTGCCGGACATCAAAACGACGCATAAAATTGTCGAAGAGCTCCACCGGGAAGGATTCGACGACCGCAATATCCACATTTTGGCCAAGCGCGATACCCCGCTGGAAGACCTTCCGGAAGCCACCATGCTGCAAAAATCCGACTTTATTTCGGCCATCGAACGCGGCGTTGTGCTGGGCGGAAGCGCCGGATTGCTGGCAGGATTGGTCGGTTTGGCTTACGCCGGGTTTGTGATTGCCGGCGGGCCGCTCTTTGGCGTCATCCTCGCCGGCGCCACGATAGGCACGCTGGCGGGAGGGCTGACCGGCATGAGCGCAGGCAATTCCAGACTCAAGCAATTCGAAGAGGCGATCGAAAAAGGCGAGTTGCTGGTGTTGCTCGATATTCCTATGGAGCGTATCAGTGAAATTACCGGAAAAATTTTGAAACATCACCCTACAGCCGAGTTTGATGGAATCGAACCGCTTTTACCGCCTACCTACTAATCCTCTTGGTCGATTAAAAGAACTCTAAGGCAGTGAAGACGTAACGCAGAACATGCCATTTGCAAACGCAACCTTCGCGGGTTGCAATCCAATCCGTCCGGCGTTAGAGTTGTCCGCTCAATCAAATCCTCACTTCTCTGGAGTTCGTCAATATGACAATCCGATCAATCTGGGCTGGCCTGCTGGCGATAGGCTTTTGCGAAGCCGTTTTTGCGGCCGATCTTGACCGTGCAGAGGTTGAAAGGCGCCTCGCTCAGGCGAATAAAGATCGTCCAGCCGAATTGCGCCGCAAGGATCTGACCGGACTGGATTTATCCAATCTCGACTTTCGACAGGCGGATTTATGGGGCGCCGATCTGCGCCGGGCGAATTTCAGCCGCAGCAATCTATCGGGATTGAATCTGGACTTGACCGTGATGACCAAAATCAATTTATCCGGGGCGGACCTCTCCAATACCAGCATCTTCGGCGTGTCTATCATGGATGCCGATCTCAGCAACACCAACCTGACCGGCAGCCGTATTATCGCGAATCTGGATAAATCCGATCTGAGTCATGCCAATTTGTCGCATGCGAATTGGGGCGCGGACATGAAGAATCAGCCGATGGGCCTGATGCGGGTCAGCTTGAACAACGTCAATCTGTCGGGTGCCAATCTGAGCGATGCGAATCTGAGCCGCGCCTTGATGCGGCATGCGAACCTGCGCGGCAGCCGACTGAACAATGCGGTTCTGGCCGGTGTCGATTTATCCGGCGCGGATCTGTCGAATGCCGATCTGAGCGGCGCCGATCTGTCCGGCAGCCACCTGGAAGACGCCGATTTGACCGGCGCCAATCTTGCCGGCACCAAATTGACCGGTATCGGCAACAGGTCCACGATCAAAGGTCTGGATGCGGCCAAAAATCTGCAATCGGCAATTTTCGACTAAACATTTACCGGTCGAAGAAATCAATGCCAACGTTACGGGCTGCCTTATAATGGCGCCAAACCGATTTCATCACAGGACATCCCATGAGCAACCCATTATTGGCCAATACCGAACTGCCGCTGTTTTCGCAAATCAAGCCCGAACATATCGAACCCGCGATCGATCAATTGTTGAGCGAAGCGCGGGCGACAGTCGAAACGTGTCTGAACGCCGCCAGCGACTATACCTGGAAAAACCTGATCGAGCCGATCGAAAACGCCGAAGACCGGCTCGGCAAGGCTTGGTCGCCGGTCAGCCACTTGAATTCGGTTCTGAACAGCGACGCGCTCCGGGAAGCGTATAACGCCTGCCTGCCGAAACTCAGCGCCTATTCCACTGAAATGGGGCAGAACGAAGCGCTGTTCAAGGCCTACAAGGCGATTGCCGAAAGCGACGCATATGCCGCGCTGGACATCGCCCAGCAGAAGATCATTCAAAACGCGCTGCGCGATTTCCATTTGTCGGGCATCGATCTCGACGCCGAGAAAAAACAGCGCTACAAGGAAATCAGCCAGGAATTGTCGCAACTGGCGAGCAATTATGAAGAAAACGTGCTCGATGCGACCAACGGCTGGACGAAATTGATCACGAATGAACTCGACCTGACCGGTCTGCCCGATTCGGCCTTGGCGCAGGCGCGGCAAACCGCCGAACAAAACGGCCAGGAAGGCTGGATGATCACCCTGCAATTTCCGTCTTATCACGCGGTGATGACCTATGCGGACAACCGCGAACTGCGCCGCGAGCATTACGAAGCCTATGCGACCCGCGCCTCCGACCAGGGCCCGCAGGCCGGCAGATGGGATAACAGCGAAATCATGGAAAAGATTCTCGCGCTGCGCCACGAAAAGGCGCGCCTATTGGGTTTCGACAATTACGCCGAACTGTCGCTGGCGAAAAAAATGGCCGAAAAGCCGGATGACGTGATGCAGTTTCTTGAAGACCTGGCCGACAAGTCCTGGCGGCAGGCGCGCCGGGATCTGGCCGAACTGCGGGAGTTCGCCCGCACCTATCATGGCCTGGGCGATCTGCAAAGCTGGGACATCGGCTATTATTCCGAAAAAATGCGCCAGCATTTTTACCAATTGTCGCAGGAAGAGGTAAAAGCCTATTTCCCGGTCACGAAAGTCCTGCCGGGCCTGTTCGCGGTGGTCGAAAAACTGTACGGATTGCAGATTGCCGAGCTTCACGATTTCGATAGCTGGCACCCGGACGTCCGCTTTTTCGAGATTACCGACCGGAACGGCGGTCTGCGCGGCAAGTTTTTCGTCGATTTATATGCGCGTCCGAAAAAACGCGGCGGCGCCTGGATGGACGACTGCGTGGGACGCAAAAAGATCGACGACAAGGTGCAGACGCCGGTTGCCTATCTGACCTGCAATTTTACCCCGCCGACCGGCAACGATCCGGCGCTGCTGACGCACGACGAAGTCACGACCTTGTTCCACGAGTTCGGTCATGGCCTCCAGCACATGCTGACCCGTGTCGACCATCTCGGCGTCTCCGGGATCAATGGGGTCGAATGGGATGCGGTCGAACTGCCTAGCCAGTTCATGGAAAACTGGTGCTGGGAGAAAGATGCGCTGCCTTTGATGTCGGGCCATTATCAAACCGGCGAGCCGCTGCCCGACGAGCTGTTGAATAAAATGCTCGCGGCGAAAAATTTCCAGTCCGGCATGCTGATGGTGCGCCAGCTCGAATTCAGCCTGTTCGATTTCCGACTCCATCGCGATTACGATCCGAACAAAGGCGGCCGTATCTGCGAGATCCTGAATCAGGTCCGGGAACAGGTCGCCGTCGTGCATCCCCCCGCTTTCAACCGCTTCGCGCACGGCTTTTCGCACATCTTCGCGGGCGGCTACGCGGCCGGCTACTACAGCTACAAATGGGCCGAAGTGCTGTCCAGCGACGCGTTTTCGTTGTTCGAAGAAAAAGGCATTTTCGATTCGGATACCGGCAATGCGTTTTTGACCCATATTCTGGAGAAAGGCGGCAGCGAGGACGCGATGGATCTGTTCGTCAAATTCCGCGGCCGCAAGCCGACGATCGATGCGTTGCTCAGACACAATGGCATCGAAGCCTAGCTGGCGGGGATAAACGATGGAATGGTCTGACATCATCCATAATCCGCTCTTCGAAAATTTGCCGTTCAAGATCGAGTTGAACCGTTTCGGGCAGATTGTGATGAGTCCGCTCAGCAATGGCCACGGCAACATGGTTTATCATGTTGCCCGTGCGCTTGAACAAGGCTGTCCGCCAGGCGAAATCGTCATCGAATGCGCGATTCAGACCGCGGACGGCGTCAAAGTCGCCGATGTGGCCTGGGCCAGCGCCTCGTTTATCGCCGAGCTCGGCCGCGTTACTCCATACCCGCAAGCGCCCGAGATTTGCGTCGAAATTCTTTCTCCTTCGAAATCCGAGGAGGAAATGCGGATCAAGATCGATCTTTACCTGGCGCGCGGCGCGCAAGAGGTCTGGCTGATCGACATCGACGCGAATCTCCGTATTTTTGGGTATCCTGGCGAATTGCCGGGATCGCGCTGGACCGAAAACATCCGTTTATAAGCGAACGGCAGGGCATGCAGCGCGTATCATTCAGTTTTAAAATGACCGATGATTTAGCGCATCCAGCCGGCTAAACCGAATCAGAAACACCAAGCTAATAATGAAATATAAAGATCTCCGCGACTTCATCGCGCAACTCGAAAAGGAAGGCGAACTGAAGCGCGTCAAAGTGCCGGTCGACCCTTACCTCGAAATCACTGAAATCTGCGACCGGACCCTGAAAAAAGGCGGTCCGGCGCTGCTGTTCGAAAATCCGGCCGGCTCGAAAATTCCGCTGCTGGGCAATCTGTTCGGCACCGCGCACCGGGTCGCGATGGGAATGGGTGCCGATTCGGTCGACGAATTGCGCGGCATCGGCGAACTTTTGGCCTACCTGAAAGAGCCCGAGCCGCCGAAAGGCATGAAGGATGCGTTCGAAAAGTTTCCGGTGTTCAAACAGGTCTTGAACATGGCGCCGAAACTGATCAAGGACCCGCCCTGCCAGCAGGAAATCATTGAAGGCAGCGATATAGACCTGGGCAATTATCCGATCCAGACCTGTTGGCCGGAAGATGCCGGCCCGTTGATCACCTGGCCTCTGGTGATCACCAAGGGCCCTTATAAGGAGCGGCAGAACCTTGGCATCTACCGCCAGCAGGTGATCGGCAAAAACAAGGTGATCATGCGCTGGCTGGCGCACCGCGGCGGCGCGCTCGATTTCCGGGAATGGCAAAAAGCCCGTCCCGGCGAGCCGTATCCGGTCGCGGTGGCGCTGGGCGCCGATCCGGCCACGATTCTCGGCGCAGTTACGCCGGTTCCCGATTCGCTGTCCGAATATGCTTTTGCAGGGCTCCTGCGCGGCAGCAAGACCGAAGTGGCCAACTGCCTGAGCAACGATTGGCTGCAAGTCCCGGCCAGCGCCGAGATCGTGCTGGAAGGCTTCATCTATCCGGGTGAAACTGCGCCCGAAGGTCCGTTCGGCGACCACACCGGCTATTACAACGAGGTCGACGAATTTCCGGTATTCACGATCGAGAAGATCACTCAGCGCCATAATCCGATCTATCACAGCACCTACACCGGCCGGCCGCCCGACGAACCGGCGATTCTCGGCGTCGCGCTGAACGAAGTGTTCGTGCCGATCCTGCAAAAACAGTTTCCGGAGATCGTCGATTTTTACCTGCCGCCGGAAGGCTGCTCGTACCGGATGGCCGTGATCAGCATGAAGAAGCAGTATGCCGGCCATGCCAAGCGGGTGATGTTCGGCACCTGGTCGTTTCTGCGCCAGTTCATGTATACCAAGTTCGTGATCGTGGTCGACGACGACGTCGACGTGCGCAACTGGCAAGACGTAATCTGGGCGATTACGACCCGGATGGATCCGGCCCGCGACCTGACGATCCTCGAAAACACCCCGATCGACTATCTCGACTTCGCTTCTCCGGTTTCCGGGCTCGGCTCGAAAGTCGGCTTCGACGCGACCAACAAATGGCCCGGCGAGACGAACCGGGAATGGGGCCGGACGATTGCGATGACACAGGAAGTCGTTAAAAAGGTCGACCGGATGTGGGAAAATTTGTTTTAGCAACATTCCTCTATAGATATTTCTGCACACTAACCCTTCTTCTACCCTTTCCGGTCCGGCTTCTCTGTACTCGCACCAAGGCAACGGAACCTTGAGCTTGAATCAGGGTCTAAATAGACTTTTGTTCTGCATGATCATGCTCCGGTTCCGGAACATGATCATGCGCCCGCTTTGAGAAACTTTCATGTCTGATTTATTGAAACCCCGCGCTGCGGCTCCTGCCGCCACGCGTCTTCGGCTCGCCATCAAGAAGGCTGCCAGCCGGCTACAGGACTGGTTTGTGATCCAACCGGCGACCGTCAAGCTGACGGTGCTGGCCGTTGCCCTCCTGATCCCGGTCACCGGCATCTATTCGTTCATGCTCATTCAGAAGCAGGCCGCCGTGGCTGAGCAGTTCAAGACCATGACGGCAGGCGAGGAGGCGTGGACTCTCAACGACAAGCTGCCCGTGATGTTCGGTGCCGGCTCGGTGCTGAGCTTCCTGGAAACGAACCCGGTCGAGCGCATCACCGTGGTCTACGAACCGTTGCTGTGGAACGTATCGGAGCGCATCATTCTGGTCGAATCGCGAGGCAAACTGCATGCGTATTACCCCAGCGACATGGAGGCCAAGATCTTCGCCGACAAGGCCGTCATTGCGCCGTGGGGCAGCAAGCTTGCCTTCATTCCCCGCGAAGAGCTGGGTCCCGGCAGCCTTGAATTGTTCGAACTCCTGGACCGGCGCTTTGCCAGCGCCCGCCCTCAGTTCGAGAAGGATAACTGGAAGGCCGGCGTCAGCGGTGTGCTGTCGGTCGCGCTGACGCTCGGCGTGCTGGGCTTCCTGTACTTCCAATTCAAGAGCCAGTACAAGTCGCTCACGTTCATCGAGCCGTCACAGGTGCACGGCTCCATCGACGACCTGGTGGGCATGGATGACATCAAAGCCGAGGTGGCGCAGATCAAGGATCAGTATGAGCGCCGCGCGGAATATGCCGAGTACGGCATATTCAAGCCCTTCAATGTGATGTTCAGCGGCCCGGCGGGTACCGGCAAGACCAAGCTGGCCAGCTACCTGGCCAAGGATCTGGGGCTCCCTATCCTGTTCCACTCCGCCGCCAACCTGGAAACGGGCTTCGTGGCCGGCGGCTCGAACACACTCAGCCGCATCGTGGACATGGCCAAGCGGCGCAAGCGCTGCATAGTCTTCCTGGACGAGGCGCAGGATCTGTTCATGAAGCGCGGCGGTCGCCGCAAGTTTGACGACGACACCGCGAACACGTTTCTGTCTATGCTGGATGGCGTGCGCAGCAAGAACGAAGCGGAAATCATCTGGATCGTGGCCAGCAACTTCAACAGCGAAACCATGGAGATGGACGAGGCCATGCTGCGCCGTTTTCAGATGAAGGTGGACTTTCGCATGCCCAACCGGGCAGAGCGGCTGGCTATTTTCGGCCACTACCTGGGCCAGCGGGCCGACAAGGTGCTGCCCGACCTGGACCTGCGCCATCTGGCGGAAGTGACGGAAGGCCGTAGCCCGGCCGACCTGGAGACCATCGTCAACCAGGCGGGCATCACGGCCGTGCAGACGGGAAGGATGATCGGCGTCGATACCCTGATGCAGGCCGCCGAGCGCGTGCTGGTGGGCAACGTCAACACCAACACTACGAAAGAACGCGAACGCGACCGTCGCATCATCGCCGTGCACGAATGGGGCCACTTTCTGGTGGATCTCGCGCACGAACGCCGGCTGACCGACGACAACTGGGAGCAAATCCTGGCCGACATGAAGACCATCAAGATTTCGCTCAAGGCCAACCCGCGCACCAACGCCTTGGGTTTTGTCTTTCACAAGCAGGGGACCAACCTGCTCAAGACCAAGGGCGACATCGAACACGATGTGCGCGTGCTGCTGGGAGGGATGGCCAATGAGGAACTGTTTTTTGGCGAGGAAGGCACGACCAACGGTGCGCACAACGATATCACCCGCGTAACGAAGTTGCTGCACCACGCCGTGGGCGAAATGGGCATGTACCGCAAGACTCGCCTGAACTTCGGCGCGCTCTCCAGCGAGAGCCGCGAAGTGGACGAGGAAACGCGCAGCATCATGGAGGCGCAGAGCGAACGCATGTATGGAGAAACCAAAGCCGTGCTGGCCCGCCTCATGCCGCTGACCGAGCATCTGGTCGGCAAGCTCCTGAAAGCCGACGAAATGAGTCTGAGCGAGGCGCTGGGCGAGATCCGCAACTTCGAGGCGGCCTCACTGCGTCAGGAATTTCAGGTTGAGGCTGAGATCAAAAGCGTTTGACCCTTGCGGCGTCACATAAAAATACGCTCAAGGCTGACAGAGCCTATTAGGCTGGCTCTGGGTCGGATTGCAAACTGACCACTCACGCCCCATATTGGTCTTTTAAGACAATGGGTCGAGACTGATTTTAGCGATAAAACAGCTGTAGGGCGGAAGCCGATACGACTGCTGGGATGCCACCACTAAAGGGTGGTCTATGGACAGAGGTAGGGCAACGCAGGGAGCAGTTGCCGAGGCGTTCCGCCAAATCAGAAGACATACCAAGTTTAACATCCGGCGGAACCCGTGACCGGTTCCGCCTTACCGAGTTTTTGCATAAGGCGCATTATGCGAGGCATTGCTATTTCTCTGGCTTTTTCATATCAAGGTAATGAATTTTCTCATCTATTTTTTCCATTTCAAATTCTTTACGCAATGTGTTTCTTATGTTTGTGACTAGCTTACCGTATGTTTCATTGTCAGCATTTCCATTTTCAAGAGATTTTCCTATTTTTATCGCAAAATCTATTTGTTCCTTAGAACCTATGAGTTGTACTTTTGCTATCGCTTCCTCTAGTGAGGTTGTATCCTTACCTGAGCCCGCTTTTATCAGTTTTTCAAACGCTTCTTCTAGATAACTTACTCTTAGTTTTCTGCGTTCATTTGCTAAATCACGGAGAGCGCTCATTTTATGGACAACGATCCATCCTATGATTACTGCCACAAGAGTCAGTATTTGAACTATTAACTTCCAATCCGTTGTAGCTATTAAATCGCAACCGAACAGACCAAATAACTTATGCCATCCCATATTACTTTCTTAAGGTAGGCTGCATTCAGTATTAATATTGTGCATTGCTATTAAAGTTATTTTTTTATTTTCCTCATCATCTTCAATTTCAATTTCAGAGTCGAATTCACATTCATATGATTCTGAATATTCATCATCATTTGCGTGGTCTGTACAGAATGCTCGATAGATTCCTGAAGCTTTATCGTAAATGCCATCGTTGTGACCTTTATCGACGAGAATATGAGTTGCCTTTTTGCCACAAAAAATACAGTTGATCATGTGATTTCCTTCTTTGATTTTTTCATTTAATTAAGAACAATTCGCAACGATCCGCAAGGACAAGGGTAAGTAGTACTGTCCTTTTGTACCATTTTTGCGACTATTCCTCATCCACTTCTATAAAAAGCTTTTCTTTATCGATATCCACTCTATCAACAAAAGCGTCTATTAAGTAATTGACGGTATCATTGTTTCGCTTTTCGAGCAATTCCACGGATGTGATACAGGGCCGTAGGTGCGATTAGCGTAGCGTAATCGCACGTATGTGAGATGTGGCAACATTCTACAGGATCTACAGGATCTAGAGTTATACAACTAACCCTATCTTGGGAGCAGCGTTCATGACGCTCCTACATATCCGCCCACATGCGCAGCAGGTTGTGGTAACAGCCGGTCAGGTTGACCGCCGCCGGAATGTCGCCCTGCGTTTCGCGCAGTTCCAGGATCGCCATGTCCATTTCGAACAAGAGCCGGCGGCGTTCGGTTTCGCGCACCATACTCTCGATCCAGAAGAACGAGGCCAGCCGGGCGCCGCGCGTGACCGGCTCGACCCGATGCAGGCTGGAGCCCGGATACAGCACCATATCGCCCGCCGCCAGTTTGACCGCGTGCTCGCCGTAGGTGTCCTCGATCACCAGTTCGCCGCCGTCGTAGCTGTCGGGGTCGCTGAAGAACAAGGTCGCCGAGAGGTCGGTCCGGACCCGGACGCCGGAGTCGGCGCAGGTGCGCACCGCGTTGTCGATATGGTTCCAGAAGGTGTTGTAGGCCCCTTCATAGCGGTTGAACAGCGGCGGAAAAATGCGTTTAGGCAATGCTGCCGAAAAGAACAGGGCGTTCCGATTCAGCGCGTCGAGCACGATCCGGCGGACGGCCAGGCTGGCCTCGCCTAACTCCGGTAATTGCAGATTCTGTTTGACCTTGGCCGACTGGGTGCCGGCGGTGATCCGGCCGTCCGCCCAGTCCGCGCCGGCCAGAAGGGCTCGGCAGTCGGCGAGGGCCGTGGGAGACAAGACTTCGGGAATCTGAATCAGCACGTTTAACCTCCCACCGTTTGCCAGGCAAATCCGGCCGCCAGACCGAGCGAGCCCAGCCCCAGCCCGGCGGCGGCAAGGCGACCGCCGTGCAGGCGCGTCCACAGCAGAATGCCGGTCAGGCTCAATACGATCAGGACCGTAGGATGCGCTGAGGAACGAAGCGCATCTGCCGAGTATCGCTAACGATTGATGCGCCTCCTGCGTCGGCAATTGCTCTGTCCTTAGACCACCCTTGTGGTGGCGTTGCCCTCGATCGCTTGTTCCTGACGCGATCTACCTCACCCATCCGTGGGGTCGTACCTCTGCCCATGCCCATAGGCCCCCTTGAAGGGGACCACCCTTTAGTGGTGGCATCCTTGCAGTCGTCGGCACATCCTCCGAGCTATCATCCCCCTGGTTTGGTGTATGAAGAATTAAGCCAAATGGCGGCCGGCTTACCGGCCGCCATACGCAACGAACCCGCGCGTCTAGTCAAGTTTGCTCTTATAAACCTTACCTTCGGGGCTGAGCAACATTTCATGATCTACGCCGTCTGCATCCTGGAACTCGACTTCGTAAACGGGTAAGCCTTTCAGTTTACCCATATGAACTTTCTTCAGTTCCCATTCGACTTCCACGGCTTTCGGATAGAGCGTCCTGAAGGTTTGCATAACCGCCTCGGGCACTTCCGACTCGGCCACGTCCTTGGCGGCCACTTGAGTCCCCATTGTCAGACCTAGCACCATTACTCCGCCAATCAATCCTGTAGATAGTTTTTGTTTTGACATTGTTTTTCTCCAAATAGTTATGGTGGGTAAAGAAACACCGAAACGACCTAACCACAAAGTCGTCGATTTCTTTAAGACATGGAAAACCGCTGATAGTTTACTGTACGACCCTAGAAACGAAACTGTTCTTCTCTGCATGTCGCTGGCACGCCCGGTTTGTTTTACTTTAGTCATTACGGGTTGGCTGTATGTCTGCGTTGTCGATTGAACCAGGACCGTAGGATGCGCTGATGAACGAAGCGCATCTGGTCGAGTATCGCTAACGATTGATGCGCCTCCTGCGTCGGCAATTGCTCTGTCCTTAGACCACCCTTGTGGTGGCATTGCCCTCGATCGCTTGTTCCCGACGCGATCTACCTCCCCCATCCGTGGGGTCGTACCTCTGCCCATACCCATAGGCCCCCTTGAGGGGGACCCCCCTTTAGTGGTGGCATCCCCGCAGTCGTCGGCACATCCTACGAGCTACTGACAGGTAGCTGTTGACCGAACTGAGACAGTCTGTGTCGGCTTCAATCCAAACTGAAGCTTGGTCCTGTCAGATCAGAGCCAGAGTTTTACAACCAAGCCTGTCGTGGGAGCGGCGTTCATACAGCTCCTACATATCCGCCCACATGCGCAGCAGGTTGTGGTAGCAGCCGGTCAGATTCACCGCTGCCGGAATGTCGCCCTGCGTTTCGCGCAGTTCCAGGATCGCCATGTCCATTTCGAACAAGAGCCGGCGGCGTTCGGTTTCGCGCACCATGCTCTCGATCCAGAAGAACGAGGCCAGCCGGGCGCCGCGCGTGACCGGCTCGACCCGGTGCAGGCTGGAGCCCGGATACAGCACCATATCGCCCGCCGCCAGTTTGACCGCGTGCTCGCCGTAGGTGTCCTCGATCACCAGTTCACCGCCGTCGTAGCTGTCGGGATCGCTAAAGAACAAGGTTGCGGACAGATCGGTCCGTACCCGGAGGCCGGAGTCGGCGCAGGTGCGCACCGCGTTATCGATATGGTTCCCGAAGGTGTTGTAGGCCCCTTCATAGCAGTTGAACAGCGGCGGAAAGATCCGTTTGGGCAAGGCTGCCGAAAAGAACAGGGCGTTCCGATTCAGCGCGTCGAGCACGATCTGGCGAACAGCCAGGCTGGCTTCGCACAGTTCGGGCAATTGCAGGTTCTGTTTGACCTTGGCCGACTGGGTGCCGGCGGTCAGCCGGCCGTCCGCCCAGTCCGCGCCGGATAAAATGTCACGGCACCGGGCCAGGAGCTCGGGGGATAAGACTTCGGGAATTTGAATCAGCACGGTCAACCTCCCAGCGCCTGCCAGGCAAAACCGAATGCTAGGCCGAGCGAGCCGAGCCCCAACCCGGCGGCGGCGAGGCGTCCGCCGTGCAGGCGCGTCCACAGCAGAATGCCGGTCAGGCTCAGCACGATCAGGCCGCCGGCCAGGGTATCGGCCAGCAGTACCCAGCCGACGCCCATGCCGACGCCTCTGTGCAGATTGGTCAGCAGCGCAAACAGATTGCCGCTGCCGCGCTTGACGGTCACGAAACGGTTGCCCGGCCAGTATTCCGCCTGCACCGATTCTCGGGGCGTGCGCAGCGTGACCTGCCAGCGCGGCGGCTGCTCGACAGTTGTGCTCTTCCATGTCACCGTCCTGGCCGGCTCGCGCAGAATCTTCGCACGGCGTGCATTCAGCTTGAACTCCTGTCCAAGCCAGTCCGCCAACGTCTTCGGATCGGCGGGAAGCGGCTCCGGCAATGCCAATTGCACTTCGGTCTTTTCGATCTTGGCGGCGGAAATTTTCATCACTTCATGATGATTCAACAAAATGCCGGAGATGCCGAACAACAGTCCCATTGATGCGCCCCAGAGACCGATCCAGCCATGCGTGCGGCGCAGCCATTTCAGAACACTGCCGCGCGCCCAGCGTTTCGGCAGGAACAGGTAGCCGCCGCCGGTTTTCCGGCGGGGTTCGGCGGTAGACTTGATGAATGCTTGCATGTCTCTTCAGGTTGGGAATGATTGCCGTAAGGGATTAGGTTTGAAAATATTTCTGCATCGTCCTCACTAGACCTGCCAGGTTTTTAAAACCTGGCAGGTCTTCGAGGGCGCTAAGCTTGCTAAAACTTCAACCGCACCGACAGTTGCCCGGACACCGGCACGCCCGGCAACGCCGAACGGGTCTGCCCGGATTCGTAATAGACGGTGTCGGTCAGGTTGAGCACGTTTAATTGCACATCGTAATGTTTTTGATGATAAGCCAGCACCGCATCGAGCCGCGCGTAGCCGGGCAAAGTCACTTCGTTGACGGTATCGGTATGGCGTTCGCTGGCGTAAAACACCCCGCCGCCGATCTCCCAGGCATCGGTCAGATGATAGCTGAGCCAGGTTACGCCGCTGTGCTGCGGCACATTGACCGGAATCATGCCCTGCAACGATTTCGATTGGCCGCTAACCGTCCCGGTGCTTCTGTTGTTCGATTTCGTGACTTCGGCATCCAGATAGGCATAGGTCATCGACAGATCCAGGCGCGGCAATATTTCTCCGGCCAGCCCCAGTTCGAAACCGTCGGTGCGCTGTTCGCCGGACAGCACCGTCAGATCGGGATTCGTCGCTGAGGCGGTGCGGGCATTGGTCTTTTCGAGCCTAAACAGCGCGGCGGTCGCCGACAGCCTGCCGTCGAACAAGTCGTACTTCGCGCCGATCTCGAAATTGCGGTTCTTTTCGGGCGGCAGCGTACTGGTCGCCTCGCTCAGGCTGTAAGCTTCGGCCGAAGGATTGAACGAGGTGCCGTAGCTGAAATAATACGACTGTGCCTTGGTCGGCTGCCAGACGATGCCGGCGCGCGGATTCCACTGGCGGTCGATGCGGCCGAAATCGTTCGCATCGCTCAGCCGGTCGTCCTGCGAGGCCGAAAACACGTCATAGCGCACGCCGCCCAGCAATTTTAATTCCGGCGCCAACTCGAACTGATCCATCAGATAACCGGCATAGGTGCGGGTTTCGGTAGTGCGGTCGGTCGCCAGCGTACCGCTGAAATCGGTTGCCAAACCGGAGCCGACCGTAGACGTCAGCATCGGATTGAAGATCGATATCGGCCGCACGCCGGTCGAGTTTTTCGATTTGAAATCGTAATTTTCCCAACCGAATTCGGCGCCGAACATCAGCGTGTTGCCGAAGCCGAACAGCGGTTTTTTCAATACGAAATCGGTCTGGTTGTACAGATTTTCCTGGGTGTTGCCGCGCAATGCCTGGGTTCTTGCGACCGTTGACGCCAACCCTCTGTCTGTCACCGCGCCGAACAGATGCGTCAGATATTTACGGTCGTACTCGCCGTAGCGCACGGTATTTTTAACCGAAAATTCGTCGTTGAAGCGGTGCGACAGGGCGACCGTGCCGACATTCACGTCGGTATCCTGCATCTGATTGTCGGGAAAACCGTAATAGGTATTGATCGGCACGTCGGCCGGCTTGCCTTTATATATCGGCACCCCGTAATCGAACACCCCGTCTTCTTCCTGATGAAGCAAGTTCGCCGTGAGCTCGGTGTCCGGCGAAATCTTGAACTGGAGCGACGGCGCAATGCCCCAGCGATTGTTGTAGTTGTAGTCGCGGAACGAGTCGCTGTCCTGCCACATCAGATTCAGGCGCGCGGACAGATTGTCGTAGGCCGTTTCCGCATCGATCGCCGAGCGTTTGAAATCGTAGGTGCCGTAAGTGAAATCGCCTATCACCTGATTCCGGCCGGTCGGCTTCTTGAAGATCTGATTGATTACGCCGCCGGTCGCGCCGCGCCCGAACAGGATAGACGAAGCGCCTTTCAGCACCTCGGCGCGCTCCAGGAAAAACGTATCCCGGCTGTATTGGCCGTTTTCCTTGACGCCGTCCAGATACTGATCGGAATTGGCCGAAAAGCCCCGCAAGCTGATCGAATCGCCGGTGCGTCCGCCTTCGCCGGCCGCAATCGTCAGGCCGGAGACGTTCTTAAGCGCATCGCGCAGGTTGAACGCGTTTTGCGACTGGATCAATTCTTTCTTGACCACGCTGACCGACTGCGGAATGTCGCGGATCGGCATCGCGATCTTGCTGCCGGTCGCGGCCGTATCGGCCTTGTAACCGCCGGTTTTTTGATCTCGCGCGGCCTTCACCTTGACGTCTTTCAGCACAATTTCCTCCTGTGCGTCAGCCGGTGGCGTTTCGGCAGCCAGCGTGATCCCGCTCAAGGCCGCGCCCAAAGGCAGCAGCGCTCCCACACGCCAGCGCCGCGCAGCACTTTTCGTGGCTATTTCGGACATAAGTTTCCCCCATTAGTTTGCAAATGCTGGCTGCCTGGCGGGAAACGCTGGGTGGCTAAGTCGATCCTAAATTTACATGCTGGTCATGGCATGACACATGCAAATGATAATTATTCTCATTATATGGCGTTATCTATTTATGTCAAGCTCCCTGCAAGCGGATAAATAAACTCAACGGATTGCCGAACGCTACCGGTCTGCTTATAATCCCAAACAGCGCAGGCCTAACTCGGTTAACGCATTTTTTATCCGGTCGGCATCTGCTTCAAATTACTGGTTGAGCGGGAGTACCAATGTATGCAAGGCAACATGCAAGTCATCGAACAGTTGAATCAACTATTGACCGGCGAACTGACCGCGGCGGACCAATATCTCATTCATTCCCGTATGTATCAGAACTGGGGTTTCGAGAAGCTTTACGAGCGGATCGCCCATGAAGTGCAGGACGAACTCGGCCACGCCGACGCTCTGATCAAGCGCATCCTGTTCCTGGAAGGGACGCCCGATGTCGCCAAACGCAATCCCCTGAATGTCGGCGGGGACGTACCGGAGATGCTGAGAAACGATCTGGCGCTGGAACTCAGCGTGGTGGCGGCGCTGCGCGCGGCGATTGCGCTTTGCGAACAGCAGCGCGACTACCAGACGCGCGAAATCCTGCGGGTGATGCTGGAAGATACCGAGCACGACCACACCCACTGGCTGGAACAGCAGCTGGGAGTAATCGATCGGATCGGGCTGCAAAACTATCTGCAATCGCAGCTTTAACGCGTGAGAGCTTGAAGATTTCTGAGGGCCTTTACTTCGGAAGCTTCATTCGCCTATTGCCGGCCGTTTTTAGCCGGCAATCTGTTCTTCCGTAATTTTTCCTTTAACCTAAATCTGGTTAAACTGTTACCGTATAGCATGAGTAAGGCCGGCAAGTTATCATATCTTCCCGGATCTTTCTTGCCCCAAAACCGATCCCGCGCTTTGACTTCAGGAGTTGGCCATGGCAAACGAAGGTTATCACGAACCGATAGAAGAATTGTCCGATGAAACCCGCGATATGCATCGCGCGATCGCTTCGCTGATGGAGGAACTGGAGGCCGTCGATTGGTATAACCAGCGCGTTGATGCCTGCAAGGATTCTGAGCTGAAAGCGATTCTGGCGCACAATCGAAATGAAGAGAAAGAGCATGCGGCCATGGTGCTGGAATGGATACGCCGGAAAGATCCGTCATTCGATAAAGAACTGCGCGATTACTTGTTTACCGACAAGCAAATCGCGCACGAATAAAATCGGCCCGGCCTTTCGGGATGAAAGGCCGGAGCAACTTCCGTTCATGCTCCGAGTCTCTATCGTCTAAGCCTTACGATAAATAAAAGGCTCCCAGAAAATTTCAAACCGGAGACCGATCATGACCTCGACCGTACCTAATGTCGTTTTCAAAACCCGCGTCCGCGATGAAAGCATCGGCGGCGACAACCCTTTCCGCTGGCAGGATGTCACGACCGAAGAGATTTTCAGTGGTAAAAAAGTCGTGGTGTTCGCGCTGCCCGGCGCGTTTACGCCGACGTGCACCAGTGCGCACCTGCCGGGCTTCGATGCCAAATATCAGGAATTCCTCGATGCCGGGATGAAGTGTATTGCCTGAGCGTGAACGACGCCTTCACGATGTATCAATGGGCTAAACACCTCGGCATCAAGCACATCAAAATGCTGCCGGACGGCAACGGCGATTTCACCCGGGCAATGAGCATGCTGGTCAATAAGGAAAATCTGGGCTTCGGCTACCGCTCCTGGCGCTATTCGATGCTGGTCGATGACGGCAGGATCGTCAAACTGTTCAGCGAACCGGGCAAGGTCGACAACTGCGCGGACGATCCGTTCGAAGTCAGCGACGCCGATACGATGCTGGCTTATCTCAGGCGACAGTCGGACGGATAAATCAAACCGGACGATGAATACCGGCCAGATGGTTTATTCTTAACCCCTTGTCATGGAAACTTCGATGGCTACCTATGATTATGATCTTTTCGTAATCGGCGCCGGCTCCGGCGGCGTGCGCGCTGCGCGGCTGGCGGCCGGGCTCGGCCTGCGCGTGGCGATCGCAGAGAACCGCTATCTCGGCGGCACTTGCGTGAATGTCGGCTGCGTGCCCAAGAAATTGTTCGTCTATGCCTCGCATTTTAACGAAGACTTCCGGGCCGCACCCGGTTTCGGCTGGTCGGTCGGCGAGCCGCGATTCGACTGGTCCTGCCTGTTGGCGCAAAAAAACCGCGAAATCGAACGGTTGCAAGGCGTTTACCAAAACCTGTTGACGCGCTCCGGTGCAGCGATCATCACCGGCAAGGCCAGGCTGCTCGATGCGCATACCGTAGAAGCCGGCAATCGGCAGTTTCGCACCGAAAACATTCTGGTCGCAAGCGGCAGCTGGCCGTCGATCCCCGATTTTCCTGGCAAGGAATTCGTCGTCACCTCAAACGAGATGTTTGCTCTGGACAAACTGCCCGGGCGGATGTTGATCGTCGGCGGCGGTTATATAGCGGCCGAGTTTGCCGGCATCATGCACGGACTCGGCGTCGAGACGACGCTGTGCTATCGGGGCGAAAAACTGCTGCGCGGCTTCGACGAGGACATCCGCGAGTTTGCCGCGCAGGAGATGCATAAGAAAGGCATCGCGCTTCGTTCGAACACTCAAATCCGGTTGGTCGAAAAGACCGATAGCGGATTGCTGGCCCATACCGATCAGGAAGATCCGATTGCAGCCGACCTGATTCTGTATGCGACCGGCCGCCGCCCCAATAGCGCCGGACTGGGCCTGGAAGCGCTCGGGGTGGAACTGGATGCAAACGGCGGGATCAAGGTCGATGAAAATTACCGGACCAATATCCCTTCGATTTACGCCCTCGGCGATGTGACCGGCCGCTTCAATCTGACGCCGGTCGCCATCGCCGAAGCGGCGGCGCTGATCAACGGGCTTTATACCGGCAAGCGGACGCCGGTCGATTACGACCATATCCCGACGGCGGTATTCAGCCTGCCCAGCATCGGCACGGTCGGGCTGACCGAGCAGGCGGCAAGAGAGCGGTATGATGACGTCGTGATCTATAAATCGGTATTTACGCCGATGAAGCATAGCTTGTCGGGCCTTGGCGAGAAGACGCTGATGAAACTGGTGGTCAGGCGGAGCACCGACCGGGTGTTGGGCATACACATGGTCGGCGCCGAGGCTGGCGAAATCATCCAGGGCATGGCTGTCGCGCTGCGGGCCGGCGCGACCAAGGCAGTGTTCGACTCGACGATCGGCATTCATCCGACTGCGGCTGAGGAGTTCGTGACGATGCGTACGCCGGCTGATCCCTAATGCGTAAGGCAGGGTTTTATCCGAGTGTTTTCGGTTTGGCCGCCCGCGTTACCGCACCGGTCATGAACTATCGTGCAATTACTACTGCTGAACGCTGCTCAATGCTGTTCCGGGGCCTTCGGCTCGGAAACGAACCCGATTCGACTGACGCCGGCCTTGGCGGCATCGGCGAGCGCCTCCGCTACCTTGCGGTAGGGCACGTTTTGGTCGGCGCGGACATGCAGTTCAGGCGGCGGCATTTCCACAGCGATTTGTTGCAGATTCTGCCGGAGTTGAGCGCGGCTGACGGCGGCGGCGTCCCAAAAGAGTTGTCCATCCGCGTTAATCGCCAAATCGATGTGTTTGGTTTCCTGCGTCTGCGCGATGCTGTCGGCCTTAGGCAGATCGATTTTGACCGCATGCGTCATCAGGGGGGCGGTGATCATGAAAATGATCAGCAGCACCAGCATCACGTCGATCAGCGGCACCATATTGATCTCGACGACCGGGTGCGCGTTGTTGTTTTGATTGAAGCTTCCGAATGCCATCAGCGTTCTCCCGAAACGGCCGCCGGCGTCGAGCCGGTGGTCAGCAGCGCGAACATGTCATGCGCGAAGGCATCGAGTTTCGCCAGCACCAGGCGGTTCGAGCGTGCGCAGGCGTTATAAGCGAGCACGGCCGGAATCGCGACCGCAAGGCCCAGGCCGGTCATGATCAGCGCCTCGCCGACGGGACCGGCGACTTGCTCCAAGGTGGCGGCGCCGCCTTGGCCGATATGGGTCAAGGCGTGAAAAACGCCCCACACGGTGCCGAACAGGCCGACAAACGGCGCGGTGCTCGCAATCGAAGCCAGCACCGTCAGTCCCCATTCCAGCCGCGCGGTTTCCTCGTCGATCACGCGGCGCATCGCACGGGTCAGAAATTCGGATGCGGAACCGGCTGTGTGCAGACGCTCTTTGCCATGCTGGGCATGATGGCGGCTGGAGGTGATCGCGTGACGGGTCAACAGCGAAAACGGCTCATCCGATGTTTTTTGCTGCAACTGTTCGATGATCTGCTCCAACGAGGCGGCGTCCCAAAACATAAGCAGAAACCGCGCGGAGTTGCGGCTTAACCTGATGGCCTGCCAGGCCTTGATGATGATCAAATACCAACTGGCGACCGACATCGTGATCAGGATCAAGAACAGCGCTTGTCCGACGCCGTCGCTTTGGGCGAGAAAATGTTGCAGAGAGTTTGTCGTATTCATCGTTATCCTTCCAAAGAGAAAGAGATAGGCACCACGACCCAGGCCGAAACGGCCGCCGCGCCGCGGCGCGCCGGCACGAAACGCCACTTTTTGACGGTTTCCAGGGCGGACTGGTCAAGATTGGCAAATCCGCTGCTCTTTTTCATCGCGAGTTCTGCGACGGTGCCGTCGGCATTGATCAGCGCCCGCACCAGGACTTTGCCCTGTTCGCCGCGTTCGCGCGCCTCCTCGGGATAGGGAGGCGCAGGATTATTCAGATAATCGGCATTAAGATTCGGCAGGGTCAATGCCTGCTGGCTATCGGCGGCTTGCTCATGCGACGCTGAAGAGGCCGGTGACGCGGCATTGGCCGCCGATTTGACGGCCGGCGCTACGGGAGCCTTTGTTACGGCCGGTGCCGGCGTTTTCTCTGCCTTCTCTGTCGATGCAGTGGTCATTGTTGTTGCCGGAGCGGCGGTAGAAAGCACAGCTTTTTGCCTGGCTTTTACCCGCTTGACGGCCTTCGGTTTCGGTTTGGGCTTGATTACCGGCTGTTGCAGCTTCGGCGACGCGGCCGGCTTGGTTTCGGCTTTCGGCCGGGGCGCGGCAATCCAGGCGACCTGAATCGGCGCCGGGGGCATGATGAGCTCTTGCTGCGCATTATCCGGCATCAAGGCGAACCCGGCCAGATGCAGGCCCAGCGCCAACAGCACGGCGATTAGCGTTTCTTGCCGATGATAACAAGGGAGCGTTCCTATCGGACGAAGCGGCGCTGAGGGCACGGTTTCGGGCGCAAAAGGAATCACCTTGCGGTGAACGAGATTCAAACGGGTTGAGTCGTCCGAACGATCCGCAGGAACGGAAAAATCGATTTTATGAATACTTGCCGGCATTGCCGTGCCTCCTCTAGCGGAATTCAGGGTGGCTGGCTACCCGGTGCGGGATGGCTGGCTGGGGATTGGCGAAAATTCTATTTGGTCAGTATCAGCTTGCCGTTGCTGGTGATGCGCAAACGGTATTCCTCGTCGTTATGGACGATCACGATTTCGTTCCGGGTTCCGAATAATACGCTGCTGCTGAGCCTGCGCCTATCGTTGAGCGTATCTTCAGGCGGTATTGTGTCGCCGTTTCGGGAGTCTTTAACGTTTTTCATCGGCTTCGATCAATGATAAACGGCCGCGGCTCTGCGGGCATGGCGCTGTTCCAGGAGTTGCGCGGCGATCTTTTGCCAATGTTCGAGCAATTGCAGGTACATGTCGCGCGTGTTCGAAACGGGTTCCAGTTCCGGGTGCGTCAACAGCAGGTTTAATTGGCGTACGATCATGTGCGCCAGCTTGGGGCATTGATGTCCGTTGATGAACTGGGTCATCGACAAACAGGTTGCCGCATGCAGACGCGCCAATTCACCTTTTTCGGCAGGTTGTGGTTCGGGCATAAGGGTTCTCGCTATGATTCAGGCGGTAAAAAATGTTCAGCGCGTACTACAGAGAGGGGTGCAGACGCGCCAAACGAAAGCGGCGAGAGGTCAATGTCACGCCTTCTTTAAATGATAATCATTATCATTAGTAAATGCAAGCGCTGACTGACTAATTGCAATGGCTCAAGCCATACGGTGTGTCAATACCCCTCGCGTTGAACTTGCATAACCTTTTGTTTAACTTTGATTTTTGCCTTCAAGACGAAAGCTTTTACAGAGCGCAGGGCATGAGCGACACCAAAGGGACGCGTTTTTATGTAAAAACGCCGTAATTGCGGCTTGGATTACTGGAAAGCTGCCGGGTACGGCGCCGACCCCTTACGGGGATCCGGCGCGGGAAAGAAAAAAGGATAGAGGAGAATTTACAGTGCCGCGACAAAGGCGTCGCAGTAAATATCGGCCAGTTTGGCGCCTTTCAGGTACGCCTGCTTCTGGGTAGATCTGACCATGTCGGGATGGCCGCAAAGAAACACCCGCCAACAGGACAAATCGGGATGCTCGGCTAAAGCGGCTTCATTCGCGCGCCCGCGAATGAAGCCCGCCGGCGCTTCACCGCTGGAAACGCATGGCGTGTAAGAAAAATTCGGGTGCCGTTCGGCGAGTTGGCGCATTACATCGATCCGATACAGGTCTTCATGGTCGCGGCTGCCGTGAAAAAGACGAATCGGCCCCGAATGACCGTGCGCCAATGCATCGGCCAAAATGCCCGCGAGGGGCGCCAGGCCGGTGCCGGTGCCGATCAGCAGGAGGCCCTGCTCCTTGCGGTCGGGAAGATAAAAACATTGGCCCAGGGGTTCCGAAACCGGGATCGAATCGCCAACCTTCAGCTCGTTATGCACCCAGGCGCTGAAACGCCCGCCCGGCAAGCGGCGGATATGGAATTCCAGCGTGCCGGAAGCATGCGGAATATTCGCAATCGAATAGCTGCGCGTCAGGCCGTCGCTGCGCTGCAGGTTGACGAACTGGCCGGCTTTATAACGGTGCGCGTTATCGATCTTGATGATCAGCAGATGGGTGTTGCGATTCAAGGGTTCGCTGGCCTCGACGACGCCCTCGGCAAAAAGAACCGCCTGCTTGGACAATTTTAGTGTCATAGGCTGTTCGGGATGACACTGGCAGGCCAAAAAATGTCCGCTGCTTTTCAGCGTGTCTTTCAGAGCACCCTGCGCTTTTTCGGGCGGTGGAGCGTCAAGGCTTTGCACTACACAGCTCTGGCAGACGCCGGCCTTGCAACCGTAAGGGATGTCGATGTTTTGGCGCAGCAGCGCGTCGAGCACGGTTTCGCCCGGCCGGCAGGTAAACCGATTGTTATCAATCGTTAGGTCGAACATAATGTCACCTTACAAAATCAAACCGTGAAATGCTCAGCAAATCACGGCTTGTAATCGCTAATTTACAGACCCAGAACATCCGAACGCGCGCCAAGGGCAATGCCGGCGGCTTCGGCAATCAACTCTTCAGGCACGTTCAATTCATGCAGTGTAGCCCCCAAATGCTCCATCACCGCATCGAAATGCGAACCGTTCATGCCCATCTTGACCAAGTGTGCGTGCGCGCTGCGCATGTCTTTGCCGGTGTAGTTGTTCGGTCCGCCGAACGCATAAGTAAAAAAAGCTTTTTGCTTGGCGAGCTGGCTATCCATGTCAGTCGAATCGAAAAAACGGTTGATCCGGTAATCGTTCAAGACTTTACGGTAAAAAAGTTCCACTGCGGCACTGACAGCGGGTTCGCCGCCAATTCTTTCATAGAGTGAATCGCTCATTGTTGTGGTCTCATGATATTGGAAATAAACTTGGGTAATGCGGCCCTGATCGAGGACTCGAAAGAGGCTCGCGGAATAATTTTAACTCGATATTACACTTTTGCAATACTTTTATTGCAAAAGTGGATAAAATAATCTTAAACAATTCATCAGGCACCGGTCGACTTCTTTTGAGAGAAGGGTTTTCGTAGTCGAAGAAGCTAGTAATTGCCATGATGCGCTATTAATAAACCTTGAATAAGCAGGCTTTTATGGCTGAAAGCATAAGCTCCAGGCAACATCAAATTCTCGACCTTTTACTCAGCACCAAAACCGGTCTCTGCATCGATGAAATTGCCGGTAAATTGTCGATTTCACGCAATGCGGTACAGCAGCATATCGACAAGCTGGAACGGGATGGCTATGTCAAAACGGGGATGCTGAGTAAGACGGCAGGCCGCCCTGTGCGCGTATTTGTGCTGACAGAAGCCGGCATCAACAGTTTTCAGAAACAATACGCCTGGTTTTCCGAATTGCTACTGACCAAATTACGGCAGGAAATGGGATCCGAGGCATTGCAACGCTATTTGCATGAGTTGGCGGACTCTTTGTCGCAAGGCTTGCAACAGCAATTTGCCGGCCAAAAAGATGAAGTGCGGCTTGCCGAATTGATCCGAACCATGAATCAACTCGGCTTCAAGGCCAGACTGAATGCCGCGAACGGCGATCAGCCGTCCATCGAGGCATTCAACTGCATTTACCATGACCTGGCGCAAAAATTTCAGGAAGTTTGCGAGTTCGACAGAGCCTTGATAACGGCGCTGCTGGACCGTGACATCGACCATCTCGAATGCATGGCTAAAGGCGGCGGCGTTTGTAAATTCAGGCTCAAGCCGTAGGTCCGGAAAGTAGGCAACCGGTCATCGCTAATTAAATTCTTGCCAAAAACATCGCGTCGCCATAACTGAAAAAACGGTACGAATGCTCGATCGCATGCCGATAGGCATTCATGATTGTTTCATAACCGGCAAAGGCCGACACCAGCATCAACAGGGTGGACTCGGGCAGATGGAAATTGGTCAGCAGCGCATCGACGCTATGGAAGCGGTAGCCCGGCGTAATAAAGAGAGCGGTATCGCCGCAGCCCGCCTCCAGCTGCCCGCTTCGGCTGGCCGATTCAAGCGCCCTGACCGCGGTCGTGCCGATCGCGATGACGCGTCCGCCGCGCTCGCGCGCCTGCCGAACTGCTGCAACCGTTTCGGGAGAGACCGAGAAAAACTCCTGGTGCATCATATGATCAGCCAGATTTTCGACCCGCACCGGCTGAAATGTGCCGCTGCCGACATGCAGGGTCACGAAAGCGGTCAGGGCGCCTTTCGTGGCAATCCGGTCCATCGTCTCCAGATCGAAATGCAATCCTGCCGTCGGCGCCGCCACCGCGCCCGGCTGCTTCGCGAAAACCGTTTGGTAGCGGCTCAAGTCTTCTTGTTCGTCGGCGCGGCTGATATAAGGCGGCAAGGGCACATGACCGATTCGTTCCAATAGTTCCGGCAGCGGCGCTGTCGAATCGAATTCAATTTCGAACAAATCGCCGGCTCTTCCCAAAACCGTGCATCGATGCGTCTGATCCAGCTCAATCACCGTGCCGGACTTCGGCGCCTTGCTGGCTCTGACGTGGGCGATGGCTCGATGCGCATCCTGTATCCGTTCGATCAGGATTTCGACCTTGCCGCCCGTCGATTTTTGGCCGAACAAGCGGGCAGGTATCACGCGGGTATCGTTAAATACCAGCAAGTCCCGTGCTTCGATCAGATCGATAAAATCGACGAACTTCCGGTCGTGAACCCGCCAATCGGGAGCCTGCATGCACAACAGCCGGCTTGCTTGCCGTTCGGGCAACGGATGCTGGGCAATCAGGTTTTCGGGCAAATGGTAAAAAAAATCGCTTTTCTTCATGAATACTCAGCCAGATATTGTGGCGCTCTATTTTAAAAAAATGCTTGCCAATATGAAAATTATTTCATTATAATATCGGTTCTTTGCCGGGGTGGCGGAACTGGTAGACGCGCCGGATTCAAAATCCGGTGATGGTGACATCGTGTCGGTTCGATTCCGACCCTCGGTACCAATTTTTGGTTCAGAGCCGTGCAAAGAACTACAAAAACCCGCAAGCCATCAGGCTTGGCGGGTTTTTTTATGTCATATCGAAATATGAAGATGTAGTATCGCCGCGTTATTTATGCAGCTTGGCTGCCGGATTGGGATGGATTTCCCGCGCAACGGTCAGTCTGACGCGGGAAATGCCGAATTGCAGCGGCTTCTGTTTACACATTATTAACAGGGATGGAATCATTGCCGCCTTTGTGGGAATGCGCTTCAGTCTACCGGCGTTGTATGGGTTTTAACTTCGCCGCGCTGCATCCGAACATAATCTTCAAGCTGTCTTGCCGCGGCATTGAACGCGTCGCGGATAGCGACATACACATCTTCATGGGCCTGATTTTCATGGCGCTCACGGCTGGTTACGATTTCTTTGCCGGGCGTGGTAATGTCGATACGAATATGGTACAGATTGCCTTGATGGTGATGATGATGCCCGGATTCCACCGCAACCCTGCAACTGATGATTTGTGAGTGAAATTTCTCGAGCTTGCTGGCTTTTTCTCGAATTCTTGCTTCAACAGCCTCTGAAGGCTCGATTCCTCGAAAAATGATCTGTAACGGGATTTGCATGATGATTTACCTCTTCTGATGTTTTCTAAATAAAGCCAAGGTGTTTTTTCTTTTGAAAATCAAAATTCTATATAAAAATTCTTATACCTGGGCTCGATCCCCTGCGCTTTATTGTAAATCTTTTGCCGATTCTGGCTGCTATTTTTTACTTTGTTGAATACCGGCACAATCAGTATAACTACCTAGAACCACTTGCTAACCCGATGCCAGGGATCCAGGGGATGCCTTTCCTACCAGATTCCCATAGTTGATGGAAATCTTGAGTCCGGCAAAGCGCCCCGACATTTTGGTCAACTCCTGCGTTTTTTTATCGAAGTTTAGGTTGAGTTCGGTCAGCTCCCGGTCTTCGTAGCCCTCCTCGATGCCGTGCGTGATCAGCTTGAAATGGTAAACATAGACTTCCTGATCAATGTCATTGTCGATGCGTAAAGGCTCGCCCAGTTTCTCTATGATCTTGTTTTTCAGCGGCAATTCCACTTTAATTTTGCCGAGATGCGACGTGTCGGCTTTCAACTGCATTTTTTCTTTATTGATATCCGCGCCCCCTATCGAACGCAAGGAGACTTCCAGAAGTTTTGGCGGAGCGATTTCAAGAAAAAGGGAGGAAAATGACCAGGCTGTAATCCGGTCTTTCCTGTTAAAGTTTAGATCGGAATAGAACTCGACTTTCGGGGCGACCAGCTTGCCTTTTTCATCGACCTTGCGAAACCAATAGCGCCAGCGTTTCCCCTCCGGCGTCGGCTTTTCTTCGCTCGCATGCAGTTTGGCGAGGGAAACGAAGTCCTTGCTGTAGAGAATCGGTTCTTTGAATTGCAAGGTGAAATCGTCGGCAACCGCTACCTTGAAATAGCGGTCGAACTCGCCCATTTGCACATAGGTTTGATAGGCGCGCCACCAGTAAATACAGCCGGTTAATGAAAAAGCCAGCAACAGAATCAAAACGATGCGGGATGTTTGTCGGAGGTGAAATAAATTCATGAAAAACTGTATTGCGGGATATGAAAAAAGGCGGCAGCGATCGCAATAATCCGTCTTGAAAGCGATAAGCGGTATGCCTTTGCCAATTTACGGAAGTCTGCCGAATAAAGCGGAAGAAAGAAGACGAACGGCGGTAACCGCGACGACTGCCGAGAACGAGATTATAAAATTGAGGTACTTTTTATTTAACTTACCTTCTCTCTGCGAAGTTTGTCAAGGCGGGAGCATAATTTTCCTACCGGCATTTCCCCCCTAAAAAATTTACAAAGACGGGTTTAGGAAGTTTCAACTTTGTCAAGCGAAATCAGATAAAAAAACAGGGATAAAGAAGACGCCGGGTATCGAAAACTGAGGTGACTACAGGATAAAAAACCTGCAAATGCACGGCCTTGTCGCCGAGGCGACTGCCGCGCAACGGCTTGCCATCTCAGCAGATTTGTTCGCCCGACAGGCTCGGCAACGCCGCATGAACCCCGCTTAAAAAGGCTTCCTGAAAGGCTTGCGGATATATCCTCCCCCCAACACATCGCTTAAGGTATCGTGCGCTGGAATACCGTTCGGCAACTCCAGAAACTCACGCAGCCAAGCCTCTTTCTCTTCGGCGAATTCCTCCATGCCCACCCAGTCTTCTATGCCACTCAGCACGGCACACAAGACAATCATTAAAATATCGCTCAGCTTGTGCAACTTGTTTTTCGTCTCACGGCGCGGGTCTTTGAGGTCTTCGAAATACGGCATCGGATTGGGTAACATCCTTGTTTTCTCTGCAAATGGATTATTTTATACTTTTGCTCATGTCAATGGTGAAATAGCGCGATTGCCCCGCATTTCCTGGAGAAATTGCTGCCGCCGAGTCCGCTTCGGTTTCTTCACAAACAGAGGGGCACTGAGTCCGAGTTGCTTCATGGGGGGAACTATCGAGAATGGCGGGCTGCGGATATTTTATCGCAGGTGTAAGGCTTATTCAGAGTTTCCTTAAGCATATGAACAAAGGAGGACTCGGCGGGAAAGGCGGGCTCCGCCGGCGCTAGAAGGGGCGAATTTTAAAAATCTTTTCAGACCCGGATAGTTTATTAAAATTTGGCGAGTTCGCTATTTTGGTTGAAAATGCCGAATTAAGCCTTTAATGCAGGTCTTGCCTTACTAAAATTCAGAGACGGCCCCATGAAAAAACTATTGGTTATATCCGTTTTATACAGCAGCGCTATAGGATTTGTCATAGGCGATTCCAATATCTACGGGCCGGGAGGTGTAAATCTCGGGCCTGACGGCGATCCCGAGTCGCTATATCAAGAGAGTAAGCAGCCAAAAGCTATCGACGAGAATGAGCCCAATGCGGATCTTGTTCTCCGACCGCAACGTAACGGAAATTATCTTGTTAATGGCTCGATTAACGATTTACCACTTAGCTTTGTGGTCGACACCGGCGCTTCAGCTGTGTCCTTACCTAGAGACGCTGCGTTGAGTGCGGGTATTTATTGTGAAAACGATACGGAAGTAAACACCGCCAACGGAAAAGTTCCGGCCTGCATCAGTAAAATCGCAAAGTTGAAATTTGGAGACTTTACGGTAACAGACGTGCGGTGCATGATTATTCCCAACCTAGATCAAGCTTTGCTGGGTAATAATGTACTCACCAAGTTTAAAATACTCCAGAACAATGGAGAAATACGAATTAGCAATAAAAAGTGAAGGATTAATTGTCAAGTCTCGGCCGATTCCCTGATGATCTCGGCCAGGCGGTTCACGCCTGGCCCAACAAAGTCCGGATTGGTGAAAATCATATAGAGCGGGACTTCAAGTGTTCCGCCTTCCCGCAAAGGCAGGGGCTTAAGCAGTCCTGCTTTTAACTCCTCCCGGATATGCTCTTCCGGCAGCCTGGCAAAGCCAAAGCCCATGGAAACCGCCTGGATAGAAGTGGCAATCTGGCTCACCGTCCAGCGCTGATCGACTTCGACGGATACCGCGCGCCGGTCGCGCTTACTACCCGAATCCCGCACCACGACATGCCGATAGGCGCGCAGGTCGCGGCGGGTCAGCGTTCGTCCATAACGATGCAAGGGATGATCTGCATGCGCAACGGTGATCAATCGAATTCTCATCAACTGTTCGCCTAGAAAACCAGGCGGCAGCCGGGGCGAAATCACCAAGTCGGCTTCACCCTTGAGCAGTGCATCCTCAGTGCCTCCCAGCACCGACTCAATCAATTCAATCCGGGTGCGTGGGCTTTCCCGGCCGAAACGATCCAGACAGGCCATTAGCAGCCGGGAGGGAAAGAGAATTTCAGCCGCTATGCGAACCTCCGCCTCCCACCCTGCCGATAGCGTATGCGCCGCTCGCTCAAGATCGCCGGCCTCCTCCACTAATGCCAGCGCGCGCCGGTAAAGCATCTGGCCGGTCGGTGTGAGCATGGCTTTGCGTCCCTGAATCTCGAACGCTTTCACGCCCAGCAGCGATTCGATTTTTTGCACCGCATAAGTCACCGCGGACTGGCTTTTATTCAGAATTTCCGCGGCCTGGGCGTAACCGCCGGCGTCCACCACCACGATGAGCGATCGCCATTGTTCGAGGGTAATATGAGGCGCCTTCATAATTAATCTGATTATTAGATAGTTATTAGCAAAATATTATACTTTTTTATCGAATGAGTTGGATGTTTAATGGTGCCACTTTCAGCAAAGGAGGAAAACCTCATGAAAAACCTGTTACAAATCAACTCCAGCATTTTCTCTTCCGGGGGCCAGTCCAGCCAGCTCGCCGATCAGTTTGTCGCTGCATGGCGCAGCACTCATCCGAACGCCCAGGTGATCCTTCGCGATCTGGCACAGGCGCCCTTGCCGCATCTGGACGCGCAACGGGTAACGGCGTATTTTGCGCAACCCGAAACACGGACGCCTGAACAACGGGCTTTTGTGGTCGAGTCGGACGCCCTGATCGATGAGATTAAACAAGCCGAGGTCCTTGTGATCGGCCTGCCAATGTACAACTTCGGCATCCCGTCGACACTGAAGGCCTATTTCGACCACATCGCCCGGGCCGGAGTAACGTTTCGTTACAATTCGAACGGCCCCGAAGGGCTGCTGACCGGCAAGAAGGCCTATGTCTTCGCCGCGCGGGGCGGGCTATACGCCGGCACGCCGCTCGACAGCCAAACCGGTTATGTGCGCAACTTCCTTGGCTTTTTAGGCATCACCGATGTTGAGTTCGTGTATGCCGAAGGACTCAACATGGGCGAGGCAAGCAAGGATGCGGCATTGGCCGAAGCCAGACAGCGGCTCGCCGCGCTGGCGGCTTGATAAGACAGCATTACAACTTTCTAAGGTGAACCTCATGCAAACTCGAACATTGAAACAAGTCATCAACTCCATACCCACCACAGATGGCGGGGGCGTCAGATTGCTACGCAGTCTCGGGCAGTCTCAGGCGTTGCGCCTCGATCCCTTTCTGATGCTGGACGAATTTTCTTCGATGAATGCTGACGATTATATTGCCGGCTTTCCCGATCACCCGCACCGGGGCTTCGAGACGGTGACTTACATGCTGGACGGTCACATGCTGCACCAGGACCACCTGGGGAACCGAGGGGACTTGAAGCCCGGATCGGTACAATGGATGACTGCCGGACGCGGCATCATTCATTCCGAAATGCCGCAACAAGAGAGCGGCCGCATGCGTGGTTTTCAGCTTTGGGTTAACTTGCCCGCCCAGGAAAAAATGAAACCTGCCGCCTACCAGGATGTTCAACCAGAGGACATTCCGTTGCTGAACCTGCCGGGCGGAGGCCAGATGAAAATCATTGCCGGAACTGCGCAAATTGATAACCGGGCCGTATCCGGACCCATCCAGGGCCTGAGCACCGAGCCTTTATTCCTGGATGTTCGGCTCCCGGCAGGCGGCTATTTTGTCCACTCGATTGCGCACGGACATAACGCCTTCATTTATTTATATGAGGGCCTGGCCGAAGTCGGCTCGACGGCAGAAAAGCGGCCCTTGCCAGCCCATGCCGTCGGCGTGCTTTCCGACGGGGATCGAATGGAAGTTCATGCCGGCAAAGAGGGAGCCTCTTTTCTGGCGCTTGCGGCCAAACCCTTACGTGAACCGGTTGTCCAGTACGGCCCCTTTGTGATGAATACGCGCGATGAAATTGAGCAGGCGCTTGCGGATTATCGGAATGGACAGTTGGTGTAAGTCGTTATCATTAGGCTCTTCGCCCAGCTACAACTGTCTTTTATTGATCCGGCCCCATGAAGTCTCAACTCCGTTCGGGCTGAGCTTGTCGAAGCTCCCGAATGACTAGCCTTTCGACAGGCTCAAGGCGAATGGCTTCAACCTTTTAAGGGCCGGATCAATAACTCAGCTAAAGTTTCCTGTCTGACAGGTATTTATGGGTTCGCTTTCCATTCCTTGAGTTTCTTCCGAGCCGTTCCGAAGTTGCCGAGTTGGTAAACTGCCACCCCTGCCGGCGAAAACGTGAACGCCTCGAAGGGCTCGGCGATCATTTCCTTCAAATAATCCAGGGAGGCGAGGCCGAGGGTGACATGGGGATGGAAATTTTTCCCTGTCTGGTTAGGGATAAATGCCGCGACATAGTCGATAGTCGCCGGGTTAATGTGGGAATCGTCGGGTGTTGTAAAGAATGCCCCGGAAGTTCCGGTTTCCACCGTAAAAGGGGTAACCGCGTCGATCAGTTTTTGTTGCAGTTTAAGGAGAACGGCTGCCGGCTCGACGGCGATGATCCCGACGCCCTCATCCTTCCAAGGGGTGTAGTAATAATTGGAGGCTTTCAACTTCCAGTCGCCGGCTTCCACGCCGGTGAGGACTTTGCCGACGGCGGCGTAGATTTGGCCGAGGTTCTCGGTAGAAACGAAGCGCTGCAGGAGCGTAATGTGCGGCCTGTGCGTGGCATCCAAAGCGAATCCTTTCGGGTAGTCCTTAAGCAGGCGGGCGTTGGCGGCTTCCGCGTACCGGATCATTGCAGCATCCGGATCCAGCGCGATGTTGATGGCCGTAATGGATTTTTGCTCGGCGCTAGCCCCCTCTGCATAGCCGAGCAGTGGTCCTGCGCAAATGCCGAGGGCTGCTAACAGCTTCCTATATCTGACCATCCGCTTCTCCTGTTAAATCTAACCCGCGATTGAGGCGGCGAAGACAGAGGCCGCTCAATTCGGTCGACAAGCAAGGTTAAGCAATCGTTCAATGGACATATGGGCGAGTGACTGTTTCTGCGATTTGATTAAGCAGCAAGTGTCCTGTTCGGTCGTAATCTACTAGGTGCCCCTGTATTTCGGTTATAAAGAGGTTTTGCCGATTAATTCCCCCATTTGAACACGGCTACCAGGCACTAAATTTGTTTCCCATTTAACTTTATCTTTGCTGAATAACACAATAACGGTTGAACCCAGATTTAATCGGCCCATTTCTTCGCCCTTTTTTGCAAAAGGGGGATTAAAGGGATAATTCCATTGACGAATTTCGGACTTGGGAGAGGGTGTAATCACGCCGTCCCATACAGTTTCAATACTTGAGGAAAAAATTGATCCTATGAGAATGAGAGCCATCGGACCTGCTTCAGTATTGAAAATATTGACCACGCGCTCATTTTTGGCAAATAAGTCTGAAATTCTATTTATTGCTGAATTGCTCTGTACACGACAAAAACAGCTAACCCATTGAATAAAAAGGGTTGTAAATAGAGGGCTTGAAAGTCCATCGCCAATCGGTTTCACTCTATGCGACCAAGCAGGAGATGAAATGGAATTGAGCGATGGACTGAGAGTGATT
>JBPFEE010000016.1:0-133142 GCA_051061095.1 Methylomicrobium sp. | reverse complement strand
ATAGTTGTTGGTGAGGCTTCGGGCGATATTCACGGTGCTAACCTGATTAAGGCAATCCGTGCGAAAGATCCGCAAGCGGAGTTTCGTTTTTTTGGAGGAGATAAAATGCAAAAATCGGCTGAAACGATTGCGACCAAACATATTCGGAACCTCGCATTTATGGGTTTTTGGGAAGTCGTGAAACATTTGCCAACCATTTTTTCAAACATTGCGTTATGCAAAAAAGACATCTTGGATTTTAAACCCGATGCCGTGATTTTAATTGATTACCCGGGTTTTAATTTTCGTTTGTTCCCGTTTTTGAAGCAACATAATTTTCAAACTATTTACTATATATCGCCACAACTTTGGGCGTGGAAAAAGGGACGTATCAAGCAAGTGAAAAAATATGTAGACAGGCTGTATGTTATCTTTCCGTTTGAAGTGGATTTTTATCGGCAACAAGGCGTAGAAGCTCATTATTTCGGACATCCGCTGTTAGATGAAGTCGACATGAAAAATATTGCTGCAGCGAAAAACGAAAAAACGATTGCGATTTTACCGGGTAGCCGCAAACAAGAAATCTCCTATCTTTTTCCGGAATATTTGAATGTCGTAAAATATTTCCCCGATTATAAATTCAAGGTTGCGGCACTCAGTATGAATGGTGAAGCATTTTATCGCAAATTTTCTTTGCCTGAAAATGTCGAACTCGTTTTTGATAAAACCTATGACGTGTTGCAAATGGCTTCGGTCGGAATCATCACATCGGGAACAGCTACACTCGAAACAGCATTATTCAATGTCCCACAGGTGATTTGTTACAAAGGAAGTTGGATTTCATACCAGATTGCGAAACGGTTAATTAAAGGAATTGATTTTATCGGAATCGTAAATCTGATTGCAGGAAAAAGAGTTGTGGAAGAGCTCATTCAACATGATGTAAACGAAATGCGCTTGGTTTCGGAGGTAAAGAGTTTATTGCAGCCTGAAACACAACAGCGCATTAAAAAAGACTACGAAGATCTTTATAAACGCTTAGGAAATTCCGGCAGTTCGCAGCGTATAGCCGATGATTTGGTAAGCTATTTGGAAAAGTTAGTTTTACACCTTCGTTAAACGGGGGATTAGCTCAGCTGGCTAGAGCGCTTGCATGGCATGCAAGAGGTCAGCGGTTCGATCCCGCTTGGCTCCACCAAATTAAGACGGATTGACACTTAATTATTTGTCCCCATCGTCTAGCGGCCTAGGACACTGCCCTTTCACGGCGGTAACAGGGGTTCGAACCCCCTTGGGGACGCCACTCGTCAATAGTATACTATTGATGGGTGTTAGAAGATAATAAGTGAAGAACCAAGCAGGCATTTCGTTTTATTCAAAACACAATGCCAGAAAGACCAGATTCTGTCCCCATCGTCTAGCGGCCTAGGACACTGCCCTTTCACGGCGGTAACAGGGGTTCGAACCCCCTTGGGGACGCCATCTCCAAAGGGCTATCCGAACGGATAGCCCTTTTTTAATGCCTCGCGTTTTTTGCCTTCTGGTTGTTTCTAAACCGATAGGCTATCTTACGGGTGTTTTGTGCTTTGTTTTTGAACTTTAAAATTCTCCCGTCAATTTTCACTCTGTATGGCTGTGAAGGTCGATATCTTCTCTACTGTAAATCGAATCCACGACTCTTTTAAACCAGCGAGGGCGGTTCAGAACCACATACAGGATCAGGGGTTCCAGAATAGGTACGGGAATGACATGGATAATGATCAAAACAACCAGGACCAGCGTACAGATGAGCGTGGGAAGAAAGGCGACTTTATTTCTCTTCATTCATTGGATAATCAGTTAGAGTCTTTTGTTTTTTTGCCGGCATAGATTTGATCGACCAGATTTTTAAACCAATACGGACGTGCGACCAGAACGTACAGCACCAGCGTTTCCAGGATCGGAAGCGGGATCACATGCAGGATAATCAGCCCGATCACTACGATGAAACATAACACAAGCCGTGCGTAAAAGGAATCTTTATATGGACTCATAAATTATGGAACAGGCTGGTTTATTTGAGACCGTTCGCGTCGTTTTCATCGTCACAGTCGGCATCCATGTATATCTCCAGAACCGAGTTTTTGAACCATAGCGGACGGATGAGCAGTATGTAGAGCAATATGAGCCCGATGATGGGAACGGGTAATATGTCGAGCAACATCAACAGCAAAATCACTATAATCCATTTGATTCTGGTAACGATGGCGTTATGGCTCATATCGGCATTAGTTCAAGATCGTTTTGATGTTATAAAATAACCTATATTGGATCATATGAAACCGAGCGAGCGTTATCGTTCACTTCTTTCCATACGATCCAGCAAAATTGCAATCAGCATGTCGTTCATCACATTCACGCCGGACCGGCAGCGGGCAATGATCCAGTCGATCGTGGTGATCAGCGGCACCGCGGTGATGATTAGGCCTTCCGGCAGGCCGGCGGTGCTCAACACAAGCGGGAGGGCGATCAGACCCGCTTCGGGAATTCCCGAAATGCCGACGCCTACCATAATAGCGGCCATCATGATAATCATTTGCTGCGCAAAATTCAGTTCGATGCCGATCGCCTGCGCCAGGAACAGTGCCGCCATTGCTTCGTACAGTATGATGCCGTCATTGTTCAAATTGGTGCCGATGCAGACCGACAGGCGCGCCGACCGGCTCGAAATGCCCATGTTTTCGGTCAGGCAGCGCAAGGTGATCGGCATCGTGGCGAGGCTGCTGTTGGTCGAAAGACCGGCCACTATCGCATCCGCGCCTTCACCGAAATAGCGCCGGATCGGCATCTTGCCGCCCCATTTTGCCATGCATGGATAATAAACGAGCGCATGGATCATCAAACCACCCACCATCGCGGCCAAAAACACCCCCACCAATTCAAAAATCTCCAGTCCCGCTTTGCCGACCACCTGCGCGACGACACCGAAAACCGCAAACGGTATGGCCTTGACGACCCAGAGCAGCATCTGGATCAGCAGATGGCAGCAGATGCCGATCAGTTTTTCGAGCATGTGCAGACCCGTTTGGTCCTCGTCTGCCGTTTGCCGCTTCAGTCGGCGGATCGCACTGCCGATCAGCAAGGCTAATAAAATGATCGCAATCACGTTATTTTTGACAAACGGTTCGGCCAAACTTTCCGGTATGTAGCCTGCGATGTTTTTTAGCGGATCCAGCGTAAGATTTTCCGGCGCCGGTTTATATGTCAGGTCGTTCGTCCCGGCATATAACTGGGCGGACATTGCAGTCAGCCGGCCTTCCCAAAGATGGCCTGGACGTAGGGTGTTCATCAAGGTTAGACCGATAACCATTGCCACCGCCAGATTCATCGAACATAACATCAACAGGCGGCGGCCATGTTTGAACGATATGTCCGTATTGATCATCGCTTCCAATATGGCAAAAAAGACCAGTGGCGTCGCCAGGGCTTTTAACAGGCGAATTACCAGTTGTCCCACTTGACCCAGCATTGCGTTGTTTAATAAGTTGAAACCGTAACTCTCGGTTCCAAAAATGACGCCCAGGAGGGCGCCGGAAATGACCCCGATAATGACCTGAATGTATAAGGGCAACGCGAGGTGACTGGACTTTTTCATGAGGGGGATCTTGTTCTAAGGAATCTGGGTAAAACAATGGGAATAGTTCCAGATCAGTGTAGCATTCTGTTTGTTGATAAGGTAAAGCAGCGAACGGTCTTTGGGTGTAATATGTTTGAGTCCTAGCCCCATCGGAGTATTGCCATGAGTTCTTGCTGCCATGATCCCACCGAACCACCGAGAGCCGATCCCCGCGACATACTTAGGGAACAGGCGCGCTACGATAATCTGGTCCGCGATCTTTTCACCGATGATCCGGAAAGAATTCTGCTCAGATTGTTGAATGAATCCAGCTCCTATCTCCGGGAATTGGCGGCGCTCAGGGCGCATTATCCCGCTGTGCGTTTGCGGGCGATTGAATTGTTAAGTCATAATAGCTTGCAGACGCTGGAGCTTATCAGCCTAAAGGAAGCGGATTCGCCGTTCGGCTTGGCGGCTCGGCAACGGATCGAGCAATTGAAATAATCCGTCTGCTCGAAATCGATAACCCCAATTTTTGGAGGCTTACTGATGAAATCATTTCAAATATTCTGGTTGGGTCTGTTTATGGTGATGACCCCTGTCGTTTGGGGCTACGGCGGCAGCAGTAGCTCAAAAGCCTGCGAGAAACCCGGATTCAGCCAATTTTCTCCGCCAGACAAGGCGGACGTGTCCCCGAACTCCGCATTCTCTTTTATGGCATCCCCCAATACCAAACCGGAGACGATCAAAGTTGTTGTCAAAAATATCCCGCTATCGATTGCAGTTAAGCCGGTTGCCCAAGGTTTTCAGGTTAGCGGGACGCTGCCTGAGACATTGCACGGGACTTTTGCAAGGATCAATATCGCTGCAGAAGGAGCAAACCAGTGTAAAGGGAGCGGGGGATGGCTGGTGAATGTCGTCGAATAACCCCAACATTTCCTAAATAAAATTACCGGCAATGTCAGCTCCTGGCATGAAACATAAACACGATAAGAAGAAAATCGGCAAGGAAGAATATAAAGCTGCCTTGATTCGATTGCAGATAGAGCTGGTCAAACTGCAAAAGCACATCATCAAGCATGGCGAAAAAGTGCTGATTATTTTCGAGGGGCGCGATGCGGGCGGCAAGGACGGCTCCATCAAACGTATCATCCAGCATCTGAGTCCGCGCGAAACCCGTGTGGTGGCATTGGGAAAACCTTCCGATAGGGACAAAAGCAGTTGGTATTTTCAACGCTACGCGCCCCATCTGCCTGCCGCCCAGGAAATGGTGCTGTTCAACCGCAGCTGGTACAACCGCGCCGGTGTCGAGCGGGTAATGGGTTTTTGCAGCGACGAGGAATATCACGAGTTTCTCGAAACCGTGCCGGACTTCGAACTGATGCTGGTACGGTCGGGCATCAAGCTCTTGAAGTATTATCTGGATATCAGCAGGGAAGAACAGAAGCGGCGTCTCGAAGCGCGTGAACGGGACCCTCTGAAGCAGTGGAAAACCAGTCCGGTCGATCTGGAAGCGGTCAAGCATTGGGAAGACTACAGTCTCGCCCGCAATGTCATGTTCGCCAGAACGCATCATCTGGATGCGCCCTGGACCGTGGTCCGGGCCGATGACAAAAAAAGCGCGCGCCTCAATATCATCAAGGATATTCTGTTTCGCCTCGACTATAAAAACAAAAATGAGGCGGAAGTGCTTCCCGATACCGACATCGTATTCAATTACGCGGAAAGCTATCTGAACAACGGCATGATTGTGGAGTAGTTTATTAAACGCCCATAAATCCGGCTTTCACTCATTCCTGTGCATATTGCGCAATGGCTGAAATAGGCGGCAATGGTCAAGGATACTGAAGCATTCCGGAATCAAAATCGCCTTGAATACGGCCGCGAACTTAATTTCAGGCACAGGTGTCAACAGTCTCGTTGTCGAAGCCGATAAGCCATAGGAGAATTCATGAGCAAGGGTCAATCAGATGTAAATCAGGATAGTGTGTCGATCATTTCCATTTTGCGAAAATGGCTGGATCGCAATGTGATCGATCTGGGCCGGCAAATGCGCATCAGCTATGTGCCGCCGTTGATGGTTTACCTGGCCGCGGGCATCTCCGGTTTGACAGGCATCGTCGGGACTTTTTTCGTCAAGGAATATCTGGGCTTGAGCGCCGAGTTTTTGGCCGCTCTGGGGTTCTGGGCGATGCTGCCCTGGGCATTGAAAATGCCGATGGGTCATCTGGTCGATTTGTTATGGCGCCATAAGGCGGGCCTGATCTATCTGGGCGCGGCTTTGATCGCTAGCAGCTTGATGATCATGATCAACCTGTTGAGCGATCCTGAATATATGCAATCCTTGTGGCCGGTCGAAAACTGGTATGTCTTGTCGGCGCTTCTGGCTCCGGTCGGTTATGTGATTCAGGATACCGTAGCCGATGCGATGACCGTGGAAGCCGTTGCCATCAGCGACGAAGCAGGCCGGCCGCTTCCCGAACCGCAAATTTTGGCCGCGCATACCACGATGCAAACCCTGGGGCGAGTCGCGATCATCGGCGGCAGCTTGCTCGTGGCCGGCGTCAACGTCGCCTTTTTCAAAGACGTCGAAACGATGGCGGCGGCCGAGAAAGCCGCTGTTTATTTGTCGATTTACCGCTGGTCTCTATGGGTGCCGGTGATCTCCATACTGGGCGTCGTACTGTCGTCTTATTTGCGTTCGCAGGAAGAATGGCGGCTCGCCGCGCAAGGTTTCGAGCTTGACGAAATTAAACGCCTGTCCGCAGGCGGACTGCATGAAGCGCCTGCGGTCAATTGGGGCTTATTGGGCGGCGGGCTTGGATTCACGTTGTTCGCGGCCGGGATGGGGCTGGGCGGCTTCTCGAACAGCGAGGAGATCGTCTTCATCGGTTCGTTGTCCATCGTGCTGTTCTTGATGTGGCGTTTGACGATGGATCTCGACACGAGAACGAGAAATCAATTGTACGGCACCGCGTTTGTAATCTTTGCCTTTCGCGCCGTGCCGAATACAGGAGCCGGCGAAACCTGGTGGATGATCGACGACCTCGGCTTCGATCAGCAGTTTATCTCGAAATTGTCGGTGATTTCGAGCGGGTTGACTTTGCTCGGCATGTTCCTGTTTCGCCGCTTCATGGCGGAGCGGACGATCACCTACATCATCGCCGTGCTGACTGTCGTGCTGGCGCTTCTTTATCTCCCTAATATTGCGCTCTATTACGGATTGCATCACTGGACGTCGGAGGTCACCGGCGGCATCGTCGATGCCCGCTTTATCGCGCTGGTCGATACCGCGCTCGAATCGCCGCTGGGCCAGATCGCGATGATTCCGATGCTGGCCTGGATTGCCAATTCGGCGCCGAAACAGTTGAAGGCGACTTATTTCGCGGTAATGGCGGCGTTTGTTAATCTGGCGCTGTCATTGTCGCAATTGCTGACTAAATGGCTGAATCAAGGTTTTGTGATCACCCGCGAGGTTCGCGACGCGACAACCGGCCAAGTCGTGATTGCCGCGGATTATAGCGAACTCGGCTGGCTTTTGATGGTGGTGATGGGGCTGAACTTCATGATCCCGATCGCAGCGATCGTAGTCGCTAAGCGCACTTTACTAAAGCAGCAGGCTTGAGCTTAGCCTTCCGGCAGAAAGCCGCCTGCCTGCATGCTCCATAATCGGTAGTAATATCCTTTTAGCTCCAGTAATTGATCGTGTGTACCGTCTTCGACGATGCGGCCCTGATCGAAGACCAGGATGCGGTCGAGGTAGGCGATCGTCGATAGCCGGTGCGCGATCGCGATCACTGTCTTTTTTCCCATCAGCCGGGCCAGATTTTCCTGGATCGTTTTTTCGGTGATCGAGTCCAGGCTGGAGGTCGCTTCGTCCAGGATCAGAATCGGCGCATCCTTCAGCATCACCCGCGCGATAGCGATCCGCTGGCGTTGGCCTCCGGACAGTTTGACGCCGCGTTCGCCGACCAGCGAATCATAACCTTCCGGCATGGCCTGAATAAATTCATCGGCATGTGCGAACGCGGCGGCATGGACGATTTCCTGATCTTCCGCATCCAGTTTGCCATAGCTGATATTTTCCTTCAGACTGCGATGAAACAGCGTCGGATCCTGCGGAATCAGGCTGACCTGCCGATGCAGCGATTCTTGTGTTACTTGCGCAATGTCGGCGCCGTCGATGCAGATTCGGCCCGACTGCGGCTCATAATTACGCAAGATCAGGCTGACGAAAGTCGACTTGCCCGAGCCTGAAAAACCGACCAGTCCGACGCGCTGGCCGGGTTCAATCACCACATTCAGGTTCTCGAAAACCGGTTGACTGGAATGATAGCCGAAGGTGACATGGCGAAATTCGATCCGCCCTTCAGTGGTGTTCAGCGCTTTCGCTTCAGGCGCATCGACGATTTCGTGCGGCTGCACGATCGTCTCGACGCCGTTCGCGATATTGCCGACATATTCGAAAAACTCCAGAAAATGGCGCGACAAATTGCGCGCATCGGCGATGATGATCAGCGCCAGCCCTACGCTCATCGTAAAATCGCCGACGCCGATCAGGCCGCCCTGCCAGAGCGTCAGCGCGTAATAAATCGTTCCCAGCTTCAGGGCGCCGGCAGAGATGAATTGAAACCAGCGCACCCGCTCCATAAACCAGAATGTGCGGCGCGCGGCTTTCAGCTCGGTGTCCAGAAATCCCTGTAAATATTCGCGCTCGAATTCCTGGCATGCGAACAATTTGGCGTTCAGGCTATTGGTGACCGAGTCGACGATCTTGCCGTTCACCATACTGCGAATGCCGGCATAATGTTGCGCATAGGGCCGGCAGCGGGTCGCCAGCCAGAAAGAAATCGTGACATAGACGAAAACCCAGGCGGAGACGAACAGCCCAAGCCCCTGATGTACATTGAACAATAACGCGGTGGAGACGCTGAAGGTTATCGTAATCGGCCAGAAATCGCACAGCACCGCCCAGATCGCATGATTGACGCTGATCGCGGTTTCGCTGATCCGGTGCGCGAGCGCGCCGGCGAAATGACTGCTGAAATAGCGCGCCGAATGATATTGCAGATAAGTGAACAAAGTGCGCGTGGTGCGCTGGCGGAGCCGCGGGCCGATCGTGATCAAGATCGCCCCGCTGGCCCGGCTGCATAGGATCTCGCCGAGGGTCAGCCCGGCCAGAAACAGCAACGGGCCTTGTAGTGCCTCGAAGGCGGCGCGGGCATCGGGGAGTCCGCTGGAAACGCCCTCCATGATCGCCTTGACCGCACATAGGGCACCAGGATGCTGCCGGCCGCCTGGCCCGTTTCGAAGACGATCATTAGCGTTATCCAGGCTTTGAAGCTGGACAGGCAGTAGAGGATAAAAGGAATCGTGCCGGCCGGCAGCGGCGGCGCTTCGGCGGCGCGGCGCATCGATGGGGAGGGTTTTGTTTTAGACATCAACGAAAACAGGGGAGGCGCAAGGCAAATGATCATTATACCTGCCCTATGATGGCGAATGCCGGAATCATGGCGGTTTGGCAACGGGAATTAGAATTTCTTTCTTTGCCGGAAATCGCCTTACAATAACCGAATAATCAACCGATACACGAGGATTGTCGTTGTCAGATTACACGCAATATAAAGTCATGTTCAGCGCCGGAGAAGCGTCGGGCGACCAGCATGCCGCCCATATGTTCAGCGAAATGAAAAAACTCCGGCCGGGCATTCGAGGCATCGGCATGGGCGGCGCGAAAATGGCCGGAGCGGGGATCGATGTGCGCTACGATTCTTCCCAAATCGCCGTGATCGGCCTGGTCGAGGTGGTCAAACATTATGCCGAAATCCGCCGCGCATTGAAATTGATGCAATCGCTGCTGGCGGCCGAGCGCCCGGATTTGCTGGTCTGCGTCGATTACAAGGAATTCAACTTCAAGCTCGCGACTTACGCCAAACGGATCGGCATCAAGGTGCTGTTTTATGTCAGTCCGCAGGTGTGGGCATGGCGCCCGGGCCGGGTCAAACAGTATGGCCGCGTGATCGATAGGATGGCGGTGATCTTTCCGTTCGAAACGTCGTATTACGAGGCCGAAAACGTGCCGGTGCGCTATGTCGGCCATCCCTCGGTCGACAAGGTGCGGCCGGAATACAGCAAAACCGAAGACTTCGTACGTTTCGGTCTGGCTGCCGATAAGCCGGTCGTAGGCCTGTTGCCGGGCAGCCGAAGCGGCGAAATCAAACGCATGCTGCCGGTGATGCTGAAGGCGGCCGACAAGTTAGCCGGCCGTGTGCCGGGGCTCCAGTTCATCCTGCCGCAGGCCGGGTCGATTGCCGACACTACGCTGCATGATTATCTAAAAACTTCGCCGGTAAACATCACGGTGATCAAGGATCAGCCTTACGATGTGATGCAATGCTGCGATGCGATCATGACCACTTCCGGCACCGCCTCGCTCGAAATCGCCTTGCTGACCGTGCCGATGGTCATTTGCTACAAGCTATCGCCGCTCACCTATTGGCTGGGGCGATTATTGGTTAAAACCCCCTTCATCGGCCTGCCGAATATCGTGGCAGGCAAAGGCATCGTGAAGGAACTGATTCAACATCAGGCCAGCGCGGAAAATCTGGCTGACGAGATTACCCATATTCTGACCGATGCGGATTATGCCTTGCAGATGCGCGGGCATCTGCAAGGCGTCAAAGCTAGCTTGGGGCAGGGCGGCGGTTCGAAAAATATGGCGGCGCTGGCTTTGGAAATGCTGGCGTCGGCCGTTAAAAATTGACGTTGATATTGGTCAGCCAGATATGGTTGGCGCCGTCCGGCGCGCCGAAATTGTTCACGAACTGGAACTGGTAGCCGGTATCGATATTGATCTTCGGCGTCAGCTTGTAGCCGACCCCGACATAGCTTCGATTCTGGTTGATGCCGGGCTGGACCGAATTCGCGAGGCGGCCGTGGTTGATCGAATTGAAATAAACGAACAATTCGTCGAGCGCAATCAGATAGGCCTTCGTATCGGGCAGCGAATAGACCAACCGGAAACGGTGGCGCATCCGGTACGCGGTGTCCTCGTTCTCGAAAAAACGCTCTTCGAAACGGAAACGGTATTGAAAATTCAATTCCGGCGTCCAGTTGTCGATCCACTGCAACTGTTGCATGAAATCGTCGGTGGCCAGATCGAAGTCGGTGTCTTTGCTGTATTCGCCCTGCCAGGTGTAACCGAGCCAGAGTTGCAGCTTCTGGGTCAATTTATAGCCCAGCAAGGGCCGCACGATGATCTGGCTGAATTCCCCGTTGTCGTGTTTCGTGCGCGGACCTAACTCCAAAAACGCCAGATAGGGACTGCCCCCGAAATCAGTCTGATAGGTATTGCTGAGCCACATGCCCCAGTCGTCCTTGACCGGGGCTGCCGCGGCAAGGGTGGATACGGCGGTCATCAGGCCGCCAGACAGTCGCGTAAGTAAACGTTTCCGAATTGATATAGCGTTTTTGTCCATTTCAAGATGTCTTCAAGGCGCAGTAATTCCGAAAATCAATGTCCGGAAAAATATTATCCATGATTTCGAGCGCGGACAGATAACGCTCGTCGATTTTGCCTTTGCGCAGGCTGTCATATAAAAAATTGAAACGGGCCAGGTGATCGGTAATGCGTTTGTTGGCATAATCGACCGTGGTGCCGGACTTCATGATGAACGGCCAGTCGGAGGATTGGGCAAGCAGCAGCGAGCGGACCGCCTGGTTGAATGCGCGTTCCTGCAAGGGATTGACCGAGACCCCTTTAAGTTCGGCGACAAAGTCTTCCAGTTGCCGGCTGGCCTGATGCAGGAAAGGGTAGATCCAGTCGTTCGTTTCGTTGATCCAATAGCCGGAATAGCCTTGAGCGCCCCAGGTAGAGGCGGACGGCGTTGCGGTTTGTGGAGAAGGAAATCGCTTTAAATCCTCGCCGCAACTGACTGTGGCGATCTCGTTTTCGCCCGCGATCCGCAGCACCTGCTCAAGCCAGTAGGGGCCTTCAAACCACCAGTGGCCGAACAGTTCGGTATCGTAAGGGGCGACGATCAATGGGGGGCGGTCCATGCGGCCGGCCAATTCTTCGGCTTGCTTTCGGCGTTTTTGAATGAAATCCCGCGCGTGCAGCTTGGCTTTCGCCCGCGCGGCTTTCGGGTGGTAGAGTTGCTTGGGCTGATTTTCGCCGGTGACCCGATAATATTTGATGCCGGTATTCGCGCGAATTTGCCCGTCAAGAATATAAGGAGCGATATACTCCAAGTCCAGGTCGAAGCCGATGTCTCGGTAATATTCGCGGTAATCGAAATCGCCGGGATAGCCCAAATGAGAACTCCATACCTGTTCGGACGAATCCGGGTCGCGCGCAAACGCGGCGACCCCGTTCTCGCAGGCAAGAGGCGCATAAACGCCGTTGACGGGCGGCCGGCTCGCATTCAGGAGGCTGTGTGTATCGACGAAAAAATACTCGATTCCGGCGTCCTTCAGAAAGGTTTCAAGTCCCGGATAATAACCGCATTCGGGCAGCCAGAACCCTTTTGGCGCAATGCCTAAATGGCGGCGAAACGTGTCGATGCCGACATTGATCTGGTTGTGCACGGCCGCTTCGCTGACGCTGAGCAGAGGCAGGAAACCGTGCGTCGCAGCCGTCGTAATCAGTTCGAGCTTGCCGAGTGCCTGATGTTTACTGAATGCGCTGAGCAAATCGCCGTGGTACTGGTTTTGATAGACATCCAGCATATGCCGGAAAAAACGCCGGTATAGCCGCGCCAGTTTATTGAATTCCGGCACTTGGCGGGTTCTGAGGATTTCTTTTTCGGCCAGTTCGATCAGCTTATGAAGATGCTTCAGGTAGCGGCTCTGCAAAAGCTCGTCGCGCAACATCGATAGCAAAGGCGGCGACAGCGACAACGTCAACCGGTAGTCGATTCGGTCGTCTTCCATTCGGTCGAGCATGCCGATCAGTGGAATATAGCATTCGGTCATCGCCTCGAACAACCAGTTTTCTTCGAAAAAACTCGGATGTTCCGGATGGCGCACGAAAGGCAGATGCGCATGCAGAATGATGCTGAGGAAGCCTTTTTCCATAGGAGTTTAGAAGAGCCCGAGGCCCGAAGCCTGTTTGGGCGGTTTATCCTCATCGGATTCGGAAACCCGCTCGGTGTCAATCCCGTAATCGTTGAAAAAGCTCATAAGCTCGGCATAATGTTGGGCAAGTTCGCTGCTTGAGGGGGATGATTGATTGTCCGGATGCTGCTTCATGGACCAGACTTTCGGGAAATGCGCTCCTTCCTGCTTTGCCGCGTCCAGCATCTCCTGCAAATCAAAAGGGAAGAGCTTCGGCTCTCTGCCGACCGTGTGTTCATGTAAGGAAACTTCCGCAGTAAAGCGTTTTCTACCCGGCGAGGCTGGCACATGCACGAGATTCGAATGCGCGAGCGCTTCGAAGCTATGATCCGGGTTCAGCCTGCCCAGCGCGGCGGAATAGTTCGTATCATCGACCGGCAGGCGTATTTTTTTCCGGTTTGCGGAATTATCCGCCGGAATCTCGAACCATAGATTCAAGCGGGTGATTTCCTGTTCCGCATTCGGCCGCCAATAAATGCGCAAAATTAACGGTTTCTGCAAATTTCGATCCGGCGTCAACGGCGGCGGGGGGGCGCCGGTATTCCAGTAAGCATACAGGTGGTGAGGATCGACCGGTAGCAAGAGTATCTCCGGAACGCTGCCGGAGGCTTTCGGCATAAAACGTAGGCTGATGTCCCGGCTGATGGCCTGCAGCTCCTGATAGCTGAAATCCTCGATTTGCGCTTGCTCGTTTAAAGCCGCGAGCGGAAAAGGCGTTACATGGGCCTCCGTCCCATGATCAATGGCGGACAACGAGGCTTTATCCGGCGAGAATTTAAGAGTGATTTCCTCGCTGATCCTCAACATCTCATCTCGGGTCAGTTCTATGGAAAAACGGGATTCTAACGCCTCAAAATTTATCAACATGTATAAGGTTTAAACTTTACCTGGAGCTTTCCAGGATCCCTTGCAGTCGCAATGAACCGTTTTTGGTCCTGTTCTGCATCGGTGCGGACTCTGTGTTGCGATCAGGATGCCATTTTCAACATGCCCATACCATTGGGTTTTTTGACTATCTGCAGGCGCGCCTTGAAACGCTTTTGCACGCTTTCGACATGCGAGATTACGCCGACCGTTTTGCCGTGCTGCGTATGCAGGCTTTCGAGCGTGCTAATCACGGTAAACAGCGTCTCGGCATCCAGGCTGCCGAAGCCTTCGTCGAGGAACAACGAATCGACCGATTTGCCGTTGCTGGCCAGTTCGGAAAGCCCAAGCGCCAAAGCCAGACTGACCACGAAACTTTCGCCGCCGGACAGGGTGCGCGGCAGGCGGCGCGCATTGCCTTGCAGGGTATCCTCGACCTCTAGCGCGAGCCCCTTTTCGCTCGGTAGTTTGCGAAGATAATAACGGCCGCTCATTTTTTCAAGCAAAGCATTTGTTTTGCCGAGCAGTTGGTCGGCGATTTTCTCCTGTATACGACGTCGGAAAGCCATGCCGCTTTCGGCATTGATCAGCTGCTGTTCTTCGGTCAATGCCTTTACGACCGCTTCCTGTTCTTCGAGTTGGGCATGTACCGCCTCGTATCTGCTGCGGAGGCGCTCCTGTTCCTTCAGTAAATTATCCAGATGCCGCACTTCGAAATGCGCGATTTCGAGTTTTTGAGCAACACCTTGCACTTGCGTGCTGATTTCTTCGAGCGACTGTTCGGTGTCTTTTTCGAGCATCGCTGCCTCCATCTGCTGATGATTGCTTTCCATGACCACTGAGGTTTCGGCGGCGCGTTGCGCGAGATAAGCTGCTTTCTGTTCCAATTCGAGACGCGATGCCGCCAGGGACAGTGTCTCCCTGACCTCGTCGACGCTCGAAAAACCGGCCTCCAGCATTTTCGCTTGCAGGGATTTCTCCAGTACATTCACTAGCGCCTGTTTTTCGGCAAGCCGCACGCGCTCGGCGGCAATCAGTTTCTGTTTGTCGAGCAGCGCCAGATGCAGCGCGACGCTTTCTTCCTTTTGCAGCTTGTGGCTGAAGCCGGCTATTTTGTCCTCGAAGCCTTTCAACTCCTCGCGGATCGCCTTATCGCTGGCCGCCAGCGCTGCCAGGTCTTCTTCCAGTCCTTCTTTCCGGATCAGGTGGGTTTGATATTCATGACGGCGGCGGCTGAGTTTGTCGTAAAACTGTTCTTCCTTGCCTTTGCCCGGCATTTTTTCGCCGAGTAGGGCCAACTGTTCCGTGACCTTTGCCGACAGTTCCTTTTCTTCCTGGACCGCTGCGGTCAAGGCAGTCGTAATTTCGAAAGGATCCTGCGGCTGATCCCCCCGTTCCGCTTCGAGTTTTTGATACGCGGCGGTCAATTGCTCGATCGCGGCGCTGCTTTTCGCAATCTGTACCTTCAGTTTTTCGATGCTTTGAATCTTGTTGCGGTGCTTGCCGAGCAGAAAAGCGATCTCCTTGAATTGCTTGTCTTCCTCGTCGTAAAGCTCGCTCATGCGTTTGATCTGATCGATCTCGACGCTCTGCGCGATATTCAGACGATTGCGCAGCGTGCCCCACTGAGCCTGGATCTGTCGCGCTTTTTGATGGGTCACCGCATTTTTTTGCGCCAGCCTGCGCGCATCCTCGACCTCGATCTCCAACCGTTCGGTCCTGGCGATTTCCGCGCGTATCCGCGCCTGCTGATCGGCCAGCGCCTTTTCCGAACTGCCGACCGCGGGCGGCTGTTTCGCATAAGGGTGGTGCAACGCGCCGCACAATGGACAGGGTTTGCCGTCGATCAGGTGATGACGATCCTCGACCATACGCTTCATCATGTTTTCGCGGTAAACCGCGCCTTCGAGGATCAGCCGGATATTCTCGTCGCGTTTGATGCTTTCGCGCAGTTCCTCGAGTTCGCGCGCCAGTTCGTCAGGATCGGGTAAGGCGCTCGGAGCTTTTTTGAACAATCCGAACAGCCCGGAGCCGTTTCCTGCCAGTTTCCGGTACTGAATCGCCAGTTCCTGCAATTCCTTGAACGACTTGACGCGCTCCTGCTGTTCGCGGTGCAATTCGGCAAGCTCTTCGGGCGTTCTTCCTTGCAATAGCGAAGCGACGGTTTTTTCATCGCTCGCGAGTTGTTCTTGAAAACGCGCGACATTCGCGGTTTCCTTGTCGATCGCCGTTTGCGTATTCCGAAGCGCGGCCGACGCATTTTTGGCCCAGTCGTCGAAAGCCTTTTGCTTTTGACTCAGTTCCTTGATTTCCGTACGCAGATTTTTGAGTTTGATCGTCTCGGGAAAGTTATCGACTAAGGGCGCATCGCCGGAATGCTGTTCCAGCCAATCGTCGATTTCCTGCAGCGCCGCTTTTTTCTCGGCGCCCTGTGCGGCCAAGGCCTGCAATTTTCCGATTTGCGAGGAACGGGCCAGATCGAGCTGGCTCATTTGCGCCTGAATGTCGTAAAGCGCTTGCTGTTGCTCTTCTAGCGACATGAAACCCAAGGCTTCGGGAGCCATTTTGGGTTGGCCGTAGCCGGCCAGCAAATCTTCGAGTTGCTTCAGCTCGGAAGTCAACGCCGTCAGTGCCGACTGGCTATCCTGGACGGCTTGATTCGTTTCCTGAATCGAGTCCAGGTCTTTCGCAAACGGCTTCAGATCCTGCAAGGTGTCCAGCCGAGCCAGGATTTGCTGAATGCGGCCTTGTTCCATTTCGAAATCTTGCAGTTCTTTTTGCTGGCCGTCGAGCCGCCCCTGCAAGGCCTCAATTTTCTGCAGCGCGAGCTGCTGTTCCTGAAGCCAGCCCAACTCCTCCTGCAAAGCATTGAACTGGTCATTGAAGTCCTGCAAGTCATGCTCGGAAGCTTCCCGTTTCGATGCGTCCATGATCGGAATCAGCGCCTGTTCCCGGCTGATCCGTTCCAAGTTTTGCTTGGCCTCGGCAAGCCGGGTTTCGATATCGCGCTTATGATCCGCATAAATATCGCTGCCGACGATTTTTTCGAGCATGTCCATCCGCTCGCTATCCAGCGCATTCAGAAACGCGGCGAAATCGCCTTGTGCCAGCATGATCGAACGGGTGAAATTGCGGAAATTCATGCCGGTGATTTCCGTCAGCTTCGCATTGACTTCGTGCGGCGTCGCCGCCAGGGTTTCTTCCTGATCGTTCAAATGGAGCAGTTGCATCTCGGGCGGCAGCAATTCGGCGTTTGCATCGCGCTGCACTCGCCAACTCGAGCGGTATTTTTCCCGGCCCATCGCAAACTCGATTTCGGAAAAACACTCGGCGGTATGCCGGGTCATCACATGCTCGGCGGGGCGGTCAAAGCGGTATGTTTCGCCGTACAAGGCCAGCGTAATCGCGTCCAGAATACTGGTTTTGCCCGAACCGTTGGGGCCTGTGATTGCGAAAACGCCGGTGTCGGTGAATGGGGATTGCTCAAAATTAATCCGGTGTTCGCCTTCCAATGAGTTGATGTTTTTGAAGAAAATACTGAGTATCTTCATATTTATTTAGGAAAAATGAGGGGCGATTTGGTGAACGGGCTTCGATCTTCACATAATACACAATGAAACTGTCGGAGAAAACAATAATCCTTAAAAGAGCAATGATCCTTCCACCTGCCGGCTGCCAAAGAACCGAGCTGGTGCTAGTTAATGCCTTTCGAATATCGGAAATGGCCATTCTCCCAAGGACAGTGCGATTGTTCCACAATTGTGCGAATGGGTTTAATCAGGTTCGCTAGCGGAAGATGACATTGTTCGCTTTTCCTAGTCATCTGTAGGCTGTTTCAGTCGTTATCGCGGATTGTAAGTCCTCACGGAAAAAACGCTCTAAATTAGTGCGTGCTTCCTTAGATGCGCACCCATTTGATGAGTTAGAAATTATAGTTTTTCTTTAAAAATTCACGGTCATACACTTTTTTATTATTTTCCAAATATATACAGACTCTGGCGCAACTATTGCATTGTAAAACTACAATAGCGGAGCAACGTGTCAATCTAATTTATGTTAGGAAAAGCCCATATGTTTAACAAATTTACCATTAAAAAATCCCTGATTCTCATTGTGGCTTGTTCCGCTGCTCTAGCAATGTTCATGGGTGCTTTGGGGTTGGTCGGCATACAGAAAACCAATGCAGGGCTTCGTTCGGTTTATTTGGACAGAGTGGTGCCGGCCAGTCAGCTTTCCGAAATTCAGCGTCGGCAGTTGGCTAATATCAGAGCCATAACAAAAGCTTCCTTCATCGACGGCAATACCTCTGATACGATCGCCTCGATCAACGAAAACATCAAACAAATTTCCCGTATATGGGATGTCTACATGACAACCTATTTAACCTCTGAAGAGGCGAAGTTCGCAAGGCAGTTTGCCGCCGATCGCAAAAGGTTTGTTGCCGAAGGATTGAAACCCGCGCTGGAGATTCTGAAAACCGGCGACAAAGTCGCTCTGCAGACTCATATCAAGGAAGTCGTAGAACGTCTTTACGTGCCCTGTGAAAAGGGTATTCAGTCGCTCATCCAGTTACAGCTTGATGTCGCCAGGCAGGAGTATGAGTCCGCGCAAAATCGTTTCCGTATACTGCTGACCGTTTCAATCGCCGTTTGTATTTTGGGGCTGGCCTTGCTGGTTTTTATTGCCAACACCCTGATTCGCAGTATCTCCAGGTCATTGCAAACCGCGCAACAGGCGGCGGCTGCCATTGCTGCAGGCAATCTTGATTCATCTTTCGATACCAGCCAGCAAAATGAGATCGGCGCATTATTACGTTCCATGAAAACCATGCAGGATTCCATTAATTTCTTCTTTGCCGAACTGAATAGCATGGCGCAAAAGCACGCGCAAGGCTGGGTCAAAGAGCGGCTCGACGCCGCGAAATTCGCCGGCACCTACAGCAGGATGGCCGACGAAATCAATGAACTGATTCAATCGCATATCGCAATCAACCGACAGTTGCTCGGCATCGTCACGCAGTACGCCAAAGGCGACTTTTCCATGGACATGGCTGTGCTGCCGGGCGAGACCCGCGTCATTACCGAAACCATGAACAGCGCCAAGCAGACCTTCCTGGAGGTGAACAACGAAATCAGCATGCTTGTGGAAGCCGGCGCGAAAGGCGATTTCTCGAAACGCAGCGATGCGAGTCGTTTCGAATTCATGTTCAGGGACATTTTGAATAATCTCAATTCCCTGATGGAGACCTGCGACGTCGGCTTCAATGACGTCTTGCGCGTCGCCGATGCGCTGTCCAAAGGCGATCTGACGCAGACCATCACCCGGGACTATCCGGGCGCGCTGGGCGCCATGAAAACCGGCATCAACAGCACTATCGAAACCATTAATTTCTTCGTTGCCGAACTGAATAGCATGGCGCAAAAGCATGCGCAAGGCTGGGTCAAAGAGCGGCTCGACGCCGCGAAATTCGCCGGCACCTACAGCAGGATGGCCGACGAAATCAATGAACTGATTCAATCCCGTATCGCAATCAACCGCAGGTTGCTCGGCATCGTCACACAGTACGCCAAAGGCGACTTTTCCATGGACATGGATGTGCTGCCGGGCGAGACCCGGGTGATTACCGAAACCATGAACAGCGCCAAGCAGACCTTCCTGGAGGTGAACAACGAAATCAGCATGCTCGTGGAAGCCGGCGCGAAAGGGGATTTCTCGAAACGCAGCGATGCGGACCGTTTCGAATTCATGTTCAGGGACATTTTGAATAATCTCAATTCCCTGATGGAGACCTGCGACGTCGGCTTCAACGACGTTTTGCGCGTCGCCGACGCACTGGCTCAAGGCGATCTGACTCAGGCCATCAGCCGGGATTATCCGGGCGCGCTGGGCGCCATGAAAACCGGCATCAACAGCACGGTCGAAAACCTGAAGGAAATGGTCAGCGCCATCCAGGAATCGGCTTACGCCATTAACGGAGCATCCAAAGAAATCACTGCCGGCAACAATGATTTGTCGCATCGTACCGAAGAACAGGCAGCCAGCCTCGAACAAACGGCGGCCAGCATGGAAGAACTCGCCTCTACAGTCAATGCCAATACGGAAAGTGCCAAGCAGGCCAATCATTTGGCGCAAGGCGCAAGCGATGTCGCCAGTAAAGGAGTAGAGGTCGTCGGACAAGTGGTAAAGACCATGGATTCAATCAGTGAGTCCGCGCGCAAAATTACCGAAATCATTGCCGTTATCGACAGCATTGCGTTTCAGACCAATATCCTTTCCCTCAATGCCGCCGTCGAGGCGGCGAGGGCCGGAGAACATGGGCGCGGATTTGCGGTCGTGGCTGACGAAGTGAGGAAACTGGCCCAGCGGGCCGCAGCGGAGGCGGGGGAAATAAAGGGGTTAATCGGCGATTCGGAAACGAAAGTGGCCGAGGGCGGTAAATTGGTCGCCCATGCTGGAAAAACCATGGAGGATATCGTAGAAGCCATTCAAAAAGTGACGACCATCGTCTCCCATATTTCGGAAGCCTCCATCGAACAAAACGGCGGATTAAATCAGATTAATCAAGCCATTTCGCAAATGGATCTTGTTACCCAACAAAATGCGGCTTTGGTAGAACAAGCTGCCGCTGCAGCAGAAGCGATGCAGGAGCAAACCGAAACGCTCACTCAAATGGCGGGGCGTTTTAACGTGGGTAATGAGAGTCGGAGCCGCTCTGCCACCAAAGTGTATTCGATGCCGAAATCCGAAAGCGTGAAAATATACCCGAAGGAGCACAGACAATCGTATAAGAAAAGCATGAGTGCGAAATCGGAACTCAAGCTAATCAACAATACCGAGTGGGATGAGTTTTAGAAAACTTGAAAGATGAATAAAAAGTCGAGCACTCTATGCTCGACATGAGGCATAGGTAGAAAGACTTTTCATTTTTAGCTGTCTTCCAGGATGGCGTAGGCTAGTCAAAATTGTTAAACGCGCCGAAACGGCGCTCTGCATTACTGTAATTAAGTTTTCGTCGATTGTAATGCTGCCTCAGAGTTCAGTGACAATTCAGCAATATGAAAATCGCCGCGCAAGATCTTCAACGCGTATTTTTCCCGGTCTATCTCTTGGCGGGTACGCACGCCAAGCTCGCGCAATATCGGAAGCGGTGGGCACCAACCCTGAACTGCATGTTGGAACAGGAACGGCAAAACCAGTCCCGGCAAAATTAACCATTTCCTGTTCTTCGTTACTCCGAGCAAGAGTCCTGTAAACGCCAGTGCCGAAGCATTGGTTTCGAGTATACGCTCTATATCCCACTCACGGTCAAGTTCGCCGATGCGGCGGGTGATCTCCTGGGAGCTTTTTTTGGCATATTCCCGAACGCGAGCGTCTATCTCACGGTCAATCCGGCGGTTAATTTCTTCAGAAGTATTAGCTCGTACTCTATCTGCACTTTCCATAATCTTATCTCTTTCAGAAGTTCGACAATTAATTATTACTAAAGCTCTCAGCGCCGTGTAACAGCATTACTAAATTAGATAATTATTATCCTTTAAGTTCAGAAGGATTAATCAGAAACACTCATGAGGTTATAACAAATTGGTTTTTTTAGAATCTGACATGATCAGTCGAGTTAATAATTTTTTTAAAATATAAAGTAAAACTAATTATCTCGACAGTCTATGTCAGAGAAATCCTTAGTGAACTTGCCGGGTCGGACGCACAAGTTTATTGTCGGTTATGTATTTGTTTATAAATGTTTTTCAATTTTAAAATAAATATCATAAACTTTATATTAAGAAGGACCGTTAAAGCTTAAATAATGAGCCTATGCATGAGGTTGTGCTATTTCATATATACCAATTAATATCATAAATATATCCAAAAACGCCAATTAATTTCAAGCTCATTTTGAGCAAAAAAATGTAGAATAATTCCTTAGGAAAATATTAAGAATATTGCCGAGTTGAAGTTAGATAGTAAATTTATGAGCCATTTATCAGGAGGCATTATGAGGATGGAATCCATAAGCACAAAAATGGTGATTGTCAGAGGATGCCGAAGATTAGGATTGTAGTTATCAATATGGTATTGCATATTGAAGGGAGAATATCACGATGTATTTTTCCACAAATAATGAGGAAGAACGGCAAAAGTATTTCCTTCTGTTAGAAAACAGCAAGGAATTCATCGGCATGTGCGATATGAACTACATGCCCTTTTATGTCAATCCCGCAGGCAGGCAAATGGTTGGTCTTGAGAACCTGGAACATGCCTTGAGGACTCCTGTTAAGGAATTCTTTTTCCCCGAGGACCAGGATTTCATTACCAATCAGTTTTTCCCGCGCGTAATGCAGGAAGGTAATGCTGAAACTGAAATCCGTTTTCGCCACTTCAAGAGCGGGGCTTCCTTATGGATGAACTACAATGTGTTTCATATCAAAAATCGCGAGGGTATACCGACCGGGCTTGCCGCTGTAAGCCGCGACATTACAGCTCGTAAATTGGCTGAAGATGCGCAGCGTAAAATTGAACAACACATTCGATTAGCTGTAAAGGCGTCCGCTGCGGCTTTTTGGGATCGCGATCTCATTACCGGCAATGTATATTTCTCGCTAGAGTGGAAACGCCAAATCGGCTATTTACCCGACGAATTGCCGAACCGCTGGGAGGAATGGGAAAAGCGATTGCATCCCGATGACAGGGAAAGCGTATTGGCGATGACCCGCGACTGTCTTGATGGGCTGCGGGATGATTATGAGCTGGAATATCGCCTTCTACATAAGAACCGCTCATACCGATGGATCCATACGCGAGGTTCGTTGTTATATGACTCCCAAGGGCAATTGTGCCGACTGCTGGGAATGAATCTGGATATCACCAGTTATAAAAACACAGTGGAAATAAATGAGAGGCGCCACCAGATCGATGAAGCCTACCGGCATCAGGTTGCACTCCAGACTGTTGCCGCGCTCGCTCACGAAATCAATCAGCCGCTCATGGCGGTTGCTTCTTATACCGATGTTGCGCTACTTATGATTGAGGAGACAGGCAGTCCGGATCCTGATCAGCTTGCAAATGTACTGAACAAGAGTTCTCAGCAATTAATGCGCGCCGGCCACATCATTCGGCAATTAATGGCCCTGTTGCAAAAGGATGAAAGCATGATGGAACCCGTCATTCTTGATTCCATGATTTATAAAGCCTGCGATATTATCAAAGCGGAATCTATTAAGGACGGTTTTTATATTCAGCTTTATTTGGCCCCCAACTTACCGCCTGTTAAGGCTAACACCCTGCAAGTCGAAAAAGTTCTCGTCAACTTATTGCGCAATAGCCTGGAAGCCATGCAAGCGACCGGCATGGCCTCCGGGACGATAACGATAACGACAGGCTTTGGCGCCGACGCCGATACAATGGCGCAAATTACAGTAAACGACAGCGGTAAAGGCACGGACCCTGATAAATTGAATTTTATCTTTCAGCCATTTTTCTCGACCAAGTCCAATGGATTGGGAATGGGGCTCGCAATCAGCCGAGCTTTGATCGAGGCGCATAATGGAAAATTATGGGCGGAACAATGCAAAGATTCCGGCCTCTCCTTTCACTTTACCTTGCCTTTTGTGTCATGAGCATTCAACCCTATGTTTTAGTAGTGGATGATGATCCGACGGTGCGGGAAAGCTTGACTTTACTGATGGAAACTCTAGGCTTTTCAATTCAAACTTTTGATAGCGCCGAAGCATTCCTTTTAAATTACAGCCCCGGAAATCCGGGATGCCTTATTCTGGATATCAACATGCCGGGGATGAACGGGCCGGAATTGCAGTTTGAACTCTCCCGTCGAAAAATACACTTGCCCATCATTTTTTTGACGGGATACGGCAATATTCCGCTATCAGTCAGAACCATCAAAGCCGGAGCGATCGATTTTCTGACGAAGCCTGTTCAAGGCAGATTATTAATCGATCTCGTAAAGTCAGCTTTTCAGCAGTGCCAGTCAGCAAGCAAACAGGAGGGAGAAAAGGGGAACTCTCAAGGCGCTCCCATAGCCCATCTTACCCCACGAGAGTTAGATGTGATGTCACTGGCGGTGGCGGGGCTCACCAATAAGGAAATAGCCCGACGTTTAGGCATCAGTCATCGTACCGTCGAAATTCATCGCGCCCGGGTAATGGAAAAGACCGGGGCGGTTAATCTTATTCAGCTCGCACAGATATTCGATGAGTGTAAACTTCTTGTCAATCACACCGCTTAACATCGTGGGTCGTAAATTTCTCCCTCAGACACCTTGAACCGAAGCGGGTCGTGCGCCAAATCTTAAGTATTTGAAAAAGATAATAAGTCGGAATTACAGACATAGCGTTTTCCAGCTTGATTACGCCAGCGGCTCCAGACTTAGAGTGATAGAGGCGGATTTTGATTAAGTGCCGTGCGGATATTCGCGAGCAGCGCGGATCGTCGGAACGGTTTTTCGAGGAAATTTATGGCATTAGCCCTTAGGGCGTCAACGTTGACCAGTGGAATCACTTGCCCGGAAATGAAAATAATTGGCAGATCAATGTTCCGCCTGAGCAATTCTTGCTGTACAGCCAGCCCATCAATGTCCGGCATACATAGATCGATTACCAGACATCCTGGCCGATTCCCGTCGAATGCGTTCAAGAAATCCGGGCCGGAAGCATAGCTCACTACTTCAAAGCCATCTAAAGTTAACGAAAGATTCAAGGCATCAAGCACAGCTTCGTCATCGTCAACCAGGAAGATTAAGTGTTTCTCATTCTCGCTCTTTCCAATAGTCATCGACAATCCTTGAAAAATGATGAAGCGAAAATCTTTGCCGTATTGATTTAAGTGTCCGGCGCAAATCTGCTCTGGAAGAGTGGCAATATAGTCACCTGCCGCCAAATGTAAACAGTCGACTGTGCCGCACCGCCTTCACCGCTTTCGAAAGGGAATGTTTTAAATTTGTCCATTCCTGATCCCTCCTTCAACCTTTACATGTAATAAGCAAAAAATTACCGGCTTCATTATCACCCTATAAAGAAAGAAAGCACAGTTCGTGCGTGTACTTATAAGTAATCCTACTTATAGCGTAAGAAATCGGAAGCCGGTTTACAGAGTCGTTTGAGAAGTAGGGGCTCAGAACAAGTTACCCATCCGCTTCACTTTGCTTCGTTCACGCGCAGAATCGTTCATTGACTCAGCGAATAACGGAGTTATGCTTGCGCAACCCTCATGCGCCCACTTATAAGTATAAATACTTATAAGTGGGCGTACTAATTATTCTGCCTCAATTTATAGGATATAAAATAACCATGTTTTTTCTTAATTCCCGGAAATACCGGTGAGGTTCAACTCCCGACGAAAAAAACTGGAAAAATAGCAATAAGTGCTGTCTGGCTCATGAAATTAATTTAAAGATAAGGTTTTATATAGTCCCAATTTACATAAACTAAACCAGATTGTTTTCTAGCCAGTATTTTTAAAATATCGGTTTATAAAAAGGCTTAGATTATGCCCTGAATACAAATTGTATGCTTGGCGTTCGAACGTGGTTTTCGAATAGCCTTTGTTAATCAGTTTTATGCAATTGATTAGTAAAACTCTTTGTTATTTCGCAAAGGTTTAATATGGGTTGTATGGACAGAGAAAAATACTTTAAAAGTTCTCTTTAAGCATAACAAGCTGCTTACCAGGTCAGTGCATAACAGGACAACAGCAAATTTATCCGAAATGTTAATCCAAGGGAGAATCAAGAATGTACAAGATTGCAATAATTGAGGATCACGCCATCCTGAAAGCAGGACTTTATGCAATATTATCGAAAGAGCCTCAGTTTCATATTATTTCTCAACCCAATGATCCTATAGAATTATTTCGTAAAACTTGGCCTGTGGAGCCTGATTTGGTGCTGCTGAATTTAATTATGCCAAAAATGAATGGGATTGAAGCTATAGAAGAAATTAAGAAACGTTGGCATTGGACCAAGATTCTGGTTTATACCACCAAAGAGGAGGAAAAGAATATTTTGGAAGCCTTCCAGGCTGGAGCCGACGGATATCTGTTAAAAAATTCTCCGATGGAGGAGTTGATAAGCGCTATAAAAAAGATATTAGCGGGATATTACCATGTTTCCGATGTCGTTTTAACAAAGATTATGAACAGGTATCTTTTGGCGGAAAAAATGTTATCGGGTAATCAATTGCATACTGTTTTGACGACTCGGGAACGTGAGTTATTCAAATTAATAATAGAAGGTCTTAAAAATAGGGAGATAGCCGACAGTCTTTGCATCAGCATAAAAACGGTGGAAACGCACCGCACCAATCTGATGAAAAAACTGAACGTTCATAACGTTGCCGAACTAATATCTCTTGGAGAAGAATTCGGCATTTCCATCTGTTCAGCCGAACGACAGTTACAGTCTATTTTGTCTGAACTCGTTCCCTTAGCGCAAACATATTAAACAGGAGAGCCTAGCAATATGCCAGTAACTATTAAAGAAATATGTTAGGTGCTTTTAATGGATCAATTTGCTGCGCAATTGTAGAAAAGGAGGTGTGTGGTGTTTAAACAATTCAATAATATTATGAACCTCTCTAAAACAAACAAGGTTCGATATTTATATATTAATTATAAAAAGACCAAAACAAATAGAAATACCTTGCGTAAGGAAAATAATTTGGATCATTCAAATAACTATGCCCATGCTATCGCGATAATGTTCGGTATGATTTCTGGGCCTGCTTACGCGGTATTCGATATTCCCACAGGAGCACCACCCAGCCCCTTGTTTGGAGCCACGGAATTTAGCACTCCGCTTCTGATGTTTGAGGAGTTCGGTCTCTGGCCAATGCCAACCAGCCCCCCTTCGAACACCAGCACTTTACCGGAACCTTTAAACCCTCCCGATTCAACGGATCCTTTGCGCTACTGCCAGAGCTTTCCCGATGGCAAGGCGCTCGATGATTACCTCAGAGAGACTCTTCATCCGTTACCTACCGGTGAAGCGAATGAGGGAGCGTCGAACCCTTGGGAAGCTAAAATTGAAGGGTGTATAAAAAGATCGCTCCCACGCACCGTTTTGGAAGGCAGGCCCCCGGGTGTGTGGTTTGCCCATCAGCGGTGGGAGGAGTTCTATCCCAAGGTCTACTTCCAAAGCGCCCAGACCGGAGCGCGTACCAATCTGGGGCTGCGCGATCAATACCAGCGGCACGGCTACAGCAAAGGAGAATTTGGAAGCGGAGGCCTCTATCACATCAACGGAACCACGAAAGACATCCAAGTCAGAATCCACCCTAAAATGCCCGTCCAGGATCCGAGAGCGCTCTGGACGTTTGATGGAACCTTTCCGCCAAAGTTACTGATGGCGCGCTATGGCGAATCCATACTCTTCCGCCATTACAATGCGCTACCTATAGATGATGCGGCAAACTATGGTTTTGGAAACAAAGAGATCACTACCCACGAGCATAATGGCCATAACCCGGCCGAAAGCGACGGATATACAGCCTCTTCTTACTTACCGGGGGAGTTCTATGACTATCATTGGCCGATGATTCTGGCCGGACGCGACACTATTAATCCCTTAGCTAATGATCCGGCAGCCGGTACTCCGGACGGAAACGGCGGAATTACCAAGATTCGGGGCGACTGGCGCGAGACGATGAGTACGCATTGGTTTCATGACCATAAACAGGACTACACCGCGCAGAATGTTTATAAGGGCAACGCGGCCATGATGAATTACTACAGCGCTATAGATCGTGGCCGGGAACCCGCGAATTTAAGGGAGGCGAGTGAGAGCTCGAAAAAGCCAGGTTATGCTTGTAACTACGCCAATTTCCAAAATGTAAATCTTTGCTTGCCCAGCGGCAGTGCCCTTGACTGGGGAAACCGCGACTACGACGTCAATCTGATGATTGCCGACAAGGCCTGGGATAAAAATGGCCAGCTCTTCTTCAATATTTTCGACACGGACGGCTTTCTCGGCGATCGGATTACCGTCAATTGGCAATGGAAGCCGTATCTCGATGTACGGGCCCGCCGTTACCGCTTCCGAATCTTGAACGGCAGTGTCGCCCGTTACTTCAAGATCGCCCTGATCAACGCGCAGGGTCAGCGCGTCCCTTTTCATATGATCGCCAATGACGGCAATATTATGGAGCATGCAGTGCCATTCCCTAACTCCGAGTCCGCTGATCTGCCTTCCCAGGGTATCGCCGAGCGCTACGACATCGTGGTGGACTTCAAAAATTTCAAGGATGGCGACAAGCTCTACTTCGTCAATCTGTTAGAACATCAGGATGGCAGAGGCCCGAAACAGGCGATACCGTTGGCAGATGTTTTAAGTGGAAAATACCGCGCCGACGGTATCAATGGCGATCCTGGAGTCGGCAAGTTCCTCGAATTCCGCGTTCGCTCATGCGTACGGAGCGGGCGTCCTGTCAGTTGCCCTGACTTCAGCATGAATCCAACCGATTACGTGGAAGGCAGGTTGAAGATGATCCCGTTGCCCCCCTTCACTACGGCGGAGCTCAATAGCCCAAACACAATCCATAGGAAGTTCGAGTTCGGGCGGAGCAGTGGTACCGATGCAAAGCCCTGGACCATCAAAACCGATGGCTTAAGTGGAGGTGGTCTCACAGCAGATCCACATCGGCTTTCGGCCGCCCCGGTCCAGGGTACCGCCGAGATCTGGCATCTCAGAAATGGCACTGAGGGCGGGGGCTGGAGCCATCCGGTCCACGTGCATTTCGAGGAAGGACAAATCCTGAAGCGTGGCGGTGTCGCGCCGCCGCTATGGGAGAAATGGGCGCGCAAGGACGTCTATCGCCTCGGTCCTCTCTCAGACGAAACAGACAGTATCGACATAGCGATACGCTTCAGGGAATTTGCCGGCACCTTCATGGAGCACTGTCACAACACCCAACACGAGGATAAAGCCATGCTGATGCGGTGGGATATTTTAGACCCGCTTAACCCCATCGTGCTGCAAACGCCTACTACGGGATGGGAGGGCGTCACTTATGAATCGTCATTTACTTTGCCAAGCTATGAAGACGGCTGCGATAACCCTCTCGCTAACTGCGGGTTATAACTCTGCGGTTGGATTGGAGCAATCGATGAAAATGTATTTTGTGCTAAGAAATTTGAAGCGGACACCCATTCTTCTTTGGTTTCTCTGCAATGCGTCGATGCTTGGGAGCGGCCTACTTATGGCCGCTCCAGCGGGTTCGCGTTGGGGAGCGGACTATTTTCCCAATATTTCTCTGCTCACGCAGGAAGGAAAAACAGTCCGCTTCTATGATGACCTCATCAAGGACAAGGTGGTCGCAATCAATTTTATTTTCACGCATTGCCCGGATGCCTGTCCGGCTGAAACGGCCGGCATGCGCCTGGTCCAGAAGGCACTGGGCGATCGCGTTGGCCGCAATATCTTCTTTTATTCGATCACCATTGACCCCGAGCACGATACGCCGGCGGTGCTCAAGGAATATTCCGAGAGGTTCAGGGTTGGGCCAGGCTGGACATTTTTGACGGGGAATAAGGCGGATATCGTGTTCCTGCGCAAAAAACTGGGCCTTTACAATGAAGAGAAACCGGGCGAGAACCGCAGGGATCACAACATTAGCCTCATCGTCGGGAATGAATCTACCGGGCAATGGATCAAGCGTTCGCCTTTCGATGAGCCAAAGGTTTTGGCCCGTTTACTCGGCTATTCACTTCAACACGGGCAAGCGGCTCAGCCTCTATCAGTGAGTTACGCCGAAGCGCAACGTCTGCCTAAGTTAAGCCGAGGGGAGGATCTCTATCGCTCGCGCTGCGACTCCTGTCATAGTCTGGGCAAGGAAGACGGGCTGGGGCCTGGGCTGGCAGGCGTGACAGAGAAGCGTGATCATGCCTGGCTTGCGCGCTGGCTGAAGACCCCGGATCAGATGCTGGCGGAAAAAGATCCCATCGCGACGCAATTATTTGACAGATATAACAGGCTGCCGATGCCTAACCTGAGACTCAGCGACGCCGATGTGGAAGCTCTAATCACTTATATAACCGATTCGAATTCGTTAAAGAAGGTCGGCAAAGGAGGTGCAGCCCAATAAAACTTATTTAATCCCACGATACAGCTCAATCCAGCATACGGTTCGCATAGAACATAGCAGACCATAATAATTGTTAGTGTTATTAATAACAAAAAGACACTCATTCAGGAGGTAAATCTACACTCTATAACAGAAGTTATTCATTGACAGCCAGTTAAATCTGATGATTTTAACAACTGTAGCCAACGGAATCCCTGCGATAAAAAACAGGAGTTTAGTCAAGTCTTATCTTACTTTCGTGCTGATTTCATTAAGCACTCTCATGTACTCAGTCGCGTGCCATTCCTTAATTTTTAATACAGTATTTCCTTAGATAAAAATACAGTGTTCACTGTAGTGCCTTAAGTTGTACACAGTAATAACCTATGCTCTTAGTCAAGAACTAAAAATCATTCTACATATATCAGGAAATGATGTTTGTACCTGAAGTTTTCATAAGTGAAGGAGTACTTAAACATGAAGTCGATATCGAGATTAACCGGCTCGCTGTTGCCAGATGGCATCTGCACAGCGGGAACGTATGCAAAAACGCCTCCGGCGTCGAGTTTACCTCCAAGGATTCATACAGGAGGTTGCTCTATCCATCACTACTATGGGAGGAATGGAAAATGTTAGCACGAATTCAAAACAGAATTACCCAGATGGGTAAGGGATCCTTGAGGGCGGTACCGATGGCAGTGCTCATTGCCATGACGAATGTCGGGGTTGAGCCAACGCAGGCGGCCGTGGAACCCGCACAGATCGGGTCAGGGTTTACGGTCACCGCCGCTGACCTGGCTTTCATCCTTCAACAAATTAAAATCGCCGAGTATCACGCCGCGAATACCACTTCTCAAACTGGCCTTTGTGGGGCGCTGGTGGGCAACCGCCCTAATCAGATTCCTAGTCCGCTCCTCTCACTCGGACTCCGAACCGTTGATGGAACCTGCAATAACCTTCAAAACGGCCAAGAAACCTTCGGCGCGTCGGATGAGGCATTCCCGCGTCTGGCCACTCCTAATTTCAACAGGCTTGTGGAATCGCCACCGGCAGGTTTTCCTCCTGGTCCTGCTGGGCCTGATGCCCCTCGGACAAACTACAACCAGACCGATGGTTTTGTCTACGACTCCGAGCCGCGCACGATCAGTAACTTGATTGTTGATCAAACCTCAACGAACCCGGCAGCTGTTTCCGTAGCCGGTAATCCCTTCAGAACCCAGGCCGATCCAGACAGAGTGGTTCCGTGCGACAGGGATCCCATTACCGGTGCCGATCTAGCGACCCCTGAAGGCTGTGTGCCCCAGTATCAAACCCTGTTTATCCCGAATATAACCACCGACGTCGGCCTTTCACCACCCTACAACTCACTGTTTACCATATTCGGCCAGTTTTTTGATCACGGCCTTGACAAGATCACTAATGGCGGCAATGGTTCAGTCTTTGTACCGTTAAAGGATGACGACCCGCTGGTGGCCGGGCCTGACCATATCTTGGTTGACAATCCCTTGACTGTGTGTACGATTCCCCCCTCGTCAGACGATCCGAATGGCTCACCAAATGGTTGCGATGAGAGCGCCGACAATATTCCGCCTCACCTACGGTTCATCCCTTTGACACGGGGCACTATCATGAATGGTCCTGACGGATTCCGCAGTGCGCCAAATACCGATACCCCGTTTGTGGATCAAAGCCAGACTTATACCTCGCATTCCTCGCATCAGGTCTTTACCCGTGAATATGTGCTGAATGCCGCTGGCAGACCGGTGGCAACGGGCAGATTCCTGGAACAGGTCGATGGGGGCTTGCCTACCTGGAAGATGGTCAAGGATCAGGCAGCAGCCCGACTCGGTCTTCAACTTACCGACGCGGATGTGACTAATATCCCGATGATCGCTGCCGACCAGTACGGTAACTTTATCCCAGGCCCGGTCCGAGGGCTTCCCCAGTACGTGACAACCAATGTGAGCGGCGCGATCATCCTGGTCGAAGGTAATTTAGTGGGGGGAGGACTTCCTGTCCCGGCGAATGTGGTCCGTATTGATACCGCCTTCCTGAATGATATAGCTCACAGCGCAGCCCCGACTGCAGGCGGCCCTGATGCTGATGATGTTGCCGGTGGCAGTTTGGATACACCTCAACTTCCGGGAACCTACGATAATGAGCTGCTCGATCTGCACTTCATCTGCGGTGATGGGCGTTGCAACGAGAACATTGCGCTGAGTGCGGTCCACCAGATCTTCCATGCGGAGCATAATCGTCTGATCGATTACTTCATAAATCCAACGGATGGTGTACTGACCCGGCCAGAGAATGCCGCGCTGTGGGCGGATTTCCAGGATGTCAACCCCTCCTCGGGTAATCCAGCCACAAAGACTTTCACATACCAAGAACGTCTGTTCCAGGCTGCCCGTTTCGTCACCGAGATGCAATATCAGCATCTGGTGTTCGAGGAGTTTGCGCGCAAAGTCCAGCCGGCGATCAATCCGTTTCAGCCTTTCGCCTTCAACCAGACGGACCTCAATTCAGCAATCAAAGCAGAGTTTGCCCATGCGGTTTATCGCTTCGGCCATTCGATGCTGACTGATACGATCCCTCGCTTAAACGCGCCTGAATCGGTAGCCCTTGGTGCGCCGCTGCACAATGACATCCCGCTGTTTGACGGTTTCTTGAATCCGGCGGCATACAATGATGGAGGGCCTATCGATCCTTTGGACCCCGAGGGTCCTCATGTCAGGATCAACTCCAAACTGGCCGCAGGCTCCATCCTGATGGGGTTGTCGGATCAGACTGGCAACGAGATAGACGAGTTCGTCGCCGACACGCTACGAAACAGGTTGCTCGGACTGCCTCAGGATCTGCCCAGCATCAACATGGCGAGGGCGCGAAGTGAAGGGGTCCCGACTTTGAACAACTTCCGCAAGCAGGTGTTTGCGAAGACGAACGATGGTCAATTGGCCCCTTATAAACACTGGATTGCCTTCGACCAGGCGCTGAAGCATCACGAGTCGCTGATCAACTTCGTTGCGGCGTATGGCAAGCATCCGACTATCAGGGATTCCGGTCCGGATGGTCTTATTGGTTCAGACTGCGGAACTCCTACGGCCTCCCCGGAGTGCGCAGACAACAACACGACTTTGGCCGGCAAGCGCGCTGCAGCCAAATTGATCGTTGAACCCGGTCTCGGCGAAGTGCCGCCCCCAGACGCGGGTGACTTCATGTTCAGCACTGGCGCCTGGGCTACTGGCTCTGATGGGGTATCCAAAACGGGGGTTGACGATATCGACCTTTGGATGGGCGGTCTTGCCGAGAACACCAACCTGTTTGGCGGACTGTTGGGCCCTACCTTCAACTATGTGTTCGAGAAGCAACTTACCGATCTCCAGAATGGCGACCGGCTTTACTATCTGGCACGTACGCCGGGGATGAACCTGCGGTCCCAGCTTGAGGGCAATTCGTTCGCCGAATTGGTAATGCGCAATACCCCTGCTCATACCCTGAAGGCTGACCCATTTGCTACGGCTGATTGTAAATTTGAGCGGGCCAATCTGACCTCTCCTGCGATTCAGCCTACAATCGATCCCGTTACTCTTCTTCCAAGCAACCTTAACGAGATCTTCGGTCCGGGATCGGTCAACGACGACCCTGCCTCGGAGTGCAACGAAAACCTCCTGTTGTTAATGGAACCTGACGGCACGATCCGCTATCGCGCGATCAACAGTGTCGACCCAGCCGGCATCAATGGTCAGAGTGTCTATAACGGCACTTCTTCTGCCGACCGCTTCTACGGCGGCAACGACAACGATACCTTCTGGGGTGGACTTGGCAATGACATCATCGACGGCGGCGCCGGAGACGATGTGGTTCTTGGTGGCGAAGGCAATGACATCATTACCGACTTCGGCGGTGCTGACTTTCTGAAGGGTGGTCCCGGCAACGATGCGATCGACGGAGGCATCGGAGATGACATCATTATCGGCGGTGACGGTAAGGATTTTATCAACGGCGGCGGCAACATCAATGAAACCTTTGCCGGTCCAGGTGATGACTTCGTTATCGCAGGCCAGGGTGAAGACGCCGTCTTCGGTGACGGCGGCAACGACTGGGAAGAAGGAGGCGACATGCCCGATCTTCTGATCGGTGACAGTTCCACTTTGTTCTTCAATGACTTCAACAGGCCTGGTCATGACATCCTTATCGGTCAGGGCGGTGACGATGACTACGACATGGAAGGCGGTGACGACATTGGCGTGGCTGGTCCTGGAGTCGAAAAAGTTGCCGGGGCCGCTGGCTACGACTGGGAAATAGGCCTGGGTGATCCACAGCCTCAAAACGCTGATCTGTCTTTACTGATCGTCAATACCCCTCCGTTAAACGAAACCCGCGACCGCTACAACGAAATTGAAGCGCTGTCCGGCTGGAAGTTTAACGATATCCTGCGGGGCGATAGCGTCATCCCAAGTCAGGTTGGCGGTGGCGGCTTCATTGGCTGCGACGCGTTGGATGCGGCGGGCGTTGCACGGATTACTAATCTCAATCAACTGGTAACCCCGGCGATGCGAACTGTCGATGCTCAAGCAGTTATAGACCGTTCAGTGACAAATTACTGTGAGTTGACTGGTCTGGTCTGGGGCGAGGGCAATATCCTGATTGGAGGGGAAGGTAGTGATCAGCTCGAAGGCCGCGGAGGCAATGACATCCTCGACGGCGACCGCTACCTTAACGTCCGGCTCAGCGTTCTCACCCAGGGAATTGAGATCGGCAGCACCGACCTGATGGAGAACAAGGCAGTTATAGGAAGCTTCGGCCCTAATACCACCCCCGATATGACCCTGCAGCAAGCCGTGTTCGCCGGCCTCGTCGATCCGGGCAATATCGTGGCGGTACGGGAGATCCTGACCCCGACCGTTCCTGCCCCTGACTGCGGCGCCGCAACTCCGCTCAACTGCGACACGGCGTTGTTCTCTAAACCGCAGGTCAACTACAGCATCACCCTTAATGCTGACGGCAGCGTGACTGTCACTGACACCAACGGTGGTGGCGGTGGCGGTGGTGTAACCGCCGACGATGGTACCGACATACTGTGGAATATCGAGCAGATCAGCTTCTGTGAGGAACCTGATCCTCTCCTCAAAGACACCTGTGCTGTCCGTGCCGCTCCGATCCCCACCGCTGGATTGTCTGTTCCGGTTGCCGCAGTGTCTCTCAACCCTACGGACTTTGGAGGCCAAATCGTCGGAACCACCTCGGAAAGGACCATCACGGTCACCAACACTGGGGCTACAAACCTCCTTGTGTCGGAAGTGACATTAACCGGTACTGATGCTGGCCAGTTCTCGATAACGAGCAACAACTGTACGACCGTCACTCCGAGCAGTTTCTGCTTTGTCACTGTGGGGTTCACACCCACCTCAACCGGCGCAAAGACGGCTACTGTCTCCATCGCGTCCAACGCGGCGGGATCGCCCTCCAGCGTCACGTTGAGTGGCAATGGACTCGCACCCGCTCCTATCGCCGCGATCAACCCCGCGTCGGTGGGCTTCGGAGACGTGGTCATAGGCACTACCTCGGGGGATCAGGCCATTACGGTCAACAATAACGGGACTCAAGACCTCATCGTATCCGGAGTCTCATTGTCCGGTCTTGATGCGGATGTAGCACAGTTCTCGTTAACGAATGGCTGTGCGACCGTCGCACCTGGTGCTTCTTGCACGGTCAATGTGCGGTTCGCGCCCACCACGACCGGCCCGAAGACGGTCAGCGTCAACTTCGTCCATAACGACAACAGGCTTGACGCGCCTTCCAGCGTTACAGTAACCGGCACGGGCGCATTCGCGGGAACGACTGCCGCCATCAACAACGCGAGCTGGGGTGGGGGAGTGCGAATCAATACCAGCGTCACCAAGAGCGTGAAGGTGACGAACACGGGTATTTCCCCGCTTGTCATTACCTCGGCAAGTGTGGCTGATGAACCGGCGTTCGTGGCTGCCTTGGGCACCTGTACAGCAGCGGTTGCTTCGGGCAGGACCTGTAACCTCAGCGTGACTTTCACACCGACCGCTGCACGGGTGTACACCGGAACGCTGAGAATGGTGAGCAACGCCAGCAATAACCCATCCGGCACTTTAACGGCTACCGGTAGGGTGCGATAACTTGCAAAGCGCATGTTGCAATATAGCCTAGCGCTATGTGGCAGACTGCGGGACGGTTTTCAAGCCGATCCCGCAGTCAACTTCCCGAAAGGATGCCACAAGTAGTTCTTGGCAAACTTAATGATCTAGATTTAAGAACTTGAGGCATTGATATGAAAAATCACGCAGCAAAAATATATTTATCACTTATTTTTAGCTCAGCCATTTTTGCAATCTGGTTTGTCTACTCTGTTTCCGTAAAAGATACATCCCTTACACAAACACAGGCAGTCCAGTACAAGAGTCTGGCGACAGCTGAAAAAAACATTCCGACAAAACGCGATAGTTTCACTGCCGGAAAGGCTTTCGGCGAAAAAAAGGGCAGCTATGACAGCATGGAAACCATGGTGGGTAGAGGTAAAAATTATCTTTTAGCTAAAGTTAAAGACCGCCTAAACCAGCTTGAGCCCTTCAGAACCAGAGTAAACAACATAACGACTCTGAACGATTCGGAAAAAAAAGGACTGGTTTCCGAGCTTAATGCCGAAATTGCAATGTTTGAGGCACTCAAATCAGAGATAAGCAAGAGTGCAACGAAGCAGGATATTCAACACGTTGCCGACAAAATCAAGGCGGAATGGATAAAAAGCAGGCTCAGTGTTGCACGCGCAGAAAAACAGATTGTTGCGGCAAGGGAAACTCAGCTAATAGCGGATGCTAATAAAACTAGTTCAAATATGCAAAAGCGCATAGATGAGCTTAAAGCATCGGGAAAAGAAACTAAGTCTCATGAAAAACTGCTATCCGCTTATGGCAAAAAGATGACTTCCGCAAAACAGGATATAGATTCTGCAAAAGAGAAACTGGATGCCGTCGCCAGCGCTTCAACGGAAAATGAAAAACTAAAGCTGATCAAAGAGAAGAACGTTCTCTTAATGAGTGCCAGTGACAGCATGAAAGATGCTTATATGATGGTAAAAGATGAAGCTCGGCGGGAATTTTCACAAAGGTTTAAATAGGGTATCCGTTCGACCTGTTGCGAATTAATAACATGCCGCCTTAACTTTATAAATAAGAGGAAAAGACTATGAACATTTCATCAAAAAATATGACGCGAACCATTGCTGTTGGAGTAGTAGCATTCTCTATCTCAAGCTTGGGCAGTTGGGTTTTGGCCGCTGGCAGTCCCGCTCCTTCAGCCTGTACTAATGCTTATATGCAGGCCGCCACTGTCACAGGCCAGAACCTTTCAACCACATTAGAAAGCTGTTACGTTAACCGTCCAGCGACCGCGGATACTTCAAGTTGTGTGCAAGGCGCATTTAAAGCCTATTATCAAACTTTACTAGCCGCAGTAACTACCTATCAAAGTTGCGCAGCTGCTCCATCTAATTAATAGCAGCTATTGAAAAAATAAAAGACCTTAGGAGCAATCTGCTTCTAAGGTCTTTTTTAGGCGGTAATTATTTTAACCTGATGGAAGGAAAGGTTATTTCACCGGGGCACACCGGGTGTGGCGGAGGTAATGGATGGGGCAGGCAAATTTCAAGGTCCTGAAGGCCTCCACATCTAAAATTACCCCACGCCTCTTCCTAAGGTTTTCGATAATTTCCGAAAAGTCTTATCTCGATAGAGAAATGCGAATTTACGCCGCTTGATCGAGCTTGAACGCCGCATGCAGCGCTCTGACAGCCAGTTCCAGATATTTCTCGTCGACGACGACCGAAATCTTGATTTCGGAGGTCGAGATCATCTTGATATTAATGCCTTCCGAGGCGAGGGTCTGGAACATCGTGCTGGCGATGCCGGCGTGAGAGCGCATGCCGACGCCGACGATCGAAACCTTGACGATATTGTCGTCGGCGGTGACTTTTCTGGCTCCCAATTCGGCGCAGGTTTTTTCGAGCGAGGCTTTCGCGCGCTGAAAATCGTTCCGGTGCACGGTGAAGGTGAAATCGGTGGTGTCGTCTTCGGCGATGTTCTGCACGATCATGTCGACTTCGATATTCTCATCAGCAATCGGGCCGAGGATTTTGGAGGCGACGCCCGGCTTGTCCGGTACGCCGGTTATCGTGAGTTTGGCTTCGTCCCGATTGAAGGCGATGCCAGAAATCAATGCGCTTTCCATTTGTGTGTCCTCATAGGTAATCAGCGTGCCGTTACCTTCTGTAAATGATGATAGTACGCGTAATGCCACGTTGTATTTGCCGGCGAATTCGACTGAACGAATCTGCAAGACTTTCGAACCGAGACTGGCCATTTCGAGCATTTCTTCGAAGGTTATCCGGTCGAGGCGGCGGGCTTTCGGTTCGATGCGGGGATCGGTGGTGTAAACGCCATCCACGTCGGTGTAGATCAGGCATTCATCGGCTTTTAACGCGGCCGCCAGGGCGACCGCGGTCGTGTCGGAGCCGCCGCGGCCCAGGGTGGTGATGTTGTCATTCTCATCGACGCCTTGAAATCCGGCCACCACGACTACTTTGCCCTGATTCAGGTGAGTCCGCATGCGGGAGTCGTCGATGTTGCGAATGCGGGCCTTGGTATGGCTGCTGTCGGTCAGAATCTTGACCTGGCCGCCGGTGAAAGAGAAAGCCGGACAGCCGATTTCTTCCAGCGCCATCGCGAGCAAGGCGACGGTGACTTGTTCGCCTGTCGAAACCAGCATATCCAGTTCGCGCGCATTCGGCTGCTGTTGAATGTCTTTCGCCAGCCCGATCAGGCGATTGGTCTCGCCGCTCATCGCTGATACGACGACGACAATCTGGTTGCCCTGGTCGTGCGCTTTTTTTACCTTCTCGGCAACCGCCTTGATCCGTTCGACCGAACCGACCGAAGTGCCGCCGAATTTAAACACATACAGTGCCATTTTCAACCTGTTAAACGTTATGTTGATTACGATGTGTAGGTTGGGTTAGCGATAGCGTAACCCAACATTAACCGGCAGTTTGTTCTTGTATCCATGCCGGAACGCCCGCCAAGGCCTTGGCCAGTCCGGACGGGTCGTTGCCGCCGGCCTGCGCCATATCGGGGCGGCCGCCGCCTTTGCCGCCGACCTGGGTCGCGACGAAATTGACCAGATCGCCGGCCTTGACGCGTCCGACCTGATCCTTCGATACGCCCGCGATCAGGCTGACTTTGTCGCCGTCGACGGTAGCCAGCACAACAGCGGAACTGCCGAGTTTGTTTTTTAACTGATCGACCAGATCGCGCAACGACTTCGGATCGACGCCGTCCAGTTTCACTGCCAATACCTTGATGCCGTTCACGTCGACCGCGCCTGAACTGAGTTCGTCGCCGGCCGAACTGGCCAGTTTCGCGTTCAAGCGCTCAAGCTGTTTTTCGAGGTTGCGGGTTTTTTCGAGCAATTGTTCGATTTTTTCGGCCGCCTTGTCGGGGGAGCTTTTCAACAAGCCCGAAATCGATGAGAGCGCCTTGTCGCGGCTGGCGATCCATTCGATACAACCTTGCCCCGTGACCGCCTCGATGCGGCGCACTCCGGCAGCGACGCCGGTTTCGCCGATGATCTTGAAGCAGCCGATGTCGCCAGCGCGCTCGACATGCGTGCCGCCGCACAGTTCGGTCGAGAAATCGCCGATCTTCAGAACGCGCACTTCCGCGCCGTATTTTTCGCCGAACAAGGCCATCGCGCCCGCCTTGACCGCTTCGTCTTTCGCCACAATGTCGGCGGTGACCGGCGCATTCAGGCGAATCTGTTCGTTAACGATCCGCTCCAGTTCCGCGATTTCGTCGCTGGTGACCGGTTCGAAATGCGAGAAGTCGAAGCGCAGGCGCTCGGGATTGACCAGCGAGCCTTTTTGCGCCACATGATCGCCCAAAACTTGCCGCAGCGCGGCATGCAGGATATGCGTCGCGGAATGATTCAATGCGGTCGCTCTTCTGTCCGTTACATTGACACTGGCGATACAAGCCTGACCCGCCTTAAATTCGCCGGACAGTACTTTACCCTTGTGCAGAAACAGATTGCCGGCCTGCTTTTGGGTATCGGTCACTTCGAATGCGGCGTCGCCGATAGTAATCGTGCCGGTGTCGCCGACCTGGCCGCCCGATTCGGCGTAAAACGGCGTCTTGTCGAGTACGATCACGCCTTCTTGCTCTGCCCGCAAGGTTTCAATCGGCTGGCCTTGTGCGTATAACGCGATGATATTTGCCTGATCGGCGAGATGTTTATAGCCGGTGAATTCGGTTTCGATATCGAGCTTGATGTCCTGGTCGTAATCGGCGCCGAAATGGCTGGCCGAACGCGCGCGGTCGCGTTGCGCGGCCATGGCGGTTTCAAAACCGGCATGATCGACGGACAGGCCGTGTTCGCGCGCGAAGTCGGCGGTCAGGTCGACCGGAAAGCCGTAGGTATCGTAGAGCTGGAATACGGTATCGCCGGGAATCACATGGCCTTCGAGCCTGGCGACGCAGGCTTCGAGGATTTTCATGCCCTGTCCCAGGGTTTCGGCGAAGCGTTCTTCCTCTTTTTTCAGGATACGTTCGACCTGCGTCTGGGCATTCTTCAGTTCGGGGTAGGCCGCACCCATTTCCTCGGCCAGCGGTGCGACCAGCTTGTAGAAGAAAATGTCGTGAATGCCGAGACGGTAACCGTGGCGGATCGCACGGCGGATTATCCGGCGCAGCACATAGCCGCGGCCTTCGTTCGAGGGCAACACGCCGTCCGCGACCAGAAACGCGCAGGAGCGGATATGGTCGGCGATGACCCGGAGCGAGCTCTGGTTCAAATCGTCGGCGTCGGCCAGGGCGGCGGCCGCCTTCAGCAGTTTCTGGAACAGGTCGATTTCGTAGTTGCTGTGCACGCCTTGCGAGACCGCCGCGATACGCTCCAGGCCCATGCCGGTATCGACCGATGGCTTCGGCAGTGGTGTCAAGGTGCCGTCGGCGGCGCGGTCGTACTGCATGAACACCAGGTTCCAGATTTCGATATAGCGGTCGCCTTCCTCATCGGGAGAGCCGGGAGGGCCGCCAGGGATCGACTCGCCGTGATCGTAGAAGATTTCGCTGCACGGGCCGCAGGGACCGGTATCGCCCATCGACCAGAAATTGTCTTTCGCGCCGATTCGGGAAAAACGCTTGGGATCGACGCCGACATCGTTCAGCCAGATGCTTTCGGCTTCGGCGTCTTCCTCGAAGACGGTCACCCATAACTTTTGCGGCGGAATCTCCATTTCCTTGGTCAAGAAATCCCACGCCAGATGAATTGCCTCTTTCTTGAAATAGTCGCCGAAACTGAAGTTGCCCAGCATCTCGAAAAAGGTGTGATGCCTTGCGGTATAGCCGACGTTCTCCAGATCGTTATGCTTGCCGCCGGCGCGCACGCAGCGCTGGCTGGTCGCGGCGCGGGTAAAGTCGCGGTGCTCACGGCCTAGAAATACGTCCTTGTACTGCACCATGCCGGCGTTCGTGAAAAGCAGGGTAGGGTCGTTGCCGGGAATCAGCGAACTGGACGGCTCGATCGTGTGCCCCCGCTGGCGAAAAAATTCCAGAAAGGCGGAGCGCAATTCTGCGCTGGTCATCTTTTTCATAGGTTATGCGGTTAAAAGACTAAAGTAGTTAATTTCCAGTTGAGGGATTTTTTTCGTTTCCACGCGCCGCGCGGGAGAGCGAGCAATTTCGAAAATCGTAGGGTACGCTGTGCGCACCGTTTTCCGCTCGGTCAAATCGAGTTCTGCTAAAGGTACGCACAGCGTACCCTACAAAATGCCGGAGCTTTCGGCTCAATTTCACTCATTAGGGAATGAACCATTACCCGTTTCGGTGCGCCTTAGGAAAGCGAAAAAATCCAAAATCATTGCACTCGTAAAACCGCGTTGTTGTAAAAACCGGTTACGTTTCGCCCACTCATTTCGATTCGGAATCAGGCTGTCCCCATATTTCTTGCCGTAAACCTGCCGCAAAAGCGCCTGCCAGCCGCCGGCAACAGACTCGGCGAGCGCTTCGAGATCAAACGAAGGAATATTGCCGGGGTCAATGCCGTTTTGACGCAGTTCATAAGCGATAAAAGCAGGGCCGTAACCTTTCAGAATCCGGGAGCGGGCATAGCTTTCCGCGTAGCGCGCATCGCTTTGCCAGCTTTCTTCGGCTAATTCGTCGAGGATTGGGTCGATTCTTTCTTTGGCAAAGCCTTTAACGGCGAGCTTTTGTAGCAGTTCTTTCCTGCTGTGCTCGCGTCCGGTCAACAGTCGCAAGCATTCGGCCCTGATGTTGGCGTCCGCCTGATCCACACCAATTCAATCCGGGGGTTTAGTCTTCATCGAGATCGGGCTTGTTCGAAACCGGCAGCGCCTTGCCGAACGCCTCCGAGCGTATTTTTGCCTCGATTTCCTGGGCTTTATCCGGATGCTCTTTCAGATACAGCTTCGCGTTATCCTTGCCTTGGCCGATTTTTTCGTCGCCGTAACTGTACCAGGAGCCGGATTTCTGGATGAAACCGAAATTGACGCCGAGATCGACTAACTCGCCGTAGAAAGAAATGCCTTCGCCATATAAAATTTCAAATTCAGCCTGTTTGAACGGCGGGGCGACCTTGTTTTTGACCACCTTCACGCGCGTCTCGTTGCCGATCACTTCTTCGCCTTTTTTGACCGCTCCGATCCGGCGAATATCCAGACGCACCGAGGCATAAAACTTCAGCGCATTGCCGCCGGTCGTGGTTTCCGGATTGCCGAACATCACGCCGATCTTCATCCGGATCTGGTTGATGAAAATCACCAGCGTATTCGAGCGCTTGATATTCGCGGTCAGTTTGCGCAGCGCCTGCGACATCAATCGCGCCTGCAGGCCCATGTGCGAATCGCCCATGTCGCCCTCGATCTCGGCCTTCGGGGTCAGTGCGGCGACCGAATCGATCACCACGATATCGACCGCACCGGAGCGCACCAGCATGTCGGCGATTTCGAGCGCCTGTTCGCCGGTATCGGGCTGCGAAACCAGCAGATCGTCGACATTTACGCCGATTTTTTCGGCATAGCTGGGGTCCAGCGCATGTTCGGCATCGACGAAAGCCGCCGTGCCGCCCAGTTTCTGCACTTCCGCGATCACCTGCAAGGTCAGCGTGGTTTTACCGGAGGATTCCGGCCCGTAGATTTCGACGATGCGTCCGCGCGGCAATCCGCCGCAACCCAAGGCAATGTCCAGCCCCAACGAGCCGGTCGAAACGACCTCGATGTCTCGGGCCGCCGCCACATCGCCCATCCGCATCACCGAGCCCTTTCCGAACTGCTTTTCGATCTGCATCAATGCCGCGCCGAGCGCTTTCTTTTTGTTTTCTTCCATTGCCTATACCTTACGATGTGATGGGTTAACGAAGTGCCGGTCAATCAAATAGAGTATTATTACATACGGTACCGGTTCGGGGTAGTATTGATTTGGGATGATGCGCCGGATCGCTTATGGCATTGCTTACGGTCGTTATGTTTATTTATTCACTGTCCATCCTGTTCAATCACATCAATTTGATGAGCCCGGCAGAGGCTTTGTTCATCATGACCGGCCTCTGGGTGGTCATGTGGATTTCTGCTCCGGCCCCGAACGGCGGTTTTCGGCAACTGACTTTCGAAAACTATCTGTTCTCGTGCTGGGAGGGAAAGCAGGATCTGGCCGCCGTGTTCTGGCCGTTCTTTCTGTTGTTGAATGCCGCATTGTTTGGCGTGGATTGGCTTGCCAAATCGGGGCAATGGACGGTGTCGAGCTGGGATGATATGCATTTTATGTTGTTGTTGCCGATCATTTGGTGGACGGTGTCGATCTGGCGCTGTTCGGCGCATACCGAGTTTCGTCTGTACAGTGCCGGCGCGCGGTTGATTACGCTCGGCGTATTCATGGAATACGCGTTGAAGTTGTACATCCGCATCGACTATCCGCGTCTCCTTTTTAACTGCGAGGAACTGCTGCTGGATTACGGCAGTTGTTTTTGATTCAAGCCGGTTGCCTGCGTTGGCGCGATTCGTTATCCCCATATTGCTACAACAAAAGCGGCAAAACAGTTATAATCGGCGTTTTTGATTCACAATTACTAAATTTCGGAATAAACATGCTGGGTAAGCTGGTCAAATTTGTTGTAGGGAGCCGAAACGACAGGCTGATTAAAAAGAAAAGGAAATTGGTCAAGAAGATCAACGGCTTATCTTCTGAGTTTGAGAAGCTGTCCGATGAAGCCTTAAAGGCGAAAACGCAGGAGTTTCGCGACCGGCTTGCGCAAGGTGAAAAGCTCGATAACCTGATTCCGGAAGCCTTTGCAACGGTCCGGGAAGCGTCATCGCGGGTCTTCGGCATGCGCCATTATGACGTACAGTTGATCGGCGGCATGATTCTGCATGAGGGCAAAATCGCCGAAATGAAGACCGGTGAAGGTAAGACGCTGATGGCGACATTGGCGGCTTATCTGAATGCGCTGCCGGAACGCGGCGTTCATGTAGTCACCGTGAACGATTACCTCGCTCGCCGCGATGCCGAATGGATGGGGCGTGTGTACGGTTTTTTAGGTATGACCACCGGCGTAATCGTCAGCCAGATGGATTATGACGCTCGTCGTCATTCGTATGCCTGCGACATTACTTACGGCACCAACAACGAATTCGGCTTCGATTATCTGCGCGACAATATGGCGTTCAGCCTCGAAGAAAAAGTCCAGCGCGAACTGCATTTTGCGATCGTCGACGAAGTCGATTCGATTCTGATCGACGAGGCACGCACTCCGTTGATCATTTCCGGCCCTTCCGAAGAAAGCTCCGAAATCTATATCAAGGCCAATGCGATAATTCCTTATCTGACCAAACAGGAAAAAGAAGGCCAGCCGGGCGATTATTCGGTCGATGAGAAAACCCGCCAGGTGCATTTGACCGAGGAAGGTCATGAGCGCGTCGAGCGCCTGATGGTCGAGCATGGCCTGATGATCGAGGACAGCAGTCTTTACGACGCCTCGAACATCCGGCTGATGCATTATCTGAGCGCTTCGCTACGCGCCCATGCGCTGTTCAAAAAGGATGTGCATTACATCGTGCAGAACAACCAGGTAATTATCGTCGATGAGTTCACCGGCCGCATCATGCCTGGCCGTCGCTGGTCCGAAGGTCTGCATCAGGCGATCGAGGCGAAGGAGCATGTGACGATTCAAAGTGAAAACCAGACGCTGGCGTCTATCACTTTCCAAAACTATTTCCGTCTCTACCACAAGCTGTCCGGCATGACCGGCACGGCCGACACCGAAGCGTTCGAGCTGAATAAGATTTACGGGCTCGAAGTGGTTGTGATTCCGACGCATCGGCCGATGATCCGCAAGGATTTGGGTGATCTGGTTTATTTGACCGCCGAGGAGAAATATCAGGCCGTTGCCGAAGACATCAAACACTGCGTCGAGCGCCAACAGCCGGTATTGGTCGGCACTACATCGATCGAAAACTCCGAGCTGCTTTCTTCATTATTAAAAAAACAGGGTATTCCGCATGAAGTGCTGAATGCGAAACAGCATGAGCGCGAGGCGCATATCGTCGAACAGGCCGGCAAGCCCGGCGCGGTCACGATCGCGACCAATATGGCAGGCCGCGGTACCGACATTGTGCTCGGCGGCAATCTGGACGCCGAACTGAAAGCGTTAGGACCTGAAGCAACCGAAGCCGAAAAAGAGCATGTGCGCGGCGCCTGGCTCGACCGCCATAATCAGGTGATCGCGAGCGGCGGTCTGCATGTGATCGGCTCGGAGCGTCACGAATCGCGGCGTATCGACAATCAGCTCAGAGGCCGTTCCGGACGTCAGGGCGATCCCGGTTCCACCCGCTTCTACCTGGCGCTCGAAGACGATCTGATGCGTATATTTGCCTCCGATCGCGTTGCCGGCCTGATGGCGAAGCTCGGCATGGGTCACGGCGAAGCGATCGAGCATCCATGGGTGACGCGCGCCATCGAAAACGCACAGCGCAAGGTCGAAGCGCGCAACTTCGATATCCGTAAGGAAATTCTGGCGTATGACGATGTCGCGAACGATCAGCGCAAAGTCGTTTACTCGCAGCGTAACGAACTGATGGCTGCCGAGGACATTTCCGACATTATCACCGCGATTCGAAAAGATGTGATCAACAATGTGATCACACAATACATTCCGCCGCGTTCGATGGAAGAACAATGGGATATCAAGGGGCTCGAAGAACATCTTCAGCAGGAGTTCCATGTCGAGGTTCAGATTCAGAAAATGCTCGATGAGGATCACAAACTGCAGGAAGAGTCTTTGCGTGCGCGCATCGTCGATGCGATGGAGCAAGCGCACAAGGATAAGGAAAGGAAAATTACCTCTGCGGTGATGCGGCATTTCGAAAAATCGGTGATGCTGCAGGTGCTCGACAACAGCTGGAAGGAACATCTGGCGGCGATGGACTATCTGCGCCAGGGTATCCATTTCCGGGGTTACGCGCAAAAAGATCCGAAACAGGAATACAAGCGCGAAGCGTTCGAAATGTTTACGCATCTGCTCGATCACATCAAATACGAAGTGATCACGATTCTCTGCAAGGTGCAGGTGAGGCAGGAAGAGGACGTGCAGGCGATCGACGAGCAACGTCAGGCGCAGGCGCCGAAGGAAATGCATTTCGAGCATGCCGAGGCGCCGTCACTGGACGGTTCGGAGCAGGAGTCCGAAGAAGCCGAGCCGGCGGCCGCGCAGCCGTTCGTGCGTTACGGCGATAAGGTTGGGCGAAATGATCCTTGCCCTTGCGGGTCGGGGAAGAAATATAAGCAGTGTCATGGGAAAATTAGCTAGAGTTGGGGTATTGTAAGCTCGAAAATCTATATTATTTGGACATGAAGAGAGGGGCGGCTTTGGCCGCCCTCATTTAGGTAATAAAAAATACCATTTTTGATCCATCTGTCGCCTAAAGAATAATTTGTTCTTCCTGAGGCGGAGTACAGGAAATGACGTGATAATGGAGCGGAGTACGATTTTCGCCGTATAGCGGTATAGTCTAGGCGTTTGATGAAGCTGGAGCGGAAGCAAGGTCAATAGACAAGGTCAACAGAAATAACTTTACTTCATATGTAATTCAGGATGCGGCGTAGCGAAGGAAAGTCGTGCGCCGGAGCAGGCACAAGATGAAAGCTGACAGCCGAAATCGCCGTCAACTAATTCTTCGCTGTCAAAATCGGACGCGGTTACTGCAGCTTTGGCGAAAAAAGCCAGCATTCCTGATTTCAAAAATGAACGACTTATGTAGGATTAAAGCTCGATTTTCATCTACCCATCTAATTTTAGTACCAAAGTACAGTTTACTTTTTTAAACTGTGGTATATGCTGTTGACCCTGAGGTTCCCTCATCATAGCTGTTCTCGCTGCAATGGCCGATTTTCATTGAAGTGCAATTGAGGATTGAGCGGTTTGAGGGTTGGTTTGTCGAGTAAGCTAAGAAGGGAAAAGCGAAATCTTCCCATCATTCTTTGCCAAGAAAAAGCAAAGATATCTCTTTTGCATTTCTTACCGACTAGCCTCTGTAAATGCGGAGTCAGCCCAGGATTCAGGTTTTCGGGCGGCCACAGTTTAAGAATTTAAGCAATCATGTTATGTGAACAGAGATAGGGGGGGAGATGAAAAGTTTTCAAAAGATTGTGCTTATCGGCGTCTGTGCAGCAGCGTTTTTAGCTGCGGAATCCGTCAGTGCCGGAGATGCCCGCGTCTGGGTTAAATTCAAGCCCGGAAGCGCCGGGAAGGCAAAAAGCGCATTGCTCAGCGCAGGCGCTCAAATTCATTACCGTTTCGACGATTTGGAAGCTTTTGCCGTATCCGTTCCGGAAGCCGCCCTGAATGGTTTGCAGAAAAATCCCAATATCGAATACATAGAAGAGGATGTCAAGCGTTACCCTTCTGCGCAGACGGTGCCCTATGGCATCGATAAGGTTCAAGCTCCCCTAGTTTGGAGTGATGCTACAAATCCAACTGGAGCAGGTATAAAAGTGTGCGTCATCGATTCAGGGGTTAATCCGGATCATGAAGACCTTATGTCCTCGAACATTAGCGGCAGCGGCGACGTTAGTCTTCCATGGAATGTCGACGGCTGTGGCCATGGCACCCATGTGACGGGTACGATAGCAGCTCAAAATAATGCTCTAGGCGTCGTTGGAGTTGCGCCAAGTGTTGGCATACACATGGTCAGAGTATTTGGGAATGATTGCGGCTGGGCTTACAGTTCGACTCTGGTCGATGCGGCACAAAAATGCCAAACCGCCGGGGCTAAAGTGATTAATATGAGTTTGGGCGGAGGCTTAAAAAGCCGAGTTGAACAAAGCGCTTTTGGCAGTCTCTCTAATGCAGGTATTTTATCTGTCGCTGCGGCCGGTAACGATGGCACCACCAAGCTCAGTTATCCTGCATCCTATCCTTCTGTAATTTCCGTCGCCGCAGTAGATCAAAATAATGCTGTTGCCGATTTTTCCCAAAAAAACAGTGCAGTAGAATTGGCCGCGCCAGGGGTAGGAGTTTTAAGTACAGTGCCATGGTTGAGCGTTAATACAGTCACGGCTGGCGGTACAACTTATTCGGGCGGGTCGATTGAAAACGCAGCCGCCGGTACAGTCACCGGTCCTATGATAGATGGCGGCTTATGCGACTCCATCGGCTCATGGACGGGGCACGTTGTGCTTTGTGAGCGGGGTAACATCTCGTTTTATGACAAAGTAACAAATGTGGAAAATGGCGGCGGCCTTGCTGCGGTTATCTACAACAATGTATCCGGCGGCTTTGCCGGCACATTGGGTGACGGCAACAGTTCGACTATTCCGGCGATTGCCCTCAGCCAGCAAGATGGAACAGCGCTTTTAGAGGATGTACAAGCTAGTACAGCTGCAACGGAGGCTACCGTAGTGAGTTCTTTTACTCCTGGCGAGAGCGGCTATGAAGCTTGGGATGGTACATCGATGGCTACTCCCCATGTTTCAGGGGTTGCAGCATTGCTGTGGAGCGTTAATCCCTCATTGACGAATGTGGACATTCGCAATGCGTTGACATCTACCGCTTTGGATTTGGGTTCAGCGGGAAAGGATAACTCTTATGGGTACGGTTTAGTGCAAGCCAAAGCCGCGTTGGATGCTCTGGACGGTACTGGCTCGGGAGGCGGCAGTGGCGGTAGTAGTGGTAGTTGCGATGTAGGCTTTCCATCTATCAGCAATGTGAATTTTGATGCGACCGTTAAGGGTCCGAAATTCAAAATAACCTGGACTACTGTTGCGCCGGCCACTAGTGTAGTAAATTTAACGGGTTACGGGACTTATACTGATTCGTCACTGGTTACAAGTCATAGCATGACTTTTACGGGTTCAAATGGTGTTACATATCAATACACTGTGAGCTCATCTAATTGCGCTGGCACTGACACAAGTGGGACAGCATTTGGTACAAATAACTAATACCATTACCCGCAAGCCAGATAGTAAGGTGGGCGGGCACAGGTTTTTCGTGCCCGCCATTAATTTCCTGTTTTGCCATCCGCATCAATCCGATCAATCCCTTATGGATGGGAGGTTTGTATGCTCAATGTATGGCACTGATTACTGTCATTGAAACGATTGGGTGGGCATGAAAAATCTCTGCCCACCTTCTATAGCTTTAGATATTGTCGCGCTCTTCGGCCAGGTTCAGCAAACCGACTTTATGTTTGATGATTCATTTCATTTTCCTCAAGCATGAAGTTACCGCTTTTCGGTGTGATCAAATTCGGAGCTTATATCTCGCCAGTAACCCTCGTCCTTTTCAAGAACGCTGTCCGATCAAATTTAAACTATTTTAAGGAAAGATTATGGGGACGTCTCTACTGTCAGAGTCCCAACCTGAAAATTAGATTTTACTGCTTGAATCCAGGGCCCAACTTGTTGCAGCAAATTATTAGTTGCCACTTCTGTCGTAGTAAAACATCTTTGGGTTATTAATTGTCCAAAGGTAGGACTAGTGAAATCAAGATCTGTATACGAGACATCTTCACTGAATTCAATAGATTGAATTTGATTTGAGTTGATACTAGTTGAAGGAGATACAGCAAAATAGAATAAAGGATCTGGATCGGAAATTAATTTAGGAGGATGTACTGAACCGGCTACAGTGAGAATAGCATTGGGATAAAGATACTGTTGATTGGCAATCAGAGCAGGAATTCCGGAACAATCATTATTAGTCCACCCGACAACACCATTATATGCTATTTTGGGATGCGATGGATCAGTCGGATTATATATTGTATCTATAATAAAATCTCGTGAATCAATATTAACCCTAAAAGATACCGTTGCCTTGTAAGGAAAACCTATGTCCGTTATCGTTCCAAATAATTCACTGTTATTGAATAATTGAAAAGTCTGTTGGACAAGTAAAGAGGAAGTTATTGTAGTTGTCAAAACCGGGCCACATCCCCAAGTACTGGTAACGCTATTGTATTGAAGGACAGACCCATTAGTACAACTGGTTGGTAAGCCTCCGCCGCCTGACCCTGATGGCTTTCCAGCTGCGTAACAGGATAATGAAATTGCATATATAAACAGCAATTTTAAAAGTAATTTAAACATACATTTTTCTCCCAAAAAAGCGTGGTTAAACAAAAACGCCTTGATCATAGCTAATTCATTTTTATCAAAGGTGAATAACCTAAAATAGCTTAAATCGTTTGCTCATTTAATAACGGGTTCGCAGATGAAAAAGTCGCCATATAAATTGCTACAAAGAAAAAACGTTTAACCGATTTTAAAACTGAAATTATCAATCAGTGCATGACCCAATGCCGCTAAGATAAGTTGTCATCCCGGCAGGGATTGCCGGGACCTGATTACATGGGTGTGTACTACGTTTGCTTTCCATGGTACCTGGATTCCGGCATTCCTGCCGGAATGAGGCGGTTTTTCTTAAGTAAGCTCTGAATAAATCGAATAATCTCCCTCTCCCTTGGAAAGATGACCAGGGTGGCTAAATCAATGAGTAATCCCCTCACTACACCCTAATCCTCTTCCGGAGAGAGATAGTACTTATTCAGAGCTTCCTTAACTAAATGGCATTAGAAGTAAACTTTGCATCAAACACTTTTAAAAACAGTTACCCATGTTTATTAAATTGAACAACTATGCGGGAAACATAATCTAAATAGCAAATTATTCATTAGATGTCAATAGGTTGTGTAAAATTATGTTTATACAAATACAAATTTATTGGGCGCTTATTTTTACTAAACTTTCAAGCGGCTAGGGTAGGCAGCACTGTTCTGCCCACCATTTTTTCCGGTTTTATGCTCTCAGTATCATGACTGCTTCATCTTCCAGGGATTGAAGCAATTTGTCGGGCACAAAAAGGTGGTGTCTACCCACTTTTAGATTAAAAATGTCAATCCATGTAGGCAGACCAAAAATTCGATTATGCCCAAAATGTTAATGCCAAAACTCCATCAATTTGTTTTTCGGCTTAGGTTTTTTCATCCTTGACCGGATTAGAACTCAACTCCGAGGCCTTGTTTTCTTGACATATAAGTTATTTTCTGATAGAAAAACTAGTCGCTCCAAAAGGAAAATTGCAGAAACCTTAATCTATATCAAAGAGGTGTTTTCCATAATCTGAATATCATTGACCGACATGCCAAGGATCGTTAAGGAGGGGTAAATGTCTACGAAAACAATTGAAGTTCCTTCTAAAGGACAAATTTACGCTTTTTCATGTATTGTCAGGGTGGCTGTGGCAATAGGGGCGTTTTTAATGCCCGGCATAAGCCAAGCTGATAATGCGAGGCCATTTAGGATTGGCGAGTATGAATGGACGAGCCAAAGATCTTTTGTCGAAAACGGTTACCGTTGCGGAACTGTCAATCCCGATGCGATTGCCAGGCGTAAAATCGATAAGGACATGCGCCGCCGTCGGGCGGATCGACCTGTGCTCAATTTTGCCGCCAGCGCAGGGTCAGGGATTGTAATACCTGTTTACTTTCATGTCATTACCTCCCTTTCCGGAGCGGGAGATGTGACAGATAAAGCCATTAATAACCAGATATCTGTGCTCAACGCCGCTTATGCAAACACGGGATTCAGCTTTGCTCTCGTTAAAGTGGATAGAACGGCAAACAGTAACTGGTATGCCATGACGTCCGGCACGACCGCCGAAAAGCAAGCCAAAGTTGCGCTACGACAAGGCGGGTCTGATGCCTTAAACTTATATAGTGCGAATATCGGCGGGGGCTTGTTGGGATGGGCGACACTCCCGTCGTCATACGACTCAAACCCAAAGAACGACGGTGTTGTTGTGCTTTTTTCAACCTTGCCAGGCGGCAGCGCCGCTCCTTACAATCGGGGCGATACCGCTACGCATGAGATTGGGCATTGGTTAGGCTTGTACCATACTTTTCAGGGAGGATGCTCTAAAAATGGCGATTTTGCTTCGGATACTCCGGCAGAGCGCTCTCCGTCTTATGGATGTCCTAAAGGGCGAGACACTTGTACAGGAAAAAAATATCCCGGCCAGGATCCCATTAATAACTTTATGGACTATACCGATGATGCTTGCATGGATAATTTCACTTCCGACCAAGACGAACGTATGGCCGATGCCTGGGCCGCTTACCGTGCTGGACTTTAAAATTTTCACTCTCTTGGCGGTAGCCAGTCGATGACAGGATTGCTGCCATCGTCACAGACCCAGGCGGTGGCACGAATTCCTGTCCGCAATTGACCGGGAGATGACTCCACGCGTTTCCAGTCTGACGGTGCGAAAGTTATCCCTTCGATCAGGAACCAGACGCTAGGGTCCTCTGATCCGGGGTGGATCATGCGGAGTGCTTCAAGCGTTCCCCAGTCAGTGGCAATGCGCAGAGTGGTTTGTCCCATCTTACGCCGATACTCGGCAACCTTGCCTGTGTAACTGGTGAGATGATCTCTGGAACACCCGATCCTGCCCGGCGGTCGCAAGCGTGATGATTTGTCTTCAGCGAAAATGATGCTCGAAGTTAACAGTGGAACTAAAAACCAGATTTTGATTGAGCGAGGTAGCACTTTCATTATCTATCCTTAATAAGAAGGCCTTGGTAGGCCGGTTTCAGTATCATATGTTCAGGATTGTAGTCTGTTGGATGCCGTCTTAAAAGTCAAACCAGCAAAGCGGATGCGCACAAATGTAAAAGCGCGGCATCTTCGTCAAAAATTCGCTAATGGTCAAAATTGTTAATGACCAAAACCTCATAATTTCGTAAAATTACACGATTTCAATTTTAAAACGGGATGCGTTCGTACGGATTCATCCCGTTTTGCGCATTTAGAGGTGACGTGTTTGACTAGACCGGCTTTATTGGTTTTGGAAGATGGTACAGTGTTTCAGGGAGTGTCGATCGGCGTCGACGGTTGCTCGGTAGGTGAAGTCGTATTCAATACCGCGATGACCGGCTATCAGGAAATCCTGAGCGATCCGTCTTACGCCAAACAAATCGTGACATTGACTTATCCGCATATCGGCAATACCGGCTGCAACAGCGAAGACAACGAGTCTGCGCGGGTATTCGCGAGCGGTCTGGTGATTCGGGATTTGCCGGTTTTAGCAAGCAACTTTCGTTCCGAACAGACGCTGCAGCAATATCTCGAAGCCAATCAGGTCGTCGCGATTGCCGATATCGACACGCGCAAACTGACACGTCTGCTTCGCGACAAGGGCGCGCAGCGCGGCGCGATCGTCGCCGGCGAATCGATCGATGTCGAAACCGCAAAAGCCGCGATCGGCGGTTTTCCAGGTTTGAAAGGGATGGATTTGGCAAAGGTGGTGTCGGCGACCGAGGCTTACGAATGGACCGAAAACACTTGGCAGCTCGGCAAGGGGCACACAAAGGCTGAAAATCTGACCAAGCATGTGGTGGCTTATGACTTCGGCATGAAGCGCAACATCCTGCGCCTGCTCGCGAATCGCGGTTGCCATGTCACGGTCGTACCGGCCGAGACGCCGGCCGAAACCGTGCTGGCGATGAATCCGGACGGCGTGTTTCTCTCCAACGGCCCCGGCGATCCGGAGCCTTGCACCTACGCGATCGAAGCAATCCAAAAAATTCTCGCTACCAAAATGCCGGTGTTCGGCATATGTCTCGGGCATCAATTGTTGGCCTTGGCCAGCGGCGCGAAAACCGAAAAAATGAAGTTCGGCCATCACGGCGCTAATCATCCGGTACAGGAAACGGCCACCGGCCGGGTGATGATCAGCAGCCAGAATCATGGTTTCGCGGTAGATAAGGACAGTCTGCCTGCGAATGTGACTCCGACCTTTTATTCACTGTTCGACGGCAGTCTGCAAGGCATTGCGCGGACCGATTGTCCCGCGTTCAGCTTCCAGGGCCATCCCGAGGCAAGTCCAGGTCCGCATGATGTCGAGTCATTATTTGACGCTTTCATCGAATTAATGAATAAATGATTTTGCGGTTCAGGACGCAAGGTTAAATGAGTCTGATCTCTTAACCCTGCGCCTGTTCCCAGTACCTAAATTAATACCATGCCAAAAAGAACCGACATTAAATCGATTTTATTACTCGGCGCAGGCCCAATCGTGATCGGCCAGGCCTGCGAGTTCGATTATTCCGGCACGCAGGCCTGCAAAGCGCTGCGCGAGGAAGGCTACCGGGTGATCCTGGTCAATTCGAATCCGGCCACGATCATGACCGATCCCGATATGGCCGATGCGATCTACATCGAGCCGATCGACTGGCAAACGGTCGAGAAAATCATCGAAAAGGAACGTCCGGATGCGATTTTGCCGACGATGGGGGGGCAGACCGCATTGAATTGCGCGCTCGCTCTGGATGCGAACGGCGTGCTCGAAAAATACGGCGTCGAAATGATCGGCGCGAGCAAGGAAGCGATCAACAAGGCCGAGGACCGCGAACTGTTCAATCAGGCGATGCGCAAAATCGGTTTCGAGGTTGCCAAGTCGAAGACCGCGCATTCGCTCGAAGAAGCGCTGGCCGCGCAACAGGAAGTCGGCTACCCGACGATCATCCGGCCGTCGTTCACGATGGGCGGCAGCGGCGGCGGCATCGCCTACAACCGCGAGGAATTCATTGAAATCTGCGAGCGCGGGCTGGATTTGTCGCCGACCAATGAGCTGTTGATCGAGGAGTCGGTGCTCGGCTGGAAAGAGTTCGAGATGGAGGTCGTGCGCGATTCGAAGGATAACTGCATCATCGTCTGTTCAATCGAGAATTTCGACCCGATGGGCGTGCATACCGGCGATTCGATTACCGTCGCCCCTGCGCAAACCCTGACCGACAAGGAGTATCAGATTCTGCGCAATGTGGCGGTGGCGGTATTGCGTGAAATCGGCGTCGATACCGGCGGTTCGAACGTGCAAGTTGCAATCAATCCGCAAGACGGCCGCATGGTCGTAATCGAAATGAATCCGCGCGTATCGCGTTCGTCCGCGCTGGCCTCGAAAGCGACCGGCTTCCCGATCGCGAAGGTGGCCGCGAAACTCGCAGTCGGCTATACGCTCGATGAGTTGCAAAACGAAATCACCGGCGGCAAGACCCCGGCCTCGTTCGAACCGACGATTGACTATGTGGTCACCAAGGTGCCGCGCTTCACCTTCGAAAAATTTCCGCAGGCCGACGACCGTCTGACCACGCAGATGAAATCGGTCGGCGAGGTGATGGCGATCGGCCGCACCTTCCAGGAATCGCTGCAAAAAGCTTTGCGCGGCCTCGAAATCGGCATCAGCGGACTCGATGAAATCATCGATATGCAGGAAGTCGATGCGCACGAAAACATGCAGCGCGAACTGCGCCATCCGGGGCCTCATCGCCTCCGCTATGTCGCCGATGCGTTCCGGAACGGCATGTCGCTGGAAGACGTGCATGAGGCCTCCAAGATCGACCCCTGGTTTTTGGCGCAGGTCGAAGATCTGGTCGTGACCGAAAAATCGCTGGCGACCAAGACCCTAGCGACGTTGAAGGAAGGCGAGCTGTTCCGATTGAAACGTAAAGGATTTTCGGATCAACGCCTGGCCAAACTGCTGGGAGCGACCGAGTCGGAAGTGCGCAACGTTCGCCACAAGCTGGGCGTCCGCCCGGTTTTCAAGCGCATCGACTCGTGCGCGGCTGAATTTTCGTCCGATACCGCTTATTTGTATTCGACCTATGAGGAAGAATGCGAGGCGCGCGTTACGGATCGGGAAAAGATCATCATTCTCGGCGGCGGCCCGAACCGGATCGGGCAGGGCATCGAGTTCGACTATTGCTGCGTGCATGCGGCGCTGGCCTTGCGCGAAGACGGTTATGAAACAATTATGGTCAACTGCAACCCGGAAACCGTTTCGACCGACTTCGACACCTCGGACCGATTGTACTTCGAGTCGCTGACGCTCGAAGACGTGCTCGAAATCGTGCATATCGAGAAGCCGAAGGGCGTGATCGTGCAATACGGCGGACAGACGCCGCTGAAACTGGCGCGCGATTTGGAAGCGGCCGGCGTGCCGATCATCGGCACTTCGCCCGATTCGATCGATTTGGCCGAAGACCGCGAGCGGTTCCAGAAACTGCTCGAACGCCTGGATCTGAAGCAGCCGCCCAATGCGACCGCACGTTCGGTCGAGCAGGCATTGAATGCGGCGAAGGATTTGGGCTATCCGCTGGTAGTACGGCCTTCCTATGTCTTGGGCGGACGCGCGATGGAGATCGTGTTCAACGAAGAAGGTCTGCAGCGCTACATGAAAGAGGCGGTCAGCGTGTCGAACGATTCGCCGGTGTTGCTGGATCGTTTCCTTGACGATGCTGTCGAAATGGATGTCGATGCGATCTATGACGGCGAGAATGTGTTGATCGGCGGCCTGATGGAGCATATCGAACAGGCCGGCATTCATTCGGGCGATTCGGCCTGTTCGCTGCCTCCTTATGAATTGTCGATGGATTTGCAGGATCGTCTGCGCGAACAGGTGCGGGCTATGGCCGAAGCCCTAGGTGTCAGAGGTCTGATGAATACGCAGTTCGCGATTCAGGGCACCGATATCTATGTTCTGGAAGTCAATCCTCGCGCCTCGCGCACCGCGCCGTTCGTCTCGAAGGCGACCGGTTATCCGCTTGCCAAAATCGCCGCACGCTGTATGGTTGGAAAATCATTGGCAGAGCAAGGCGTTACCGAAGAGCGCATTCCGGATTATTATTCAGTCAAGGAAGCGGTATTTCCGTTCGTGAAATTCCCTGGCGTCGATCCTTTGTTGGGCCCGGAAATGAAGTCGACCGGCGAGGTGATGGGGGTCGGCAAGACCTTCGGCGAGGCGTTTGCAAAAGCTCAACGCGCGACCGGGATCAAGCTGAATCACAGCGGCAAGGTATTAATCAGTATTCGCGACGTGGACAAGGCGAAGCTGCCTGAAGTCGCCCGTATGCTGACCGAAAAGAAATATCAGATCGTCGCGACCGGAGGCACCGCTAAGGTGTTGCAGGAGGCGGGCATTCCTTGCGAGGTGGTGTTTAAAGTGAATCAGGGCCGGCCGAACACGGTCGACATGATCAAGAACGGCCAGATCCAGATGGTCATCAATACGACCGAAGGCAAGAAGGCGATCGCCGATTCGTTCACGATGCGCCGCGAAGCATTGCAGCACCGGGTCAATTATTATACGACGATGGCCGGCGCCAAAGCGGCTTGCTATGCGCTCGGCGAACTGGAGGCAGGCGATGTGAATTGCTTGCAGGATCTGCATAAAATCGCTGCCGAATCGTAACCCATGCAAAACTGTAGCCCGCGTTGTCTATTACGTGGAAACATGGCATTCAAAGCGCATTGAATTTCCCAAATGGAATGTAAATAAAAAATTGGAGTTGTATAAATGACTACGAAAGTACCCCTAACCGTGAAAGGCGCGGAAAAGCTGCGCGCAGAACTGGAAGAACTTAAAACGGTGACTCGTCCCCGCATCATTCAGGCGATTGCGACTGCGCGCGAGCACGGTGATTTGAAGGAAAACGCCGAATACCACGCGGCGCGCGAACAACAAAGCTTTGCGGAAGGCCGGATCAAGGAAATCGAGGCGAAATTGTCGAATGCGCAGATCATCGACGTGACCAAACTCGATCCGAACGGTAAGGTCGTGTTCGGCGCGACCGTCGAAATCGAAGATATGGATTCCGGCAAGGCTGTGGCTTATCAAATCGTCGGCGAAGACGAAGCCAATATCAAGGAAGGCCGTATCTCGATCGGTTCGCCGATTGCGCGCGCCCTGATCGGAAAGGAAACCGGCGATGTCGTCACGGTCAAGGCGCCGAGCGGCAATGTCGAATATGAAATACTGTCGGTCGAATATATTTGAATGCGGGGCAGGGTTCAAGGCGCAGGGATTATCTGCGTCCGCCTTGAACCTTGCTTCTTATCGGTGGCGATTAAAAGCCTTTTTCGGCTTAGGTTTCTTAGCGGGCGCTTCTTTTTTAATCCTCTTTTCAGGATTTGGTCTAAATAAAACAGCAATTTGTCCGATCATTTGAATCAGTTCGGCCCCCGTCGCGGCGATAATTTCATCGCCGATCGTTTTGCGGTCTTCCCGTTCGGCTCGTATTCTGACTTTAAGCAACTCGTGACAATCGAGCGCGATTTCGATCTCGGCCAATACCGCAGGCGTCAATCCCGCTTGTCCAATCATGATTACCGGTTTATGGCTGTGCGCCTCGGCCCGGAGTCGTTTCTTATCCGTTGAGTCCACTCAATTTTTTCCTAAACAAAAACAACTATTCTACACGAAATAATTTTGTCATGGCCCGAACAAAAAGCAGCAATCGCTGGATGCAGGAACATTTCGATGATGAATACGTCAAAATGGCACAAAAGCTCGGTTATCGTTCGCGCGCGGTTTTTAAACTGAAAGAGATTCAGGACAAAGACCATATTTTGAAACCGGGGATGCGCATTGTCGATCTGGGTGCGGCCCCTGGCGGTTGGTCGCAATACGCCAAGCAACTTCTCGGCAGCCAATGCCAAATCATTGCGCTGGATATCCTGGATATTGAACCGATCGACGGCGTCGAATTCATTCAGGGCGATTTTCGCGAACAGGCGGTGTTCGATCAATTAATGGCGGCGCTCGAAGGCAAGCGCGTCGATCTGGTGATGTCGGATATGGCTCCGAACATGAGCGGCAGCAAAGGCGTCGATCAGCCGCGTGCGCTCTATCTGGGCGAACTGGCTCTGGAAATGGCGCAGTCGGTGCTTGCCAAGGACGGCACGTTTCTGGTCAAGCTGTTTCAGGGCGAAGGCTTTGAAAACTATTGCAAACAGGTGCAGCAGGCATTCGCTAAAGTGTTGATCAGGAAACCGAAAGCCTCGCGCCCTCGCAGCAATGAAGTTTATTTGCTGGCTCGGGGCTTTAAATAAGCGGAAACGCCCCCATCTTTTCAAAAAATGGCAGAAAATGAGGCCAGGATGGATTCATGAAGCTGTCTCTAGAGGAAATATCGGCGGCCGCTGGACGAGTCTGCTGGTATAATGATGCCTAATTATATTACGAGAGCCGTAACGGCCCAGGTCGTGTAAATTGAACGAAATGTTGAAAAATATCATTTTATGGGTGGTCATCGCCGTAGTGCTGATGTCCATTTTTAACAATTTCGGTCCGCAGGTGGATGGTGCGGATTCGACGTTGTCTTATTCTCAGTTTATCGAGGCGGTCAAATCCGGCCAGGTCACTCAGGTGATGATCGATGAGCAGGTTGTCAAAGGCAAGCTGCAGAGCGGTCAGCTCTTCAGAACCTATGCGCCGAACGATCCGCACATGGTCGATGACTTATTGGCGAATGGCGTCGATATCAAGGCCACGCCTCCGGAGCAGCCTTCTTTGCTGATGCAATTGCTGGTTTCATTCGGGCCGATGCTGCTCTTGATTGCAGTTTGGGTTTTCTTTATGCGGCAGATGCAGGGCGGCGGCGCCGGCGCGCGCGGAGCGATGAACTTCGGCAAAAGCAAGGCGCGCATGCTTGAGGAAGACCAGATCAAGGTGACTTTCGCCGATGTCGCCGGTTGCGACGAAGCGAAAGAAGAAGTCGTCGAAATGGTCGATTTCCTGAAGGATCCCACCAAGTATCAGCGTTTAGGCGGCAAGATTCCGCGCGGGGCATTGATGATCGGTCCTCCGGGTACCGGTAAAACCCTGCTGGCCCGGGCGATTGCCGGCGAAGCGCGGGTGCCGTTTTTTACGATTTCAGGTTCCGATTTTGTCGAAATGTTTGTCGGCGTCGGCGCCTCCCGTGTGCGCGACATGTTCGATCAGGCGAAGAAACATGCGCCCTGCATCATTTTCATTGATGAAATCGATGCGGTCGGCCGCCAGCGCGGAGCAGGCCTCGGCGGCGGCAATGACGAGCGCGAGCAAACATTGAACCAGTTGCTGGTCGAAATGGACGGTTTCGAAGGCAACGAAGGCATCATCGTGATCGCGGCGACCAACCGTCCCGACGTGCTCGACAAAGCCCTGTTGCGTCCAGGCCGTTTCGATCGTCAGATTACGGTCAATTTGCCGGATGTCAGAGGGCGAGAACAAATTCTGAAGGTGCATCTGAAAAAAGTGCCGACCGACACCGATGTCGAAATCAAGTACATTGCACAAGGTACGCCGGGGTTTTCCGGCGCCGATCTGGCGAACCTTATCAACGAGGCGGCATTGTTCGCGGCACGGTCGAACAAACGCGTGGTCAATATGATCGATCTTGAAAAAGCCAAGGACAAGCTGATCATGGGCGCGGAACGGCGTTCGATGGTGATGAACGACAAGGAAAAGAAAATGACCGCCTATCACGAGGCAGGCCACGCGATCGTGGGCCGGCTCGTGCCCGAGCATGACCCGGTCTATAAGGTCAGCATCATGCCGCGCGGCCGCGCCTTGGGGGTCACCATGTTCCTGCCCGAGCGGGATCAGTACAGCGCCAGCAAACAAAAGCTGGACAGCATGATTTCGAGCCTGTACGGCGGCCGGATCGCCGAGGAAATGATCTTCGGCTGGGAGCAGGTCAGCACCGGCGCATCGAACGACATCGAGCGTGCTACAGAGCTGGCTCGCAATATGGTCACCAAATGGGGCTTGTCGCAGCGTCTGGGACCTTTGGCCTACAGCGAGGAAGAGGGGGAAGTCTTTCTGGGCAGATCGGTCACTCAACACAAGACGGTTGCCGAAGAAACCTCGCACACGATCGATGAAGAAATTCGTTCGATCATCGATCGTAACTACGAACGCGCGGAAAACATATTGAAGGAAAACATCGACATTCTGCATGCAATGGCCGAGGCGTTGATCAAGTACGAAACGATCGATAAAGCCCAGATCGACGACCTGATGGCCCGGCAGCCGGTCAGAGAACCGCAGGGTTGGGACGATTCTACGCCATCTTCGTTCCCGTCGATTGGCGATCCAAATCCGAAAGACGACAAACTCGGCTCGTTGGGCGAAGCGGCCAAGCAAAATTAGGTTTTACCTATCAACCTCATTGTTCGATGAATAAGGGGAGGCTGCCAGCCTTGGAGCCTCCCCTTTCTTTTTTTGCACAAACCGAAACTGAATGGATTTTATATGGCAAATGCTGCTTACTTGTTAATCTTCAATGATTCTCACAAAGGAAAGTAGAACATGGCAAAGAAATATTTTGGAACCGATGGAATTCGAGGCACGGTCGGCAATTATCCGATTACGCCGGATTTTTTTCTGAAATTGGGCTGGGCGGCCGGCAAGGTATTCGCGAGCGAAGGTTCCGGTTTTGTTTTAGTGGGCAAGGATACACGTATTTCGGGTTATATGTTCGAATCGGCGATCGAGTCGGGTCTGACCGCGGCCGGTGTGGGCACGCGCTTGTTGGGTCCGATGCCGACGCCGGGTATCGCCTATCTGACGCGTACATTGCGCGCCAAAGCCGGCATTGTAATCAGCGCTTCGCACAATCCCTATTACGACAATGGCGTAAAGTTCTTCTCCGTGACAGGGACCAAACTGCCGGATGAGGTCGAAGAGCAGATCGAGTTTTATCTGGATTCCCCAATGACGACGGTCGATTCATCGAGTCTCGGCAAGGCTAAACGCCAGGTCGATGCCGCCGGCCGCTATATCGAATTTTGTAAGGCCAGCGTGCCGCCCAGGCTCGATTTCAAAGGCCTGAAGATCGTGATCGACTGCGCCCATGGCGCGACTTATCACATCGCGCCGCATGTATTTCGCGAAGTCGGCGCCGAAGTCGTCCTGATGGGAGGGGAGCCGAACGGGCTGAATATCAATGACGAATGCGGTGCGACGCAACCCAAAAAGCTCGCGCAGACCGTATTGGCGCAGCAGGCCGATTTGGGTATCGCGCTCGATGGCGACGGCGATAGATTGATCATGGTCGATCACAAAGGCGAAATCGTCGACGGCGATGAGCTAGTTTACATCATCGCCAAATCGCGTCTTCAGGAAGGGCTGCTTTACGGACCGGTGGTCGGCACGTTGATGACCAATCTGGGCATGGAAATCGGTCTCAGGCATCTTGGCGTCAAGTTGTTGCGCGCGAATGTCGGCGACCGCTATGTGATGGAAATGTTGGTCGAAAATGAAGGCATTTTGGGAGGGGAAGGCTCCGGGCATATTATCTGTCTGGATCGCACCACGACCGGCGACGGCATCATATCGGCTTTACAGGTGCTCGCCGAAATGCACAGCAGCGGACAAACGCTGTACGAATTGAAGTCCGGCATGCAAAAATTTCCGCAGGTATTGATCAACGTTAAAACCGAGAAAAAGATCAATCCCGACCATTGCGAGTCGATTCAAAAAGCGGTCAAAGCGGTCGAGCAAAAACTCGGCAACGAGGGCAGGGTGCTGCTCAGGGCTTCCGGGACAGAGCCGTTGATTCGAGTGATGGTCGAAGGCCGTTATGAAGACACAGTGAATGCCTACGCCAACGAACTGGCGGATGCGGTCAGAAATTCAATACAAGCTTGAATCCAAGCTCAATTTAATTTATCATGCGCGATTTAGTTCTTTGAGGGGGAAATGATGCGTCGGTCTCTGGTAGTTGGCAATTGGAAAATGAATGGCACGCTCGCCAGCGCAAAATCGCTCGTGGAAGGCATTCTGGCGGGTCTCGGCAACATCGAGGGCGATATTGCCGTTTGCGCTCCTTATGTTCAGATTCCGGCCGTCAGCGAACTGGTCAAAGGCTCCAAACTGGCTTTAGGCTCGCAAAACATTGCCGACAAGGCCTCCGGCGCGTACACCGGCGAAATTTCCGCCGCGATGCTGGCCGAATTCGGCTGTCAATATGCGATTGTCGGCCATTCCGAAAGACGCAGCTATTACGGCGATACCAACGAATCAGTTGCCGCCCGCTTCATGCAGGCGCAAACGCAAAACATCATCCCGATTTTATGCGTCGGCGAAACTCTGGAGCAACGCGAGAAGAACGAAACGTTTGCAGTCATCGACGAGCAACTCGATGCCGTTATCAAAGCCGCCGGCATCGAAGCATTCCGCGGTGCGGTCATTGCCTATGAGCCCGTTTGGGCCATCGGTACCGGCAAAACGGCAACCGACGATCAGGCGCAGGAAGTTCATGCCTATATCCGCAACTATTTTGCGAAGCAAAATCAGGACATCGCCGCCAAATTGCAAATTTTGTACGGCGGCAGCTGCAAACCGGATAATGCAAAAGGCCTGTTCGCGATGCCAGACATCGACGGCGGTCTAATCGGCGGAGCATCCCTGGATGCCGATTCTTTCCTGAAGATTTATCACTCGATTTGAGAATTTTACACTTTCTATGTATCAGGCTATTATAATAATTCACGTCTTGCTGGGCTTGGGCATCATCGGCCTGGTGCTGATGCAGCAAGGTAAAGGCGCCGACGCCGGGGCCGCATTTGGAGCCGGAGCCTCGGGTTCGGTTTTTGGCGCACAAGGCGCAGCTTCGTTCCTGTCCAGAACAACCGCTATATTGGCCACGTTGTTTTTCACGACCAGTTTAGGCCTTGCCGTTTTCAACGGTCACCGCGGCGGACCCAGCGATATCATGAGCGGCGCGGCCAGCGAGAAAGAAATTCCGGCAATACCGGGTTCCAGTGACGCGAAAATCGATACGACAGCTCCTGTTGTGCCTCAGCCAGTAACGGAAGCCGCTCCAGTAGCGCCGGCTCCTGCTGCGACAACAACCGATCAACCGGCAGTCAAAGCCCCTGCCGCTGAGGCAGCACCCAAAGAAGCTGCTCCAGCTGTTGAGCCGAAAAAAGAAGCCGCTAAAAAATAAGGTTTCTTTATAGATAAAATATTTGCCGATGTGGTGAAATTGGTAGACACGCCATCTTGAGGGGGTGGTGACGCAAGTCGTGTCGGTTCAAATCCGACCATCGGCACCAAATCACAGACTCAGACAGTCTCAAACAGTCTCACAAACCCGCGAGTCGCAAGGCTTAGCGGGTTTTTTGTTGTCTCAAGCATTCCTAAGTTGTATTATCCAATACCATCATATTCGCTGGTATTGCTGATGGTATCCGCTTCCTTTGCTTAACCAATACCATCACCAGCAACAATACATACCATTAAGCATTGCTGGAGGTCATATGTTGAGCGATATTCAAGCAAGAAAAGCAAAATCAAAAGACAAGCCCTATAAGCTGGCTGATGAAAAAGGACTTTATCTTTTTATCACTCCGCAAGGCGGAAAATTATGGCGATTTAACTATCGCATTATAGATAAGCAGAAAACATTATCATTCGGGACTTATCCCGATGTCAGCTTGTCGGAGGCGCGGGAAAAATTGGCCGAAGCTCGCAAGTTATTGGCATCTGGCATTGATCCATCTGCACAGCGTAAAGCCATTAAATCCGCGAATGCCGAACGCGCGGCGAATAGCTTTGAAGTGATCGCTCGTGAATGGCACCAGATACATATGAGCGACAAGACCGAAGACCATGCGAAGCGGACTATGATACGCCTTGAAAAAGATGTTTTCCCCTGGCTTGGTGGTATGCCATTAGCAGGGATCGAGGCGCCGGAAATATTGGCCGTTCTGCGCAGAATTGAACAACGCGGCGCGAACGAGCTTGCGCATACGGCTAAACGCACGATCGGCCAGATATTCCGATTCGCCATTGCGACGGGTAGGGCGACAAGAAATCCTGTTCCCGATTTGCAGGGCGCCTTAAAACCTGTTTCGGTTACTCATTACGCCGCTATTACCGATCCCGGCAAGATTGGGGAGTTGTTGCGTGCCGTTTATGGCTACACAGGTAATCTTGAAACCCGTTGCGCGTTTAAGCTTTCATTCTTCGTGATGTTACGTCCTGGCGAAGTCCGTAAGGCCGAATGGTGTGACATTAATTTTGAGCGCAAAGAATGGCGCATACCCGGCCATAAAATGAAAATGCGGGATGAACACATTATCCCACTCTCACACCAAGCCATTGAGATACTGGAAGAGATCAGGCCGTTAACCGGCGGCGGACGTTACGTTTTCCCGAGCGTCCGAAGCGCAGACCGGCCAATGAGTGAAAACACCATCACCGGCGCATTGCGGCGCTTAGGATATAGCGGCGATGAAATGACCGCCCACGGATTCCGATCGATGGCGAGCACACGGCTTAACGAGTCGCATTTATTCCATCCCGATGCGATCGAGCGTCAGCTTGCCCACGGCGAACGGGATAGCGTACGGGCGGCCTACAATAGAGCACAATATCTTCCTGAGCGCGTCAAAATGCTGCAATGGTGGGCCGATTATTTGGACAGTTTGAGGGTAGGCGCAGATGTGATTCCATTTAAGCGCATAGGCTGAACCTGTACAATCGATTTTAACCGGATAGCACGGCCATGCGACAAGGCGGATTCATCACCCGCTTTCCGGTTAATCCCTTCGTGATGATTGCACTTTGATGCTGTGCTTATGACTGATGATATTTACCGCGGCCTTAGCGCCGATGAGGAGCTAGCCGTAGTTCTTTATATGGACTGCAACGACCGCAGCTTGATGGACGTGATTAGCGATCAAGGGGATATGTCGGATGACATGCGGCGCTTTATTGACGATTTGAATCAGGGCCTCGTGAAACGCGCGCCCCGGAAGAAACCATCTACGGATTTGCGCAGCTTGGCCATTTACAACGAAGTCGCCCGGTTAATGGAGGGGCCGCCAAAACTGCCGCTCAAGTCGAGCTGGAAAACAGAAGGCGCAGCGTGTATTGCGGGTAAGAAATTCCACGTTGGCGAAGACGCCGCGATCAGGGCTTACAAAATGGTTAATCGAGCCATGAATGAGGCAATAGACGAGGCTTTTTCTGAATAAGCATCGAAAATCACACCGTACCCCGACTTCGAAAATACAACCATAGACAATGTAACCATACCGTAGCAATCCCGCTACGGCGCAATCCATACCAAGGAACGCAAATGGCTACATCACCAACTATTATCCCTCCCGTAAATCCCCTTTTACGCCGACCAGCAATCGAACAAGTTACCGGAGATAGCCGCAGCACAATCTATCGCAAGATCGAGCGCGGACTTTTTCCGATGTAGTAGTTCAAACCTAATCTGACAGTTACTGGATTTTTCGAAGTGTCTGTCCGGTTAAATTCAGCCTAGATATTTTTCATTCCAGACCATTTTTCCATCGATCAGGGTCGCCATCGGAGTGCGCCCACAGCACATCTTGCCCTGATGCGTTCGGTGATTATTGTAGTAATCAAGCCAGTCGTCCAGGTCTTTTTGCAAGGCCGCCAGATCGTTGTACAGGTTCTTACGCAAGGCGACCTGATAAAACTCCTGCAGAATCGTCTTGTGGAAGCGTTCGCAGATGCCGTTGGTCTGCGGCGATCTGACCTTGGTCTTGCTGTGCTCGATATCGTTGATCGCCAGGTAGAGTTGGTAATCATGCGTTTCCGCCCGACCACAATATTCGCTACCCCGATCGGTCAGGATACGCAGCATCGGCAACTGTTCCTGCTCGAAGAACGGCAACACCTTGTCGTTCAACAGATCCGCCGCGGTGATCGGGGTCTTGGTGATATAGAGCTTGGCGAAGGCCACTTTGGAATAGGTATCAACAAAGGTTTGCTGATACACGCGCCCCACGCCTTTAAAGGTGCCGACATAGAAGGTGTCTTGGGAGCCCAGATAGCCAGGGTGTGCCGTCTCGATTTCCCCGCTGACTTCGTCATCCTGCTTTTTCTTTTCCAAGGCGGCGACCTGCGCTTCGGTCAGAATCAAACCGTGTTCCGCCACTTTCGCTTCCAGGGCTTTCAAACGCACCTTGAAGTTCGCCAGGCCATGCCGCAACCAGACACTGCGTACACCGCTGGGTGAGACGAAGACACCGGCCTTGCGCAATTCATTGCTGACCCTGACTTGCCCATGCGCCGGGTAATCCAGGGCATGGCTCAGAACCGCTCGTTCCGTGGCTTCATCGACACGGTTCTTCAAATTCGGTTGGCGCCGGCTCTTGTCGAACAGGGCTTCGACCCCGCCGGATTCCACTGCCGATTTGTAGCGGTAAAACGTGTCCCGCGACAAGCCCATGGTCTTGCAGGCTTTCGACACGTTGCCCAGTTCTTCGGCCAGATTTAACAGGCCGACTTTATGTTTGATGATTCTTACGTTATTCTCAAGCATGAGGGTTACCTCTTTCGGTGGGATAAAAAGCAGACACTTCTATCTCACCAGTAACCCTCAGCTTTTTCAAGCCTCAGTGTCAGGTTAAGTCTGAACTAATACAATTTAACCACACGGGATTGATTCGCATTGAAGCCAGACACATCGGTGTTTTTGCTGGCTATTCATCGTTCTGTTTTTTCGCAGACCTTAATGCCGCCCATGTCGCTTCTTAATTCACAGCCCAACTCGCACTCATAATCGCCCGAAGACACCGAACTAATCTTATTCAGCGCACTTATAGCTGATGTGCGACATTCTTCGAGCGATTTATAAGATCCGATAGTGATGTGTTCAGATAGATTGTCCTTGTTTGGGTAAATAAACCCTTCCCACTCATCCTTGAGGCAGCCCGATATCCCAAGGGCAACAACCACAGCTGTGGTGATTAGGCGCGATTTCACGTTATGAGGCCAAACGGATGAATTCACCAACCTGAGCACAGCCAGTAACTCTTTCATAGCGCCTGTCCTACGTTGACCTGAAAGCGGCGAGTTTAGCATAGGATGATGACCGCGATAAAATTAAGACTTTTTGTGCCGGTAGGATTCAAGATGCCAAACATGCACCAGTGCGGGAAAAATGAGCGCGGATGGGTTACACAATAGCTACGTGACAGATTGGCTGGTGTGGGCAATGATTGCGAAGAGATCAATAATTAATAAATGACTCCTAAACGGTGAAGTCTCGATGGTATTTTTAATGGTATTTTTGTTTTATCTTTTAAAAATAACATTAATATCAATTATATAAGGTACTATTCGAGTCTGACCATCGCACCAAATCAAGGTTCGAAGAGGACCGATAAAGACCAAAAACCCGCAAGTCGCAAAGGCTTGGCGGGTTTTTTATTGTCCAAAGTAATCCACAAAATGCGGGAAATTCCCCTCACACTCAATAACGATACAAGAGTCACTGCGATTTTTCGCCGAAGTTACTGCAAATAGCGGCTGGGAAAACAGGTCTGATAAAGGGTAAACTGTTCATCCATATAACGGTATGCGCTTCAAAGTTTATGATAAACCCTAACAGCCATCTCGATATCCCGTTCCTATCCAAAAGTAAGCGATTTTCAAGAGTCGCCGCCGTGGTTACCTTCGGGGTGAGTCTTGCAGTGCTGGGGGGATGGGCTTTGAATATTGCTGTTATCAAGAGCGTGATTCCGGGCTTGATCGAGATGCAACCGCTCACGGCAGTCGCTTTCATGCTGGCGGGCACGGCGCTTTGGCTGTTACGAGAGCAAAACGCTGAGACTTGGCAATATCGTATGGGTCGGCTATGCGCCGGAGGCACTACCGTGATTTGCGCCGTGGTTTTATGCGAATTTGCGGTCAACGCAAGCTTTGGCATCGATGGCCTGTTGTTCCATGATTCAGTGATGTCCGAGCATAAGAACTACCCGGGCCGCCCCGCAATGAGCACCGCCTTCTGTTTATTAGTATCAGGCGCGGCCTTGCTTTTCCTGGACTCCCGCCAGAGTAGCTGGGTGCCGAGGCTGGCGCTACACAGCCTGTTTTTCAGCCAGCTTGCTGTGTTCGGCTATGCGTACGGGGTTTCGTCACTTTCCTGGATTGTGCCGCATACCGGCATGGCGCTGCATACTTCGTTGTTGCTGGTCATGCTAAATCTGGGCATATTAGCGGCGCGTCCCGAACAGCCTTTTATGACCGTGTTGAGCACCCGCTTGATGGGCAGCCTGATGGCCCGCCGCCTGCTTCCAGTGGTCGTATTGTTCCCATTTAGCCTAGGCTGGCTTCGGCTGATAGGCCAGCAGAAGGGATGGTACGGTACAGAATTCGGCTTGGCGCTTTTGGTCACGGTGATTATTGTCGTATTTGCCGCCCAGGTCTATTGGACAGCGGGTTTGCTTAATCGTAGCGACGCCCAGAATGCCGCCAACCTGAAGGACGCGCGCGACAGCGAAGAGCGGTTGAGATTGGCTTGGAAGGCCACCCGCGAAGCCATTTGGGACTGGGTCATTGAGCACGACTCGCAATACTGGAGCGAAGCGGGCGCTACTGTTTTCGGCTGGCGCGAGGTCGTCGACATACCGCAGCCTCTCGTTTGGTGGAGCGATCGGCTGCATCCCGAGGATCGAGCGCGCGTTGAGACGGATTTCCATGCCGCGCTCGCGGATCCTGAGCGCAAACATTGGGAGGACGAGTATCGATTTCTCAGGGCCGACGGCTGCTATGCGGATGTGCTCGACCGGGGCTTCGTGATCCGAGACAATCACGGCAAGCCTGTCCGCATGATCGGCGCGATGCAGGACATCACCGAACGCAAGCGGGCGGAAGATGAGCTGCTGCGGCTGAATACGGAACTTGAACGACGGGTCCAGGAACGCACCGCCGAACTTCGGCGCCGCGAAGAACAATTAAAAACTTCACTGGATGAAAAGGACGTGCTGCTGAAAGAGATCCATCACCGCGTCAAAAACAATCTGCAAATCATCGCCAGTCTGCTCCAGCTGCAATCGGATGCGCAAGCCGACGCCAAGACGCGCGACTTGTTCCAGGACAGTCGGGGCCGGATCCGTTCCATGGCCTTGATCCATGAGCAGCTTTATAAAAGTAAGGATCTGAAGACGATCGATTTTACCGACTATATTACTCAATTGGTCAACCACATTCGCCGTTCATTTGCGCAAACCACTCTCAATGCTACGGTCCGCCTGGACATTCCTTCCCTCACGCTCGATATTGATCATGCCCTGCCGCTCGGCCTGATTATCAATGAACTGGTATCCAACAGCTTTAAGTATGCGTTTCTCAGCCTGGAAAGCAGCGAAAGGAAAGAACTTTGGGTAACGGTGGCGCAGGATGCGTCTGACGGCCTGGTGCTGGAAGTGGGCGATTCGGGAAGCGGCTTGCCCGATGAGTTGGATCTCGAACACCTGTTGTCCATGGGCCTGCAACTCGTGCAAAGCTTGGTGCTGCAACTGAACGGCCGGCTGGCCGTGCAACGCCGTCCTGGCACACTGTTTCGCATCATCATTCCGTGGGGAGAAAAATTTCCTTCGTTATAATGAGGATTTTAGCAATCGAGATCGCTGTAAGGTGGTTTCGTGTATGTCCGGTTGATGGTCTTTAACTGCCGCCGAGAAGAGTGCGTCGGGTGTCTGTCTCATCTGGGTCGATTTTTGCTCGTTGATGCCTCTTAAAAAACGGCCGTATATCGGAGGTCCGAGTTTGGCCAGGAGCTGACTGTCGAATTGGGTCGCGGAATGACTGATTAATGCCTCAAAACGGACACACCAAAGCTGAGATTAGGGAGATCTTAATCATCTCCTCGACATAGTACGCAACTGATATGCTGTTAATCTTCTATGTTAATTGAAAAACATCAGATTCCTGACAGGGCTAGCGGTCGTTTTTATCAGCATACACATTCTCAACAAGCTTTTTAAACCAGATAGGTCGAAAGATCACTATAAACAATCCTATCGTACCGGTGATGGGAAGTACTGGTATCAACATGAAGATAATAAGGACTAGGGCACATTTGATTCTGGCAACGATGGAGACCGCTATCATTTTTCACTCACTTGGAAGGGGGAAGCGTAACGCTAGTGAAGCAATGTACGACGCCCCCTGCGTAGCCATAGGGTCCGGGTGTTTTTGACGAAGTTGTAGCTATAGCGAAGTCAGAATACAAGGCCATTCGACACGACGTCAAGTCAAGGGAAGTAGTGATACGCTCTCTCTCTCTCTCTCTCTCTCTCTCTCTACGCGACTATTTAACACAACTTGAATGAGATAAGCAATGCAGGAGCAATTGTAGAGGTACGAAGCCCATCCTATGGTCCTACTCGCATTAAGGCTCATCTCGTGAGGGCACTATTTAAGCCCCCTTTGTTAATTACGGTTTTTGTTTGTTGAAGATTTGGGGCAAATCCAGCAATGGCTTGCTTGAATAAACTTTATCTATCAAATTTTTAAACCAGTAAGGACGAAATAGCAAAATATATATGGCAGTTAAAGTCGTAATTGGTATCGGCTGAATTTCGATTATAGCTAGAAGTAGTAAGCCCACTAGACACAAAAAGCGGATAAAGTAATATTTATTTAGAAGGGGCATTTGGAGTTTTCTTAAAGTTGGTATAGGTAGGTTTTATCAGTCCCACCCTCGTTAACATACTGGACCGTATAATTAAGTCGTATATGGTTTCCATCTATCATCCCTGATTGCCACTTTCTAGGCAATAAATTCTGGAATTCTTTCAGGATATTAACTGTATTTCTTTCCGTGTCGGAAGATAAACAGTTTCTTTTTATCGCTCCAGCAGTCGGCTATGTGGCGGCAGCAGCCAAACATACGACTAACCGCCAGAGGCCGTTAAGGGTCGATTGTGTTGAAAAAATCGCTTTCTATCCAAAATAGGCGTTTTCAACACAATCGGTCGAACTCTGCCAGTTAAGCGCATATTTTATTCAGATTAATTTTTGAAGTCGTCAGATAAAATCCAGAGTTTTCAGATGAATTCGTGGTCATAGAGTCACCTTTGTAACATTGTAAAAGCAGCTTTATATCACCCTTATCAGGACTAAGTTAGGCCGTCTCAATGATTTTTCAGAGTCAACACCCATTGCGCGAGCGTCTGCCATAACGCAACAGCTTGCGGCAGGGCTTTCCGTCCGGATTTCATAATCAGCCCCCAGAACATCGAACCCGATCGATAAATAATGTGGATGGCGCGGCGGCTTGCGGCTCTCAAAGGCGTAAAATCGGCCGTGCGGTCCCGAATAACGCCGCGCCTGCATAACCAGCGGAACAATCCGCTCAGGTACAGAAAAAACAGCGCCTGGCCGCTCAAAAACCAGAGCACTCGTCCCGAAGCCCCCAACGCTTCGCCCGAATGCAGCGGCCATACCCAGGCCGCAAGAGTTTGTCCCGTTGAAAATCGAGCCGGATCGCGCACTTCCAGAATATGGCCGCTCCAGCGGTCCACCCAGACCGTGGTGAAAGGATGGCGCTGATTGATTTCGTTCTTCTGGCGGAAATGGATTTGAAAGACTCCGCTGTCGCCGACCGGAGTGCTGATCCGCCGCAATTCGGCGTTCGGGAATGGGGCGCGGGCGATGAATTCGGACCCTTCCAGGCCGACCGGATGATCGTTCGGCACGGCGGTGCTGAGGATCGTACTACTGGTTTCCCCATGCCCCATATCCGGTGCGCCGGCCAGTGTTTCCAGTATTTTCGGGTAGCAGAGCAGAAAGCCGGTGCCGGCCAGAACTATGACAGCCCAGGCGCTCAGAAAACCCGTCATCCGGTGCAAATCGGTCGCAAAGCGCAGCATGCCGGACTGCCGCCGTATCGTCAGCGCCTTGTGCAGTCCTTTGACGCCGGGCCACCACAAGTACAGCCCGCTGCACGCCGAAAGCATCAATAACAGCCCCAAAGCTCCGACGGCGTTCCGTCCGCTCAGACCGAGCAGTAGATGGCTGTGTAAATCCAACAGCCAGGTGGTGAAGGTATCGCCCCAAAAACGGCTGTCGACGACCTCGGCGGTATAGGGATTGACCGAAACCATCAGCGGCGCGTACCACTCGAAATAGGTTTCCCTCGGCTTGTCGAACCAGACGGTGATCATCCCCTGCGGCGACCTCGGCATTTCAAGGGTCCAGGCTCCGTGACGGTTCGGGTGCGCCGCGCGCACCGCCGCGACGATCTTATCCAGCGATTGATAATTGCCTTCGGGATGGTCGATCAACAGGCCGGGATTGAGCAGTTGGTCGATGTCTTCCCGGTAAATGCTGAGGCTCCCGGTCAGACCGAGCAGGGCAAACAAAAAACCGGCGCTCAATGCCAGCAACAGGTGCAGTTTGAGCCAGGCGGCCCGGCCGCGCCGGGCCTTGACGATCGCATAGGTCATTCGAGAGGGGAAGATTCGGAAAAATCGTAGATTATCCCATGGATCGGCGTTTCTTGTTAGAGCGACGACGCATTGCACTGTTCCCGCGATGCGTGACGCTGGAGCGCCGCAGTATGCGTTCCCACGCCGGAGCGTGGGAACGATATTACTGCTTTACAGGTTTTTGGTTATACGACCGTTGGAAATATGGAAGGTAGCGAAATGAAATCCTTGAGGCTTATTTATAGGTAAGCCATGGCCGACTATTGCTGGCCACTTAATTTCTGGAAAAGATCACATTTGGGGCTGGCGTCCGTCAAGCTTCATCAATCATGCGCTGCAAAAGGATGATGTTGGGTATGCTCCTGAGCAATCACTTCTTCGGGCAACGGAAGTCCTTCGATCGCGCGTTTTATCGCCAGCTTGACGGCGTCATAGTTCCAATCCTGAATTTTAGTATTGTCAGTGGCGTCCCAGTGAATGAACACGCCTACGCAGATAAAGATATGCGTAGCCTCCTCCAGAGGAATGATCCCTTCTTTGACGCTGTCGGCCACCGCCATCGCGACCCCTCTTTGAGCCGGGCCGAACATTTGCTCCGCTTGCCGCCCGTTCGTGATTTCCACCTTGTTGAACATCACCGTCGGCGGTTTGGTCATCAAATTGGGCGCTACCAGCGCCAACAGCGCATTGTCGCCGCGCTTCTGATTGGTCAGTGTGTTGCAAAAAGCGAATTCTGCGGCGCTGCCGCGAGGTCCCATGATCAAGTCGATATGCGCTACTTCGTTACCTTCGCCGACCAGCGCTTCACCGACCATCACATGGTCTACTTTGGGTTTACTGATAGTTATCATGATGCTTCTCCCGGGTAGGTATGGATTTAAGACTCGATGGGAAAGCCGGCATTTGTCCAGTCTTCCAGCCCGCCTTCGAAGGCGGAGACTCGCGTGTAGCCGGCTGCGGTGAGCCGATTGGCGGCCTCTTTTGACGCATTGCAATGAAAGCCCGCGCAGTAGGTGACAATGTCGAGGTCTTTGCCTTGCGGCCCGGCCAAAGAGGCGACCTTTTGTAAAAAGTGACTTTCGGATATTGGGGCATTTTGGGAGCCGGGAATATGGCCCTTATGAAAAGAGTCTTCCGAGAGCACATTCAGCAACAGAAAATCCTCCCGATTTTCCTGCATTTTTTTCAATTCGTTTCGTGTCAGGATATTCATTTTTTGTCCCTCCATAACTGAGTGATTCCCATCGAACATATCAGGAGATTATCAAAACCCGTTTGCCAGATTTCGGACAACTCAGGCGACGATTCCTGCCGGATTTCTTCCTTAGCAGAACATACAAATTGCATGTAACTTATTTTATTAGAGGGCGAGTCACGGAAATAAATCCCGGCGGCATTGTGTCTGTGCCGGATTTATCGGCCGGTTAAGGAAATGTTACGGGCGAGGGACGAACTACTTATTAAACGTATCGGCCATGGACTGAATGTAATGGATCAAATGGCCGGGAAGAATCCCGAACCAGATCAGCAGCAGGCTTAAGATCGCGAGTGTAAGGACAGACAATCGTTCGATGGGAATTTTTCTGGGCTCGGGTTCAGAACTTTCAACATCCATCGACATCGCCACAATGATTCGGAGGTAGTAAAAAAGCCCGAGGCCGCTGCCGACGATAACCGCCGCCAGCAGACCCCAAAACCGACCATCGGCGCCGCTGGTGAAAATATAGAATTTGCCGATGAAGCCGGCGGTCAGGGGAATTCCGGCCAGCGACAATAACATCAAGGTGAACGAGCCGGCCAGCCACGGGCGTTGCCAAAACAATCCGCGCAGCGCGGCGATATCGGCTGTTTCTCGATCCGGTGTGGAGAGCATCGAAATGACGCCGAAAGCGCCGAGGGTGGTGATGAAATAAGCCACCAGATAAAAAGACACCGATTCCACGACCAGCGGTCTCGCAACGGCCGCGCCGGCAATGAAAGCGACAAGGAGATAGCCCATGTGAGCGATTGAGGAATAGGCCAACAGCCTTTTGATATTCGTTTGCAGCAGCGCCAGCAGATTGCCCGCCAGAATCGAAAGGACGGCGATCAAGCTTAACACCGACCGGAGCGGCGCGAAAGCATAGCTGTCGGTTTCGACGAATAAACGCAGCAGCAGCACGAAGACGGCGCCTTTGGAAACGGTCGCTATGAAACCGGTCACCGGCGCCGGCGCGCCCTCATAAACATCCGGCGTCCATAAATGAAACGGCACCAGCGACAGTTTGAAACCGAGTCCGGCCACGATCAGAACTATTCCGCTGAGCATGACGATATTCATCGCTGGTTGAGACGAGATAAAGCGGCCCAAGCCGCTGAAGCTCAGTTCGCCGCTTTGCGCGTAGAGAAACGCGATTCCCATCAATAGGAAAGCGGACGATACGCCGGATAAAATCAGATATTTAATCGCCGCTTCGAGCGGCCGCCTTTGATTGACCGGATAGCCGATCAGCGTGAACAAGGAAATGCTAAGCGTTTCCAGGCCCAGAAAAAAGGCCGCAAAATGACTGGCGGCGGCCAGCACCGAGCCGCCAAGAAGCGCGGTGCTCAACAGAATCGGAAGTTCTTCGTTTTCGCCTTCGCGTTCCCTGAAATAGTCATGGCATAGGCCTAGCACCGCGAGACCCGCCAACAGCAGTAAGGCGATAAAGAATAACGCATAATCGTCTATGCGGAGCAATGCCGTCACTTGAGCGGGAGACTTATGCCAGGACGGAGCAAGCGCCAGCAACGATAGAATGATGCCGCCGCCGGTAATCCCGTTAATCAACGCGAAATTCCGCCGGATAGCGATTGCGAGCATCGCGGCGACGGACGTGACGGTCATCGTAAGGAAAGGCGCAAGGGCGATCAGCGAATCGAGATTCATCATGTTTCCTTTGCATTCACGTTCTGCACCGATTGCTGCAGCGCCGGTTTCGAAATATCCAATACGGTTTGTGGTCGCAGGCCAAGCCAGACCAGGGCAGCCACCAGCACACCCAGCGAGGCCAGTTCGCGGAAGCTGCAATCGGCCAAAGATGATCGGTTTTGTAAGGGGCCGTGATAAGCTTTCTGGATGATGATCAGCGCATAGACCGGCGATAATATCAGAGCGAGCGCGGCGCCGGCGGCTACTGCCGTATTCACTTCAAAAACTCCGACGAGCACCAGGAACTCGCCGACGAAATTTCCGAGTCCCGGAAGCCCCAGCGTCGCCATCACAAAGAACAGCGTAAAGGCCGACAGTCGCGGCATGGCCAGCCACAAACCGCCCATATCCCCGAATTCCCGGCTATGCAGGCGTTTTTGCAGGAAACCTGCGATCATGAACAAGGCGCCGGCGCTCAATCCGTGCGCCAGCATCGTGAAGACCGCCCCTTGCATCGCCAGCAGGTTCCAGGAAAATGCCCCCAGCAGGATAAAGCCCATGTGGCTGACGCTGGTATAAGCAACCAGCCGTTTGAAATCGGACTGGGCGAAAGCCATCATCGCCGCATAAAGGATGCTCACGACGCCCAGCGTCATCGCGACCGGAGCGAACCGTTGCGCCGCTTCCGGAAATAGGGGTATCACGAATCGCAGCAGTCCGTAAGCGCCGGTCTTGAGCATAACGCCGGCCAATATCACGCTGCCGCCGGTTGGCGCTTGCGTATGCGCATCCGGCAGCCAGGTATGGAAGGGCACGGCCGGCAACTTGACGGTAAAGGCGATGAAAAAACCGAGCATTAGCCAATAGGCCAGGTCGGGATCGAGTTCGGCGTTCAATAAGACGAAATAATCGAAGGTAAAGACGCCGCCGGAATGGTAATGGATCAGCGCCAGCACGATGATCGCCACCAGCATCAGAAGGCTGCTGACCTGGGTGAAAATCACGAATTTTATCGCCGCGTATGTCCGGTTTTCATGGCCCCAGATACTGATCAGAAAATACATCGGGATAATCATTATTTCCCAGAACAAGAAGAACAGGAACAGATCGACCGCCAGGAACACGCCGATGGTGCCGGCAAGACAGGCTAAAAGATTGAAGTAAAAGAATCCGGTCCGTTTGTCGATTTCGGTCCAGGAACTGCTGACCGCCATGAATCCCAGCAGCACGGTCAACGCGATCAAAAGCAGGCTGAGGCCGTCGGCTGCCAGATGAAAGCCGATGCCGAAACGAGGAATCCACGGCAGATTCATGTCGGCAAGCCAGGCGGACGCCATGTCCGGAGCAGGCATATTCGCGGCATGGATTCCTGTAAATTGCCGACCGGCCAGCAGCGCTTCCAAAGCGAGGGTACCTACTGCGGTCCGGCGCGGTGCGTTCGGATTCCAGCGCTCCGAAATCCAGGCGACGATTCCGCCGAGAAATAACACGGCAATCAAGGCGGATAACATCATGACAGCAATCCTATCGCAAGCATGATGAAGGAGCCCAATGCCATTGATGAGGCGTACCTGCGAATGCGCCCGGTTTGGGTGGCGCTGGTTATCCCGTGCAGCTTTCGGCTCAGCCATGCGGTTCCCTGATACAGACTGTCTACAGCGTCGTTTTTATTCCATCGGGTCAGGGTGACAAAAGGACGTATCAATACCGTCCGATAGATCGCATCGATGCCCCAGCCTGTGAATAACAATCGTCTTACTGGTTCACATAGCGGCAAATTCACGAAAGAGGACGGAGAGAGCGTGCCGGTAAGATAGAAAAGCGCCGCGATCAGCAAGCCGAGAATCGGCATCGCCAGCGTGATGATCGTGATCAGCGGAGAAGCCTGTTCGGGATTCGCTTCGGCTAAGGCCGGAAAGACCGAAGCCAGCGGAATTTGCAGCATGCCGCCGAACAGCGCCAAATAGCTCAGCAGGATCAGAGGAAGGCTCATACGGCGGCCGATCGTCGTTTCGACCTTCCGAGTCTGATTGCCGAAAAACACGATGAATACCAGACGAAAGCTGTAGACGCCGGTAATCAAGGCGCCGAGACAACCCATTGCCCAAAGCATCGGGGAAACACCGAAGGCCGCCAGCAGGATTTCGTGTTTGCTGTAATAGCCGGAGGTAAAGGGCAGCGCGGCCAATGCGGCGCTGCCGATCATGAAGCTCCAGAAAGCGAGCGGCATCGCTTTGCGGAGGCCCCCCATTTTGAAAATGTCGTGTTCGTGATGAAAACAGAAGATCACCGCCCCGGCCGCAAGAAACAATAAGGCCTTGAAAAAGGCATGAGTCAGCAGATGAAAAATCGCCGCCGACCAGGCGCCGACGCCTAGGGCGAGAAACATGTAGCCGATCTGGCTGATCGTCGAATAGGCCAGAATGCGCTTGATATCGGTCTGCATCAGAGCCGAAAAACCCGCCATCAGCAACGTTATCCCGCCGACTGCGGCGACCGCGGTTTGCACCGGCGGCGCCAGCATGAATAAGACATGGGTGCGGGCAATCAGGTAAACGCCGGCGGTGACCATCGTGGCCGCATGAATCAGCGCGCTGACCGGCGTCGGGCCGGCCATCGCGTCCGGCAGCCAGGTTTGGAGGGGCAGCTGCGCGGATTTGCCGACCGCGCCGCCGAGCAGCAGTGCCGCCGCGATGATCGGCAGAGTCGCGCCGACTGTCCATTGGCTCTGTGCCCGCTCCATCAACGACTGGATTTCGAGCGTATGCAATTCGGTAAACAGTAAAAATAGTCCCAACGCCAGGGCCGTATCACCGACGCGGGTCATCACGAACGCCTTGCGCGCCGCATAGCCGTTGTCCGGATTCTCGTACCAGAAGCCGATCAACAGATAGCTGCCGAGTCCCACGCCTTCCCAGCCCAGGTAAAGCAGCACCAGATTGTCCGCGAGCACCAGCACCAGCATCGCCGCGACGAACAGGTTCATGTAGGCGAAAAACCTGGCATAACCGGCATCCGCTTCCATGAATTCGGCCGCGTACAGATGAATCAGCAGGCCGACGCCGGTTACGACGAACAGCATCGTCATCGATAAGGCGTCGAGATAAAAACCGAACGGAATCGACAAATCATCGACCACCATCCAGGAGTCAGGCGCCAGCCGGTAGGGCGCCACCGAGCCGTGCAGGAATTCGAAACCGAGCAGGAAGACGAGCAAGGCCGAAATGCCTATGCTGCCGACGCCGATCCCGGCAATCATCGTCTTGGACAGGCGCCGGCCGCAGAAGACCAGGATCAGGAATCCGAGCAGCGGCAAGAACGGTATCCAGGCTAACAAATGCAACACGGTCAATTCCTCCTGCACTTCTAAAGTATTGTTATACTGCCCACGTTCGCGTGTTCCCGACGCGATCTATTCCTTTCCACGATTACCGTTAAGTTATGAGGGAAATAGGCTGTCGTGTGCCCTTTAGGGTATCCACCACACTGACGCCGGATACGCCACGCTTATCCGGCCTACACAATTCCCTAATTTGACGGCTCTGCTGTTAACCCCGCATTTCGCTGATCGCATCTGCATCCAATGTTTTAAAACGGTGAAAAATTTGCAGCGCCAGCCCGAGGCCTATGCCGATTTCCGCCGCGGCCAGCGTCAACACCAGCAGGAACATGATCTGGCCGTCGGCCTGACCCCAGCGCGAGCCCGCCACGATAAATGCCAGTCCTGCCGCATTCAGCATCACTTCCAGAGACATCAGGATCATGATCAGATTGCGCCGCGCCAATACCCCGATCAAACCAAGGATAAACAGCATCGCCGACAGCATCAGCCCGAGTTCCGCCGGAATCGTGTTCATGGCGTGGGCTCCGGTCTTGATCTTTTCAGTATCGGTTTGCCGAGGTGATAAGCGCCGACCAGTCCGGCAAGCAGCAGTATCGAGGCCAGCTCGACAGCGATCAGATAAGGGCCGAACAATGCAATGCCCAATTGTTTCGCCTCAGTGATATGGCCGGTTTCGGCGCTGCCGCCGTGAGCAATGATCACGACCATCTCGACGAATAAAATCAGGGCCAGGAGCGACGGTCCGAGCCAAATGCCGGGCTGCAGCCAGGTGCGCTCCAGCCCGATCGTTGCCTGCCCCTGATTGAGCATCATGATCACGAACACGAACAGCACCATGATCGCGCCCGCGTAAATGATCACTTCCAGCACTGCGGCGAAATAGGCGCCCATGAGGAAGAAGATCACGCCGACCGCCAGCAGCGACAGGATCAGGTATAAGAGCCCGTGGACCGCATTCAACCGGGTCAGCATCATGACCGTCGCGAATACCGCGACGGCGGAAGTCAGGTAAAACAGGATCAGCGCCATAGGTTTTCCTTCAGGGCAATAGGGTTTTCACATCGACGGGCGGATTTTCGTTTTCGGCCTGTCCCTTTTCTTTGCATCCGATCGTCATTCCGGCGACCCGGTAAAAGTTGTAATCGTGGTACTTGCCGGTGCCGTCGATTAACAGATGCTCTTTTTCATAGACCATGTTCTGCCGGTCGTATTCGCACATTTCGAAATCCGGCGTCAGCTGGATCGCGCAGGTCGGGCAGGCTTCCTCGCAAAATCCGCACATGATGCAGCGGGAAAAATTGATCCGGAAAAATTCGGGATACCAGCGGCCGTTTTCGTCCTCGGTTTTTTGTAAGGCGATACAGTCGACGGGGCAGACGACGGCGCAAAGATTGCAGGCCACGCAGCGCTCCTCGCCGTCCGGGTCGCGGGTCAGCACGATGCGTCCGCGATAGCGCGGGGAAAGCGCCGGTTGTTGTTCCGGGTATTCGACCGTATCCGCCTTGACGAAGGTATGTTTCAACACTTCCCATAATGATCGCAATTGGCTCAGCATCGTGGCTCCTTGTTTCGATTTTTTAACCCGGCGGCGGAAGCACCAGCGCGCCGGTGATCACCAGATTCAACAACCCTGCCGGCAGCAGGATTTTCCAGCCGAAGGCCATCAACTGATCGTAGCGCGGGCGCGGCAAGGCGCCGCGGATCAGAATAAAAAATATCACCCCGACGGCGGTCTTCAGGCAAAACCAGACCAGGGGCGGCAGCCACGGACCCAGCCAGCCGCCGAAAAAAAGCGTGACGATGATCGCCGAACTCAGGATGACCGCGACATATTCGCCGACGAAAAACATCCCGAATTTCATTCCGGAATACTCGGTATGAAAGCCGGCGACCAGTTCCTGTTCGGCTTCGGGCAGATCGAGAGGACCCCTTCGGCTTTCGGCGACGATCGCAATCAGAAAGATGATGAAGCCGAAAAATTGCGGCACGATGAACCAGCCGCCGCGCTGGGCCTCGACGATTTCCCGTAAATTGAACGTCCCGGCCAGCATCACCACGCCCATGATCGAAATCCCCATGAAGACTTCATAGCTGACGGTTTGCGCCGCCGCGCGCAGGCCGCCGAGCAAGGAATATTTGTTGTTAGAGGCGTAGCCGGCCAGCACGATGCTGTAGACGGACAGCGAAGACAGCGCCAGAAAATAAAGCAGTCCGAAATTGAAATCGATGATGCCGACGCCCGGTGCGAAAGGGATCACCGCAAAAGCGGCAAGCGTCGTGATGAAGACGATGGTGGGCGCCAGCACGAACACCGGTTTGTCCGCAAAAGGCGGTATCCAGTCCTCCTTGAAAAACATCTTGATCATGTCCGCGACCACCTGCATCAGCCCCAGGGGACCGACGCGGTTGGGCCCGAGCCGGTCCTGCCAGAGCGCCAGGAGACGCCGCTCTACCCAGATCAGCATCGCCGCGACGACGATGACCGAAACCAGAATGCCGGCAATATCGGCGGCTTCGCCGAGTTCAGTGTTCATGGGCGACTCTCCGTCTCAGGCAATGGTTCGGGCGCCGCTTTCCGCAGAGTAACGAGTGCCCCATTCGGCAGATTCTGAAATGGCGTCAGACCTGCGGTGACGCCGAGTAAACCTGGCGGCAAGGTGTGCTCGATCCTAATCGGAGCTTTCAGTAACGGCGCCTCCTGGGCATAGGCTATTTCAGCTTGATCGCCGTCAGAGATAGCCAGCGTTCGTGCATCGTCGGAATTGATGAATACGCACACGTCGGGAAACCGTTCGACGATCGGCGGCGAATGCGAGCTTAATTCTTCGCCGGCGAAAATATTCGGCAGCCGGATGATCCGCCAAATACCCTGTTCCGGTATGAAAGCCGGAGGGATCCGATCGAACCAGGACAAAGTTCCCGCGGCTTCGATCAGCCGGATACCGGGGTCGCCGCCATGCAGATGACCGCCGACCTCGTCCTGGAACTTATTGATCGCCTGATTGGAGTTCCAGCCCGGCGCCCACATGACCGGCAATAAAGCCGGCGGCACATGGACGGTATCTCCTTCCATCGAGAAAGCGAACGGCGTTTCGCTGTCCTGCGGTTGGGCGGGTTCGATCACCTTTATGTCGGCATACATTGCGGTGCGGCCGCTGTAGCGATGCGGTTGCCGGGGAACTTTAGAGGTATAACGATCCGGCTCAAGCCGTTCAATCCCGGCAAAAACCGGAAACGCTGCCGCACAGGCCGAAGCCAGATCCCTGAAATGGCTCCATTTAGGATTATCAATGACACGGGTGAGCCATTCCCAATCGGCAAGGACAGGTTCCTTCGCCGGATAAACCGGAAAATAACGTTGGCCCCGGCCTTCGTTATTGACTAGAGTGCCTTCGGATTCGACGTATGCCGCGGCCGGCAGCAGCAAGCCGGCTTTTGCGGTGGTGGGGTTTTCCAAATAATCGATCGCTACGACATGAGCGTCTGCATTCAGAAACGCATCCGCTTGAAGCGGCGGCGCGCGCCGGTAAAGATCGTTCTCGAGAATCACCACGGTATCGGCCGAGCCGTCATGAACGCGCGCAAAAGCATTGTGCAGGCGCCTGCCGCCGATCATCGTCAAACCTAAACTGTTCGCTTCGGGGAGGGTAAAAATCAGCCCCTTGTCCTGAGCCGGCAGCGCTCTCGCGGCATTGTAGGCCGCCTGAATGACCGCCAGGCTGGCGCTACTCGTACCCGAGACGATAAGAGGGCGTTTCGCCTGCATCAATCGGGCGGCAGTCGCATTCGCCAGTTCCAGTTCCGCATCGATCAAACCCGAAGGCAGGGGCGATTCCCGATTCAGATAATGGGCGACCGCGAACCCGAGCCGGGCGATCGCTTCCGGGCTGCCGCGAAACGTTTCGGCCGCGACATCATCAAGGCGGGTGGCGCAAACGGAAGCAATGAACAGCGGGCTTCGCGCCTGACCCTGCAACTGCCGAACGGGAGCATCCAGCCACTGAGGTATATTCAGTTTCCCGGCCAGTTCGAAAGCGGCGTTGCGTACCGATTGCCGTAGAGAAAGCGCCAAGCGCGGCGCGCTGTGCGTGACGTCCTCGCCCAGAATCAAGACCGCATCGGCCTGTTCGGTTTCGCGGAGGGAAGGCGTTCGAATGCCGCCGTTCACCATGATGTCGAGAATGGTTTCGAGCAAGGTATGTTCGGTATCGTCGAGTCCGAGGAAGAAATTGTTCTCGCCGACGAGCACGCGCAACGCGAAATTTGCTTCCAGCGAGGCGCGCGGCGAGCCGATGCCGATGACACCCTTGGCGTCTTGCAACAGTGTCCGGAAATCCGCTGCCGCAGTTTCGGAATCGGCGGCCGTTTGCCCAATCCGCGGAAAACGAATGCGAAGATCGCTGTTCACGAAGCCGTAGCCAAAGCGCCCCCGGTCGCACAGGAAATAGCCGTTCACGTCACCGTGGTAACGGTTGATGATCCGGCGCAATTCGCCGTAGCGTTCGCCCGGCGAGGTGGTGCAACCGAGGCTGCAATGCACGCAGATCGAAGGCGCGGTCTGCAAGTCCCACTTGCGGGTATAACGCTCACTGAAGGTTTTGTCGGTAAAGACGCCGGTAGGGCAGACTTCGGCCAGATTGCCGCTGAATTCGTTCTCCAGTGCGCCATCTTCGTAGCGGCCGAAATAGACGTTGTTGTGGATGCCCAGGACTGCCAGATCTTTACCGCCGGCATAGTCATGATAGAAACGGACGCAGCGGTAGCAGGCGATGCAGCGGTTCATTTCATGATTGACGAAAGGACCGAGGTATTGATTCCGGTGGGTGCGCTTGCGGCCGCGGTAGCGGCGCACGGTATGGCCGGTCATCTCCGTCATGTCCTGCAAATGGCATTCGCCGCCTTCCTCGCAGACCGGGCAGTCATGCGGGTGGTTGATCATCAACAGCTCGATATTGTCGCGGCGGAATTGCCGGGCCCTCTCGTCGTTTAAGGAAATGCGCAGATTATCGGAAATCGGGGTCATGCAGGCCATCACCAGGCGCCCATGCTGGTCTTCTGCGTCCTTGTACTGGATCACCGCACACTGCCGGCAGGCGCCAACGGATCCCATTGCCGGATGCCAGCAAAAATAGGGCAGATCCAGTCCCAAAGATAAACAGGCGGCGAGTACATTGCTGCCGTTCTGGACGTCATAAGCACTGCCGTCGATTTCGATGTGAACCATCAGCCGGCCTCCCTGATCGCATTCTTTTGGAAAATGTAACGCTCAAAGTCTTCGCGGAAATATTTCAGCGCGCTCTGCAACGGCTCTATCGCCCCGGGAGCCAGGGCGCAAAAGGTATTGCCGGGTCCCAGCATGCGGGTCAGACGGGACAAGGTATCGAGATCTTCAGGGCGGCCGCGCCCTTCTACGATGTCTTGCAACAACGTGGCGGTCCAGGGCAGGCCGTCCCGGCACGGCGTGCACCAGCCGCACGATTCCTGGGAGAAAAACTGCTCCAGGTTCAGTACCATCCGCACCGGGCAAGTCTTGTCGTCGAGTACGATGATGGTGCCGGTGCCCATCCGGCTGCCGGCCTTGGCGACCGCATCGAAATCCATCGGCACGTCCAGATGTTCGGGCAAGAGAAAATCGGTCGAGGCGCCGCCCGGCAGAAAGCCGCGCAGTAGATAGCCGTCCTGCATGCCGCCGGCATGCTCTTCCAGGATTTCGCGAATCGGCGTGCCCATCGGCAACTCCCATAAACCAGGACGCCTGACGCGGCCGCTGGCGCCGAACAGTTTGGTCCCGGTATCCGCGCCGCGTCCCAGCCCCCGGTACCAGTCCACGCCGTGAAGCAGGATGTGCGGGACGTTGCACAAAGTCTCCACATTGTTGACCACCGTCGGTCTTCCCCACAGCCCGCTGACCACGGCGAAGGGCGGTTTCGGACGCGGCGTGGCCCGTTTGCCTTCCAGCGCATTCAGCAGCGCCGTTTCTTCGCCGCAGATGTAGCGTCCGGCACTGGTGTGCAGATAAATTTCCAGGGAAAAATCCGAACCGAGGACATGCTTGCCCAGATAGCCTTGCGCTTTGGCCTCTTGCAAGGCGTGAGTCAATCTGTCGGCAGCCAGACGGTATTCGCCGCGCAAAAATATATAGGCGGTGTGAGCCTGGATCGCATAAGCGGCAATGACAGTGCCCTCGATCAATTGATGCGGGTCTTTTTCGAGTAGCATCCGGTCCTTGAACGTGCCCGGCTCCATTTCATCGGCATTGACGACCAGGTAGCGGGTTAGGGGCGAACCGCTGCCGTCAGTCTTCTCCATCGGCATGAGACTCCATTTCAGGCCGGCGCTGAAGCCGGAGCCGCCCCGCCCTCTGAGTCCCGAGTCTTTGACCCATTGTTGAACGTCCTTCGGCTGCAGATCGGCGAGCGCCTTCATCAGCCCCTGGTAGCCGCCGGTTTTCCGGTATTCCGCCAGCGTAGCGAAAGAACGGTCCGCTTGGATGTTTTGAGTTAATGGCCTATCCGTCCTGCCCATTGGCTTTATTTCCCGAGTATCTGATTCACGACGTTTTCCGTGAGGTCCAGTTTCAGTTCATCGCCCACCATTGCGACCGGCGCATGATCGCAGGCGCCGAGGCAAACGATCGGCAAAATCGTATATTCGCCGTCTGCCGACATCTCGCCCAACTGGACATTCAAATGCCGGCACAGGCGTTCCCGGACCTGTTCGGCGCCCAGCATCCAGCAGGTGACGCTGTTGCAATAATGGATCACGGTTCTGCCGACGGGCTGACGGTAGATCAGATTGTAAAAAGTCGCGACGCTTTCCAACTGCGCCGGCGCTATTTCCAGAAATTCGGCGACAGCCTTGAGGCTGTCGTCGGAAACCCAGCCGCGGTATTTCTGGACGATCTTCAGCGCCTCGATCGAGACAGCCGACTTATCTTCGTAATGGCTCAATTCGGCGTTTATTTCATCGATTTCGGCGGCGCTTAAGCCTGTAATTTTTTCGTGTGTTTGTACCTGCATGTCAGCGGTCCACATCCGCCATCACAAAGTCGATGCTGGCCAGTATCGCGATCAGATCGGCGATCATCATGCCCCGGCACATCATCGGAATCATTTGCAAATGCGGGAAAGAAGGGGTGCGAATACGGGTTCGGTAAGACATGCCTCCGCCGTCGCTGGTCAAATAATAGGCATTCAAGCCTTTCGTCGCCTCGACGGTGACAGAGGCTTCGCCGGCCGGAATGACCGGCCCCCAACTGACGTTCAGAAAATGTTGAATCAGCGTTTCGATATCGTGCAGCGTCCGCGCCCTGGGCGGGGGCGTCGTCAGCGGATGATCGGCCTTATAAGGTCCTTCGGGCATGTTGTCCAGGCATTGTCGGATGATCCTGACGCTTTGGCGCATTTCCTCGACCCGCACCGCGCAGCGGTCGTAGCAGTCGCCGCGCTGGGCGACAGGAATTTCGAATTCGTAGTTTTGATAGCCCGAGTAGGGCCGCGCTTTCCGGTAATCCCAGGCGAAGCCGGTTGCCCGCAGACCCGGCCCGGTCGCGCTCCAGGCGATGGCTTCCTCGGTGGTATAGGCGCCGACGCCTTGAGTCCGGCGCTTGATCGTGCCGTTCCGCATCACCAGCTTGTCGTAATCGTCGAGCCGTCCCGGAAAGCGGTCGATAAATTCCCGAATGCGCTTATCCCAGCTCTTCGGCAGATCCATCGCGACGCCGCCGATCCGGAAATAGCTCGAGTGCATCCGCGCGCCGCTGATCGACTCCAAAATGTCGAAGACCTGCTCGCGGTCGATGAACATGTAAAAAATCGGCGACAGCTGCCCGATATCCTGGGCGAAAGTGCCGTAGAACAATAGATGGCTGGCAAGCCGGTAGAATTCGGCGACCATCACCCGGATCACCTCGGCGCGCTCCGGGACCTTGATGCCGGCCAGTTTTTCCACGGCCAGGACATAGGGCAGATTGTTCATCGAGCCGCCCAGGTAATCGACCCGGTCCGTATAGGGAATATAGGTATGCCAGGACTGCCGCTCGCCCATTTTTTCCGCGCCGCGATGATGGTAGCCGATGTCGGGCAGGGCGTTGACGATCTCTTCGCCGTCCAGTTGCAGGGCGATCCGAAAGACGCCGTGGACGCTCGGATGGTTCGGTCCCATGTTCAGAAACATGAAATCGCTATCTTCACTCTGCCGGCTCATGCCCCAGTCTTCCGGTACGAAGCGCAACGCATCCTGTTCGATTTCCTGACGTTCGTTGGAGAGAGTAAAAGGCTCCATTTCGGTTGCGCGGGCGTAGTGATCCTTGCGCAGCGGATGGCCCTGCCAAGTCGGCGGCATGAGGATGCGCCGAAGATGCGGATGGCCTTCAAAGCGGATTCCGAACATATCCCAGATTTCGCACTCGTACCAGTTCGCCGACGGCCAGAGGTCGCAAATCGTAGGCAGAGTTAAATCGTTTTCGCGCAGGGCCACTTTCAGCCGGATATCCTCATTCCGTGCAAACGAAAGCAAATGATAGACGACCGTGAAATCGCTTTCCGGGAGGCCTTGGCGGTGAGTACGCTGGCGCTCGTCGACGGCGGTCAGATCGAACAGCATTCCGTAGGGGGAAGCTATCCGACTCTTTAAATGATTGAGGAGGGAATGCAGTTCCGGCCGGGGAATCCACAAGGTCGTAATCCCGTCGGCGGTGGGTTGGGCGATAAGGCCGGGAATGCCGAGGCGATCGGCAAGCTCCTGCGCGATGTCGGGATGGAGGGAAGAATAAACGATTGGGGCTGCGCTAACGTTCAAGGTTTCTCCTCCGAAGCTTGCTGATGATTCCGCTGGGCTACAGCTCGTCGGGATTTCTTAGTTCCCGAGTGCGCATCCTGGACTCGGTGAGCAGATCGCGGTAGCTGGGTTTTCCGGCCGTCTTGAAGACTGCCTGATCGCCGACGGTCCAGCTCAGCGGGCGCCTTTCCTGACCGATCGCCTTTTGCAGCAGCATCAGTCCCTGCAGCAGCGCTTCGGGGCGGGGAGGGCAGCCCGGCACATACACATCGACCGGCAAAAATTTGTCCACTCCCTGGACGACGCTATAGATATCGTACATGCCGCCGGAGTTGGCGCAGGAGCCCATCGAGATCACCCACCGCGGCTCCAGCATCTGGTCGTAGAGCCGTTTGATGACCGGAGCCATTTTGCGGAAAACCGTGCCTGAAATGACAATCAGATCCGCCTGGCGGGGCGACGCCCGGATCACTTCGGATCCGAAACGGGCCATGTCGTGTCGGCTGGTGAAGGCGGTCGCCATTTCCACGTAGCAGCAGGATAAGCCGAAATTGAAAGGCCAGACCGAGTTGGACTGTCCCCAGGCGACCATGTCCTCGAGTTTGGCGAGCAGAAAGCTGCGGCGCAGGACTTCTTCATTGGCATGGGCCCCAGGTTGGGGGGCGGGATCATCCTCGGCGCGGGTCAGAGTCCAATGCATGATTATCCCCTAGGTTTTGTTGACGGAAGCATCGAGGCGCTGCCGCCGGGTTCGCCAGTCGAGCGCGCCGATCGCCCCAAGATAGATCAGCGTTGCGATCAGGATGCCGATGAAAACCAAAGCTTCGAAAAAACCTGCCCAGCCGGCCTGTTTCAGGGCTACTGCCCAGGCAAACAGGAAGACGGTTTCCATATCGAAAATCACGAAAAAAATCGCAACCAAATAGAATTGCACGGAAAAGCGAATATGCACGTCGCCTGTCGCCACGATGCCGGATTCGAAAGGTTCAGCGGCCCCAACTGCACGGTGCCGTTGCCCCAGAAAATAGGCTCCGCCCAGCATAACGGCGGTAACGAACAGGATTGCGCCGAAATAAACGATCAATGGCAGCAAATGCGTGACGGGGGCGGCTTCGGCAATCATCGTGGGATTCTCCGCTTACCATGAATGACAAAGTGGAATTGTTCGGCTTATGGCCCGGCGACATCTCGGTTCGGGTTGGGGAAAGATTATCGGGATAATCTTTCCCTAGTTCGCAAAACCGTTATCGCGATGAAAATGGGATTAAGCCGATTTCCACGATTATTATAATGCAGAAAATGAGACCTTATAGCGAGAGCAGAGTTCGAAAATTCCGGTGAATTTTTTGATAGAGTGCCTTCAAGATAAATACCTACACATCCGCCAGCGCCGCGAAGCCATCCAGATCGCTGATTGCACATGCCGCACGATGAATCATTTCAAGATTGGCTTCCTTTTCCATCATTCCGCCGATGGCTAACGTTACGACCATGGCTTCGAAAGGGTAGGACAGATGCATGCGGTAACGCTGCCAGAGCGCATCCATCCCGACATCGGCGATGCCTTGTGCGGCCAGAGTCTGTCGATAAAGTTCCAGCAGCGAACGTTCATGTGTCTGCCGCAGTTCGGGCTTCAGGGCTGTCGCCAAAAAATAGGCGATATCGGCAATCCCTTCGCCCATCCGCACCAGTTGCCAGTCAAGAAATCCCGGTTTGCCGTCATTCCAGAAAAAATTGCCCGGATGACAATCGCGATGGATCAGCGTTTGTGTCCCTCTGTTCAAAAATTGCATGATTCGACGGCGCCGATGCGCATAATTCAGCGCAGCTTGATGCAAATTGCCGGGCACGGCATCCTGGGCCTTGTCCAAGCCCAACCGCATCAAAGGTACGGCCATCAATGTTCCCAGGGCATCTTCGAGCCGCCGGATCGGGCCGCCCAGCCAACGATAGTTTTGGCTGTGCTGAATTCCCCAAAAAGCGGCATGGAAACGGGCCAGATGTTCGATTACCGCGGCTGCCTGCGGCAGTGTCAAGGCTTCGCCTGCGCGGCCCGGCAGCGCTCCGCTTTCGGCAACATCGGAAAGCACCAGGGTGGCGCCTTTACCCAGTCGGCTTTGTGCAGCCAAAAGCGTGGGTCTGGCCAGCGGAACGGCGTGAGCAATATCTTGGTAAAACCGGGTTTCGACATGCAATAACCGGGGCAGGGCGGTAATGAGCCGGGCGCGCCAAGCCAGCGAGGGAATTTTGACGAACCAGCGGCGAGGCAGCCATTCCGGTCCGTCATGCTCCACTGAAAGACGTACGCGGGTCGTCGTGCCGATGTCGGCGGAGACAAGTTCGAGATGTTTTACCCTTGTTTCCTGGCAATGGCGTTTGACGATCCGCTGCGCCCAAGGAACGGTGAAATCGTGAAGGCGGTTCACCATGATATCGGAATGGCTATCGGCAATAGCGTATTGCATGATTTCTTCGAATTTATTTATGAATTTGTGGGCGCGAGTTTATTTTTTATTCTTTTTGGGCGGAAAAGATCTCCATCGATACATCTCAATCGATGTCCGAGCGGCGACATTGCTGCAATATTATTTTAGTAGGAATCCAGTAAAAGAAAAATAAGGATTGCGTAAGGTTTTCTTCCGAAGGGCTATTGCTATTAAAGTCAGGTCATCGAATGCTTGATTCTGTTATAATGCAAAGTTTATTCGGGCGCGGTTCGGCTCGCTCCAAAGTCATTGGACAATAACGTCCTGATCTATCCCGCCTTCCGTTTAGCCTCATTGACAGACTAGAAAACACAGTGGATTTAAAACATATCAGAAATTTCTCGATCATCGCACATATCGATCACGGTAAATCGACGCTGGCTGACCGTTTCATTCAGATATGCGGCGGGCTTAGCGATCGAGAAATGTCGGCGCAGGTGCTCGATTCGATGGATATCGAGAGGGAGCGAGGGATTACGATCAAGGCGCAGAGCGTCACGCTGGATTACAAGGCGAAGGACGGCGAAACCTATCAGTTGAACTTTATCGATACGCCGGGCCATGTCGATTTCTCGTATGAAGTGTCGCGGTCGCTGGCCGCCTGCGAGGGGGCCTTGTTGGTCGTCGATGCGGCGCAGGGCGTCGAGGCGCAGAGCGTCGCGAACTGCTATACCGCGATCGAGCAGGGCCTCGAAGTGATGCCTGTGCTGAACAAGATAGACCTGCCTTCGGCCGAACCGGAGCGAGTGATCGCCGAGATCGAGGATGTGATCGGCATTCCGGCGGATGAGGCGTTGAAGATCAGTGCGAAGACCGGCCTCGGCGTCAGCGATGTGCTTGAGCAACTGGTTGCCAAAATTCCGTCGCCCGAAGGCAATGCCGAAGGGCCGTTACAGGCGTTGATCATCGATTCCTGGTTCGACAGCTACCTGGGCGTGGTGTCGCTTGTGAGGATCATCCACGGCAGCATCCGTCGTAAACAGAAGATCACGATCATGTCGACCGGCAAGTCGTTTCTGGTCGAGAAAGTCGGGGTGTTTACCCCGAAACGGCTCGAAAAAGACATGCTCAATACCGGCGAAGTCGGTTTCGTGGTGGCCGGCATCAAGGATATTTTCGGAGCTCCGGTCGGCGATACGATCACCTGGACCGACAAGCCGGCCGCCGAGCAGCTGACCGGTTTCCAGAAGGTGCAGCCGCGTGTGTTCGCGGGGCTGTACCCGGTCAGTTCGGACGATTACGAGGAACTGCGCGAGGCGTTGAACAAGCTGAATCTGAACGATGCGGCCCTGCAATTCGAACCGGAAACCTCGCAGGCCCTGGGTTTCGGTTTCCGCTGCGGTTTTCTGGGCATGCTGCACATGGAGATCGTGCAGGAGCGGCTCGAACGCGAATACAATGTCGATCTGATTACGACGGCGCCGACCGTGGTCTATGAAGTCGTCACGCACGGCAATCAGATCCTCATGGTCGATAACCCGGCCAAACTCCCTGAAGCAAGTTTGATCGAAGAAATCCGCGAGCCGATCATCCGCGCGAATATTTTCGTGCCGCAGGATTATCTGGGCAGCGTGATCAATCTATGCATAGAAAAACGCGGCGTGCAGAAAGACATGCAGTTCGTCGGCCGGCAGGTCGCGATTCATTACGAGATGCCGCTCAGCGAGGTCGTGCTTGATTTCTTCGACCGGCTGAAATCGGTCAGCCGCGGTTTTGCCTCGTTCGATTATGAGTTTTTGCGTTTTCAGGAAGCGCCTCTGGTCAAGCTCGATGTGCTGATCAACGGCGACAAGGTCGATGCATTGTCGATCATCGTGCACCGCGATCAAAGCCAGAACCGGGGCCGCGACCTGGTCGAGAAAATGAAGGATCTGATCCCGAAACAAATGTACGAGGTTGCGATTCAGGCCGCGATCGGCGCGAAGATTATCGCGCGTTCGACCGTGAAAGCCATGCGCAAGAATGTGACCGCGAAATGTTACGGCGGCGATATTACGCGTAAGAAAAAACTGCTCGAAAAGCAAAAGGCCGGCAAGAAACGGATGAAACAGGTCGGCAATATCGAAATACCGCAGGAGGCTTTCCTGGCGGTTTTGCAGCTTAACAAGGAATAAGCGGCGTCATTCATTTTTAATTTTTACTCGTCTGGATACCAATGGACTACGATTTTTCGTTTTTTCTGTTTGTGGCGACTGTTGTCACGGGCGTCATTTGGGGGGGCTATGTTGCCTTTTTAAAGACCAAAGGCAGGCCCTACGACGCGGAAAACGAACCCTGGCTGGTCGAATATGCGCATTCTTTTTTTCCGGTCGTGTTGATCGTATTTCTGTTGCGCTCATTCATTGCCGAACCGTTTCGGATTCCCTCCGCCTCGATGATGCCGACCTTGCTGATCGGCGATTTCATTCTGGTGAACAAGTTTACTTACGGCATTCGCCTGCCGGTCATCAATAAAAAAGTGATCGAGCTGAATGAGCCTCAGCGGGGCGATATCGTGGTGTTCCGCTTTCCAAAAGATCCGTCGGTCGATTATATCAAGCGCGTAATCGGTTTGCCGGGAGACAAGATCGGCTATTTCAATAAAACGCTTTTCGTGAATGGTACGCCGGTGGATCAGAAAGCTATCGGCATTTATGAAGGTCTTGGGCAGGGTCAGGATATGACTGGAGCCGTTGAGTTGAAAGAAGATCTTACCGGTGTCGAGCATAAAATTCTGGTCAGGCAGGAAGCCCCTTCGGTCGAAGGGGTGTTTGTGGTGCCGCAGGGGCATTATTTCGTGATGGGCGACAACCGCGACAACAGCAATGACAGCCGTTACTGGGGCATGGTGCCGGAACAGAATCTGGTCGGCAAAGCGTTTTTTATCTGGATGAGCTGGGATTGGCAGCATAAAGGCGTCGGCTTCGACCGCATTGGCACCGCGTTAAAATAAACTAGACTTAGTGGATTCATTCATTAAGCCTTTGGGGGCGTCATGCAAACATTGCCGAAACATCAGCGGGGTCTCACGTTTATCTCTTTGTGTATTTTGCTCTTTATCTTCGGGTTCTTTGTGTTCCTGATTTTGAAGATCGGACCGATTTACCTGGACCACAACAAGGTCGCAAGCGCCTTGTCCGCGTTAAATAAAGACCCGGATTTTCCGACGATGAGCGAGCATGAAATCAGGCGGAGCCTTGATAAGCGCTTCAATATCGGTTATGTCGATTTTATTGCCCCGGAAGACATTAAAGTGAGCAAGAGCAACGACTATATCAAGGTTGAGATCGACTATGAAGTGCTCAAACCGATGGCTTATAACCTCAGCGTGTTGGTCGAGTTTCATGACATGATAGAAACCGGCGGGGATGGCGGCGTGTGATCAGGGATCCGAAGATATTGTCCCGTAAATTGGGATTGACATTCAACAATCCCGACCTCTTTTTGACCGCATTGACGCATCGCAGCGCCAGTGCGAAGAATAACGAACGTCTGGAGTTTTTGGGCGATTCGATTCTAGGTTTTGTGATTGCGGAGATTTTGTACGATAAATTTTCCGCCGCCCCCGAAGGCGTGCTGAGCCGGCTCCGGGCCAACCTGGTCAATCAGGGCTCTCTGGCTGATTTGGCGCGCCGGCATCAGTTCGGCGATTATTTGCTGCTGGGGTCCGGCGAATTGAAAAGCGGCGGATTCCGGCGCGAGTCGATTTTGTCCGATGCGCTTGAGGCGGTGATCGGGGCTTTGTTTCTCGATCAGGGCATCGAAGTCTGCAAGCAATGGATCAGGGATTTGTTTCAGGAAAAACTGCAGGCCTTGTCTTTGGATACTTGGCAGAAGGATCCGAAAACACAGCTTCAGGAACTGATGCAGTCTAAAAGGATCGATTTGCCTGAGTATACGCTGCTGACCATGTCCGGTCTGCCGCATGAACAAACTTTTAAAGTCAAATGCACGATTCCGCTGCTGAAGGATGGATGCATCGGCACCGGGGTTTCGAGAAAGCGTGCGGAACAGGCGGCGGCCGAAAAGATGCTGCAATTGCTGGAGAAAACAGGTCAATGAAATGCGGTTTTGCGGCCCTGATCGGGCGCCCGAATGTCGGCAAATCGACATTGATGAATCATTTGCTGAAGCAGAAGATCAGCATCACCTCGCGCAAGCCGCAGACGACCCGGCACCGGATCGTGGGGATCAATACGACCGAAGCCGGGCAGGTTGTTTATCTCGATACGCCGGGCATGCATAACAGCGACAAGCGCGCTTTGAACCGCTATCTGAACCGGACCGCGGATACCACGCTGCTCGGCGTCGATGTGGTAGTCTGGCTGATCGACGGTCTGGCCTTTCAGGATTATGACGAAGTGATCTTCAAAAAGCTGGAGCAGGCAGGTCTGCCGGTCATCCTGGCAGTCAACAAGGTCGATCGGATCAAGGACAAGGAGCAGATTCTGGCGTTTTTCGCGGCAGCGCAGCACCGCTTTCCGTTCAAGCATCTGGTGCCGATTTCGGCACTGAAACACACCAATCTCGAAGAACTCGAAAACGCAATCTTCGAGCTTTTGCCCGAGGGCGGGCTGATCTATCCCGAAGATCAAATCACCGACCGACCCGAGCGCTTTTTATGCGCCGAAATCATCCGCGAAAAACTGACTCGCCGTCTCGGCGACGAGTTGCCGTATGCGTTGACCGTCGAGATCGAGCTGTTTCAGGAAAAACCCGGCATTACCAAGATTTACGCGGTGATCTGGGTGGAGCGGGCGGCGCAGAAAACGATCGTGATCGGCAAGGACGGCGAATTGCTGAAAAAGGTCGGCATGGATGCGCGTATGGACATCGAAAAGCTGCTCGGGCGGAAAGTCTATCTACAACTGTGGGTGAAGGTCAAAAAAGGCTGGTCCGATAACGAGCGGGCATTGCAAAGTCTGGGGTTTAATGACTGAAACCCGGGTTTATCTACAGCCCGCCTATATCCTCCAGCAGCGCGATTACCGCGAGTCCAGCCTGATCATCGAGGCGTTTACCCGCGATTTCGGCAGGGTCTCAATGTTGGCGAAAGGCGTCAGGAAGGCCAAATCGAAATCGCAAGGTCTGCTTCAACCTTTCATTCCGTTGCGATTGACCTTTCTCGGCAAGGCGGAATTAAAAACGCTGACTGATGCCGAATTAGCCGGACCGTTTCAACCGCTGACGGGTTTGGCGTTGTATTGCGGGTTTTATCTGAACGAATTGATCGCGGCTTTTTTGCATAAAGACGATCCGCATCCTGAGCTTTTTGCCGACTACCGTCAATGCCTGGCCGATTTGCAGCAAGGCGGCCTGCTCGAAGCCTTATTACGAAATTTCGAGCTCAACTTGATCGAGAAGACCGGTTACGGTTTGCAGCTTGCGTACGATATTCATCATCGCAAGCCGGTCGATCCGTTAAAAAAATATCACCTCGACGCCGACTTGAGCCCGGTCGAAGCTGAAGATGGCGTTTACGCCGGAAAAACCTTGCTGGCGATCCAGAATCGGAATTTCAGCGATCCCGGCGTGTTGGCCGAAGCGAAAGTCTTACTGAGGCGCGTGCTGGATCAGTTGCTTCACGGCAAGCCCCTGAACAGCCGCAAGGTCCTCAATGAAATCATCAAACGTTTATAACTCAATGGACATCAGAGAAATTTTATTAGGCGTCAACATCGATCATATCGCCACCGTGCGGCAGGCGCGCGGTACCGTCTATCCCGAGCCCATCCAGGCGGCTCTGGCCGCCGAACAGGCCGGCGCCGACAGCATTACCGCGCATTTGCGCGAAGACCGCCGGCACATTCAGGACCGCGATCTGTTTTTATTGAAAGAGATGATCCAGACCCGATTGAATATGGAAATGGCGGTGACCGAAGAAATGGTCGGCATCGCGGAAAAACTGAAGCCGGCCGCCTGCTGTCTGGTGCCGGAGAAACGCGAAGAGTTGACTACCGAAGGCGGACTGGATGTTGCCGGCAATCTGTCGTATATCGCCTCGGCCTGCGCCAGACTGGCGGCCGTAGGCGTAGAGGTTTCCCTGTTCATCGATCCGGAGGAGGCGCAGATCGAAGCGGCGGTTAAAGCCGGAGCGCCGGTCGTCGAACTGCATACCGGCAGTTATGCGGAAGCGCCGAATCCCGCCGCCTGCGGCCGGGAGTTGGAGCGTATCCGGGAGGCCGCGCGTCTGGCTCATCATGCCGGCCTGCAGGTCAATGCCGGACATGGGCTGAATTATCACAACGTCCAGCCCATTTGCCGGATTCCCGAAATCGTCGAGTTGAACATCGGCCATTCGATCGTTGCCCGTGCGTTATTCAGCGGAATCGCGCAGGCGGTCAGCGATTTGAAGCAATTGATGGTGCAAAGCCGGTTTTCAAGCCGCTAAAGTTCGTATGGAACTGGTTTATCATCAACTGACATCACAGGGCGATCGGGAGATCAACCAGGATTGCATGGCCTTCCGGGTCGATCGCGATTATGCCGTATTTGTCGTCGCGGACGGTCTTGGAGGGCATCATGCGGGGGAAAAGGCCTCGCGTTTCTTTTGTTACGGCCTGATCAAAAGTGCCGAGGCCTACGCCGGTTTGATGGACAGCAAGCCGGCGGCGACGATGTCAATATGGATCGACGCCGCGGTTGAAGAAATGCGAAAACAATTCGCGGATGATCCGGCGGCTGTTCAGGCGCATACTACCTGTGCGGTTCTTTACCTCGATACCCAGTGCGTTTTAACTGCGCATTGCGGCGATTCGAGGGTATACCGGCTGAATCCCCAGGAGATTGTCTGGCGGACCCGGGATCATTCGGTCCCGCAAGGCCTTCTGGAAGAAGGCAAAATCACCGAAATGGAAATGGGCGGTCATCCGGAACAGAATTGCCTGTTGCGCAGCATCAATGTGGCGATGGGACATGAGATCGAGATCAATGTCTATCCGCCCGCGCGAGCGGGTGAAACTTTCGTGCTCTGCAGCGACGGATTTTGGGAGAATGTGAAAGCGCAGGAATTGATACAGCTGGCGCAGCCCGACAGCGGGGTCGACGAGCTGGAAAAAACGGCCAAACTATCGCTGTTGCGAGCTAACGGCAAGAGCGATAATATTACCGTGCAATGGGTCAGATGCCTGTTGCCTTGAGGCAGGCGCGGTGAACTGGAACTTTTTACTGCGCGGCGAAGCCGTGTTTACGCATACGGTAAAGCAATGTATCTCGGGAAAGGCCCAGCAGTCGCGCCGATTGGCTGCGGTTGCCCTGAGTGCGGTTCAATGCCTGATAGATCAGATCGGCTTCCAGTGTGTCCAATTGTACGCCGCCGACGGGGAGCTTGAAACCGGTGTCGGTTTTGCGTTCTTCGGTACCGCCGCGAGTAAATTCAAACGGCAGATTTTCAGGCTCGATCGTTTTGCCCCCCAGTAGAATGCAGAGCCGTTCGCACAAATTGCGCAATTCACGGATATTGCCCGGCCAGGAGTACGATTTCAGGATTTTGATCGACTGCCGGCTGAAAGTGGGCGAGTCGATCGAATGGGTTTTCGAGAACAGGTTCAAGAAGTGCTTGATCAGCAGCTCGATATCTTCGGGGCGCTGAGCCAATGAGGGCAGTTCCATCGGCACCACATTCAGGCGGAAATACAAATCCTGCCGGAATTCGCCGGCGGCGATTTGCTGCGCGAGGTCGCTGTTGGTCGCCGCAATTACACGCACGTTGACCTTGTAGGGCTTTGTGTCGCCCACGGCGAGACATTCGCCCGAATCCAGAAAACGCAGCAATTTTGCCTGTATCGAAACCGGCAACGAATTGATTTCATCGAGGAACAAAGTGCCGCCATCGGCTGCCTGGAACAGTCCTTGCTGATTCGCGATCGCACCGGTGAAAGCCCCCTTCCTGTGACCGAACAATTCGGATTCGATCAGGCTTTCGGGCAGCGCGGCGCAGTTCAGCGTGATGAACGGTTTGTTCGCGCGCGGGCTGGTCTTTTGCAGGGCGTTCGCCAACACTTCCTTGCCGGTGCCGGTTTCACCCTTGATCAAAATCGTGACATCTGTCATTGCCGCGATACTTGCGCTGCGCAACAGCGATTCCAATGCAGGAGACTGACCAATGATCGAACTAAAAGGGTTCATAAGGAGATCCTCTCAATGAATTGCGGAGTGCGCCGTGTAAGCCATCGGATTTAGCCACGGCAATGCGGCAAACAGGGCGAGCACGATCATGAACAGGCCGGCTGCCTGTTTGAAATAGCGCAATCTGGATAACCGCGTTAAAAGTCCGGTCATTATACCGACACCCATCACGGCCGGTAAAGTGCCGAGCCCGAAAAAAAACATCGTCAGCATGCTGTGCGTAATACTGTCGGCGGTTGCAGATAAGGCCAGTGCCGCATAGACCAATCCGCAGGGCAGCCAGCCCCAGACCATGCCGAACAGAAAGGCATGCCAGCGGTTTTTGACCGGAATCAGTTTGCGTCCGTAAGGTTCGAGCAGTTTCCACAAGCGCAGGCCGGCTTTTTCGAGGTAGGCGAAACGCGGAAACCAGCCGGCGATATAAAGTCCGGATGCCATCATAATGACTGCGGAAGCGATTTGCAGCAGCCGGTAGCCGTCCATCCGTCCCATCGACTGCAGAATTAACAGATCGATGACGCCCGCCAGGGCGCCGGCCAGCGCATAGCTGAAGATGCGTCCGGCGTTGTAATTGAAGATGTAAGGGATCAGCGAAGCTTTTTTGGCGCGAATTTCGGAACTCAGGCTGAGAGTCAGCGTACCGATGATCGAGCCGCACATGCCGATGCAATGGGCGCTGCTGAATAGCCCCATCATAAAGGCGACCGGATAGGATGTAGAAAAAGCGGGGTCAAGTACCATAATTGCCCCGCATTACCACACGGCCGGCAGGATACAAGCCGGGCGATTCAAAAAATTCTGAAGCAAGAGGTGCACCCGGATTACTCGAATTGAGCGCGAATCTGGCCCTGAATCTTTTCGGCCATCATTTTCGGATCGGCGGCGTCGCGGATCGGTCGGCCGACCACGATATAATCGGCGCCGTTCCTGAAGGCGGTTTCGACTGTCGCCACGCGTTTTTGATCGTCTTCTTCCCGGTTCTCGACCGGACGAATGCCCGGCGTGACGACTAACAGGCGTTGGCCTAGCTCGGCGCGCAGCATCGGCGCCTCGAGTCCCGATGAGACGACGCCGTCGCAGCCGTGTTGCAGCGCGCGCCGGGCGCGTGACAGCACCAATTCGCGCACGTCGCACTGAAATCCGAGATCGTTCAGATCGCCGCGGTCGAGGCTGGTCAATGCGGTGACCGCCAATACTTTCAGCGGGCCTTTATCCTTGGCGGCCGCTTCCATGATTGCGTCATTGCCGTGAATCGTCGCGAAATCGACGCCCTTGTTGCTCAAAGCCTTGATCGCGCGCCCGACCGTCGCGGGCACGTCGAAAAATTTCAGATCGACGAAAACTTTTTTATTGCGCTGCTTCAGCCATTCGATAAAACCGAAATAATCGCCCGACATGAACAATTCCATCCCGACTTTGTAGAACACGACGCTGTCGCCCAGCGTCTCGACCAATTGGCGCGCTTCTTCGAAACTGGGCAGGTCCAGCGCCATGATCAGGCGCTCCTGGTTCGGAATGGGTTTTGTAGAGAGTAAAGAGTCGGGCATCGGGCAGGGTAACCGGGTTGATTATGATAAAATTAGTGAATGATATCATATCATATCAACCCGGCGGCGGACTGATGCGGACGGCATGCATTCCCCGTCCTGCACAATTGAAAAAGATGAAATAGCGGCGCTATTTGATCAAATTCCACTTTCCGGTTTTTGGATCGAGACAGGCAATCCGTTTTTCACGGATATTTTTTCCGTCCGGTAGGGTGAGGGTCTCTTCGAGATTCTGGCATTTCTGCCGGGTTTGAGGATTCAGGCTGAGTTGGCCGATCGGATTAACAGCAACTTTGCTCCCGGTTTGCGGGTTAAGCCATTGCTGTGACTGATTGACGGTGCCCGCCTGCAAGAGTCCTCCCAATTGCTGAAGCCGGAAGTTTTGGTCGGCCGGAGCGAGTTGCGAACCGATTTGTCCGTTCAAAACACTGCCAGCCATGCTTTGAATGATTGCCGCAATCACTGCGCCTTGAAGCGATCCGACAGGGTTGGTTCCTGACTGGGCGCCTGTGTTCGGATACCCGCCGTAGGGATAGCCTCCATAAGGATTGCCCCCGTACGGATTACCGCCATTGGGGTAGCCGGAATTCGGATACCCCTGATTGGAATAGCCGCCGCTATTGCCAAGACCGCCGCCCATACAGCCTGTGATCACAGCAGCGGATGCAAGCGAGGCAATTTTTCCGAATTGATAAAGTTTTTTCATAATTATGGTGGTATTGCAGTGAATAAAAAACACTGCCATGGAGCGATTTCATGAGAAGCCGTTTTTCTGCTCCACAGCAGAAAATTCATAACGTTGGGAGTTTATCTTCATAGATAAAGACCGACTTTATCGCATGAAAGGTGCAATCAACGAATTGACTGCTATTATCTGGTTCTTAACTTAATGCTTCCTGAATCAGGAGCATTGAGCTCTCTGAAATCTTTTGCCAATCGCTTACTGTTAATTAAGAAAAATGGATGAACATACACAGACCGGACATTTGACTTTACCATTCAATATATCCGCACTGGGTACAAAAATTAACAGTCTTGCTGATGAGCTTAATTAAATAATGTAATCGTCTGATTTTTAACAGACAATTGATTCATATCGATAAATCGGTTTTAAGCAGCGGTGCGGCATATTCGGCCATTAAGATTAATGCATAATTTTAATGAAATATTTACCCTGATATTTATAATATTGCGCCAATTTCACTGGGTTAATTAACATTCAATTATGAAAATACTCATTCTCGGAGCAGGAGTGACCGGATCATCCGTCGCCGAGGCTTTGGCTAGTGAAGAAAACGACATCATGGTAGTCGACTTCAAGCCCGAACTCCTTGATTCCTTGAAGCAACGTTTCGATATTGCAACGGTGGCCGGCAATGCGGCCCATCCTAGCATACTCGAACAAGCCGGCGTGCATAATACCGACATGGTTATTGCGGTCACCGACAGCGACGAAACCAATATGTTGGCTTGTTTGATCATTAACGCGCTGTACAGCCGTCCGAAAACGATAGCGCGGGTGCGTGCGATCGATTATATGAAAAATCCGAATTTATTCAGCCCGGTCGGCATTCCAATCGATATTGTGATCAGTCCCGAGCAGATCGTCATGGAATCGATCCGCAATTTGATCGAGTTTCCGGGCGTGCTGCATATTTCCGATTTTGCAGGCGGTCTGGTGCGGTTATTTTCGGTCAAAGTGGTGCCGAACGGCTTTCTGACCGGCAAAATGATCCGGTCATTCAAAGAGCATTTATCCGACGCGAAAATCCGGATTGTCGCGATATTCCGGAACGGCAAGCCCCTAGTCGTCAACGGCGACGCGACGATCGAAACCGGCGATGAGATTTTCCTGGTCGCTCCGCGCGAGCAGGTCCGGCATGTTCTGAAATCGCTGCGCAAATTGGAGGCGCCGTTGAAGCGCATCATTATCGCCGGCGGCGGCCATGTCGGCAAACGGCTGGCGCTCGCATTGCAGGATGACCATCAGGTCAAGATCATCGAAATCAATCCGAAACGTGCGAACAAAATTGCCAATGAGCTCGAAAATACGGTCGTGTTGAACGGCGATTGCGCCGATGAAGCTTTGCTGATCGATGAAGCGATCGGCAGCACCGATTTGTTTTGCGCGATTACCGAAAATGACGGCGTCAATATCATATCGGCGTCGCTCGCGAAGAGCCTTGGCGCGCGCAAGACGATTTGCCTGCTCAATCACAAATCCTACACGAAGTTACTGACTGATACCGATATCGATGTCGCGGTGCTGCCGAATCAGGAGACGCTGGGCAGCATTCTGAAGCATGTTCGCCGCGGCGATGTGGTGCAGGTGCGTTCGTTATGCGGCGGCAGCGCCGAGGCGATCGAGGCGATTGCGCATTACACGGGCGACAGCGATCCGAATTCGGTGGTCGGACGGCGCGTGGACAGCATTCATTTTCCGGCCGGCATTGTGATGGGAGCCCTGATACGGAACGGCGAAGTCATCCCGATCCATCACGACGTGATTTTTGAGGAAGGCGATCATGTGGTAATGTTTGCGATGGACAAAAAGCTGGTCAGTAATATCGAAAAAATCTTTCAGCCATTGAACAAGGCGTGATAAAGCGGAAGCCATGGAAGACTTTCGCTGCCTTTGTCTGTTCTTATCCTTTTTGAAATTCTCCCCCGAGCCTAAGCGGCAATTTTTTTCAATCTATTTGGAGGGGATGCTTAGGCATTCCGCGCAGTCAGCCCTATGATTTTGACGATTTTCCATATTTTCGGCCTGGTCACGATGGGCTTCAGCGGCCTGATGGCGACTTGCCTGGCGACGTCCTATTTTGCCGATGACGGTGCGGCATCGGCTTTTTTTCAGGGCACAGTGATTACATTACTGACCGGAGCATTGCTGTTTTTTTCGACCCTGCGCGTTCCGAAGAAAGTATCTCGGCAGACCGGTTTTTTACTGGTCGCGATCACATGGTCGGTTATACCGGTTTTCTGTACCTTACCGCTGCTCTATTTTTTTCCCGGCATGAGTTTCATCGATGCGTATTTCGAAGTTGCTTCAGGCCTCACGACGACCGGCGCGACCTTATTGTCGGGACTGGACCAGTTGCCGATGTCGATCAATCTCTGGCGTCATGAGCTGAACTGGATCGCCGGTATGGGCATCATCATTTTTGCGGTCGCCATTCTGCCGATTTTAGGCATCGGCGGGATGCAGCTTTATATCGCCGAAACGCCGGGCTCGGTCAAGGAGTCGGATTTGCCGCCGCGTATCGCGCAGACTGCTAAAGCGCTGTGGATGGTGTATGCGGGCATTTCGGTAGCGTGTATTTTCTCATTGAAACTGGCCGGCATGAGCTGGTTCGATGCGGTCTGCCATGCATTCGCGGCGATGAGTCTCGGCGGTTTTTCGACCCATGACCAGAATGTCGGCTTTTTTGATTCGCTGCCGATCGAGGTCGTGCTGACCGTGTTTCAATTGATTGCTGCGATCAACTTTGCGACTCACTTCATCGCGATACGGAAACTTTCTTTCAAGCCTTATGCGGTCGATATGGAGGCGCGCGCCTTTTTGGCGCTGGTGCTGGGCAGTTGCGTGGTTTCGGCGGCAGTATTGTGGCAGAATGGCACCTATGCCGATTTTTGGATTGCGCTGCGCCATGCCACCTTTAATCTGGTTACGATCGCGACCGATTGCGGTTTTGCGACCCAGGATTTTAACCAGTGGCCGATTTTCGTGCCGATGTGGATGCTGTTTCTGAGTTGTCTGTCGGCCTCATCCGGTTCGACCGGCGGCGGCATCCGGATGATCCGGACGATCATACTGTTGAAGCAGGCGCGTCTGGAACTGTTCAAATTCATCCATCCACAGGCGATCCGGCCTTTGAAAATCGGCGATCAGTTGATCAACAACGCGATCGTGACCTCGGTGACCGGCTTCATTTTCATGTATTTCATGTGCGTCGTGATTCTGGTGTTCACGCTGCTGCTCAGCGGGATGGATTTTATCAGCGCCTTGTCCGCCGTGATCGCCTGCTTCAACAACGCCGGCCCCGGTTTGAACCAGGTCGGCCCGGCGACCAATTATGCCAGTCTGACCGACTTTCAGACCGCGGTGTGTAGTTTTGCGATGCTGCTCGGACGGGTGCAGATCTTTTCGATCATCATTCTGTTTTTGCCTGAGTTCTGGAAAAAATAGCGGCTGCCTCGCTTTCGTCGCGAGTTTTTTCAAACTACAACTCAACGATTTCGCTGACAAATTGCCCGTCGGCAACCCGCGTCCGAACCCTGCTCCCTACCGCGAGTTGCCGGACCGAGCGGACAATGGCGCCGCTCTCCGCTTCTGTCACCAGCGCATATCCGCGATTCAAGGTCGCGAGCGGGCTGACTGCATGCAAAGTCTGGCTGGCGTTACCCAGCTTGATCCGATTTTGCATCAGTTTGTTTTGCATCGACAATTGCAGACGTTGCGCCAGATACTGTTGCCGTTGTTGCTGGCTTTTTATCCGGGCGGCCGGATTGAATTGCGCTAGTTTCGCGGTTGCGGCGGCAAGTTGATGACGATGCTGCTGCTGTTTGCGCAGCATGCTTTGCGTCAGGCGCAACGCCAATTCATCCAGGCGCTGCGCATTGCGCCGCAGTTTTTGGCCGGGATGCTGCTGGTGCAGGCGTTTATCGAGCCAGTCCAGATTTTGCCGGGTCCTGATCAATTTACGTTGCAGGAATTGTTCGAGCCGTTTTTCCAACTGGACGAAAGCGTTCAGCCACTGCTGCTGATCCGGCGTGGCATGCTCGGCGGCCGCGGTCGGCGTTGCGGCGCGCAGGTCGGCTGCAAAATCCGCGATAGTCACATCCGTTTCATGACCGATGCCGGAGATGATGGGAATCGAACTCGCGGCAATGGCGCGCGCCACGATTTCTTCATTGAAGGCCTGCAGGTCTTCGAGCGAACCGCCGCCGCGGGCCACAATCAATACATCGCAGTCAGCATGGCGATTGGCGGCATCGATCGCCGCGGCAACTTCGAATTTGGCATTGACGCCTTGTACCGAGGCCGGATAAACGATTACCGGAATGGAAGGAAAGCGGCGTTTCAATACGCTGAGAATGTCGCGCAACGCCGCGCCGGTGGGCGAGGTAATGATGCCGATCGCATGAGGCAGGCGCGGCAGGCTTTTTTTGCGCGCCGGGTCGAACAGACCTTCCTCGGACAGTTTCAGCCGCAAGGACTCGAAAGCCCGCCGCAATGCGCCGTCGCCTGCTGCCTCCAGCCGCTCGACGATCAATTGATAATCGCCGCGCGGCTCGTACAGGCTGACCTCGGCCCTGACCATAACCCGCATGCCGTTAGCGGGTTTGCAGCGGAGTCCGCGTTGCTGGTTTTTAAAAAGCGCACAACGCACCTGCGCGCCCGCGTCTTTCAACGAAAAGTACAAATGGCCGGACGAGGGCGCGCTGAGATTGGAGATTTCGCCTTCGACCCAGATCATCAAGAAATGCTCGCCGAGCGCGAGCGCGGCTTCGCGGTTCAGTTCCGAGACAGTATAAATTTTAGGCGGGGTATTGATCGTATCCATCGGGCGGCATTCTATCATTTTTTAAATTTGTTCAGTCTGGATTCAACTTGCCGAGGCTAACCTATAGCCGTCATCAACAAGAGGAGACAGGTCATGAAAATTGCAAAGTTTTTGGCGTTATTGTCCGGCTTATTTTTGATCGGCACCGCCGAAGCGCATTATGATGGATATAATCGGGATTATTACAACGGCGCAGGTTTTCGCAGCTATAGAGGGGGCGGCAGGATCAACGCGGTGCAGTACGAGCAGCGTCAGCGCATCGAAAGAGGATTCGCACGAGGGCAGTTGACGCCTCACGAATATGACAGGCTGGCCCGGCAGCAGCGCCATATCGAAAGGGTCGAACACCGCTTCAAACGGGATGGCTGGCTGGATGGGCGGGAACGTCGGATTCTGAAGGAGAAACTCGCGCGTGCTTCCGATAATATCCGCTATTTCAAGCATAATGACCGTTATTATGGAGGCGGCCGCTTTTATCGCTGAGTATTATAGGGTGGATAAGCGAAGCGCATCCACCAACGGAAGCTAATAAAAGGTGGATGCGCTTCGCTTATCCACCCTACTTTGAAGGTGATATTTACGATAAGTGTTCATGCCGTAATGTGCTCAAAAATCGGACAACGATCTCGGCGGCAGCGCGGCACGCAGCGCATTCAGAATCGCGATAACATCGATCAGTTCCTGCGTCAGGGCGCCGGCGACAGGACTCAGATAACCCATTCCTGCCGCCGCCATACCGCCACCGCTCAACACCATTCCCCCGATCGCGCTTTGCAGGGCGATCTTGCGCATCCGTTCACCGATATGAAACAGTTCGTCCACCTTCAACAGCGAGCTGTCCATAATTACGGCGTCGGCCGCCTCGCCGGTAATGTCGCTGTTTTGCCCGAATGCGATACCGATCGTCGCCGCGGTCAATGCGGGGGCGTCATTGATACCGTCGCCGAGAAAAACTGTTTTGGCCTTGAAAGTTTCGGCTCTGACCAGCGCCAGTTTTTGTTCCGGACTTTGGCCGAAATATACATGATCGATGCCGACCTGCTCGGCCAGATAGCGGACTTCGGATTCCCGATCACCCGAAACCAGCATCACTTTGGCGAACAAATGACTCGGTCGCAAATGATTGATGAATGAGCAACTGTCCGCGCGCACTTCGTCGCGAAATTGCAGCGTTGCGGCATATCGACCGCCGATCAGGACGATGCATTCCAGGCCGCCGGTTACCTCGGGCAATCGGTCGAGCGCTTCGGGAAAGCATTCGGCAAATGACTTGCGGCTTGTGATCGACACTTTTTTGCCGGAAACGATACCCGACATGCCTTGCCCCGGCTGTTCGGCGATTTCGGAGATAGGCAATAAGGATAAAGACGCTTTCTCGGCCGCTTTCAGGATGGCGCTTGATAAGGGATGTTTCGAATAGCGTTCCAGGCTGGCAACCAGAGTCAGGACTTCGCGTTCGGCGAAGGCGGCATCGGTCTTGATGGCGAGCAGGGAAGGGCGGCCATAGGTCAAGGTGCCGGTCTTGTCGAAAATGGCGGTCCGGCACAGCCCAAGGGTTTCCAGAATGGCGGGGTTCTTGATGATGATTTCGCGCTGTGCGGCCAACGAGATCGAACTGATGATCGTGACTGGAATGCCGATCAGCAACGGGCAGGGCGTGGCGATCACCAGTACGGCTAAAAAGCGCACGACATCGCCGCTGAGATACCAGGCCAGCGCTGCAACCGCAAGCGCGAGCGGCGCGTAGAGTGCGCCGAGCTGATCGCCAAGCCGCCGGATTTTGGGGCGGTAGTTTTCGGACGAGCGCATCACTTCCATGATCTTCGCATAGCGCGAGTCCTCCGCCAATTTATCGGCGCGTATCGTCAATGCGGCGTCGCCGTTGATTGCGCCTGACAAAACGGCGGAACCCGCGGTCTTCAACATCAGGTACGGTTCGCCGGTCAAATACGATTCGTCCATCGTGCTCGCGCCTTCGAGAACAGTGCCGTCAACCGGACAAATTTCATGGGGCAGCATCACCAGTGTATCGCCGATATGAATTTTTTCGACTGCGATATCAGTCAGCGCAGCGCCGGATTTCTTATGGGCAATCGAAGGCATCCGTTTGGCCAAGGCTTCGAGCACTGACGAGGCCTTGCGCAGCGCATAGGTTTCGAGCGCCGCCCCGCCCGACAGCATCAGCACAACCAGACTGCCGGCCAGCCATTCATTCAGCCAGATGGAAGTGATAATCGAAATTCCAGCCAACAAATCAGCACCCAAATCGCCGTGCAGCATTTTCACCAGCAGGCGGCAGAGCAACGGTAGGCCGCCCAACAACAGCACCGCGATCAGCGGTAAGTGCATCAACTCAAAGGCAGAGTCGAAACTGTGCCGGAACCATGGCGCTGAGTCCGGCCCGAACGCGGCCGACAGCGACAGACGATAGGCCTGGCTGCCGATCGTAGACGCATAACGGAGCAATAGATAAGCGCCGATTCCGGCCAGGCTCAGAAACGCAATCCAGTGTTCGGAACTTGATATGGAGGATTTTGCGGTTGAAGTATTCGGCATCGATATTCGAAAATTTGCTCCCAAGGCGTGGGGGTAGAAAAAGCCGATTAGACGCCAAGATAGTATTGCTTATCCGATAATTGGCGAATATTGGTTATAATTTGGGCGGCTTTTTTATAAACGACAACCGCCGGCATTGTTGCTTTCTTGTTTTCAATGCCGCAACAAATTGATAATTATAATAAATTTATTATTGGGTAGAGTACTATGCGTCAACTATTCTTGAATTCATTGCTGACCGCGGCAGCGTTCATTTCATTTTCGGCGCATGCCGAATTGCTTGGCAAAGAAAGTTTGCCGGCTCCGGTCGTCGATCAATTGTATAAGAAACATCCGAATGCGGCGAATATCAGTGCGCTGCCCAAAAAACATTTCAATCAGGATTTGTATCAAATTCATTTTAAGGACGGCGAGGACTCCGTGATTGAATACTATCGCAAGAACGGGCATTTCTTCGTCAGCGCACCGGTGATCGACCCTTCCGGCCTGCTGCCGCCGGGAACCCTGGAAAATCTGAAAGCCGAGTTTCCGAATCACGAAATCAAGGAAGCGGTTCAGGTTGCGAATCCGAACGGGGCGGGAGAGGCATTCGACTTTTCGCTCGATGTTTCCGGCAGTCACTGGAGCGTATCCGTTGACGGCGAAGGCAAGATTATCGCGAAAGAACAATTTTAATATTGGAATGCCTGGTTCCCACGCTCCGGTGTGGGAACGATTAACGGGAGTAATCAAGCCCTTTGCTCTTCGACCTGTCCCTCTTTTGCGCAAAACACTGCGCTCGCTAGGCGGCTGAAAATGCCATGTTCAATGACGCCCGGAATCCCGTTCAGCACCCTATCCAGTTTGTGGCTGTCGAATCCTTCCGAAAAAGCCGTATCCAGCACCAGACTGCCGTGCGATGTCACGACCAGGCCATCTTTGTTGGCGGTTTGCCGTAGTTCGGCCTTGCCGCCGATCGCGGCGAGACTTTCCCTGACCAGTTGCCACGCAAACGGAATCACTTCGACCGGAATCGGATAACGCTCGCCGATGCGGCTGACGCGCTTGCCGGGATCGATCAACACCCAGAATTCCCGGCTCGCTCCGGCCAACAGCTTTTCGCGGACCAGATCGAAGCCACGGCCTTTCAATAGCGTCATATCGGGCGAAACTTCGTCGGCGCCGTCGACATACACGTCGAGACCGGACAGTTGTTCGACCGCGATCAGCGGCAGCCCGAGTTCCCGCGCTTTGATCGCGCTGACTACAGAACTGGAGACTGTTTGGACCTTTAAACCTTCCTGATGATGGCGCTTTGCGAGCGCCTCGATGAAACAATTCGCGGTCGACCCGGTGCCGAGGCCGACGACCATTCCGTCTTCGATTTTCTGCGCGGCATGATGGGCTACTAATTCTTTATCGTTCATGGTTGTCTCCGGTCAAGATTTGTCGTCAGCCGAATGTCGAACCGTTCCAGCCCCAGAGTTCGGCAGGGCAATTGTTGAATTCGATATAAATTCGGCCAGGGGGAATTCTCAGAGCCGTTTCGAGCAATTGGCTGAGACGGGCGGACAAGGCTTTCGCTTGCATAGGCGACAGGCCAATGCTCTTGCATTCGAGATAGGCCAGGGGATCATTGCTGCCGGCGAAAAGCATCCATTTGTCGGCGTTCAGTTCGACCATTACATAGAGTTCCGGCTTGCCGGTTTCCTGGGCGACTAACTGCGATAGTTGGCTAAGCAGTATCGGCGATTTTGCGTTGTCGATGGTAAGGTTTGTGTTCAGTTTCAGATAGGGCATGGCGTTTCAGCGGCGAAGAGTGGAAGAGGTGTTGTCGATTATAATCGCACCGTTTGGGTTTGTTAATTCGGAATGCGGTTCCGGTTCCGCATCGGCATTATCCGGTTTCCGGGGAATCTGCCAGGTTTTCAGCACCCGATAAACGACGCCTTCCGGCGTCGAGCAGGACTCGACCAGACAGAAAGCATCGGGCTGCCAAATGATCGGCTCGAAGGCCAAGGGCGGCAGTTTAGTGGCCTTACGGAGCAAGGTGATATGCGCCTGATAAGGCCGGTCGTCTGTCGGTATCTCTAACGCGGCGGCGAGGGTGTTCAGTTGCTCGACCAACCGCGCGGCCGCTGAATCTTCCGGTTTCCCGCACAGGCAAATGATTCTGGGTCTGCGCCAAAAGTTCAACGCATCGAATCTGATCGAAATTTTCGCGAAATTTACCGCCGAAGCGGCGTCGGCCAGCTTCATTTCAATCGCTTCATCGACGCTGCCCAGAAAAACCAGCGTGACATGCAAATTGTCCGGCTGTACCGGGCGTCCGAAAGATTTCAGTGCAGCGGAAATGGCGGCGCATTTTGCGCGAGTTTCCGGATCGGGCCATAAGGCAAAAAACAAGCGTTTCACTTTTGCTATCTCCCTCATTTCATCATAAACCGAAGATACATCAACTGATAAGACAAATCCATGCCCTTTTTGTTATGATGCGGACGTTGCGATTTTTTTAACGCCGCAGTGAATATCAAATGATTAAACGCGGCTATCCCGTCAGTACCTTCGATTACAAAGGAGTCGATATGACAGGTCCCACGTTAATCCCCCCGCCCGGCGGCACTCCGATTACGATGCTGAACGGCAAACTGGTCGTTCCGGACAACCCAATCATTCCTTATATCGAAGGTGACGGCACCGGCCCCGACATCTGGCGGGCAACCGTGCGTGTGCTCGATGCGGCGGTCGCGAGCGCCTACGGGGGCAGGCGCAAGATTCACTGGCTCGAAATCTTCGCCGGCGAAAAGGCTTTCCGCCAGTTCGATACCTGGCTGCCGGACACGACGGTCGAGGCCTGCCGCGATTATCTTGTCTCGATCAAAGGCCCGTTGACGACGCCGATCGGGGGCGGCATCCGTTCGCTGAACGTTGCGCTCCGGCAGCTGCTCGATCTGTATGTCTGCCTGCGTCCGGTGCGCTGGTTCAAGGGCGTGCCGTCGCCGGTTAAAAAACCGGAGTCGGTCGATATGGTGATCTTTCGCGAAAATACCGAAGACATCTATGCGGGGCTGGAATTCGAGCAGGGCAGCGAGGAGAACCGGCGCTTTTTGGCCCTTTTGCAAGAACACTTTCCGAAGCACTATGCGAAGATTCGTTTTCCCGAAACCTCCGGCATCGGCATCAAGCCGGTTTCGCAGGAAGGCACCGAACGCCTGGTGCGCGCCGCGATCGATTATGCACTGATCAATCAGCGCAAAAGCGTCACGATCGTGCATAAAGGCAACATCATGAAATTCACCGAAGGCGCGTTCCGAAATTGGGCCTACGCACTTGCCGAGCGGGAATTTCCCGGGAAGACCTATACCTGGCCGCAATGGGAAAAAACCAAGGCGGCGGCCGGCGAGGCGGCCGCGAACAAGGAACAGGCCGATGCCATGGCAGAAGGCAGGATATTGATTAAGGATGCGATCGCGGATATTACCCTGCAACAGGTATTGACCCGTCCCGACGATTTCGATGTGATCGCGACCCTGAATTTGAACGGCGACTATCTATCCGATGCCCTGGCCGCGCAGGTGGGCGGCATCGGCATCGCGCCCGGCGGCAATATCAACTACCGGAACGGCGCGGCGGTTTTCGAAGCGACCCACGGCACCGCGCCGAAATATGCGAATCTGGACAAGGTCAATCCGGGCTCGCTGATACTGTCCGGCGAGATGATGCTGCGTTATCTCGGTTGGACCGAAGCGGCTGATGCCGTGATTCGCGCGATGGATGCCGCGATCGCAGGCAAAAAGGTCACTTACGATTTCGCCCGCCTGATGGAAGGCGCGATCGAAGTCAAATGCAGCGAATTTGCCGATATAATGATCGCTCATCTTGGCGCCCAATCTTAGACTCAATGCCGGTGCCTTGCGGCTTTACAAGGCCTGTTTTATATCATTCTGACGAGGTTTTTTATTGATGAATATGCAATCTGGAATGCCGCAACAATCCGGCCTGGATGCCTTGAAGAAGAACTGGCGCAGCGATCTGCAGGCCGGTTTTTTTGTGTTCCTGATCGCCCTGCCTTTATGTCTGGGAATTTCGATCGCCTCCGGTTTTCCGCCCTCGGCGGGCATTATCACCGCGATCGTTGGCGGCCTGTTAGTCTCGCGGGTGAATGGTTCCCATGTGACGATCAACGGCCCGGCAGCGGGTTTGATCGTGGTGATTCTCAGCGCGGTACAAGCGCTGGGCGAAGGCGACGTTATGGCCGGCTACCGCTATACCCTGGCCGCGATCATGCTGGCCGGCGCCCTGCAGGTGCTGATGGGTGTGTACAAGGCCGGCCAGTACAGCGCATTTTTTCCGCCTGCGGTCGTGCACGGTATGCTGGCGGGGCTCGGAATCATCATCATCGCCAAGCAAAGCCATGTGATGCTGGGCGCCAGCCCGGAACCGGGCAGCATCTTTTCGACGATTGGGCAAATTCCGCATAGCCTGATGAATCCCGATCCGGTCATCGCCTTCATCGGTCTGAGCGGGCTGGCGATTCTGATTTTCTGGCCACGGCTCAAGCATCCGAAATTGAAAGCGGTTCCCGCGCCTCTGGTCGTGCTGTTGACCGGCATGGGGCTCGGACAGATTTTCGGCGTGCAGCACGAACATTGGCATCCCTTCCTGTCGGAGGCGGAACTGCAAGCCGGCCATGCGCATGCGATTGCCCCGCGTTTTCTGGTCGATATTCCGGACGAATGGTCATCCTTTTTTCAGTTAGCCGACTACTCAAAGGCGCTGACGTTGAAATTTTGGGGCGCGGTGCTCAGCATCTGCCTGGTCGGCAGCCTCGAAACCTTGCTGGTCGCGAATGCGGTCGACAAGCTCGATCCCCGTAAACGCAAATCGGATCTCGACCGGGACCTTGCCGCGGTCGGTCTGGGCAATACGGTCGCCGGTTTCATCGGCGGTTTGCCGATGATCGCCGAGATCGTCCGCAGCTCGTCCAACATTCAGTACGGCGCCAAAACCGGGTGGGCCAATTTCTTTCACGGCCTGATCCTCCTGGCGTTCGTCGCATTGTTTCCGCATCTGATCCACAATATTCCGCTGGCGTCGTTGGCCGCGCTGCTGGTTTATACCGGTTTCAAGCTGGCCTCGCCTCTAACCTTCAGCCAGGTCTGGGCGATAGGAGCGGAGCAATTGGGTTTATTCGTGATTACGATGCTGGGTGTTCTGGCGACCGATTTGCTGATCGGCGTCTCGCTCGGAATCGCGGTCAAACTGGGCATCCACCTCGCGCGCGGGGTATGGCCGAACAATATGTTCAAAATCCATTTTACTATCGAGCAAACAGGGAACGACACGATTCATGTCAAATTGTTGGGCTCGGCCCTGTTTTCCAATTACCTGCCGTTGAAACACGCACTGGAAGGTTTGGAAAAGGGCAAGTTAGTCATTATCGATTTTACCAACGGCTATTTGATCGATCATACCGTCATGGATTTCATCCATGATTTCAGCAAGGATTATACGATGCAAGGCGGCATTTGCCGGGAAGTCGGTCATGCGCTGGAGAGGTTTTCCGATCATTCTCTAGCGGCCAGACTTATGACCGAGGATGACAGAAAAATAAAATCCTGACTAGAGCCGTGTAGGCTAAAGCCCCAAACCGGCAATTATCGCTAACTACGTTTGCTGTAAGAATGCTTGAATAAGTCCATTTTGCAATACCTACCTGTCTTTAATGTCATTCCCTCGCTCTGCGTGGGAATGATCCGGGAATATTTATTCCTAAAAACACCTCAATGAGAATCCCTCATTGTTTGTCCGGCGATGGCTGTAATCAATTGTCTCGGTTCCATCGTTCGTAAGCATCAAGCTTAAGGTTTGATTACCTTATATCATTTACTAGACAAAAATCCTAACTCAGACTCAAGCTGAAGTATAATGCTGGGCGTTTTCAACGCACTGGCTTCAGTCGGGAAAATATCTTGAGGAAGCGCCAAACGATTGCTTTCTCGTCCGCAAAAACAATAATAACGGGGACATTGCCATGATGATGCGACACCAACGATTCAGGTTAAAACACTTTTCTTCCATTATGTTGACAACCGCGCTTTGTCTGCTGCCCGGTTTGCAGCCGGCAGATGCCGCGTCCGGCCCGATTTATACCGAGCAGGGCAAACAATGGACCCAGGCAGCGCGCCTGCAATATTATTCGCAGGATCAGGGCTCCCGGGTGATGCCGTTGCAATGGTTTCGGGCGATGAAACAGACGAACGGCAAGCCGTTCCTGGAAGACAGCCTGTCCCGTTATGGCTATTTGCCGAATCCCGCCGGCAAGACCAAAGGCTTGCCGGTCGGCTTTACCACCAACGGCAGCGCGGTCGGCTTGACCTGTTCCGCCTGCCACACCCGGGAAATCGAGCTGGACGGCAAGGCCTACCGGATAGACGGGGGACCTGCAATTGCCGACTTCCAGAGCTTCGCCGCCGATTTGGACAGTGCGGTCGGGCAGACATTGAGCGATCAGGCGTCCTTCGATGCCTTCGCGGCCGAGGTGCTGGGCGGCGCTCCGTCGACTGACCAAAAAACGCAGTTGCGGAAAGAAGTCGAGACCTGGTATCTGCCTTATCATACGATCATGAGCATCGCGTTACCGAAGGATAAACCGTGGGGGCCTGCGCGTCTCGATGCGGTTACGATGATCCTGAACCGCCTGACCGGCTTGGATATCGGCACGGCGCCGGACCATATCATCCAATCGAATATCCGCCTGGCCGATACCCCGGTGCGCTATCCGTTCGTCTGGAATGCGCCGATTCAGGACAAGACTCAGTGGCCTGGCTTTGCGGAAAACGGCAATGCATTGTTGGGATTATCGCGCAATTACGGCGAAGTACTCGGTGTATTCGCGGATTTCTATCCCCAAAAAGCGCCCTGGCGGATACTCGGCTATGATTACCTTGAACAGAATTCGGCCAATTTTGACGGACTCAAAGCGCTCGAAAATCTGGTCAAGAAAATCGGCCCGCCGGCATGGCCCTGGAAAGAGGGCAAATGGGCCGTCAACGCGAAACTGGCCGCCCAGGGTAAACAGATTTATGAAAGCCAGACCAAAACCGAAAGCGGCGGATGCGCCGCGTGCCACGGAGTTCGTAAAGGCGAGCCTCGCGGCTTAAATAAAACCTGGGCGACGCCCTTGTGTTACGTGGGCACCGACGCAAAGGAATTCGATTTGTTTGCTTTGACCGTCGATACCGGCGTCCTGGCGGGAGCGAAAATACCGTTCCTCGAGCAGCCGCTGAAGGCGAAGGACGAAAATGCGGTCAAGGTCTTGAGTCTGGTGGGAATGGGCACTTTATTGCAGTACACCAAATCGCCGAAAACACGGGATCTGGAGTTGAAGGCTCAAACCAAATTGGGATTGATCGAGCGGCTGGCCGGCGATGTCAAGAACGGCAAAATCAAGGAACTAGCCGATCAGTTGCGGAAAAAACAAGCGGAGATGGTCACTCCGGAAAACGCGGTGTTGAAAGGCGTTTACCAACCCATGCCGGCGGTCGACAAGACGCAGCCGGACGGTTATTGGTGCAAGGATAAATTCACCGACCCGAGTCCTGCGATTGCGTATGAATCCCGTGTCCTGGAGGGCATCTGGGCGACCGCGCCTTACCTGCATAACGGCTCGGTGCCGACGCTGGCAGCGCTCCTGGAACCTGTGCAAAACCGTCCCGCCGAGTTTAAAATCGGTCCGGCCTATGATCCGGAAAAAATCGGGCTCGCGGTCGAGCAAAGCAAATTCGATTATGTCTTGAAGACGACCGATTGCGAGGGCGCCAATGCCAAATCCGGCAACAGCCGCTGCGGTCATGAATTCGGCACGAAACTGTCGCCCGAAGAAAAAGCCGCATTACTGGAATATCTAAAAATTCTGTAAGGATTCGATAAATTACTTGCAGAAGCTCATAAGGGTGGTTCCCATGCAGCGCGTAGGAACCACCAATTGCATTAACTATTATCGCGCCGATGTTCCGCTAAAGCCTCATAAATCGTTTTTCGCAGTCGATTAATGCTGCCTATCGGCTGTCGTTTAGCTTTTCTATGTTCCGGTGCAGCCGCAGATAATCCTCGATATTCGCAAACGTGAAATTTGGCTGATTAATCATCAAAAAATCGTGGTTATTTCCGTTCTTATCATCGCTCAACATTTTGCCGTCAACATTGAACAACTTGATTGCCATGCCCTGGCTGCAGTACCTGCCGCTCATGTCGATATTCGGGCCCACCAAAGTGGTTAAGTTAGAAAATCGGATGATGGATTTATATTGTTTGCCGGGTTTGGCGAACAGGCCTACCTGATATTCCTTCGATAAATCCGGATCGATTTCGAAGACCGCTTGCACGCAGCCATGCGATTTGGGATGAACGCCGCGCTGCATCCGGATCAACTCCGGATAAGGCTCACTGAGGAATTTGCTACAAAACCGCAAAATTTGCCGCGAAAAACAGTGCTGACATTGCCTTTTTTTCTTTATTTTCTTTAGGTTATAAAAAAATATATCTTTATCGTTCTCTTTTTGTTCTCTTTTTGAGTTGATTTTGATATTCTGCTTCCAGTTTCAGCAAGGAGAGTTGCAGAGTGAATGAATTAACCCGACGGCAACGGGAAATCTTCGATTTTTTATGCGAAAACCACGCCAATTTTGTGTATCCGCCGACGCTGGAAGAATTGTGCGCCGCGCTAGGCATGGCATCGCGCGGATCGCTTTATAAACATGTGCTGGCTTTGATCGATGCCGGACTGGTGGAGCCTTTTCAAAGCAATAAACAGGGCGGTATCCGCTTGACCGATCTCGCGCTGCGTCTTACGCGCTCCTGCCATGAGCATAGCCTGCCGTTAGTGGGAAAGATCGCCGCCGGCCGTCCCATCGAAGCGGTGGAAAATATTCAGTACATGACTGTGCCCGAGGCCCTGCAAACCGACAAGCCTTGTTATGTCTTGCAGATTAAGGGCGATTCGATGATTGAAGCCGGCATTTTCGACGGCGACTGGGTGGTGATCGAGCAGCGCAGTTATGCGAGCAACGGCGAGATTGTTGTCGCGTTGATCGATCAGGCGGAAGCGACATTGAAATACATTCAACAAAATCAAGACAGCGTCATGCTGGTGCCGGCCAATGCCGGCATGCAGGCGATGGTCTACCGGCCGGAACAGGTCGCCATCCAGGGCGTCGTGGTCGGCCAAATGCGGAGTTACCGTTCCTTTAAGTAATTTAACCCGAGGAGAACTATCATGCAAAGAAAATATCACATGCAAGATCAAGTGAAAAACAAAGTCAAAGCGGTCATGACTCACTACGATCGGCCATTGATGGATTTTTGGCTGTGCAAATTGAGCCTGATGGGAGCATGCTTTATGCTGGGTATTTATTGGCAGCATATGACGGTGTTATTCAGATAGATTATGATTTGATCCCAGTTCGAGAAGTATCAACTCCGCTCGGGTTGAGCCTCGCTTAGCTCAATAGCGCACTTTTTAGGACTTAGTCTTTTTTAAGCAACATTCAAAGGGTTGAATATGCACAAGCGAACGACCTCCTAAACAACACGGTCAATATAGGGAGGGATGGAGTGTTGATCTGCTAAATACAATGGTTTGTTATTGTGTCCGAGCATGAACAGGATTTTATAAGTTTTTTCGCTGCGGCCTGTGTGATAGGGGAAAGCCTTGGCTTGAGCGATATCATTAATGCCTTGGTTCTGCTTCTAGCCGCAAATGGTGCGCCGGTGTTGATGGGAGCATTGGCGGGTTCACGTGCGGCTATGCCGATAGATAGCGATTATCGGTTATACGATGGGCAGCCGCTTTTTGGCAAAGCTAAAACATGGCGCGGACTATTCGCCGCGTTTGCGGCGACGCCGGCGGCTGCTCATATAATGGGGTATGGCTTGCCGACAGGCCTATTTTTTGCCGTCGGCACGATGGGCGGCGATTTGTTGGCCAGTTTTTGTAAAAGACGGCTGAATATGACAGAAGGCAGTCATGTGCGCGGGCTGGATACGGTGCCGGAATCTCTTTTTCCGCTTTTAATGGTAAAATCGCAAATAGGTATTGGATGGCTTGAGATCGCTATTTTGGTCAGTGTTTTCTACTTGATTGAAGAATGGCTTTCGCCAGTGTTGGTCAAATGGCATTTGCGTAAACATCCGTAGTTCTTCTGCGGTGCGGAGAATATGAATAAACCGGGCCTGAAGGTATTAACCTATAACATTCACAAGGGTTTCGGCCCGGGCAATCGGCGTTTCGTTTTGCACCAAATGAAAGAAGCATTGGCCGAAGCAGGGGCCGATTTGCTGTTTCTGCAGGAAATGCAGGGAGAACATCATCTTCATGCTCAGGAAGTCGAAAACTGGCCCATACTTTCGCAATTTGAGTTTATCGCCGAAGGGATATGGCCGTTTTACATCTACGGCAAGAATGCGGTGTACAAAACCGGACACCATGGCAACGCGATTTTGAGCCGTTTTCCTTTCGTCAGTTGGGAAAACATCAATGTTTCGCCGTTTCCCTGGGCCAGCCGCAGCATGCTGCACGGTATCATCCGAATGCCGGCCACCGGTAGGGAAGTTCATATCGTTTGCATTCATTTTGGTTTGACCAGTCGCGAACGGCGCGCGCAGCTTGACCGGTTGAGCGAACGCATCGATCAGCATGTTCCGCATCACGCACCATTGATTGTGGCAGGTGATTTCAATGATTGGCTGAGCCAGGCGGAACGGCATTTTGAACAACACTTGGGGCTAAAAGAGGTTTTTCATTATACGCATGGCAACTATGCGCGTACTTTTCCTTGCTGGATGCCGATTTTACCGATGGATCGAATTTACTTTCGCGGTCTGATACCGCTCGGTTGTGAGCGTTTGGCGGGCTCTCCCTGGCGCAAGCTATCCGATCATGCGCCGCTGGCGGCTTCATTTAGCTTATGAACAGGCCAAACCATTTTTTTCGGGCTTTATCGACGCTGCCCAATTTGCTGACCAGTTTCCGTTTTGTCGCGGCCCCCGGTTTGCTCGCCTTCGCCTGGCTCGGCCATGAACAGGCCTTTATGGGTCTGCTGGCGCTGGTTTTTTTAAGCGACGTACTGGATGGCTTCGCTGCCCGACTGACCGGGCAGGTGACCGAATTCGGCGCCACGCTCGATAGTTTTGCCGATTTGCTGACTTATATGACGATCGCGGTTTGCAGTTTCTGGTTGTGGCCTGAACTGGTCATGCGCGAACTCTTGTATGTCGCTTTGATCGTCGGCAGTTGCATCGGACCGCCCGCGGCCGGCATGATCAAATTCGGCAGGCTCACCAGTTACCATACCTGGCTGGTCAAACTGGCGGCGGTATCGGTCGGCCTCTCCTTGTTCATCTTGTTTTTAAGCGGCCCGGTCTGGCCGCTTCGCATCGCTGCATTGGTGTCGTTAAGCGCGGCCCTCGAGGAAATTACCATTACTTTATTACTGCCGGAGCCCGAATCGAATGTGCGTTCGCTTTGGAATGTGCTTAAAAAACGCCGGCAGTAACATCTCTACGGCGAGTATGGCTCAGCCGCCATCCGCCAATATTTCCTGTCCATATTCCGGTAAGCTTTTACCGTAATCCCCTGTTTGGATAGACCTGCCAGGATAGCGCCGCTGTCGGCGGTACTCAGCCATTTTATTCCGATTTTTTCATAGCGCGCGAGTACGCTGCGGTGGGGATGGCCGAATTGATTCCGGTAGCCGGCGGGAATCAGGATGAATTTAGGCTGTACTGTCTTCAGAAAACTCCAGGTCGAAGACGTCTTGCTGCCGTGATGTGGCGCGACCAGAATATCGGCGTGTAATGCCTCGCCATACTGGCCAATCAGCCAGGATTCGGCGGCGGCTTCAATATCTCCGGTCAGAAGTATCGTGCCGTTTTCGGACTGAACTTTAAGGACGCAAGAGTTATTATTGTCCCTTGCCGAGTCGAGCAGTTTGGGCGCCAGTATCGTAAAATTGACGTTGTCCCATTGCCAGACTTGTCCTGACTTGCAGGTTAATGGGGCATATTCGGCCAGACTGTTCGGTGCGCTGGTCAGCAGACGGGTTACCGGCAGCGCACTCAATATCGAGCGCGCACCGCCGATATGATCGTTATCCCCGTGACTGACGATTAGCGCATCGATCCGGTCTGCGCCCTGTCCGTGCAAATACGGCAGAACCACATTGCGGCCCATATCGCTCTCGGCCGAAAACTGTGGGCCGGTATCGAATACCAGCCAATGATCGGCGGTTTGCAAGCTGACGGCGAGCCCCTGGCCGACGTCGAGCAAGGCCATTCTGATTTCGCCAGGCCGAGGCCGGTCAGGAGCGGTGAAAATCAGCGGCAGCAGCATGACGCCGCCCAGCCAGCGCGACGGGGTGCCGAACGGCGCGAGCAACCACAGCGCACCGGGCATTGCCGTGAGCAGAGCCCAGTAAGACGGTGCCGGATGATGGATCGTCGCCACCGGAATCTGCGCCATCAGGGTTAATAGCCACATCAAGCCTTGCAACGCATAATCGACCGGCAACAGCAACAGCCCGGCGGCGGTCGATGAAAGCGGCAGGAGCAGCAGGCCGAAAAGCGACACAGGCAAAACGAATAAGCTGATTATCGGCACGGCCAAAAGATTGGCGAAAGGTGCGATAAAAGAGACTTGCTGAAAGAAAAACAGCAGAAAAGGCGCAAGACCGAGCGACGTGACCCAGTGCAGTTTGATGGCCCCGCTAAAAAGCTTTGTTTTTCCCAGTCGTCCGGCGATGGCGAAGAGGATCAAACCGACGGCAAAAAAAGAAAGCCAGAATCCTGCCGACAATACGGCCAAAGGGTCGGCGAGCAGCACCGCAAATAAAGCGGCGGCGAGGGTATTAAAGGGCCGGCTGTTTCTTTGTCCGATCACGGCGGCCATCGCGATGGCGAGCATGATCACAGCGCGGCGGGTCGGCACCGCAAAACCGGCGAGAAATGCATAAAACACAGCCGAGATCAGGGCAATGATCGCGGCGATTCTTGGCGGCGGCCAGCGTAGCAGGCCGGTCCGGGCCCAGCATTTGACGGTCAGAAAATAAATAAATCCCGCGATCAGACCGATATGCGAACCGGAAATTACGATGAGATGCGTGGTTCCGGTCTTTCTGAATATGTCCCATTGCGCTTGCGTGATCCGGCTGCCGTCGCCGATCATCAGCGCCCGCAGCAGCGCCAGATTGTGGACATCCGCCGATAGTCCCGAAAGCCGGTCGGCGATCGCTTGCCTTAAGCCGGCCACATCGATGTAAGCGGCTTCTTTGATTAATGCGGGCGGCGGCATGCTTCGAATATAGCCTGTGGCGCCGATGCCCTCGGTAAACAGCCAGCGCTCATAATCAAATCCGCCGGGATTGACGGTGCCGTGCGGGCGTTTCAGTTTGACCGTGAAAGTCCAGGTTTGACCGGCTTTGAGCGGACGATTCGATTGATACCAGGTCAAACGTATCCGTGAGGGCAGCTGGTTTTCGGCTTGGGTTGGCGTAAAGTCGAAACGAACATTTTTATCCTGTACATCAGGCAAGCCGGTTATTCGCCCTGTCACTTTGAGATCGACGCCCTCCAGCACTTGAGGCAGTTGGTTATGCAACCGAATCAGCGCAAAGCCGATTGCCCAAACAATGCCTAACAGGAAAAATACCGCGCTCCAATAACGTCTCCAAACCGCTACCCCGAATGCCGGTAAAAGGAACATTAAAAAACCAGGCCGGGTCATATCGGGTAACTGCTGAACCAGCATAATACCCGTCAAATAGCTGAGCGCCGCGGTAATCATAAGGCTGTCGGCAATATTTTTTTAGTGTAATCGAAAAACTGTTAAACTTAGGCCACACCTGCCGGGGGCCTCTTTCCGAGTAGGCATTTACGAGGCATCAGCTCAAATTATAGGCGTTATGGCAAAACAGATTGTAAAACGGCTCCTGGATAAGTTCGTTCCCGATCCGAACGTTATCAAACAACACAAACATTTGCAGTTTTTGGGCGACAGGCTGCACGAAACGAATCTTTGGCATTTGAACCGGCATTCGGTCGCAAAAGCATTTGCGGTCGGTCTGTTTTGCGCCTGGATACCGTTGCCGATGCAAATGGTGTTTGCCGCGGTAGGGGCGATCTATTTCACCGCCAATATCCCGTTGTCTGTAGCGCTTGTATGGGTAACCAACCCGATCACAATGCCGCCGTTATATTATTTCGCCTACCGCGTCGGGTTGTTATTTACGAATAGTCCGGTTACCGAACAAAGCTCCGATTTCTCGGTCGGTAATATGCTTTCCGAATTGGGCGAGGTCTGGCAACCGTTCTTGTTGGGTTGCTTGATACTGGGCGTGATCTCTTCAGCCGTCGGTTATTTCGGCATTCAATATTTTTGGCGAGCGCATATCACCAAAAAATGGGCCGAAAGGGAAAAAAGAGCGGAAAGGGTAGAGCCTTTCCAATGCACTTTTTGGCGCCTGCCGTCAAAAAATGCGCCGAGCCGGGAAAGACCGTTCGACAGCGAACGCCTGATTAACGAAGAGGAAGTATAGCCGGTTTAGGCAAGTGCCTAAAGCCAAAAACTCCGCCGATCATTTTCCCCTGACTCAAACCCGCCCAAAGGGAGAGCTGATCCTTTTGGGCGGGGTATCTTAATAGACGATGACGCCGTCTTCCATATGCAGCACCTTGCCGATTCTCGACGCCAGTTCATGATCGTGGGTAACGACCAAAAAGCTGACGTTCATTTCCTGATTCAACTCCAGCATCAGTTCATACACCTGATGGGCGGTCTTGCTGTCCAGGTTGCCGGTCGGTTCGTCCGCCATCACCAGCGCGGGCTTGTTGATCAATGCGCGCGCAACCGCGGCGCGCTGTCTTTCGCCGCCCGATAACTCGCCGGGCTTGTGCTCGATCCGATGGCCGAGCCCGACGCGCTTGATCAGTTCCTCGGCGTTTCTGCATGCTTCCTTGACTGTTTTTCCCCCGATCAATTGCGGCATCGCGACATTTTCCAAAACGGTAAATTCGCCGAGCAAATGATGGGATTGATAGATGAATCCGAGGGCGCGGTTTCTGAGTTTGGCGAGCCTCGAGCCGTTGATTTTACCGATATCGACATTGTCCAGCACGACCTGGCCTCCGCTGGGCTTTTCGAGTCCGCCTAACAGGTGTAATAGGGTGCTTTTGCCGGAGCCGGAGGCTCCCATGATCGCGACGCGTTCGCCGACACCGATCGCCAAATCGACGCCTTTCAGGACTTCGACATCGAGTTCACCCTGGGTGTAGCGCTTGGTCAATTGCCGGCATTCGAGTATGTGAGTGTTATTCATAGCGCAAAACTTCCGCAGGGTTGACTTTGGCGGCCTGCCAGGCGGGATACAACGTGGCGAGCAAAGAAAGCATAAAGGCCATGCCGGCGACCGCATAAACGTCGGTCAGCGCCAGTTTGGACGGCAGTTCGCTGATGTAATACACATCGGCCGGGAGAAAATTGACCTGAAAGAAGGTTTCGATATTCCGCACGATGGTGCTTGCATTCAAGGCCAGCGTGATGCCGCCGATCGTTCCGAGCACCGTGCCGGTTACCCCGATGATCGTACCGAGCACGACAAAGATGCCCATCACAGAGCGCGAAGTCAGTCCCTGGGTTTTCAAAATCGCTATGTCGCCGCGCTTGTCGGTGACCACCATTACCAGCGTCGAGACGATATTAAAGGCGGCGACCGCGACGATCAGCAATAAGATGATGAACATCACGCGCTTTTCGGTCTGCACCGCGCGGAAAAAGTTGCTGTGGGCCTGCGTCCAATCACTGACGACATATTCGCCGTAAAATTGCGAGGCAAGCTCGCGGGTAATCCGGGGGGCGTTGAAAATTTCATCGAGTTTGATGCGCAGACCGGAAACTGCTCCTTCCATCCGGTACAATTTTCCCGCATCGTCGATATGAACCAACGCCATGTTGCGGTCGTATTCATACATGCCGACCTTGAAGAGGCCGATCACGGTGAAGCGGCGCATGCGCGGCAGGATCCCGGCCGGCGTCGAATTGATCTGCGGGCTGATCACGGTGATTTTATCGCCGACCATCACGCCGAGATAATTGGCCAGCTCGAAGCCGAGAACGATGTTATAGCTGCCCGGGGTCAAATCGGCCAGCTTTCCTGACACCATATTCGCCCCGACCTTGGAAACCTTGTCTTCATAATCCGGCAGGATACCGTTCAGCATCGTGCCGCTGACGCGCCGGTCCGCATTGATCATCACTTGCCCGTTGATGAACGGTGCGGTGCCTTCGACATGCGGTTGATTTCGCAATTTCGAGTCGGCATCCTGCCAGTTGTCGAGCTGGCCGCTCAATCCGGTCACCGTGGCATGCGAAGTCATGCCGAGAATCCGCTCGCGCAGTTCGGCCTCAAAGCCGTTCATCACCGATAGAACGGTAATCAGGGCGGTCACGCCGAGCGCAATGCCGAGAACGGACGTTAGCGTAATGAAAGAAATGAATTGCGTGCGGCGCTTGGCGCGCGTATAACGCAAGCCGATATAAAATATCAGTGGTTTGAACATGGAGTTGAGTTAGGAGGGGAAATAGGTCAGGATTTTCTGCAGTTCGGGCAATAACCGTACAGATAGAGGCCATGGTCTGTCAGCTTGTAACCCATCCGTTCGGCAATCTCTTTTTGACGGCTTTCAATTAACTCGTCCGAAAACTCATCGACTTTGCCGCATTTGATGCACATAATATGGTCGTGGTGGTCGCTGCTGGCCAGTTCGAAAACCGAATTGCCGCCTTCAAAGTGATGCCGGGTTACGAGTCCCGCCGCTTCGAACTGGGTCAATACGCGATAGACGGTGGCTAGGCCGATTTCCTCATCCTCGCTGAGCAAAATCTTATAGACTTGTTCCGCGGTCAAATGGCGGTCATTCACCTGATTTTCCAGGATTTGGAGTATTTTGACCCGAGGCAGGGTAACCTTCAGGCCTGCGTTTCTTAAATCGTGCGATTCCACTTAATTATCTCCGATAGAGCCGAGATTAGCTGTTTTCCATTGCAAGAGGCCATTGTAGCCTTTTTTGACCGCGAATGGCATGAGAAGTTGAAGTCGATTTTGCCTTACGTCCTTGCCGGAAACGAATATGGCCCTGCAAAAGTCCCATAGGATTATTTTTTGACATCAGGTATGATTTCGTATTTTTCTATGATACCCGAGATTCATGCGTAAGCCTTTACTTTATTCTACGCTGCTGGCCGGTCTGACCGTTGCTTCCTGCTCGATGGTGCTAAACAATCTGCCCGGCGTTTATACCGTCGATATACAGCAGGGCAACATTGTGGATCAGTCGATGGTCGATCAGCTGCGGCCCGGCATGAGCAAGCGTCAGGTGCTTTATATCATGGGGTCGCCGATGCTGAATGATGTACTCCACGAAAACCAATGGGAATATCTCTACTCGAATCAGCCCGGCGGCGAACCCCGGCAGCAAAAGAAAATTACCTTATATTTCCAGGACGACAAGATCGTCGGCTTGCAGGGCGATTTCAAGCCGAGCAAATTGCCGGTACTGAAGCCCTCGCCGGATGCCACCGTGGATGTGCCGAAACGGAATCTCGATGACAGTTTATGGGGTACTCTGACAGGATGGTTCAGTGGGAACGATTCGGCTGCGGCACCGGAAGACGATAGGGAGAAAGCGGCCGAGCCGGAAGATGAGTCGAAAGGATTATGGGAATCTTTGACCGGCTGGATGTCGGATGAAGCCGATGCGCCGGGAGCAGTTGAAGGGCAGGGTGCCCCGATCGATTCGGAAAAAACGGAAAAAAGCGCTGACGAGGATGACAATCCGCAAAAGCAGGATGGCGATAAAACCGAGGGGCCAAAACCCTAAAATAATGCATCCTCCGATTTCGTTTAGCGGCAGGCGATGATGCAATTTATCGAGATATGAGCCACTCTAATAGAACGGAATGTTACGAGTGGAGAAATTGCCATGTTGAATAGACAGTCGACTGACCGGATCATCGTGCATAGAGGTGTTTCGGTACCCACCTTTCTTTACGGCACGGCCTGGAAAGAAGCCGAAACCGATAAGCTGGCGGTATTGGCGCTTGAATCCGGATTTTTGGGCATCGATACCGCCAATCAACGCCGACATTATTTTGAAGAAGGCGTCGGCAATGCGGTACGCCAGGTGCTGGCCGCACGGAAATTGCAGCGGGATAGTCTGTTCCTGCAAAGTAAATTCACCTATGTTTCGAGCCAGGACGACAGGCTGCCTTACGATCCCCACGCAAGCTATGCGGTGCAGGTCGAGCAATCCTTACAAAGCTCGCTCAAACATCTGCACACGGACTATCTGGATTCCTATCTGTTGCATGGACCGCAATTTGGCCGAGGATTGACGCCAGCCGATTGGGAAGCGTGGGGGGCGATGGAAAATCAGCAAAAAGCCGGGCGGGTCAGGCTGATCGGCGTATCCAATTTTTCGCTCGAGCAATTGCAAATATTGCTCAAAAACGCCGATACCAAACCTGCTTTCGTGCAAAATCGCTGCTATGCGCACACGGGTTGGGATACCGAAATCCGGGCTTTATGCCGTGCGCACGACATTATTTATCAAGGTTTTTCCTTGCTGACCGCGAATGCAGCCGCGCTATACCGCCCGCAAATGTATGAAATCGCCAAACGCCATGGCTGCTCGGTAGAACAGGCGGTGTTCCGGTTTGCGTTGCAAGCCGGGATGATTCCTCTGACCGGCACCTCCAACCGGCAGCATATGCTGGAGGATTTGGCGATTTACCAATTCGAACTTGCCGATGAAGAAGTCGGAATTATCAGAAATATTGCGTTTTAAAAAGGCGGGTAAACCGGGATGTGGGCGTAAATGCCGCTCTCAATCCAGAGATTTCTGCGCCCTAGTTTTTGACTGCCCGCTGTCTTCTCGCTTCCTTCGGATCATGCTGCAGCGGCCGGTAAATTTCGACCCGGTCGCCCGTCTTAAGCTTTTGATCAAGGCTGCATGCTTTGCCGTAAATGCCGACCCAATTGACCGTTAAATCGATGTCCGGAAAATGCATCAAAAATCCCGAAGCCTGGATTGCGTCCTCCACTGTTGCGCCGACGGGCATTTTCAAGGTGACTAAGGCCTGCATTCCGCTTGCAGCGTAGACGACTTCTACGATCAAGTCGTCACCGTTATTGCCGTTCTCATCGTTACGCATAGACCGCCTTGGCTCGTTCGGTAAACGAGGCGACCATGGTATTGCAGATTTGATTGAACACGGTACCGAAAGCCAGGCTGGCCAACACACCGGGCATTTCGAACTCCAGGTCGAGTGAAATCTTGCTCGCGTCCTCGCGCAGCGGCATGAATGTCCAGACGCCTTCCAGGTAGGTGAAAGGCCCCTCCAGCAGCGAAACGGTAATTTTTCCGCCTTGGTCGATCGTGTTCCTCGTCGAAAACGTTTTTTTGAAGCCGCCTTTCGAAATGGTCAATTCGGCTTCGATAATATCGCCCTCGCGCTTCAATATTCGGCTGGCCGAGCACCAGGGTAGAAATTTCGGATAGGATTCGATGTCGTTGACCAGATCGAACATTTGCTTTGCGGAAAATTTGACCAGGGCGCTTTTTTGCACAACGGTCATTTTTACAGCACTCCCACCACATGCAGAAACACTAAAAACACCGCCAGCGGCACGACATAACGGACCAGCAGCGTCCAAAGTTTGAGCCAGAGCGTATGGCCAAGATTCAATTCCTGTTCGCTATGCTGGCGGTGCATGATCCAGCCGGAAAACACCGCAATGCAGAAGCCGCCGATCGGCAGCATCAGATTCGCGGTCAGATAATCGATCAAGTCGAAAAAAGTCCGCTCGAACAATTTGACTTCGGACCAGATATTGAACGAAAAGACGGTGCCGAGGCCCAGTACCCAGGCGACCAAACCCGCCTGGACGCAGGCTTTCTCGCGGCTGTAACCTTTGCTTTCGACCAGCCAGGCGACCGCAGGCTCGATCAGCGCGATCGACGAAGTCAATGCGGCAATCGCCAACACGATAAAAAACAGGACCCCGAAAAACCAGCCGCCGGTCATCGAGCCGAAAGCGATCGGCAAGGTTTTGAAGATCAGGCCCGGGCCGGAATCGGGATGTAATCCGTGCGTAAAGACGAGAGGAAAAATGATTAGACCGGCCAGAAGCGCGACGAAGGTGTCCGCCGCCGCGATGATGATCGAGGTCTTGGCGATCGATACGTCGGAAGACAGGTAAGATCCGTATACCATCACCGACCCCATGCCGAGGCTCAGCGTAAAAAACGCCTGGCCCATCGCGGTCAGCACCGCATCGCTGGTCAGCTTGCTGAAGTCCGGTTTGAACAAAAAGTTGAAGCCGTCGAAGTAACCGCTGGTGGTCATCGCATAGCCCAATAATAGAATCATCAGGCCGAACAGGCTCGGCATCAGATAGCGCACCGCCTGCTCAAGCCCATTGTTCACGCCGCGCACCACAATCAACAGCGTAGCGGTCATAAACAATGAATGCCAGAACGTCAGGCGCAGCGGATTCGACACGAAATCGTCGAAAATATTTTTGATCACCGCCGGGTCGGCGTCGAAAAAACTGCCGGTGAACGCTTTCAACACATAAGCGGTGGACCAGCCTGCGATCACGCTGTAATAGGACAGAATCAACACCCCCGCCGCAACGCCCATCCAGCCCAGGTAGTGCCAGTTCTTGTCCGCGCCGGCTTCCTCGGTCAGGATTTCCATCGTGTTGATCGGGTCCTGGCGGGTACGCCGGCCGAGCATCGTTTCGGCCATCATCAGCGGAATGCCGATTAGCGCGACGCACAGCAGGTAGACCAGAACGAAAGCACCGCCGCCGTTCGCGCCGGTAATATAAGGAAATTTCCAGATATTGCCGAGACCGACCGCCGAGCCGGTGGCCGCGAGAATAAAAGCAAAGCGGGATGACCATTCGCCGTGAATCGTTTTTTTCACATTCGCCATGAGGGTGCCTATCAGATGCTATATAAAAACACTGGATCGAGTTTAATCGAGTAAAATAACAAATTTATTGTTTTACGTCAGTCGAAAATTACAGTCCGCCCATCATGGCCGATAAGAAATCCAAAAAAAACAAGAATCAGCAAAATACGACGATCGCAGTCAACCGGCAGGCGACCCATGAATATTTCATCGAAGAACGCTACGAAGCGGGACTCGTGCTGGAGGGATGGGAGGTCAAAAGTCTGCGCGATGGCAGAGTGCAACTGAAAGAAAGCTATGTGACCATCAAACGCGGCGAAGCCTGGCTGTCCGGAGCCCACATCTCGCCGTTGTTGTCCGCGTCGACGCACATCAAGCCCGAATCGGTGCGTGCAAAAAAACTGCTGCTGAATCGCCACGAACTGAATAAATTGATCGGTTCGGTCGAGCGAAAAGGCTACACCATCGTTCCGCTCTCGCTATACTGGAAACACGGCCGCGCCAAACTTGAAATCGGCCTCGCCAAAGGCAAGCAACTGCACGACAAGCGCGCCAGCTCGAAAGATAAGGATTGGCAGCGCGAAAAAGCACGGATCATGAAGCACGGTTGACGGCCGCGTAGAGTTGCCGGCGGCTTTTTTATTTTTTACCTTTGTACTCGGAACCCCATGTCCCTTTCCCAATTCCTAGAAAAAATCAAAAAAAACGAACCGGTCAGCTTTCAGGATACGATCTCTGTGATCAGCGAACACTATGATTACCGCCCGGTCGAATTCAGCAATGGCCCGGGGGAACAAACCCTCGTCAATTCTGCAGGCGTCAACGAAGGGTCCTGCAAGCTCTTCGCCTTTGCGCTGCTGCATGATCTGAACAAACAGCAAACCTTGAATTTGTTCGGCGATTATTATCGCGTGGATGTCCTTGGCGATCCCGAGGGCAAGAGCCATCAAAACATCCGCAATTTCATTAAATACGGTTGGGAAGGCATACAGTTCGAAGAAATGCCTTTGGAAGAAAAATAATTCATTCATTATTTAAACAGTCATTCAATAACTGCTTTTGATTTCCGCTATCGCTTCTAACATAATCTGGTTTTAGGCGCTTTCCATTGGCTTTACTGCTTCACTTTCTTTTCCTTGGCGAAATCAAGCTTTCCCAGGTCCTTTAGCGGCAACCCTAGTCCCCCCATTTACAGGTTTTATCAAGCAACGCTGTTTCAGATTTTTTTCCTGAATCCGTTAACACAAAGCTGTACAAATATTGTATAACTTTTATTTGACGGGAAGGGCGAATATTGTTACATTGCAATCAAGCAATCATAATCGTCAATTGCTGATGACTGCAATAAATAAACTAATTTATCAATGCGTTGTCAAATATAAATTGGTAAGGAAATTCTACGAACCGCTTATGATTTTTTCAGGCTGTTGAATAATTCTTGTAAAGGTTTATTCAAGACGTTAGGTCCTGGCAATTTTTCCGGGCCGAGAGCGGTCAAAAACACGGATGGCTTTTTTCGGCGCTAAATGGTTTTTTTCACATTTTAGAATGTTGCAAAAATGCTGATTCCAAATGGCGTTTTGGGGAGGATAAGCAAATGGCTGTTATGATATCAGAGGAATATACCGCGGAACTGCGAAAGGATAATTACCAAGAAACCGTCTACTCAGCGTTTGACCAGACGCTGGAGAAATCGGAAAGCTCCGCCTTTAATGCAGGAGAATCGAATATTCTGATCGCGAGGGAGTTGAAGATCCGAAAGGCCAATTTGGTCGATGCATTGGCCCAATCTGCGTTAACCCCCTTGTGGCTGCTCAAGGAATATGAACAACAGCTTGACAAAGAAACCCTTGACTTTGATGACGAACCGAAATTGTCTTCCGAACTGGAGTCATCGCTCTCCGCCATTCGTCATTGTTATCAGCAAGTCCTACTCGCTGTGGAAGGGGTTGATGCGCAGGATCTGAAGAAAGCTCTGCAATGGTTTCCCTTTTCATATAAGGATCTTACGCGTCTGGTTGATCTGCATTGCTACGCCGTCAGGCACGAAGCGGATATCAGAGGACAGATTCGCAAGCGTATTGCGCGGCTAAAGCAGCGCGGCGCCAATCAGACTAGTCCGGGCTTCGATGAAATTCTCGATTTCAATCAGCAGCATTTCGGGCAGCGGCAATGGTTATTTTCCATAGACAGAAACAGCCAGGAGTATGTGGGCGGCCTCATCACCAAGGAACGGTTCTGGCTTGAATCGCGCCAGCGGTTGGTAACTGCAAATTCCGGGTTGGTCTTATTTATTGCAAACCAGTACAAGGGCGGTTTTCTGGATTTTGACGATCTGGTACAGGAAGGCCAGACCGGTTTGCTGAAAGCGGCGGACCGTTACGATTATCGGCTCGGGTTTAAATTTTCGACCTATGCGGGTTATTGGATTCGGCAGGCGATATCCAGGTCGCTGTCCCGCTGTGAACGGGTAGTCAGGATTCCGTGCGGACAAATCGGTGCGATCAATAAATTTTTTCGCGATCGCGAACAACTCTTTCTTCGCATCGGCAAGGAGCCATCACTTCAGGACATGGCCGAGTACACCGGTTTGTCGCTCGACGAAATCGATAAAATCCTGGCGATATCGCAAACCGCGGTGCCTATTGAAGCTTCGACAGAAGATGAGGAGGATACTTATGCGCCGATCGATTTTCTCGAACAGCAGGTATTTTCAGCCCCGTTCGGGCTTCTTGCGCAGTCCGACCTTGAGCGGTTAATTGAACAAGCGCTTAGCATACTGAGTCCGAGAGAAGCGAAAATCATCAGCCAACATTTTGGCGTCGATGCCGAGCGGGAGATGACTTTAAAGGAAATCGGGGCCGAATTGAATCTGACCCGGGAACGGGTCAGGCAAATTGAAGTGGCGGCATTGAATAAAATCAAATGTCATTATGGGCGTCAATTGGGCAATTTTCTGTAAAATATCCACAAATCTTGAAAAAACCAGAGGCATACTTAATTAATTGATTAAAATGATAGGTTATTTCGCCGTTTTATAATTTTATCTCGGCGATTTCGGAATTCGGCAATATAGAACTCAAAAATTAGAGATGGTCAGGAGAGATAAAAATGAAGACGAATATATATAACATGCTGCTCTGGTCGATCCTGATCACCGGCTTGATATTGGTATTCAATCGATTTAACGCTCAGCCGCCGGCGATGGATAGTATCGCTTATTCGGATTTTCTCGCCAAGGTCAAGGCGAAGCAGGTTACACGCGTCGAAATCATGGGCGATCATGTCAAAATTCGTACCAACGATGGCCAGGATCTGGAGACGATTAATCCTGACGATCCGCATATGATCGATGATTTATTGGCCACCGGGGTACAGATTAGAACCGTTGCGCCACCCAAGCAATCCTTTTTGATGCAAATATTCGTGTCCTGGTTTCCGATGCTGCTGTTGATTGCGGTCTGGGTAATTTATATGCGGCGCCAGCAGAGCGGCGGCGCCGGCAGCTTCGGCAAGAGCAAGGCGAAACTGCTGGAAGAAGACAAGCGCACGGTTACCTTCCAGGATGTGGCCGGCTGCGAGGAGGCGAAGGAAGAGGTCGCCGAACTGGTTGATTTCCTGTCC
>JBPFEE010000015.1:0-129909 GCA_051061095.1 Methylomicrobium sp. | reverse complement strand
GCCGAGGCGTTGATGAAATGGGAAACCATCGACAAGAACCAGATCGACGACCTGATGGCCGGCAAGGAGCCGCGTCCGCCCCTGGACGATAACGATTCCTCCGGACGAACCAATATCCAAAAACCCGACAAAGGCGATGATAAGACCGTCAATATAAATAAGAATAAGCCGGTCGGACAGGTTTGAGGTGCGCTCATTGCGGGGGTGATTTTCACCCCCATTTTTTTTGCCCCGAACTATTTAATGTTCCCTCACTTTATGCGGGGCTGTCGTTTGTGCTTATGAGCATGATGAGTTAGGAGCGACGCTAAAGCATGGCGAACTTTTTGTCTTTATGACTTTCCAGGTCGTCAAGATAACTCCGAAAATGCGCGAAATTTAGTATTTTAACCACGCCCACTTCATTGAGTACGGTTTCATAATAGGGAGCGGCGCGTCCTCCAACGATCAAGGCAACTCCACTGCCAACCAGTTTGCGTAGTCTTCTAAGTTCTTTGGGCACCACATTATCATTAGTGCAGGAACTGATACTGATCGTGACTGCCGCCGCATCGGTGAATTTGACTGCGGCCGCAATTTCCTCTGCAGGCAGGTTCGCCCCTAAATAGGTCACTTGCCAACCTTTTAATTCGGCGATAATTGCGGCTAGCAAGGCGCCGAGTTCGTGCAATTGGCCCACGGGCGTCGTAATGACCATCTTCGGTGCAGCAGCAGTGCAAGGCGAATTGTTGCGCAAAAGATAGATCAGGGACCTGATGATCGACGATGCCATATGCTCGTGCACCGGACGAAGCTCGCCGGTTTTCCAGCGGTCGCCGATCAGGGTAAACAAAGGGTCCAGTAAATCTTCAATAAAATTCTGGATGCCGAGTTCAACGATCGCATTCTCGAAATACGATTCCAGCGTTTTGCCGTCGAACGCGATAACAGCTGCATAGCATTTCCGGACATACTCTTCCGCTAACGGTTTGGTGGAGTTACCGGGCGCAATAGGGAGGAGCTTTGCCGGGATTGCAGCTTTTTCGGCGTGCAGCAATTTTTTCAATTCATCCAGAGAATAATGGGCAATGCGGCTGATGCTGTGGCCATGGGTTGTGGCTTGATTCAGAAGCGTCAGGCGGGCAATGTCCTGATCGGTATAAACGCGGTGACCGCCAGCGGTCCGGGTCGGCGTCACCGCTTGGTAACGCCGCTCCCAGGCTCTGACCAATTCGGTTTTGATACCGGATCGTTTTGCGACGGTGCTGATCGAATACTGTTCTGGATTGTCCTTAATATCTGTCATACCAATCTGGGGGCAAGAATCATTTGGAGGGCGGAAAAATCATCTGTCCATTCTTTAAATTATTGTATAAGTTATTGATATATAATGGTGCAATGCAGGTTTATGAAAGCATTATACCATCATGTTGAACAAAAGTTAGACGAATGTTGTATTTCGCTTCAAATATTGAATCTAAAGTCTTGTCGTCATCGGAAAATGAAAAAACAGATTGATTTTTTGATTATCGGAGGCGGCCTTGCCGGCAGTTTATTGGCCTGGGAACTCATACGGCGCGGCAGCCGTGCCGTCGTCATCGATAACGGTTCGCTCAATGCGTCGCAAGTTGCTGCCGGTCTGATCAATCCGCTCACCGGTCTACGTTTTGTGAAAACGGAGGAGGTGGATCGGTTATTGCCCGCCGCTAAAGATTTTTATGCAGGCTTAGCCCATGCATTGGGCCGGCCATTTTTGATCGAAAAACCGATGCGCCGGTTATTTCGCAGTGAAATCGAGGCCGCTAATTGCCGGAAACGGCTGCAGGATGACGCTTATCGGCCTTACTTAGGCAATATACGCCTCTCGGCAAGCGGCGAAGATTATTTCGGCTATCTGGAGCAAAAACAAACCGGCTATTTGATGACACGGCCGCTATTGAGCCATTTGCGGGAATTTTTGCAAGTCCATCAGGCTTACCTTCAGGACTTTTTCGACTACGCGGATATCCGCGTGGGTGGCGGGCCAAGTTGGCGAGATATCAAGTCCCGGCAATTGATATTTTGCGAAGGTTTTCGTATGCGGGAAAACCCGTGGTTTTCATGGCTGCCGCTACAGCCGGTCAAAGGCGAAATCCTGACCCTTTCGCATGGGCTGGCAATACCCGACCGGATTTTGAATGACGGCCACTGGCTGGTGCCGGTCGGGCGGGGGGAGGTTCGCATCGGCGCGACCTTCGACCACGAAAATATCGACATGCAAATCACAGGCAGCGCGAAAACGGAACTGACCGCGGCGGGGGAACGGTTTGTTGCGGGGTTGCAGGATGGCGATTTGATCGCGCACGAGGCGGGCGTCCGTCCTTGCACGGCGGACAGGCGGCCTTTTATCGGCAAGCATCCGCACTATTCTTATTTGAATATTTTCAATGGTTTCGGCGCGAAAGGCAGTCTCTACATTCCCTGGCATTGCCGCCGCTTTGCCGATTATCTATTAAACGGCGAACCCTTGCCTGAACTCTGCGATATTAAACGATATGAAAGAACGCATTTCCCTGGTTGAAAAAGCTCATGAACTGACCGGGGCACGGTTACGGCCGGGCGCGATCGCAATCGATGCGACGGTCGGCAACGGTTATGATACGCTCTTCCTCCTGCAACAGATCGCGCCAAGCGGGAGGGTTTACGGGTTTGACATTCAACAGTCAGCACTGGAGTCCGCCAGGGGCAGAATCGAAAATCCGGTCCTGCTGAATTGCCTGAGCCTATTTCATCACAGCCATGCGCGAATGGAAGACATCATACCCAAACCGGATCATGGCCTGATCAATGCGGTGATGTTCAATCTGGGTTATCTGCCCGGCAGCGATAAAACCATAACGACCCGGACCGAATCCACTTTGGCGGCGTTATCGGCTGCAAGCCGATTGCTGAGTCCGCAAGGCATCATCACGATTGTGGCTTATCCGGGGCATGGGGGCGGCGCGCAGGAAACCGAACAGGTCCGGCTCTGGTGCGAAAAACTGGACCGCGAACGCTGCCAGTTTGATCTGATCGATGCCAAACCGGGCGATCGGACCGCCCCCAAACTATTTGCAGTGGCCCGGAAGAGTCAGGCATGATTTTTGTCCGGCCGGCGATATTTTACGGTATGATTTTTCAATGTTTCCGTTCCGGCTGCAACTCCGCGGCAGATTTTTTAGTTTACCTTGACTGCATCGAATTCTTATCTCAACCCCATCATGGCCAATAAAAATTATCAAAAACCTTCGCCTCAAACGCAGGAAGAAGCGCTGAAAATTGCCCGAAGCACCCAGCGCCCGGCGCAGACCAAAGAACAGACCAAACTGATCGCCCAAGGGATCCAAAAAGGCATCGACCAGTACAAAAAGCAGCAAAAAGAAAAAGTCCGGGAATTGAGCAAAAGGCTCAAGAAAGCCGCCCCGCCAACCGGCCAGACGGCGCAAGCGGATACCCTGGAAATAGAGGAAAGAATCGTTTACCGGGAGCGCTGGCTGCCTTGGCTGTTGCTTGGGCTGACTTGGCTGGGTATCGTAATTTATGGACTGATACAGTCAAAGATTCTTTGATTCAGTTTGCGGCCTCGATGAAACGTCGGCCTATTCCATGGCGCCATCGAGACCACTGGCGTATTTCAAGCGGCGCGCCAAGGCAACTCCGGATAAAACTCGGCTTGCAGGCGCCGGCAGTAATCGCGCAGGTTCGGCTTGGACAGGGCGTGATTCTTCAGCGGCGATTCGATCGGGCAGCCGATAATATTGACCAGGATGCCGTAGGCGCTGGCATCCAGGCTGGTCGGCTGTTCCCCCATGAAATACGTCTTGCTGCCGAGAAATCCTGAAAGGCTATCGATATCTTCCTTGCCGAGTTCGAACATTTCCTCATGCGTCAGACGGCCGATGCCGTGCCCGAGAATCTGATTCTTGATCCGACGGCGATAAATCGACGCCGCCGCATCGCGGGCAATCGGCGGCAATACGCCGAAAATGGCTTGCTTATTGACTTGCCAGTTGCTGTCGCTGTAGTCCCAGCGCGTCACCATGCTGATCCAGTAAAGATGCTCTTCCAGTAACCGCTGAAATGCTTTGGCTGTGGCCTGGTCTGCGGGCGAAAGGCTCGCGTCCTGACGATTTCCGTACTTCGATTGCAAATGATGCAAAATCAGGCGGGAATCGGCGATTCGGCGGCCTTCATCCTCGATAAACGGCAGCTTGCCACGGGGCGCCTTGAGCGGCAGCGTCTCGACGATCCGGTAAGGAATCTTGTTCATGCGCATGTAGGTTTCGAGTTTGACGCAGAACTGGCTCAGGTTGGGAAGCCCCCAGGTGCGGGCGAATTGATAAAGCGTAATCATCTTTTTTCTCCGGGATGTGCGCGTGTTATAGTTACTTTAAAAACGCAAGCGACTATGCTAATCTTGTGACTTGCAAAATGCAAGTGACTATTACGAAATAACCGAATAGAAAATGAATGATTTAACTCAAGACCAATTTGAACGTTCCTGCTGTCCGGTTGCGAATGTATTGGATAGGGTCGGCGATAAATGGACCCTGCTGGTGGTGCGTGACCTGATTTTAGGCAAATCGCGTTTCGGCGAATTTAGCGAGTCGCCCGAAGCGATTCCGACCAATATTTTGGCGGATCGCCTGAAAAGGCTGGAGCAAAACGGGATGGTGACGAAAGCGCCTTATTGCCGCAAACCCCTCCGTTATCAATACGAATTGACCGAAAAGGGCAGGGATCTGATACCGGTGCTTGAGTCGATGGCTGCCTGGGCGGATAAACACATACCCGGCACGAAGGTTTTTCCCCGCTATAGACGGCCGGGTGATGACGGTTTTTAAGCTAAGCAGGGGGTATATATAGGCGAGACGGTTCAGCTAGGGGTTTGGGGGAAATCATTTTCCTGCCGACGCCGGACCTGCCAGGTTTTTTAAACCTGGCAGGTCTTCAACCGGAAAGTTAGTAATAACCCAGTCTCAGGAATGCGTCAGTTGTTTGTTGGAATCGGACTCGGAGGGTTTGGGCATAAACCAGCGGGAGCACAGCAAGCCCGCTTCGAACAGCAGCCACATCGGCACCGCCAGGAGGGTCTGGGAAATCACGTCCGGCGGAGTCAGCACCATGCCGACGATAAAAGCCCCAACGATCACATAAGGGCGTTGTTCGGCCAGAGCGCGCGGGGTTACGAGGCCGGCCCAGACCAGCACGACCGTGAAAATCGGCACTTCGAAACAAATCCCGAATGCGAAGAACAGGGTCAGTACAAAGTCGAGATAATGGCTGATGTCGGTCATCACGGTCACGCCGGCGGGCGCGGCGGCGGTCAGAAACTTGAACATCAGCGGAAACACGACGAAATAGGCGAATGCGACGCCGAGAAAGAAGAGCAGCGTGCTGGCGATCAGCAACGGCAGGATGAAGCGCCGTTCGTGCTGATAAAGCCCAGGCGCGACGAAGGCCCAGAATTGGTACAACAGATAAGGAATCGAAATGAAGATCGAAACGACCAGCGCCAATTTAAACGGCGTAAAAAACGGCGAGGCGACTTCGGTCGCAATCATGCTGCTGTTGGCCGGCATGTACTTCATTAAGGGATCGGCCGCCAGCGCATAAATATCGTTCGCGTAATAGGCGAGCGCCAGGAACACCAGCAGAACGCAGATGACCGCGCGTAATAAACGGTCGCGAAGCTCGATCAAATGACTCAGAAACGGCAGTTCCTGTCCCTCGTTCGAATTATTTTGCATCAGGTCGCTCCGTGTCGGAAGTCAGGCTGTCTTGCGGCAGGCGTTCGAGCGAGGATTTGAATGACTGAGTGGCTTCCCGGCTTTCATCGATCAGGTTGTGCAGTTCCTTCAAGTCATCCTGCTGCTTCATGATCTGCCGCAGTTCTTCGGCTTGGAGTTCGGCGCTGATTTCGGCCTTCGCCGTCGCAATCATTCGCCGGGTTTTGCCGATCCAGTAACCTGCGACACGGGCGACTTTGGGAAGGCGCTCCGGTCCGATCACCAGCAGGCTGACCAGTGCTACCATCATGATTTCCGAGAAGCCTATTTCGAACATCGGCTAGGTTTTTTCTTGATGACTGGTAACCGTTTCGTCTTCGATCGGCTTTTTATCCTCGGCGGGGTCAGAGCTGTCTTGATCCTTGACAGCGCTCCGGAAACCTTTGATCGCCGCGCCCAGATCGGAGCCGACATTGCGCAACCGTTTGGTGCCGAATAGCACCACTACGATCAGTAGCAACAATAATAATTCGGAAATGCTGATGCCCATGGGCTTAACCTCTTTCTGATATTTGAGAGTGATGTTTCGATGGTGGCCGAAAGTAGATGCGCTAATGACGCAACTGAGGTGGGCATTTTCCTTTATATGTCCAGCTGAAGGGAGCACGAGAACGCAAGGGTTTATTTTTGCCGCTGCGCCTTTTCTTCGATGCCCGACAGCCCGAAGCGCCGCTGCAGTTCGTTTAGTACGTCATTTGGTCCCAGTCCTTGCTGGGCCAGCAGCACCATGCAATGAAACCATAAATCGGCCGTTTCATAAATGATTTGCTGTTTGTCGCCGCCCTTAGCGGCGATTACCGTTTCGGTCGCTTCCTCGCCGATCTTTTTCAGAATGGTGTCCAGTCCTTTCGCGTAAAGGCTCGCGACATAGGACTTATCCGCCGATTGCTGTTTGCGCTGTTCCAGCACGTCCGCCAGTTGTTGCAATACTTCGCTCATGATTTTCGATAAATAGCTTCGGGATCTTTCAGTACCTGTTCGACCGTCTGCCATCGACCATCGAGCAATTGCCGGTAAAAACAGCTTTCACGTCCGGTATGACAGGCAATGCCGCCTTGCTGTTCAATTTTGAGCAAGATGACGTCTTCGTCGCAATCGAGATAGATGCCGAGCACTTTTTGCCGATGGCCGGATTCTTCGCCCTTGCGCCACAATTTGTTCCGCGATCTCGACCAGTACGCCGCATAACCCTCGGTTGCCGTCACACGCAGCGATTCGCGGTTCATCCAGGCGAACATCAGGATTTTGCCGCTGTCCGCCTGTTGAGCGATCGCCGGGATCAGCCCCTCAGCAGTCCAGCGAATTTCGTCGAGCCAGGCTTCGGTCATGCGAGCCGCACCTCGATCCCGTGCGCGGCCATATGCTGTTTGGCCTCTTGAATCGAATATTCGGCGAAGTGAAAGATACTGGCCGCGAGCACTGCGTCGGCCTTGCCTTGAATGATGCCGTCAACCAAATGATCAAGATTGCCGACGCCGCCCGAGGCGATTACCGGCGCGGTGACCGCCTCGCTGATCGCGCGCGTCAAAGGCAGATCGAAGCCTTCGCGGGTGCCGTCCCGGTCCATGCTGGTCAAAAGGATTTCGCCGGCGCCGTAATCGACCATTTTTCTCGCCCAGCCGATCGCTTCGATGCCGGTCGGCTTGCGGCCGCCATGCGTGAAGATTTCCCAACGGTCAGCCTCGCTCGGGCCGGAGACTTTTTTCGCATCGATCGCGACAACGATACACTGCGAGCCGAAACGTTCGGCCGCCTCGCGCACGAACTCGGGATTGAACACCGCCGCGCTGTTGATACCGACCTTGTCCGCGCCGGCGTTCAGCATCCGGCGGATGTCGTCGAGGGTGCGAATGCCGCCGCCGACCGTCAACGGAATAAACACTTCGCCGGCGACCTGCTCGACGACATGCACCATCGTGGCGCGGTTGTCATGGGTTGCGGTAATGTCGAGAAAAGTGATTTCATCCGCGCCTTCGCGGTCGTAGCGCCGGGCGATCTCGACCGGATCGCCGGCATCCCGGATATCGACGAATTTGACGCCTTTTACGACGCGGCCGTTATCGACATCCAGGCAGGGAATGATGCGTTTCGCAAGACTCATGATCCGAACGACTCGGCCAGCTTTTCCGCTTCGGCGAAATCGAGCGTGCCCTCATAAATCGCGCGGCCGGTGATGGCGCCCATCACGCCGTCGCCGGCAATTCCACCGAGCGCGCGGATGTCGTCGATATTGGTGATGCCGCCCGAGGCGATTACCGGAATCCGGATCGCGCGCGCAAGCCTCGAGGTCGCTTCGATATTCACGCCCTGCATCATGCCGTCGCGGGAAATATCGGTATAAATGATCGCCTCGACGCCGTCTTCTTCGAAATGCTTGGCAAGGTCGATCACATCATGGCGGGATAATTTGGACCAGCCGTCAATCGCAACCTTGCCGTCTTTCGCATCGAGTCCGACGATAATCCGGCGCGGATATTCGACCGCCATGTCGCGAACGAAATGCGGCGCATTGACCGCCTTGGTGCCGATGATCACATATTCGACGCCTGCATTCAGATAGGCCTGAATCGTCTCTTCATCCCGAATGCCGCCGCCGATTTGAATCGGCACGTCCGGAAAGGCTTCGACAATCGCATGAATGACTTCCGCATTGCGCGGCTTGCCGGCGAAAGCACCGTCCAGATCGACCAGATGCAGCCGTTTGGCGCCGAGGCCGACCCAGCGGCCCGCGACCGCGACCGGATCCTCGGAGAATACCGTATCGTCTTCCATGCGCCCCTGCCGCAAACGGACACATTTGCCTTCTTTCAGATCAATAGCAGGTATCAACAACATACACGGATTTCCTCAACACCAATGTTTATAGTAGTTATTTTAATAATCAATGACATAAAATCCAATTAACCGCGCCAGTGTAAAAAGTTTCGCAACAGTTGCAAGCCGGCGGTCTGGCTTTTCTCGGGGTGAAACTGCACCGCAAAAATATTATCCTGCGCCAGCGCACAAGCAAATAATTCCGGATAGGCGCTGGTGGCGGCTGTCGTTTTATTATCGTCGGGCCGGGCGTAATAACTATGCACGAAATAAAACCGGCTGTCCTGCGGAATGTCATGCCATAAGGGATGCGGCGATTGATGCACCCGGTTCCAGCCCATGTGCGGAATTTTGAGTACATTGCCTTGATTGTCGGTCAGATTGTCGGCAAACCGGACGACATGTCCCGGAATCAGATTCAAACCTAATGTACCGCCGTTTTCCTCGCTGTCGGTCAGTAAAGCCTGCATGCCGAGGCAAATGCCGAGCAGCGGCTTGGAGGCGGCGACTTGACGGATGATATCCCCCAGGCCGCTATCGTTTAATGCCTGCATGCAATCGCGGATTGCGCCGACCCCCGGAAAAACTACGCGGTCCGCGCCGAGAATGGCTTCGGCATCGGCGGTGCAAATGACTTCGACAGCAGAGTCAGCATGCTGCAATGCCTTGACGATGGAATGCAGGTTACCCATTCCGTAATCGATAACAGCGACGGATGACATAGGATTAAGACGAAAGGCTCAGGCTAAAGAGAAAAAATTACAGGGAACATTGCCGAATAAACTGTAAAAGGGAGCAATTCAGATGGTTTAGAGGCTGCCTTTAGTGGAAGGCATGATGCCGGCCATACGCGGATCGACCGTGACTGCCATCCGCAAGGCGCGGCCCAATGCTTTAAATATCGTTTCGGCGATATGATGGGCATTAACGCCTTTCAGGTTGTCGATATGCAGCGTCACGCCGGCGTGATTTACGAAGCCCTGAAAAAACTCGCGGAACAGATCGACATCGAAGCGGCCGATCATGGCGCGCGGGAATTTGACTTCATAAAAAAGTCCCGGGCGGCCGGACAAATCGAGCGCGACCCTCGACAGGGCTTCGTCGAGCGGCACATAAGCATGTCCGTAGCGGACAATGCCTTTCTTGTCGCCAACCGCCTGCGCAAAGGCCTGGCCGAGCGTGATGCCGATGTCTTCGACCGTGTGATGGGCGTCGATTTCCAGATCTCCGTGCGCGTCGATTTCAATATCGATCAGGCCGTGCCGGGCAATTTGATCCAGCATATGATCCAGAAACGGTACGCCGGTTACAAACCGGGATTTGCCGGTTCCGTCCAGATTCAGGCTGATCTTGATTTGCGTTTCGAGCGTGTTGCGCTCGACTCGGGCGGTGCGTGGGTCCATGATTCCGTTTAATAATGCAATATCAGGCCATTTTACTATGAACTTAAGTCTTTTGGCAGTAGTTGTTCCAAAATCCTTCGAAATCAAGCCGGTCCATTAGCAGAGCCGGAAGTCGATCGAAAAATTGACGCCGATCGGTTATGGTATGATTCCAAAAGGTTCGGAACTTAGCCCGACCTTAATCGACCCTAAGCTTTTTACACAGCTTAAAAGACTTTTTCCGAAGGTATCGGGAGATAGGAATCTTGAATCAGACTAACGAATTTCCTAAAGCCAAGATCGTTATCGTCGAATGGGATCGTACCGGGGATACTTATGTGTGGCCGCCCCGGATCAAGCGTATCAATACCGCTGCCTCCGAGTTACTGGGCTTTGACGAGAAGGAGTTGGCGGACAAATCTTTCCATCTCCTATGCCCGGAAAACGAGGATCAATCCTGGCATTGGGAGCATATTTTTTCGCAATTGATTGAATCGGGCAACGATCAGTACGTGATTGCCGGTGTGGCGACTCGGTCCGGCAAGCTGATCAAATCCTTGATATCGCTGTCGCGTTTGATTTTGAAGGATCAGGAACGGATAAATATTTTGATCCTGATTCAGGAATTCAGCAATAACACTATCATAGAAGCCGACATTGGGGACAAATCCAGAGATTCGGGTGTTGCCGCGAATGTATGCCGGGATGTCGAGTCTGCGCTGATTGAAAGCGAGAAACGTTTTCGGCAAATGGCCGAGATGACTGGCGAATGGCTGTGGGAACAGGATCCCAAGGGATTTTATATTTACTCGAGCGCCGCGGTTTATCAGATTTTGGGTTTTAGGCCCGACCAGGTTATCGGCAAACATTACACCGAATTGCTAACCGCGCATGACAAGACCGAACAATCGTTTTATGCGGCCAGCCAGGAGCCATTCTTCAGTCTGATCAATCATTATCAGCACAAGGACGGACATCAGGTGATTACTGAATCGACCGGTTTGCCAATCCTCGATGCGAATGGGCATCTGCTTAAGTGGCGAGGCGTCGACCGCGACATTACGGCCAGAAAGCAATTTCAGGATGCCTTGATCGAAAGCGAAAAACGCATCCGGATGATCATCGAAAGCTCGTTGAATGCGATCGTGATCATGGGTTCGGACGGCATTATTAAAGATTGGAATCATCAGGCCGAACAAATGTTCGGCTGGTCGCGTGAAGAGGCAGTCGGCCACCGCCTGGACGAGCTGATCATACCTGAGCGATTCCGTCAGGCGCACCGCCTGGGGCTCGAAAAATTCCTGCGCGAGGGCAAAGGCCCCATTTTGAATTGCCTGATCGAGCAGACCGCTTTGCGCCGCAACGGTTCGGAATTTCCGATCGAATTGAGTATCTCGCCGCTCAGGGAAGGCAAGTCTTTCATCTTCAGTGGCTTCATCCACGATATCAGCGCGCGCAAAATCGCCGAACAGCAAATTCGCCAGGCTCAGGTGAAACTGGCGATTGCGCGTAATGAAATTGAGATCGCGCGCACGATTCAAGCGGCACTGTCGCCCTCGGCGCCGATCAAAAACGACCATTTTGAAGTCGTCGGGCGCTGTTTGCCGGCCGACCAGGTCGGCGGCGACTATTATGATTATTTTTCCCGCAGCGGCCGCAATCTGGAGATGGTGATCGCAGATGTGTCAGGCCATGCGATCGGTCCGGCGCTATTTATGGTGGAAACGCGCAGCGCGATTCGCGCGAATGCGGGCGGCGTCGAATCGCCGGCTGAAAAACTGAATGCATTGAACGGTTTTCTGTTCGAAGACCTCGACAAGTCGGACTTTTTCATTACATTATTTTATTTGCAGTATGATATCGACAGCCGGCAGATCCGCTATGCGAACGCCGGCCATCCGCCGCCGCTATTATATCAGCGGCGTCAACATGCCTGTCTGCGACTGGATGCCGACGGATTGATCGTAGGCGTCAATCGACAGGTTCATTTTGAAGAAAAATCTTTGCCGATAGAACCAGGCGACATTATCTTGTTTTATACCGACGGTTTGATCGAAGCCGAAGACAAGCAGGGCGAATTTTTCGGTATCGACCGCGTTGAAAATCTGTTGTTGCAACATTGTCAGGATGCACCGGATATGCTGATCAATGCCTTTATGATGCGCCTGCAGCGGTATTGCCAGACCGATTCGTTCAAGGATGACATTACGCTGATGGTTTTTAAATGTCTTTGAATCCCGACCCTTGCGGAGAGCCTGTTCAGCATCCTCGCACCAATAGCAGAGTAACTTGCCCATTTTCTAATTATTCACCAACATCCCCCTCTCGACATATAGTGAACAACCTTTAAGACAAAACATCGCCGGTTTCCAGGGGATGCATGTGGAAGGCTGAATTAGGCTCGGGAACTTTTGTGCTTGATGCATATCTACAACAATAATTGCACAATAACAACAGGCTGAATGCATGATAAAGGTGCAAATTTGGCCTTTGCCTCTGAACTCTTTTCCGTATTCTTGTTCCAATTTATCATGGTGCTTAATAAATCCAATAAAATCATTGGCTTAATGATTTATTAATATACCTTCTAAAAATGGGTTTGATTTCTATGGTGGCATTAAATTTGCTTTATTAACCGGTAAGGGAATAACGGAAAGCCGGTAAAAACCCGAGAAAAATTTCATCACACCGTCACAAGCAATAATTAGAATAATTTTGTGATGTACTTTCCATCAACTTATTCGTGGTAGATTGAGGTAAAGTCATGTTAAACATCATCGAATTTTATTCCACACTGCACTCCTCCATGATGGCTTGGCAAATGCAGGTTGCTCACGAATGGCCGTTAATTTGTGTGATTTTGGGATTTACTCTGCTTTCAACGGTTGAACTGCAAAGACCGAAAATGGCGCAAGGAGCTAATCACACCATTAATACCTATCGCGTCAACCTGGGTTTGTTTGTAATCAATAGTCTGTTAATGTCAGTATTGTCGTTAACCGGTCTATGGCTTGCGCTGGAACATTTTTCCGGCCGGGGCTTGCTGAGCGGGATGAAGAGTTCCGGTTGGAAAGCGTTGCTGTCGTTCCTGTTGCTCGATTTGCTGCTGTATGCGTGGCATCGGATTTGCCATCGGTTCCACGGATTCTGGTTGTTTCACAAAGTTCACCATAGCGACCCTCATTTAAATGTGTCGACCGCCTTCAGAATCCATATTGTCGAATTAGTTATTACAACGGTGTTGAAAGCCTTGTACATCCTCCTGCTCGGCATCGATAAGACTGTCGTGTTTGCTTATGAATCGGTATATCCATTATTTGTGATGTTTCATCATTCGAATATTGCCTTTTCTGGCGAAAAATGGCTAGGGCAGGTCATTGTGACACCCTACTTGCATCGTCTTCATCATTCGATTGAGCGCAACGAGCATGACACTAATTATGGGGCGATCTTTTCGGTCTGGGACCGGCTGTTCCTGACACGTAAAGAGAGCGAACCGGCCGGCGTCGGGATCAAGGTCGCGACGCCGCGAACTGTATGGGGATTGGTCAAATTCGGTTTTGTGAATACCGCCCCGCCCGCACCGGTTCCGGCCTGTGCCGGTGCGGTTACGGTGAACATCCATGCAATGATCGCCGAGGCGGCCTATTACAAGGCCGAAAAACGGGCATTTTCGCCGGGTTATGAATTGTATGACTGGCTCGAAGCGAAAAAAGAAATACTCAAGCAGGTTCAGGGCGACCGTTGCTTGAATTATTAAGGCAGTTCTGATGAAGCAATGGCTCGGCCTGTCCGTCCTTGGGTTCAGACCAGATGGGTCGGATCCAACAGCTTTTCGAGTTGTTCGCGCGGTATGCCGGTCATCTCCAAGGCGACGTCGATGATAGGGCGCTGCTGTTGATAAGCCGTCTTCGCAATGACCGCGGCCTGGGCATAGCCGATGACCGGATTCAATGCGGTCGCCAGCATCGGATTTTTCGCCAGCGGCTCCGAGAGATTGTCGCTTCGCACCTTGAATCCCGCAATCGCTTTGTCGGCCAGTAACCGGCAGACATTGCCGAGAATCTCGATGCTTTGCAGCAGATTGTAAGCGATCACCGGCAGCATCACATTCAGCTGGAAATTGCCGGATGCGCCGGCCGCGGTAATCGTCGCATCATTGCCGATCACCTGCACGGCGACCATCGCTGCCGCTTCCGGGATTACCGGATTTACCTTGCCCGGCATGATGCTGCTGCCCGGCTGCAAGGCGGGCAGTTCGATCTCGCCGAGGCCCGCCAAAGGACCGCTGTTCATCCAGCGCAAGTCGTTCGCGATCTTGAGCAAACTGACCGCAACCACTTTCAACTGGCTTGATAATTCGACACTGGCATCCTGACAGCTCAGGCTTTCGAAAAACGAAGTATTCGGCGTGAACGGCAAGCCGGTGTCGCGGCTTAACGCTTCCGCGAATCTTGCCGCGAATTCGGAATGCGCATTGACGCCGGTGCCGACGGCGGTGCCGCCTTGCGCCAGGCGGTGAATCCTAACCAAGGCCGCCTCGATTCTTTCCCTGCCGTTTCGGATTTGCAGCGCCCAGGCGCTCATTTCCTGGCTCATCCGCAGCGGAAGTGCATCCATCAGATGCGTGCGCCCGGTCTTGACTACCTGGTCAAGGGTGGCGGATTTCGTTTCGATCGTTCCGGCCAGATGCGCCAGCGCAGGGAGCAAATCACGATGGCAAGCAAGCGCCGCGCTCAGATGAATGGCGGTCGGCATCACGTCATTGCTGCTTTGGCCGCGGTTCACATGATCGTTGGGGTGAACCTCGATGCCCGCCTTTCGGCTTGCCAGAGCGGCAATCACTTCATTTACATTCATGTTTGTGCTGGTGCCGGATCCCGTCTGGAATACATCGATCGGGAACTGATCTCTATAATGTCCGTCGATGATCGCCTGCGCGGCATTCATAATCGCCGCGCTGCGCGCCGCATCCAGTTCGCCTAATTCTCCATTCACTGCCGCCGCGATTTTTTTGATCAACGCAATCGCTTTGATGAATCCGGGCGGCAAGGTCAAGCCGCTGACCGGAAAATTCTCGATCGCGCGCTGAGTTTGCGCGCCGAATAAAGCGGAGGAGGGCACAAGGATTTCGCCTAGGCTGTCATTTTCGGTACGGTAAATTTGAGTCATAGCCTGGCCTCATTGGATAGAAGTTGCCAACTCGATCGCTTGCCATTCATTTGATTTGGCTTTGTGCTGAAGGTTTCCCCGGTCAGTTCAATTGTTTAGCCGTACTATCGTAATTTACACGGGCTAATCAAGAAAATTTTGCTTGTCTTGTAAATGGCGGCTTTTGGGCGGCTGGCAGAAGTTATTGTAAAATTGTGTTCTATATAAAAGTAACGGAAAATAATTATGGCTTTTAATAGGCGGGCGCTGGTCGTTTTGTTTTCATCCGGTTTATTATTATGCGCCTGCGCCGAAATCAAACAAACCGGAAGAATCATTGGTCATACCACGCGTGATGTCACTCGGGAAATCGGTCACGGTACCCGAGACGCGGCCAGGATTATTGGGCATGGATCGCGCGATGCGACTCGGGAACTCGGCCACGGCACCAGACGGGTGATAAACAACATCGGTTCCGAGACTAACGGTGAGGGAAATTAGCCGGTGGGTAATGAACAAGAATAGATAACCTTCGTATCGCAGTTCAAAATCATCCGCAATTTTTTACGGATTTCGAGTTGCTTGACATTGTCCAGGGACGGCTACCTGATACAAATGTCGCCGTGCTTCCCTCGCCCAATCTTTGGTTGTGCTGAGGAGTATTGATAAAATAGGTGTTGCCGGGTCGCTTTTTCGCTTGTTTTTTGGCTTCGCAAGCCAAATCGGAAATATCGACATGCGATTGACATAACCGGGTAGCCTGCGCGTCTACCAGTCCTGCCGATAGGCTCAATAGCGGAAAGAAATGCTTGCCTCCGTGTCTATCCTCGCTGAGAAAGCCGCCGGCGTTAACGTGCTCCGCTTTATAATACACGGGAACCAATTGTTCGAAACAGGACAATATGGCCTGGCAGCGTTCGATCCAGTCGTCGCTGGTAAAAATTGCAATAAAATCGTCGCCGCCGATATGTCCGACGTGGCCCGCTTCAAGCGGAACATGCCTTGTCAGGATGTCGGCGAGCGCCTTTATGATATTGTCGCCGGCGCTGTAGCCATACATATCGTTATAGGGTTTGAAATAATCCAAATCGAAATAAGCGACGCAAAATTCTCGCTTTTCGGACAGCAGGCGATTAATGTGTTCATTGGTTGGCACGCTGCCCGGCAATAAGGTAAGCGGATTGGCATGTCGGGCATTGTGAATTTGCTGGCGTGTAATTTCCGCCAGCAAATCCAAAACCGTCGCGACACCGTAATATGTCCCGTTCTCGGTAATCACGAACGCCTGATTATTACGCATGGCCGTGGTTAACTGCTCGCTGACCTGTTCCACCGCCGCGTTTTTATCGACGCAGAATGGCGTGTCGTCGACAAACGATTTGATGGGCTGCTTGCCGTGTAATTCGATTCCATAGCGCGAAGAAAACAACCTGCTGAGAAATTTATCGCGGCAAATCAGCCCGTCTGCAATGCCGTTGTCGACCACCGGCAAAATGGTCAAGTCGTTGTTATGCTGAAATAGCTCCAAAACCCGGGAGATGGAGGTATCGGCGGCAACAGGCTCGATCACTTTGGTGATATAACCCACGTTTTTCGAGTGCCGCACTTTCATTGATATTTCAGGGTCATAGTTGCCGGCAAACAATTTCCTGTCCAATTCGAGAGGCGGTTGCGCCAACGGCCGCGCAAAATAAAAACCTTGGGCGTGGGTAATACCGATTTTGAAAATGGCTTGGAATTCGTCCGCGGTTTCTATGCCTTCTGCGATTACCTTGCAATGCATTGTGGCGGCCATGTTTTGAATCGAACGGACGAAATTCAGCTTGACTCTGTCCTCATGCAGGCCCTGGACAAAGTGCTTATCGATCTTCACGTATTCCGGTTTTAACTCCGCCCACAGTCGCAAACCGGAATAGCCCGCCCCCAAATCATCCAACGCAATTTCAAAACCCATACAGCGATAATGTTCTACCGCTTCGCGCATGATCTGATAATCGTCGGTAGGCTGATGTTCGGTAAGCTCGATGATGATCGCATGCGGATCCAGGCCATAGGCTTTGATAAATTTCAACGTCTCACCTGACTTGAAACCGGATTCCAATAATATCGAAGGGCTGACATTAATGAACAATTTGCCGGGAATGTTCATTTGCGCAAAACGGCGGATGGCAATTTCCCTGCACACGAATTCCAGCGTGGTTTGCAAGTCATGACGCTCGGCGGTATCGAATAAGTTGGAAGGGCTATGCAGCGGACTGTCCGAGGGGCCGCGGATCAGCGCTTCATACCCGACGATTTGTCTTTGATTGACCGATACTATGGGCTGAAATACCGGAGTCAACAGTTTCCCTTCCAAAATGCGCAGTAGTTCTTTCTTTAGATCGGTCATGATTTATATGCTAAAAATGGTTCGAGCTTGGCCTGAAAATATAACAATCCGATTAAACGGTTTTTTCATAAAAACTTTAATAAAACCTGTAATTATAGTGTGCCGGTACATGAGAATACGGCAAACCATTTAATCATAAAAATTCTAGTTTATTAATTTTAAAATATTAATGTAATCAGTGTTGTTTAATGTAGATGACATCAAAATTTAACAAAGCTGTAATGTAGCTGTAACGCTTCTGTAATAACTATAAGTTAGATGTTATGTAAAATGAATATAAAATAGCAAAATTTACTAAAAATTAGAATTTATGCTTGATTTAAATTTTATCAAATACTATGCTTTAGTGCAGATAATACACCATTGCAAAAAATTTTCCTGTACGCTAAAGGGCAAATTCTGCGTGCATTTCGCGGTTATAAATTTTCAATCAAATCCACCATAATCTCGCTAAAATACAATTAAAATGAAAAGGAATTCAAGTCATAATTATATAATTACCCTCGGATGATAAAGTCTATAAAAGCTTTTAACTAACGCCGCTTCATAAAATAAACGGATAAATCATGCCCAAGCAAAAAGTATTGCTTTATTACGAATCAATTTCGGAAATATCGTATCTAAAAAATATTTTAGAAAGCGTTGGCTATAGTTTGATTTATGCACATAATGTTGAAGAAACTATTAATAAAGCCAAATCTGAACAGCCCGATATGATATATATGGATATTATGAGGATCGGCGCTGATTTTTCTCAAGTTATGTTAACCTTACGAAAGCATTCCGAGACTAAAAATATTCCGATTATATTTTTTAGCGGCCAACATCAAAAAGCCGACGGTGTATGGGCCAAATTACAGGATTCACGTAATTTAATCGGTAAAGCCGATTATCCGGAATTTGGAGCGAAATTATTTATGACCCCATGAAGCCGTACGCCAGAGTAATCCATATTACATTTCATAAAAACTTATCTGTACGGCGCTAAAAACAACAATCCCTTTACTAGATATTTTTAACGATACAGCTTAGCCGTTTAGCGGATCCAAGGCATGTATTAAGGTCATTATGGTCGATAAACAAAAACACAATCGCATACACCGCCTTCAAGCGTTCTCCGTGCCCTATGCGCGTGAACTGACTTTACAGGTAGAGCCGATAACATTGGGCACGCCAGTCCTGGATATTCTTGATCTGCTGCAAGCGCATTCCTCTCTAATCGCCTTGCCGGTAATAAACGATAATAGTGAATATTTGGGTACGCTTTCGCGGCGCGGTTTCTTGAATTTTATGACGCGCGCCTATTCGCGCGAACTCTATGCCAGAAAAAATATCGCCGCTTTGATGGACAGCAACCCGGATATTTTCACGGCGCCGCTCATCGTCGATGCCGATGACCGCATTGACCAAGTCATCATGGATTTTTTGAACAGCGATCCGGGGATTATTTCCGAAGCCTTACCCGTTACGGAAGGAGAAAGCGTGCTCGGTATCGTGACGATAGCCGATATGATGCTGAGCCTGTCGGAATCACAAGGCAAACTGATCGAAACCATGGAACAATTGAGCATCCGCTTGAAGGAAGAGGTGGCTGGAGCCGCATCGCTGCAGCGCAACTTATTACGGCCGGCGCGCATAGACTTGCCGGGTTTGAGAGGGTTATCGACCTTGATCACTTCGAGCGAAGTGGGCGGAGACTTCTATGATTATTATACAGTAGACAGCCGCTGGGTCGTGATGTTGGTCGGAGATGTTAGCGGTCATGGCGTGGCGTCGGGTACGATGGTGAGCGCCGCCAAGGCCGGCGTCAATCTACTGGAAGCCGGCAGAGAAAGAGAACCACGCAAAATACTTTCGCGCCTGAATGAAACGCTCTATAACACGGCCCGGCAGTCGTTGTTAATGACTATGTTTGCGGTCAGTCTCGACACGCAAAACGGCGAATTGCGGTACGCCAATGCCGGCCATCAATTCGCCTATTTGTATCGCGCCGCGCTCGGTAGCCTGGAAGTCCTCGAATTGGGGGGGCTTCCCCTGGGTAAAAACGAACGTACCGATTATGAACAAAGCCGTACCGAAATGGATGTTGGCGACCGCCTGTTTCTTTATACCGACGGAATTGTCGAAGAGGAAAATGCCAGCGGGGAATATTTCGGTTATGACCGGCTGGAAGAACTGCTGACTTTGCATGCAGAAAGCGAGGCCGAAATTCTGCGCGACGAAATATTGGCGCGTTTGACTTCTCATGTCGGCCGACCCCACTTCAACGACGATGTCACGATTTTTCAGGTTGAGCATCATGAGCGTCAACAAGCCGCCGCTAAAAATGTACAGCCCGACTCTCAAGATTACGAATTAATCCGGATCGTAGAAACATTTTACCGCTCCAATCCCAACGCCATTTCATCAAGGCTGGTACGGCAAAACCTGGTGTTTTTGGCGGAAGGGAGGTTTTCCGATCTGATTCCCGGGTTAGCCTCACAGGGTATCCGCCGAGTGATCGTGCGCCATCAGCCTATCGTCCGGCATTTGGGTTGGGATAACCTGCTTCGGCAACACCAGAATGTCTGCAATGACGATTTGGCCGCTTATTTGCGCAATCCCCAGCTGCACCGGGAGTTTCAAATCACCCATAGCGAGGATAAGCCGTTCATTCTCGGCGAAGTGGAGGCCTGGCTGCAGGAACGGGAAATACTCGATCCGTATCGGCTGGATTCTGTGGTGTTGCTACTGGATGAGTTGATTGAAAACGGACTTTATGCGGCCCCTCGGGACGGTAAGGGGCGTCCATTGTACGGGAAAGGCGCGGCTCGAGCGCTAGCAGGCGAGAAGTTAATATTGCGGTTATCCATCCAGCATCAATTGCTAGGTATCTCCCTGACCGACAACTGGGGTACGTTGACCCCGGCGATATTCCTTAACCGGTTGTCGCGGCATGTGCAGGGAATGGGGCTTGATGCCGGCCTGGGCGGCGGCGGCCTGTATCTGATCTGGCGGATGGCGGATTATTTGCAGGTGCGCGTGTTCCCTCATCGGCATACCCAAGTTTGCGCGTTTCTGGATCTGAAATCTCCTTTCGATCCGGAGAGCGATAAAAGCTTTCAATTCCTTTATCACACCGAACTACACGAGATCGCCAATCATGAACCCAGTCACATTGCAAATTCAGCCGCAACCGTCGGCTGAAGCCTTATCGCAGCAATTTACCCTCATCGGCGCCATTGACGTGAACGCTATCCCGGCGCTGGAAACCCTGTATATTTTGCCGCCAAACGCTGAGGCGGAGTTGGATTTTGCGCTGGTCCAGCGTGTGAACTCGATGGGATTGGCGCAGTTGCTGAAACTGTTCGATTTCTGGCAAAAACGCGATATCGGCATTCGCGTCACCCATGTCAACCGTATGATAGGGGTACTGTTCAAAATGACCGGATTAACCCACTTCCTCGCCGAAAATGAATTATCCTCCTTTGCGCCGGCGGCTTCCTCCAAAGTTCCGACGCGTTCTTCGGCTGTGGCGGTGGAATCTCCGCTGCCGACATCCCTTCATGCGGCCCATGGGAATTCTGCGGCAGTTTTTTCGGCTTCGGTACCGCAAGGTAAACTCAAATTGCTAATAAACGTCCTGAGCAGCCAACAATTGAACGGATGGTATTTTTTTAATACTTACTTGCAAAAGCGATTGGGTAAAGAGATACACATGGAATTGGCGCATGGGGCAATCACCGAAAATAATATCCGCGCCGAACAAATGGATATTGTATTCGCCAAACCATTCGAAGCGACTCGCTTATTGCTGCAAAACAATTTTCGTTCCTTATTGCGTCCGATCGATCACACCGACGAAGTCACTTTGCTGGTGCGCGCGGACGACCCGAGAGGACAGATTTCGGATTATCGCGGCGGCAAGGCTGTAACTGCCGATCCCGATAACTTCATTTATTTATTGGGACGCTTTCTTCTTGATGAGAGCGGTTTCACTTCAAAAGATATGGATTATCACTTTACTGGCAATGAAATCAAGGCACTGCAAACTTTGTTAAAGGGCCAAGCCGACCTTCTCTTCATGGCGAGCAAAACCTACCAGGGGCTGTCGGGGCTGACGCGTAAAATGATAAAGGAAGTGGATCGCAGCGAAACGGCGCTCGCGTTTCATGCATTCTGTATTGCGCCGCATTGTGAAGGAGTAGGGGAAATCTTCACTGAAGTATTGCTGGACATGAACCGCGACAGTCAAGGACGCCAGGTATTGACGGATATTGGAATTGAAGGCTGGATCAGACCGACGCGAGATGAAATTGATATGCTGACGATGTTATTCACGCGATATTCCGTCAATGACGGCGGCCCGCAATCCCGGTATGCCTGATGATCTGTAGAAGATTGCTTGAATATTCACGCTGGGCCTGTTTTATGTGCGGGTCCTGATTACAGTGGGTACGTGACTATACAAGCCTTCAATCAACCCGTTTGTCCGTCCCGCAATCCTCGCGCTTCGCCTTAAAACCTTGAAATGAAGCGCAGCAGATAGCGAGACGGGGCACAAAAAATCATTTCAAACCGGCGCAGTCTTGATAGGCTGGATGATCGGTGCTCATCATGACCACGCGGTGCTGTTGATTAGGCGTATTATCGGGACCCTCCGCTTCGCCCATCGGCTTGACGCGCAGTTGCTCCGCTTTGGCGCCCTGTTCGGCAAGCAGTTTGGTGACTGTTTCGGCTCTTCTCGCCGCCAAGTCCTGATTGCTGGCTTGGTCGCCTACAGTATCGGTATAGGCGGTCACATCGGCGACCGCATCGGGATGCGACTGCAGATAGCGGCCCATGGTCGCGATCGCCCGATGGTCGGTCCGGTAGGGCGTAGCGCTGCCGGTTTTGAAATAGGCAGCGGCATGCTGGGCGACCTCGCTCATGTGATGGTTGGGACTGTGGACGGCCGTCAGCCATCGGCAGAGCGCTTTTTCCGATTCAAGCCGGTGCTGGGAAGCGGCGCGGGCCGAATCGACCGCATGCTGACCTTCCTCGATGTTCCAGTAGTGATCGTTTTTCCAGTGATTTAGCACCTTGTTGGCTTCCTCCAGGTTTTCCTCGGCCAGTTCCTCATGATAAATGGACTGGCCGTAGTGCCCGCCGACGACGGCATCCACTTCAGATGTCAGGACCGGAATGTCTTTACGGGGAGGCTCCGTACACCCTGCCAGAACCGCAGCGAAGACTGCACAAGGCAAATAAAAAAATTGTCTGTTCATGATTTTATCCTCATATTCCAAATCAACCGCATATTCATGCAACAATTATCCAACGGGACCCCGGCGTTGACTTAATCGTCGTCGTCGCCATCGTCCAAGGGGCCATACGTGGTCCAGAAGCCGGGATAATGCACTCCAAAATAACGGGTATCCTCACTGAAACGGTCCCAGACATAAGGCGGTGAAATGTAATCGTCGGTGGGGATCGGAGAAGTGATCAATTCTCCCGCTCCGACGACGGTACGGCTGACGGCATGCGCAGTGCCGCGCAGCAGGCCCCAGGTAAAACCGACAAAAATATTTTGATCGTGGCTGATATTGACAACGTTTTTGGGAATCTCAATCCAGCCCGTGGTCGTATTGAAAAAACCCTGATTCAATTTGGACGTAAAACCAGAAAGATAGGTATGCTCATCGGCTTGAGACGGTCCCGCCGTCAGCAGAGCGCCGGAAAGCACGCAGAGGCTAAAGAGGTGTTTGTTGTTCATTATTAATTCCTCCAAAAATTAAATAATCAGGCCATTTCTCGCCGAAATAAATTCAGCTGGAAATATTATTCAATGAATCAAGCAAAGCAGAGCATCTAACGTAAATCCTTTAAAAGGATATTATCTCTAGATATTCATAAGGGTAAATGGTTCAGTTAGTGTCATGGAGAATTTTACATTTCCCTTGGAATGTCCGATGTAGATAGCGCAAAATAAAGATTCGATCCCTAATCCGTGTAACGTCATTTTTAAAAAAAATCGATGTTATCCTGTGTAAAACTAGACGGTTCTAAATTCTATAATAAGGCGCTAGGTACAAGAGATCGGAAAAAAAATCCCACAACCGCTAACGAGCGGCGATAGAGAGGGGGGTGGTTATAAAACCAGTGTTTTGTTAAATCATGTTAGACTTTGATTATTACTCTGATTAAGCCCTTCTGCAAGCTCTGAATGGAAAATAAGCTGTTGACTCCTTCATGGCGAGCTTGTCCCATCATGAGCGGAATCAACTTATTCAGAGCTTCCTTAACTCCACGGGCCGCCCCATGCATAATTTAAGAAAAATACGCGCGGCGGCGATGCCATTCACGACAAACGAAAAGGCGATCAGGGCGGCAAACCAGGGATGCTGGCTGCTGGCGTGATAGAGCAGCAAGTCTTCGCCGATGAAAGCTGGAGTAATCGGGAAGCCGACCAGTCCCAAAAAGCTGATGAATAATAACAGCGACAGCTTGGGCTTGGTTTCCGCCATGGCCAGGTAGGCGAAAGGGGAGTTCTTGTAATTTTCCGATTTCAATAGCAGACTTAACGCCGCGATGCCGAGCAGCCAGGCCGGGATGATGCCGGTCAGGAACAATACCGCGTCGTCCCAGGCAGAATTGACCATAAACCAGACCGCGACGCAGGCAAAGAAGTAGCTCAGCGCGATATCGTTCCAGGTTCTGAAATGGCTGTGTTTTTGGCTAAAGCCGCTCAATGTGGCGAGCACCATCGAAATCGAGGCCGGTATAGCCAGATATTTGTGATCCATCAAATCGGCTTCGGCCACGGACATAAATATTCCAAAAATCCCCAGCGCGGTCGCTGCTTTGATCCAGGGGCTCACGGCATTCATCGCGGTGCCGACTTTCTTCAATGGCTCCCACAATAAGGAACGTATCAGCCATTCGAGATTGCATTCCTGTAACGAAATAACATATAGGGTATTCTGCAACACATCCGGCAAGGTGTCGCGTATCGAAATCGGCAACTTGTCGCGCATCGGGCTGCTTTTAATGTAGAAATCGGTGTCGGCAGAGCCTTCTATCCGCAGTAAATGCGCCACGATCGAGGGCGATACCAGCAACTGGTAGCAACGCAAAAAGGCGTTGCCGAGAAAATGCACCAGCACCAGGGTTTCCAGACCCAACGCCAACTCCATGAACATGAAGCCGACCTGAGTAATCGATCCATAGGCAATCTGGCCTTTGATGTTCGATTGGGTTTTTTCGGACAGGCTCGCGATACAAACGGTCAACAAGCCGATCACAAACACGACGATGCGGCTTAGAATATGATAGCTCCAGATCGGCATCGTGCGCAGCAGCAGGAAGACGCCGAGATGCACCGACAAGGCGCCGTAAAATATCGCGCTCGACGGCGTCGGTCCTTCCATCGCGCGCGGCAGCCAGAAACAGAACGGAAATTGCGCCGATTTGCCGGATGCGGCCATCACGATCAGCAGCGACAGCAGCAACAGGGCAGGGTAACCCGCGGGAGGCATTGCGTCGTTTTCGAACAAACCGGCGATCTGGCTGAAGTGATCGCTTTCATGGAACAAAAGGTGCGTCATCCAGGCGCCAAGCAGTAGACCGATATCGCAAAAACGATAAATCGTATAAGCGCGCAAGGCGTTGCGGACCGGTTGCGGGCGGTGACGGTAGAAGGCGATCAGCAGAAAGGACGAAACGCCAACGATCTCCCAGCCGGCGAATAACATGTCGATAGACCCTGACAGGATGACCATGATCAAGCCGAACACAAACGCGAAAATGGTCAAAAAGAAGCGTTTATAGCCGGCTTCCCGGTGCAGATAATAGTGGCAATAGCGGATGATGATCGAAAAAATGATCCAGACGCAGAACAGATAAACCGCGCCCACCTTATCGAGATAAAACAGGACGGGGAAACGGTAGTCGTCTTTCGAGTAGAGGGTGAAAGCTTCGTATTCATAGCGGGGAAAGCCTGAAAGCGCCCACACGGCGAGCAGGGCGGCAATGCTGACGCCCAGCGCCACTCCGAACCCGTAACTGATCGCGGAGATTTTTTTCTCGCCCGCGCTCCAATAGTTGAATTCGGAAAACTTTTTCAAGTCCTTCGGTGTCATGAAGATCGCAATGAAGCCCAATAAGGGCATAAACTGACAAACCAGCAGCAATGCATTCATAACGAATTCCGGGTCGCCGTTAACAGATGGACCGGAATGGTCTGGACTTGCCCGGTAAAAATTTCTTCCGAACAGGCCGCTTTAGGCGTCGGCATGTCATCCGCCAAATTGACGGTCTCCCAACCCTTTCTGGAATAAAAATAAATGGCGTGACTGGCCGGATCAATACAGCTGAACCTGACCCAATCATTGTCGAGCCATTCCCGAAGGCTGCCGATTTTGACCAGAGCTTTGTCGATGACTGCGCGGGATTGCTCAATCACGATCAATAAGCGGGCCGGTTCGTGCACTTCGATCATTTGATTCGGCAGGCCTGTACGCAGGTCGCCTTCGACGCCGTTCGCGACGCCGAGCAAGCCGATCACATTATGCGGCAGTTTAGTGCCGGCGCCATACACCGAGTTGTCGATGCGCGAGAACAGATATTCCAGATTGATGCCGCCGCAGACCGGGATGATCGCCTTCAAGATTCCGGCCAACAAGACGCCCTGCACGTCGGTTTCCGGATCGTAAGAATGCAAAAAGGCGCGTCTGTCCATATAGATATCCCGGGTCAGCGCGCGTTTTCCGACGATGCAGTATAGATTGTTCGAATGGTTGTATTCGGGTCTGGGCTCGAAAATGGATACCGAGCGGTCTTTGACATGCGCGTGCGCGGCCTGTTTATCCTGAGTTTGCGGACCCAGTTCGAACCAGCGGTAGCGTTCTAGCGCATTCAGTTCGAGCGCGCGCCGCATCGCGTCTTGGAAGGTTTCCAGTCCGCTTATCGGTTGTGCTTGGAGCAAATGTTCATCGAAATAGGTGATTTCGTCGCGGCTGGTATTGTGCATCGCCGCGATAAAGCGGGTCGCCTCGGGAATGTCGATGCCGCGTTCGCGGAGCTGCGCGCGTACCGGCTCATGATTCGCCATCCAGGCGAAAGCGCGCGCATTCGGTGCGCCGGGCTTGCCGGAACAGGCGCCGCAGTCGTAAGCGGCGAAATGCGGATTATTGACGCTGCTGGAACCGTGCGCGACGATCACGACCAGCGGCGCAAAATCGCACGTCAAACCGATATTGCGCAACGAGCCCTCGATTCGGTCCGCCATTTCGCTCAATGAAAATCCGAGCATGCGGCCGTCTTCGGTCGGCGTGTCGCTTTCGCGTAAAAGATGCAGGTGCGTATGCGCTTTGACTTCGCTCAACTTCTTGATGTTCGGCAGTTTCCCGCCGGGCCTGAACACATTCCAGGCTAGACGGATCGCATAGCCGATGCCGAGTGTTTGCGTGTACAGCCAGCCTCGGAACAGAGAATGCGATTTGATGTGCAGATTATTCATATCCTCGCCGTTCTTCTTTTTGCCGGGCTCTTGGGCCAGGCTGGATTCGCGGACGAGATGTTTGGGCTGGATAATCACCGGGCATTGCGCCACAGGAAACGCGTCGTCCAGTCCCTGATAAAAGAAATCAATGCCGAAAAAGCCGGCTGTGCCGAAGGTTTCTATGGCCGGATTCAATTCTTCCAGGTGACGGCGCAACGAACATTCGCGGTCGTCGAGGCAAAACAGCGCCTGCGCCACAGGCGGAGAGCTTTTGTCCCCGGCGGCAGGGTTTTCCGATGCATGTGTGGCGATCGCCTTGAGCAATTCGGCATGCAGCGTCCATTCCATCGCTTCATGCCAGACCTTAAGGCGGAGCGGGACTTTCGGCTTGAAATTCGCATCGTGGAGCAGCGGGGTCATATTCGATCTAGGCACGGCCCCGATAGACTGAAATTGACGTCCTTTTTTCAAATATAGAAAAGCCAGCTCACAGGCGAGTTCGATCGCAATCATTTCTTTCAAGGATATGGTTCGGCGGGCAAGCAACGCTTGCGGGGTTTGCTCCACAAGGCGCACCATGCCGGCCCAGCCCGGATGGGCCAGCAGCATTTCGAGCAGATATTGCTCATTCAACTGCTCGTCGCCGACTATTTTCCCGAGACAAGTCAGGATGACCTGGTCCGGATTTTCGAGCAGCAGCGCGCGGATGGCAGGCTCATGAAAAGGGTAGAGCGGCAGCAGGCTGTTTTGTACGAGCCGCCAGACGCAATCCCAGAATCGTTCGTCATTACGCGGCAAAGTCCACCGACTGATGCCTTGATCCAAAAAGTTGGCGAGCAGACGAAACAAAACCGGATGCACCAACGCATTCAAATCAATTTCCAGCCGGGTCAGCCAGGAATTGCGGATGCCGTGATTTGCTAAGGAAGCCGGCGGGTAATGGCTGCGATTATCTTCAATAAACAAGGACTCGCGGAATTTTTCTACATTCTCGATCGCGGCTGCCGACTGCCCCATAGCCCAGGTTATGGCAGCATCGGTAATGCGGCCCTGCCGGTAGCGTTTCTGGTAATCGGCCAGCGGCATATAGCTGCGTGCCCCGAAAATTCTGCCCGCGATAGCAACGCCTTCATGAAAGGGGTGGTGCTGCAAGGAGTGCAGGGTATTGTGATGGATGAAGTCCTTGAGTGGGCCTTGGGTTGGCAGCCAGTGCGAGATGCGAGCGATGGCCGCATCCAGGTTGAATTTCTGTGAACTCCGGCATTCTTCGGAAATATTTGTGAGGGGTTTATGCGGTGCGCTAATGGTCATCTTGAGACAGTAAACCTCGAGAATAAAAAAAGAGCAGTGCCGGTCTGTACCATTGCGTAAAAAGCGATGACATTGACCTTGCAAGCTGCAAATTACGTATAGAAAACGATTTTTTCATAAATAATGCATATTTCATGCCGTATCTCAAGTCCTTGTTATTTAATAAAATATTGAAGCAGGTAAGAGCGCCAGGGGAGTTAAAAAAACCGTTCTTTGGTGGATTTGAACTGCTTTGACAATCGATATCAGTTAAAATGCCGATGTTTTTCTCTCCCGTTTGCCAACGCTTTTTAAGGTGTGCTCTGCTCCCGTGAAAGTTATAAATCGATAGGGGGTTGCATCTGGCGACTTGTCTTGAGAGGGGAGAAAGGTATAATGGGCAGCCGGTTAATAGTATCGAATCGATAATAGTGTCGGGGCGATTTATGCATCGCAAGCAATAAAAAAGACAGATTGTCATACGCTTAGTGACGGTACGGTTGCGGCAGCATGGCGTCAGCCGTCTTGTTTGCAAACATTATCAGACTGCATGGTGCAGTATATTAGGATCAGAGAACATGGGGATACTCAGCACTTTACTCTGGACGCCGGCGCTGGGAGCTTTGCTGCTCGCAGTGATGCCGGGCAACAATGCGTTTTCCATCCGACTGATCGCGCAAACTTTTTCATTACTGACTTTGGTTTTCGCCTGCCGGGTGCTGGCGACTTTCGACTCGGGTCAGGCACACCTGCAATTCAGCGAGTTTTTCGTGTTGAATCCCGATGTCGGCAGCGCCTATTCACTGGGTGTCGACGGTCTTTCCATGCCGATGGTGTTCATGGCGGCATTGCTGACTTTTTGCGCCTTGCTCGCCTCCCATGTGATTAACAACGGCATCAAGGGCTATTATTTTTGCATGCTGCTGCTCGAGTTCGGCATGCTCGGGGTCTTTCTCTCTCAGGACTGGGCATTATTCTACGTTTTCTGGGAGGTGACGCTGATTCCGCTGTTTTTCCTGATCGGCCGCTGGGGCGGCAAACGCCGGCATACGGCCAGCCTGAATTTCGTGCTCTATACGATGGGCGGGTCGATTTTCATGCTGATCAGTTTGCTGGCGATCAGCCAGTATGATCTCGATTACGGTGGCTCGCTCATGGCTTCGCTGAGCCAGTCCACGTTCTCGATGTCCAGAACCGAGCAGATTCTGGTACTGCTTGGCCTGATTATCGGTTTCGGGGTGAAAATGCCGATTTTCCCCCTGCACGGTTGGCTGCCTTTGGCGCATGTCGAGGCCCCGAGTCCGGTCAGCATTTTGTTGTCCGGCATTTTATTGAAAATGGGCGCTTACGGCTTGCTGCGGGCGATTGCCATGCTGCCGCAGGCGGCGCAGTTTTTTCAGCTCACATTAATGATTCTGGCACTGATCGCGATGATCTACGGCGGCTTGTTGGCTTGGCGGCAGACCGACTTGAAAGCGATGGTCGCCTATTCCTCCATCAGTCATATGGGCATCGTGTTGCTGGGTATCGCCTCGTTGAACGAAACCGGCATGACCGGCGCCGTACTGCAAATGACCGCCCACGGTTTTATTGCAGCGGCGATGTTTTTGCTGGTCGGTTTGCTGTATGAAAGAACGCATACCCGCAACATCCAGGATTACAGTTCTCTGGTGCAGGTGACGCCGCGCTTTGCCGTCTTCACAACATTGACCCTGTTTGCCGCGATGGGCTTGCCGGGCACGGTCGGTTTTGTCGCCGAGCTGCACGCCCTGACCGGCGGTTTTCAACAATGGGGCGGCTGGATGGCCTTATTCAGCCTCGGCATATTATTGAGCGCTTCGTATGCTATAAGAACCGTCGGTTTATTGTTTACGGGGCCGGTCAAGGCCGAGATGCAGCAGGTAGACGACCTGACGATACCCGAGATGTTCACGGCCGGAATTCTGGTCGGCGGCATCATTATGCTGGGTATCATGCCGCAACCGTTGATCGAATTATCCGAAGCGACCATTTCCCATCTTTATCTGCTGGTGTCGCCATAGGTATAGGCATGCAGGAATCCTCATTAATATCAGAAACCCAAGCAGATCTCGGCAATGCGGCATTACTGCGCGCCGAGATAGTCCGCATTGTGCATGAGCTGGATCATGTATTGCCGGGACAGGCGCCGATTCTCGACTTTGTGCATCACAATACCCTGCACGGCTATCAGCATCTGCCTTTTGAAGAAGCCTTGGCGGCAGCGGAACGGATGACCGGAATTTGCGGTTATCTGCCCGAAAGCGATTTCCGCGACTATTACCGGCAAGGCCGGATCGACGATGCCGATTTGTCTGCCGGGCTGCGGCATTATGCGGATTTTAACCTTGATGACATCGTGTGTACGGTACAAGGCAAAAAAGTCCTTCGCGAGGAGGTTTACCGGATTGCCTTGCTGTTCGATCTGGAGCCCATTACCGAAAGCCAACTGAACTGGAATATCGAAGAACTGGGAGCATTGGACAAGGTACAAACGGACGTGCCGAAGACGATCAGAACTTTTTTGCTGGGGGAAAAAGCGACTCTCCTTGGCGAAAAAAACCGGGTCCGGAAACTTTGGAATAGCCTACTGGCCAGGCTTGGCCTGGACCAGAGCGTGCCGCACCCCGAAAATTTGTTCGACTTGTCCCCAGAACAGGCCGAAGAATGGATAAATTTGGCAATGCAGGCTCAGCCGAGCGGCAATCAAACCTTGCATGAAATGATGCGCGCGCAAGCCGGCGCGGCTTTAACCCGTTTTATGACGGACATCGGCGACGGCCTGACTTTAGGCGGATTCATCCGCGCGATTACGGGCATCGATATTTTCGACGTGATCAAACCACAGCTGATCCGAATCTGCGCCTCCGCGCTCGACCAGGGGATGGCGCCCTGGCAATTGCCGGAGCGGGATACTTTGGGGCTTTATGCCGGCTGGCGCAAGATGTTTCAGTTCGATGTCAATCCGGTTTATTTCGAGTTGCCCGAGTGGTCCGGGCTGATGGATAAGCTTCCCGAAGACCCGTTCGAGGCGATCATCGAGCAGATGACCTTTCTCAACCTTCCGCCCGCCAAGTGGGCTGGCTATCTGCGCCGTTTGGCGCTGGAACTGCCGGGCTGGGCGGGCATGATCAACTGGCGGCAGCACCATCCCGGCTACCGTACGGACAATCCTGCGCAAGTCAATCTTGCCGATTATCTGGCGATTCGGTTGGTTTACGATCGGCTCTGGCTCGGCCAGATATGCCGTGACGTCTGGAAAATCGAGGCGAGGCTCCCGGCGATCGAAAGCTATTTCCGTAAAAATCTTTCCGAGCTGATGGTCCGGGAGGAATTATACAAAGGCGAGCTGCCGGAATTTCTCGCGCAAAAAGCCAAGACATTAATCCTGCGAGCCCGTTCCGAGCGTTATTTTAAACCCGAATGGCAGGAGCTTTCCGATCAGATCCGGACCTGGCAACTGAGCCCGTTGTCCCGTCAAGAAACCCATCATTATTACTGGAGCAGCGCTTGGCGCCTGTTCCGTCTCTGCCAGCATCTGGGTATCAGCGCCGAGGCGGTCGACGCTTTGTCGGTGAATGATTTGGAGCTTTTGCTGAAACAGCTGAATTCGTTCAAGCCGGCTCAACGCTGCAAAGTCTGGTTGTTCGCCTATGAAAGGAATTACCGCGAAAAACTGTTTCAAGGGCTAACCGCCAATCGGGGCCGCGGGAGTCGGGCTAGCCGCGACCGCCAGCCGGAAGCGCAATTGGTATTTTGCATGGACGAGCGCGAGGAAAGTTTCCGCCGGCATCTCGAAGAACTGAATCCCGGTATTGAAACACACGGCGCCGCGGGTTTTTTCGGGATACCGATGTATTACAAAGGCCTCGATGACACGTACACGACGCCGCTCTGTCCGGTTGTGATCACTCCCGCACACCAGGTCGAGGAAGTGGCGAAACCCGGCGCCGGGCAAATTCTTAAGGCACATCGGAGCGGACATAAGCTGTTCGAGAGATTTGCTTATCTGGTCCATCACCGTTTGCGCAACGACCCGTTATCCGCTTATCTGACGATTATTCTGACGGCGCCGTTCATTCTGCTCGGATTATTAGGCGACATGTTAATGCCGGGCGTTCAGGGTTGGCTGAAACATAAATTTCACCACGCTCTCGATCCTGCCGTTCCCACCAAGCTGCGTTTTACCGACAGCGGCGATGCGGCATCGGCGCTTCCGAAGTTTGGATTCAGTGATATTGAGCAGGCCGACCGCGTCGAAAGTATGCTCCGAACGATGGGGCTGACCGAGAGGTTCGCACCGATCGTCTGCATGATCGCGCACGGCTCGACGAGTTTGAACAACCCGCATGAAGCGGCGCATGATTGCGGTGCCTGCGGGGGGCGCCGGGGAGGGCCGAATGCGCGCGTTTTCGCGGCCATGGCGAACCGTCCGGAAGTGCGGGCGATATTGGCTGAACGCGGCATCGTGATTCCTGCTTCATGCTGGTTCGTGGGGGCCCAACACGACACCTGCAGCGACGAGATCCTCTGGTACGATCTGGATGCGCTGCCTCAGGCTCTGCATACCCTGTTCACCTCTCTCCGGAGTTGTTTGTTCGAGGCGCAGGAGCTTTCCGCGCATGAACGCTGCCGCCGCTTTTTTCCCGCGGATGAGCAGTTGCCGCCGACGAGGGCTTTCGCTCATGTGACGCGGCGCGCATCGGATCTGAGCCAGGTGCGTCCCGAGTTCGGTCATGCCAGCAACGCAGCGGCGATTATCGGCCGGCGGGAGCTGACACGCGGGCTGTTTCTGGACAGGCGCGTCTTTCTGATTTCCTACGATCCCGCTCAGGATACTTCGGGAAGCATCGTTGAGAATATTTTGCTGACCGCGGGGCCGGTCGGAGCCGGGATCAATCTGGAATATTATTTTTCGACCGTGGATAACGAGCGATTCGGTTGCGGCACCAAAATCCCGCATAATTTGGCAGGCCTTTTCGGCGTGATGGAAGGGGCCAGCAGCGATTTGCGCACCGGCTTGCCAAGACAGATGGTTGAAATTCACGAAGCGATGCGGCTGCAGGTGATCGTCGAGGCAAAAACTGCCGTACTCGAGCAAATTTATCTGCGCCAGGATACGCTGCGCGAATTGATTGCGAATGGTTGGATTCATTTAAGCTCAATCGATCCTGAGTCGGGAGAAATCTTCCTGTTCGAACGCGACAGAGGATTCGTGCGCTGGCAGGAAGACGGCACGCCGCTCGCGATTGCCGAAAATTCGCAAGTTGCCTACCGCGGTCAAACCGGACCGGTTGCGCCGGTTCTGATCAAACAGCCTGGAGCCTGAGCATGGATTCATTGGTCATTCTGATCCCTTTGCTGCCTTTCGGCGCCGCTTTGATACTGGGTCTCGGCATCCTGTTCGGCTGGCTGGCCGGCGAAGAAAAAGAGGAAGTGAGCGTCGGTATCGCTCTGTGGGCGGTAACGATGTCCGCTCTGTTGGCCCTGACACTGTCGGTTGCCGATGCATTCGGAATGAACCGCGGTTCGTTCAATCTGGGAACCTGGCTGCAAAGCGATACGCTGCAAATTTCGATCAACTTTCTGACTCATGGCATCGGTCCCCGGGTAGCGGCGCTATTCGGAATCATCCTGGTCGTCGTGCTCCGCTTTTCGGTCAATTACATGCACCGGGAAGCCGGATTTCATCGCTTCTTTTTCGTATTGACACTGTTTTCAGGAGCGATGCACTGGCTGGTATTGTCCGGCAACGCGGTGGGTACATTCATGGGTTGGGAAATTGCCGGTGTATGCTCTTATCTGCTGATCACCTATGCTCATGATCGGCCGGTCGCCGCCGCGAATGCGACGCGGGTTTTCGTCACCAGCCGTTTCGGCGATGCGGCTTTCGTGATCGGAATCGGGCTCAGCTACGCTTTTGCGGAAAGTGTCGACTGGCCAACATTGAATACGCAAGCCACGCAATTGTCGCCGGGCGAAGCGGCCGGCATCGCCATCTGTTTTGCGGTGGCGGCGTTTGTCAAATCCGCACAGTTGCCGTTTACCCCCTGGTTAATGCGCGCGCTGGAAGGGCCGACACCGTCGAGCGCCGTCTTTTACGGTTCGGTCATGGTGCATGCCGGCGTTTTTCTGGTCTGTCAGCTGCAGCCAATCTTTGAAATGTCGGCTTTCGCGATGGGTTCGTTGATCGTGATCGGCCTGGCGACCGCGTTATACGGTTATCTGCTGAGCCTTACCCAAACCGATATAAAAACTTCGCTGATTACCGCCACGACAGTGCAATTGGGCCTGATGTTTTTCGAATGCGGACTCGGCTTTTGGCACTTGGCGGAGTGGCATTTATACGCGCATGTGATCGTCCGCACCTATCAATTGTTGAGCGCGCCGTCGCTGCTGCACAACATTCATGGCACTCCGGTCAAACCGGTCAATCCGGCGCTGGCTAAAAGATATTGGCTTTATACCGTTTCCTTGCAGCGTTTTTGGCTGGACCCGTTGATTGATTGCTTGCTGGTCAGGCCGATAGGACGTCTGTCGCATGACCTGCGCTATTTCGACGATTCTATCATCGACCCGATATTAGGCTCGCCGGCGCCTGCAATCAATGCGGTTTCATCGCTGGCTCAATATGAAGAGCGAAAAATCGGCGCGCGGCTGGATAACGAAACCGAACAGTTTGCGCAAGGCAGCGGGGTGGCAGGCAAACTTGCCGAATGGACCTCGGCCCTGATTCACGGCCTTGAAAACCGTTTTATGTTGCGCGGTTACGGCAAAAGCGCCTCGGATTTCGGCAGGCGGATTGGGCAATCCGCCAATCGCTTTGAAGCGTATATTTTAAGGCCGCGCTATCTGGTGCTGTTTGTGTTTATAACCTTGCTGGTCGCATTTTGAGGCGCTGATGCATTTTTCCGTTTATCCCTGGTCCATGGCGGCTGCCTTTCCGGTCTTGACCGTGATGACGCTGATACCGCTCGCCGCGATGGTTGCGATATTCTGTACACATTCCTTGACGACCGCCTTTCGCTTCGGTTTTGCCGGTACGTCTTTGAACGTGCTGTTGAGCGTCTATTTATTGCTGGTGTTCAATTCCGAAGATTCCGGCATCCATCTGGTCGAACAGGCTCATTTTGCCGGATTCAGCTATACGGTGGGAATCGACGGCGTCAATATCCTGTTCATCCCGCTGGCCGCCGTGATTTCTTTTTTGGTGATGTATTATACCTTTTCGCATGCGCAGAAGCGTTATCACGGCCGTTCTTTTGTGGCCTGCGTGCTGGGTTACGAAGCGGTTTTAATAGGGGCTTTTGCGTCTTTAAACGTGATTCAGTTCTGGATATGGAGCGCCTTGGAACTGATTCCGATAATTTATTTAACGCTGCATTGCGGCACCGGCCAGCACCGACGGTGGGCGATTGACCGTTTCCTGCAATACTGGGTCAGCGCTTTACTGATGACGCTGAGCGGATTTTTGCTGCTGGGTTTCGGTCTGATCGATTCCGAGCATCCGCTGACTTTCGACTGGCTCACGATCAAACAGAACAATGCCTATCTGCACGATGAGACCCTGATTTTCGTGTTGCTGTTCTATGGCTTTGCGGTGCGCATGCCGTTGTTTCCGTTTCATGGCTGGCTGCCGATCCTGGCCGAGCAGGGCACGGTTGCCAGCTGCGCGATTTTTCTGGTCGGCTTGAAGCTGGGAGTTTTTGCGGTTTTGAGATTTATTTTGCCGTTACTTCCAGGGGTGGCCGAAGACTGGGCGGGGCTGGTGATAGCTTTAGCGCTGATCAGTATATTCTACGGCGCGATTATGGCTTTACTGCAGATTAATATCCGCCGTTTGCTCGCTTTTGCGGTCGTCAGCCAGACCGGGATTCTGGTGATTGGGCTGTTCTGCTTTAATGATTTCGGCCTGGAAGGCAGCATCATGCTGTCGATCGCTTACGGACTCGCCACCGCCGGCATGCTGTTCAGCGTCGGCCTGATCTATGAACGCACCGGCACCGCCATCATGCCGAGGCTCGGAGGTTTGTTCGATTCGAATCTGACTTTGGGCATGCTGTTCCTGGTTTCGGCATTGAGCACGCTGGTCAAACCCGGTACGCCGGGATTCGATGCGACCCATCTGATCATCGAAGGCACCGTCGAAGAGCACGGCTGGCTGCTTGCGATTGCGATATTAATCGGCAATCTGCTGGCGGCGGCGTTTATTCTTTGGGCTTTCCAGCGCATCTTTTTAGCCAGTCCCAAACGTTTTGTGCAGCCTTATTCGAGTCTGCATCATCCGGTTCTGAAAGAGCGCCTGATTACTGCCGTGATATGCACTTTGCTGATCGGCACCGGATTTTATATGCGGCCCTGGCTCAAGCTTGTCGACCAGGATGCTTCGATGATCACGAAAGGCTACCCGATCCACAGTTCGATGCCGCACGGGCAGCCGGTGGAGGAATCCCAGCCGGACCCACTTCAACCCGAGGAAGAACCGCAGCTATGAATACGGCAGAGTTTCCGTTGCTCAGCATTTTGATCTGGCTGCCCGTGCTCGGCGCGATCGTCATCGGTTTCGTGCGCAGTGTGCAGGCCGCCAAATGGAGCGCATTGCTGATCGCCGGCCTGGAACTGGCCGTTGCGCTGTTCGCGGTCGTCCGGTTTCAGACAGAAAGCAGCAACGAATTGCAATGGGTCGAGCACCATGTCTGGATCGAGCGTTTGAATATCGACTATTTTCTCGGCGTGGACGGCATATCGATTTTGCTGTTGCCGCTGTCGGCGTTGCTGACCTTAATGACCTTGCTGGCGACTTGGAATTCGGTGCAGCGTCTGCCGCATTTTCATCTGTCGCTGCTGCTCGCGCTCGAAGGCATCACGATGGGCGTGTTTACCGCGATGGACATGATGCTGTTCTTTCTGTTTTGGGAGTTGACCTTGCCGCCGATCTTCTTTTTGATCGGCTTGTGGGGTGTCGGTCCCGGACGGCGCGCGGCGGCGATAAAATATACCCTGGTCATGCTTTTCGGCGGGGTTGCCTTGTTGTTCGCGATTATTCTGCTCGCATTTAATCATGTCGATTCGGTTCAAGGCAATATCCCCAGCGATCTGGCGTTCAGCCTGCCGGCCCTGTTGGCAACGCCCTTGTCCGGGCATACGGAAGCGGCGGTTTTTATTTTGTTGATGCTCGCTTTTGCGGTCAAAGCGCCTTTACCGCCTTTTCATACCTGGCTGCCGGAAGTCGCGATGGAAGGCTCGACGCAGATGACTGCTTTGCTGACCGGGCTGAAGCTGGGCGTTTACGGGATCATCCGCTTTGGGATGCCGCTGGCGCCGGCCTCGACGGTCGAATACAACTGGGCACTCGGGATCATAGGAGCGGTCACATTGATCTACGGCGCTTTGATCGCTCTGCAGCAAAGCAATTTACGGCGTTTGTTGGCCTATGCCAGCATCAGCCATATCGGTCTTATTCTCGTGGGACTGTCTTCGCTGAATATGCAGGGCATTCAAGGCGCATTGTTTCAATTAGTCAATTTTTCGGTCGATGCGAGCGCCTTGATGCTGATTGCCGGTTTCATCCATCACCGCCTTGGCAGTACCGAAAACGTGCATTTGGGCGGACTCGCCACCGTGATGCCGCGATTGACCGGCTTTTATTTCCTGTTCATGCTGGCCAGTTTAGGGATACCCGGAACCAACGGTTTTCCGGCTGAACTGCTGCTGATCATCAGCGCCTTGACCTCGCATGCAAGCCTCGCCATTGCCGCTCTGGCCGGAACAATCCTCAGCGCGGCCTATATGCTATCATTCACGCGCCAAACCTTCTTTGGGCCGACTGCAAGTACGGCGGTCAGGCAATTGCAGGATCTGCGCCCGCGCGAACTGGGCGTCCTCTGCGTTTTCGGAGCGTTGGTGGTCTCATTTGGCTTGTGGCCGGATACGGTTTTGGAGAATCAGCGGACTGCTGCGGAAGCCTGGCTGAATCATTTGCTTGAGCCTCCAACGCTGGACGCGACCGATTTCGACAATACCGTGCCCAATTCTGAAACCGGAGAGTGATCCGGCGTTTCGCCGGCATTAAAAAGGTATCTGGAAAATAATGAGAATCGGCGCTAGCTAAGCGTATTTACGTGCGAGAACTTACTCTGAATAATGTCGAGCCAAATAATAAAAGGGACTTTATCTGCCACTGTAGCGGGACTACAAAGACGAGCAAAAAAGAATTATATCCGCAATATTACCCCCTCAAATTAGATCAACTTCATGCGGCTTTGAGTTGTAATACGTCAAAAGGCGCTAGTTCTTGGGCTGTTAATCTCACTATTCAATTTAGTCGTGATTGATAGACAATATCTACATGTCACGAAAATATATTTGGTTCTAAGGTGCGATAACCCACTGAAAAATTAAAAAAAGTTATTTAACCTAACCTTCGACTTGAGTTAACTCAAGTTGCAAATGAGCATCGGTGGTTTCCGATTTATTTATCAAGAGGTGGTTTCGTTTAGTAGCCGGCGAGTTAGCGGTGAGAGGAACTGGGCATAAAACCATGCAGAGGATGATTCTTATGCTGAAGCCACAGAAAGTTGAATAAGGAGAATAACTATGTTGAATAAAATTATTTATAAGATCGCAATGGTCCTGTCTTTAGCCGCATTAGCTACGGGATTGTCATGGGCTGGTGATGATAAGCATGATGATAAGTCAGATTACTCCTGCCCGAGATATTTTCCTGCAGACGATCAATATAAATGTGAAAAGGCTGATGGCGTATTCTATCAAAAAGATAGTGTCAAAAAATGCGTTGTATCCGAGAAATCATACCCTGTGCAATGTGATCGGCCCGCGGGAAATCCGTTTGAGGCAAAAATAGCCGAAACTAAAATATTCATAAAAACAGAGGATGGCTACGGAAAAGAAAAATGCATCGTTAAAAAAGACAAAGAGATTGTTGCCTGTATTAACCCGCAAGGTCAGGGCGGGGAGGGCGTATATATAGGCACGCCAGCCTGCGGCAATAAAGGATGCTTTAAGAAGGATGACGGGTTTGTATCCAAGTGTAAATAGGGGAAATCTGACCTGCCTTGAACAAGCCGGGAGGCGGCACGGTGGTCAATTCCCGGTATTCTTGCGCCAATAGCCAGGAGGCAGCGAAAGCAAGATCGAAGCGGTTGCCGCAAGCTTGCTTTTTCTGTTGTGCTCTCTTGAGAGACTTGCTTTGTTTTAAAACAGCCCGCTAATCCGACCGTTCTCGTCGATGTCGATCTTTTCCGCCGCCGGCACTTTCGGCAGTCCCGGCATGGTCATGATATCGCCGGCGATGGCGACGATGAAGCCGGCGCCGTTGGCGAGCCGGACTTCGCGGATTTCGACCGTGTGCCCGGAGGGAGCGCCCTTGACCGAAGCATCGGTCGAGAATGACATCTGCGTCTTCGCCATACAGACGGGAAAATGGCCGTAGTCGCCGTTCCAGGCCGCAAGCTGGGTTTTGACTTTTGCGTTCGCGGTGACGTTTGCCGCGCCGTAAAGCTTGGTCGCGATCGTTTCGATTTTTTCCCAGAGGCTCAGGTGGTCGTCGTAAACGAAACGGCAGCCGTCATGATGATGATCGGCCGTTTCGGCGACCGCGTGCGCGAGTTGTTCGGCGCCCTTGCCGCCTTCGGCCCAGTGTTTCGAGACAATGCAGACGGCGCCCAGCGTCCGGCATTTATCCTGCAACAGGTCGAGCTCGGCCGCGGTGTCGAAAGTGAAATGATTGATGCAGATCACGCACGGGAGACCGTAATGTTCGGTGATGTTCCGGTAATGCCGTTCCAGGTTCGCGAAGCCTTTGTCGAGCGCTTCCAGGTTTTCCTGGTTCAGTTCTTCCTTTGCGACGCCGCCGTGGAATTTCAAGGCTCTGACGGTGGCGACCAGCACCGCCGCCGACGGCTTCAAGCCGGCCATCCGGCATTTGATGTCGACGAATTTTTCCGCGCCGAGATCGGCCCCGAAGCCGGCTTCGGTAATCACGTAATCGGCCAGCTTCAACGCGGTCTTGGTCGCGGTGACCGTATTGCAGCCGTGCGCGATGTTCGCGAACGGGCCGCCGTGGATGATCGCGATATTGTTTTCGAGCGTCTGCACCAGGTTCGGCTTGATCGCATCCTTCAACAAGGCAGCCATCGCCCCGTGCGCGTTCAGGTCGCGCGCATAGACCGGAGTCTTGTTATCGGTCTTGTAGCCGATCACGATGCGGCCGAGGCGTTCTTTCAGATCGGCGCGGCTGGTCGCGAGGCAGAGAATCGCCATCACTTCCGAGGCGACCACGATGTCGTAGCCGTCTTCGCGCAAATAACCGTTTGCGGGACCGCCCATGCCGACCACGATATGGCGCAGCGCGCGGTCGTTCATGTCGACGACGCGCTTCCATTGAATCCGGCGCGGATCGATGCCGAGCGCATTGCCGTGATTGATATGGTTATCGATCAATGCCGAGAGCAGGTTGTGCGCGACGCCGATCGCATGGAAGTCGCCGGTGAAATGAAGATTGATGTCTTCCATCGGCACGACCTGCGCATGACCTCCGCCGGCGGCCCCTCCTTTGACGCCGAAGCAGGGACCCAGAGAAGGCTCGCGCAGGCACATGATCGTTCTCTTGCCGATCCGGTTCATCGCATCGCCGAGGCCGACCGAGGTGGTCGTTTTGCCTTCGCCGGCCGGCGTCGGGCTGATCGCGGTAACCAGAATCAGTTTGCCGTCCGGCTTGTCGCCGAGGCTGTTCACATAATCCAGCGACAGTTTGGCCTTGTAGTGGCCGTAAGGATCGAGATGTTCGGCGTCGATGCCGAAATGTTCTTTCGCCAGGCCGATGATCGGCTTCATCTTGGCCCGCTGGGCGATTTCTATATCTGACATGCTTTCCTCGTAGGGTGGGCAGCTTTGCTGCCCACCGTAAGTGACTATTTTAAAGGGCGAACGTAAAGCGCGGTTTGGCCGCTTTAAAAAATGGGATGTAGTTGGTATAGGCTGTATTAGCCGCCGTAAACCGGAAAACGCGCGCACAGGGCCGCGACCTTCTCGCGCACCGCCGCAATCACGTTTTCATCGTCGATGTTCTCCATCACATCGCACATCCAGTGCGCAACCTCGATCACCTGTTCTTCCTTGAAGCCGCGCGTGGTCGGGGCCGGGGTGCCGACGCGGATGCCGCTGGTGACGAAAGGCGACTCGGGGTCGTTCGGCACCGCGTTTTTGTTCACGGTGATGTGCGCCTTGCCGAGCGCAGCGTCGGCGGCCTTGCCGGTGATGCCTTTCGGAATCAGCGAGACCAGCATCAGGTGATTGTCGGTGCCGCCCGAGACGATGTCGAAACCTCGCTCGATAAAGACTTTCGCCATCGCCTGCGCGTTCTTGATCACCTGTTGCTGATAAACCTTGAATTCCGGTTCCATCGCTTCCTTGAAGGCGACAGCCTTGGCCGCGATCACGTGCATTAAAGGGCCGCCTTGAATACCGGGGAAAATCATCGAGTTGATTTTCTTTTCGAGCTCAGGATTAGCCTTGCCCAGGATGATGCCGCCGCGCGGACCGCGCAGACTTTTATGCGTGGTAGTGGTGACGATGTCGGCGAATGGGATCGGATTCGGGTAAAGGCCGGCCGCGACCAGACCTGCGACATGCGCCATATCGACCAGCAGGTAAGCGCCGACGGCGTCGGCGATTTCTCTAAAACGCCCCCAATCCATGATCCGTGAATAGGCGGAGAACCCCGCGACGATGATTTTGGGTTGGTGTTCGCGCGCCAGGGCTTCGATTCGATCGTAGTCGAGCCGGCCGGTTTCGGGATCCAAATGGTACTGCACGGCGTTGTAGATTTTACCGGAGAAATTCGGCTTCGCGCCGTGGGTCAGGTGACCGCCGTCGGACAGCGCCAGGCCTAAAATGGTGTCGCCCGGCTGGATCAGCGCCATGTAGGCGGCGGCATTGGCTTGCGAGCCGGAATGCGCCTGGACGTTCGCCCAGTCGGCCCCAAACAGCTGCTTGGCGCGGTCGATGGCGAGTTGCTCGACGGTATCGACATACTCGCAGCCGCCGTAATAGCGTTTGCCCGGATAGCCTTCCGCGTATTTGTTGGTCAGCACGGTGCCTTGCGCTGCCTGGACGCGCGGGCTGGAATAGTTTTCCGAAGCGATCAGTTCGATGTGGTCTTCCTGGCGGCGGCGCTCTCCTTCGAGCGCCTGGAATAGTTCATCGTCGTACCCTTCGATGGTCATCGATTTATTAAACATGCAAATCTCCTTAATGAGTATGGGATATTTTAGGGCTTAGGGACAGCTGTGCAAAGCGTTATCGGCGGGCGGCGCTAGGTTTTCGGGCGAATCAGCAGAACCTGCAGATCGGCGACATTAGTGCCGGTCGCGCCAGTGATCAGTAAATCGCCGGAAGCCTGAAGCGCGTGATACGAATCGTTATTGTCGAGCAGGGTGGTGGGCTCGATGCCTTGGGCGCGCATCCGCGCCAGCGTAAAGGAATCAACTCGCCCTCCGGCTGCGTCGGTCGGGCCGTCGCGACCGTCGGTGCCGCCGCTCAGAAAAACCCAGTCTGCGTCGAGCCCGTATTTTTCGGCAGCCAATGAGAACGCCAGCGCCATTTCCTGATTACGTCCGCCGAGCCCGTTGCCGGTCAACCGGACCGTGGTTTCGCCGCCGGCCAGATAGGCGATCGGCTTTTGGACAGGTTGAAGCGTAGCGATCGCCTGGACCCATTGTTCCGCGGCTTCCCGAGCGATGCCGCACAAATGGTCGCTGTAAATGATGGCCTGATAGCCGAGTTCTTGCGTCTTTCTGACGGCGGCATTCAGGCTGATCGCATTGCTGCCGATCAGGGTATGGCCAGTTTTTTGAAAGAGGGCATCCTTCGGCTTGGGTGTTTCAGGAACTTGGCCGAGCGCACCATGCTGTAAATAATCACGGACCGTACCGGGAACCCGCTCCCAGATGTACCTGTCACGTAAAATACGGATCGCCTCTTCGAAGGTGCTCGGGTCGGGCACTGTTGGTCCGCTAGCGATCGCGCTCAGGTCGTCGCCGAGCACATCGGACAGAATCAACGCATGCAGGTCGGCCGGCGCAGCGAGTTTTGCGAGTCCGCCGCCTTTCAGTTGCGAAAGATGCTTGCGCACGCAGTTGATTTCGTTAATGTCCGCGCCGCAGGCCAGCAATAAACTCGTAACCGTACCTTTATCGGCCAGCGAGACGGATTCGACAGGGCAGGGAATCAATGCCGACCCGCCGCCGCTGACCAGCGTCAGCACCAGTTCGCCGGCTCGCGCCCGGCCGACTTTTTCGGCGATTCGGCGGGCGGCAATAAGTCCGGATTCGTCAGGCAAGGGATGACCCCCGCCGAAAACCTCAGTACGATCCAGTTCGGCGACATTTTCATAGTTGGTTACGGCGATGCCCCTGTCCGCCCACAAGGATTCGGGAATCGCCTCTTCAGCCGCCCTCGCCATCGCACAGGCGGCTTTCCCGAAAGCGATCAGGTGGATTTTCGGCCAATTGCCCACCCGCTGTTTGCGCGGCACATTAATATCCAGGCAGATCGCCAAATGATTCCTGTCTGCGGACAGGCAATTTCGGACCGCCAGGTAAGGGTCGGCCGCCGCCACGCCCGCCTTGAAAATGGCGAGGGCATTATGGCGCATCGTAACGGTCGATTCGCTTTTCACAATTAAATCGAATTACGGCAGCGGACGGTTACGCCATTTTTTTGGCTAATTCGAAGATGTTTTCCGCGTCGAAAACCAGCTTGTTGTCGGTGAACAATTGGGCGATGCAGGCGCGGTGCAGTTCAAGCTTCAAAGGACCGAAGCCGAGCGCGCCCCAGACGACCTTGCCGTGGCGCTCCTGGCCTTTATCGAACACGTCGATGCCGCCGATGCCGATCGGCGGGGTCGCGTTCGCATCCGCGATCAGTTCGATATTCGGATTGGCTTGCCAATGTTCGGTGCCGATCAGCTCGATGCCGGCAGCGCCGGTCGCAAACACGATGTTCGCATTTTCGATTGCTTTGCCGCGGGCATCCTGATCCGCCGCTTCGATCGGGGTAATACTGACGCCGAAGCGGGCTTCCATCGCCTGGCAGGCTTCGACGACTTTCGCCATTTTCCGTCCGGTCATCGAAACTTCCGCACCCTCGCGGCTCAGCATCACCGCAGCCCGTTGTCCGACGGGGCCGGTGCCGGCCAGTACCACCGCTTTTTTACCGGCCAGCGTGCCGCTGACCGCCAGTTTCGCGACCGCGGCGGCGGCGGTCGTGTTGCCGCCGTTGCTGTCGAGCATCACCGAGACCTGAAATCCGGGAAAAAACTTGCTTTGCACCGCTTTCAACAGGTTTTGCCCGGCGATCATATCGCTGCCGCCGATAAAAATTGCGGTATTTTTCTTTTCCTTGGGAGCCCGCGTAAATATCGCACCTTCGACCAGGCCGGAAATCGTGTCCGGCGTCAGCCCGCCGAAACCGGTCACATGATCGGCCCCGCCGTCATAGGCGACGACAGTGTCGAAAACTGAGGGATGGGGGTCCGTATCGAATTGGAAAAGCAGTTTTTTCATGACTGTCAGGGATTAAGCCGGAGAGGGCTGGATTCAAATGTTAAAAAAAGCATCCTATTATACCTGAGATAAGCTTTCTATGTTGAGCGGCCTAAGACATACCGCGCGTTCAGAATTAGCGATCAATTGGCTTGCGGGCTTGAGGGCTTGACGTTATCATTAAACCTAGGCTGACAGGGCTCGACTACAATGAGAATGGCGTGAATGATCAAGACTTTCCGCATCTATTATTTGCCGCGAGCAATGATGTTTTCCGGATAAGCGTTTTATCATAAGACACTCCAAATTTTAATTATTAGGGATAACTCATGAAAACACCCGTTCATATCGCGGTTTCAGGTGCGGCAGGGCAAATCAGCTATTCTCTTCTTTTCCGCTTGGCTTCGGGCGCATTATTGGGTCCCGAGCAGCCGATCGTGCTGCATCTGCTCGAAATTTCGCAGGCGATGCATGTTCTGGATGGCGTGGTGATGGAGTTGCAGGATTGCGCCAGTCCTTTGCTGTACCGAGTCGAAACTACCGATGATCCGCGCGTCGCGTTCAGGAACGCCGATTATGTGTTTCTGGTCGGTGCGCGTCCGCGCGGGCCAGGAATGGAACGTAAAGATCTTCTGGAAGTGAACGCCGAGATATTTTCGGTACAGGGCCGGGCCTTGAACGATGTGGCGAACCGCAAGGTTAAAGTTTTGGTGACCGGCAATCCGGCCAATACGAATGCATTGATTGCCTTGAAAAACGCACCTGAACTTGGGCCTGAGAATTTTTCCTCGATGAGCCGTCTGGATCACAATCGCGCGGTCAGTCTGCTGGCCGAGAAATGCGGTGTATTGCCCACTGACGTGAAGAACATGACGGTCTGGGGCAATCATTCGACCACTCAATATCCTGATTTGCATCATGCGAAGGTCAAGGGTCAGAATGCGCTGTCTCTGGTCGAGCGCGAATGGTTTATCAACGAATTCATCCCCACCGTGCAGCAGCGCGGCGCGACGGTGATCAAAGCGCGCGGCTTGTCGAGCGCCGCCTCCGCGGCTAATGCCGCGATCGATCAAATGCGGAATTGGGCCTTGGATACGCCGGAGGGCGATTGGGTCAGTATGGGCATTCTGTCAGACGGCAGTTATGCGATCGAAAGAGATCTGATGTATTCCTTTCCGGTAACCGTATCGAACGGCGAGGTCAGCATCGTAAAGGGACTGGATATCAATGAATTCAGCATGCAAAGAATGCGCATGAGCGAAGCCGAATTGAAGGAAGAACGGGACGCAGTCCGGCATTTGATATAAATTCAGTCCAATCCATTAAAAAGGGCGGCAAGACCGCCCTTTTTAATGCCTTTAAGCGTAAATCGACAATTAAACGACGCGATCGCGCGGCTCCTGTCCCGCAAAAAAAGCCGCAATATTTTCCAGCACCCGGTTGCCCATCGCGGTTCGCGTTTCTTCGGTCGCGCTGCCGAGATGCGGCAGCAGCGCAACATTGTCGAGCTCAAGAAAGCCCGGATAAACATTCGGCTCCCCTTCATAGACATCGAGTCCCGCGCCGGCGATCCAGCCTTCCTTCAATGCCTTGCACAGAGCCTGATTATCGACCACATCGCCGCGCGCGGTATTGATTAAATGCGCGATCGGGCGCATCAGTTTCAATCGGTGCTCATTGATCAGATGCCGGTTTTCGGCGCTGCCGGGGCAATGCAGCGAGATGAAATCGGCTTCGCTCAGAAGCGCTTCGATGGTCGCGCAACGGGTGGCCTGAAGGTCGTCGATGATTTCCTGCGCGGGCGCATGGCGCGGCGTATAGAACAGGATTTTCATCCCGAAACCATGATGCGCTTTCTTGGCCATTGCCTGCGCAATCCGGCCGAAGCCGATCAGGCCGAGGGTCTTGCCGGTCACTTTTCGGCCGAGTAAATGCGTCGGCCCCCATCCGGTCCATTGGCCGCTGCGCACCAGGCGGTCGCCTTCGGACGCCCGGCGGGCGGACATCAACAGCAACAGCATCGCAATATCGGCGGTGCAGTCGGTCAGGACGCCGGGCGTATTGGTCACGACCAGGCCTTGCTCCTTCGCGGCGGCCACATCGATATTGTTATAACCGACACCGAAATTACCGATGATCCGGGCGCGCTTGTTCGGAACACGAAGAATATCCGCAGTAATCGGATCGGTCACGGTCGGCAGCAGCGCATCCGCGGTTTGCAGCGCCCGCTTCAATTCGTCGGCGGTCATCGGCACGTCGGTTTCATTCAGCGTGACGTCGTACAGTTCTTGCAATCTCGCTTCGACTTCGGCGGGCCATCTGCGGGTGACGACGACTTTCGGTTTGTTCATCGATGAACTCATTTACAGTAGGGCGGATAAGCGAAGCGCATCCGCCACAGAGTTTCTTGTCTTTAGGGAGGGCGGATGCGCTGTCGCTTATCCACCCCACATTTCTATGGGTATGCGTGATTATTTCGCGGTCGAACGGTAATATTCGACCGCCGCGCCGACGCCGCTGCCCGGCTTGATGTCGAAGCCGCAATCCAGCATCGCCATTTCGACGCCGGCGAACGCGCCGAGCATCGATACATCGTTCATGTCGCCGACATGGCCGATCCGGAAAACCTTGCCGGACAGTTCGGATAAGCCTGCGCCGAGCGAGATATTGTATTTTTTGAACGCCGTGCCGATCACGTCACGGGCATCCTTGCCTTCGGGCACGACGACCGCAGAGACGGTATCGGACTCGAAACCGGGGTGGGCGCACAGTTGCAGGCCCCAGGCCGCAATTGCCTTGCGGGTGCCTTCGGCGAGGCGATGATGGCGCGCATAGACATTGTCCATGCCCTCTTCGAGCAGCAGATCCAGCGCTTTGCGCAAGCCGTACAGGATCGGCAGTGCCGGAGTGTAAGGGGTATAGCCATCTTTGTTCTGGTTCATCTGGTCGCGCAGGTCCAGGAAGCAGCGTGGATATTGACTGGTTTCGGTTGCTTTCAGCGCCTTCTGGCTGAAGCATAGGAAGGCGCCGCCGGCCGGCAGCATGAAGCCTTTTTGCGAGCCGCTGATCGCGCCGTCCACGCCCCATTCGTCCATCCTGAAATCCAGGCTGGCGATCGAGCTGACGCCGTCCACGAACAACAGGGCCGGGTGGCCTGCCGCATCCAGGGCCTTGCGCACGCCGCCGATGTCGCTGGTGACGCCGGTCGCGGTTTCGTTATGGGTTGCCAATACGGCTTTGATTTCGTGATTCTTGTCTTCCTTCAGGCGGGCTTCCAGCTTGTCCAGGGGAATGCCCTTGCCCCAGGTTTCCTGATGGATTTCAACATCGAATCCCAGGCGTTTCGCCATTTCGGCCCACAGATGGCTGAATTGGCCGAAGCGGTAAATGAGCACCTTGTCGCCCGGATTCAGCGTGTTGGTCAGTGCGACTTCCCAGCCGGCCGTGCCAGTCGCCGGAAAAATAAAACATTGCCCGCTTTCGGTGCGGAAGACTTTCTTCATGTCTTCAAGCAGCGGCTTGAACAACGTGGGGAATTTGGGGGAGCGATGGTCTTCCATCGGCGCGTGCATCGCGCTCAGGACTTCATGAGGAACGTTGGTAGGGCCAGGAATGTAAAGGTGGTTGCGACCAGCCATGGATTTGCCTCGTCAGAGTAGTTAAACGTTACGAAAACGGGATTGGGGCAAAATGCGCCAAAATTCAAAACCGCAAATGATGACATACTGGGCAGTAATCATCAATAGCCGGATACCGGATAGAGATTAACCTGGTTGCTTTTAAGGTGCTGAGAAAAAGCGTTAATGATTGACTTTGTACTAAGCGAAAGTAAAATGGCGGATTTATTTGTTTGCGGCCGAAGCACAACCGGATGCGTTTGCTCATTCGGCCGGATCATTTTATTTAAAGCACGTACAGGCAGGTAGTCAAAAATGAGTCACACTTTATATACGGCGTCGGTGCAGCGCATTCAACGCTGCGAACTGGCAGTTCCAGGTTCCAATCCCGGCATGTTCGAAAAAGCCTTGAAAAGCGGTGTGGACTTCATTTTTCTCGATCTCGAAGATGCGGTCGCGCCCGACGATAAATTGCAGGCGCGCAAGAATGTGATCGAGGCGATCAATGATCTGGACTGGAAAGGGCACGGCATTACCCTGTCGGTGCGGATCAACGGGCTGGATACGCAATACATGGTGCGTGACGTGGTCGATCTGGTCGAACAGGCCGGCGCTAAAATCGATACGATTCTGATCCCGAAAGTGGGAGTCTACGGCGATGTGTATATGGTCGAGGCGATGCTGAACCAGCTGGAAATGCAACAAGGTTTGAAAAACAAGATCGGTATCGAAGCATTGATCGAGACTGCGCTCGGGATGGCCAATGTCGAGGACATCGCGAGGCAGGGCGCCTGCGGTCGGCTCGAAGCGTTGCATTTCGGCGTCGCCGATTATGCGGCCAGCAATCGCGCGCGCACGGTCAATATCGGCGGCCTGAATCCCGACTATCCTGGCGACCAGTGGCATGCGGCGATCAGCCGGATGACCGTGGCCTGTCGGGCTTACGGCCTGCGCCCGATCGACGGGCCGTTCGGCGACCTGAAAGATCCGGAAGGCTATAAACAGGCGGCGCGTCGTGCCGCCGCGCTCGGCTGCGAAGGTAAATGGGCGATCCATCCTTCGCAAATCGAGCTGGCTAATGAGGTATTTACGCCGCCGGCGGCTGAAGTCGATAAGGCCAAACGTATTTTAGCGGCTCTGCAGGAAGCGGCCGCTCAAGGCAAAGGCGCGGCCTCGCTGGACGGACGCCTGATCGATGCGGCCTCCGAAAGAATGGCGAACAATGTCGTAAGAGCGGCCGAAGCGATTGCCGCGAAAACCAATAATAACTGATAGCAAGAGGCAAGAGTCATGGATATTCATGAGTATCAGGCGAAAGAAATATTACAGGGCTACGGCGTAAAGATCGCCGAGGGCGGCCTGGCATACAGCCCGGAAGATGCGGTACAGCGCGCCCGTGAAATCGGTGGGCATCTGTGGGTCGTCAAGGCCCAGATTCACTCCGGTGCACGCGGCAAGGCCGGCGGCATCAAGATCTGCAAGACCCACGATGAAGTGGAGGCTGCTGCAGAAGAGTTATTGGGCAAAAGACTCCGCACGCATCAGACAGGTCCGGCTGGCAAAGTTTGTAATCGTCTGTATATCGAAGCAGGCACCGAGATCGCGAAAGAATTATACTTTTGCCTGTTGGTCGATCGCAGCGCCGAACGAATCGTGATGATCGGTTCGGCAGAGGGCGGCATGGAAATCGAGGAACTGGCGAAAACCCGGCCGGAAGCGATCACCAAGATTTACATCGAACCGGCTGTCGGCCTGCTCGATTATCAGGCGCGCGAAATGGCATTCGCATTGGGTCTGGATGCCGAAATCATGAGTCATGCGGTCAAAACGATCCGGGGCTGTTACAAGGCCCTGCGGGCGCTCGATTGCAGCATGCTCGAAATCAACCCGCTGGTGATTACCCGCAGCAATGAATTGATCGCGCTGGACGCGAAGATGGGCTTCGACGACAACGCCTTGTTCCGGCAGCCGAAAATATCCGAACTGCGCGACAAGACCCAGGAAGATCCGCGCGAAATGGCCGCCGCGGACAGAGGCCTCAGCTATGTCGGCCTCGACGGCGACATCGGCTGCATGATCAACGGCGCCGGCCTCGCGATGGCGACGATGGACATGATCAAACTGGCCGGCGGCGAACCCGCCAACTTTCTCGATGTCGGCGGCGGCGCTTCGGCGGAACGCACCGAAAAAGCGTTCCGGCTGGTTTTGGCCGACAAGAACGTGAAAGCGATGCTGGTCAATATTTTCGCCGGCATCAACCGCTGCGATTGGATCGCCGAAGGCGTCGTGCACGCGGTCAAAAAGATCGACATGCAGGTGCCGCTGATCGTGCGCTTGTCCGGCACTAATGTCGAGGAAGGTCAACGAATTATCAGAGAAAGCGGTCTGCCGATCATTACCGCCGATACCTTGGCCGAGGCGGCTGAAAAAGCGGTGCAGGCGCGTAATCAGGCGGTCGCGAAAGCCGCGGTCGCAACAGAAGGTTGTTAAGGAATCAAGATGGCAATTTTTATCGACGAAAACACACGTATCATCGTTCAGGGCTTCACCGGCAAGATTGGTTCGTTTCATGCCGAGGACATGATCAAATACGGATCCAAGGTGGTCGGAGGCGTGACGCCAGGCAAAGGTGGCCAAACCCATCTGGGCCTGCCGGTATTCAATACGGTCAAAGAGGCCGTGCAGAAAGCCGACGCGGAAGCCAGCATCGTGTTCGTGCCGCCGGCGTTTGCGGCCGATTCGATCATGGAGGCGGCCGATGCGGGGATCAAATATTGCGTCTCGATTACCGACGGCATTCCGACTCAGGACATGATGAAGGTCAAAAACTTTCTGCGCCGTTTCCCGAAAGAAAAACGCATGGTTTTGACCGGCCCTAACTGCGCCGGCACAATCAGCCCCGGCCGCTCGATGCTCGGCATCATGCCAGGCCACATCTACATGCAGGGGAATGTCGGCATCGTGGGCCGTTCAGGCACCTTGGGCTATGAAGCGGCCGACCAGATGAAACGCCTCGGCATCGGCGTCTCGACCTCGGTCGGCATCGGCGGCGACCCGATCAACGGCTCATCGCACCGCGACATTCTCGAACAGTTCGAGCAGGATCCCGAAACCAAGGTCGTGTTGATGATCGGCGAAATCGGCGGCCCGCAGGAAGTCGAAGCGGGTCTGTTTGCGAAAGAGCACATGACCAAGCCGGTCATCGCCTATATCGCGGGCCTGACTGCACCGGAAGGCCGACGGATGGGCCATGCCGGCGCGATCATTTCCTCGGCCGGCGAAGGCGCGGCCGAAAAAGTCGCGATCTTGAAGGAACTCGGCGTCACTATCTGTCCGACGCCGGCAGCGATGGGCGCGACCGTGGCCGAGGTGTTGGCAAAGCTTTAAGAAAACCTTCTGCCGCATTCTATTAGGTTTGCCTAAATTAGGGCTCGCCTTGGATTTGATTTGTATATTTTTTTAAGTATTAATGCTCATTTAATACTGAACGAACTTAATCTCGAAAGGTTCTAGTAAAGCTATTAAGTATTTGGTATTTTATGGAACGCTACAGCCTGGAAAGGAGTAGCGTTTATCATATTTAACATCTAGGACATATTATATGAAAACTTTGAAAATCTTAGCGGCAGGTATCGTGAGTCTGGCCTTATTGGCAGGCTGCCAAAAATCCGAAGAAAAATCGGCAGAAGGAACATCTCAACCCGCGGCGCCGGCGGCTGCGCCAAGTACCCCAGCTCCAGAAGCGGCGCCTGCTCCAGCTCCTGCCCCTGAAGCGGCTCCAGCTCCTGCACCCGCTCCAGAAGCGGCCCCTGCTCCAGCACCGGAAGCAGCACCTGCTCCTGCACCGGCAAAATAATAACGGTTAACTTTGATTTAAAGAGTATGCCGGGCCAATCCGATTTCGGCTCGGCATTTTTTTTACTTTCATAATTCTTTTCCGATTCCGTTAAAGCCATTTGCGGTTTCGGCATATCATCACGTGTCGGGCCCGGTCTGATTACTTTAAAAATCCCTCCTTGCAGCATAAGGTTTGATTAAATCATGATTCTTATGCCTGCATTTCAGCCTTTCAAGGCGGGTCACCCGCCACTCAAGTCAATGAAGCGTTGCTTACAAATAGGGATAGGGTTATATTTAGCGAGCTGACTAATCCCTATAAAAATGATTACAACAACTTAGGAGGATCATATGTTTAAATTTCGTGCGCTGGCGACGGCGTTGGCATTGGCGAGTTCTGTTTCTGTAGCGTGGGCGCTCGAATCATTGCCGACCGAAGCCCCTGCTCCTGCCGATAACCCTACAACGGAGGCCAAGGTCGAACTGGGCAAAATGCTTTATCATGACCCACGTTTGTCTTCGACGGGCACCGTAGCGTGCGCTTCCTGTCATAACACCATGCAGGGCGGCGAAGACAACCGGCCCAATTCCATGGGAGTTAATGGGCAAACCGGCGGACGCAGTGCGCCGACGGTCTGGAATGCGGCATTCAACAAAGTACAATTCTGGGATGGCCGCGCGGCCAGCTTGGAAGACCAGGCAGCGGGTCCTGTTACCAATCCGATCGAAATGGGCATGAAAAGCTGGGATGACGTGGTAGCCCGTTTGAAGTCGATTGACGGTTATCAACAGGTTTTTGAAGCTGCGTTCCCGGGCGGCGAAATTTCAAAGGATACGGCGACCAAGGCGATTGCCGCTTACGAAAGAACGCTGATTACGCCTAACAGCCCTTATGACAAATATGCCGGAGGCGATACCTCGGTATTGACCGAGCAACAGGTGCGCGGCATGAACAAGGCGGTCGAACTTGGTTGCACCAGCTGCCACAGTGGACCGGCATTCAACGGCGGCGGCATGTTCCAGAAGTTCCCTGTGCATGAAAATGGGTATTTCGAAGCGCAGTATCATTTCATGAAAGACAAGGGCGTTGCCCAAGTCTCTAATAATTCGGCCGACGAACATTTGTTCAAAGTGCCTACATTGCGTAATGTGGCATTGACTGCGCCTTATTTCCACAATGGATCAGTCAAATCGCTGGATCAGGCCGTCAAGTTAATGGCTAAACTGCAATTGGACAAGGATTTGGCGAAGGCGGACATTGACGATATCGTCGCTTTCCTGAACGCGTTGACCGGCGAGTTCCCCAACCAAACGATGCCGCGTTTACCGGGTACGCCTGGCAAAACGTTCGATTATAATTAATCGTTTTTTCAAGGTGGGACGGAGGTTGTGCTCCGTCCCAAGCATTGACGATAGAGGCACAATAGCCGTTCCGGGCCTGCGCATTTTATTCTTTGCTGCGAATCTGATAAATCGACAGCGCGGCGATGCGGGCGTCGATTTCATTTGAAATCTTTTGATATTCCGGACTGTTGATTGCCCCGAAACGCGCTCTGAACTCTTCCGCATCCATTTTTTCCGGAAGATCCCTCGGGTCTGGCATGAATTCGCTGTAGCTGCGGATTCCAGACATCGCTTTTTGAATCCGGCGGGCATTTTCCGGTGTCGAGGTAGCGATTTCGCCGAAACGGGTGCCGGCTTTGTCCGCGGCCAGATCGATGAAACTAAAACCGCTGCCGCCGTCCGCATCGCTCAATTCCTTTTGTTCTCCCATCACCTTTGCCAGTTTACCGTTGACCGAGGCAGTCAACGCGGCGGCGCCGATGAAATGCTGCGCCAGATCGATACGTTTATACATAAACGGTGAATATTGAGGTTTGCCGGCCGGTTTAGCGCCGGAAACATCGAGCAGTTTGGGAATCTGCTGCTTGTTCACGTAATCGTTGACAGTAAAAATGACCAGCCGATTCTCTTCGATCGCATTCTCCGGAGTAGAGCGATTGAAAGCCAGTTGAAACATCGGCTGTAACAGCTCGGCAAGCGACAGCCGCCATTCGGGGTCATGATTCGCAACGACTTCAGCCAGCTTTTTTTGATAGACGGCCTGTGCCGGGTTGGTGCTGCTTTCGGATAGGAACTCGCGCGCCTGCCGCCATGTTTCGGCACTCGAATAATAAGTGATCGTGACTTTTTCCTGGTCGATCGCAACCGTTTCGATCGGTTGGGTTGCGAGGATGTAATATTCGCGCAGCGCGGTATTCTGAATGACGCCATCGATCACCCAGGCAGCAAGTTTTGCCGGCACTAAGAGCTTGCCGACTTTGAACTTGGTAATGCCGGGCAATTCATTGATCGAGTCGTTGCCAAGCCTGAAGCTGACATTCAGGTATTTGCCCAGGATATTGTCCGGCAAGGTGACCGTCACATTGAAGCGCAGCTTGTTGTTTTTCAGCTGAATATATACCGCGCTTTTCCAGTACCGGTTGAGCAGGTAATTGGCGGCCAGATTCAAATCGGTCTCGGTCAGCTCAATTTTGCCAAGTTCATACGGTTTGACTTTTGCGCCCTCGTGAAGGATCTTTTTCGCGCGAGTAATATCATCATGCGTCAACTCCCAGCCGAGACCGATCACCTCGGGTTTTTTGCCGACGCCGAATAACACGATCGCGACGCACAGCGCCAGGATCGTCAACAAGCTATAGCCGAATACGCGTAATAAATGCTTCATGGAGTTTCAGGAAAAATCGAGTTTGAAACCGCCTTGTTTGAGATAGTCGGCCTCCTGTATTAAATCGGCGTGGGTCAGCGGTGATTCATTCAACCAGTTTTTCGGGAAAGTCAGCCGGATTTTGGTCTTTTCGATCGCGACGCTGAAGTCCGGCAAGTCCGCGTCAAAACGGTTGCGCCGCAACAGCACGGCCAGTCGCAGAATGATGCTCAGGTATGGCGCTAGATCGTTCCAGGGCGCCGGCAGACTGTTGAACAACGAGCGCACAAATTTGCGCCGGTGGGTTCTGACCAGAATCGCCAACAAAATTTGATCCTGTCTCGAAAAGCCGGCCAAATCGCCATTTTCAATAATATAGGCGCTGTGTTTATGATAGCCGCTGTGCGCGATGTCACGGCCGATTTCATGCAAATCGGCGGCCCAGTTGAGGTATTGGGTGATCGTGTCGTTGTCGATCGGGTTTTTTCCGTTGTTCAATTGCGGCAACATGTAGGCGACCGTTTGTTTGATGCGGGCCGCGTGCGGCTGGTCGGTATGGAAGCGCTCGGCCCAGTTTTGCACGGTGGCGGCACGAATGTCGTGATCGAATATCCGCCCCATCAGGTCCTGGATCAATCCTTCGCGTAAGGCGCCGTCGGAAACGAGCATATGATCGATGCCGAGGGTTTTGAAGGTGGCGTAAACGATCGCAACGCCACCGGGGAATACCGGTAGGCGGTCGGGGTTTAGGTCGGGCAGTTTCAGATCGTTGACATGGCCGCACTGGCCGATATGCGCGGCGAGATGCTCCAGTCCCGCCAGCGTAATACCGTTATTGCTCCAGTTTTTCAACTTTAATACTTTATCGATCGCCCTCAAGGTGCCCGAAGCGCCGATCGAGTTATCCCATTTGCCGCGCCGGAACGTCTGTTGAAACGGCTCCAGTTGCTGCTCGGCGAATAATACGGCTTGCGCGAATGCACTTTTGGACAGCTTGCCGCCTTTAAAAAATTGATTGCTGAGCGTCACGCAGCCCATGTGCAGGCTTTCTTTTTCGCGCGGCGAGTCGCCCGTACCGAGAATGTATTCGGTGCTGCCGCCGCCGATATCCATCACCAGTCGGGTGCCGTTGTTGCCTCCTAAACTGTAGGCGACGCCCAAATAAATCAGGCGGGCTTCCTCGATCCCTGAAATGATGTCGATCGGGTGGTTTAGCGCCAGTTCGGCCTTGCCCAGAAATTCCTGCGCATTTTTTGCGATACGCAAGGTATTCGTGCCAACCGCGCGCACGCTGCCGGGCGGAAAATTCCGCACGCGCTGGCCGAATCTTTCCAGGCAAGCCAGCGCTCTGGCCTGGGTTTCGCTATCGAGTTCATCGTTTTTGTTCAAGCCGGAGGCCAACCTGACCATCTCGCGTATCCGATCCTGGATTTGCAGTTTACCGTCCTTTAAAGTGCAAACGATCATATGAAAGCTGTTGGAGCCGAGATCTACGGCAGCAACGACTTCGGGTAAATTTTTTGGCACGATTTATCCGGTTAAAGCAACAGAATGATTGTAATTCTGATAAAATTGGACGGTTTTTTGCTTACCGTTTTGTTGGTTTTAATTTGTATCAGCACTTAATTTAACTGATTTGAAGGATTTCGTTAAGTAATAGTTTCTTTATGCATGCATTATCCCTACGTAATCTCCGTAAAACTTATAATAATGGGTTCGAAGCTTTAAAAGGCATTGACCTAGACGTCGAAGCGGGCGATTTTTTTGCATTGCTGGGGCCGAACGGGGCAGGCAAATCCACCGCGATCGGCATCATTTGTTCGTTAATCAACGCGAGCAGCGGAACGGTCAGCATTTTCGGGCACGATTTAGGGCGGGAGCGTGATAAGGCCAAAAACTGCATCGGTGTCGTGCCTCAGGAAATTAATTTCAATCAGTTCGAAACGGTCAAGAGTATCCTGCTCAATCAGGCCGGCTATTATGGCGTGCCGCACAAACTGGCGCTGCAACGCGCCGAAAAATGCCTGAAACAGATGGATCTTTGGGACAAGCGCGATAGCGTCTCGCGGCGCTTGTCCGGTGGCATGAAACGCCGGGTGATGATTGCTCGTGCGATGATGCACGAACCTAAGCTGCTGATTCTGGATGAGCCGACTGCCGGCGTCGATATCGAAATTCGCCGCTCGATGTGGAATCTGATGCGCGAGGTCAACGATCAGGGCACTACCATCATATTGACTACGCATTATCTCGAAGAAGCGGAAAGTTTATGCCGGAATATTGCGATCATCGATCAGGGCCGCATCGTCGAGCATTCCGATATGAAAGGCCTGTTGGCGCGTCTGAATATCGATCATTTTCTGCTCGATCTGGCCGAGCCGGTCGAAGCGGCCCCTGTCATAGAGGGCGTGCACCTCGAGCGGTCATCCGATCGGATCTTGGATGTCAGCGTGCCGAAAACGTTCGGACTTAACCAGTTGTTCAGCCGGCTGAGCGACCAGGGCATCCAAGTGATCAGCCTGAGAAATAAATCGAATCGTCTGGAGCAACTGTTTTTGGACTTGATCGATGCAAATACGTCGGGAGACAATCGATGAATTACGGAATAGCCTTCCGCACGCTCGCTGTCAAGGAAGTTTACCGCTTTTTCCGCATCTGGCCGCAGACCTTGTTGCCGCCGGCCATTACCACCGCCTTGTATTTTTTGATTTTCGGCAAATTGATCGGCGGCAGGATCGGCACGGTCAATGGGGCAAGCTATATCGATTATATCGTGCCCGGCATCATCCTGATGTCGGTGATCAGTCATTCGTATTCGAACGTCGTATCGTCGTTTTATTCGACCAAATTTCAACGCCATATCGAGGAGCTGCTGGTTGCGCCGGTGCCGAACTGGGTGATTCTGGGCGGTTATATATTCGGCGGCATCGTGCGCGGACTTGCGGTAGGCGTCGTGGTTGCGTTAATTTCGCTGATATTCGCGCAAATCAATATACATAACCTATGGATCTGCCTGTCGATCGCTCTGCTGACCGCAATGTTATTCTCGTTGGCCGGTTTTATCAATGCGATGTTCGCGGAAAGTTTCGACGATATTTCGATCATTCCCAACTTCATCCTGACGCCGCTCAGCTATCTCGGAGGGGTGTTTTTTTCGGTCGATATGCTGTCCGGCGTCTGGCAAACGATCGCGATGGGAAATCCGATTTTGTATATGGTCAATGCCTTTCGTTACGGCATGATTGGCGTGACCGATATCGATATTATCCTGGCCTTTGAAATTACCGGCGGATTCATCGTCTTGATGACTTTGTTCAGCCTTTATTTGCTGCACAAAGGGGTAGGCATTAAAAACTAGGAGCCGGCGGCCGAACTGACTCGATGTGAGGAAGGGAGACTTTTCCCGAATTGCCGCGTTTAATTTGGAGTCTGGGATATCTTTAGTTTGTTTACCGGCAGGGTTTTAGGGATAATGCAGCCCAAATAATTAAAGTTTTTGAACAAGGTAACGCTTTATGGCAGAACTGATGAGCAGCGGTGTTGAATTGATGATCGTCGGCATGGGCATCGTCTTTTTATTTCTAGCATTATTGGTTGTAGCGATCAATATGATGTCCTCGCTGATCCAACGTTTTTTTCCTGAGGAGCCTAAAACTGTCGAAGTGATTAAAATCGATACGGATAAGGCAACCGTGGCGGCAATTTCGGCCGCCGTGCATCAATACCGGAGCAAAAACAGGTAAAATGGAACGTATTTGCTCAATGACTTCCGGATGATCCGCTGAAGTCACAAACACAACTTTTAAGGATTCTGGAGAAAATTTAAGAATGGCGAAAGAGAAGATCAAGCCTTTGTCGATCACCGAAGTCGCGTTGCGTGATGCGCACCAGTCGATTTTTGCGACACGGATGCGTATCGAAGACATGCTGCCGATTTGCGAAAAACTTGATCAGGTAGGCTATTGGTCGATCGAGTCCTGGGGTGGGGCGACCTTCGATGCCTGTATTCGGTATCTCGGCGAAGATCCGTGGGAAAGATTGCGTCTGTTGAAAGCCGCGATGCCGAACACGCGCCAGCAAATGCTGCTGCGCGGGCAGAATCTGCTCGGTTACCGGCATTTTGCCGATGACGTCGTCGATAAGTTCATCGAACGCAGTGCGGTCAACGGCATCGATGTGTTCCGAATCTTCGACGCGATGAACGACATGCGCAACATCGAGCATGCGGTCAAGGCCGTGCTCAGGACCGATGCGCATGCGCAGGGCACCATTTCTTATACGACCAGCCCGGTGCATACGCTCGATTCGTGGGTCGATCTCGGTAAACAGATCGAAGACATGGGCGCGCATTCGATCTGCATCAAGGACATGGCCGGTCTTTTAAAGCCTTATGAAGCGTTTGAACTGGTTTCGCGCTTGAAAAAGAGCACGTCGCTGCCGATCCATCTGCATTGCCATGCGACGACCGGATTAAGCGTGCCGAGCCTGATCAAGGCGGCCGAAGCCGGCGTCGATATGGTCGATACCGCCATTTCGCCGCTCAGCATGACTTACAGCCATAGCCCGACCGAAACGATCGTGGCGAGCCTTGAGGGAACCGAACGCGCAACCGGCCTGGATTTGACCAAGCTCGAAGAAATTGCCGAGTATTTTCGCGATATTCGCAAAAAATATGCGCAATTTGAAGGCAGCCTGAAAGGCGTCGACAGCCGCATCCTGATCGCCCAAGTTCCGGGTGGAATGCTGACCAATATGGAAAGCCAGCTTAAGGAGCAGGGCGCTGCCGATAAATTTGACCAGGTAATGCACGAAATTCCGCGCGTACGCGAGGATTTGGGCTTCATTCCCTTGGTCACGCCGACTTCGCAGATCGTGGGAACGCAAGCGGTGCTGAACGTGATCAGCGGCGAGCGTTATAAAACGATCACCAAGGAAACGGCCGGCCTTTTGAAAGGAGAATATGGCGCCACGCCCGCGCCGGTCAACAAGCAATTACAGGGCCGCGTGCTCGAAGGAGGCGCCCCGATCACCTGTCGGCCGGCCGATCTGATCGCGCCGGAAATGGATAAACTGATTGCCGAACTGAAGGACAAAGCCAAGAAAGAAGGCGTCAAACTGGCCAAAAATGTCGAAGAAGATGTGTTGATCAACGCGATGTTCAATCAGGTCGGCTGGAAATTTCTGGTCAATCGCGGCAATCCTTCCGCCTTTGAGGCTCCGCCGACCGGCGAAGCCGGCAATGGCGCCGCGGTAAAAGTGCCGGGGCAGGCGGCGCAAGCCGCCGAATCCTACGTGGTCAATGTCGACGGCAGGAACTTCAACGTGGTCGTGGGACCGGGCGGGACGGGTATGACGATCGAACCCGCCGCCCAGCCGATCGTGGTTCCGCAGCCGGGCAGCGGCGGCGCGGTGGTGGAAGCGCCGATGGCCGGCAACATCCTGAAAATTCTGGTCGTTCCCGGCAGCGTGGTAGCGGCCGGCGAAGTTGTCGTGATCATGGAGGCGATGAAAATGGAGACCGAGGTGCGTTCCAAGTTCGCAGGCGTCGTCAGCGCCGTCCATGTGAAGGAAGGCGGCGGGGTTGCCGGGGGCGATGCGCTGATTACATTATAATGCTTGCGGATTGCCGAAGGGCAGGCGGGCGCCGCTCAGGAAAGTTTTTTCCACGGGCAAACGGACAGTTGCTATAAACCTATATTCCTCAAACGATCATCCATGGAAAATGTAATTTCACTTTGGCAGAGCACCGGCCTTTATAACATGAGCAGCGGCCAGGCCTTCATGATGCTGGTCGGCTTGGTACTGTTGTATTTGGCGATCAAAAAAGGCTTCGAGCCGTTGTTGTTGCTGCCGATAGGATTCGGCGCGGTGCTCAGCAATATTCCGGTCGCCGGCATCGCGGAGGAAGGCGGCATATTGCATTACTTGTATTTCGGCATCAAGACGGGCGTTTTTCCGTTGCTGATTTTCATGGGCGTAGGCGCAATGACCGATTTCGGGCCGATGATCGCCAATCCGAAGACCTTGCTGCTGGGTGCGGCCGCCCAGTTGGGCATTTTTGCTTCCCTGCTGGGCGCGCTGGCGCTGAACATCGTACCGGGCCTTGAGTTTTCCTTGAAGGATGCGGCCGCGATCGGCATCATCGGCGGCGCAGACGGCCCCACCGCCATTTATGTCGCCTCCAGGCTCGCGCCTGATCTGCTCGGCGCGATTGCCGTCGCCGCATATTCCTATATGGCGCTGGTGCCGTTGATCCAGCCGCCGATCATGCGCGCGTTGACCACCGAAGACGAGCGCAAAATCGAGATGCAGCAATTGCGCGCGGTCAGCAAGACCGAAAAAATCGTGTTTCCTCTGATGCTGTTGTCGCTGTGCATCTTGATGCTGCCGTCCGCCGCGCCTTTGGTCGGCATGTTCGCCCTGGGCAACCTGATGAATGCCTGCGGCGTAGTCGAACGCTTGAGCCAGACCGCGCAAAACGAGTTGATCAACATCGTCACCATCTTTTTAGGCTTGTCGGTCGGCTCGAAGCTGAGCGCGGATGCGTTTCTGCAATTCAAAACGCTCGGCATTCTGGCGCTGGGCGCGGTCGCCTTTGCGATCGGAACCGCCGGCGGCGTGATTATGGCGAAGGTCATGAACCGCTTCAGCAGCACCCAGATCAATCCGTTGATCGGCGCGGCCGGCGTTTCGGCCGTACCGATGGCCGCGCGTGTCGCGAACAAACTGGGCCTGGAAAGCAACCCGCACAATTTCCTGCTGATGCACGCGATGGGACCGAACGTGGCCGGGGTGATCGGTTCGGCGGTCGCAGCCGGGGTATTGTTGAGCTTAGTCAAATAGTCGTACCCATCCTACGTGCTACAGTCCCACGCGTGGCGCAGGGCATATGGGATTGTGGCCCCGAGTTGAAAGATATCACCTTTTTCGCCTCCACAAGGTGAGATGTCTAATGAATCGCTGTAGGTATAACAGGGGCTATGCCTTCAGTTTTGTATGGCGGGGGAGATGGGCTGCTCCGGCTTCGTCGCGCCCATACTTCCGTTCCTGCGCCTAAGCGTGAACGTTGGGCGGAGATAGCTGATAGCCGCGGAGGAGAAATGAGGTATTACCTGACAGCCAGTGCGTTGCTCATCGGTATATTGGGATATTCTCCGCTCAGGGCACGGGGGCTTGACTGTCCTCATGGGAGTGCCCCTTGGTTTAACTTTACCCTTGAAGTAGACTCGGCATCACTCCCGGTCGGTGTGATCGCGAAAAGCACTGTTGACTACAGCGGGAATACAGTTGTCAATCTTAAGAACTCAACCAATATCCCGCTGTTGATTAATCCACCCGATCCCCATAAAAAATATTTGGAACCTTATCCGCGACCATTGACGATGAAGTTCGTCTCCGGTGAAGCCTATTACTGCGATGTCATGGCAAAACCCATGAAATGCGAGATGAACGCCAACGTCAACAAGGAGACCGTACCTTTTGACACGCCTGAGATCTCTAAAGCCGTGTATGAAGGCCAGGTCGAGGAAGACGATCGGCCGGCAGACGTAAACATCCCTGAGCCCAAACCTTTCCATTCCATCGCTGTTTACGGGGATAAACATTTCATCATTTCCGGGGCGGTTTTCTTTTCCTTAAACTTTAACTACGATCCCAAGTTTGGAGTGAAAAGCAAGAAGTTATGCGATGACATAGAATCTTAAAGAGCAGGCCCAACAGGGCACTGAAGCCGATGCCAAAGAGCGGCGCGGCTTATCTTGGTAGTTGAGCGAGCAATTTGTAACCCATAGCAGCCGCTCGAAAATAGACAGCGAGCGGCAGATGCTGACTGTTATGCAAAGCTTTGCATAACGGCCAATTGCGGACCTTCCGGCCGGACGGGTTTTGTAAACCTGTCCATAACGTTTTGCCGAAGTTGCGTGGTTGGTTTGAAACGTTTAGGTCGAGGTTGCAAACCCCGACCCGCAGAGGGAGTTCATCTGGGTTTCGCGATATTCGTTGATATCCCAACGCCACCAGTCCTCCTTGACGTCGTGCCGGGGCGCCAATCTGTCGATGCTCAGCAAATCGTAAATGTTCACCCATTCGCTTTCAACCCGAACCGCCAGGTTCGGGTTGAAAATATGAGCGCCGCGCATGACCCGGTAAAACAGCTTGCGGTTGTATCTGTTGTCCTTATCGACTTGAAGGTTAATTCATGATTTTCTAATATGCCTCATCGTGACATAGCCCGTTAAAGCACCCCAGAGCAGCATATAAATGCTCAGCAAGATGACTTCCAGAGTAAAACTTTTTACGTCGCGATAGTAGTCGAAAATATCATCCCCCAACAGCAGCGCCAGAACGATGAACGCCGCGATTTTGAAACGGAAGATATGTTCGTAGAATACGCCAACCCCCAGAATTACGAAGCCGGTTAAAAAGCGAAGGGCGATATGCCCAAGCATTTCCGCGGTCAGCATTTCGAGCCGAAACGCCGCATCCAGAAAATATAGAATGATGATCCCCAGGAATAAAATAAAGCCGATCAGTTTCATTTTTTGCGTCTGTCCTACTGTTTATTGATCAATTTCAAGCCGGGCGGCAAGGCTTCGCCGAAAATCTGCTGCTCTTCTTTTTCATCGAGTTCTTTATAGTTTTCGACCAAGTCGATCCATGACGATGGCGCCTTGCTGAGCAGGAGTTTTTCGATGACTTGCCGGCGAGTTTCATCATCGGCGTCACGGGCGCGGTCTCCGCTCATTCTGGCGATCAGCATCGCCGCAAATCCGGCTTGCGGAATTTTTTTCCAGTCGGCCTTGGCGATTTGCCGCAGCCACTGGCTGGCGATTTCGGGCGGAATCACATTATGGCTGCTGCCGTGGAACGGCATTCGGGCGCCGATGCGTCCGAGCGCCCACCAGGTCTGGTTCGATTCGCCGGGTTTTTGCAGGCGATTCAGCAACCATTCGCCAAGCTGGTTTTTTTTCTCGACCGGAAGGCGTTCGAGCACGGCCGCAAGACGCACGATGTCATCGAAGCTGCGCGTTTTCAGCTGCTTGGCGACGCCGGGATGGCGGGCGGAGGCCGGATTAATATACTTGGCGATGTCGGCAAAAATCTGTTCCTGTGCGGATTCGTTCAGCCCGCCCGAGATGCGCCGCCAGAGCGTCCACCATTCGGCCCAGTTCTGGATTTCGTTTACGAATTGCAGTCCGTGCGGATACAGCTTCCAGAGTTGATCGACACGCCAGTCGTCCAGCGTAAAGCCGAAGCCGGGGCGCAGGCAAAAACCGGTCAGGCTGAACCAGACCCGTTCATGGTGTTCCGTGCGCCGGCGGTATTTGGCGCCTTCGAGCAGTTCCGCGAACAGGGCGCGAAGCAGCGGCGTCCGCCATGCATCGCGCGCTTCGCCGAGGGTTTTCTCAAGATCGCTGCGCAGGCTTTTGACCGCTTTCGGATCGACCGCTTTCGATTTCGAGCCGAACACGGCCTGGATTTGTTCGGCCGCTTTATCGAATTGCGGGGGCAGGGAAACATCGGCGGGCAGGGCCGTTTGGCCCCGGGTGCGAATCTGGAATTCGACATTCCAGCGCCGGCTGCTGTCTTCCATCGAGACGCATTCGATTTTTAGCGTGCCGATTTCGGTCTGCGTGACCGACAATTGTACGATTACCTCATTGCCGCCCTGGCTGTCTTCGCTGTCGAAAGCGGCCGCCAGCGGCGGCAAGGAATGAAATTGTTCGGTGATCTCGGCGATGTCTCCCGGTTTATAAGACGTATCTCCGGACATCGAGCATAGATGGAAGCGCACCGGCATGCCGAGACGCAGCGCAAAACGACGGTCCTTCAGGATCACTTCCTCGCCTTCCTCGCTGCCTTTCGGCAGGATGCAGACGCCTTGCTGCTGTGCGGTAGTGCCGGTATCGATCATAAGGAAATAACTGCGCGCCGCGCCGCCGCCGATTTTGAGTTTTTTCTCGCGCCGGGCCAAGGCGTAACTGACCGCGCCGAATGCGACCGCCAGTTCGGGATGGCGGTTCTCGAGCACGGTCAGCTTGCCCTCGTTCCAGCATCTGCATAGTTCCTCTATCCTCCGGTTCAGAGTCTGGCTGCGGAATACGCCGCCGTTGACCAGCAAGGCGTCGGGCGCGCTCCCCAGTCCTTGTTTGGCTTCGCGCGCGGCGCTTTCATGCAGCTTCAAAAACGCGGCGATATGCTTGCTCACCGCCGGTTCCACCGCATAGGGCAGGCCGAATTCGACGACGCCGCTGCGTTTTCGGTCGGGCAGGTCGTCGCGTCCCGACAACGGAAAAAAGCCGTCCAGCGCAATCGCGCGGACTTCCTCGCGGCCGAGAGTGGCGACTCGCGAGCCGCCGACCAGTTTCGAGCCGCCGCCGAGCAGCGTTACATTGACTTGTTCGGGGGCGTCGTCGGCCAGCAGGCGCTCCTTCGCGATACGGCACTGTTCGAGCAATTGCGACAGTTCCGCCGCGGATAGGCGTTGTTCGCCCCTGAGCAGCCGGCTCTCGGCCAGATGCGCGAGCGCCAGATCGATATTGTCGCCGCCGAGCATCAGATGGTCGCCGACGCCGATCCGGGTCAGCTTCGGTTCCGGACCGCCGTGTTCGACCTTGATCAAGGTCAGGTCGGTGGTGCCGCCGCCGACATCGCAGATCAGCAGCAAATGCACGTCAGCGAGCAATTCTCCGATGTTGCCGGCACTCCGCCGCAGCCAGTCGTAGCAGACCGCCTGCGGTTCTTCGAGCAGTCTGACCTTCGGCAAGCCGGCCCGCCGCGCGGCTTCGAGCGTGAGGGAACGCGCCGCTTCATCGAACGAGGCGGGCACCGTGATGACGATGTCCTGATCCGCGAGCGGCGCTTCCGGAAAACGGTGTCCCCAAACCTTACGCACATGCGCCAGATAGCTCGCGCTCGCGTCAATCGGCGACACCTTATTCACGTCATCGCCGCCGCCCCAGGGCAGAATACCCGCGCCATGATCGACCGACGGATGCGACAGCCAGCTTTTGGCGCTCGCGACCAATCGGCCTTTGGTTTTGGCTCCGAGCACGCGTGCGGCTTCGCCGATTACCGCACTGTCAGCTTCCGCGGTGAATACGATATCCGTTTTCGACAATTCGCCTTCGGCCGGGTGATAACGCACCGAGGGCAATAAGATTCTGGCCGCCACCTGCCCAGGCGCGGTTAATTGTTCGATTTCAAAGATTTGAAGGTTGACGGGTATTTCGCCGATTTTCGCGTAGGCGACTACGGTGTGGGTCGTACCGAGATCGATGCCGACCAGGTATTGGGGAGAAGACTTTTGCACGTTGATTTTGTTATTGTAATGGTATGCCAAAGTGAAGCAGGGAGCGCGTCACGCACTTTTGCCTGAATTGCCCGGTATCCGGTATTTGGAAAAGTTGAAAATCACAGACAATTGATTAAGGGCGCGTGTTTACGGTTCCCGCAAAATCTGGCTATTTTAACCGATTATTTCAACGCGGATCTGGCAATATCCGGATCAGAACAGCTGAAACGATAAAAACTTTTTTGTTGACGTTCTCTCGATTATCGGTTTAAATATGCGTCTTTTTGCAGGCAAGCCCAGGTAGCTCAGTCGGTAGAGCAAAGGACTGAAAATCCTTGTGTCGACAGTTCGATTCTGTCCCTGGGCACCATTGCCGCAGTCAGCTCAGTTAAGATTATCCCCACAGGCTGGATTTCAGCCATTGCCCAGGTAGCTCAGTCGGTAGAGCAAAGGACTGAAAATCCTTGTGTCGACAGTTCGATTCTGTCCCTGGGCACCATTTTTTCTCCGCCAATCTGCGTTTAACCCTTGTTGTGGGGTCCTTTTGCTTTATATAATACCGGCAAGCTTTGCGACAGGCTAACCAGTCGAACTCCTGAATCCGTTTCCATTGGATTTTTTCAGCGTTCGCACTCTGCCTTGACTGCATCGGAATATCGCAGTCGCATCATCAGCCTTCGCTCTTTGTGCCTTAGCGCATGAACTCCTTTCACTCAGATAGGCTCCTAAGCGATGATGACGGAACAACAATCGACACCCTGCCCGGCACAACCTGAGCAACCGGAACGGCCCGACTGCCCACGGCCCATGTCCTCCTCACCATTATCACCCAGCAAAGAAACCGGCGGCTTTGAAGGCCCCGAACCAACCCGTTACGGCGACTGGGAAAAAAACGGCCGCTGCGTAGATTTTTAATCCTTTCTCCACTTCCGGTATCGAATGTATGAACGCGCAGCATCCAAGACCTCTTTCGCCTCATCTGCAAGTCTATAAGTTGCCGTTGACCGGCATTCTTTCGATCACCCACCGCGTCACCGGTATACTGCTGTCGTTCGGCTTGTTGTACGTCGTTTGTCTGTTGACGTCGCTGGCTTCGGGGCCGGAGGCTTACGCTTCTGTGCAGGCGGTCGCCGCTTCGTGGTGGATGCGCTGTTTCATCTGGGGTTTCATCTATGCGCTGTTTTTTCATTTGTGTCATGGCGTCAGGCATTTGATCTGGGACGCCGGCCGAGGTTTCGAAGCCGAAACGCTAAACCGTTACGCAGGCATCGAACTGGTAGCTTCGGCACTGCTGACGCTGGCGGCTTTTATTCTCTTGAGTACGGATTAGCTTATGAAATACCGAACGCCTTTAACGAAAGCTCGCGGATTGGGCTCGGCAAAATCCGGAACCGCGCACTGGTGGATGCAGCGGGTAACGGCGGCAGCATTGGTTCCCTTATCCTATTGGCTGATCAAACTGATCGATCTCAGCATGTCCGCGCCGTACGCGGAAACCCGGGCCTGGTTGGCCTCGCCTTTGAATACGGTCGGCGTCATCGCTTTTATCGCCGCGGTTTTTTATCATGCAGGGCTTGGGCTTCGCGTCGTGATCGAAGACTACGTCGGCCGGGAAGGCTGCAAGATTGTATCGATCTGGCTGGTCAATCTGGCCTTGTTCCTGCTTTCGCTGACGGCGTTGTTGGCCGTATTTCGCACTCTACAGGTTGGATGATTCATGACGGATGCTTACAAGATTATCGAACACACCTATGATGTGGTGGTGGTGGGCGCGGGCGGCGCGGGCCTCAGGGCCACTTTCGGGATGGCCGAAAAAAACCTGAAAACGGCCTGCATCACCAAGGTTTTTCCGACCCGTAGCCACACGGTTGCGGCGCAAGGCGGCATCAGCGCGGCGCTCGGCAATCTGGGCGAGGACGACTGGCGCTTCCATATGTACGACACCGTCAAGGGTTCCGACTGGCTCGGTGATCAGGACGCGATCGAATACATGTGCCGGGAGGCGATGCAGGCGGTTCTCGAACTCGAACATTACGGCGTTCCGTTTTCCAGGACCCCCGAAGGCAAGATTTATCAGCGCGCCTTCGGGGGCATGACCACCCATTACGGCAAAGGCCGCGCGCTGCGCACCTGCGCGGCGGCGGACAAGACCGGCCACGCCATCCTGCACACCCTGTATCAGCAGGCATTGAAGCACAACGCCGAATTCTTCGTCGAATACATCGCGCTCGATCTGATCATGGAGGACGGCGAATGCCGCGGCGTGCTGGCCTGGTGCCTGGACGACGGCTCGCTGCATCTGTTCAAGGCGCATTCGACGGTGCTCGCGACCGGCGGCTACGGGCGCAGCTATTTTTCCTGCACCTCGGCGCATACGGTGACCGGGGACGGCAACGCGATGGTGCTGCGGGCAGGCCTGCCGCTGCAGGATATGGAATTCGTGCAGTTTCACCCGACCGGCATTTACGGCTCGGGCTGCCTGATCACCGAAGGCGTGCGCGGGGAGGGCGGTTATCTGACCAACTCCGAAGGCGAACGCTTCATGGAACGCTATGCGCCGTCCGCGCGCGATCTGGCTTCGCGCGATATCGTCAGCCGCGCGATGACGATCGAAATCAACGAGGGCCGCGGCGTCGGCAGGCTGAAAGATCACATCTATCTGCATATCGAACATCTCGATCCGGCAATCATTCACGAACGGCTGCCCGGCATTTCTGAAACCTCGCGCATTTTCGCCGGTGTCGATGTGACCAAGGAACCGATTCCGGTCCTGCCGACCGTGCACTACAACATGGGCGGCATTCCGACCAACTACAACACCGAAGTGGTGACCCTGAAGCACGGCAATCCCGATCATGTGGTGCCGGGGTTGATGGCGATCGGCGAGGCGGCCTGCGTCTCGGTGCACGGCGCGAACCGGCTCGGTTCGAATTCATTGCTCGACATCATCGTATTCGGCCGGGCCGCCGCGATCCATTGCGCCCGACTGATCAAGCCGGGCGATGCCCATAAACCTCTGCGCCGGGATGCTGCCGATGAGGCGTTAGCCCGTTTCGACGGAATCCGTCATGCGCGGGGCGATCGTCCGACCGCCGAGATTCGCCTGGATATGCAAAAAACGATGCAATCGAAGGCGGCGGTTTTCCGCACCCAATCGACGCTCGACGAAGGCATCAACGCCATGACCCAGATTCGCGCCTCGTTCGCGGAGGTCGGCCTCAAAGACCGTTCGCTGATCTGGAATACCGATCTGGTCGAAACGCTGGAACTGGATAATTTGTTGAGCCAGGCCTTGGTCACGATCAGCGCGGCCGGCAATCGGAAGGAGAGCCGGGGAGGGCATGCGCGCGAAGATTATCCGAACCGCGACGATGCTAACTGGCTGAAGCATACTCTGACCTGGGCCGAGGGTAATCAAGTCAAGATCGATTACCGGCCGGTGCATTTGTTTACCCTGACCGACGAAGTCGAGGTTTTTCCACCGAAAGAGAGGATCTATTGATGGCCGAATTCACCCTGCCGAAAAACTCGCGCGTGATTCAGGGAAAAACCTATCCCGCGCCAAAAGGCACGAAACTGATTCGCCGTTTCGAGATTTACCGATGGGATCCGGAAACTGGCGAGAATCCGCGCATCGACGTGTATGAACTCGACAAGGAACACTGCGGCGCGATGGTGCTCGATGCAATCATCAAGATCAAGAACGAAATCGACAGCACGCTGACGTTCCGCCGCTCCTGCCGGGAGGGCGTCTGCGGCTCCTGCGCTATGAACATCAATGGCAAAAACTCATTGGCCTGCACGAAGGCGATCGACTCCTATCCCGATACGATACGGATATTTCCGTTGCCGCATACGCAGGTAGTCAAAGACCTGGTGCCCGATCTGACCCATTTTTTCGCGCAATATGCCTCGATCAAACCCTGGATCGAAACCCAAACCCCGCCGCCCGCCGACAGCGAGCGTCTGCAAAGTCGCGAAGACCGCGCCAAGCTGGACGGGCTTTACGACTGCATTCTCTGCGCTTGTTGTTCGACAAGCTGTCCGAGTTACTGGTGGAACAGCGAACGCTATTTGGGACCTGCGGTGTTGTTGCAAGCCTATCGCTGGATTAGCGACAGCCGCGACGAAAACACCGGCGAGCGTCTCGACGAACTCGAAGATCCGTTCAAACTGTACCGCTGTCATACGATCATGAACTGTACCGATACCTGCCCGAAAGGATTAAATCCGGCCAAGGCGATCGCGGAAATTAAAAAACTCCTGGTGAAACGTCAAGAAGGTTGATGCGTTCTTTTAAAAAGCTGAAGTGGCAATGCCGCCGCGGCGTGGTGGAGTTGGACATTCTGCTGCTGCATTATCTGGAAAACGGCTATTTGCAGGCGGGGGGCGACGAACAGGCCCGCTTCGCCGATCTGTTGACCTGGGAAGACGACGAATTGACAGCAGTTTTGCTAGGTGGAAAGGCGCCGGAAACTCATGGTTTTGAAGCTTTGATCGGTAAAATCAGAAAATCATAACAAAAACAATATTTTATAAATAATGACTGAGCAATCAGAAAATCGATGCGGCGAATCCTGGGGGTCTAAACTCGGCGTGATCCTGGCGGTCGCCGGTTCGGCGGTCGGTCTCGGCAATTTTTTGCGTTTTCCGGGCCAGGTGGCAGCGAACGGCGGCGGCGCCTTCATGATCCCTTATTTCATCTCCTTTTTGTTAGTCGGTATTCCGATCTGCTGGGCGGAATGGTCGATGGGACGCTACGGCGGCCGCTACGGTTTCAACTCCGCGCCCGGTATTTTTTCGGTGCTTTGGCGGCACCCTTTCGCGAAGTATCTGGGCGCCTTGGGGTTGATGGTTCCGCTCATCATTTATATGTATTACGTTTACATTGAGTCCTGGTGTCTCGCTTATGCATGGTATTATCTGAGCGGCGACCTGGAACTGGGCCGTAACCCCGCCTTATACAGCACCTTTTTCAATAGTTATACCGGCATGACTGAAAATGGTGCCGCGTTCAAAGATGGCATCCAAGCGACATTCTGGTTTTTTCTAGTCGCATTTTTTTTGAATTTTTATTTCATTTACCGGGGCCTGTCGCGCGGCATCGAAACGTTCTGCAAGTTTGCCATGCCGATGCTGATATTGTCCGCGATCATTATCGCCGTGCGGGTGCTGACATTGCCCGAACAGCCGCTGCCCCAGTCCTGGCGCCAAAGTCTGCCGCAGGTTTTACCAGCATCCGAATGGCAAGTTTTGCATGGTTTGGCCTTGAACAAGGATACGACGCCGGATAAATTCAAAACCGAAGTCGAAAAGTCCATCGCCGGACATTTGCAGGCGCAACTGAATCTTACCGGTACTGAACAGCAACAAGTCGCGGTGCTGCCGCCTGCAGGTTTCGCCAAATCAACGGCCGCATATGCATTGAATATGGTCGAAATGCGCACACCCGAAACCGAACAACATCTCGAAGACTGGGTCCGAAAAGCGGGAGAGCAATTAGAACAGGACGCCAAGTCGAAACTGCGGGAGTTGGAAGCACAAGAATTGAAACTCGATAAACAAGCCGAAAAATCTGCGGAAGCCCTTGCCGAAATCGATGAAGCGCGCCGCGCTTTGCTGCCTGCATTGCCAACCGCCGAGATCGCAGCCGTCACGCAGAAATTTCAGACTCTAAAGGACGCCTCCACTTTCGGTACACCCGAACACCTATTGCTCCGACAACTGGCGGCAGACGCCTCCGAGCAGTTGAGGACGGTCGCGAACGGGCTTGGGTATATGTGGAATCCTGACTTTAATAAACTGAAAGACCCCGCGGTATGGCTGGCAGCAGCCGGGCAGATCTTTTTTACGTTGTCGGTCGGTTTTGGGGTAATTCTGACTTATGCGAGTTACCTGCGCCGCGACGACGATGTCGTACTTTCCGGCTTGACCGCTTCGGCGACCAATGAATTTTGCGAAGTCTGCCTCGGCGGCCTGATCGCGATTCCAGCCACGTTCATCTTTCTCGGCACGGCCTTTACGATGGAAGCTCTGTCCGGTTCGACGTTTGGTTTGGGTTTCAACACGCTGCCCACCGTGTTCGCGAACATGGAGGGCGGGCGTTGGTTTGGCACGCTGTGGTTCGGCCTATTGTTCCTCGCTGCGATTACAAGCTCTTTGAGTATGTTGCAACCCGCGATTGCGTTCCTGGAAGAGGGTTTCGGTTTGCCGCGCCGGGTTAGTGTTTCGGCACTCGGCCTATTGACGCTCACCGGCGCAATGACGGTGATCTATTTTTCTAAAAATGCGGTTGTGCTCAGCACAATGGATGAGTGGATTGGTACGGTCGGTATCTTTCTTTTAGCTACGATCGAAATCATCGTGTTCGCCTGGGTGATCGGCATCGACCAAGGCCTGGAGGAAACCAATCGCGGCGCGGATTTATTAATCCCGCGTTTCTTCCGATTCATTTTCAAATATGTGACGCCGCTATTTCTGCTGGCTATTTTGGGAACGTGGATAATCAATACTTTGCCGAGTAAAATCGGCGAAATCCGTGAACAGCCTGAAGTATTGTTGACGATCATTTATCTTGTCATTGTGTTTTCATTCCTGGCCTTGATGGTCGGCCTGGCCGGTGAAAACTGGCAACGCACCGGAAAAGGCGAAAAAGAGGTGGATGTATGACTTCAGTCGGTTATTTCATGATGCTGTTCAGCAACTCGGTCGTATTGCTGCTGACCGCTTTTTGTTTTTACCGCGTGTTACGAACACCGGGTGTGGAAAAACACGAACATGGCATGCTGGAGATCGATACTCGGGATACCAATCATTCGGATTGACTCTGGATAATGAAGTATTATCACCAGGCATTAAGCAATTTAAGGAAACTCTGATTAAGTCCTTCGACAGGCTCCATCATAAGGGTGGTCCGTCCCTTGTGGTGGAGCTAGTGGAAGGGCTTGAATTTCTTTTAAGAATGGAATCAAAGCGTTATCTTGCCGAGTTTATCTGTCATCATTTCCGTAAACCATAAATTGCCCGCATAGTCCATTTTGATCCGGTGCATCACTGTTTTTTTGCTGGGCAAAGTGTGCGTGCTGAACGGCACTCCCGAAATGTCGGAGCCTTCGATATGCCGGATGGATTGGTCGAATTTCAGGAGATAGTCATAACCTGAAGGATTGGGGTTATTTTGATCCACATAAACCTGCACCCATAAATTGTTGTCGCGATCAAATGCCAGCGATGCGAGTATGTCATTCTTCTGCAGAGCGGGAACGGGATATTCGATAATCTCGCCATACCGGTCAATCTTGCCTATTTTGACGCCGGCTTCTTCGGTAAACCACATGAATGGCTCTGTCGGGTCCGGTATGACCGCAATGGGCCTGCTGTTCGATGACGGTATTGGGTACTCTCTGACGGTTCCATCGCCGGAGACATTGAGAATTGCGCTGGCCAGCAATTCGGTCCCCCAAATTGTGCCGTCGGCGCCGGCGGATAGAAAGATGGGCAATGCCGCCAGATTGTCCAATTGAAAATGCTCTACCCTGCCATCGGAATTAATCCTTCCCACCGTGCTGGTGCGCTTGCCGGTGAACCAGATGGTTTCTCCGTCCGCACCCAGCCCGATACCATGCGGAGCAGTATTAATGGGCGTTTTTGCGCCTTGCGTGAATAGGCGCACATCGATGGTTTTGACGATGTTTCCCCGCTCATCCAGCTGTACGACCAGACCCAAAAATTCCAGCGAAACCCAAAGCCGTCCCTGTTTATCGAATAATATGCCGTGCGGACCGCTGCCATCCGGCATTTTGTAATAGTCGACTACCCGGCCTTCGTAATCGCACTTGGCAATCTGATGCATGTTTTGCCCGGTGACATAGATATACCGAGCATCGATGGCCAACTCATGCGTCGAACCATGAGCGGCGCTTGGCCAGTCAAGGCTGTATTCGGTAATATTGCCGAGTGTTGCTGAATGCGGTGTGTTCATGATTATTCTCCAGGAAATGTAGCCCTATTTTAGCAGCAACAGAGAATATCAACTAGATAATGACTCTGGAATCCGGTAAGAATTTTTCCCAGGGTCGGGTATTTGGGTTTACGGTGGAGTCATCGGTTTTCGGTCGGCTATATCCATAAAAAACCAAAGCATTAGCCGAGTTTGCGATACAAAGTGCTGCGGTCCAGGCCGAGTATCCTGGCGGCCTGTATTTTGTTGCCGCCGGTCGTTTCCAGCACATGGCGGATATAGGCCTGTTCGATATCCGCCAGCGTCCATCCCTGCGCCATGGCCAATTCCAGAAAATTGCCGCCGCTCAACGGGATTTTAGAGGCTTGCGCCAAATCCTCAAGTAAGAGGGTGTCATGCTCGCCCAATACGATGGCTCTTTCAAGCGTATTGGCCAGTTCACGGACATTGCCGGGCCAAAGATAGGCGCGTATCCAGCGTAATACTTCAACGGTAATATTCACCGGCCCCTGTTTGCCGATCCGCCGGCAAATCGTATGGATCAAGGTTTTTACAAGCTCGTCAATATCCTCCTTGCGCTCCCGTAAGGGCGGCACTTCGAGGTTAATCACATTAAGCCGGTGGAAAAGATCGGCGCGGAATAATTTGTCGTTGACACGCTGTGCCAGCGGTTGATGCGTCGCTGCAATCAGACGGACGTTCACTTTGACTTCTTGCGTATCGCCAAGCGCACGAACTTTCCCGGTTTCCAAAACTTGCAGCAGCTTCGGCTGAATTTCCAGAGGCAATTCAGCGATCTCGTCGAGAAACAGGGTGCCTGAGTCGGCCTGTAAAAATAGCCCGGGGCGGTCTTTGCTCGCATCGGTAAAAGCGCCCTTGCGAACACCGAATAATTCGCTTTCTACCAGGGCATGGGGCAACGCCGCGCAATTTACCGCGATAAAAGGCCCTGTGCCTTTTGGACTATGGTCATGAATCCAGCGCGCCACGGCGCTCTTGCCTGTACCGCTTTCCCCGGTCAGGAGTACGGTCGAGTTTACCGCCGCCACTCGGGCCGCCATTCCCATCAACTGCCGCATACTGAGGCTATGGGTAATAAAAACGCTTTTATCGTAAGTGACTTGATCGGTAAAACCCACCTTGACGGCGGTGCGCCGCATTTGCCGGTCTTCCAGCGCGCGAGCGACGGCGGAATAGAGCTCTTCGATACGAAACGGCTTGGTTAAAAAGTCGCAAGCGCCGGCGCGAATGCTTTGCATCGCCAAATCGATGCTGCCGAACGCCGTAATCAGCAAGACCAATTGTTCAGGCCGGTGGTGGTGAATGGCCGCCATTAACTCGAGACCGCGCATGCCGGGCATGACCACATCGGATATCACAAGATCGAACGGCTCTTTTTCTATGGCATCGAGGGCTTTATCGGTTTGCGTGAATCCGATGGCCGAATAACCCTGCCGCCTGAGCATGTCGAGCAAGTAATCCACCACTCCGAGATCGTCGTCAATCACCAGCAGTCGAATATTTTCCAAAGTCATAAAGGGGATCTCAACGGTAATTGAACGATAAATCGGCTGCCTCTGCCGAATTCTGTCTCCGCAACGACGGTGCCGCCCATTTCGTCAGCCAAGGTCTTAACTACGGCCAAACCCAGACCGGTGCCGCCTTGTTTGCCGCGTGTAGTAAAGTAAGGTTCGAATAGAAGAGGCAGATGTTCCGGCGCGATGCCCGCCCCCGTGTCGCTTACGTCAAGCCGCAGGGCGGGTATCTTCTTATCGGCATAGACGATGAAGTTCCGGGACAAATCGATCGCGATTGAGCCAGAGCCGACGATGGCGGCAAGCGCATTGGACAGCAGGTTTAAAACGATTTGTTGTAAGCCGTCTTTATTAATCAACAACAATGGCAATGTCTCGGTGTGGGTATACGTCATGATGACTCCTTGACGGTGCGCTTCAAAACCCAGCATATCGATGACTTCCTCTACCGCCTGAATGACATTGCAAAGCACAGGTTCGGACGCGTGGCGAGGCGAGAATTCGAGAAGACGCTGTACGATGCGGGTAATACGGTCGGTTTGATCGACCAGAATATTGGCGATTCGCTGCACCTCTTGCGTATCCTCGCCACCGTTAGCGAGCGCTCTTGCCCTCCCGTTAATGATTTGCAGAGGGGAGCCGATTTCATGGGCCAGTCCTGCCGATAATTGGCCGATCGTTATCATTTTATCTGCACGTTCCAATGCCCGCTGCAATCGCCGGCGCTGTTGGGTTTCATCATCCAGCCGGCGGTAAGCCGAAAATAACTCCGCTGTCATCCGATTGAATTCCTGCCTCACCGAAGCCAGTTCGTCGCTTCCCTTCACCGGTAAAAGGTCCGGTGGTTTAGTGCTGTTTCTGAATGCCAGCATCGCTTGGCGGAGTTCATGTAAGGGGCGGGAAATATAAACATGTCCTAAAATGAAACACAGCAATGAAGTAAATAAAACGAAAGAAATAAAAGATAAAAGAATGGAGATTTTGGTTTTGTTTAAATCATTTTTCATTTTTTGCAACGAACGCACCACGGCCAAATTGCCCGGCATGGTGGCAGAAGTCTTATCAAATGGCAGCGATAAGACTAAAAAGTCGGGATCATCCGCAGGAAAATAAAATTGTTTTATTTTACCTTCAAGTGCAGCCCGGAATAATGCATATTCAACATATTCCGGCCATATGAGGCTTTCCGCACCCGAACGGATAATTGTGCGATTTTGAATGTAGATACGAACGTCGATTGAAGGCTTGAGGCGTTCTAATTGTTGCAAAAGTTCTTGCACGTCTTCCGCTTGGCGATCGCGCAAGGCATTCTCTACCGAAACCAATAAACTGTATGCCAGTAATCTTGTTTCCTGCTTCACATCGTCGTTAAGGTTTTGGGATTCGGTGCGAAGCTGATAGGTTCCATAGATGCCGAAAACCAGCAAGGACAAGGCAAACATGGATAAAGTTAATTTATAGATGATCGACATAGTGATGTATTTTGCTCCTTACCGGTGCAATATACAACGTTAACCCATTTCAGATAATTTTACGATCACGCTAATTACCGAAAAATAAAGCAAAAATTTATCTTGTCATTTCTGGCCTGATTATTGCCTAACCTACATACCAACTGAAAAATCCGTATCCGCATAAAGTGATTGGAAGTAGGCGATTCATTGGCCAAAAAATATAATTTTCGTAAAGTTTAAAATGAAAAATAGCCCGATACTGATAGTTTTCTTGTGCTTAATCACGGCAGCCTGCGCCTCGAAAAAGGAAGCCGAGAAGATCGAAACCCATCAGGTTATCGCTCCCATGGTGAAAGACGCTAATTACAGCCGCGAATATGTAGCCGAGATTCAGTCCGTGAAATATGTCGAGCTGAGAAGCAAAGTCAAAGGCTACATTGAAAAAATTCAGGTGGACGAAGGTCAGACGGTAAAGGAAGGACAACTCCTGTTCTCGCTCAACTCCCAGGAATTTGAAAAGGAATTACAAAAAGCCGAGGCGGTTTATAAAAATGCGCTAGCCGATCTGAAGGCAGCCCAAGTGGAATTGAAAAACGTGAGGCTGCTGGTAGAGAAAAATATCGTGTCCCAGGCGGAACTGGACGTCACGAAAGCAAAAGCGGAAGCGCTGAAAGCGGACGTAGAAGAGGCTAAGGCCAATAAAGACAAGACGGCATTACACCTTTCATTCGCGCATATCAAAGCACCCTTTGATGGCGTGATCAATCGCATACCGAACAAGGTCGGCAGCCTGATCGAGGAAGGCGATATATTGACCACAATTTCCGACACCCGTGAAATATTCGCCTATTTTAACCTGTCCGAGGTCGACTATTTAAACTACATTGCCGCCGGAGAACAAAAGAATAAAACCGTGAATTTAAAACTTGCCAACAATGCGCTCTATGGGTACGAAGGAAAAATCGAAATGATTGAAAGCGAATTCGACCGCTCAACCGGTAACATTGCTTTCAGGGCAAGGTTTCCCAATCCGGATTCCATTTTAAAACACGGAGCAAACGGCAAGGTTATCGTCAACAAGCAACTCAACAATGCGTTATTGATTCCGCAAAAATCAACATTTGAAATTCAAGATAAACATTATGTTTTCGTAGTCGATCATGAGGGTGTGCTAAAGCAAAGGAATGTCATCCCCAAAATGCGCTTTCCGGATTTTTATGTCCTGGAATCAGGGTTATCGAAAGATGAAAAGATTCTGTACGAAGGCGTGGAGAACGTAAGAGACGGACATAAAATACATCCCGTGGATACCGATTTGGCGGCAGAAATGCCGCTGGACAATCGCGCCTAACCAATCGCGCCTGGCCGGCGAGCAATAAGGACTTACATGACCGTGAAATTCATTCACCGGCCGGTACTGTCGATCGTCATCTCGATTCTCATTACCTTGGCCGGCTTGCTATCCTTGACCCGCCTTCCTGTCACTCAATTTCCGGATATTGCTCCTCCCGAAGTCAATGTTACGACTAAGTATACGGGCGCCAATGCGGAAGTTGTCGTCAAGGCTGTCATCACCCCGCTGGAAAGAGCGATCAATGGCGTGCCCGGCATGGCCTATATGTCGTCGGTATCGGGCAATGACGGCTCCGGCGAGATTCAGATTATCTTCAAGGCGGGAACCGACCCGGAAGTCGCCGCCGTCAATGTGCAGAACCGGGTTTCTTCCGTGTTGGACGAGTTGCCGGCAGAAGCGATCAAAGCGGGGGTGATTGTCGAGAAAGTGCAGAACGCCATGCTGTTGTACATCAACATTCTCAGTTCAGACCCCGCGCTGGATGAAAAATTTCTTTACAATTTCACCGATATCAATGTTTTAAAAGAACTCAAGAGAATCGACGGCGTAGGATTCGCCGAAATATTGGGATCCCGGGAATACGCGATGCGCATCTGGCTGAAACCCGACAAGATGCGGATGTATAACATATCGGCGGCAGAAGTCATCGCTGCGCTGAAAGCGCAAAACGTCGAAGCCGCTCCGGGTAAAATCGGGGAGAGCTCCGGTAAAAAAGCCCAGGCGCTTCAATATGTTTTAAAGTATACCGGCAAGCACAATACCCGGAAGGCATACGAAAACATCGTACTGAAAAGCAATGAAGACGGCGAAATATTGCGCCTCAAGGATGTGGCCGAAGTCGAATTCGATTCGCAGGACTATAACGTTCTTTCCAAAGAAAACGGAAGGCCCTCCGCAGCTATTTTGCTGAAGCAGCGTCCGGGCAGCAATGCCAAGGAGGTGATTGGCAATATCAAAACGACCATGGCGCAGATCAAAGCCAATTCCTTTCCTCCGGGCATGGACTATACATTGAGTTACGACGTTTCCGAGTTTTTGGACGCGTCCATCCATGAAGTCGTCAAAACCCTGGCCGAAGCCTTCCTTCTGGTCGCCCTGGTGGTGTTCATTTTTTTACAGGATTTTCGCTCCACCATTATCCCCATTATCGCCGTTCCGGTATCGCTGGTCGGCACGTTTTTCTTCATGCAGTTAATGGGATTTTCGCTTAACTTGATCACCTTGTTTGCTTTGGTGCTTGCCATCGGCATTGTTGTGGACAACGCCATTGTGGTCATCGAGGCCGTCCATGCCAAAATGGAGCACTCGAACATGGGCGCACGAAAGGCTACGGAACAAGCGATGCGGGAAATCAGCGGAGCGATCATAGCAATCACCCTCGTGATGTCGGCCGTTTTTCTGCCGGTCGCCTTTATGGAAGGCCCCGAGGGGGTTTTTTACCGCCAGTTTTCGCTAACGATGGCCTTTTCCATCGTCCTGTCCGGAATTACCGCGCTGACTTTGACGCCCGCATTGTGCGCGCTGTTTCTCAAAAATATCCATCAAGCCGAAAACCGGCAAAAAACGGGGCTTCAGAGATTTTTTGCGGGATTCAATCGCCGATACGACGGAGTGTCCGATCGCTACACGAAACTGATCGACTCGATCGCCAATAGAAGGCTGATCACTTTCGGCATCTTGGCCGTATTTTCGGTCGGCGCGGGATTGATCGGGAACTGGATACCATCCGGCTTTATACCTGAGGAGGACCAAGGCACCATCTACGCCAATATTACGACGCCGACGGGAGCGACGCTTGAACGTACCGAACTCGTGTCGAATGAAGTGCAGCGCGTCGCATCGGGCCTGGAAGCCGTGAGTTCGGTCTCCGGACTGGCGGGATTCAGTCTGCTTTCCGAAGGGACAGGCGCCGTTTACGGCATGAATCTGATCAGCTTAAAAAACTGGGACCAAAGAACGAGTTCCGATAAGGAGATCATCCGTACGCTCGAGGAAAAGACCCGGCATATCAAGGATGCCAGCATCGAATTTTTCACGCCGCCGCCGGTGCCGGGCTACGGCAATTCCAGCGGTTTCGAAATGAGGCTGCTGGACAAAACCGGGATGGGCGATCTAGCAAAATTACAGAAAGTCGCGGATGGTTTTGTTGCAGAGCTCAACAAGCGGCCCGAGATAATCAACGCCTTTACTACCTTCAACGCCAGGTTTCCGCAGTATCTGCTGCATTTCGACGGCGACAAGGCCGCGCAAAAAGGCATCACCGCCGAGAATGCGATGAGCACCTTGCAGACCCTGATCGGCAGCGAATATGCGACCAACTTTATCCGCTTCGGCCAGATGTACAAGGTCATGGTGCAGACCCTGCCCGAATACCGCGCTCAACCCGACGATCTGATGAAACTGTACATCAAGAATGAATCCGGGAATATGGTGCCTTTTTCCGCTTTTCTGCGGATAGAAAAAGTTTACGGCCCCGAGCAGGTCACCCGCTACAACATGTACACATCCGCCATGGTCAACGGCCAGCCGGCGCCGGGGTACAGCAGCGGGCAGGCCATTGCCGCGATCAAGGAAGTGGCTGCGCAGAAACTGCCGAAAGGGTTCGGCTACGACTGGGCCGGCTCATCCCGCGACCAGGCGCAGGCGGGCCATCAGGCGATTTATATTTTTGTGATCTGCCTGCTGTTCGTTTATCTGCTCCTCGCGGCGCAATATGAAAGTTTCCTGCTGCCCATGCCGGTCATTCTCTCGTTGCCGATCGGTATTTTCGGAGCCTTGTTTTTTCTGCTGGCGATGGGGCTGGAAAATAATATCTACGCCCAGATCGCGATGATCATGCTGATCGGTATTCTCGGCAAGAACGCCATCCTGATCATCGAATTCGCCGCGATGAAGCATCGGCTTGGCAAATCGCCGCTTGAAGCCGCCGTCGAAGGCGCCTCAATGCGTCTGCGTCCCATTTTAATGACCTCCTTTGCCTTTATCGCCGGCCTCATCCCGCTGATGTTTGCTTCCGGCGCTGGCAAGATAGGCAACAATACCATCGGCTCGGCCGCGGCGGGAGGAATGATTTTTGGAACGATATTCGGGGTAATCGTGATCCCCGGTTTGTACGTGATGTTTGCAACGCTTGCCGAAAAGCGCAATCACGGCAAAAGAAAAGAAGCCATTGCATACACCGAAACCCTCTAACATGAAATCAAAGCGCAGAATTTTTTACAGATTTGCCGTTCCTTTTTTGTTTTTGGCCTCAAGCGGATGCGGAACCCTCGATACTCATCTGGGCATCCCGGAAAAAGAAATACCGGCAAATTTTCCCAATCAGACAACCAAGACGGCGATTGCGAACATCAATTGGCGTCAATATTTTGCCGATCCGCTTCTGGTAAAGTTGATTGACACCGCGATAGCCGACAACATCGACTTGCAAATGGCTTTGCAGCGTATCGAGGTTTCACGCTCCAGCGTGAAACTGGCGAACGGCGAGTTGCTGCCGAAAGTCAATTTGAATATCGGAGGCGGCGTTCAAAAATTCGGCCTTTATACGATGGATGGGGCAGGGAATGCGTCGACCGAAATCACCCCCGGCCAAATCGTGCCGGAAAACTTGACTGATATCTATGTAGGCATGCAGGCCTCCTGGGAAGTCGATATCTGGGGCAAATTGCGCAACCAGCGCAAATCGGCCGTTTCCCATTATCTGTCCAGCATCGAAGGAACGAACTTCGTCATTGCCAATCTGGTGGCGGATGTTGCGATTTACTATAACGAATTGCTGGCATCGGATAATGAACTGGACATTATCAGACAGACGATTCGGAAACAGCAGGAAGCGCTGGAAATCATCCACTGGCAGAAAGAAGCGGGCAGGGCGAACGAGTTGGCGGTGCAACAATTCAATGCCCAGTTGCTGAACGCTCGGGTATTGGAAAAACAGGTGCTGCAACAAATCACCGAAACCGAAAATAAAATCAATTTCCTGCTGGGACGCTATCCGCAACCGATTCTGCGGACAAAAGAAGCGTTGTTTAAACCGGCGGCGCCGCAAATTTTAGCCGGCGTGCCTTCCCAGTTATTGGCGAATCGTCCCGACGTTCGCGAAGCCGAATTTCAGATCGAGGCGGCCAAGTTTGATTTGAAAGCGGCAAAGGCTGCTTTTTTTCCGAATTTCACCATTACGGCGGCTTTGGGCTTCCAGGCATTCAATCCCGAATTCTTATTTCAGACGCCGGCCTCGCTCGCCTATTCGCTGATGGGAACCCTGGTGGCGCCGTTGATCAATATGAAGGCGCTGAAAGCCCAGTTCAACACCGCCAAAGCCCACCAGCTGACCGCGATGTACAATTATCAGAAAACCATTTTGAACGGCTATGTCGAAGTGGTGAATCAACTGTCCAATATCCGGAATTTGCAGCAGATTCATTCTTTAAAGAAACAGCAGAGCGAGGTATTGAAAAAATCCGTCGAAACCTCTAACGAGCTTTATAAGAGGGCGAGGGCAACCTACCTGGAGGTGCTGATTGCTCAACAGAATGCCTTGCAAGCCAATCTGGAATTAATCGACGTGATCAAGCGTCAACGGATATCGACCGTCAATATTTATAAGGCATTGGGCGGAGGATGGCGATAACCGCCGCCGCTCGCTAAAGTCTATGGAGCTTATGGTGAAATTTTAAGGGGATATCGTGGCTGCGATTATTCGCAGCGGCGCCCCGCTGCCTTTGGCTATCTTCATTGGCAAAGCCACGATATAAAGGCCCGTGGCGGGAAGTTTTTCCAGATTGGTCAGGTTCTCGAAGCCCGGCTTTTCATGGCCCAACAGAATCTGATGGGTTTTAAAGTCTTTGGACTGGCCGTAGTCCAGGCTCGGCGTATCCAGTCCCAGCGCCTTGATCTTTCTGTTTTCGACCAGCCATTGCGCGGCGGCCGGCGCAATGCCGGGAAAATGCAATTCCGGTATGGCCGTCCGGCCGGTCTTCGGGGTGCCGAAATATTTTTCGCGGTCAGGATAAAATGACCCATAGCCGGTTCTGAAAAGGATGATCGAGTTTTCCGGAATCCTGCCTTGGTCTTCTTCCCACTTTAGAATATCCTCGACGCCGACCTGATAATCCCGATCGTCCAGGGCCTTGCTCGACACATCGATCATCACCGCTGGGCCTGCCAGGCTGCTCAGCGGAATTTGGTCTACCGTCATCTTGTTTTCCGCAAAATGAATCGGCGCATCCAGATGTGTGCCTCCGTGTTCGGGCGTGCAGAAACTGTAGGAGGAATAGTAATATCCCAATGGGGTTTTACCTTCCGCTTCGGCAACATGTTCAAACCCTTTGGCATTATTCGGCCAATACAACGTGGCTTTATCATAGCTATGACTCAAATCGATCCAATCGAGGTTATCAGGCCAAACAACCGGGCTTTGGTGCTGGGAACATGCAGTAAAACCAAAAGCGAATAAAAAAAGAAATTTCTTCATGGGAATAGTCGTTTCGTTCGGAAAAGTGAATGTCATTAGCCGCACTGATTCGTTAGTGCATCGAATGTGGATTCTGAATATACTACCGCCCTTTGCATTTTATATCGTACTTCATAAATCTCCGTAACCGAAAAGTTTCGGTACTAACGCAAAATAGCGGAATTCATGGACTGGGAACCGCTGTGTGCAACCTGAGTCTTATTGACTTAAGTGTCTCCGGCATTGGCATTAAACCCGCAAAAACCCATTGCTCACGAATTAACACTGAACCCAAGTCTGATCCGGCATTTGGCAAATTGCCGGAAGGGGGGGCGCAATTCGTGCAATCATCAACACGTTGTTTCATACGTATATGTTAAAGCAAAACTTCTATTTATCCATCGGGGACATGCAGTGCGCCGAGTGCGAGAGCAACATCGAGGAAGCGGTTTCCGTCTTGCCCGGGGTGATGAAGGCAAAATCGAGCTTTGAAGACGAATCGTTAACGCTGGAACTGGATGCCGATGTCATTTCCTTGAAAACCGTCTGCGCGGCGATCAAGGCGGCTGGCTATTATTGCAAAAACGCTAAAGCCAAAAAAACGATCGGTTATCCCTGGCGTCTTGTGCAGATTCTGTTGGCGGCGGCGGGAATCTTATTGCTGCTGCAATTGGACCGATTCATCGGCTTAGACCTATCTCCGGATTTCACTGCCGGCAGTGAAAGTTACGGGCTGATCTTTGTCGTGGGCTTGTTAACCAGTTTGCACTGTATCGGAATGTGCGGCGGTTTTGTGCTGAGTTACGCGGCGACGGCAAAAGGCAAGTATGCTTATCTGAGTCATCTGGCCTATGGTTTCGGGAAAACGGTTTCTTATGCGGCGATGGGAGCGGTTTTTGGGTTTCTGGGCGGAGTGATCAGTTTTACGATCGGCCTGCGCAGCACTGCTATGCTGCTCGCCGGAGGGTTTTTACTGGTGTATGGCTTGAGTTTGCTCGATGCCTTTGCCGGTTTACGGCGTTTTCATATTCGATTGCCGCAAGGAATTATGCATGCGCTGGGCGAGAAGCGACGACATATTTCCAGTCCATTGTTGATCGGTCTGTTAAACGGGCTGATGATCGCGTGCGGGCCGTTGCAAGCCATGTATATCATGGCTGCCGGTATCGGAAGCGCAGCACGGGGCGCCGCATTGCTGACTGCCTTTGCCTTGGGAACCTTGCCTATCATGTTTGTGTTCGGGCTGTTGTCCAGCCTGATTTCGGAGGCGATGACGCGGCGTTTTTTAAAGATTTCCGGCCTGATCATCATGCTGTTGGGCGCCGTGATGTTCAATCGCGGAATGGCGCTTTCCGCCAGCGGCTATGACATCACCTCGCTCACGGCGAAAGCCGCCCAACAAGCCAAAACGTATTGGCGACTGTGGCAACGCGAATTGACGCCGGCCGCGACCGATCATATTGTTCAAGAAGGCTACCAGGTTATTTATACCGAAGCGGAGAGCTTCAAATATGTTCCGAATGTTTACCACCTTCGCAAAAACCTTCCGGTCAAATGGATTATTCATGTTAAAGAATTATCGGCTTGCAATAAACGCATCATAATTCCCTCCTGGAATCGGCAAATCGATCTGGTTAAAGGTTTACAGATAGTGGAGTTGATGCCGACGCAAGCGGGAACGATCAGTTGGAGCTGCTATATGGGCATGATTCACGGAGTTTTTATTGTGGAAGATTGAGAAATTTTCAGTAACAGCTCATATTATGAGCGCTCGATCTCCTAATATTGCCGTATGGAACCTTCCAGGGGTAACTCTGCGATTCACTATTCTTATATGCTCTAGCACATTGAGTGCATACGGCATATTTCCCCCAATGCGCCCTTAATATCTTATGCTATATATTCAATCATATCAGAAATAAAGTATCGGGAAATTCTGAACCGATAGTTATTTTATTGAATAATAATTAAAGGAATGGATATATTAAATCGTATAAATTCTATCTAATTCTGAACTATTTCGATCGCAGCTTTTATTAAAGCCTGCCTGATTGTCCACCCAATCCGGATTCTTGTAAGTCCACAGATTAAAGAAGGAGTCCAGTATGTTCATAGCTAAAATGTTTTTGAGATTCGGATTCTTAGCCGCATTGTCAAGCTTGCTGGTGTTCCTGACGGGTTGCGGTTCAATGCCGCCAACAGAAACGCTTTCGAAGGCCGAATTCGCTATCCAAGAGGCAAACCGGAACAGCGCCTCGCAACATGAACCGCAACTGTTAAACAGCGCTAGCACAAAACTTAACAGCGCCAAGATGGCTGTCGATGACGATGAAAATGACGAGGCGCGCAGATTGGGTGAAGAAGCCATTGCCGAAGCGAGGTTGGCCAATGCCAAATCCAGAGCGGTAAAACAGGCCGAAGAGGTAAATGAAATGAAGAAGGCGATCAATGCCTTGAAAGAAGATACTTCTCGATTAACCGAAGATCAGTAACCAACATATTCGGAGGTGTACCGTGGGATCACACGTTAAACAACTGGGAGGAAGATGAAGATTATGATGAGACGTCGCATCTTGCTTACCTGACAAGCCTCAAGCTGGAGCTGGCGCGGACCAATGCCGATTATGCCGCTTCAAGTAGAGCCTTTGAGGAGCTAGGCGCCGAAAAAGACAGGATTCGACTGCAAGCCCGCGACGCCGAAATCGAGAAGTTGAAAGCTAAAAAAGTTCCGGGTGGCATTCTGGTGACATTAGGCGACGTCCTCTTCGATACGGCCCGCTCCGATCTCAAACCCGGCAGCCTTCAGAAGTTATATCCCCTCGTCGAACATCTAAACCGGTCGCCACTAACTCGACTGCGGCAGGGCGGCAACAAAATCGCCGTGTCGATGTCACCATAACTGACGCCCCTAGGGCATCGGGACAATAGGACGGATTACCGAAGACTTTCCCATCAGTTCCCTAATTACACACGTCTCTGCGGGCCGGCACAACGCAGCCAATTTTAACGCGGCTCCATGTCCAGCGGCCGGCGCGACCAGAGATCGGCATTTCGGAGGAAGATCATCGTCATCGAAATGTATCCGGATGCTAAAGCCAGAACGAGGCCGGTCAGGGCAACCGGCTCGGCAATACCCGCAAGGCTTTTCCATCCCAATCCTGCCAGTACCGCGCCGGCTGCAATCAATTGAAACAAGGTCTTCAATTTGCTCAGAAGCTCGGTCTTTATCACCACTCCCAAACATGGCGCCATGCTGCGAAATCCCTGCACCGCGAACTCACGCGCGAGCAGCAGCAGCACCATCCACAAGGAAATCCAGGTGGGATAGCGGCAGGCCAGAAATACCAGCAGTACGTTAGAGATGATCTTGTCCGCCAGCGGATCCAGAAATGCGCCGACATTACTGACGCAATTAAGACGCCTTGCCGCCCAACCGTCCGCCAGATCTGTCAGGGCGGCCACCAGAAACAGGCCAAAGGCCAACCGGTAGGTAGCCGCATTCTCTGCCGTTGACAGCAAGCCCATGATGGGCGGCAGAAGGATTATACGCGAGACGGTGAGAAAGTTGGGTAGCCAGGTCATGAGTCTATCTCCAGATATGAAAATAACAATTTCGGCGGTTTTGGCTAGAATACAAGACCCCAATGCTCAGGCAAAGCAGCCGACCGAAGAAACCTTAACTTACCATTATTACGCTGGATTTTTCCAGTCGGCAAAGACGGTGCGGATTTACTACGACGTAGTCCCCAGAATTATTTTTCTTATTGACAACCGCAAAAAAACGGGTAAATCATGCTGATTACAGGAAAAATTTGCAATAAAGTTGCCTGGCGATCGGGTTTCGAATAGGTGGTGAAAGAGTGTATTTTCGTAGTAATATCTGATTTCTTTATCGAAGGAGGAAGGAAAGCTCGTTTTTTACCAGTTTTAAAAAGTCGATAGCCGCTTCCAAGCGGTTAATTGCCCGGCAAACTAAAGAGCCGAATGAGGAAAATGAAGTTGGTAGGGTTTTGAGGTCTTATCGAATTGTTCTAATGTGTGGAGTTTAATAATGAGAATAAGAAAACAGCACGGACAAGAAACAGGATGTTCTTTTAACCGCGGATCGAATTTATTTTTACGATTGGCAAGGCTATTTTTGGGAGTGTTTCAACTGCTGATGCTGGCTTTTGCCTTGCAGCAGCCGGCTTTCGCACATCGCAGCAGCGATGACGAAAACGACTCGTGCAGAATTCAGGTGGGTTATGAATGGATCCATTTTGCGGCTTACACTCCGGTCTCCAGCGGCAATAAAAGTTATTGCAAGGCTATTCCGACGGTTGGCATGACCAATCTGGTCTTTGATTATGAAGGTAAAAAACTGCGCAAGGTCAGCATCGAGTTTGAGGTGACCAAGGAACCGGAAGGCACCCGCGTGTTTTACCGGCCGCCCGATACCAGCAAATCGGGTACGGTTGACGGCGCGGTCGATTTCGCTCAATTCGGCGCCGGCAATTATAAAGCACACGTCACCATCGTCGACAAGGAAAAAAAACTCGATACTCACATACCTTTTTCCGTGGGTCTCGAAGGCGACGATTCTTATAAAGGCCTCAAAAAATTCCTATTTACGGTGTTTGTCTGCGTGCTGATCATTTATTTGTGTTTCCGGTTTGCCCGCGGAAAAGGCGATGAGCCTAAAACGCCGGATACCCCGCGTCCTTAGCATATTGTATTTGTGCAGCTCATGCCGGAATTTGGAGTTGAACGTTGATGCAAGAAACGTTGAAGCATTTGAAAACTTACCTGACTTTCCGCCATGTTGCGATTGGGTTGTTTGTGGCGATTCCTCTTCTGGTCACGCTGATGAGTTTTATCACAGACTGGAGCGGCGAAACCACCAAACTGGGCGCCGCTTCCTACCGATTGGACTCAACGCGGGAGCGTTGCGCGCAAGGGAGCCGATCCGGCAATGCCGGAGGCAGCGATGGGGAATCGACGCTTGAGGGAATCAAATTCAATGTGCGAACTCCGCAAAATTATGATCCTACTGTCGCTCATCCGCTGTTGATGGTTTATTCGCCTGCGAGTAAGAACCGGACCGGCACGGAAAAAATGACCGGGCTGACGTTTGAAGCCACGACGGCGGGTTTCATCGTCGCTTATGCGGATCATCCCGAATTATCGCCCACTTCGACCATCGATCTTGGAACCATCCCCGGCCTGATCGCGAAAAAATGGTGCATCGATGAGCAGCGTGTGTTTTTGGCCGGCCATTCGGATGGCGGAACGACAGCGATGGCGCTGGCGTTCATGGCCGGCACCCGGCACATTCCCAAGGCGATAGCCGCCAGCGCGGCGGGAATAACCCGTCAGGACTTGTATAACCGCACGTGTCCGGATCCGCTTTCGGTCATGATCATGCACAGTGCGAACGACCGCCTGTTTCCCGGCTATGGCGTCGATGCCGCCGGATGGTGGGCGGCCTGCAATCAATGCGACCCGATACCGGAAAAACTGGCGAACGGCTGCATCGCTTATACGGGTTGCGCCAAGGGCGTCAAGACATGGTACTGCGAAGGCCGCCAGCCGCATTCCGAATGGCCGGGAACGAACGACGCGCTGATGAATTTCTTGATCTCCATCGGGCGCGCCGGAGAAAAGCCGTGATTAAACAGGAGATTTGATATTCCGAAAATGACGGAAATTTAAATCCGCTCTTGCCCACGCTGTTTTTTTCTTTGAGGCTAACGCCTCCTAAATCTTGAGTTCGCCAGGGGTTTCCGCTAACGAAGGCCTTTTATAGATAGGCGTGGGTTCACCGTTCAACTTCGTTAACGCCGTTTCCAGTGCTTGCTCGTCAAATTCAGGCTGCATCTGGGCATTGGCCTTTTCGATCAGCTTTAAAGCAGCGGCGTATCTCTCATCTTTCGTCATCGCTTCCCCTTCAAGGTCCGGATGCGCTTCGATGTACAGCGTATCGTCGAGCCATCCGACCTTGATCGGCTGCTTGACGATATAGACCGGCGTTCCAAGCGGCGCCGATCGATACAACGCCTCGATGTCTTCCGGGTACATCCGGACGCAGCCATGCGTTATCTGCATCCCGATCCCGTAGATTTTGTCGATGTCGGTGCCGTGAATCAGATAGCCGCCGGGAATATCGAGATGCATCATATAGGCCCCAAGCGGATTGTGAAGACCGGGCGGAACCACCTTCGGCAAAGGATCGCCGTTCGCCGCGTGTTCGCGACGGATCGATTCCGGCGGATGCCAGGCGGGGTCCTTGACTTTCCGGGAAATGCGGGTTTTGCCGAGCGGCGTTTTCCAATCCTGCCGCCCGATCCCGTGCGCATATGACATCACTTGTGGCGCTTTGCCGTTTTTCGCCGGCGGATAGTAATACATCCGGTATTCGGCGATGTTCAGGGTGATGCCGTCGCGGGGCGTGTCCGGTAAAATCCGCCGGTTCGCCAGGCGGACGATCTCGTCCTTCTTGATATGCCAGCGATCGACATCGGGATTCAAGCGCACAATTTCCGTTTGTCCCAGATTAAAACGCCTCGCCACATCCAGCAAGGTTTCATTCTGCGCGGCGCGGGTTACCGAAAAACCGTCATCGAATTCGGTGACCACGCTATCGCCGCTGTTGGCCGGCAAGTCATAGGCGGTTGCCCAGGTTTCCCTATCCGTAACGGTCAACACGATCAAAAAGGCCAGTAGTGCGGAAATTCTCATGACGATTTCTTAATAATTTAAAGTGAAAGCCGTTTCTATTCTTTCTTGAAGATTATTCAATATATTAGTATATGTTAATAAATATGCAAAAGAAATATACGCGAATATGAATCCCTAAAATATTCCCGAAAAGGGCCTTACCCAGACCCATTCCCCCGCCTTTACGTTATCTCTCTCATGTTCAAGCATGATGAACGCATTAGCCAGACTCATCGAACTTAAAATTCCCGAACCCTGTTTGCCTGTGCTTCTGACTGTCCATTCGCCGTTTTGATCCTGTTCGACGATGCCGCGCGGCACCTCGGTGCGGCCCGGTTTTTTGCGCAGGTTTTCCAGCGTGCGGGCGCGAAAAATGGGGGCGATCGGCTTGTGCGTGATACCGAGCATTTTTTCCAGCGCGGGCAGTACCAGGAGATAGAGGGTGACCATTACCGCGACCGGATTGCCGGGCAGGCCGAAGAATACCGCATTACCGATTCGGCCGAAGGCGAGGGGTCTGCCGGGTTTGATGGCGACTTTCCAGAAACCGATTTGGCCGGACGCTTGCAGCGCGGTTTTGGTGTAATCGGCTTCGCCGACCGAGACGCCGCCGGTCGAGATGATCACATCGGCGAATTGTCCGGCCTGTTCGAAAGCGGTCAGCAAGGCTTCGGGCCTGTCTTCGACAATGCCGAGATTGATCACTTCGATGTCCGGCCGGTCGAGTGCTGCCATTAAGCTGTAGCGGTTGCTGTCATAGAGTCCGCCTGCGGAAGGAATTTGCCCCAGACTGTAAATCTCGTCGCCGGTCGAGGCGATCGCGATTCTGAGTTTGCGGGAGACACTGATTTCGGGGATGCCTAATGACGCCATCAGCCCGATGTCGGGCGGAGTCAGCAATTTGCCGGGATGCAGGATCGTCTGCCCTTGCCTGATGTCTTCTCCCGCTTTGCGCACGTTCTGGCCGGCCTTATGGCGGCTATCGATCAAGATCGCATTGCCGTGTAATTCCACATGCTCCTGCATGATTACCGTATCGAGCCCTGCCGGCAACATCGCTCCGGTCATGATGCGCAGGCATTGGCCGGAATTGATGTGGTCCTGAAACGGTTCGCCGGCGTAAGCCTTGCCGGCGATTTCCATAACGCGCGTGCCTTCTGCCGGTAAGTCGGCCGCAGCCAGCGCATAGCCGTCGACGGCCGAATTGGTATGCCCCGGCACATTGAAACCGGCGGTGATCGCTTCGGCTAATGTGCGTCCTCGCGCTTTCTCGATATTGATCCGTTCGTAGCCGCCGATCAGCGGCGCGGCGGCCAGAATGCGAGCCAGCGCGTCGGCCAGCGGGATCAGGCCGGATTCATTGATGTCGTTGCAGCTGGGTTGGGGCATGATCATTTGCGTGTGCTGGGTCCGGTGATCGGGACGCCGTTGCTCATATAGGTTAGAAAATATTCGAGATTGCGCAGAATGGGACTTTGCGGGGGCGGCGCTTCGGCCTTGATCTGCGACAGGCATTCGCGAAAACGCCGATGCAGGGTGCCCATTTCACCCCATTTTAACCGATATGTCGGCCAGTTGGCAGTATGGCCGAGCGACGCGCTGAGAACCTCCGAACGGATACGTTTACCGGCATTTTGGACATGACAGCTAGCGCAGGCAAAATTCAGCTGCCCGTGGCGCTGGTAATAAAAATCCTTGCCTTGCGCATAAGCCGCCAGGGCACGCGGATCATTTTCGGGAATCGTAACCTCAATCGCTTTGCCGCGCGAGGTGTAGGCCATGTAGGCCAGCAGTTGGGTAATCTCGCCCTTTTCGGCATCCAGCGCCCGTTCATGATTGCTTTCGCGGCAGTCGTTCAAGGCTTTTGCCAGCGTGATCACTTCGCCTTTAACTTTATCCCATTGAGGATAACGATGCGCGATGCCGATCCCTTGGTTCGGAAAACAGTCGGCATAGCTGCCGCCGGTCTGCGGAAACGGTGTATTGAAGAGTTTTTCGCCTTGTTCTACCGCTTCTTCATAAGGCGGAAATTCTTCGATTGCGTGCCAGGACTCGCGCGCGACCGCGTCGATCGCATAAACGCCGTTAGCGTAGTCGCTCAATTGCAGCTGCGGGAAAAGTCGGCGGTAATGTTCCCGGAATTGTTGTTGGTCTTGCAATGGCGCGGCTTGTAAGGAGAAGGCGATAAATAACAGAAATGCAAAGTACAAAGAGCTTTTCGTAGGGTACGCTGCGCGTACCTTTTTCAAATCTTTCGCAAGTCTCAGCGCTTCAGAAAGATACGCGCAGCGTACCCTACCTTTATTTGAGGACATGCTCTTCGCTATCTTTATTGCCGAGATTGTCGATCCATTCGATTTTGATTTTGTCGCCCGTCTCGCCGCCTTTTAACATGAACGCAAAATAAGGGTCTTTCGAGATGCTTGCGCCTACCTGGCAGTTCATGATCGCTTTGCCGTTATGACTCAGCGTCAGTTCCTGAATAAAATGAGCCGGAATCGGCTGATTTGTCTTCGGGTCTTTACTGCGGCCGGTTTCCATCGGGTGCGTGATCAGGGTTCTGATTTGGGTCTTGCCTTCGATGCGCTTAGCGCGAATTTTGATGCTCGACATCTCAGCCTCCACAGCCGCCGATCGTGACTTTAACCAGCTGCCTGGCGCTGTATAAGCCGGCATCGGTTTCCGCGACCGCGATCACGTCGGAGGTTTCGGCCATTTTCAGGCGCGCCGAAACGAATGGGTCGAGATCGGGCGACAGTTCGAAGCGTGCGGCCAGCGGCACCGGATTTTTTGCGACGAAAATCGAGATAGTTCGTATATCGAGCAAGCTGCTGCTGACCGTGATCGGCACGACCGCGCCGTTTTCGGCGATCAGCGGGATCTTGATCTCGATATCTTTGCTTTCTGTAATTTTTTGGTCCTTGAACAATCGTTTCAGCGACTCTTCGAGCGGGCCTTGTTTGAAGTTTTCTATCTGCCATTCGGCAAAGGCATTCAGAGACGTCAACCAGCCCAGGGTGGAAACCAGCGAATAGGCACTGAAAGCCAGCGATTTTCTAAGGAAAGAGCGACGGGTGGTCATGGCAGACTCCATAAATAATCGACAACCTGGTCGATCTCGTTGGCGGTAAGAATCTTGTTTCTGCCGAAAGGGGGCATACTGGTTTCGGGATTGAAGCGGGTCGCGTCGAAGATTTGTTCGCGAAGCTGCGATTTGTCCTTGAAGCGGGTCTTTAAAGCCGCCAAAGGCGGACCGATATTGCCGGGCGATTCGCCGTCGTCGATTACATGGCAGGCCAGGCAGTTGCCTTTGCTGCGGTCGAAAGCCAGCTTCTTGCCGATGCTTGAGCGTTCCTGCGGAGCTTCGGCGACGTTGGCGCACGCGGCCAGCAATCCCCATAAAACCAGCAGCGAGCGTTTCATTGCCGCTCGAACAGACGCTGGTAGGCTCTGGCCGACGCTTCCGGGTCGCGGTCGAAAATGCCGCCGATCACGGCCAGCAGATCGGCTCCGGCCGCGAGCAGCGCGGCGCCGTTTTCAGGCAGAATGCCGCCGATTGCGACGATCGGAATCGACAGCGCCTGCTTGGCTTGCCGAAGCGTATCGACCCTCGCGGGAGCGGCTAAAGGCTTTGTGCCCGAAGGAAAAAAACGTCCGAAAGCTGCATAAGTCGCGCCGTGCGCCTGGGCTTCCAGCGCCCTTTCGAGCGAATCGTAGCAGGAAATGCCGATGATAGCTTCTTGGCCTAGCCGCTCCCGAGCCTCGCGGATATGCCCGTCGTCCTTGCCGAGATGCACGCCGTCTGCGCCGGCTTCCAGAGCCAGTTCGAGATCGTCATTGATCAGCAGCGGAACTTCGTGCCGATGGCAGAGCTTGAGCAGTTCGCGGGCCAGAGTCAGCGCATTGACGGGATTTTTGTCGCGGTACTGCACCACGGCCGCGCCGCCGCGGATCGCGGCCTCGACTTCGGCGATGATCGTTGCCGGAGACTTTCCGTCGGTTTGTGTAATCGCATACAGTCCGCGTGCCGGAAACTTCATATTCCCGCCTCCATCCAGAACAACCGGTCCGGATTGTGTTGGCCTTTGCCGGGAAGATAGCCGTGATTCAGCGCATTCCAGGTATATTCCTGCGCCTCAAAGGCGGCCTGCACCGGCGTCAGTCCTTGCGCCAAAAGCCCCGCAATGCTGGCCGCCAGGGTGCATCCGGAGCCGTGGTAGCTGGCGGGCAGTCGGTCCCAGTGGTAGGTTTCGATGCATCGGCGGCCATGATACAGCCAGTTGCTGACAGTCGGGGTCGTTTCGTGAGCGCCGGTAATCAGTACATAATCGCAGCCTTTCTCCAACAAGGCCGGGCCGCAGTCGTCCAGATCATCAAGCTCCGCCAGCTTGCGGGCTTCGTTGCTGTTCGGGGTCAATACGGTCGTGCGGGGCAGCAGGAGATCGACAATCGCATCGAGCAATTGCTGGTCCGACATCGCCGCGCCGCCGCCCGCCGCGAGTACAGGATCGAGCACGACCGGAATATGCGGATGCTTTTGCAGTATAGAATGAATCGCTTCGGCGATCCGATAATGGCCGATCAGGCCGATCTTGATGACTTTGACGTCCAGGTCGGCCAGTACGGTATTCGCCTGGCTGACAATATCTCCGGACGCCTGCGGCAGCAGTTTTTTGACATTGCGGCTGTCCTGCTCGGTCAGCGCCGTAATCACGCTCGCGGCATGGCAGCGGTGGCTGACCAGCGTTTCGATATCGGCCTGCACGCCGGCCCCGCCGCTTGGGTCATGACCGGAAAAGCAGAGAACGACAGGGCGGGTGATTGACATGGTGATAGGGTGAAGGTGTAATTCAATTGGCTATTTTAACCCGCGTAAGGCGGAACGCGATAGCGGTTCCGCCGGATGATGCTTGCCAATTGGCGGATCACCCTACGGGCATCCGCCCTACGAAAATGTCAGCCTCTCTTAACGCCGGTCAACTCTTCCGGACTGAAATCGTCGACCGTAATCGCCGCGAGCCGGGCTTCGTTGGCGGCGTCGATCAGGCCGGCTTCCAGTTCGGTGATGAGCCCTTTTGCCAGAGCTTCGGCGGCGGCCTGCGACGGGTCGCCTTTGCCCATCAGCTTATTCTTTTGCGCCTGGCGGATCTTCGCTTCGACCGGCGCGGCGGCGAGCACGGCTTTAAAGGCGACCTCGATACGGCCGGTCGGATCGTCCGGCATGTGGTTGATATAGATGCCGTGGGTCAGGCGGTCGCGTGCCGGCGATTCGGTCAGAAGCAGAGAGGCGGTTTCATGAATTAATGCGTCGTCGGGCGGAGCGCAGGGCTTGCCGAGCGGGAAGAGGATTGCATTTAAAACTGCCGCTATCGGACGCATCGGCTGTCTCGAAAAGAACGCCCGCAACATCCAAAGCCCCTGCGGCATCGACAGTTTCCTGAGGATCGCCAGCAAGGCCTGCTGTGCCTGGTATAGGGTTTGCTGGCAGGCCCAGTGCAGCAAAGGCAAATCTTCCGGCCGGCTGCCCTGATCCTGATAGTGTTTCAGCACGCACGAACACAGATACAGATTGCCCAGAGCATCGGCGAAAAGTCCGGAGATCCTTTCCTTGCGCTTCAGCGCGCCGCCCAGCGTCAGCAGGGCGACATCGGCGAGCACGGCAAAGCCGGCACTGAGCCTCGCAATCTGGCGGTAATAGGGGCGGGTATTTTTGTCGCCGGGAACCTTGATGAAGCGGGCATTCGTCAATCTCATCCAGTAACTGGCGGCATAATTGCGCATGAAAAAACCGATGTGCTCGAACAGTATCCTATCGAACTGTTGGACGGCCGCTTCGACATCGCTCCGGTTCAATACGGCCATTTCCTTTTGAATGTAAGGATGGCAACGGATTGCGCCCTGGCCGAAGATCATCATCGTGCGGGTCAGGATGTTCGCGCCTTCGACCGTGATGCTGACCGGAATCACCTGATACAGTCGGCCGAGATAATTGCGAGGCCCCATACAGATGCCTGAGCCGCCTTGAATGTCCATCCCGTCGTTGATTACCTTGCGCATCCGTTCGGTCAGTTCGTACTTTAGAATGGCGGAAATCACCGACGGCTTTTCGCCCTGATCGAGCGCCGCGCAGGTGACCTTGCGCGCGGCGTCCATCAGGTAGGTCTGGCCGGCCATGTTCGCGAGCGGTTCCTCGATGCCCTCGAATTCTCCGATCGGCACGTTGAACTGCTTGCGGATACGCGCATAGGCGCCGGTGTTCCGACTGGTGAATTTGGCGCCGCCGACGCTGAGCGCAGGCAGCGAAATGGCGCGTCCTGTCGCGAGGCACTGCATCAGCATTTTCCAGCCGTTGCCGACCTGGTCGATGCCGCCGATCACCCAGTCCATCGGAATGAACACGTCCTTGCCCCAGTTCGGGCCGTTCTGGAACGCCGAATCGAGCGGAAAATGCCGGCGGCCGATCGACATGCCCGGCGTGCCGGTCGGAATCAGTGCGAGGGTGATGCCGATATTTTCCTTATCACCGATCAGACGGTCGGGATCGTAAAGCTTGAACGCGAGGCCGAGCACGGTCGCGACCGGGCCCAGCGTGATATAGCGTTTTTCCCAATTGAGACGAATGCCGAGCGTCTTTTGGCCTTTGAAATTCTGATAGCAGACGATGCCGGTATCTGGCATCGCGCCGGCATCGCTGCCCGCGTGCGGTCCGGTCAGCGCGAAGGCCGGAATCTCTTCGCCGCTTGCCAGGCGCGGCAGATAATGATTCTTTTGATCCTCGGTGCCGTAAACCAGCAGCAGTTTCGCAGGTCCCAGGGAATTCGGCACCATCACAGTTACCGCGGCGGTCGAGCTGCGGCTCGAAATTTTCATTACGACTTCCGAATGGGCCATTTCGGAAAACTCAAGACCGCCGTATTGCTTGGGGACGATCATGCCGCAAAATTTTTCCCGCTTGATATAGTCCCAAACTTCCTGGGGCAGGTCCATCCGGTTACGGGTGATGTCCCAGTCGTTCAGCATCGCGCACAAGGTTTCGACCGGGCCGTCGATGAAGGCTTGCTCCTCGGCGGATAGCTTGGCAGCCGGCAGATCCAGCAACATTTTCCAGTCGGGTTTGCCGGAGAAAAGTTCCGCATCCCACCAGACCGTGCCGGCTTCGAGCGCTTCCCGTTCGGTCTGCGACATCGGCGGCAGCGCCTTCTTCATCAGTTTGAACATCGGCCGGCTGATCAGCTTCAGGCGCAGAGAATTAATATTCAAAGGCATGAAGATCAGTAAAAAGGCCGCCCATAGCCCCTGGCTGAAAGGGGTCGGGCCATAAGACAATAGATAGGCAAGCAGCCAGAGGCCGATCATTGAGGTCGTTATCAATAACGAAGCTCGGCGATAGCCGGCCGCCAGCACGATGAGAATTAATGCGATAAACCAGAACATGAGATTTTCCTGTCAATATCGAGAGCGCCGATTACCCCCGCGCTCCTTTGAAGGTTTAATTGTTTTCGCTTGCGCCGCTGCCTTATGGTAAATGGTGAGGTCCTTATCTTAACGGCATTGGTGCAGGTGCGTTAATTTAAGGAAACTCAGATTAAGTCCTTCGACAAGCTCAGGACGAACGGGATCAGCTTATTCAGAGTTTCCTTAATGGACGGTTCATTTAATTCCTCAGCGGCTTACCGGTTTTCAGCATATGGTCGAGCCTTGCCAGTGTTCCCGGCTGCTTGACCAGTTCGACGAACGCTTCGCATTCCAGTGCGAGTATAGCTTCTTCGGTCAACGGCTGAGTCATGTCGGTGTCGCCGCCGCTGAGTACCAAAGCCAACTGGCCGAGCACCTCGAGATCGTAATCGGTGGCCTTGCCGAGCAGATGATAGGCTTTGACGCCCATGTTCAGCATGACTCTGGCCGTCTTGCCGGGTAAAGGAAATACGGCCGGCTGCGGCGCGGCATAGTTTTCGGCTAGCGCCAGCGCCTTCGTCTTCGCATCGGCTAAGAGACGCAATTTGTTCATCGTGATGCCGTCGTTCTTGCTCAAGTAAAGCAGTTCTTTCGCCTCGGCCGCCGATTTCGAGACGGTCGCCAGGCTGATCGTCTGGAACGTTTTGACGATCGGCGGAATCGGGCCGCCGGGTCTTTTCGGCAAAGCTAGCCAGCGCTTGAGGTATTCCTTGCAGCCGCCCCAGCCGGGAATCAGGCCGACGCCGACTTCGACGAGCCCCATGTAAAGTTCCGCATGCGCCTGAATCGCATCGCAATGCAGCAAAATTTCACAGCCGCCGCCCAAGGCCAGGCCGCTCGGTGCGCCAACGACCGGAAACGGCGCATATTTCAGCGCCTGATAGGTTTGCTGGCCGGTGGTAATCAAACCGGCGGCGCCGTCCCAATCCTTATGATGAATCGCGTTCATCAATAGGCCGAGATTTGCCCCGGCCGAGAAATTTTCGCCTTCGTTGTGAATTACCAGCGCCTTGAATTCGCTTTGTACCTTGCCGATGCTTTGCCGGATCAGCTCCATGATCTCCATGTCGAGCGTGTTCATCTTACTGTGGAATTCAAGGCAGGCGACTCCGTCGCCCGCATCCCAGAGGCTGGCCGAACGATTTTGCAAGACTGGCTTATCGCGCAGCTTGACGTCGGATAACAGTTCGACGCCGGCGGCGCGCGTAACCGGACGATAAGTGCCATCGAAATCTGTATAGTGCAGTTTGCCGGCCTCAGCTTTGTAGAGTGGCTGTTTGTTTGCCAACAGCGGCGGCACGCGCAGGTTTTCGGCCTGCAATTTTTCGACGAACCAGGAAACGCCGAACTGATCGAGCAGTTCGAACGGGCCGAATTTCCAGTTATAACCGTCGCGCATCGCCGCATCGATGGCGGTGATGTCGTCGCTGATTTCCGGCGCGAGGCTTGCCGCGTAGCTGAGCGTTTTCGACATTACCCGCCAGGCGAAGACAGCGGCCGGATCCGATTTGGACAAAAGCGTCTGAAAACCGGATTTCTGCGCTTCCGTCAGCGCGCTCAAATCCGGTTTTATTGAAGGCGCGTATTGTCCCGTTCCCAGATCGATCGATTCCTTGACCTTGCCTCCGTCCTGTTTATTCAAACGGTAGAAGCCGCCTTTGCCTTTGCGGCCGGTATAGCCGTCATCGATCATCGTTTGCACGACTTGCGGCAGCTCGCCGAGCTGATGAAACGGATCGCTGGACGGCAGGGCCTGTTTCATGCCGGCCAGGATATGCGGAATCAGGTCGAGGCCGACCAGATCGAGCAGGCCGAAGATGCCGGTTTTCGGAATACCGAAAGGCATCGAGATCGCCGCATCGGCCTGTTCGACAGTCAAGCAGAGCTTGATCGCTTCATGCAGACCGCAAAGCGTCCAGTAGATGCCGATCCGGTTGCCGATGAAACCCGGTGTGTCGTGGCAGACGACGCAGTTTTTCCCGAGATTCTGATCCGCAAAGCGATTGACCGCTTCGAGTAAATCCGGCCGAATTTCCGGACTCGAAACCAGCTCCAGCAAGCGCATGTAGCGCGGCGGATTGAAAAAATGAGTGATCATAAAACGTTGCCGGAAGCTTTCGGGCAAGTCCTTGACCAACAGGCGCAAAGGCAGGGTGGAGGTGTTCGAGGAAATCACGCAATCGGGGCGGCATACCGCAACCAGCTTTTGATACAGCGATTGTTTGATACGCGGATCTTCGACCACCGCTTCGATCACCCAGTCTACCTCGGCCAGTTTCGGCAGGTCGTCCTCGATATTGCCGGGCGTGACCAGCTTCGCGTTGTCCTTGTGCATGAAAGGCGCGGGATCCGCCTTCAGCAGCTTTTCGATCGCGGATTTCGCGATGACCGAGCGGTCCGAGGCATTTTCCGGCACGATGTCGAGCAGCATCACCTTGCAGCCGGCGTTACTGATGTGGGCGGCGATACTGGCGCCCATCACGCCCGCGCCGATCACGGCGACATGTTGAATGTTCATTTGATCGCCTCCAGTATCGTGGCAATGCCTTGTCCGCCGCCGATGCATTGTGTGGCCAAGGCGTAGCGTTTCCCTTCGCGGACCAAGAGGCTCGCCGCCTTGCCGGTAATCCGGGCGCCGCTCGCGCCGAGGGGATGGCCCAAAGCAATCGCGCCGCCGTCGAGGTTAAGTTTATGCAGCGGAATCGGCATCGCTTTCAAAACCGCCAGCGATTGCGCGGAAAAAGCTTCGTTCAGTTCGACGATATCGATATCGTCGAGATCGAGCCCGGCGCGTTTTAACGCTTTCTCGGTGGCGGCAACCGGCCCGATGCCCATGATTTCGGGCGCGCATCCCGATACCGCCATGGATTTAATCCGCGCCAGCTTCGGCAGTTTATGCGCATCGGCATAGTCTTCGCTGCACACCAGCACCGCGGAGGCGCCATCGGTCAACGGGGATGAAGTCCCGGCGGTGACGGTGCCGGTGGCCTGAAACGCGGGCGGCAATTTCGCCAAGGAGGCGGCATCCGAATCGGGGCGCAGGCAGCCGTCCCGATCGACGGTACCCAACGGCGTCATGATCGGAATGATTTCATCGGCAAAATGATTTTTCAGCTGCGCGTTATAAGCTTTTTCCTGGCTCATGAGCGTAAAGGCTTCCTGCTCTTCGCGCGAGAGATTATATTGTTTGGCCAGATTTTCGGCGGTATCGCCCATGCTGATATAGGCTTCAGGATAATTCTGATAGAGAACAGGGTTCGGCATGAAATTGAAGCCGCCCATCGGTATACGGGACATCGATTCGACGCCGGCGCAGATGAACGCGTCGCCGGCGTTCCATTGAATCGCGCCGGCGGCGATGTGAATCGCCTGCATCGACGAGCCGCAAAACCGGTTGACCGTGGTGCCGGCAACGGTAACAGGCAGTTCGGCAATCTGACCGATCAGCCGGGCGACGTTCATGCCCTGTTCGCCTTCCGGAAATGCGCAGCCGAGAATCAGGTCTTCAATGTCGGCGGGATTGACGCCGGTTTTGTCTATCAATCCTTTAATGACCTGCGCCGCAAGGTCGTCGGGTCGGACTTTGCTCAAAACGCCTTTGTTGGCCGGGGTAAACGGCGACCGGCAATAGCCGGAAATAACCACGCTTCTCATGCACCTTACTCCTTATACATATGTTGGATAGAATTCTTACCGGACGACAGATACGGGCAACTGAAAGGGTAGGGTACAAAATGGGTTGCATCCCCTTCTAAGCTGCATTCCAGAGACTACCGCGCTCTTGTTTTCCTATTCGAATTCTATAGCTGAATTACAGCTGTTAGACGTCAGACTTGTTATTTTTATTCAATCCGATTGAATTCGGCAGTATTTGTTTCATTGATGCAATGTGTAATGAATTCGTCGTTAATGGGCCACATTCCGCCGATGTTTTCCATGATGATGCCATGACGGCTGGATTTCAATATTTTTAGCTGCTTATCCGGGGCGGTAATTTTTTGCATGATTTCCGGAGCGCTTTTTACCGACACGACAGGATCCTGATCGCCATGGGTGATCAAAACCGGAATTTCAATCTTGGGCAAAAACTCATCCATATGCTGAATCAGCAGCCGTAATTCATATAAACATCGGACCGGTACATAACGGTAGTTGACGCGGGGATGCTCTGAAACATTTTCAAGAAAAGGCTTGACCCCTTCATAAGAAGAAACCCAATCCACGAACTTATTCGTGCCGTGCAAGAATGGGATCAGCATGAAGGTCGGGTTGATAAATCTCAAAGGCACCGCCGCAGCGCTGACGCCGAGGATCTCCGGGTGTTTTTCGGAAGCCAGTTTGAGCGCCAATGCCCCGCCGGTAGAAAAGCCGGTTACAACGATTCTCTGGCAATGTAATTTTAGTATTTCGAACCCGTTCACGACCGATGTGTACCAATCCTCCCAGCTCTGATCCCGCAAGGCATAAGGCGAAGACCCATGACCCTTCAACCTGACGCCCATTACGGTATAACCCTGATGCATCAGATGGGCGCCGTAACCTCGCATTTCCGCAGGACTGGCGAGCAGACCGTGAATCAGCAGTATGCCTATGCCGTTTTCTTCGACCGGTTGGAGAAAAAACGGGGATGGGTCTTCGGAGGCGGTTTCATGGTCATTGATGTCTTCATAAATCGGTTTGGTATATTTATGAAGCTCCCACTTGAGATCCATCTGTTCGTCTTCAAGTTGCCAGCCGGCAAGTTCTTCCGGGTCGAGCCTGTCGCATTCGTTCAACGCATCGATCATAGTCTTGCTGACCCCGGCGATCGGTTCGGCCTCATTGTTGTAAACCGCGATCAGATTTTCCAGGCGGATCAGGTCGAAGTCATGCTCCTCAAGCAGTTTGGGTAAGAAACGATAATATTGGCCTTCTTCGACAATCAAATCCGATAATTTGGCGACATTGATAAAATGCTCGAAACTCTGATTGGTGCCTATATTCAGATTTCTGTAATAGTTCGGATTCAACAGGCTTCGATGCAGATGGATGCTCGTATTGTTCTGTAATGTTTTAACGCCGATATACAGCGCGTTGAAAAAGCGTTGGCGCTCGATCAACAGTTGGCCGTTTTCGATGCAATGCATGATCAATGTCGAGGCGAGATGGCTTAAGTTGATCGTGACATTGGCATAGATTTCTTCCATATAACGATTACGCGTCATATTGGAACTGTTCTTTAGAAGAGAACCGAGCAGTTTATGTTTCCAGTTTTTTGGTGCCAGCGGCATCGAAAAAATATCGTCCAGCGACGTTAACTCGGCCGCTACGATTTTTTGCAGCGCTTTGGTATTCCAGTTCCAATCTTCCTGCGGATTGATCGGGGCGCCCATTCGAATATCCATATCGGTATTTCTAAAGATGATATTGCCTTCGACCAGCAACTCTTCGGTTTGGCGCATCGATAAACCGCCGGAAAACAGCTCGACGCTGGTCAACAGTAAATTTTCGGAAGTTCGGATGGGATAAAACGTTATATTCGAAGGAATGATCAGCGTGGGTTTGAGCGAGGAGGTCAACAGCTGGTCCAGGCTGTCGAGTTCCAGCTGCTCCTTCCAACGCACCAACTGCGCATGATTCTTGTCCTGGTAGGCGGTCCGCACCATTTCCTTGAAGATTTCGAGCCCCTGCGCCAGGACCGCGGCGCCCGTATGATGCTTGCGCCGTTCCCCGGTGAGCCGGGAATAGACGCTGTAATGGCCTTTCACGTCCATGACCCGGTGATCCTTGACCATGCCTCCTTCCGGGAAAATGATCACCTTGCGGCCGCGCAGAATCTGCGCGGCGAGCAATTGAAACAGACGCGGATGATTGTGCGGAAATACCCCGACATTGCTCAGATAGCGGGATAGCACATTGTCTTCCTTGAAAAATTCGCCGGAAGCGATGGCGCAGCAATAAGCGCCCGTCTGTTCGAAAATCAAAAATTGCGGGATGAATGTCTCGAAGCGCGAAAAGTGATTGAACAGGAAAATGTCGCCTTTTTCGACCTGTTCTTCAGCGTGCAGCTTCATTTTGACGCTGAGCAACTTACGTACTTGATTGAAAATCTTGACCGATCGGAAATAAAGCCCGGTATCGATGTCGTTCCAGTTTTCAGGATAGGACGGTTTGCTCATGGGATTGATCCTTACTTATTCCTCCGGCGGCATTAACTCCAGTAATCGCCGCGATTGATTGACGACCGGTGCGGGGCCTGAATTATCGTTGGTGCGCCCCAGATCGTCGGCGCCATGCGTTACCGGCGGCAACTCCGGGCTGGCTGTTGCGGCGGGCGCCGCTTTCGCATCGGTTTTGCCGCTTTCCGCTATCGCATCCTCTAGATCAAAGTCATCAAGGTTTGGTTCCGGCGGATTGCCGTCGTAAACAAGATATTCACGGTTCTGCTGGTAAGCATTTTTGATGAAATCGTAGCGGTCGACCGCCGCTTCATCGACAATTTTTTCGGAAGTCAACATATCGGCGCGCGCGTCGGTAACTTCTACCGCTTTAGCCCCGGTAATAGCCGCGCCGACCGCCGCGCTGCTTCCGAATGAAATATAAGTCAGCGGATTCAGCAACGCATCGCCGAGCAGACCCGCCGCATCCCGCGGCGAACTCGGCCCCAGCAGAGGCAATACCAGATAATTTCCCGAAGGCACGCCCCAAAAACCCAGGGTCTGGCCGAAATCCTCGTTATGTTTGGGTAAATCCAGTTTTGTCGCCACATCGAACAACCCGCCGACGCCTGCTGTCGTGTTAATCAAAAACCGGCTCAAGTCCATGCCGCCCTGCAGCATTTTGAGCTGGAAGAAGTCGTTCAGCGTAATCCCGATATCGGTAATATTGCCGAAAAAATTGGTCACGCCTTGATTGACGGGTTCCGGCACATATTCCTGGTATCCTTTCGCGATGGGTTTTATAACCGCCTTGTCCAGATCGTCATTAAAACCGTGGACACTGCGATTCCAGCCTTCCCATTCATCCGTGGGTTGGGTGGGTTCGGATGCGCAGCCGCTCAGCAAACCGCCAATAATCAGATTGGCAAGCAGCGTAGAATTCAGTATGAGTTTGTTTTGCAACATAAATCTATCGATCGCTCTAAATTATGGATAACAATATTTTACCCCAGTATAACGCTTAAGCGGCAATAAATACGCGGATTGCACCATTTCAACGCATTTCGTTCATCAAAATGTACGCTTCGGTCTTAGAATGCTAAAATTTTTTCTAACTTAGGATAATCTACTAACGGAGCAGCATGGGCCCTCATTATCTCAGTCGTTTTTTTTCTCCCCGCTCGATCGCAATCATCGGCGCCTCGGATCGTCCCGACAGTGTTGGGCAGCGTCTATTGCTGAACATGCTGGAGGCAGGATTCAAAGGCGGCATCTACCCGGTCAATCCGAAACATGAGAATTTGCTCGGCTGTAAAGTTTACCGGGACATTAACTCGATCCCCGAAGAAATTGACCTGGCCGTCATCGCGACCCCTGCGGCCACCGTACCCGGCATTGTTCATCAATGCGGTGACAAAGGCGTCGGTTGCGTGATCATCATCAGCGCCGGCTTCGGCGAGCTCGGTGCGGAAGGAAAACGCCTGCAGGGTGAGATTCTGGATATTGCGCGCCGCTTCGGCATTCGGATCATCGGCCCGAATTGTCTCGGTGTGATCCGCCCCAGCAGTCAACTGAATGCAACCTTCGGCGACGGCCCGGTCAAGGACGGCAATCTGGCATTATTGTCGCAATCGGGTGCGGTCTGCACCGCGATTCTGGATTGGGCGCAGGAGAACGACATAGGCTTTTCGACGGTCGTGTCGATGGGCGGCGCGGCCGATATCGATTTCGGCGAAGTGCTGGATTATCTGGCGCTGGATACCCGAACCACCGGCATCCTGATGTATGTCGAAGGCATCCGCGATGCCCGCCGTTTTTTGAGCGGGTTGAAAGTCGCGGCGCGCTTGAAGCCGGTCATTCTGATCAAATCCGGCCGCCATGAAGCCGGTTCCAAGGCGGCGATGTCGCATACCGGAGCGCTGGTCGGCGGCGACGATGTATTCGATGCGGCGATCGAGCGGGCCGGCGTGGTCAGAGTGTACAGCATCGCGGAACTGTTTTCCGCGGCGCGGATTCTGGTCAACAATTACGTGGTCAAACAGGCGCGCCTCGCAATCATTACCAATGCCGGCGGGCCGGGTGTAATGAGCACCGACCGGGCTGGCGACGTCGGAGTGAAAATGGCCGAATTGAGCCCTGACAGCATCGCGGAGTTGAATCAGGTGCTGCCCGCGCACTGGTCGCACGGCAATCCGATCGACATTCTCGGCGACGCCACTCCCGAACGCTTCCGGAAAGTGCTGGAAGCCTGCCTGAATGAACCAAATGCGGACGGCGTGCTGGTGATTCTGACTCCGCAGGCGATGACGAATCCTACCCAGACGGCGCAATGCGTGATCGAGGCGGCAAAGAACTCCAGCAAACCGGTGCTCGCTTCCTGGACCGGAGGCTCGAAGGTCGAGGAGGGCAGGGCGTTGTTCGAAAACTCCCGCGTTGCGCATTTCGACACGCCGGAAGTCGCGGTCGATGCCTTTTCATTTCTTGCCAAATACCACAATAATCAAATCCTGCTCAAACAGATTCCTTCGATGTCGGAAGAATTGCCCACGCCCGACGTGGAGGGGGCGCGCCTGATCATCGAGCGCGTTTTGTCCGAAGGCCGGCAGGTCATGACGACTCAGGAATCGAAAGCGATTCTGGCCGCATTTCGGGTCCCGGTTACGCAAACGATCAAGGTCGCGAACGTAAAGGATGCGATGATCGCGGCCGAAGCGATGGGCTTTCCGGTCGTATTGAAAGTGAACATGGCCGAATTCAGCCATAAAACCGACATCGGCGGGGTCAGGCTGAATATCCGCAGCGTGCAGGAACTGTCCCGTATTTTTGCCGATATGGAAGCGGCGATTCGGATGAAGCATCCGGAAATCAACGAGGTCGGCATGACCATCGAACCGATGTATGGCTCGTCCAGCGGCCGCGAATTGATGATCGGCGTGATCCGCGATCCGGTATTCGGTCCTGCGATCAGCTTCGGACTGGGCGGCACGATGGTTGAAATTTTGCAGGACAAGTCAGTCGCGCTGCCGCCATTGAACGCTTATATGGCCGGGCAAATGATCGCCAAAACGAAAGCCTCGAAATATTTGGGCGCATTCAGGCAACTGCCGCCGATCCGAAGCAAAGCCTTGATCGATGTATTGCTGAACATTTCGGCGATGGTCAGCGAATTGCCGGAAATTCTCGAACTGGATATCAATCCGCTGATTGCGGACGAACACGGCGTGATGGCCGTCGATGCGCGCATCAAGATACAGTTGTCGCATGACCTGATGCCGTATTCGCATATGGCGATTCATCCTTATCCGCATGAACTGGCCGAGTATTATCAACTCGCCAACGGCATCAATATCACGATCCGTCCGATTCGTCCGGAAGACGGCGACCTGGAAAAGGATTTCGTACATAGGCTGTCGGGCCGCAGCAAATATTTCCGTTTCATGCAGGCGCTGCAGGAACTGACGCCGGAGATGATCGTGCGTTTCACACAGATCGATTACGATCGCGAAATGGCCTTTATCGCCGTCTCCGAGCAGGAAACCCCGCCGAAGGAATACGGCGTCGGCCGTTATATCATGAATCCGGACGGACGTTCTGCCGAATTTGCGCTGGTTGTTTCGGACGACAGTCAGTGCAAGGGCATCGGCACCCGTCTGATGAAAATGCTAATGCGCGCGGCCAAGTTCAAAGGCATCTCATATATCGAAGGGGAGGTTTTGAGCGTGAACAAGCCGATGCTGTCGTTCGTCAGCAAACTCGGCTTCAGCATCGAAGAAATTCCCGGCGATCCGGAAGTGGTACGTGTGATCAAGGATTTACGGCAATAGGGTTATTGACAAGGTAGGAAGCCGATTTCCTCCCTTTCCCTCGCACAGGGAAAGGACCGGGATAAAGTGAAAACCAATGATATTCAAGTCGGTTAAGGGGGCAATCGGACCGCCCCCATAACCATTGCCATGCTTTTACTTCAGAACGGCCGAGTAACCTTTGTCAAAAGTCGGAATGTGATGGTCCAGCCAGCCTTTCACCATCTGGCCCACATCCTCGGTTATTTCCGCCTGTCCTGCGTGAAATTTTTTCTGCAAATCCGCGCAGATATTCACCAGCGCTACATGTTCCGCCTTATGCGCGTCAAATCCGGAAAATCCGGCGGCGGACATTTCTTTTTCCTCATGCGCGAAGTGCTCAACCACATATGCAATCAAATCATCGAGTTGCGAGCCTACCGCTGACCGTTCCGCGCCCCCCGTCGCCAGATCGTACAGTTTGTTCAATTTGCCGAATAAAATCTGGTGCTCTTCATCGGCAAAACCGACATTGGTGCCGAATTGAGCAGCTGTCCAGGTAATTAAAGCCATAATTTTTCTCCTTTGTTGTTATTAACCGCACAAATAATATGGTAATTACGCCGGAAAAAAGCAATACAAATATTGTGGTTATTATGGCAAAAATTATCCCCCCCTATTTATTTTCAGAGGCAAACCCTATCGGCTTAGAGAGAGATCGGCGATTATTCCAAAAGAGGTTTCTTGATGCTTACCAGCCGCGGCCGCCTCAAGGATCAAGTTTTATTTCCAGGACTTTCTTGCCGCCGCGGCTTTTCCATTGGCCATACAGTCCGCCGTTGCCGTCGTTCTTCAAAATCATGGCAGCCTGCGCGGTTTCTTTCCCGTCGAACTCCTCCAGAAAGAATTTTCCTTCCTTCCGTTTTCCTTGCAGTTTCAATGGTTTTCTATAGCGGTCGTAAAAATAATAACCGTGGATATCGGTTTCCTTGACCAAATATCCTTGATAAGGCTTTGCGAGATACAAACTGATCCGGGTTTTGCCGCCGATCGTGCCTTTTAGCCATTGTCCGAGCGCCGATGCGGGTTTTCCCTCGTTTTTTTCGTTCAACAATAAGCGGCGTCCATAGTCGCTCAGCCACGGTTTTAATGCCGCATAAGCATACGAATTGCGCAGATCGCCCAAGTCATCCAATCCCTGTAAGACATGATTGCTGCACCGCCCGTGAACGAAAAGCAGTTCGCGCGGATGAAACTCCATATTCCCGATCCAGTTCTGCCACTCTTTCGACTGCCAATTGCCCAGACAGCTTTGGTACATATCGATGGCGACCTCTTTATCCTCCGGACTGCCGAATTCCGATGTGTCTTTGTCCTGTATTTTTGCAATCTGGTCCTGAATGGCCTTCTGATTGCGTTTGACGAGTTCCAGGATTAGCGCGTTGCGTCCGGACACGGTAAACAAATCCGCGTCGGTCAATAGACGGCCGGTGGCCCTATCGAAAGCCAAAGGGCGCTGAAAAGATTCGCAATAAGCTCCGCAACCTTCTCCATCGAATAAAACCGAGAACAGGCGGTCGTCATTCTGCAGCACCTGAAACCCTATGCTGGCGATCGATCGAGACAGTTCATTATCCAGTACGGTCAGGCTGTGCTCGGGATTGGCCGGCGGAACGGCAGGAAACTCCGGATCGAATACATTCTGGAACATCAGGGCGTTGATACGTTCGGCGGTGCTCGCGTTTGTCCCTTCCAGCACCGGAAATTGCCAATCCGAACGCTTGATCGTTTTGACGCTGAAGCCGCCCTGTTGGCCGGGACCGGCGCTCGCTTCAAAACTGAGTGTGATAATCGCCAAAAGCAGTAGAAATGGAGTGAGCCGATGCGTCATTTTCATGCTTTTTCACCACTTGGAATATTTATCCTTTATTCGAAATCATAACCTGAATTTTGGCAGAAGTCAGGTAGATACGCTGTGCGTACCTGCATGTAAGGGCTCTGGCAAAAGTGAAAAATTTTGGCGATGGTACGCACAGCGTAGCCTACACTATTCTTCCAACTATTGTGGATGGTATTGAAAAGAGGCGGGAAGGGGGCGTCGAGAGAAATCGACGCTGGCCGGGCGAAAATATTTTTCGCTGCTGAAAAAGGGACGGTAATTCCGATCTCGGCAACGAAAAATCAGTGACTGCCGATGCGATATCGCGGCATCGCTCGCAAAAGAACAATTTTCGGCTTCAGCCGAGCGCCTTCAAGCCCAATACGTCCTGCATGTCGTACAGGCCGTTCGGCTTGTCTTTCAGCCACAACGCCGCCCGCACCGCGCCGTTCGCAAAAGTCATCCGGCTGGTCGCCTTGTGGGTTATTTCGACGCGTTCGCCGTCGTCCGCAAACATTACGGTGTGGTCGCCGACGATGTCGCCCGCGCGGATCGTCGAAAAACCGATCGTTTTGCGGTCGCGCGCGCCGGTATGACCTTCGCGTCCGTAGACCGCGCAATCTTTCAAGTCGCGGTCCAGCGCCGCCGCTATCACTTCGCCCATTCTTAGCGCAGTGCCGGACGGGGCATCGACCTTGTGGCGGTGATGCGCTTCGACGATTTCGATGTCGCTGTCGTCGCCCATCACCCGGGCAGTCATTTCGAGCAGTTTCAGCGAAAGATTCACGCCGACGCTCATATTCGGCGACAATACGATGGCGATATCCTGGGCGGCCAGTTCGATCGTGTGCTTTTGCTCCGGCGTATAGCCGGTCGTGCCGATTACGATCTTTTTACCGGCCGCGCGGCATTGTTCGATCAGCGTCATCGAGGTATCGGGACGGGTAAAATCGATCAACAGATCGAATTGATCGAGCATCCCGGACAGGTCGTCCACCACATGCACGCCGATCGGGCCCAGTCCGGCCAATTCGCCGGCGTCCTTGCCGACCGTCAGGCTGCCGGGACGCGATATCGCGGCGGTAAATTCCGCATGAGGGGCGGCATCGGCGGCCTTGACCAAACAAGATCCCATGCGGCCGGAAACGCCCGCGACTGCAATTCGAAGCATTTCGCTCATCCTGTCAATTTATCGAAAAAATTTTTCACGCCGTCCATGAACGAATGCTCCTGCGGGCTGTGATGCTTACCGCCGCCCAGCAATGATTCATTCAGTTGCGCTATCAGCTCTTTTTGCTCCTTGGTCAGATGCACCGGTGTTTCAACCTGCACCCGGCATAACAAATCGCCGACCGGGCCGCCGCGCACCGGCTTTACGCCTTTGCCGCGCAAGCGGAACAGCTTGCCGGTTTGCGTTTCGGGCGGAATTTTCAGGCTGACCTTGCCGTCGAGGGTTGGTACTTCCAGTTCGCCGCCGAGACAGGCGGTCGGGAAGCTGATCGGCACTTCGCAATACAGATTCGCGCCGTCGCGGGTAAAAATCGGATGATCCTTTACCTGAATCTGCACATACAAATCGCCCGCTGGTCCGCCGTGCTCGCCGGCCTCGCCTTCGCCGGACAGGCGGATCCGGTCGCCGGTATCGACGCCGGCCGGAATCTTGGCCGATAGCGTTTTGGTATCCTGCACGCGTCCCTGTCCGTAACATTTGCCGCAGGGATCCTTGATTTGCTTGCCGGTGCCGCGGCAGGTGGGGCAGGTTTGCTGCACCGCAAAGAAACCTTGCTGCATCCGGACCTGGCCATGACCGTGGCAGGTCGAGCAAATTACCGGCGACGTGCCTTTCCTTGCACCGGTGCCGGAACATTCGCTACAGGCGACCAACACTTGCACACGAATCTTCGCCTCGGTGCCGGCTACCGCTTCTTCGAGCGTCAACTCCAGGTTATAGCGCAGGTCGGAACCGCGCTGTGCGCCGCCGCGTTGGCGGCCGCCGCCGAAAATATCCCCGAACATGTCGCCGAATACGTCGCTGAAGCTCTCCGCGCCGAAGCCGCCGTAGCGGCCGCCGCCCATCGACGAATCGACGCCGGCATGACCGAACTGATCGTAGGCCGCGCGTTTTTTCGCATCGGACAACACTTCGTAAGCTTCTTTGATCTGCTTGAATTTGGCTTCCGCTTTCTCGGAGTCATCCTTGTTGCGATCGGGATGATATTTCATCGCCAGTCTGCGGTAGCTTTTCTTGATCTCTTCGTCGCTGGCGTTTTTGTCCACACCGAGAAGCTTGTAATAATCTTCTTTTGCCATGTGTTGTTATTAAGTGGCTTTAAACAAATATGCAGGAACAGCCGGATGCCTGTTCCTGCAAGGAAAATGTAGGGTGGGCAAACAGCTCCACCGTTTGCCCACCGTTTTGCGGATGAAATCGGTGGGCGGAAAAAACGCCGCCCACCCTACAAAGTTTTAGCCTTTCTTATCGTCCTTGACTTCTTCAAACTCTGCATCGACGACGCTGTCATCGGCCGCATGGCTCGAAGCGGAATGCGCGCCGGCGTGTTCGCCGCCTTCGGAAGACGATTTTTGCGCATAGACGCGCTCGGCCAGTTTGCCCGACAGTTCGGTCAGATCGTTGGTTTTGCTCTCGATCTCGGACTTGCTGTCGCCTTTGCACGCCTGCTTCAGTTCTTCGATCGCCTTTTCGATCGCAGCTTTTTCGTCGCTGCCGACCTGGTCGCCCAGTTCCTTGACCGATTTTTCGGTCGCATGCATCAGGCTATCCGCATGATTGCGCGCGCCGACCAGTTCGGTCAGTTTACGATCTTCCTCGGCATGCGCTTCGGCGTCTTTGACCATACGTTCGACTTCGGCGTCGGACAGACCGCTGGAAGCCTTGATCACGATCGATTGCTTCTTGCCGGTCGCCTTGTCCTTGGCCGATACGTTCAAAATACCGTTCGCATCGATGTCGAAGGACACTTCGATTTGCGGAATGCCGCGCGGCGCCGGCGGAATATCGGTCAGATCGAAACGGCCCAGCGATTTATTCGCGGAGGCGACTTCACGCTCGCCCTGCAACACATGCACGGTCACCGCAGTCTGGTTGTCGTCGGCGGTCGAGAACACCTGCGAGGCATTGGTCGGAATCGTGGTGTTCTTCTCGATCAGTTTGGTCATCACACCGCCGAGGGTTTCGATACCCAAGGACAACGGAATCACGTCGAGCAGCAGTACGTCCTTGACTTCGCCGCCGAGCACGCCGGCCTGGATCGCAGCCCCCAGAGCCACCGCTTCGTCAGGGTTTACGTCTTTGCGCGGCTCCTTGCCGAAAATGGATTTGACCATTTCCTGAACCTTCGGCATCCGGGTCTGGCCGCCGACCAGGATCACATCATGGATTTCGGATGCTTTCAAGCCGGCGTCTTTCAATGCGATTTCGCAAGGGGCTTTGGTTTTCAGGATCAACTCCTCGACCAGTGATTCGAGTTTCGCACGGGTCAGCTTCACGTTCAAGTGTTTCGGACCGCTCGCATCGGCCGTAATATACGGCAGATTCACATCGGTTTGCTGGGTCGAAGACAATTCGATCTTGGCTTTTTCCGCCGCTTCTTTCAGGCGCTGCAAAGCCAGCGGGTCGTTATGCAGATCGACGCCGCTTTCTTTCTTGAATTCGGTTGCCAGGTATTCGATGATGCGCGCGTCGAAATCTTCGCCGCCGAGGAAAGTGTCGCCGTTGGTCGACAAGACTTCGAACTGGTGCTCGCCTTCGATTTCGGCGATTTCGATGATCGAAATATCGAACGTGCCGCCGCCGAGGTCATACACCGCAATTTTGGTATCGCCTTTCGGTTTATCCATGCCGAACGCCAGTGCGGAAGCCGTCGGCTCGTTGATGATCCGCTTGACTTCGAGTCCCGCGATACGGCCGGCGTCCTTGGTCGCCTGACGCTGCGAGTCGTTGAAATACGCAGGTACGGTGATCACCGCTTCTTTCACTTCTTCGCCCAGATACGCTTCGGCGTCTTTTTTCAGCTTCATCAATACGCGGGCTGAAATTTCCGGCGCCGCCATTTTCTTGCCGTGCACCTCGACCCAGGCGTCGCCGTTTTCGGCTTCGACGATCTTATACGGCACCATTTTGATGTCTTTTTGCACGACATCGTCCTTGAAGCGGCGGCCGATCAGACGCTTGATCGCGAACAGGGTGTTTTTCGGATTGGTGACCGCTTGACGTTTGGCGGACTGGCCGACCAACACTTCGTCGTCACTGGTGAAGGCGATGATCGACGGCGTCGTGCGCGCGCCTTCACTGTTTTCGATCACTTTCGCGACGCCGTTTTCGAGTACCGCGACGCAAGAGTTGGTCGTACCTAAATCTATACCGATAATTTTAGCCATTGAATGCTCCAGACTTGAATTTGTTTAAATGGTTAACGTTGATTTGCAATATGGGGCCTGTTTATACGAGTTCAAGCCTGTTCATCGATAATCGGGGCGTCTCCGGACGGTTTTTGCGGCGCTTTCGCGACTACCACCATCGCCGGCCGGAGCAGGCGTCCGTTCAGCATGTAGCCTTTTTGGAAGACATTCACGACGGTGTTGGGCACGGCGCCTTCGATTTCCTGCATCATCATCGCCTGATGCTGTTCCGCATTGAAAGGTTGTCCGAGCGGATCGATTGCTTCGATATTGAATTTGTCGAACACCGATTCGAACTGTTTTAAGGTCAGTTCGTTGCCTTCGCGGAATTTTTGCACTTCCGGGCTGTCGCCGTTCGCGGCCTGCAGGCCGAGTACGAGACTGTCCAGCACCGGCAACAAGGCTTTCGCGAAATTCTCAAGCGCGAATTTGTGCGCGCTTTCGAGATCGCGTTGCGTTCTCTTACGAAGATTATCCATTTCGGCGACCGTTCTGACCGCCTTGTCCCAGTTTTCCTGCGCTTTTTGCTCGGCCTCAGCCAGTTTGGCCTGCAATTGTTCTATCGTCGGCTCCTGCTCGGCCAGTTCGGTGGCCGGCGCTTCGGTTGCCTGTGCAGTTTCAGTCGCTGCCTGATTTTCTGTATTTGGCTGGGCCTCGGTTTTTACTTGGGCTTCGATGTTTTCCTGTTCGTTACTCATTCATAAATTCCTGCAAAAAAAATTGGAGACGCACCCGGTTCGGGCACCCGAAATCATCATAGGGGCTATGATGGGGATGCAGATTTCGGATTCAAGGCGGCGCCCAATAATTTTGCGGTGATATCGACATAGGGAATGATTTTTTCGTAAGCCATCCGCGTCGGCCCGATCACGCCGAGTACCCCCACCACTTCGTCGCTGACCGAGTAGGACGACGTCACCAGGCTGCAATGATCGAATGCCTGATAGCCGGATTCTTCGCCGATAAAAATCTGCACGCCGTCGGCTTTCATACACTGATCGAGCAAATGGATCACGCTCTGCTTCTGGCTGAACGCCTCGAACAGGCTTCGGAGCCGGTCGCGGTCGGACAGCTCGGAAAAACCCATCAAATTGGTTTCGCCGCTCAGTACGAAATCTTCCTTGTTATCGTCCGGTTCGAACGCCAGCTGCGCCATCTTGATCGCATCGAGCATCAATTGATTCATCTGTTCGCGGTCATCCTGCAATTCTTTTAACACCGCATCGCGCACCGATGCCAGACTGCGGCCGGAATACACCGAGTTCAGATAATTGGCCGCCTGCTGCAATTCGGCCGGGCTGAACAGGCGCGAAGTATGAATGATCTTGTTATGCACTTCCTGCTCGTTGGTCACGAAAATGACCAGCACCCGCGAATGGGATAACGGCAGAAATTCGACATGGCGCAGAAACAGCATTTCGCGTTTCGGCAAGGTGACCACGCCGGCCATCTGCGACAACTCGGAAAGCAACCGCGAAGCCACGCCGAGCGCCTGGCTGGTATCCTCGATTTTTGACAGGCCTCCCTGCAGGCGGCTCATTTCCTGAAGCTCCAGCGGCTTGATCGTCAACAGGCTGTCGACGAAAAGCCGGTAACCGCTGACCGTCGGCACCCGGCCGGCGGAGGTATGCGGCGAATGGATCAGCCCCAAATCCTCGAGATCGGCCATTACATTGCGAATCGTGGCCGGGCTCAGTTTCAAATCGGAATCTTTCGAAAGCACGCGCGATCCGACCGGCTGCCCATCACTGATATAACGCTCAATCAGCGTTTTCAATAATTGCAGCGAACGTTCATTTAATGGATGCGGATGACTCACACTAACCTCTAACAGAAATCGTTTTAGCACTCTATTAATACGAGTGCCAACAGACCAAATTAGCAGCAAGACAGGTTATTGTCAACTGGGCTATTCAAAACGATTTGAGCAATGTATTACCAATTTCCGTGCAGAACGATGGGAAATAGGTCGCGCTTATCGAATAAACTCGATTGCAGGCCCGTAATAACGATAATGCAGCAGCGATTTTTTTGTATAATCGCGGGCTTTACCGGCCTAATTCCAGCCATGCGGACTCCTTTCAATACCATCGGCATCATCGGCAAACCCAGCGATCCCAGCATTGCGAACACCTTGTCGCTGCTACACGATCATCTGACAAACACCGGCTATCAAGTGATCGTGGCGACGGACAGCGTGGAATGCATGGATAATAAAACGGTCAAAGCCTCATCGCCGGAGACTTTGGGCCAATATTGCGATCTGGTGATAGCGGTCGGCGGCGACGGCACCTTTCTGGCCGCTGCGCGCGCGATCGCCAATTACGATATTCCGTTGATCGGGATCAATCTTGGCAGATTGGGGTTTTTGGTCGATATCTCGCCGGACGAATTGCCGGGCCGCCTGCATGCGATCCTGGAAGGCCGCTATAAAGCCGAAGAACGTTATTTTCTGCGCGCCAAAATCATTCGCGACGGCAATGTCATCCACGAACAAACCGCGCTGAACGAAGTCGCTGTGCACCGCTGGGTCACGCCGAGCATGATCGAGATCGTCACCCAGATCGACGGCGTCTTCCTGAATTCGCAGCGCTCCGACGGCCTGATCGTTTCGACGCCGACCGGTTCGACCGCTTACGCGCTGTCCGCCGGCGGGCCGATTCTGTCGCCGGCGCTGAACGCATTGGTGCTGGTGCCGCTGAATCCGCACACAATGTCGAACCGGCCGATTGTGATCAGCGACAGCGCCGAGATCGAGCTGAGTTTTTGCCAGAACAAACAGATCAACGCGCTGGTCACTTGCGATCAGCTGCAAATTCCGGACGTATTGATCAGCGACAAGATACTGATCAACAAAGACCCCAAACCGATTAGAATTCTGCACCCGGAAGATCATGATTTTTTTCATGTCCTCCGCGAAAAACTGAACTGGAGCAACGGATGAGGGCGCGATGCTGTTGAATTTGAATATTATCGATCTGGCTGTCGTCAAAAGCCTCGATCTGGATCTGGCTCAGGGCATGTCGGTGCTGACCGGCGAAACCGGCGCCGGCAAATCGATTCTGCTGACCGCGCTCGGGCTCGCGCTCGGCGACCGCGCCGATTCCGGCTATGTGCGTCCGGAGGCGAAGCGCGCCGAAATTAACCTCGAATTCGGCTTGCACGATGCGCCGCTTGCGCGCGACTGGCTGATCGAGAACGAGCTCGACGACGGCGATCATTGCCTGATCCGCCGCATCGTGAACGACGACGGCCGATCGAAGGCGTACATCAACAATCGTCCGGTTACCCTGCAATCGCTTCAGGAACTCAGCGAAAAACTGGTCGAAATCCACGGCCAGCACGCGCATCTGACGCTGCTCGGCGCGGACGAACAACGCCGTCTGCTCGATGCGTTCGCGAAAAATCAGTCCTTGCTGGACAAGCTGAACGCCTGCTACAAGCAATGGCATCAGGCGCACCGGGAACTCGCCGCCTTGAAGAAAGCCAGCCTCGACCACAGCGAGCGCGAAGAACTGCTGCGCTATCAGCTGGAGGAGCTGACGCAGCTCGATCTGGCGCATTTCGATTATCAGGCCTTGTCCGACGAACACAGCAAGCTGGCCAATCTCGGCCAGATTCTGAGCAGCGGCCAGCAGCAGATCGACGTGTTGTATGAAAACGATCAGATGTCGGTGCTTCGGATGCTCGGCCACTGTGTGAACGAATTGAATCACCTGGCCCGCTTCGCGCCGGAACTGAACAGTGTGTGCTCGCTGCTGTCGGAGGCGCAGATTCAGATCGAGGAGGCCGCCCTGGAGCTGCGCCGTTTCCTTGAGTTGCAGGAAGCCGATCCGAAACGGCTGGAGGACCTCGAGAACCAGATCGGCATGATTCAGAGCCTGAGCCGGAAGCACCATGTCGCGCCCGAGGATTTGCCGGAGCTGGCGCAAAAACTTGCGCACGAGCTCGACAATCTGACGCACAGCGAAGAACGCATCGGCTCGCTCGAAACGGAAGTTGCGAAATCTCTCGAACAATACCGTCAACTGGCGGTCGAACTGACTAAGAAACGCCAGGAGGCCGCTGCCCGGCTCGGGCAGCAGATTTCGGCGATGATCAAGGAACTCGGCATGCCGCAAGGCGAATTCCGGGTCGAACTGACCGCTCTTGACAGCGGCGAACCGAAAACGAACGGGCTCGACAAGATCGAGTTTCTGGTCAGCGCCAATCCCGGCATGCCGCCGAAGCCCTTGGCGAAGGTCGCCTCCGGCGGCGAGCTTGCGCGGATCAGTCTGGCGATTCAGGTCACGACGTCGAGCGACAAGACCACGCCGACGATGATCTTCGACGAAGTCGATTCCGGCATCGGCGGAGGCATCGCCGAAATCGTCGGCCAGAAGCTCAGAAGCCTGAGCCAAAACCGTCAGGTGATGTGCGTGACGCATCTGCCGCAGGTCGCCGCGCAGGCGCATCATCATCTATTCGTGGCGAAAAACCAGCAGGCCGACATCACGTCATCGACCGTGCGCGTGCTCGAAGACGAAGAACGCGTGCTGGAGGTCGCCCGCATGCTGGGCGGCGTCAATATCACCGAGAACACTCTGGCGCATGCCAGGGAAATGCTAACCTTAGGAAACCCAATAGAATGATCCGATTTCCAGCCGAATGGGAACCCCAATCCACCGTTTTGATCGCCTGGCCGCACGAGACCGGCGATTTCATCCATCTCGACGAGGTCGAGACCTCCTACCGCTTCATCGCCGAAACGATCAGCCAATATGAAAGGCTGTTCATCGTCTGCCGCGACGAGGTTCATGAAAGCCGGATTCGCGGCCTGATCGAACACAACCGCAATATCGTCTTCATCCATGCGAAGGTCAACGACATCTGGGTGCGAGATACGGTCTTCCTGACCGTCGAGGAAGAGGGCATGCCGGTGCTGCTGAATCTGCGCTTCAACGGCTGGGGCGGAAAATACGCGCACGACGACGACAATGCGCTGAACCGCAACTTGCTGGCGGCCGCTTTGTTTCACGGCGTGAAAAGCCGCGACGTCGATTTCATCCTTGAAGGCGGCAGCGTCGAAAGCGACGGCAAGGACACGATCATGACCACGCGCCAATGCCTGTTGAACCCGAACCGCAACAAAGGGCTGACGAAACACGAAATCGAGCGGCAACTCGGCTTGAGCTTCGGCGCTTCGCGCGTGATCTGGATCGATCAGCCGAATCTGCCCGGCGACGATACCGACGCCCATATCGACACGCTGGCGCGTTTTTGCAATGCCAACACGATCGCTTATACCGCCTCCGACGACGAGACCAATCCGCAATACGACAGCCTGAAGAACATGGAAAACCAGCTTCAGGCCCTGCGCACGCGCGCGAACAAGCCGTATCACCTGGTTCCGCTGCCGTTGCCGAAAGCGATATTCGACGAAGAAGGCCGCCAATTGCCGGCCAATTATTCAAACTTCCTGATCATCAATCAGGCGGTAATGGCGCCGGTCTACGACGACCCGCTGGATGCGGTCGCGCTGGAACGGCTGGCCGGCTGTTTTCCCGATCGCAAGATCATTCCGACTCCGTGCCGTCCTCTGGTGCATCAATACGGCAGTCTGCACTGCATGACCATGCAGTTTCCGGCCGGCGTGTTTACATAAGCCTCATCTTTTCAATCCGTGCCGGGGGCGGCAAACGATTAATCGGTTCGCCGCCCGCCTTTTTAGCGAGATACTCATGAAATTGCTGATCTCCACCCTGATTCTGATCGCTGGCTTGGGTTTTCTGGCCTATACCAATCCGAAAATGGACGGTTATGACCAATTCATCAATCAGCGCATTCTCGAAAAAACCGGGAAGGCCGAAAATCCGCTCGAAGGGATGATAGGCTCTGTTTTAGGCGGTTTTGCCGCCAAAATGCTGACCCAGCAAACGTTGCGAAAGGATTATATTTTATTCAGCACTTACGATACGGCAATCGGCAATAAGCATATCCGTTCGATCGGCGTTCTGAATCATTTCTACCTGACCGAGGATCAGGTTTTCCAGGATCAATCGCCCCAGTCTCCTTAAATGAACCAACTTCCGGCGCTATCGGTCGTAAATTGGTGCATCATGAACATGCCGGACAAGCTTTAATTGATCGGTTCTCGGCGGCAAAAAGCTCTCACAATAGGATGCGGTCATGAACAAACATTTACAGTTAGTCGGAGAATTCCGGGAGAAATTTGATTTTCCGGCAGGAGCCGACCATCTCTCCGACATGGCTATGGTCTTGCGTCAGTCCTGGCTGATGGAAGGCGGCAAGCAGGTATTGCTGGCGATCGTGCAGGGCGATATGGCGGTGATTTTAACCCGGTTGACCGGCTTGGCTTATCTGGCCCTGAACGCAATCGCGGCGCAAGGAGGCGAAGTGGACGTTCAGCCGGTAATTTGGCGGCACGATGGCTCGGTATTATCGCTGATGCGGCTCATAACCGACCGGATCAATGCCTGCTCATCCGGCCGGCCCAAAGATTATTCGGCGCTTTATTGCGCCTGCGCCCAATTGGCCGGCAGTTTTTTGAATGCGGATTTCGACAAGTCATTCCGCGCCTTTCATCAGCATCAACTGGAAACGGGCACCGCTAAAGGGCAGGGCGCCGAAAATCGAGGCGAGGTGGACTGGAGCAAACTTCCCGATTTGAGCGATTGTCTCTATGAATGACGTTCCTGTCATTCAAAATCAAGCCCTTCTTTTTTCCATGCCTTCGCCCCGCCCTCCAGATTGAACAGATTGCGGTATCCCAATTCATAAAGAGACCTTGCCGCCGCATTTCCCATCGGACCGCCTTCGCAATAAAGATAAATCGCCGTATTTTTATCCTCGGGCAGTTTCTCCCGGTATTTCGCGATGTCGTTGTAAGGAATGAAAAGGTCGGTGCCTTTGATATGCCGCTGCTCGGGCGTGTGCACATCCACCAGGAAAATATCCTCGTTCTGCATGGTTCGGTTCAATGTTGCCGGAGATATCATTTGGACATAGTCCGGCTTTTGAAACTGGCATCCGGCAACGAAGAGGACCAATGCGATGACAACAAGGGATTTTTTCGTTGTTTTCGTTTTGATGTTCATAAAATTAATCAACTCCTTATGAATTCGAGCGATTGTATTGAAAAGCCGCTTATTTGACAAAGCCGGCGTGTGTGCGTTTAAGGGTTAACGATATTTTTGTCATCGACAGATAGCTTTTGTTCAATCCCATGCCGCACCTTCCAGCTTTGCGGGCACTACAAGCGCTTCCGGCGGGTCAAACGGCGTATTCCGGAGGAAAATCATCATGAGCGCAGCTAATTTCGATACTATCGGACAATACCTTCTAAAACGCCTCCATGAGGCGGGGGTTAAGCATATCTTCGGCGTTCCCGGGGATTACATTCTCGGCTTTTATGATCAGATGATCAAAAGCCCCCTTCAATATATCGGCACCACGCGGGAAGATACCGCCGCTTTTGCGGCCGACGGGTATGCGCGCTGCCTGGGAATGGGGGCGGTGGCAGTGACTTACGGCGTGGGGGCGCTGAATACGGTCAATGCCGTGGCGGGCGCCTATGCGGAGTCCTCGCCGGTGATAGTCATCAGCGGAGCTCCCGGCGTACGCGAACAGAGAGACGATCCCTTGCTTCATCACCGGTTCGGTCCTTTCACGTTCCAGCGCGAAATTTTCGAACGCATCACCTGCGCTGCAGAAGTGCTTAATGATCCTGTGATTGCATTTCGGCAGATAGACCGGGCGATCGCAACGGCTCGCCGGTTATGTAAACCGGCCTATATAGAAATTCCCCGCGATCTGGTCATGGCTAAAGGCTATCCGATGCCGGCCGAGGCGGCGGAACCGTTCGCCAGCGATGAAACCGCCTTGTCGGAAGCGGTCGCGGAAACCCTGGCGCTTATGGACAGGTCGGTTGCGCCAATGGTCATAGCGGGCGTTGAGCTGCACCGGCGCGGTCTTCAGGGGGCATTGGTCAAACTCGTCGAACGCGCGCACTTGCCGGTCGTAGCCACGTTGACGGGTAAATCGGTTTTCGCCGAGCGGCACCCGGCTTATCTCGGCATTTATGAAGGCGCGATGAGTTCGGAGAATGCCCGCTACATGGTCGAGCAATCGGATTTACTCCTCATGCTGGGCGTGACGTTGAATGATATCGATACCGGCATCTATACCGCCAAGCTGAATCCCCATCACATGATACGCGCCGCTCTGAATGAGGTTGTGATCAGCGCCCACCGCTATCCTCGCGTCGCCTTGGCCGATTTTTTAACGGCCTTGGCAGGGTCGGTCGAAGCGCGTGGCGAAGGGTTCTCGTTAACGCCAGCAGCCAGTGAAGCCGGCGGCTTTCCCGAGCCGAATCGGGCGATCACTATTGCCAGGTTGATCGGCCGGCTCAACCGGGCGCTTAGTCCCGACATGATCGTGGTTTGCGATGTAGGCGATTGCCTGTTTGCGGCGATCGATTTACAGGTGCATGAGCAGAGCGAATTTTTGGCTTCGGCATTCTATACCACGATGGGTTTTGCCGTGCCTGCCGCACTGGGCGCGCAAATTGCCCGGCCCGACCATCGTTTGCTCATTCTGGTCGGGGACGGCGCGTTTCAAATGACCGGCACCGAACTTTCGACGCATGCGTATCGGGGCCTGAATCCGATCGTGGTGGTGTTTAACAATTCCGGTTATAGTACCGAACGGGGCATCCTGGAAGGCCCTTTCAATGATATCAGCGGCTGGAGGTTCGACCGGCTAGGTGAAGTTTTTGGTCCTTTGAAAGGATACGATGCCGCGACGGAAGAAGCCTTTGAAGAGGCGCTCATTCAATCTCTGAACAATCTTGCCATGCCCAGCATTATCAACGTCCATCTCTCGGCAGATGATGCTTCTGCGGCCATGAAACGTCTTGCAGAACACTTGAAATCCAGGGTGAAAGGAGGGAGCTGACCGTCGCGGATTCCCGGCAAATGCATGAAGCAGTTTGCAAGGGGATGTGATCAGTGTAGGGTACGCTGCGCGTACCTTTTGGGGCTGATTTAGCGAAATCACTTCGAGATTTATCGAAATCGCTTCGAATAGGTACGCACTCGGCAATTGCTCCTGCATTGCTCTCGATCGCTTGTTCCCGATGCGATCTACCTCCCCCATCCGTGGGGTCGTACCTCCTGCATCCCTGCAGTCGAGCGTACCCTACCGAAAATTTATGGTTTACTGTATTCGTATTGGCCGCTCAAGTTTTTTTCCCGCTTTAAGGTGCCTTCTTTGACCATCTTGGCCAGTCTGCCCGAAATATCGCTTTGCTTGATTTTTTTGGACAAATTGACTTCACAATATTCAATAATCGATTTGATCGACTGCGGTTGATCGAAGAATGCGCTTTCGGTAAGTTTGGCGAGGGTGGACACTGGTCCTTCCCCATTGGCCGCTCTGTCGGTCGGGAATGATCTAACTTTCGATTTGATTCTTTTTCTTTTCAGATGAGGAGTAGCAGACTCTTGCTCGTGTTTTACCTTGCTGACTAAATCTTGCTTCTGCGAGGCATCAAAAACCAAATCGATAATACGGAGTTGTACGGCTTCGGATGTAAAAGCATTGATGACGTCTGAAAGTTCTTTCAGCTGATTTTTAACTTCTTCGATGTTTTCGATCATATTCTTCTCCGTTTTAAGAATACAATAATCTAGCGCCATAAAGCTAACTAGATAAATGTAGTAATTTATATTACTACAGTATATCACTAGCTCATACCCATACTCTACAGTAGATTGACACAATTCTCGCCCATTCGTCATCGCCCACATATCGCGGTGCATTGGGGGCAGACTTCGCGATTGATTATCATGGCCTCGTGCCAATACCGCCGCCATTAATTTAAGGGCCGTAAGTTTTCTGATAGAGCAACGCCGAAGCAGTTGCCGTGGAGAATCAAAATAAGGAAAAAGACCGTATCAATCCGTTCATGCTATTGATTCTTTGGATAAATGCTTATTGATGACGGAGGGCAGGCGTTCGGGCGATTTGATACGTAGCTGCTTATTCACATTGAATCGCCCGAACACGACTTCGATATCATTGACCGTGACCCCGAATTCTTTTGCCAGGAACCGAACCATATGATCGGTGGCTCTGCCTCCAACCGGCGCGGCGGTAACGCTCACTTTGAGCTGGTGGCCTTTAGGCTTGCCGATGGCATCCTTGTTTGCGCTGGGCGTGCCGAGAATGTTCAGCACCAGGATGTCGCCATCCCAGGCGCAAAAAGAATCCATTGCCAAGCCTTTGCGTCCGGAGTTGCCTTCAGGTTTTGATTTTGTTTTTTTCGGTTTTGCCACAGGGTTATGATCGCGAATGAGGGTATTTGTAGCGCCGCCCTCATTATATCCTAACGTCTGCGATGGTTTGGCGTAGGATACGCATCGCGTACCTTTTGAAACCTGATTCAACGGAATATTTGGAAAATGGTACGCGGTGCGTATCCTACGGCGTAATTCTTCATTCACCTACATCATGAAGGAAACTATGATTAAGTCCTTCGACGAGCTCCACCACAAGGGTGGTCTATGGACAGACGAACGGTAAGCTGTTGATTCCGTTCGTGGTGAGCTTGTCGAACCATGAATGGAATCAACTTATTCAGAGTTTCCTGAATGTTATCGAGACCAATCAGGTCTTTGACCTTCGATCCCCAATTCAGCGGATAAAAACCCTGCTTGACCCAATGATGAAACGAGAAATAAGGCCAACCCGATACGTTGTTCACCAGTCCGTGTTTTACCGGGTTAAAATGCTGATAGTCGAAGTGGTTTTGGTAATCGCGTTCGTCGCGCAGCGCATGTTCCCAAAACCGCCGTTGCCTACAGGGATGTAGGCAAGGAGCGTGAGCAGGAGCGGAAGCTTTGCCAGATGCCGCGCCGCCGATAGCGCAGGCGCGATGCGGTCACCGGTAGTTCGGTGCCGCCCAAAGCCAGCCAGTTTTGGGTGAAGCGTCCCCAGCGTTTGGAGTAATCGCCTTCTCTATACTCGGGCTTTGGTTCTGGGCTTTTCCCAGCGTAGAGTCCCGTATGTTCCTACGCAGGAGCATGGGCACGAGAGAAAATCATCGAAGCAGGGCGAATATGCCGGCAGCATCCCCCAGACCGACTTACCGGGGCAACGCAAACCTTGAGAAGAACCGCCAAATTTCGGTGTTCGCATCGATCACCCGGGTTTGAGGCCCAAGCAGCCTTTCCAGCTTGGGGCTTGCGCCTGGCCAGCCGTGTCCTGCGCCGGTCAGTTTCCAAAGCGCCACTTCGGCCTCATTGCGGCACTGCGGATAAACCAGCAAGCGGGCCGTGTGCCCGCCCGATTCTCTGACGGCTATCTCGGTTGCCGTTCCATCGCATCCGTTTCGCTGTATCCACGCAGACAACATCGTATCGACCGACGGATGCAGCACCCGCATGCCGGTCAACGGAAATGGCGGCCCCAGTCCTCCGTGATAAAGCGCGCGGGGATCGTCAACGCTGTGAATATGCAGCACCGGGAGTGACCGTCCGTTGCGCATCGAGGGTACATAAGCCCCGGCAACCGACGCAATGGCGGCAATGCGCTCCGGCAGCGCTTCGCCGAGGCGATGCGCCATCATGCCGCCATTGGAGTGGCCGCTCACATAAATGCGGCGCGTATCGATGTTTGCCCGGCGTTTGAGATCGTCGATCAGCGCCGAAATGAAGCCGACATCGTCAACGTCTTGTTTTTGCGCATAGCCGCAACAATTGCCTGCATTCCAGGTCAGCAGCCGTTCGGCCAGGCGCCCGCTGCCATTGGGATAGACGGGGATATAGCCATCCCGGTCGGCCGCCGCATCCATGCCGCTAGCTTGCCGGTGCTGCCGGGCATTGCCCCCGCCTCCATGCAGGCTGATCACTACGGGGTAGGGGACCGCAACAGACCGGGGCGGCACATGTGCCCAATAACTGCGGCTTTGCCCGCCGGTTTCCAGCTCAAACCGGTAATCTCCGGGAGCCAGTATGTCCGCCCAAACCGGAAATACGGCACCCAGTGAAACGAATAAAGCCAGCGTAAGAGAATGGATAATGGTTAAAAAGGAGTCAGTGGGGATTGCCGCCCGCGCTTTGGCGATATAGCTGGCCGAAATTAGGGCGGCCCAATAGGTGCATAGTTTCATAAGCAATAACTCAGCTGCATTGAGGTCGTCCGAGCGAATCAGTCATGTAAGGGGGCTAGCGACAGCAAACCTCACATTGCAATCCAGCCCGTCAATTGTTGGGTTATATCCGCCGCACTGGGCATGTTGCCCCGTATGAACTGTTTTGAGCATGTTTCCAAATATCGGCGTTGTTTATTCAGCCGGAATGGCAACAAGGTCGGTAGTCGGATTATTTTCAGCCGGGAATAACTTGGCCGCTCCCCGATACCATTTTTTGGGGCCTTCAACTGTAAACTCGCAGAATATAGGGCCGCCGCGATCAGGAAGGCCTGGAATATAATAATTTGCAGTATGCAAGGGTTCGACAGGGACCTCGCCGCTATCATCGAGAATGGCGCCGTTGCTGATGATGCGCACCTGTATGGTGCGGGTATCATCACTGACGTTGGTTAAGTTGCACGCAAAAAAGTTGGGTTGCTGCGCCCATAGGGTTGGCGTGAACAGCTTTAACTTTAGTTTAGAGAGTTTCTCTTCTGCCGGCGTGTTCATAGAAAACATGAGACCCGTTAGAATCAACAGAGTTATAAATTTCATGGTTTCCTCCTTTGGTTACGCATCAATTTATAAAGCAATGGTTTTTTTACAGCCGGCTGGAACAGGCAGGGATCTGGGAGCAATGTCGGTTGTAGCCGTCTAATTTAACAGACACTGGAAATTTGGAAGTATCTGTCAGGTTTATATTTCTTTCGACATTTTTCTTCCCAGACGGTTGCCATCTGGCGAGGTTGCCAGGCGTTCGTCCGCAGCATATTTTGCCTTGATCCTAAAAAGAGCATTTGAACCAGTGGAATCCCGTTCGTGCTGAGCTCTGTCGAAGCATGAGCGGGATTCCACTGGTTCACCCATTCGGTGAACCGCCAAAAATCCGTTCGTCCTTCGACTGGGCTCAGGGCGAACGGATTTTTGGCGGCTCAACTGCTCTTTTTAGGTTGATGTGTTCGATGATTCTTGTAGTCATCCAGCCACTCGTCCAAGCCTTTTTTGCAGCAACGCCAAGTCATCATGTATTTGAAGAATGGGCCATGAAGAATGGGATCCGGTCTTGAAATACAATATGAAGATGAATATACAAGACCTGCCCCTGTTTTTGTGCAAGCTATTCATTGTGTTAGATCATATTAGGTATTTATACGAATTGTTTGCTTAGTTCAGCCATGGTACCGTTTAAAAGGTATTTAGATTATAACCAAAATCATTCAAAGCAATTAACGAGCAATTCGTAATGATGACTTTTAAATCATGCTTTTATACACAAATACCGTCCGGCAATACCTGCCGAAATGACGCGCTGGAGTATAAATACATGCATTTGGATGTTGCGTTTAATTTTTCATGTATTTATTACCAATACCATCCGATAATTACAACAGAGGCATTATTTTATGATTAACATCAAAAACACAACTTTAATTTTATCTTTGGCTTTCTTTTTAAGTTCATTCAGCGCTATCGTTAATGCAGAAGAAACAGCCAAAAGTTCAGTTCACAGCCCAAATCAAGCCATAATGCATCTCGAAAAGGCTAAAGTTGAAATTATGCATAATGATTTCGTTCCGCCCAGCGAACATTTAAAGGCTGCGCGCTCCGAAGCCCAGAAAGTCACGGGAAATCCGGAAACCGTCAAAAAGGCCTTCGAATGCATCATTGATGCGCAAATCAAAATAAATGAGGGTGATAAAAAAGGTGCGACAGATAAGATGAGCAAGGCGTTAGAATTGTATAAATCACTTAAGTAGCAAAATAGGGCGGGATAAGGCCGTAGGGCGGATTCGCCGAAAGCAATCCGCCATTTCGAAGACTGTGATCGTTCCCGGCGGATTGCTGGCGCGAATCCGCCTTACGGTCCTTTTCAAGCCTCTAAAATGTACGCAGTGCTTACCTTTCCTGAATCTGGAAAGACCTTCAATCCATAACCCAGGAGAATACCCTGCGGATTACCGTCCTTTCTGTCCAAAGAAGTCTGAAGTACCTTCCACCAACCACACTCAGACGGGCGGCCCGCTTTGAAATATTGGTATGCCATTGTCGCGTAAAAATCCGCGACTTGCAGGCCTAACGAATTCTCTGAGTTGCCAAGCGTCATCTCAACTACCCGTTTAACTTTATGAGAGTAAGAGACAAACTGTCCGTAGGACTTGCTAAAGTAGAAGACTTGGCTGCCCTTGAAAGCGAGTGATGCGGCGTCTCCATGGATAATATCGTCAATTTTTTTGTTTTGATCGTAGATGCATATAGCATACTGCTCTTCGCGCTCTAGTAACCATTGAATCCTCTCCAGGGTGTACTGAAAGGCGACGACCTGAGGGTCACGCGCCTTTTCACCATATTTGTTAAGGAGTTCGTGCTTGTCGATGACTAGGAGGAATGCTCGCCCCCCGAATAGGGCCGGAAGCTCCAACATAAGGTTACGCACAACCTCGCGCTCCTTTGGCTTGTCTCCCCACCACCCGTAACCCCTTGCTATATCTTTGGCTTTAAGTTCGAAGCCTCGTCCCAACTTGCCTGCCGATTCGGGCAAGCGGATATCTCCGAGCTTTAGACGAACATGGTTGTAAGCTTCCTCCAAACGGTTCAGAGGAAAGCAAACCGCAGATTGGACGAAATAAGGCTGATTATTCATGTCTTTTTGCCAAGAAAAGGAGTAACCGGACTCATCCATAAAGATTGCATACATTTTGTTCTTATCCTTTTAGAGTTATCAAAAATATGATAAATAGACATGAATGCTGTTTTTAATTATCTAAGGGATTACCCGCACTTACTCTCCCCACAATTCAAACAAGTCATACACCCGTCCATCATCACCATCGCCTTGGTGCTGCATTTGCTCGTTCCCAATCTCCAGCTTGGGAATGCCGTCTTGGAAGCTCCAGCTTCCAGTCCTTCATTACACGGGAAGCTGGAGCTTCCAAAACTGGGTTCCCAATCTGGAGATTGGGAATCAGCGAAGTCGACAATCGCGAATTGCCTTCCGCAAACAATTCCGCGCCCGATCATTCGCCAAAATGCCCGCCCGCCGTTCCGTCACCACGGTAAAGAAAAACGACCCGCCCGGCAAATAACAACGGCGATAATCGGCCAAGCCAACCTCCAATAAACGGATTCATCGTAGGGTACGCATCGCGTACCCTTGTATCTTTATCCCGGTCGTGATTAGCTATCATGACTTGAGACAGAAAGAGCTTGTGCGTACCCTTAAGGATCAACCTTGTCTTGTAGATCAAGCCTTCTGTCTCGCTTCTGATGCCAGCTAAGACACTGAA